>JBGSKC010000035.1:0-257957 GCA_041741415.1 Bacteroidia bacterium | reverse complement strand
GTTTGTGCCTGGCTCAGGCGCATCCTAGAGCATATCACCAACCCTGCAGCCGATTCTCAGGCCCATCACCCCGCTGGCCAAGCTCAACTTTCCTTGTCATAGAAAGAAACCGGATGAGCGATTAGTTTTTCAGGAGCGACTGTGTTAAACAGACTTTTTGCGGAAAACTCCATAGAAAAGTATATTTTCTGGTATTACACCCCCATGGCACTTGCCTACACCACCACTTTCAACCCATTTGTCACGGTGTATGATTGCATGGACGAGCTGAGTGCATTCAAGTTCGCACCACCGGAAATGAAGGTCTTTGAACAGCAACTGTTTGAAAAAGCAGATCTTGTTTTTACCGGCGGGAACAACCTGTACAATGCCAAGAAGGAGCATCATCACAATATTCATTCTTTTCCCAGCAGCATAGACAAAGCGCATTTTCGCTCAGCCAGAGACCACAAGGAGGAAGTTGAAGACCAGTCGGCGATCCCGCGCCCCCGGTTAGGGTTCTTTGGGGTCATAGATGAGCGCTTCGATATTGAACTCATCAGGCAGGCAGCGGATGCGAAACCTGAGTGGCATTTTGTGCTGGTAGGCCCGGTTACAAAAATTGATGTTTCCACCTTGCCCCAGAACAGCAACATTCATTACCTCGGGGCAAAAACTTACGGGGAGCTGCCTTCCTACCTGAGTGGCTGGGACATTGCCATGATTCCATTTGCTATCAATGAATCTACCCGGTTTATCAGCCCTACCAAAACACCGGAATACCTGGCAGGTGGAAAACCAGTCATTTCTACAGCCATCACAGATGTAATCAACCCTTATCATGATTTGGGATTGGTACATATTATCAACAATGCCGAGGACCTGGTGCAGATAGCAACATCAGAACTGGGCATCGCCGACAAGAGTGAATGGCTGGCAAAGGTTGACGAATACCTGGGTGCTATTTCCTGGGATGCAACCTGGGCGAAAATGGATGACCTGATCCAAAATGAGATTGAGACGAATCAAGATTCCACAACCAACTTAATTAAAAACTATGTATGATTATCTGATTGTAGGAGCAGGACTGGCGGGTTCGGTACTGGCAGAGCGATTGGCATCAAAAGCCAACAAGAAGGTTTTGTTGATTGACAAGAGAAATCATATCGGTGGAAACACTTTTGATTATTTTAACAGTGACGGGATCCTCGTTCATAAGTATGGTCCTCACATTTTCCATACCAACAGCAAAGATGTTTTTGATTACCTTGGCAAATTCACCGAGTGGCGTCCCTACGAGCACCGTGTCCTGGCAAGTGTGGATGGGCAGCTTGTCCCGATTCCTATTAATCAGAACACCATCAACAGCTTGTATGGATTGACCCTTTCGCAACCTCAGGTACAAGAGTTTTTTAATTCTAAAGCAGAAAAGAAAGACCAGATTTTAACATCGGAAGATGTCGTGGTCAACGCAGTGGGGAGAGAACTGTACGAGAAATTTTTTAAGCAGTATACACTGAAACAATGGGCGTTGGATCCATCTGAGCTGGATGCTTCAGTAACTGCACGGGTACCTACCCGAACCAATAAAGACGACCGGTACTTTACAGACACCTACCAGGCAATGCCTTTGAATGGCTACACCAGTATGTTTCACCGCTTATTGGATCATGCCAATATCAGCATAATGCTCAACACGGATTATAAAGATGTGGTTGGTGAAATCAAATTCAAGACCCTGATTTATTCCGGACCTATCGACGCCTATTTCGATTATTGCTTTGGAAAGCTTCCTTACCGTTCCATTCACTTTAAGTTTCAAACCATAGATAAGGAAAATTATCAGTCAACGGGTACAATCAATTATCCGATGACGCAGGCCTACACGCGTATCACAGAGTTTAAACACTTAACAGGCCAAAAGCACGAAAAAACTTCCATTGTATTTGAATACCCAACTGCGGAAGGCGACCCATACTACCCAATACCACGAAGAGAAAACATGGAAATATACAATCGGTATAAAAAACTGGCAGCAGCAGAGCCGAATACCATGTTCACAGGGCGGTTAGGCACTTACAAATATTATAACATGGACCAGGTGGTAGCCCAGTCTTTGGCTTTGTTCAAAAAGATCATACTGGCGCAGCAACCGATGCTTGTGAAAATTGAGCCTGTTGTCTCTTCCAATGGCTCGGCACATTTGAAAGAAAACCTGAATGGAAAATGAATAATGACAATCCCTTTCGTTCATTTTGGATGGCCGGTTACGAATGTGCCGACCATCTGAATGCTTTTGGTAGGAGGGTTGATTTGATTAATACCTCCGGCCACCTTCCATTAATCGATACCGACTATCAAAATCTTTCTCTCTTTAAGATTTCAACCGTTAGGGAAGGAATCAGATGGAGCAAAGTAGAAACAAAACCCTACCAGTATGATTGGTCTGTTGTGAATACCATGATTCAAAGTGGCAAGTCTCATAACATCCAGCAGGTATGGGATTTGTGCCACTTTGGTTATCCCGATGATCTCACTCCATTGCACCCGCAATTTACCGATCGGTTTGTTGCGCTGTGCACGGCCTTTGTTCAATTCTACAGAAGCGTTGATACTACCTCAACACTCGTTATTACGCCAATCAATGAAGTAAGCTTTTTATCCTGGTTGGGAGGAGAAGCAGGCGGAACCTCGCCATACTGTACCAGGCAGGGCTGGGAGGTGAAATATCAACTGATGAAGGCCTACATTCAGGGAATCAACGCCCTCAAAGCAGCCGACCCGTCAGTCCGGATATTAACCACTGAACCTTTGATCAATGTGGTGCCAAGAAACTTTACTGCAGCTGCAGAAATCGAACATGCCACTGCATTTCATGAATCACAGTTTCAGGTAACAGAAATCTTGTGTGGCAGAATGTGTCCGGAATTGGGGGGTGGCGAGGGATATCTCGACATATTGGGGTATAATTTTTATTTTAACAATCAATGGATAGCAGCACCGCATGAATTTCTGGATTGGAAAATCGGAGAAGCAAATCCTGCATTTATCCCTTTGCATCAGTTACTTATTGCCGCTTTCAAAAAATACAACCGCCCTTTTGTACTCACAGAAACAAGCCACCCAAAAGAAGACAGGCCATTGTGGATCAGCATGATTGAAACCGAATCACAGAAACTGTTACAAGCGAAGCTGCCTTTTTGGGGCATTTGCTGGTATCCAATGGTGAACAGACCTGATTGGGATTATGTACACGACTGGCACTATGCAGGAATTTGGGATGATGTGTACCAGGAAGATTCCCCAGAAAGAGTTCTGAATATGCCAAGTGCAGAAGCACTGCTGCTGGCCCAAAGCAGTTTGAGCGGATAACATTCACAAAGTCTCACCCATGTTTGGCACCCAGCCTGGGGAAAAAGCCAAAGAGGATCAATGCTATGATCCGAATGCGCACGAGGGTAAAAATGTGTGAATCATGTAAATATTCCCAATACTGTGTAACACTCCACCTGATCATTTACAATACCTTTATCATACACTGTTTGAGAGAAAGAAATTTTACACGTTACTCCAACTTTAAACACAAAAAACATGGAACACAAAAAGTCAAGCTCAATGACAGCTTCAACAAACGGAAAGCGGTCAAAAGAAAAAACAGCAAATGTGGCGATGCAATCGTCTCAGCTCATGAAACTGTTTGAAGATGAGTTGAAAGACATCTATTGGGCCGAGAAAGCGTTGGTAAAAGGCATTCCAAAGATGATCAAAAACGCAACCTCCCAGGATTTGGTTGAGGCACTGACACATCATCTCACCGAAACAGAGAATCAGGTTTCGAGGGTGGAACAAGTTTTTGAACTCATCGGTAAGAAAGCTTCCGCCAAAAAGTGTGAAGCCATGGAAGGTCTGCTCAAGGAGGCAGAAGATATCATGGATTCATGTGAAGAAGGGGCAATGTGCGACGCTGGAATCATCTCCGCTGCCCAAAAAGTTGAGCACTACGAAATTGCAACCTACGGAACCCTGCGGCAGTTTGCCGAAACATTAAGTCTCACGGAAGTTGTGTCACTTCTTGAAGCAACGCTCGAAGAAGAAAAAGCGGCTGATGAGAAATTGTCAGAGGTAGCAACATATGCTATCAATGTTGAAGCGGCACAAACAGAAGCATAGTCCATTCCAGGCATGAGCACCTCTCCCATGGGTCTATCGCCGACAACAGGATACAGACATAAAGCCGGGAAGTTTAATACCTACGATGGTTGCTACGCATTGCGAAATGCTCCCCGGTTATATTCGATTCAGGTTTAAAAATGGAATGTTTAGCGGCTACCTCGTTCTGCGGGGTGGCTTTTTTTGAGGGTACCCCGACAGAAGCAGGCAACTTCTTTCACATTCCGGAATAATGCTTACCTTTCCTTTGGTAAAAATTACCTGCTGCTTCCACAACGCCATCCCCTGCGTTTGTCTCTGTCATACCCCCTCTTTCTGTTATGTCTGCACCCAATAACCTGCGGTCGCGCACCATGTCCGACGACGACTGGAATGAAATCATCGCTTCCATTGAGCGGGAAGAATGCATCCTGGTACTGGGCCCCGGCGCTATTCAAGGCCCTGACAATGAATCCCTTCACGAAAAACTTGCCACCCTTCTCAGCAAGGAAGTCCAAATCCCTGTTCCACAGGAACAGGAAAAATTGTTTTATCTCAGCGATGCCCTAACCCAAAAACGAGGCTGGCGAAAAGCACTCACTGACAACGTGAGAGAAGCCTTCAGCACGCCATCGCTCCACCCCATGTATGGGCAACTCGCAGAGATCCCCTTCCATTTTTACGTTTCTCTGTCGCCCGACCACCTGCTAAGGAGCGCTTTCGAGCAGCAGGGCATTGCCCATCAATTTACCTACTACCACTACAAGGAAAATCCTGAGTTTAATGGCGTGCCCGTGCAGGCCAATCCCATGATTCTCAACCTCTTCGGTTCTATGGACGACGAAGACTCGATGGTCATGACCCACGACAGCCTTTTCGATTTTCTATTCGCCATTCTCAGCACCAAGCGCCTGCCCCTGCCGATCAAAGAGAAAATCATGTCGGCCTACAATTTTGTGCTGCTGGGCTTCGACTTCGAAAGCTGGTACCTCAAAATCCTGCTACGCCTCTTTGAATCTCACCGGAAGGAAATTTCCTACGCCAACCCCTGGTATCCCGACCGCCTCACCGCTGATACCCGGCTTTTCTTTGAGCAAAAATTCAAGGTCGACTTCGTGGACGAGCAGGTGTCGGAGTTCATTTCAGAGCTTCACAAGCGCTGCCAGAAGGAGAACATTCTACGGGCTGCGGGGGCCGGAACCGCCGGGGCTGCTCCACAAAGCCTCTACGACAAAGTGGTCGCCTACATCAAACAGAGCAAAGTGGATGAAGCCATTGACATGCTCGACAAAAACGCGATGGATAAAGGCGACAACGACCTGTTTACCCAGGTGGTGCTCATGTCGCGGCGCTACAACAGCCTGGTCAGCAACCAAACCAAAGGCGTCATTGGTCGGGAGGATGCCAACCTGGAGCTTAACCAGATTATCAACGGCCTGATGACCATCGCCGAAAGTTTCCAGGAAGCCTGACAGCCTCTCCATTTTATTTGTCCATCTCTCAACTGCCTTGTTCATGGACCTACACTACCGATATCCGGGCGTCAAACCATTTTCCCAGGCCGATACTCACCTGTTTTTTGGGAGGCAGCAAGACATCCAGCAGCTGGTTCGGTATTTGCGAACAGAGAGCCTCGTGGTACTTCACGGCAAATCAGGCCTGGGGAAAACCTCCCTCATCCAGGCCGGGGTGATTCCACAGCTTCGCGGAAAAGGCCGCCAATCGCTGAACATCACGCCAATTCCCTTCCGTTTTAGCAGCTATAACCCCCGCGACCCGCGCAACCTGAGCTACATCGTTGAGCGAAACATCGAGCGGCCTGGCAACACCTTTCTCGACAAACTACCCGTGAAATATGTGTCTTTGTGGCAAGCCCTCAAGGCACGGCAGCTTTCCGACGGAGGCCCTCAGGCAAAACAGGAGTATCTCCTCATCTTTGACCAGTTTGAAGAGCTGTTCACCTATCCCGAATCTGAAGTCCAGGCTTTTGGGCACGACCTCGCCGATGTGTACAATGAGGTGATGCCTGCCGAATTCCGCAAAGTACTGCGCCGGGAGGAGGTCGTGAATCCTGATTTATCTGCTGAACTGGCAAAGCCCGGTATGCGCGAGTGGCTGGAAAGTCCATTGCCTGTGCGTATGTTGATTGCCATTCGCTCCGACAAATTCAATCTCCTGGATGGCCTTTCGGGATACATTCCCGACATTTTACTCAATAGCCGAATCCTGGAAGCCCTCAATCGCGACCAGGCCGCTGAAGCCATTACCCAGCCCGCCATCATGGAGGGCCAGTTTGACTCCCCGCCCTTTACCTACGCGCCCACGGCCCTGAACCAGATCCTCGATTTTCTCACGAGCCAAAATACCCGCCGGGTCGAAGGCTTTCAATTACAGATCCTTTGCCGGAACATCGAGGAAAAATTCATCCAGTTCGCAAAATCCGATGAGGCCCGGCAGGATGGGCGGATGGTATTCCATCATGAACCAACCAACGGAAAATATGAACTGGCCAGCATTGATGCCAATTTCGACGACATTCTCAGACATTACTACGACGAGCAAATCAACACCCTGAGCTCGCCTGAGGCCATCCAGTTGGCGAGGGCCTTTGTAGAAGACGAGCTCATCGCAGACGGCAGGCGCGTGTCGATGGATCGCGCAGCAATAAAAACGAAGGTATCGGATGAACTGCTGAACCAGCTGGAAAATGCCCGGATCATCCGGCGGGAACCGAATGCCCTTGGCGGGTTTAGCTACGAAATCAGCCACGACACCCTGCTGGATCCTATCCTTCAGGCTCGCCAGGAGCGGATGCTCACCGAGGAATTGCGGCAAAAGCGCGCCCAGGCAGAGGAAGTAGAACGACGACGACGCCTGGAACTGGAGGCAGAGCGCGAAGCACGCCAGCGCGAACTCGACAAGGCCCATGCAGAAAAAGCTGAAATTGAAAAACAGCGGGCCCTGGAAGCAGAAAGAGCTGAGCGTCGCAACAAATACTTTATTCTCACCCTGCTCATCCTCGTTGTGGCCATTGCCAGCATCATCACCTTTTCCCTCATTCGGGAAAGCCGGCAAAGCGAAAGGCTGGAAGACCAAAACCAGGAGCTCACCCTGGCACGGGATTCCCTCCAGCGGCAGCGCGATTTGCTGAAAAAAGAACTTGGGCTCAACCAGAGCGCCCTCGACTCTCTGCTCGACAACTATAGCCAGTTGCCGCCGGAAGAGCGGCAGGCCCGCAGGCGAACCTCTGAATTTGATGACATTCGCCGCGCCATTGGCGACTCTGTGCCGCAGGCCAAGTCCTTCCTCCGCTTCGATCAACTGGTTGTCAGGATGAACGTGTTTCCCACAGGAGCCCCCACCATTGCCGAGCGGGAACGCCAGCACCTCACCGCCGTGGCGCAGATTCTGCAGCGATTCCCGGATTATGAGATCGGGATAGAGGTTCACTCCGATCGCTTCGGGCTCGCCCGCCAAAATGCCCTCATTACTTCCAACCGCGCCGAAGAGGTGCTGGCTGTGCTCGGCCCTGTCATTGATCCGCCTAACGAGGACAAGGCTGACCTGGCCGGAAGGATTTACCTGGTTGGGCGCGGCGAAACCGATCCCATCTCCGAAGACAGAAACGCCAATCGCAGGGTGGATCTGGTGATTTCGGAGAAGAGAAGAAAATAAACAGGTTGAAGAGGATGCCCTAGGTCCAGGAGAGGAATCCAGAAGGAAGAGAGGGCATTGGCAGGATGCTGCAACAGCAGCTTCCTGTTGCTTTTCAGGAAAAAACTCCTATTATTGTTTCAACGTCAATTAGGCCAATTCTCTGCTTCAGGCATCCAATCACTTCACACCTATTTCTCTCTGCTATGAGACAATCTCTCCTTGCAACTTGCGCGCTCGCAGGAATGGCCATTCTGCTTAGCGCCTCTGCCCTGGCCCCGGCACCCAAGGTCAAAATCCCCAAAAAAGCCAACGCTGTCATCGAAGCCAAGTGCTATGGCTGCCACAGTGCCGAAGGCCGCTCCGACAAAGCCAAGGCTGCCCTTCGCTGGGACCAGCTCGATTCGTTGAGCACCGACCTCCAGGCAGACAAATTTGCCGCCATCGAAAAAGTTCTTGAAGAGGGTTCCATGCCACCTGCCCGCATGGTGGAGCGCAACCCCGACATGAAACTCACCGATGCCGAAACGGCCCTTCTCGCTAAGTGGGCAGGAAACATGAGCAAAAAACTGTCGAGGTAATCTGTCATTCAGTCAACTCTCAACCCCGGACCATGGAAACATTGCCCGGGGTTTTGTATGTTGTAGGAAAGTTTCGCCGCTGCTTTCCCTGGCGCTAATTCTCAGCCCCTTTCCTGCCAAGCTATCAAAGCCAACCATTTTTGCCCATGTTGCTTCGACTTTTGCTTGTGTTCAGCTTCCTGGTCTGCCAGCTGCCAGTCCGGGCACAATCCTCGCTGGAAGCAGTCCGCGACAGCCTCATCCGCGTGGCCAAAGCCATCCACCAGGAGCGGGTCCTGCTCAGGGTGGATTGTGGTTCGCTGTTTCGCTGGAAAAATGGCTGGGGCTGGGGAGGAACGGCCCGCCTGGGGATAGAGGGAAAAATTTCGCGCAACTGGACAGTGCTTGGCGAATGGAGCAGCCGCTATGTTGCCCTGCCAAAAGACGGCCTCCTGCCCATGATCCAGTCCGAATCAGGCGGAATGCACATCTCGCTGGCCCCCCGCTTCTATCGCCGCCTGCTCGAAGGCCATGAACCCGTGCACACAGCCTCGGGCTTTTCCGCCGTTTACTGGACCCTCGAAATCAGCACCCTGCTGCTGCCTTCCAGCCAGCACCCAGGGCTGTCCAACCAGTTTCTCAGCGACAACCTTGCCTTGTCGCCCACGCTGGGCTTTCAGCAGCGCCTCTGGACCTTCGGCTACCTCGATGCCTCCCTTGGTCTGGGCTGCCAGTACCTCCACCCTGACAGCAGTCTGCCGCCGCGCTGGCCCCTCAAGCCCGGCTGGACCTTCCTGCCGTCAGCCCAGGTACAGGTCGGGTTTGGGTTGGGGATGTAAAAGGCGGAGCTCACCTCCACCCCAGCGACGCCAGCACCAGCAGCACCATCGCCAGCAAAATGCCGAGGCCCAGCGCGATGATCCGCTTCACGGAGAGGGGCTTGTCGCCCGTGACCTTGCCGGTGCGGCCATTGATCAGGTACACAAAGCTGCGGCCGTGGTAAGTAAAACTCGCTTTCCAGACGGGCAGCAGAATCTGCCGGAAACTAATTGCGTCCTTTTCTGCCAGGATCTTCAGCTCGTCGATTTTCTCCCCCTTGATCCGGCTCGTGGCCGCCGCCTTGATCTGCTCATCAATTGATTTTTCCATTTCCTTGAGCGATGCCAGCGGGTCTTTGGTGCAGATTTCCGCCGGAAAAGATCCCAAATACCGGGGATCATATCCCACCAGGTCCCGCAGGGCATAGTCGTTGATGAGGGCAAAGGCCTTAGAATCGACGAGGCTGGAGGTGAGAAAAAACTGATCTTCAAAAAAATTTTCCCAGTATCCCACCACAGGTTCCCAGACCTCCCGCTCCTCGATCTGAGCTTTGCCCGCCACCGGGATCCTGTAGGCAGCTTTGGCCTTCCAGCTCACCCGGGCATAGGCGTCCAGCACGTGGGCCGGGATGTACATGGCCAGCAGCCGGTCTTCGCGCAGCACCGAAAACAAGGCCTTGGGCAGCATCCACGGCCGGCTTTTGCGCAGGTGTTTCCGCAAAATACCCGTGGCCCGCGACCGGGGAATCAAAAAGGGAAGCAGGTCTTTGGGCTCCAGCGAAACGGCAGACATTTCCACGGAAGCCAGCTCATCATGGGCACAGGAAGGACAGAGCGCAAGCTGATCCCCGTAGGGGATGGCGAGCTGGGCTTTACATTTTCCGCAGGCAAGCGCCTGCATTCCCTGCCCCATTCCGCGGGTGAATTTGTCGAAAGGTGCCCCTGCCGCCAGGGCCTTTTCCACCACCTGGTCGCTGTCTTTCTGCAGGGCGCGGGCATAGCCGCATTTTTTGCAGGACAGCTCCTTTTTCCCCTTGCCAAACAGCAATTGGTCACCACACTGGGGGCATAATTTGGGAAAAAAAATGTGCTGACCCATGAAATCGATCGGGGGGTGGAAATAAAGGGTCAAATTAGGAAAAAGGCAGAAAGAGGAAGAAGGCAGCGAATGGAAACTTTGCGCCATGCGAACGAAAGGTTGAGCCAGGGCGGTAATCTTCCCTTGTTGGCCGTCATAGAGACAAGGAAAGGCAGGCATTCGGGGGTATGGATTTGATTTCTGGCGAAAGCGCTAAAAATCAACGAGCTGCGTGCATCGCAGAACCAAAATTTTCTCTACATTCAATTGGCCGAACATGGGAAAGTACGGCAAGTGTGAATAAAACAGTTCTTTCAAGCATTTGGCTTCCAGACCGGGAATGTTCATTGTTCTACTCGCTAGCTGAAAGTTAACATGGAAGATTACGCCTTTGCCCCGGGAAAACCCGGTAAAGACAGGGTAACCAATACCTTGTATGACCGCCTCGCCCACCAGATGTTTGACCGGCGGCCCAACACCACGCGTATCCCAAGGCGAAGGTCTATCCAGTGCCTCCACGATTTTGTGGATCACCTCAACAATTCCCCTTCCATCACCAGGCCAATTGGCGACGTGCTGATTGCGGGCCATGCCAACGACGGGGGAGATTTTTTTGTGCCGCTCCACCGCGGTCAGAAGGGCGCTACCACCTATGAGCTCCTTGAAGACAGCTATACAGATCCTGCCAAAGAAATCATCCTGGCCGATGCCACCATGGGCCACACTCCGGGCGATCCCCCCAATCGCTACGTTCACATCAAAGGCTGCAACATTGGAAAGGCCCTGCCATTTCTCGGCAATATGATCTTTGCCATGGGAGCGGCTATCAACGTAACGGCACCCAAACATTTCCACTACCTCTACCATCATCGCCATTACGGGGTTTTCGAAAGCATGCAGTACCAGTTCCGGGCGATGAACCCCACCCGTTTTGCCACCCGTGCCGAACTTATCACAGCACTGATGGCCACTACCCCACAGTATTACGACGGCACCAATGTGCCCCAGCCCGACCTGGAAGCCTGGATCCCGAGAACAATCCGAAGCACCCAAAAATTTGACGTGCGTGCCCGGCTTGGCATTACCCTTGGCCGCAGAAGCACCATCGAAGTGGAGCGCGAGTTTCGCGTTCGGCCCGACAGGCTTGTGCTTCGGATCCCCATTACCGGTACTGCTCCCGGCAACCAGGCCGATCAATTGACGGCCCTTGACACCCACCTGGGAAACCTGCGGTTCCGTGATGATGACGTTGAAAGTTCTTTCAGCCCTGACCACCCCTTCCCGGCTTTTGTGCGGCAGGGCTATGCCTCCAAGCAGGCTTTTCTCGATGGTTACACCTGGACTTTCAGCCTCAACCGCAGGCGAACCACCCTCGTGGCTACCGGCATTCGCTATGTCTATACCCTGGCCATTCCCATTACCGACAGAGCTAGCGGCAACCTGATGTTCAACTTCTACCCCAACGACGGTTCGGCACACGCCGCCATTCTTACGACTCTCGATACGAGCGACAGTCGCTTCTTCGAAACCGCCTGACCTTTTTCCCTTTCTTTCATTCCCTCACCGCCCTCTCCTCATGGCAGCGCAAGACACCCTGGCCGCACTGGCCGAACAACTCGCCAAAGCCGTCCAGCCGCTGGAGGCGGCCTTTTCCTCGCCCGATGCTCTGAGGGATTTTCTCGAAGACCTCGGCTGGGACCTGAGCAGCGTTCCGGCCAGCCTCAACGCCATTCAGGCCCCTGTGCAGCAGGTGGGAGGCCTCGCCAGCGGGCAATCCGAGCTGGCAGATGGCGCGCTGCAGCAGCTTTTTCAGGGTATTCGTGCCGCTTTTCAGGCGATTAACGGCCTAAAAAATGCCCCCGGCCTGGCCAACGACATGAAAAATGAGCTGCCCGGGCAGTTGGTCGAATATCTGCTTGTCAATTACCTGCTCAGCCACCAGCCAAAAATCGGCCACGTGCTGCGCACCCTCGGCATCATTCGCCTCGAAACCGTGGAAGCTCAGGGAACGCGGCCTGCCTTCCTTCGCCGGAGAATTGCCCTGAGCGAACTGGGTCAGTTTTTCCAAAACCCGCTCGAATACTACCGGAACATGTACCGCTGGGGCCAAAGCGATTTTAAAGGCCTGGAATTGCTGGGGAATATCGAGGAAACCCTGGAAGCCTGGGGCTTTCCCGGCAGCATGGAATTGCTCAACAACAACGCACTTAACAACCTCACCCAAGGCTCCCTCAGCCCCGAAGATGACCTCACCGGCGCGCTTGTCATTTATCTGTTCCGCGACCAGTTTGGCCCCACCGAAGAAGCCATTGGCCTGGGCTTTTTTCTTTTGCCCGAAACAGGTTCCGACAAGCCCGGTTTTGCCCTCATGCCATTTGCCAGAGGCAGCGTGGACCTTGAAATCCCCATCTCCGACCTGCTCGACCTCAGCATCACCGGCCAGGTGGATTTTGCCGGTGGCGTGGGCATCATTGTGCGGCCAAACAAAAACATCCAGTTTTTTGCAGGACTCGACAGCAGTTCCCCCACCCAGTTGTCGGGCGATATATTAGGCAAGCTCACCCTGAGCAGAGAAGGCGAACCCTTTATTCTGGTAGGCAGCCCCAACGCCTCGCGGCTGGAGCTGGGCGGTGCAGGAGTGGGTGTAGGTACCCGGTTTCACAACCAGGGAAAGCTGGAGGTTTTCTTCGAATTTGACATCAGGCAAGGAAAAATCATCATCAAGGCGGGCGAGGATGCCGACGGCTTCATCGCACAATTGCTCCCAGGCGAAGGCATTCAGCTCGGGTTTGACCTCGTTCTGGGCTTCTCAACGGAGCAGGGCCTTTATTTTGGCGGGTCGAGCGGGCTGGAGATTGCCCTGCCTGCTCATCTACAACTCGGCATCCTGGAAATCCAGCAAGCGCTCATCGCGCTCAAACCCAAGGATGGCGCCTTCCCCCTCGACCTTGCCACCACCATCAAGGGCAACCTTGGTGTGCTGCAAGCCACGGTGGAAAACATCGGCATGACCGCCAAATTCTCGTTTCCGCCCAACGGCGATGGCAACATCGGGCCACTCGACCTCACCATCGGGTTTAAGCCGCCGAATGGCGTGGGCCTGGTAGTGGATGCCGGGGTGATCAAAGGTGGCGGGTACCTCTTTTTCGATTTTGACAAGGGCGAATACGCCGGGGCGCTGGAGCTGGTATTTTCCGGCTTTATTGCTCTCAAGGCCATCGGCATCATCAACACCAAAATGCCCGACGGCAGTCCGGGTTTTTCCCTGCTGATCATCATTACGGCAGAGTTTTTCCCTGGCTTCCAGCTTGGGTTTGGCTTCACGCTGGCCGGCGTGGGTGGCTTGATCGGGTTGAACAGAACCATGATGCTCGAAGCCATGGCAGCAGACGTTCGTACTGGCGCAATCAACAGCGTGCTGTTTCCCAAAGATGTGGTAGCTAACGCACCCAAGATCATCAGCGACCTGAAAAGCTTTTTCCCGATTCAGGAGGGCAAATTCCTCATCGGGCCAATGGCCAAAATCGGTTGGGGAACCCCCACGCTGATCTCAGTTTCGCTGGGCATCATCATCGAAATTCCCGGAAACATCGCCATTCTGGGCCGCATTCGCCTCAATTTACCAACCGAAGATCAGGCCCTCATACTCATTCAGGTCACCTTTATCGGGGCCATTGAATTTGACAAAAAACGAATTTGGTTTTTCGCCTCCCTCTACGAGTCCCGGATCCTCTTCATCACGCTCGACGGCGACATGGGCCTTTTGATGGACTTCGGCGACCAGCCCAATTTTGTGCTATCGGTCGGCGGGTTCCACCCCCGCTTCAAGGCCCCGGCATTGCCGTTTCCTTCTCCAGCCCGCATTGCCCTCAGCATCGTGGACACCAGCGTGGCGAGGGTGCGGGTGGAGGCCTACTTTGCTGTGACCAGCAACACCGTTCAATTCGGTGCCAGGGCCGAAGCCTTTTTCGGGTTCAGCGCAATCAACGTGTCGGGCTACATCGGCTTTGACGCTTTGTTCCAGTTCTCACCCTTCTATTTCGTCATCGAATTCTCTGCCGGTTTCGAGGTCAAAGTGTTCGGGCTTGGCATGTTTGGAATCCGCCTCCGGGGCTTGCTGGAGGGCCCAACCCCTTGGCATATCCAGGGCGAGGCCACGATCACCCTGCTGTTCTTCGACATCTCGGTGGATGTGGATGTGACCTTCGGCGAATCCAACAAAGAAACCCTGCCCAAAATCAACGTTATGCCACTGCTCGTGCAGCAGCTGGAAGACCTGAAAAACTGGAAGGCCACCCTGCCAGGCAGCGGGCAGTTGTCGGCTTCGATCCGCAAGCTGGAAGAAGACCTGCTTGTGCTGCACCCGGTGGGGACCCTGCAAATTTCGCAGCGGGCCATTCCGCTGGGCATCACCTTCGACAAGGTCGGGGAGCAGGCTGCCCAGGATGTGAAGCAGCTCGATCTGGAGATTTCTGCCGGCAACCTGAAGGTGAAGCAGGACCTGCGCGAGCGGTTTGCCACGGCTCAGTTCAAAAAACTGAGCGACAGCGACAAGCTCGACCTGCCGCCATTTGAGAACCAAAAAAGCGGGGTTGAAATAAGTGTCAACGGCCCCGACCTCGCCACTGGCTTCATGGCGCGGAGGGAGGTTCGCTATGAGCAAATCATCGTCGATTCCGCTTTCCGGCGACATGTGTTTCATTTCTTCAAATTCTTCGCCGGGCTGTTTGTCCATTTCAGCAAAAAATCTGCGGCGGGCATGTCAGCGCTTTCGCTCCAGCAGGAGAAAATGAAGAAGCCATTTGAGGAAACCATCAAAGTTCAGCAAGACGGCTACAGCGTGGCGTTTGCCAAAGACAACAAAGCCATTGCTGAGCAGGCCCATTTCGGTTCCTATCTGGAGGCCCAGCAGTTCCTTTCCCGCGAAATCGCCAGCGACCGCCGCAAGGCCGACCAGTTACACATCATTCCTCAATTCGAAGTCAATACCGCAGCATGAGCAAGCCCATCGCCACCTATTCTTTTCTGCCCTGGGTTCGCCAGGGGCTGGGGCAATACATCCAGGAGGATGACCAGGCAGCAGGCGTTGCCTTGAGGGCCTCTGTGCAGATTCAGGTCAAAGCCAAAGGCACCCCGGTTGAAGGGAACGCCAACCTGGAAGCCACGGTGAGCAAGCCTGTGGCTTTGTATGGGCCAGGCGATATCATCGGGCTGGACAGCAAGGCCATTATCCGGGTGGAGCCGCAGCCTCTGGTTACGAATTTCGAGAACAACTATATGCCCTTCGTCGAATTTTACGACGAAGACCTTCTCTGGCGCTATACCCCTGCCCGGCCCAGCGGCCAGCAGCTTCGCCCATGGATGGTGCTGCTGGTACTTGCAGACGGCGAGTTTGAGGAGGGAAAAAACATGCTCAACCGGCCGCTTCCCTTCGTTACCATTGCTAACCCGGCAAGCAAATTTCCCCATGCCGACAGCCTCTGGGCCTGGGCACACGTGCACGTTTATGACAATCTCGGGGCCAGCGAAACCGAAGTTTTCAGCAGCGACGCCGCCGCTTTGGGCAGCCGCCTGAGCAACTTGCTGGCTGCCAACCGCGACAAAGCCTGCTCACGCCTGCTCTCACCCCGCATCCTTGCCCCAAACACCTCCTACACGGCCTTCCTCATGCCGGCCTATGAGGCAGGGCGCCTTGCCGGTCTGGGACTGGACCCTTCTGCAACTCCATTTGCCACCTTCGAAGCCTGGGAAACCTATCCAGCAGGAGCCAAAGCCGAACCGGAAAATTTCCCTTACTACCACCGCTGGAACTTCCGCACCGGCAGCCTCGGCGATTTCGAATACCTCGTCAGGCTTCTGCAGCCCAAGCCTGTTGATCCCCGCGTGGGCAACCGTGACATGGACGTGAGGACCCCGGGTTCAGGTGTTCCAGCCATCGACAAAGCCGAATTGAATGGCATTCTCCGCCTGGGTGGCGCGCTTAAAGTGCCGTTTGACACCCTCAGCGACGAGGACAAGGCTGAGGTGCTCAAATACGAAAACTGGGACCTGGGGGGACCAACTCCTTTCCAGGAAGGCCTGGCCCAGTTCATCAACCTGCCCGACGACTACGACCACACAGAATCAGGAAATGCCAACGCCAGCACAGACCTGGAGGATTGGCAAAAAAATGACCCTAACCCATTGATTACCGCACCGCTCTACGGTCGCTGGCATGCAGAGGTGAGGCGCTTGCTCGAAGACCGCGACGGCAACGATCTTCCCAACCAGGGCAACTGGATTCATGAGCTGAATTTGGACCCCCGCTACCGCGTTCCCGCCGGCTTTGGAACAGAGGTGGTGAAAAAAAACCAGGAAGATTATATGCTGGCTGCCTGGGAACAGGTAGGCGAGGTGCTCAAAGCCAACCAACGGATTGAGCGGGGACTAATGGCAGCCTGGGTAAGCAAAAGCTGGCACAAGCAACACCTCGCCCCGATGAAAGAAGCTGCACCGCAGCAGTTTCTCATGCTCACCGCTCCTGTTCACCGCCGGGTGATGCAGGAAGGATTAACTCTTCACCACCAAACCAGGGAAAGCACCCTGCCCCTGGCCACGATGTCCAAGCCATTCCGGCAGGCTCTCCGCCCGCGGGGGCGCATGGCCAGGTTGTTATTTCCTTCGGGTGCGCTGCCACTCGGCAACCTCCTCGACCGGATCAACCGCGGAGAAGTGAGCGCGGCCCCGCCAAGGGAGCTTTCACCTTCCTTGCCCAGCAAAGAAGGCATCCGGGATCAACTCCACACCGAAGCATTGCCAGCCCCGGTAGTGGAGGCCCTGAAAAAATATCCATGGCTGCGCTGGCTGCTGTTTTTGGTGGCGCTGGTGCTGGGCCTGGTGCTGTTTTTCTTCAGCAAAATTCTTGGCAGCGGAGTAGGGCTTGCGCTTCTGGCATTGGCTTTCTGGCTGTACCGGAAAATGGACCAGGCCCTGGAGGAGGAGCAAGTCAAAGACCTCCTTGACCCAGCCAAGGCGGGCCCGGAAATCGTGGACCAAATGCCCACTATCCCAGATCTGAAGCTCACCCCGCTCGGTGACACCAGCCCTGTGGCTACTGGCGACAGCGATGGCGTCGTGGCGCAAAAATTCAAGACAGCCCTGCGAAACCAGTATCAGTTTCAGGAAACGGTGGCGCAGTTGCCCGTGAAAGTTCGCCAGCCTCTGCCATTGCCAATGGCTTCCAACAATACTTTGGCCCAGATCCAGCCGCTCAAGACCATTCCGGCGCGCATTCAGATGCAAGTTCGCATCCCGGAAGTGTTTTGGGCCCAAATGGTAGAGCAGTTCGATCGTATCATGGCCTATCCCAAAATCGACCTGCCGATGTATCTGCCGTTGAAGGAGATTTCGGCGGAGCTCTTTTTGCCGAATATCCATTTGATTGAGCAAAACAGCATTACCCTGCTCGAAACCAACCAGAAGTTCATCGAGGCCTACATGGTGGGACTGAACCATGAAATGTCGAGAGAACTGCTTTGGAGAGAATATCCAACCGATCAACGGGGCTCCTATTTCCGGCAGTTTTGGGATGTCTCCGACTTTTTGCCTTCAACACCAGCGGCCAGCCAGGCTGCGCTGCGCGAAAGCTTGTATGACATCCCGGAGCTTCACAAGTGGAGCCTGACCAGCGAATTAGGCGACCACGACCATCGCGAAACCGGTGGCGACAAGGAAGAAGAGCTGGTTCTCACCATTCGCGGGGAGCTGCTGAAAAAGTACCCCAACGCCGTAATCTATGCCCACCGGGCAGCCTGGGACCGCAACACCGACAACAGCATTAACCGGAGCGAACCACGGCAACTGGCACCGATCCCGGAGGCCAGCGAAAGCAACCCGCCCAAGGACCTCGTCAAAACGCCAATCTACGAGGCTTCAGTCGCACCCGACATTTACTTCTTCGGCTTTGACATCACAGCTGCGGAAGCGAAAGGAGGCCAAACTGACCCGAAAACCGGGGAGGAAGATCCAGGATGGTTTTTCGTGATCAAGGAGCGCCCCGGCGACCCGCGCTTTGGGCTGGATATCCCGCAGGAATCGGCGCGGCCATCGGGATCTGTTCTAAATACCTGGAATGAACTTTCCTGGACCGATGTGGTGAATACCCTCACGCCCGGCACATCACTTGTTCCCGGCGAAAAAAGTGTTGCCCTCACAAGCCCTGGCGCTCCTTCCACCCCACAGGAAGTGGCTGTAAAGGCGCAGCATGATCAGGATGTCCAGTTCCAATGGCGGGCCAACACCCATTCTGCGGAACTAGCCTATATCCTCTACCAGGTTCCGGTACTGATGGCGGTTCACGCGTCTGAGATGTTGCCCAAGGAATAAGCAGCTCGTTTTCAACGCAAAGGGTTTACACACATTTCCTCTCTCTACCAACTCCATTTCCCATGGCCAGTTTCGATCAGACCAGAAAAATGCATGCGGAAACGCGCCAGGCGGCCCAGCAAGCCGACAGCAGGCTGCGCAGCCTCCGCGCTCAATTGGAGCTTCAGCAGCGGGAGCTGGCCGATCTCGCCCGCCGATACTCCCACAACGACCCCGGCCATGTGAAAGCAAGGGCCGGGATCGAGCAAACCATCCAGTCGCTTGAAGGCCAGATTTCCAAAGCCAGCATTTCGAAACAGTCGCTGCAAGGCGCTGCATTGGATGCATGGAAAGCATTTCAGACCTTCACCGATCCTCGCAGAAGCATTCAACAATGGTCTGACAATCACCCCATTCTCCTTTTTCCCCTCCGCCTCGAAACCCGCTTCAAACGCTTTGGCAACAACCAGGACCAATTGTGGGTAAGGATCTACCCCGACGAATGCCTGATTGACCTGTTTCACGAGACCCCGACCGACATGGAAGCCCAGGAGCTGCAACAGTTCTGGGCAAATATTTGGGTGGCAGACGGAGACGAAACCCGGGAGAGAGCCGCATGGAGCGCGCTTGTTGCCACCATTGGCACCGGAAGAGCAGGCTGGTTGGTTCAGCACTATTTGCCGACCAACCAAGCCAGTAAACCTGTCAAAAACAATCCGGAAGATATTTTCCTTTGCCTGCCAGCCACAGAGGCTGTCCCTGCAGCCGTGCTCACCTATTGGCAGGCCATGTGGATAGCCGCCGAAGACCTGGCCGGCCAGCAAGCTGCCTATGCCACCATGCTGGCTGCCGTTGGAGAAGAAGAAAGCAACAGATGGATCAACCTGGGGCCGCCACTGGGATTTTCGCAGGTGCCTGCCGAGGGACTGACCCGCACCGATGTGAACTTGCTGGCGGTGGTGCTTGAATTTCCTGACAAAACGGAGGCGGAACTGAGGCCCTACTCCTGGACAGACGCCCCCCGCGTGAACCTGCTGCCCGACCGCTTTGTGTTCATGGGCTACCGGGGTGGGGTGGTGGAATTGACAGAAATCGGCGGGCCGGTGCGCGGGCCGCTGCAGGTCGGCATCGACCCGGGAGCCGAACCGGATGAGCAGTTGCAGAGCAAAGACGGAGAAGTTTCCTGGCCCGAAGAGCTGAAATGGATGGTCGATTTTCCCGCTGCCGTAGACCGCGGCATGGGCTTTCGCATTAACCTCAATGCCTTGCAAGCCCGCGATGGCTTCGACAGGGTGCTGGTTGTTGGCATCAGAAGCAGCAGCGACGAAACCGAATCCCGCCAGGAACTGGAACAGTTGCTGATGCACCACCTCTATTCGAAGAAAAACCTGAGCATCGTTCCGCAGGGAACCCCCACCAACAATACAGAACAAACCGACAGCGGCTACCGCTTTTTAGATGACTCCGACGAATCTTTCAACCTGTTCTTCAAGCGGCAACCAGCCTACCTCAACCAATCCGACAATGCTCTTAAAAGCGATGGTCAATGGCTGGCCGAGGCATTGGGGTTGTCGCCAGAGCTGGCCCAATTTATTCCAAATGGCGAGACCATGGACGCAGCCGAGGCCAGCGACATGAACAAGGCCCTCTGGGAGGGGACTCTGGGTTATTGGATGAAAAGCGAAATGGCCCCTGTATTTTCAGAGGAGGAGATTCGCCAAACCTACCGGTTCTTCACCCAGTATGTGAGTGGCCGCGGGCGCATTCCAGCTCTTCGAATGGGCAAGCAACCATATGGTATTCTGCCTACAGCTGCTGTTCGCAGAGGGGTGAATTGGTTTGATCCGCTCCCCACTGGTGGCGATTTTTTCCAGGGAAACATCTCTTTGCGGTATTTGCGGGCTTTGAACAGGCTGTATCTGCTCGCCGAACAGGATACCGACGCATGGCTCTCCAAAGTAGATCGCGTTGGCCAGCCCGGCGATGCCCACAAGCAACTGCTTAGCATTTTAGGGCTGCATCCTGCCTCGGTGGAATACTACCCCCTGCTGGGCGAAGATCCGGAGGTGAAGTTTAACGAAATGAAAACACGCAGCCCGTTCATGGCTGGTTTCTTTGCCCGGTTGTTTAACCTCGGGACGGAAGATGCACTGCAGTTTCTCCGTGACAAAGGGGAAAACCTTGGCGACATCGTTCCGAAAATCCTGGAGCGGATCTATAGTAACCGGCTGGTTCCGCTCGACGGCCCCGTGATCGACGATGTACCCCTGTCTGAAACAGACAAAGTGCGGCCTTACGCCGGAACCCTGAACTACCTGGAATGGCTGGTTCAGGCTGCCGAAACGGGCCTGGATGCCCTGCGCACTGAGCAAGGCTTCGATGACAACCAGCGGCCGCAGGCCTTGCTGTATTTGCTGCTGCGCCATGCCCTGCAACTGGGCTTCGATGACGCTGGCAAGCGCCTGATGATCAATGACCGCCTGCCCTACACCTCCCAGTTCATTGAACCCACCTACCTCCATATTGACCCCCAGCAAAAGGTCAGCCCCAGCAGGTATCACCTGCTATACCAGCCCTTCGAGCAAACTACCCTGGAGCAGCATCTGGCCAAAAGCATTCGCCTGATGAACAATGAGCTAACAGATGCCCTCCAGGCCATTGAGCGCCTTGCCCCGGTACCGACCGCCCGTCTGGAAAGAGCCTTTGCCGAGCACCTCGACCTGCTCAACTATCGCTTCGACGCGTGGCGCCAGGCCATGATCACCTGGAAGTTGGAACAAATGCGGTTTGCCGGGCAAAACGAAACTTACAGCGGGATTTACCTCGGAGCTTATGCCTGGCTGGAACCGCTTCGGCCACAAGGCAGAACCCTGAGCCCGGCCCAGGTTCCTGCTGCATACGAAGCAGACATCAACAAGGGTAGCCAGATTCCGCTAATGGTGGACAGCAGCAACGCAGGGGCCATTCATGCACCTTCTCTGGACCATGCCACCACTGCCGCAGTGCTTCGCAACGGCTACCTGAACGGAGATGGCCGACTGGCTGTAGGCCTCACCTCTGCGAGGGTCAGGCTGGCGCTGGGGATTGTCGAAGGCATTCGCAACGGCCAAAGCCTCGGTGCTTTGCTGGGCTACCAGTTGGAGCGCTTTGTTCATGAAGATACCAACCTCCTGACCCGCACAGCGGTTTACACCCTCCGCAAGTTGTTTCCCCTGGTCGCAGACAGGCTCCAGGCCACCCGGAGCGACAATAGCGTTCCGATTGAGGCAATCGCCGCTTCCAATGTTGTGGATGGCAGGCGACTGCTTCAGCAAATTGAAAACAGTGGGGTAAAAACCTATCCGTTTGGACTCGCAACAGCCCCTGCTCTCAGCGCCGACCAGGTTTCGCGGGTCAATGGTGGTGTCGATTTAATCATGGACATCAACGATGCGGTTTCGGATCTTGCCATAGCCGAAGGCGTGCACCAGGCGGTAAAAGGCAATTTTGAACGCTCGGCAGGAACCTTGGATGCTTTTGCCCGGGGCGAGCTGCCCCCGGAACCAGAAGTGGTGCAGACACCCCGCCGGGGCCGGGCCATTACCCATCGCGTTGCCCTGCACCTGTCTCAGGCCGAGCCCGGAAACCCCTGGCCAGCCATAACATTCAGCGCCCGCGCCAAGGCAGAGCCCCGGCTCAATGCCTGGCTCGCGGGCCACTTACCCCCACCTGATCAGGTGGTGGTGGTAGTGGCCTATACCCGGGCATCAGACAGCAGTGCCCAGACCCGCCCCTTCTCCTTGCAGGAGCTTCAGCTTCAGCCGCTTGATCTGCTGTTTCTGAATGATGCCGGGACAGAAAAGAGTTTGGGCGAACTGGATGAACTATTATTAGCCTCCATCTACTCCCAGCCAGATATTAGCCTTAACGAGCCAATAGAAATTCGCTACACAACCAAGGTGCCTGGAAAAGTGACCTGGTTCCAGCTGACAGCCCTTGTGGACCCCCTACGGCGCTTGCTGGCTTCCCGGAGCCTGTTGCCATCCGATCTGAGAATTCACCACGAAGCACGCAGTGCCGAAGAAGGAACCCAGGACCTGCCCGAAAGCCGGGTGCTGGCCGCCCAGAGCGAACTCGCGAATTTGCTGCCGGGACTGACTGCGCTCCCCGGTCAATTAGCCAATCCTGCCCTCCTGATAGACGACCAACTGACAGCCTTTGCCAGCACCATGCAAGCTGCCAGGCCCTACCCCCAGACTGCAGCTGGCGGCGGTGAGGTGTGGAACTGGCGGCAGCGGCAAGTAAAGGCTTTGAAAAATAGGATGTCTCAGCTTGCCGACACCTTTCAGACGAGGCTCACCCAGGCTGATGTTCTCCTGGCAGAGCTGGACGCAGCCCCCGGCATGGATCCAGAAGAAGCCCGCAACCTGCTGCGTAACGCAGAAATTCTCCTCTCATCTGCTTTCCAGTTTCCGGAGCCTGCCACCCTCGCCGATCATCGCCTGGTGGTGGACGGCAAAAGAACGGCATTCAGCACCCAGCTCAACACCCTCCAAAGCCTTCTCACCGGCCCCGTGACCAGCTACGGCGACTTCCTGGCCGCCTGCGAGGCACAGCTCCCGCTGGATGCCTTCCTGAATGAACCATTTGACCTGGCAGCAGAGCGGGCCGAGGTGGAACGGTACAAACAAGAGCTGATTTCCCTGGCCGAAACACACAGGGCTGCTATTGAAAGAGTATTAGCCCAGGTGAGCGATTTGTTAACGGCAGCTAATTCTGAGGCTGGTCCCAAGCAGGTCAGGCTTCGGCAGGATGCCGCAAAGGCTTTATTTGGCGAAGCCTTCCAAATCGTGCCTTCCGTTCGATTACCAGACAGCCTGGTCCAGGAAGTGCAAAATGCCTGGGGCTATGCACAGGGACCAGACCTTCTTTCCCATGCCATTGATACCCTTGGCTACCTTGACCCGGTGAACGAATGGCTGCATGGAACAGCCCGGGTTCGCGAAAAAATGTCCCACCTGGAGC
Organism: Bacteroidia bacterium; assembly: GCA_041741415.1. GTDB lineage: Bacteria > Bacteroidota > Bacteroidia > J057 > J057 > JANQTF01. The sequence goes on along the minus strand of JBGSKC010000035.1, from coordinate 234,372 downwards.
AGAGCCTTCTGATTGGCGAAGCGATGCAATTGCAGCCCCTGCAACTGGCCCCGCTGCAACTGCCATTTGACAATTCACTTACCTGGCTGGCCTTGGAGTACCCGGTGGAAAAAGCCCCCCAACAGGACCAACTCCTCTATACTGCCATCTGGAGCGAGCCACCACTGATCGGAGAATGGTATGGATTGTTGCTTGACGAATGGACCGAGGTCATCCCTGAGATGGAAGAAACCACGGCAGTGACTTTCCATTTCGACCGCCCGAACAGCGAGGCACCCCAGGCGATGTTGCTGGTGCTGCCAGCTCAGCAAAATGGCTCGTGGACCTGGGACGAGCTGACTGAAGCCCTCAACGACACGTTGTTAACCGCCCAAAAGCGGGCACTGGAGCCCAGCCATCAGGACGGAAGCCCCTACAGCCGCTTCCTCCCTGCCACGGTGTCTTCCTACACCTATCCTGAAACCAATATTTCACTGCCTTATCTCCGGATGCAAGGAATTTACCACCAATTAGACCTATAAGCCATGCTGACCCAATCCTATATCGTCAAAGACCTAAAAGTCGAGCTGGCTTCGCGGACCATTCCTGGCATCACCCAATGGAACCGCCTGGAGGGCCGCCCGAGAACCCACGACTTCGACCGGGCGCTGCAAGCAGAGGTGCGTGATGCCTTGTGGATGCTGAGCAGACAGTGGCAAATGGGCGAATTTATTGGCGACGACGCCGCTTCCCCGGTGGATGCCCGGCTGGCGATGCACTGTACCCAGCTCAGCGAATACCTGCCCAAAACGGGAACATTGCAGGCTTTCGACCTCTCCCGACCTTTGGAGGCCCAAGTGGAACGCCGGCCCTTGCCACTGGAAGCAGTTCCGGGGGGTTCGGCGGGCATTTCCCTCGATTTGCGCCTGATGGCTGGCCGGATGTGGGAAAAACTCCTGCAGACGGAAGCTGCCCGCCCCGGCGGCCTGAGCAAGGACTATCGCCCGGATTACCGGATCAGGTTTGAGATCAAGTCACCCGACCCTGCTTCTGTGGCAGATGCGGCAATCTGCTCCAATGCCGAAGAATGGGCCATGCAGGATGCGGTGGCAGGCAATATGTGCGACGGCATCCAGTTGCTGCAACAACTGGCTGCGGATGTTGCCTCTGTCGGCATTCTCCTGGCCGACCCGGCAGATGCATCCAAGCTCGACGGGCTCGGCATCAGGCTGCAGGCATGGCAGCAGCGGCAGTTTTTCCTGCCCCAGCCTGATGAGCAAGCCTGGGATCCCAGCCACCTGGAATATCAGTTTGGGGCTTCCGCCCCGAGAGAAGGAGGGCAGGTTGTGATGAAGGCGAAAGAGTATTACCAGGGCCGGTTAGACTGGTACAGCCTCGACATGGACACCCAATCCCCCGTCCTGCAAGATCCGGCCCTGCCTGTGGCAGAGGTGGAGGAAAGCAAGGTGATCAGCTTCATTCCGACCCCGCTCGCATTTGAGGGCATGCCTCACACCCGCTGGTGGGCGTTTGAGGAGGGGAAGACCAATTTTGGCAAACTTCGCCCTGACAGCACAGACCTGGGCAAGCTCCTGCTGATGGAATTTGCCCTGGTGTATGCCAACGACTGGTATGTGCTGCCCATGGCTCTCCCGACTGGCACTGTGGCGAAGCTGGAGGGCATTGCTGTAACCGATGTGTTTGGGGAGCGAATCTGGGTGCAGCCATCGAATGAAAAAGCGAAAACGGGCTGGCAAAGCTGGAACATGTTCAGCCTGAGCAAAGTCGACAAGCTGAATGAGCGCGCCGACAACAGCCTGGTGCTGTTGCCTACCCTGCCGAAAGTGCAGGAAGGCAAGCCCCTGGAAGAAGTGATGCTGGTTCGGGACGAAATGGCCAACATGGTCTGGGGCATCGAGCGAAGGGTTCCAGCTCATTCGGGCAAGGGAAAACCCGGGCCGGAGCTGGCGCAAGCCTACCTCGACAAACGAAAAGCTTTGGCTGCAGGACCTCCTGTCGCACCGTTACCCAAAGTGGCCGACTGGCGATACGAAATCATGAACACCCTGCCAGAGCATTGGATTCCCTTTATCCCGGCTCACACGGCTGGGAACAACCGGGAAATCGAGCTTCAGCGGGGGGCAATGCCAAGGATTTTACCAGAATTGCCAGTGGAGAAAGTGGAACCACGAACGCCCCTCCTGCGGGAAGGCCTGGCCGAGGGCATCCCCTACTATTTACATGAAGAAGAAGTGCCGAGGGCCGGGGTTGTGGTGAGCGCCAAATATCAGAGAACACGCTGGCTCAACGGGCAGGTGTTTACCTGGTATGGAATCCGCAAGCAAACGGGCCGCGGAGAGGCATCGAGCCAACTGGCGTTTGATCAATTAAGACCGACCTCCTGAATTGGGCCTGCCGAAGGAGCAATCCGCGCTGCCGGGCTTTTTTCTAAGATTATGATCTCAGCTTTCAAGACGCTGAGTCGACGCCAACATGTAAGCAAAGCATCATTGGGCTCGCAAACAAACCAGAAGATATGGGCACCATCGAGTGTGTTCGCTAAGCTCACATCGATAGCTTCTGTATCCAGCATACCCCCTTAACCTGAAGAGAGGGAACCGGCATTGGCTCCCTCTCTTCGCATTGCGGCGTTGTCTGTTCTCCTGACGGATCAATATGCCCGGTAAAACTCCCTCACAAATCCCGTTGCCTGGCTGTAAATGGGTCGGGTAAACTCAACAAACAGGTCCTGTGGAGCGGGATTCGGCGCTTCGCGTCGCTTGGCAATGAATTTTTGGTCATCCTCGGTGAGGGCCCGCTTGTCGCCATTGAAGAAGCCCCAGTAGTCGAACCAATCGAAGGTGCCTGGAAACTTCCGCTGTGAGAGCACGCGGCCCGTTCTGGTGTCGATGATCTGGAGGTCGAGCAAGCCGCGTGAAGCGATTTGTTTGTAAAACTGATGCACCTCGGCTTCGACGGTTCCATAGACGTAGGTGGTGGAGTCTGTGCCGACTTTAATGGTTTGAAGCACCACGCTGTCGCGACGCCGCTGCACCACTGTTTCCTTCACGTAGGTATTTCCCACAACGAAATCGTCGAAAGCCATCCTGATAATCTGATCGGGCTGGCGCTGGGTGCGGCCACCTTCGCTGGGGAAGTAAAAGCGAACAAAGGGAGAGAGCTGCCCGCGCACGAATTCTTCTGCCAGTTGGTTTTCAAAAAACTCGTTCGATAGAGCCAGGCTGCGCGAGTGCATGGGAATTCGTTCAATCTGCACATACACTGTGGCGAGGTCGAGCGCTTCGAGCTGGAGGCTTTCAGCATCTTTGTAGCCAGGCCTCAGTTCAATTGTTTTTCCAAAATGCTCGTAGGCTTCCCTTGCTGCTGCGCGGTCGCCGTTTCTGGCGAGGGCAATGCGCTGGCTGCCAAGCGCATAGCGGGCATCAGCGGCTTTGCTTCGGGCAATTTCGTAGTCGCCGATAAATTGCTGGGGCTGGCTGATGACCTCCATCGCTGCGGGCGAGGTGCGGATTTCATCATACACCCGGTTCAAAACGGCATAGTGCCCCATGATTTCCTCCCATTTGTAGGGGTTGGCGCCCTGCTTTGCAATGATAATTTGTTCCTGAAGGTAGGACACAAGCGTTGGGTAGGCGACACGCAGGGTTTGGCGGCTTTTCTTGTTATCGGGGGCGCGGCGCAAGCGCTCAATGGAATTGAGCACTGCCGTTTCGTAGTCGCCCTTTTCGTAGGCACGCTCGGTGCTTTTACAGCTTTCCAGCAAGGTCAGCAGCATCAGGGCAAGGAGGAAGGGAAGAAGTCGTTTCATTAGCGGAATGGATGAAAGAGTCGTGTGAATGAGAAGGCAGCAGAGGCATTGATGGCGGAAACAGGTTTGTTTACAAAATTATACACTACCCCCTCATTTACTGTTTGGTTTAATTGACAGCCCGTGTTTAGTTTTTGCACCACCGTGATCTTTTTTACCTGATGAGAGATAAGGCTCAAACACTGCCCACAGGGCTTCAGCGCTCCGGTCCCAGGAAAACGCCTGAGCACGCTGGAGGCCCAGGGCTGAGAGTTGAGTCGCCAATCCTGGCTCCTGTTTCAGGCGGATCATGGCTTCAGCAATTGCGCCCACCTCGCCGGGTGGCACGAGCAAAGCGGCATCACCCGCCACCTCGGGCAGAGAACTGGTGCTGCTCGCAATCACGGGCGTGCCTGCCCGGAAGGCTTCCACCACCGGAATTCCAAATCCCTCTAGCCAGGGCACAAACACCAGTCCTTGCGAGGCCGCATACAAACTGTTCAGGACCCCGTCGGGAACGAAGCCAGTAAATCGCACATCATCTTTGCAGCTCAGCCGCTCATAGGTGTCCATTGCCTCCTGATACTGCCACCCGGGTCGACCCACCAACAGGAGCTTCCAGTCGCTATTCGTCATTTGCTTGAATCGCTCAAAGGCCAGCAGCAAATGTTCGAGGTTTTTCCTTGGTTGAATGGTCCCAACAAAATGAAAAAAGGGCTTCCCGTCGCTGTAGGTGGCGCGAACCTTCGCTGCCTCAGCTTCACTGATGGGCGCAAAGCGCTGGTCAGCACCATTATAAACCACATGGATCCTGGCAGCAGCAAGCCCATACTGTGCAATGAGATCCTGCTTGGTAAACTCTGAGACCGTCACGATTTCGCTGGCGTGGCGGGCGTACCGGGGTGAATATCGATGGAGGTATCGAGCCGCCCAGGGGCTGATATCCAGAGGAAAGTGTTCGTAGGAAAGGTCGTGGAAAGTAGGAATTTCAGGAACTGAAGGGTGCAGGCTCAGGTAAAGTTCAGGCGAAAAGAGCAAATCCGGGCGCAGGCGGCTCAACCTGTGGCGAAGGTGCAGGTGAAACCAGGCATGCCAGAGCAGCGGGTGTCGTGCAGGCGGAAATAATTGCTCCGCACGAATGTTGGGGCTGGTGAGATAAGCAGAATCGTAGGGGCGATCAAAGAAATAGGTGAATTGCACCTCAGGGTGGGCGGCAGCCACCCGCCGCAGCAATTCGAACCCAAAGCGGCTGATTCCTTCGAGCCGGCCGGGGAGTAACAACCTTGTATTGACCGCGATATGCGCCATAGCGGGGCAAAGGTGCCAAGATTTTCCGGAACGAAAGAAGCCAGTTGCAGGCGAATTGCTACTCCCCTTCTTCTGCAGGATCTGAGGATGCTTGCTCGATATACACTGAGGTGGTTGGGAAGGCAAAATCCACCCGCATCCGATGTGCCAGTTTAATTACCTCCAGAAACACTTCCTGCCTGCATGCTAACGCCTCTTTATAGTCCGTGACTTCAAAAATAGCAGCGTAGAAGATATCTAACGAGGATAGGTTCATCTCGTGGAACTGAACCGTGACTGAGCTTTGCCTCACCTTGGGGTGAGCCAGAACAATTCCGCGAACCCCCTCTACAAATGCCTCTAATTGGTCGGGCCGGGTCCGATACGTGACCGTGATGCTGGTTGCATATCGACGATATTCCCTGACGCTGAGGTTGGTGATCACCCGGCTTGCAAGGTCGCCGTTGGGGACCGTGATGGTTGCTCCATCAAGGGCACGCAGGCGGGTGGTTCGCACGCCGACCTCAGTTACAGTTCCTTCAATGTCTCCTGCCTGGATCATGTCGCCAATCATGAAGGGGCGATCAACGAAAATGGAAATTGAGCCGATGAAATTTTTCACAGTATCCTGTGCTGCTAAAGCAATCGCCAGTCCGCCGATTGAAACGCCCGCCAGCAGAGCTGTCACATCCATATCAAGGTTGTCCAGCACAAACAACAATCCAAACACCACTACAATCACCTTGGCAATGCGCGCCAGAAGCGGAACGAGCTGGTCATCCATGGTGCTGGCTGTTTTACTCGCCAAATGCAAAAAAAGCGAAGCCGCCACATTGACCAGCTGGTACACTGTCATGACCCCAAACACCGACATGAGCACTACAGAAAAATTGCGAATGGGATGGGTAACCTCAATCGGCAACAACAGGATAGGCATGAATTGGCGGTAAAACAGGAGAATGACAAGCAAAATCGACAAGGGCCGCGCCACTGGCGGGATCAGAGAAGGATTAATCGGCGAGCTGTGGAGCAGCTTTGGCACCACATTCCGGAACAACCAGCCCAGCACCGTCCCCAGAAGAAAATACAGACCCAGGCTAACAGCCAGGATGCAGAAAAGGCCCAGCCATTTCCACAGCGGCATTCCCATCCATTTGCTTTTGCCTCCATTTGGCAGGAGCTTCTGGAACCATTCGGCACCACGTGGGATGGCTTTGGCATACAGCTCCGGAATACTCGAGACAGTGGTTTGAGAATAAGACCAGATGCCGTTTTTCTGAGTCAGAAAAACAGTTGGGTATTTTTTGGGAGAAAGAAAATACTTGGCTTGCCCACTCAGGGAGTCGCGGTAACTGGCGTTGTCGGGGATGAGATCCGTTTCAATGAATTCGCCCCTGGCATAGAACACATCCCGAAGCTGGGTGGCGAGTTCGATTTTTTCTTCCAGCGGCAAATTCCCCGGAATCACTTCTGCGGCCCATTCAGGATGGTAGTACTCGGGGCGCAAGTAGTGAAAATGCCGAAGCACTGCCCCTCGCGGCGTGAGTTGGTCAAAACTTTCCACTGTTTCCACCAGCGCCCCCTCCACCGATAAGCTGTCTGGAATTTCCTGAGACAGGCTATCAGCCGGAACTTGTCCATGCACCGACAAAAGCCAAAAAAAGAGACCGAGACAGGAAAATCTAAGAATTTGGCGGAAAAATTTCATAATTCGGGCGAAATGGCGTTGCACAAAAGTCTTTTGCAGACCTTGCGGCAAATCTACGGATTCTCGTTACCAGCCAAAAACCCAAGCGAATGAAGTCTTCCTTTGCATTTTCTCTGTTGGTGCTCTTTTCCCTGACACTTTCCGCTCAATCGCTGTCCCTGTCCACCTCCCAATTGTCTTTTGGCCCAGTCACGGAAACCTCTCCCCTCGGACTTGGCATTCTCCTCACCAACACGGGAACCGATTCGCTGTTTGTTCGCGCTTTTCTGCCTCAGCCGGAGGCATTTACCCTTAGCCAGGATTCCTTTCTGCTCGGTCCTGGCGCTGCCGCGAGTCTCACAATCACCTTTTCTCCGAGGCACAATGTGCTTCATAACCGCGAGCTGATCCTGCTCACCAACGAGCATCGCGGTGCCTACCGGGTGGATCTCCTGGCGCAGGGGCGCTATTCGATGAGCTATTATGCCAGCACCGAAAATCTCAGCGGAGAACCGCTCAAAGCAGCCCTCAAAGCACGGCTTGCCCAGGGCTTTACTCAATTGAGCTATAATCAGGCCCGCGATGAGATGTTCATGGTGATCGACAATAAAAAAGCAAACGGCCAGGGAGCCAGCACCAACACACTGACCTGCGTGTACACCGGCACCACGATCACCGGCTTTACCGACAGAACCAGCGCCCAGCTCATGGGCTTCAACACGGAGCATACTTACCCACAAGGACTTTTCGGGCAGGCGCTTCCCATGCGCTCCGATATTCACCATTTGTTTCCCACCACCGAAGCCTCCAATTCCGAGCGCGCAAACAAGCCTTTTGGGGTAGTAGGCAACCCAGGCTGGCAGGTGGGAGGATCCAAAAGCAGTGCGAGCCTGTTTGAGCCACGCGACGATCACAAGGGCACGGTGGCGAGGGCGATGCTGTATTTTGCCCTTCGCTATCAGGATTACCAGGGCTTTCTGGCCGGGCAGGAAGCGATTTTGAGGCAGTGGCACCAGGCTTTCCCACCGGTTGCAGCCGACATCGCCCGCAACAACCGGATAGCCACGGCACAGGGCAACCGCAACCCCTGGGTGGATTACCCTCAGTTCATCGAGCGGATCTCCAGCGTGAGCGGCACAGCCACAGTAGCCCCTGTGCGGAGCTGGCATCTGCCCGAGCAAGTCATTGATTTTGACACGATTACCGGCCCGGCTGTGTATCGTTTTCCATTAGTGAACACCGGAAATCAGCCCTTAACCTTTGAGGCTCCCAGCTTTTCTGATGCCCGGCTCAAAGAAAGCAGCGGCCTGAGTTTCCCTTATGTGGTTGAGCCGGGAGAGGCTCTTCCCCTCGAACTTTCGCTGCAAACCACTGGCAGCCCAGGCATCAGCGATACCCTGCGCCTCCGCCTGGCAGGAAGCGACGAGGTCTTGATTCCTGTTCTGGCTTTCTGGACACTGGAAGCTTCCCTGAGCCAGGCATGGCCGGTCAATTGGCGTCTGGCGGCGACAGACAGCGGCTTTGCGGTAGAACTCGATGGCGGAAAACCCCGCAGCTGGAGCCTTTTCGAAATGGGTGGCCGCATGGTTCAGCAAGGCAGCGGGAACCGGGACCGTTTTGCGGTGCCAATGATGGGCCAGCCCCAGGGAGTTTATCTGTTGCGGGTGGAGGAAAACAGCCGGTTTTGGGTGAAAAGGGTGAGGTGGTAAATCAAAAACCGCTCCTCAGGATCCTGGTCACTTCATCTTCGCTCAGGCCGGTGAGGGCTGACAGCGCTGCGATGGAAAGTCCCGTTTGGTTTCCGTTTAGCACCACCTGGATCAGTCCTTCCTTTTTCCCTTCTTCTTTTCCTTCTGCTTTTCCTTCCTCAAAAGCAGTGTCCAGTGAGTTTTTGAGGTCGCGGTAGTATTTCAGGCTGTCTTCATAAGAGATCATCTCCTCACGGGTAAACTTCGCCACTTCCGCCACTTCAAAGAGGCGATCAAAGATTCGCTCGCGGAGGGAATTATTCAGATCTTCCATTTTCATCAGCAAAAGGCCTCTTTGTTCAGCTCCTCGCCAAACAGCTTCTTGAACCCAAAATCCGTGAATGGATTGACGTATTTTTCCCTGATAGAACTCATTATGCTGGCGGTTGCTGCGTAAAGATAGCGATTTCTGCCCTGACACACCAAGCCAATCACCAGCCTTCAGGCCACGGTTGCCGGGGAAACATCTTATTCCCCTTCCCGGACCAATTCCCGCTTCGAAATACAGGCGAAGTCGCTATCTTGGCTCCATCCAAAACAAGATGGGACTGACGAAGGAAACATACATCGACGCGCTGAGTGCTTCTCCCTTGTTCGCAGGGTGCTCGCCCGAGATCCTCGGGCAGGTAGTGAAGCAGGTCAAATACAGGCAATACTTTCCCCAGGACATCATCGTGTGGCAGGGCCAGCCCAGCACCTCCCTGTTTTTGATCGTGAATGGCATTGTTGCAGTAAAACAGCGCCACCGCGAAGGAGAGCAGGTGTTAGCCTACCTCATGTCGGGGAACAGCTTTGGTGAGGTGGGAATTCTGGAAAATCAACCGCGCTCGGCCACGGTTCAGGCACTCTCAGAGGTGGATGTGCTGGTGATCCAGCGCGAAGATTTTCTCGACATCCTGGAGCGGCATGCCAAAGTGGGAATCGCCCTGGCCCGTGTGCTGGGCTCCTACCTGGTGAAAACCAACCGCCGCAAATCCGGCGACCGAAACCGCGCAAGGGTCATGCTGCTGCTGCCGGTTCGCAAATCCATGGGTGCTGGCACCCTCGGCAGCCTCATGGCCGCCGAAATGGTGAACTTTCGCCAGAGTCCTACTGCTCTGCTCGATTATCCCGACGCTCACCGCATTTTCGGTGGCTTCCAGGTAGATCGCGGCAAAATGGCCTTCCGCCACCCCGATGGCTTCGACCTGCTGCTGCCGCAGGTGGACAGGCACCTGCCCGCCAGCACCCGCACCACCATTCTGATGGAGCAGTTACTCGAATCATATGACAACCTCGTCGTAATCCTGCGGGGTGACCTCGACGAAGGTGCCACGGCGATCCTCGACCATGCTGATCAGATTCTCATTCTGGCTCCCCCCACGCCCGATGGCGACAAAGAAGTGGACCGCATCAAGCGGCAGCTCAAAGGGCGGATCAGGATCGAAGATACCAACGTCATGGTCATGACTAACCGCACCAAGCCCGAATGGGCAGAACTGGAAGCCCTGCCACAAAGCGACCTCGAACTGCCATACCTTCACGATTTTCCCATTTTTCAACTTCCCCCGCCAGCCTTGCAAGAGCTTCCTGAACCCCTGGCGCAAGTAGTGCGAACCTGTGTTGAGCGGTTGGAAAGGGACCAAAGTATCGGGATTTTCATTCCCACCACAATGAATGTGAACAATGTGGTGGATACCACCCAGCACATGGATGAAACCATGGCTTTCATGGCTGAGCGGTTTGGAGGAGCTACCTGCAAAATGGTGAGTGGAGTCTGGCTCAGCGACCGCCTCGGCCTTGTCGGAGAAGTGGTGTATGTGGTATATTCCTACCTCACCCAATCCGATATGACCCGCTACCTCGATGAAGTGGTGGAATACCTCAAATACCTCAAACGGGAGCTTCGCCAGGAAGCCATGGCCCTGGAAATCAACCGAAAACTGACGTTGATCTGATCCTTTTTCCCGTTTTTCCGTTTTTCGCCTTTCTTCATTTCCCGGCAAACCGGCTATCTTCGCGCCATCATGAACTACCCTCGCTATACCATCACAGCGGCCCTCCCCTATGCCAACGGCCCGCTGCACATCGGCCATATTGCCGGTGCCTACCTCCCTGCCGACCTCTATGTGCGCTACCTGCGCATGAGGAACCGCGACGTGGTCTTTGTTTGCGGCAGCGACGAACACGGTGCTGCCATCACCCTCCGCGCCAAAAAAGAAGGGGTTTCTCCACGCGAAATCGTGGACAAGTACCACCACCTGATCAAGGATACCTTCGAGCGCTTTGGCATTGCATTCGACATCTACCACAGAACCTCTGAACCCATTCACCACCAGACTGCCCAGGATTTTTTCACCAAAATCAACGACCTCGGCGAGTTTGTGGTCCAGGAAACCGAGCAGTTTTTTGATGAGGATTACCAGCAATTCCTCGCCGATCGCTACGTAACGGGCACCTGCCCCGTTTGCAGCCACCCTAAGGCTTACGGAGACCAGTGCGAAAACTGCGGCTCCACCCTCAACCCCACGGATCTCATCAACCCCATTTCCACCCTTAGCAACAAAACACCCGTGCTGCGGTCCACCCGGCACTGGTACCTGCCCCTCGACAAATACCAGCCCTGGCTGGAGTCGTGGTTGCTGGAAGGCAAAAAAGGAGAATGGAAAAATAACGTCTATGGACAGTGTGCCTCCTGGCTAAAGGAAGGTCTTCAGCCCCGCTCCATGACCCGCGACCTCGATTGGGGGGTGGATGTGCCCCTGCCCGGCACCGAAGGCAAAAAGCTCTACGTCTGGATGGATGCCCCCATCGGCTATGTGTCGGCTACCAAGCAATGGGCCGCCGACAATGGCAAAGACTGGGAACTGTATTGGAAACAGCAGGAAGACCCGGCCAATAACTCCCGCCTGATTCATTTCATCGGGAAGGATAACATCGTGTTCCACTGCATCATTTTCCCGGCCATTCTTCATGCCCAGGGCGATTATCTCCTGCCCGACAACGTGCCGGCCAACGAGTTTCTCAACCTCGAAGGCGACAAAATGAGCACCAGCCGCAATTATGCCGTCTGGCTGCATGAATACCTCGACGACTTCCCCGGCAAAGAGGATGTGCTGCGCTACGCCCTGGCTTCCATATTGCCGGAAAACAAAGACGCCGATTTTACCTGGAAAGACTTTCAGGCCCGCAACAACAATGAGCTGGCTGCTATTCTCGGCAATTTTGTGAACCGGGTGGTGGTGCTCACCAACAAATACTACAACGGGGTGGCTCCCCAGCCAGGCAACCTCCGCGAACATGCCCGGGCCCTGGCTGCCTACCGGGAGGTTCAGGAAAATGTGGCAGAGATCGAAAAGGCCATCGAATCCTTCCGTTTCCGGGAAGCCCTGGCCGCTTTCATGAACATCGCCCGCACCGGCAACCGCTTCCTGACAGAGGAAGAACCCTGGAAAAAGTGGAAAACCGACCCGGAGGCAGTGGCCCCTGTTCTGTGGAGCTGCCTCGAAATCATCGGGGCCATCGGGGTATTGTCAAAGATCTTCCTGCCACATACCGCAGTGCGCATTTTTGACCTGCTGCAAATTGACGGGTCCGGCTTTGGCTGGGATGACGCAGCGGGCCGTGGCAAAGGGTTTATCGTGCCGCCGGGCCACCAGATCCTGACGGGTGATATTCCTGTGTTGTTTGAGCAAATCACCGACGAGCAAATCGAGGTGCAGCTTCGCAAACTGCATCCGCCTGTCCAGCAAGCAGCAGCAGAGCCCACAAACGACGAGGCTGCCGCTCCGGTTTTGCCACCGGTGAAGCCTGCCATCAGCTTCGAGGAGTGGGAAAAGCTCGATATCCGCGTGGGAACCATTCTGGAGGCGCAGCGCGTTCCCAAGGCCGACAAGCTGCTCCAGTTCCGCGTGGACATTGGCAGCGAAGTGCGCACCATTGTGTCGGGAGTGGCAGAGCATTTTAGCCCGGAAGACCTTGTTGGACAGCAGGTCACCGTGCTGATGAACCTGGCCCCGCGCAAAATCCGGGGAGTGGAGTCGCAGGGAATGATTTTGTTTGCCGAAAATGCCGCAGGCAGGCTCATCCGGGTTGCCCCGGACAACACTGTAGAGAGCGGAAGCGGAGTTCGGTAGGACAACGGACAGTTTCGAAATCCATATTTCAGGGAATCAGTCGAAAAAACGAAAGTCCTGGTCTATGATAAAATCAGCCCATTTCCCCATCACTCCGCAAAATTCCTGATGTCCAGCGTCCAGTCGTAATCGGAGTAGGAAATTGAGGGCGATGCATCGGAGGGCAGAAGTGCGCGTTTTTTGAGGATGTCAAGCACGCCTTCTTCACCGCCAAAATCAGCGCGAAACCAATTCATCAACGTCGTTACCTCCACTTTCCCGGCAGCAGCATCATACCGGGTAGTGGCTGTGAGGTAGGCCAATGCACGCTTGTCGAGCTGGGCGTTCAGGGTTTCGACGCGATAGACCTCCACGGGCGGACAAGCCTTTGCACCGCAATTGAGGGCAAAATGGATGCGCCAGTCAACCTCGGTGACCCGCATTTTTTTTTCAAAAGCGTCCACAAAGGTCTTATCCAAATAGCCCAGGCTGAGTTTTACCTTCGATCTGCGCAAAATGCCGTGCTCGATCTTGTCGAAGCTAAGCTTTTCCCCGGCGACCTCTATCTCATCGGCAGAGAAAAAGGCACCCCGGTCTTCGAACAGCGTGGGATTTTCGCGAAGCTGGAGGATGATAAAAGCATTGTACACATTGATCCAGAAGGTTTTGCGGCGATCATCTGTGTTAAGTGAGGCAGCGAGCTCATCGGGATCGGCCTCGCGGAGGCGCTGCACATACTCTGTCGCTGGCTGCTCCTCTTGCACAGCCTGAAGCAGCCGGGAGGAAAGATCGGGAAAAGAATTGCTTTGAGCGGCGGCAGGAGAAAATGCTGCGAACACCAGGAGGAGCAAGGGATAGAGTTGTTTGGTCATCGTTTGGGGGGTTAATTGCCACAGTCGAAATCTGCGCTACTGCCAAGCTACGTAGGTCGATACGAGATTGGATCAACCATGCCCGAATCCCTGTTCACAATGAAGCTGAGTGTCATCATCCCGACCAAAGACGAGGCCCGCAACCTCACCGAATTACTCCCCCTGCTGCGCCGGGAGCTGGCAGGCCATCCGCACGAGATCATCGTGGTGGATGCAGGCAGCCAGGACGGCACCCTGGAAACGGCCCGGCAGTATGGCGCCACCCTGGCCGTTCAGGCCCCGAAACCAGGCAGGGCCACCCAGCAAAATCACGGAGCCGCACTGGCCACCGGCGATATTCTCTATTTTGTTCACGCCGACACCCGCCCGCCGGCAGGCTTTCACGACGATATCGCAGATGCCCTTGCCATGGGCTTCGAGGCAGGCTGCTATCGCTCCAGCTACGACACCCGCAACCCGTTCATGAAGTTCAACGCCTGGCTCACCCGCTTTGACCTGCTTTTCCTGCGCGGCGGCGACCAGTCGATCTTCGTGAAGCGAACCAGGTTCCATGAGCTCGGCGGCTTTCGCCCGGACTACCTCATCATGGAAGATTTCGAATTCCTGAAGCGGCTTCGGGAAGCCGTGGCCTTTCGCGTAATCCCAAAAGATATTCTCATCTCCGCCCGCAAATACAACCACAACAGCTATGTTCGGGTGAACCTCGCCAACATCCTCGTCGTGACCATGTACCGCTTTGGTGCCAGCCAGCAGCGGCTCGTCGAGACATACAGGAGTTGGCTGAGGCCGTACTGACAGAAGTCTCCCTTCAGGCGAACTTCTCTCTCTGGCTGCTGCCGCAAAGTGTCCTACCTTTGCGCTTCACCCGGTTTATTCCCCGAAGCCCTGCCCCATGAAATCTTTGCTTCTGCTTGGGTCGCTGGCCCTCCTGCTCGCTGCCTGCTCTTCCGGCAGCCAGCCAATCCAGCATCCTGTTAACCAGCGCCTTGCCAACAGCGACAGCCCCTACCTGCGGCAACACGCCAGCAACCCCGTGGACTGGTACCCCTGGGGAGAGGAGGCCCTGGCCAAGGCCAAAGCTGAAAACAAACTCCTCCTCGTGAGCATCGGCTACTCCGCCTGCCACTGGTGCCATGTCATGGAAAAGGAAACCTTCTCTGACACGGCGGTAGCGGCCTTCATGAACCGGCATTTCGTCTCCATCAAAATTGACCGCGAGCAGCGCCCCGACCTCGATCAATATTTCCTCCAGGCCGCCATGCTCACCTCGGGCCGGGGCGGCTGGCCCCTCAACGCCATCGCCAGCCCGGAAGGGCAACCCATTGTGGCAGGCACCTATTTTCCCACAGCCGACTGGATGGAGCTTCTCCAGAAGGTGTTCACCCTTTTTCAGCAAAACCCGGAGCAGTTTCGCCAGATCGCAGGCCAAACCGCCGCTGGCATCGCCCAGATGACCCGGCCTCCCTTTTTGCCCGAGGCTCCCCAGCCTGATCTCGCCATCCCCCAGGATGCAGCCCGGTCTGTGCTTCCCTCGTTCGATCCGCACTGGGGCGGCTTCCGTGGTGCCCCTAAATTTCCCATGCCGGGCCTGTTTCGCTTTCTGCTGGCACAAGGGCAGCTTGCACGCGACCCCGATGCAACCAAAGCAGCCATCGCCCTCCTCGACGGCCTCGCCCGGGGCGGCATCTACGATCATGTTGGCGGCGGCTTTGCCCGCTATGCCACTGATTCTCTGTGGAATGCACCCCATTTTGAAAAAATGCTCTACGACAATGCCCAGCTCCTCGCCCTCTATTCCGAGGGCTTCCGGGCAACAGGCAACCCGCTCTACCGCCAGGTTGTGAGCGAAACTGTAGGCTTCCTCACCCGCGAAATGCGCGACAGCTCCGGTGGCTTCTACGCCTCCCTCGATGCCGACAGCGACGGCGAGGAAGGCAAATACTACGTCTGGTCAGAAAAGGATTTTCTCAAAACCCTTGGAATGAAGGGCAAGCTGTTCAAAGACTATTTCCACGTGGTGCCGCAGGGAAATTGGCAGGAAGACAAAAATGTACTGTTTACCCTGGAAACACCTGCGGTCATCGCGCAGCGGCATGGCTACAGCAGCGAGGATTTTGAGCGAATGATCCCGGTGGCGAAGCAACTCCTCCTCGAAAAGCGCAGCAAGCGGGAAGCACCTCATCGCGACGAAAAAATCATTACAGGCTGGAATGCCCTGATGATCACAGGACTGACGGAGGCCTACCGCGCCTTCGGCGAGGACTCCCTGCTGAGCCTCGCAGAGGCCAATACTGCCTCTTTGCTGGGCACCATGCAGCGACCCGATGGCGGGCTTTATCGCTATACATTTGAGGGAAAGGCCGCAGGCAAAGCCTTTGCCGAAGATTACGGCCTGCTCATCGAGGCCCTGACAGACCTCTACCAGGTTACCTTCAACGAGCGCTATCTGGCCAGGGCCCGCGAGCTGATGAACTATGCACAGGCCCATTTTCGCCAGGAGAACAGCCCGTTTTTTCATCAGTCGGAGGAGGGGGAAGCCCTGCTGGGCAATGTTCGCCTGCTGAGTCTGGAGGATGATGTGCTGCCGGGCGCGAATGCCTCGCTGGCCAGGGGCTTGTTTTTGCTGGGAACTTATTTCGGGGAGGAAGCGATGATCGGCCAGGCGCGGGAAATGCTCCGGCTGGTGCAACCCCAGGTGCGAAGCGCGGCGGCCTCCTACCACCACTGGGCCCGACTGAGCCTTTGGCTGGGGCAGGCACCCTACGAAGTCGCCATTGTGGGGCCGGGCTGGAAGGCCCTCGCCAGGGAATGGTGGACAGCTTATGGGCCGGGTGTGCTGTTGCTGGGCGGTGAACAGGAGGGGAATCTGCCATTGCTCGCCAACAAACTCATTCCCGGAGATACCCGCATTTATGTGTGCCAGGACAAAGTTTGTAAACTGCCCGTGACCAACAACGCTGGTGCCAGGGAACAAATAGCGGCATTTGAGCAGGAAAAAAAGGCCCTGATTCCATAGATAATCCGGGCTGGAGGATGTGACCTGGCTGCGGCTTTTTCTTCTAAGGGTTGGAATTTTCAATAAAAATCCATCACTTTCCCGCCGAACCAAGAACATTCACCCAAATTTTCCGCGCTATGCTGAAAGAATTTAAATCCTTTATCATGAAGGGCAACATCCTGGATCTGGCTGTGGCCGTGATCATCGGGGGGGCCTTTGGTAACATTGTGTCGTCGTTTGTGAACGACATTCTCATGCCGCCCATCGGGATCCTGCTCGGCGGAGTTAACTTCACAGATCTCGTGGTGACTCTCAAAGACGCCGTGGGCGAAACGCCCGCCGTGACCATGAATGTGGGCATCTTTGTGCAAGCCATTGTGGACTTCATCATCGTGGCATTCACCATTTTCCTCGTGCTCAAGGCCTACGAAAAGACACAGAAGAAAGCAGAAGAAGCTCCTGCCGCTCCCATAGTGCCGAGCAATGAAGAAAAGCTGCTGGCAGAAATCCGCGATTTGCTGAAAAAGTAAGGGCAGGCTTTCGCTCCGGCTTCACGCGTGGTTTTTCCGTGCCTGGCATTGGAAAAGCCACGCGTGAGCGTTTTCGGGCCAGGGTAAGGCATCATTCTTTTTCGGCAAAACGTTATGGAGAAAGAAATTTGCCCGCAGGCCATAAACGATTGAGCCTTACATTCGTCTTATTGCCGAATTGCCCCAAATCCCGATCCCCATGCGCATGTTGCTCCGCCGCCCGCTGCTGCTGACCCTACCTTTGCTGCTCGCCGCCTGCAAGCCTGATCCCGTGGCACCGAACTTCTACGAAGTGCCCGCCATCATTGAGCCTTATGTTGCAGCATTTGAGCAGGAGGCTGCCAAACGGGGCGTTTCCCTCGATATCACTAACCTCCAGGTGGAGTTCAAAGGCGACCTCGAAGACAGCCAGGGGAATGACGCCGCAGGCCTGTGCCATTTTCAGAGCCTTAGCAATCCCACCCCGCGCATTGAGCTCGATACCACCTCCTTTAACTGGCAGAACAACCTCTACCAC
Organism: Bacteroidia bacterium; assembly: GCA_041741415.1. GTDB lineage: Bacteria > Bacteroidota > Bacteroidia > J057 > J057 > JANQTF01. The sequence goes on along the minus strand of JBGSKC010000035.1, from coordinate 216,852 downwards.
CGCGAAATCCTCGTTTTTCACGAGCTCGGTCACTGCATCCTCAACCGCCTTCACCGCGACGACGACCTGCCCAATGGCAACATCGCTTCCATCATGCGCAGCACGGGCGAGCAGGTGTATGGCGGCGTGCTGAACGACTTCAAGCGCGACTATTACCTCGACGAACTGTTCGACGAAAACACCCCGGTTCCCGACTGGGCCAAAAACCAGCCACCTTATTCTCCGGTGAACTACCTCAGCGATATTTTCATCGATGAGTTTGTAGACAACCGCAACAGCTGGCCCCTCGGAAACACCACCAACAGTCGCACGGCCATTCTGGGTGGAAGCTTTTTGTTTCAGTCTAAATCCAGCACCAACGCATTTTTCCTCACCAAGCAGGTACTCATCGACACCGACAAAGACTTTGAGCTGGAGGTCCGCATTCAAATTTCCGAAGGAGAGCGCTCGGCCCTGTTTCAGTGGGGCGGAAATGACGGCAGCGATCTGTACTTTTTTGGATTTGCCAATGACGGGTCTCTCCTGGCCGGCAACTGGCAGGAGGGCCTTGTGCTGGGCCAGACCAGCAACCTTGTTCAATCAGGTGCATACAACACCCTGACAGTCAGAAAGGTCGGGCAATTTTATTACCTCTACCTCAATGACAGCTACCTCGATGTGCTGGAGTTTGAGCCGTTTTTAGGGAATAAAATTTCCTTCTACGTGGGACAGGAAACAACCATGCTGGTGGACTATCTGAGAATCAGGGAGTTGTAGGCCCCCTCACATCGCCGAATTCTTGAAAAACACATCCCGCTTGTCATCGAGGTACATTTTCACGTCTAGGATCGAGTGTAAAATGTACTGATGGAGTGTTTCGACGAATCCATAGCTGTGCGACGGCACGAAGAAATTGAGGTGCCCCATGCCTCTCAGGGGGTTGTCCGGCTGGAAGCCCGACAGGGTAATCACGTGGCAGCCTGCTGCCATCGCAGCCTCGGCACCGCGGCGAATGTTGGGCGAGCCGCCTGAGGAACTGATGCACATCGCGATGTCGCCGGGATCGGCAAACTGCCGGATGGGTGTGGAAAACACCTCTTCGAAACTAATGTCGTTGCTCACGCAGGTGAGAAGCGCCCCATCGTTGAAGGCCATCGCCCGGACGCCACCATTTTTCCAGAAATCAATCGCGAGGTGGGAAGCCACCCCGGCGCTGCCACCATTGCCAATGATCATGATTTTGCGGCCTGCCTGCTGGGCTTCCCGCAGCCAGGGCCGCGCAATGTCCAATGCTGCCGCATAGGAAATGGCCTCCTGGCCTTCGCTGGCTTCAATGCCCTGCAGGGCTGCCTGAAAGCGGGCCTGGTAGGTTTCAAGAAACGATTGACTGCTCACGTGCGGTAACTTTGCGCCCGGGACCTTTCCAGAAGAAAACCGGCCCGCGCTTCCCTGTAATTTGATCTGCAAGGTACATAATTCGGCCAATTCTGGAAGGCTGGCCTTGCGCCATTGGTCTCAATCGGCCCGGCGACCGCGCAATTTTGCCAGACCAAGCTGCACAAGGCCCAGCAAATCGGGAGAGGGCCTGAGCCCCAGCACCAGCAGGGCATAGAGCAGGCCCGCCACAGTTGTTCTTGCCGCCATGGTGAGCACAGGGTGCGCCAGGTCCGGCACCGCCAGCCCGGCACCCGCAATAAGCAGCAGGCAGGCCAGCCACAGGAAATTTTTCCAACTGATCGGTAGCAGGCCCATTTTTCGCTTCACAAACAGCATCATCACCACATTGTAGAGCACCGTGACGAGCAGGGTGGCGAGGGCCGCACCGATCATGCCCATGATTGCCACCAGCCAAAAATCAAGCGCAGTGGCCAGCATCAGCATCACGATGTTGGCGTAGAGGTCAAACCGGAACAATCGCGAATTGAGAATGAGCAGCCGGTGAGGTCCGGTGAACATATTGAGCAGCAAAGCCAGGCCCAGAATCATGGCCGGAAATTTCGCTCCGCCGTGCTTGGGCAGCCAGTCGAAAAAAGGCCCGATGTTCACTGTCATCATGATCAGGAAAAAACCGCCGATCAGCAGATCGTTCAGCGCTGTTTTCCGGTACAGCATCGCCACTTCGTCCATCTTCCGCTCCTTGAGCCTTGTGGCGATCAGCGGACCAAGAATCACGTTGGTGGAGCGGCTCGATTTCACGATCAGGCTGCCGAAATAGGCGGCAATGGCAAAGGTTCCGGCCTCCATTTCGCCGATGAGCAGGGCCACGACGAGAATGTCCATTCGCTGCACCAAAATGGCTGTTGCATCGCTCAGGGTGGAGTAGAGGCCATACTGGATCATCAGCCTGCCCGACCGAGAGCGGAAAATCTGCCAGTCCACTTTCCACTTCAGGTGATGCCGCAGCAGATCGGCCAGCACGATGAGCGCCGGGATGAAATGGGCCAGCACATAGCTGAACACCAGCGCATCGAAACTCATCCACCCGGCCCAGTACACGAGAATGAGCGCCGTCACGACCAGCTTGAGCGCCACTTCAAAGGCCATGGTGGGGATCACGGAGCGAAACAGCGAGGCAGAAATGCCGCCAAGCACACGGTAGAGCATGTAGGCTAGCGTGATTGGCAGCACGTAGCCGTAGGCGCCGACAAAAAGCGGCGAATTTTCCTGATAAGCCCCCACCAGCCAGGGCTGAAAAAGCAGCAAGGCAAGCGCCAGCAGCAAAAATCCGGCAAGGCTGTACACCGCCAGGAAAAACATCAGGCTGCCCTCCCGGAAGGGGTGGTTGCGGTGGTGGGGAAAAAAGCGGGTGATGATTTTAGGCGAACCGAGCAAAGCCAGCTCCGTGCCGACCGTCATGAAGGTAAGCACCAGCTCCAGCAGCCCGAACTGACTTTTTGAGAGGATTTCTGCGAACAGGATCACCTTGTTCACATACCCCAGGCCAACGCCCAGGTAACTCCAGATCAGGTTCAGGGCGCTTTGCCGGCGAACGATGCCCATATCAGTGTTCAGAAAATGAAATCCCCCGCAGAAACAGTCAGCTTTGCAGGGGCTAAATTGGCAAAAGTTTAGGGATTCGGGGCAGGGAGACAGGAGAAAGGTAAGAGATGAACGCGGCTGTCCGGCCATTTTCCCTATTTTGCTCTCTCTATCCCTGCTATCAACATGCGACTGCGACCTTCTTTTTCCCTTAGTGCCTGGATCCTGGCTGCCTTTGCCGTGGTGCAGGTGGCATTGTTTTACCCTCGCTGGGAAAAAAGCGGCAGCGAAGCCACACTGAGCTGGGATGTGTTTGGCTACTACCTCTACCTTCCCGCCTTTTTCATTTACGACGATCCGCAGGGGCTGGCTTTCCGGGAGGAAATCATGGCCAAATACCAGCCTGCCGGTGATTTTCACCATGCCTACCAGCAGGAAGATGGGCGCTGGGTAATGAAATATGCCATCGGGCAGTCGCTTGTTTTTGCCCCCGGCTTTTTCGTGGCGCATGCCCTGGCACCGGCACTTGGCCACCCGGCAGATGGTTTTTCGCCGCCTTACCAGTTGGCCATTTCTCTCACGTCCCTGCTCATTTCCCTGCTCGGCCTCTGGGTGCTTCGCAAGGTATTGCTCCGATTTTTTTCGGAAACCGTTACGGCCGCCACGCTCATTTGCCTTGTGTTGGCCACCAACTACCTCAACTACAGCGCCGTGGACGGGGCCATGCCCCACAACACCCTTTTTACCCTCTACGCCATCCTGCTCTGGCTCACCATCCGCTGGCATGAGCAACCCCGGCGCGGCCCCGCCCTTGCCATGGGCCTCGTGATCGGGCTGGCCACCATCATTCGCCCCACCGACCTCCTCGTGGCTGCTGTTCCTGCCCTGTGGGGAATCACAGGTCTGCCTTCTTTGCAGAGAAAAATCCGGCTGCTCTGGGAGCGCCGCCCGGATGTCCTGCTGCTCGGGCTGGGCATGGCCGCCATGGGCATGGTGCAGCTAGCCTACTGGAAGTTTGCCGCCGGGAGCTGGATTCATTACAGCTATGGCGAATTCGGCTTCTGGTGGTCAAGGCCGATGGTCTGGCTCGGCTTGTTTGGCTGGCGAAAGGGCTGGTTCATCTACACTCCCCTCATGCTGCTGGCTGTGCTGGGCTTTGTTCCGCTGTTCAGGCAGGTGAAAAACAGCTGGCTGGCCATCCTGGCTTTCCTCGTCGTGACGGTGTATGTGGTGTTTGCCTGGGAAGTGTGGTGGTATGGCGGCAGCTTCGGTGCCAGGCCCCTCGTGCAATCCTACGCCCTCATGGCGCTGCCGCTGGCAGCCTTTTTTCAATGGGCGGCCCGCCGCTGCTGGACCAGCGCCCTGGTGCTGCTCCTCACCCTCGGATGCTCCTACCTCAACCTCGTCATGACCTACCAGGCCCATGCCCCCCGGGGTGGCTGGGAGGCAGAATTCATGACCCGGGCCTACTACTGGAAAATTTTCGGAAACCCTCACCCGGACCCCGCCGACAAAAAATTTCTTGACGTTCGGGATGAATTGGCGAATGACGAAGGATTTGACCGCATCACCCTCTACACCAACGATTTCGAGACTGATACCACCGCATTCCGGAGCGCTGAGCAGGTTCATCAGGGTAGCTTCGCCATGCTGCTGAATGATTCGGTGCAGTACTCCCCTGCCTTCGAAATGCCCCTGGACTCCTTTCTCCGGCACAAAGAAGCCTGGGTGCGAAGCTCGGCCATGGTCTATTTTCCCGCCATGGAGTGGAACCGATGGGCCATGACCCAAATGGTGATGCAGTTTTTGCGGAATGGACAGATGTACCGGGAAACAACGGCCCGCATCCAGTATGCCATGACGCCGGGAAGCTGGGGCGAATATCATTTCGAAATGCCGGTGCCCTCCAAAGCCCGCCCGGGCGACCGGGTGAAGGTCTATTTCTGGCAGGCAGGCGGACAGTTGCCCATTTGGGTGGATGACTGGCAGGTAGAGTTGCTGTGGAAATAGGCTTGAACCTCCTCTGCGGGCAGCCGCACCGAATTGGTTGTCAGGCTCAGCCCTGCCTGCCTGCGCGTTGCTTTTCGTAAAAAGAAACCAGGCCACCCACCACCTTGCTGTTGGCGTAGGCGTGTTCCACAAATTCGAAAGCCTTATCGGCGATGAAATTGTACAAGGCGCGGTTTTCGGCAAGGGTGAGAATGGCGTTGGCAAATTCCTGGGGCTCATCTGCAAAAAACACATGCTCCCCGCTTCGGAGGCCAAAACCCTCGGCAGCCACGCGGGTGGCCACAATCGCCTTGCGGTGCGCCATTCCTTCGAGCAGCTTCACCCTCATGCCGCTTCCCGACAGGATCGGTACCACCATGATGGCTTTGTCCTGCATGAAGTCAGTAGCATTTTCCACCTCCCCCAGGGCCACAATTTGCGAATCCCGAAGCTGCCGGAACTCCGCGGGCATGTTGCGCCCTGCCAAATATAGCCTGAGCTGAGGCGCAAATTTTTTCACAATGGGCCACACCTTTTTTAAAAACCAGCGGAGCCCTTCCTTGTTGGGTTCCCAGTCCAGCGCCCCCAGGTAAAAGAGAGAGGGCCATTCGATTTCCCTTGTTCCTGCGGCCTGAATGGCACTCATGTCGAGGCCCGCCGGACACACAAAGCTGGGCATCTTGCTGCCCATGTCGGCAATTAACCCGGCGTCGCGACCAGTAATAGGCACCACGCAATCGAAGCCATTTGCACCCAGCACTTCCTTTTCATAGGCTTCAATGCGCAGGGCCGTGGTCTCAAGCACCATTTTCTTGATTGGGTTGAGCTCATTGGCAGCGCGGCGCGACCAGATCTCATGCTCCACATTATGCGCCCGGTAGCTCACCAGTGCCTTCGGGGCCAGTGCCCGGATGGTGTCGAGGTAGGTGGCCATGAACAGGGTTTCGGCCTGCACGACATCGAACTCCTGTTCGGTGAGTACTTTGGAGAGTTCTGCCCGGAAAGCTTTTGACTGGAAGCGCTGAACATGGTAGGACTCGCGCGAAAAAATCAGGTTGGCGAGGGCATCCAGCAACCGCACCCGGGTATCAACCCCCACGGCAATGAAGGAGGCAAGCTCGTGAACCTCTTCGGGAAGCTCGCTGAGCTTTACATAGTGCTTGGGCGTGTTCATCGCCAGCACCGTGACCCCATGCCCGAGCTGGGCAAAGCCCCTGATCATGGACATCATGGCCATGGTGCCTCCGTCCTTGGACGGATAAGGAAATTTTGAGCAAATAACCAGGATGCGGAGAGGAGCTGCCATGCACCGAAATTACGGCGGGGGAACGCAGCCTGCAAGTACAGGACGCCTCTGCTGAGCTCAACCCAATACTGGCCCCTGCCTACTGCACCACCAATTTCCCGCGCACCACTACCTCGCCGCGCTCCACTTCATACAGCACCGTCCCGCTGTACTCGGGAAGCTGAATCGTGTATTCCTGCACACCAGCCAGCCAGTTCTGCTCTGCCAACAACCGCCCTTGCAGATCAAACAACCTGATCACAGCGGCGTCAAAACCAGAAAGGTCCTCCCAGGCAAACGTGACTTCGTCGCTGGCAGGATTGGGAAAAACCCTCACCACCTGAGGCCGCACCTCCTCCTCCACCCCCACCGTATGGCTTAGCCCCAGCAGCCGAATGATGGGCTTGACGGGCTGGCCGTCGAACATGAGAAAGTCTCCCATCACGTAGTAGGTGTCATTTTGGCCGGGGAGGATGTTGAACACGGTTTCGGGAAACCCCCAATGATCCTTGGTGCTATCAACCCCGGCACCGTTGAGGTATCTCGTATCAATGAACCCATCGGCATCCGTTTTGACGAGATTGCCCCGGGGGTAGCCATCGTATTGCTCAAACTGCCCGCCGATGAGCAAGCCGCCGTCTGTTGTGGGGCAGGCAGAATTAATCACAGAAACCTCAGCGCCAACTGCCAAAGTGTTAAATTGTATGTTGAAAGAGGTGTCAATCGATCCGTCCTGATTCAACCTTAATATAATTGCCGCCGAGTCAGATCTGCTGGATAGATACATTACGTCTCGACCCAAAATCACTTTTCCATCTTCTTGAATATATATTGGGCTTCCAGAATGCAGGATATCGGCATCAAGCTGAAAAGTCGTGTCCAGGGTTCCATCCTCATAAATCCGGAACATCTTGTTGACCGGAATGGAGTCATAGGCAGAGACCCGTCTCCCAAACACAAGAAAGCGGGTGGAGTCATATCGGTCAACGGTTTGCACATAATCATCGGCATTGTGGTCAAAGCTGAAGTCTATCCAGCCCGATGAATCCACCCGGGCAAGGTTCATCTTGTGCCAGGTGCCCAGAGTGTCCTGCCAGTTGCAGCCAGACATCCCGGTGAGAAAGCTGCCGTCGGGGAAGAAGTAGGGTTTGAACAGGCCTCCGCAGAAGAAGGTGTCCTGGATGGCAAAATGTGAGATGACAATTTGTCCATTTAGACCAATAACAGAAATCCCATGATCTCTGACAAAAAAATATCTTCCAGCCGCCTTACTCAAATAAAAAATTTGTCGATCAGTTTGCCCCCAACCCAGTGGTGGATTCCAAGTCGGGTCAAAAGAACCGTTCTGGTTCAGCCGAATCCCGTGTGCAAGTTTCGGATATCTGGAATCCCGAAAGTACCCACACAAAGCAATGCGTCCATCCGGTTCTTCAAAGGCTCCCTGAACACTACCAGTGTAGGTCTTGAGGTAATAATCTTCAAAAGCATGTGCGGGCTGGAAGGTCGTATCAAGCCCGAGCGGCTGGGCAAGGCCTGAGCTTAGAAATAGGAACAACAGGGAAAAGATGGATGCAATTTTCATTTTCATAAGGTTAATTGCAGGGGGCCTTGAGACGGCCTCAAGGCCCCCTGCTGGTATCACATTATTCTAACGAGATCTTCCCTTGGGTCATCAGTGTGTCATCTGAATCTCTCAACTCATACAGATAGAGACCACGGGGAACTGCGCGCGTATCCCAATCAAGTCAGGTCCCATGATGGGCAAGGTGGTGGGCATAGAATCGTTTTTTGTTCTCGTGGCTGATTAAACTTATTCTGCCTTCTTCAATCTAAAGGAAACTGATCAAAAGAAAAACCTCCTAACTCCCTTTTCTCATGAACATTTTCGCCCGTCCCTCCCGACTCGCCCTTGCCACGCTGATGCTGATGGTCCTGAGCCTCGGCTCCGCTGCTGCCCACCACCTGCTTCCTCAGCCCGGCCCATGGGAGCTGCTCGGCAGCCGAAAAGTCAATTTCGCCGTTGACCGCGACGAAATCTTCGTCACCGCACGCGAAGGCTCGTTCACAGCTCTGCAACTCAAGGTAAAAGGTGCCCCCATCGACCTCACCCGGGTTGTGGTCCACTTCCGCAATGGCCAGGAAGAAGTGCTGGAAGTGCGGGAGCGCATTCCCGCCGGAGGCCAGACCCGCGTGCTCGACCTTCCCGGCAACCGCAGGGTCATCACCAAGGTTGTTTTCGTGTATGACACCCGCAACCGCGCACGCCAACGGTCCACGGTTGAACTGTGGGGCAGGCAGTAAAAAAAAACAGGCCTCAAAGGTAAATGACACCTAAGAGGCCTGTTGCATCTCATTTTGCGAATCTCCAAATCAGTTCACTCAGCTGGGCGTGTGTTCACGAACATACTCCATTTCGTCGTGGATCGTGATGCTATCCACGTCAATCGCGTCCAGTTCCGCTTTTCTTGGATAACCTTCCTTGTCTCCGCTAAGCTTGGCCCGCAACATGTCCATGATCATGTACACTGCCGGCACCACGAAAATGGTGAGCAGCATAGACGAGGTGAGGCCTCCAATCAAAGCCCATGCGAGGCCATTTTTCCACTCCGCACCCGGGCCTACCGCAATGGCGATGGGGATCATCCCAAACACCATGGCGATGGTGGTCATGAGAATAGGCCGAAGGCGCGCTTTTCCTGAAATCACCAGCGCTTCCACCGTGCGGTGGCCATGTGCCTTGAGCTGGTTGGCAAAGTCCACGATCAGAATCGCGTTTTTCGCCACAAGCCCCAGCAGCATGATCATGCCCAGCATGGTGAAGATGCTCAGGGTGTTCATCGTGAGGGCAAGGGCCAGGAATGCTCCAATCAATGCTACCGGAATGGAAAACAACACCACGAAGGGATATACATAAGAATCGTAGAGCGCCACCATAATCAGGTAAACCAGCACGAAGGAGGCGATGAGGGCCAGCCCAAGGCTGCCGAACCCCTCTGCCTGGTTTTTCAGGTCGCCGTCATAGATCACCTCAATGCCCTCCGGCTTGGGATTGCCCTTCACGAGTGCGTCGATTTCCTGACCAACTGTTCCCACCGGGCGGCCCAGCAACTGGGAAGAAACGACAACGGCGGCGATCCTGTCGCGGCGTTCCAGCTGCGACGGCCCTGTGCCCGGACCGATATTGGCAAATTGGCTGAGCTTGACCGTCTGGCCCATGCCGTTCACAAAGGTCAGGTTTTCAATGTCGGACTGGCTTTTCCGGTTAAACTGGTCTAGCCGAACTGTGATATCGTATTCGTTATCGCCGTCGCGGAACTTGGTGGCTTCGGTTCCGGCAAACGCAGTCTGAAGGGTGAGACCCACCACATCCTGGCTCAGGCCCAGCTCCGACATGCGCTGGCGGTCCAGCTCAATGTTGATCTCCGGGTTACCTTGCTTGGCAGAAATATCAGCATCAATCACGCCCGGCAGGGTGGTGAGCTTGCCCTTGAGCCATTCGGCGTAGGCATACAAAGAGTCGGTATCGGTTCCGGCCAAAATGATCTGGACAGGTGCCTGGTCGGCTCCGCCAAAAATGCCGATCTCAGCAGTTTTGATTGTAACGCCTGGCAACATTTTCTCCAGTTCCAGCTTCACTTCCCTGGCATAGGTGCCCGTTTTGATGCCTGTTTTTTGCGGATCTTCCAGGGTAATGAAAATGTCTCCATAGTTTTCTCCCTCCAGGTTACCGAAAGCACTGGAAGAAGTTCCCACATTGGTATAAACCTTTTCAACCTCCGGGCGGCCGTAGAACATCTCTTCCACCTGAAGGGCGATCTCATTGGTTCGGCTAATCGGTGTCTGTTTGGGCATTTCAATCTTCACCACAAACTCCCCTTTGTCTCCAGCGGCAGCAAACTCGGTTCCGATAAAGCCCATGGCAGCCAGCGAAAGCGCTCCGATGATCAGCAACAGGGTGCCAATCAAAGTAATGCTTTTATGGCGGAGCACCCAGGTAAGGCTGTGTGCATAGCTGTTGGCCAGGCCACTAATGAAAGATTCCACCCAGTAGATGATTCTGCCACCGATTCGCTCTTTGCGAATGGGGGTGAGTTTCGACAAACGTGAAGCCAGGAAGGGGGTGAGGGTAAATGATACCACCAGCGACATGAGTGTGGAGAACACCACCACCAGCGAAAATTGCTGCATGATGTTCTGGATAATCCCTTCCACCAGCGCCAGCGGGAGGAACACCACGATGTCCACCAGGGTAATCGACAGGGCTGTGAAGCCGATTTCGTTACGGCCATCCAGCGCTGCCTGCCTGCGGTCTTTGCCCATTTCCAGGTGCCGGTAAATGTTTTCCAGCACCACAATGCTATCATCCACCAGAATCCCGACCACCAGCGAAATCGCCAGCAGGGTCATGAGGTTGAGGGTAAAACCAAGGACGAACATCACGAAGAACACCGACACCAGCGACGCCGGAATCGCCAGCATCACGATGAAGGCATTTCGGAGGCTGTGCAAAAAGACGAGCATCACAAGCGCCACCAGCAAAATGGCCAGGCCAATGTCTTTGATCACGGCATCGGCAGCTTCCAGGGTAAAAATGGAGGTGTCCTGGGCAATGCTAAACTTCAGGTTTGAACCTTGGTTAGCCTCTTCCAGCTCACGAAGGGCTATCTGCACCTTTTCGCTCACCGCCACCGCGTTGGCATCGCTGTTTTTCTGAATCGAAATCGCCAGAGCTGTTTGGCCATTGAGCCGCGCAATTTGCTGCACTTCTTTTTCTGCGTCCACCACCTCGGCCACCTCGGAGAGAAACACCGGAGCATTGGTGGCCGGATTGCGGCTAATGACCAGGGAACGAATGTCGTCGAGGGTGCGCAGCTTTCCGACCAGACGAATGAGGATTTGGCGATCGTCATCTTTGATTTTACCTGTGGGAAAATCGAGGTTGGCAGCGCGCAGGGCCTGTGTTACCTGAAGAAGCGAGAGGTTGTACAAATTCAGTTTTTCCGCCTCCACATTCACCCTGATTTCCCGCTCCTGCCCGCCAATGAGAGTAATATTGGCCACTCCCGGAACCCTTGCGATATAGGGCACGATCCGGTTTTGGGTGAGGTCGAAAAATTCGGTCGGGTTCATTGTCGAAGTAGCCAGCATCTGAATCACCGGCAGTTCGTCGATGGCGAATTTCCCGATTGATGGCGTGAGGGCATCCTCCGGCAATTGCGCCTGGATGGCGTTCACGAAGCGGGTCGCATTTTGCAAAGCCTTGTCCACATCTGCCCCAGACTCCATTTCCACGATCACCAGAGAGAGGTTTTCGCGGGAAACGGACCGGACGCTCGACAAGCCTTCGACCCCAGACACGGCATCCTCAATCCGCTTGGTCACAGTGTTTTCTACCTCGGAAGGCGAGGCCCCGGGATAAACAGTTGTGATGGCCACGATTGGTGCCTCGAATTTTGGCAACAGTTCGTAGCTCAGTTGAAAGTATCCATACAAGCCCAGCAGCGTCAGCACCGCAAACATCACGATGATGAGCGAGGGCCGCTTGATGGCAATTTCTGAAATAGTCATACTAGAAATGGTTGGTTGCCCGGCAAACCGGGGTTTATTGAATGATCAGCACATTGGCACCTTCCACCAGATTTTCAGACACTGCCGCAACAATACGGTCGCCAGCCTTGAGGCCTTCCAGCACGAGCACCTGACCGCCGGTTTCAACGCCAGCCTTGATGCTTACCAGGCGAATGACCTGGTCGTCGCCAATCACGAACACTTGTGGGTTGAGCAAACTTCCCCGAACGGCCTGGCGGGGAATGAACAGCCCTTCATATGCCTGGGCAAATTGGAAGATTGCATTTCCTGCCATACCAGCACGGATCAAGTCCTTGCCGTTGTTCGAAACCTGAACCCTCACCGGAAATTTCCCGGCATTGTCGGCCTTCGCCCCGATGTAGGTCACTTTTCCGTTCAGTTTGCTGCCGGGAATCAGATCTGCCGACACCTCCACAGATTGCCCGACTCTCACAGCCTGCACTTCTGCTTCGGAGAGTTGCACCATCAGTTCCACACTGGAAATGTCCACAATGGTGGCTACCGGCGCGCCGGGCATCAGGGTGCTGCCCCGCTCAATGTTGAGGGTGTTCACGAAGCCGCCGATCGGCGCTTCGATGGTACTTTTTGACAAAGCAATCTCCAGGCTCCTGATGCGGGCCTCGTAATTCTTGACGGCCAGACGCAGATCGTCGAGCTGGGCAGCAGGAGCGGCTCCGCCAGCAGCGAGGGTTTCGTACCGGGCCAGGTCGGATTTGGCTTTGGACAGAGATTCTTTGGTAATGCCAAGGTCAACTTCGAGGCTTTCAGCATCGAGCTTCGCCAGAAGCGCTCCCTGGCGAACTGAACCGCCCTCACGAATGGGCAGACTAACCACAGTTCCCTGTGTTTCGGCCATGACCTGCACTTCGCGCACTGGCTCAAACTTGCCGATGGCGCGAAAATCGCGGCTCAGGCTGCTGGAGGAAACCGTCAGGGCAGTTACGGCCATGGAGTCGTTTCTGATTGCAGCCTGCGCCACATTGGATTCCATGACTTTTTTGTTGGCACTCAATTGAAACACGACGAGGGCAAGCAGGCCCAGAATCGCAGCCACAATGGCAATTCTTTTCCACATAATCGTTGAAAGGCTGGGTGGTGAGAAATGGTTGATCGGAAGGGAATTGGGTACTGGTGAATGGCACCGGGGTTAACCTGGGCCCGGACCAGGCGTCAAACAGGAGAGACTAGAGGCGGGTCATTCGCTCAATGTTACCACTGAAGCGCATCCACTCCAGCCAGGAAAGCTGCTGTTGCACCAGTGAGGAGAGGTAGTTGGTTTGGGCTTCTTTCATGGCTGTCTCGGCATTCAAGACATCAGAAAGCGGAGCGACCCCCTGCTGATAGCGAAAGCGGGTGAGCTGATACACTTCCTCAGCCAGTTGGCGGTTGTCTTGCTGTGCTTTTGTGGCGGCACGCGATGTGGTCAGCCTTGCGTCGGCGTTGTCAAATTGAATTGAGTAGGCGTCGCGGGCGTTACCAGCTTGTTGCTGTGCTTTAAGCAAGTCAATCTCGGCCTGGCGAAGCTGGGAAGACCGGCGAAAACCGTCGAACACAGGGATGTTGAGGCTCGCCCCAATAGCCACTGCGCTGAACCATTTTTCATCGGTGTTTTCCCAAAAATTGAACTCATTGCTCTGGGCCTGTAACGAGCCGTTGGCAAATACTGCCAGGGTCGGAACGTGGCTCTGCCGAATGATCCGAACGTTGTACTCGTTCATCGTGATTTGCTTGTCGAGCAATTGAATTTCTGTGCTTCGCAGCGGGTCGGGGTCAGCCATGGCCTCCATCATCCAGGATTCCACCCCCACTTCTTCCGAAATAGCGAGCGGAGCATCCGGAGCCAGCCCCATTTGCAGACGCAGCAAATTAACCTGCTGATCAAAAGCCTGCTCCAGGTTGGCGCGCTGGGTGAGCAGGTTGGTTTTGTTTACCTTCAGGCGGTTCACATCGATGGCCATGCCGGTTCCTGCTTGCACCGTCAGCTCCGTGATCTGCATCAGGGAGTCGAGCTGGTTGAGGTTGGCCTCCACAATCCGCTTCTGAACCTGGTTGATCTGGGCAGAATAGTAAAGAGCTGCAATCTCGTAGGCTACTTGCTCACGAGTTCTCTGGGCTGCGAGCACGCTCACATCCACCGATTCATCCGCCGCCTTCAAGCCTGTAAACACAGATTGGTTGAATACTACCTGGGTAAGCTGGGCGGTGTTGTTGATGGTGTATTTCACACCAAACTGAACGGGAAGGAAGGTGCCAGGCTGGCCAAAAATTTCGCCGGGAAGAATGACCTGGGCCAGGCGAAGGTTGTCTGTGAACTGGGAGGAGATGTTCACTTGCGGGTAGGCGCTGGCCACTTGCTCGCGCGCAAACTGGCGGCTCCTCTCAATGTCCAGGTCGGCTTGTGCCACCTGAAGATTGTTGCTCAGGCCGAGCCGGATGCACTCATCCAGCCCAAGCGGGGAGGTTTGCTGGGCTGCAGCCTCCATCCACGGAAGCATCACTGCCAGAATTACTAAGGCGGTTTGATACAAACCTCTCATAAAAAGATAGGGTTAACGGGCCGTTGGAAGCCAAGGACAGATTGAAATATCGCGAGTTGAGAAAGCAGTAATTAATGGGATTCCTGCCATTTTTTGACAGTGTCGCGGAGCGTTTGGTGCAGCAGCTCCAGCAGAGCGATCAGCTCCGTGAGGCTGCGGGTCATGGTTGAATCTTCGTCTGAGCGCAGCTGCATCACCTTCCGCAGCACAACGCTGTAGTCAAGGGCTCCCTCGACGGCTTTTTCAATGTGAAAACGCCATCCATCAAGCCGTAGCCGGAAGTATCGACGCCGGTCGCCGGGCAGGGTGATTGGCTCCACCTGCCGCATCGATACCAGCAAGCTGAGCGATTGGCTCACTGCACTTTTGCTGAAGTTCAACCCCGTCTTGATCTCTTCGAAAGTGAGAATGTCCTTGTTTGACACCAAAAACAAACCCAGCACCCTCGCTGCCGACGGCTGCATGCCTTGTTGTTCATTGAACAAGGCGATTTGCTCTATCAACTGGCCGCGCTCTTCGTCGAGAATCAATTCGTTCATGAATACCTTTTACTTGCAACGCCCCTTCAACGCCACAAAGGTCGTCTGGGTTCAGGAGGTTCAAAAATTTTTGAACTTCATTTTTAGCCTTCTTCTCACCCTTTTGAGGACTCCCCCTTCCCTGCATTTTCTCTAACCAGCAGGCCCTTCCCGGCCCCTCCTTTTCTCCATTTGCTTGCCCCCCCTTCCTTTCCTACATTCGTTATCCGCTCCCCCAACCACTTTCCATCCAAGAATTTTCATCATGGCAGACCGCTACCTCCTCGCACTCGACCAGGGAACGACCAGTTCCCGCGCCATTCTGTTTGACCAAAAAAGCCGGATCGTGGGCAAAGCCCAAAAAGAATTCACCCAAATCTTTCCTCAGGCAGGCTGGGTCGAGCACGATCCGATGGAAATTCTGGAGTCACAGCTCTCGGTTGCCCAGGCTGTATTAACCCGGCAACAGATCCACCCCAGCCAGATTGCGGCCATCGGCATCACCAACCAGCGCGAAACCACAATCGTGTGGGATCGCCGCAACGGGCGGCCCGTATATCATGCCATCGTGTGGCAAGACCGCCGAACAGCAGGCTTCTGCGATGAACTCAAGGCAAGGGGCCTGGAGCAAACGATCAGAGATAAAACCGGCCTTGTCATCGACGCCTATTTCTCAGGCACCAAAATTCGCTGGATCCTCGATCATCTCGCTCAACAAGGCGAGAGCATCGCCCCGGAACACCTGGCATTTGGAACGGTTGACACGTGGCTGATCTGGCAGCTCACCGGGGGCAAAGTACACGCAACCGACTACTCCAACGCCTCCCGTACCCTGCTCTATAATATTCGCGATTTGCGATGGGATGAAGAATTGCTTCAGGAAGTAGGAGTTCCGGCTACTATGCTGCCTGATGTGCGGCCATGCTCCGGCGATTTTGGCGTTACCGACTCCCGGTGGTTTGGAGGGGTGGAAATTCCCATCCGCGGCGTTGCGGGCGACCAGCAGGCTGCGCTATTTGGCCAGGGCTGCTTTGAGCCAGGGATGAGCAAAAACACCTACGGCACCGGCTGCTTCATGCTAATGAATACAGGTACCGAATTTGTGCCTTCCAACAACGGTCTGCTTACAACCCTGTGCTGGGGCCTGGACGACAAAGTGAACTACGCCCTCGAAGGGAGCATTTTCATTGCCGGAGCTGCCATTCAATGGTTGCGCGACGGGTTAAAAATATTGGACGAGGCTCCCGACTCCGAGTATTATGCCAGCAAATTGCAAGACAACGACGGAGTTTATGTGGTTCCAGCCTTTGCAGGACTTGGCGCGCCCTATTGGGACATGTATGCGCGGGGAGCGATTTTTGGCCTGACAAGAGGTACCACCAAAGCTCATATCATCCGCGCTACGCTTGAATCACTCGCTTATCAAACCCAGGATGTGCTTGATGCCATGCAGCGCGATGCTCACCAGCCCATTGCCAAGCTCAGGGTGGATGGCGGTGCTTCTGCCAACGACATGCTGATGCAGTTTCAGGCGGATATTCTTGGATGCGAAGTGGAAAGGCCTGCTGTTGTAGAAACAACAGCCCTCGGCGCAGCTTACCTGGCAGGGTTGTCCGTCGGGTTTTGGGGCAAAGAAGAGCTTCACGATGCCTGGCAGGCTGAGGCCCGCTTTGAACCAGGGATGCCAACCGAACGCCGCGAGCGCCTTTATCGACAGTGGCAGAAGGCTGTGGAGAGGACCATGGGCTGGGCAGCAGAGGAAGAATAGTTCCTTCCAACTGCATAACCAAGTGCTTGGTCCTTCGTAGGGAAAATGCAAACGGACTGGCGTGTTAATCAGCCTGTTCAATCTTCCTTTTCACCTCTATTTCAATTCCGCCATGGCTGTAGGTCTGATTGGTACTTTCATGCTCCTCTTGATCACGGGGTTTGCCCTGTTTGTGCTGGGTGCCTGCTGGCGCGTATTTGAAAAAGCAGACAGGCCAGGCTGGTACGCGCTGATTCCGTTTTGGAACGTGTACCAAATGGTGAAAATCGCCGGAATGAGTGGCTGGAGCATGTTGTTGCTCCTGATTCCGTTTGTCAACCTGTTCTTCCTCGTTGGATTAAGCATACGAATTGCCCACTCCTTTGGGCAGAGCAGCGGTTTCGGTATTGGGCTGGCATTGCTTGGATTTATTTTCTGGCCCATACTAGGCTATGGAGATGCACAATATCAACGCAACGGGTCTTCGAAAAACGAGGTAGGCCAAACGCCTCCTGCCAACAAAAGCCATCAAAACGATCAAGGCGACTGGGTGGAAGAAGTTCCGCTGGATGAATGGTAATACCCAGCTCCGTGCATCGGAACCCCCAAACAATCTGTCTGTTAGTCATTCGAGCCGAAGGAACCTGTTGTATCTTTCGTGGAATGTGATGCAGGCAGAAATGAAATGTTACCTCAAATGGCTCCTGCTGGGCGTTTCCATTCTTTCCTGTTCCGGTCTTAAAGGCCAGTCTGAGGGATTGGATCGTCTTCGCGAATTGAACCAGCGGGCCGAAGCTGCAGCTGCCACTTCTTCTACGCGAAGTGCCGAGCTGGCTTCTCAAGCCATTACTTATGCACTTTCCCTGAAAGAATCGATCGAGCCGGGAATCAATCTCCGGGCTGTTTCTCAACAGGAAATTCGCGCCTACCTGATCCTTGGCGACGCATTTCGCTCTGAAAACAACGCCCGCAAAGCCACACGCTATTATCGCCAGGGCTTCCAACTGGCCGAAGCCATCGAAGATCCTGTTCTGGCTGAGCTATCTCAAAGTAAACTCAATACCCTTGGGCGCGACCCCGAAGACCTGAATTCCCGGTTTTCCAAATTCGGAAGACAACTCGTGGATGACCTTGAAACAATGGTCGAGGAGGGCAGGATGAATGAAGAGGTAAAGGTAGCAGCTGAAGACGCGACTCTCTCTGTGCTGGAATGGCAGGCCAGGCAAGCCCAGCGCAGGGGAGAGTTTGCCAAATCCATCGAACTGTATCAGCAAACGCTGCCCTATTACCTCAGCAGCCGCGATACGATGGCCTATCGCACCACCTGTGCTGAAATTTCAACGCTGTACCTCCGGCTCGGTAACACCGCAGAATCAAATCGCTATAAGCAAATGAGCCAGTCGGCCCGCGATAACGCCATTCCAGGCGGCAGCTCAAGCCCAAATGCCCTTGGCGATCTCAGAGACCTGGTGGAAGCCACAGAAAAACAGGAGCAGCAATTCGCTGCCGAAGAGGCCCGAACCCAGCAAGCCCGCCAAAACTACCTGCAGGAAGCCGAAGCTCTGCTGCGAAGCGGGAGAGTGGAAGAATCCATCGAAAGCCTGCGCAAAGCCAACGAATTGCAGGAACGCTTGTCCAGGCTCCAGCGCCAGCGCCAGCTCGACTCCGCAGCCACAGCCCATTTTATCGAAACCCAGCTCCAGGAAATTGAACTCCTCACCCAGCA
Organism: Bacteroidia bacterium; assembly: GCA_041741415.1. Classification (GTDB taxonomy): domain Bacteria; phylum Bacteroidota; class Bacteroidia; order J057; family J057; genus JANQTF01. The sequence goes on along the minus strand of JBGSKC010000035.1, from coordinate 198,503 downwards.
GCAAAAAATCCAGGAACAAAAAATCAGGGAATCAGCCAGAACCCGAAACTTCCTTCTCCTGGCAACCTTCCTCATTGTAGCCATCGCCGGGCTGATCACATATCTCTTTTTCACCAAACGAAAGGCCCACCACGTTCTCTCCCAAACTTACCAGGATCTCAACCAGACACACGAAGCGCTCAAGTCCACCCAACTCAAGCTCGTGGAAGCCGAAAAAATGGCCTCCCTCGGCCAGCTCACAGCAGGAATTGCCCACGAAATCAACAACCCGGTCAATTTCATTTCCGGAAACCTCCATCCGCTGCGGGAAGATGTTCAGGAAGTCATGGACCTCCTCCAGTTGTATGAACAAACCGCTGTGGAGGCCGGACTGGAGCAACAACTTCGCCCTGCGCTTGACAAAAGCAAAGCCCTGCAGTCAGCAGATATCCGTACCGAAATCAGAGAATTGCTGAACGGGATCGAAGAAGGCGCAACCCGCACCACCGAAATTGTGCAGGGCCTGCGCACTTTTGCCCGCATGGATGGCGGCGCACCACAAGTCTTTGACCTGCACCAAGGCATCGATTCAACGCTGGCCCTGCTGAAAAACCAGCTGAATTCTATTGAGGTCATTCGCGACTATGGCAAACTTCCTCCCTTGGAAGGGTTTCCGGGGAAAATGAATCAAGTGTTCATGAACCTCTTTTCCAACGCCATCCAGGCCATGCCGGGCGGTGGCTGGCTGAGAATCCGGACACGCCAAACCCCTGGCAAGCTGGTAGAAATCCAGATTCAGGATACCGGGGCAGGCATCCCTGAAGAGATTCGCCAGAAAATCTTCGATCCGTTTTTCACCACCAAACAAGTCGGCGAAGGCACTGGGCTGGGTTTGTCTATCAGCCTTGGCATCGTGAAACTCCACAACGGCGACATCCGCATTGAGAGCGAACCGGGCCATGGCACAACCGTCACACTTATCCTGCCTGCCCCATCTCAAGCCTAGTGTTACGCTCGGTCCTGCTCCTTGCCCAGATACTTGAACCAGTCTTTTGTGGCCTCCGCAATGGAACCTGGGTCCCACAAAGGAGCCTCGCGCCAGTAGTCGATGTGCTGCAGCATGGAAGCCACGCCTTCCTCGAAAGACACCTTCGGTTCCCAACCCAGCAGACGCTTAATTTTGGCGGTGTCAGCAAACGTACAGTCAGGCTCGCCGGGACGCTTCGGGATGTAGGTCACCTCCCCGCCGAGCAGTTCCACGAGCCGGTTCACGCTGTAGGTTCCGCCGGAGCCCACATTCAGCACCTGGCCAATGGCAGCTTCGTTTCCTGCAGCTGTGATGATGGCGTTGGCAATGTCGGTAACGTAGGTGAAATCCCGGGTTTGGGTGCCGTCGCCCACAACGGTATAAGGCTTCCCGTTGAGCTTTTGGGCGAGAAACACGCCAAAAACAGCTCCGTAGGTTCCGCTGGTCCGGGAGCGGGGGCCATACACGTTGAAAAAGCGGGTGGAGGTAGCGGGGAATCCGTAAATTTTATGCCAGTGCATCACAAGTTCTTCTCCCAGCCATTTGGTGAGGGCATAAGGATATTCGGGGCGAATCGCAGCTTCCTCTGGGGTGGGGTAATTGTCGGGAATGCCATAGCAGGAAGAGGAAGCAGCATAAACCAGGCGTTTCACACCGGCGGCACGGCTGGCCTCCAGTACGTTGAAAGTGCCGTCCACATTGGACTGGTAGTAGGCCCTGGGCATCTGGATGGAGGGCACGATATCGGCGAGAGCGGCGAGGTGAAACACCCAATCGACGCCGTCGAAGAGACCCTCCAGGCTGGCTGCATCTGCTATGTCGGCGACGTGAACGCTGAGCCGCTCGTGGCCTTTCAGGTGGTCGAGGTTTTGAATGCGGCCTGTGGAGAGGTTGTCGATTACCACCACCTCATGACCCATGGCCAGAAGTGCATCCACGGTGTGGGAACCAATGAAGCCGGCGCCGCCGGTAACGAGAGATTTCATGGGAAACGGGGAGAAAAGGTGAAGCACAAATCAGGCGAACCGACGCAGGAGTTTGCCCAGCCTGCCGCCGGAGAGTTGGTCGAAGTGGAAGTACATCCGCGACAGCCTCTCCTTGCGGGTCAGCTGTTTGGCGGCCAGCACCTGCAGGTCCTGCTTTCGCCAGATCCGGGTGGTGCCGTGGATATCCGCCGGGTCCATCACATGAGGCCGGAACTCCAGCGACCAGCCATGCTGGGCGAGGTGGTGATCCAGCACGAAGCCGCCACCCGTGCGAAGCCAGGAAGCACCATCGCGGATAAGCAGCGCCCCGCCGGGCTTCAGCACCCGGTGAAACTGCCCGATCAGGTATTTGACAAGCTTCCCGCTCAGCTCCGGCAACACCTGAATACACAAAATCAGGTCAAGGCTGTTGTCAGGAACCAGGTCGAAGCGCCAGGTGGGTAAATGGTAAATGGCCTCCTTGAAGTCAACGGTAAACTTCTCCGGGTCAGCCATGTACTCCTTGAAAGGATGGTCAAACTGGGAGTAATAAAACCGCTGCAGGCAGTAGGACTTGGGGATGGCATCCATGCTGAGGAAAGAAACTCCGGGCTTGGCCTGGGTCCAGATATTCGCCTGGCGGCCAAAGCCTGAGCCAAAATCCATTACCCGGAATGGCTCCTGCCGCTCAGGGGTCGGGTAAAAATGCGCCAGCCGGTAATCCTGCATATTGGCCCGGCCCAGCACTTCGCTGTACTGCTGCTCGTCCACTTCCACCCCCGCCTTCCGGAACAACGGAAGGTCGCGCTGCGCAGCCAGCGTGATCAAATGCCGTGCGGTGTCGTCTGGAAAATAATCCGGCTGCGGGAGGCTCATGTTCCAGTTCACCCACTCCTGCAAATCCTCCTTTCCCTGAAACTGGTAAAAATCCTGCGGGAGACCGCTTTCATAGGTTTTTTTCCTGCGGCGGCGCTGCTCCTGGTATTCCCAGGACACCATCCACGACTGGATGTAAGCTTTGTCGCGTGCAAGGGTGCGTTCAAACTCCTGCACAAAAGGATGATGGGAAGCGGTTTGGGACATGAGAATTGGGTTGAACAAGAAAATCTGCCCGGGATCAGGCCTGAAAAAAGCGGTCAATCACGTCGCAGATATAATGGACCTGGTCTTCCTCGAGCAAATGATGCACCGGGAGGCTGAGGATGGTATCGCACTGGCGCTCCGTCACGGGCATGTCACCGCGCTGGTAGCCGAGGTTTTGCGCTGATTCCTGCAGGTGAATCGGAATGGGATAGTGAATGGCGCTGCCGATCTGGTGGCTGGCCAGGTGTTGCTGAAGGGCGTTGCGGCGGTCGGTTTGGATGATGAAGGTGTGATACACCCCAAACTCTTTGGCTGCATCGGTGGGCACCCACACGTGGCGGGCGAGGCGCTCCTGGTAAATGGCGGCATTGTGGCGGCGGGCCTGTGTCCAGGTATCAAGGTGCTTCATTTTGACGAGCAAAATGGCAGCCTGGATGGTGTCGAGGCGGGAGTTAAGGCTCCAGAAAGCACATTCGTTGCGGTTGCGGTGGCCGTGGGTGCGGGCCATGAGCAAATGCTCGTAGAGGGCTTCGTCGTTGGTGGTGATGACCCCGGCGTCACCAGCGGCGTTGAGATTTTTGAGGGGGTGCAGGCTAAAACCGGCAAATGTGCCGAAGCCACCCACGGGCTTGCCATCATACTTGGCGCCAACGGCCTGGGCTGCATCCTCGATGAGGTGAAGACCGTGGTCATCGGCAATTTTTTTCAGCGCATCCATGTCGGCGGGGCGGCCCGTGAGGTGAACAGCCATGATGGCCCGGGTGCGCGGGGTGATTTTTTTGATGACCTCCTGCGGATCTATGTTGTAATTCTGCAGCACATCCGCGAAGACGGGTGTGGCACCAGCAAGCGCCACCGACGAAGCCGAGGCGAGGTAGGAGTTGGGCGGCACGATGACCTCATGGCCGGCGCCGATGCCGAGGGCGATCATGGGAAGGATGAGCGCATCAGTCCCGTTGGCAACGCCGATGGCATAGCGGGTTCCCGACATCTCAGCAAAAGCCTGTTCAAAAGCGGCCACCTGCGGCCCCAGGATGAACTGGCCCGAGGCCAGCACCTCTTCCACAGCAGCCATGAGCTCATGGCGCAGCGGCTCGAATTGAGCACCAAGATCGACGTAAGGGATGGAAGGGAGGGCGTGGGTCATAGGGGTGAAGTCAAAAGTCCCGGGCGATTTTCTGTAAAAGTAGAATCAAAGTCTGTCCAAAAAAAGCCATCCTTTTTTCCGGTAAAGGCTTTTTTTGCTCATCTTTCGCCCGGTTAACGATCTTCAACCCCGAATATCGGGATGTTATGGACAAAATTTCTCTCCTCTTATCTTTTCCCCGTCTTCTGCTCACGAAGTTTGGGGCCTTGTTGAAGCACCTTTATCACTTTGGGGTGAAGCATCGCAGCATGGACATTGTCCAAAAAAAGCATGGACTGCCGAATGGTTTTCCAACCGTGGATTTGCTGACCCTGTTCCCTGATTTTGAGGAAGATGTGGTGAACTACACCTACCTCGACGGAACCTCGCGGCTCATTGACCTGGCCGTTTTGCGTGCAGTTTGCCGCCGGTTTGAGGGCTGCAAATACCTCGAAATCGGGAGCTGGAGAGGAGAAAGTCTCAGCAATGTGGCCGAGGTCGCTGAAAAAGTGGTGTCTATCAGCCTCTCAGAGGAGGAAATGAAAACCCGTGGCTGGGCAAAAGAGGCTGAATTTCAGCGGATGTTTTCCAAAGGACTGGCCAACGTGGAGCATATCGGCCACGATTCTATGACCTTTGACTTCGACAAATGGGGGCGGAAGTTTGATGTGATCTTCATCGACGGCGACCATGCCTACGATGCCGTTGTGAAAGACACAGCCAACTGCTTCAAGCTGCTGAAAAACGAACAATCAGTCATTCTCTGGCACGACACCACCGAAAACTACGAGCAGCCGCGCTGGGAAGTGGTGGCCGGCATTCTGGATGGCGCTCCTGCCGAAGCCCGCGGAAAAATTTACCACATCTCCAACTGCCTCATCAGCATTTACCTGCCAAACGCTGTGGAAGCCTCTTTCCCGCCCTCTCCACAGGTTCCCAATAAGACGTTTCAGGTAAAAATGACCGCTTCGTCCCTCTGATTTTTCCTTGCCCTACTTCCCTTTTCGCCCGCCATCTTTCCGGATAGCGGGCGAAATCGTATATTTTTACCCCACATTTCGCCCGTTATCAAAATGGATAGCGGGCGAAATGTGGTATATTTGCCCCACATTTCGCCCGTTATCCCGATATGCCATGGCTGATTCAACAACCGGTATCATTGGCCGCCAGGCCGAAAAGGCGCTGCTCATGGAAGCCCTCCAATCCGGCAGGCCGGAGATGGTCGCTGTTTTTGGCAGAAGAAGGGTCGGCAAAACTTTTCTCGTCAGGCAAACTTACCGGGAACATCTCTCCTTTGAGCTCACTGGTCTCCAGGGTGCCAGGCGGGAGGAGCAATTGCAAAATTTCAGCTATCAGCTTGGGGCCTTCAGCCAAAGCAAGGTGCCCGTAAAACAGTCCGCCAACTGGCTGGAAGCATTTTTTATGCTCACTCAGTTCCTCGACCAGCAACCACAGGATCAGAAGCAGGTCGTTTTTTTTGATGAGGTGCCTTGGCTGGCAGGGCCCAAATCAGGGTTTGTAACTGCTTTGGGTTGGTTTTGGAACAGCTGGGCCGAAATGCGGAATGTCGTTGTGGTGATCTGCGGATCGGCAGCCTCCTGGATGATTCAGAAGATTGTGAAGGACAAAGGCGGACTTCACAACCGGATCACCCGCCGCCTTTTTTTGGAACCATTTACCCTTGCTGAAACAGAATCATTCCTTCAAAGCAGGAGCGTTTTTCTGGACCGATACTCCATTACCCAGATCTACATGGCAATGGGTGGGATTCCGCATTATCTCAAAGAGGTTAAGCCTGGGAAAAGTGCTGTTCAGGTGATTAATGATACCTGTTTTACTCCTCAGGGCCTTCTATTCGATGAATTTTCCAGCTTGTATCCTGCTCTTTTCTCCAATGCGGAGCACCACATGGCGGTCGTGAGGGCACTGGCACAATCCCATCATGGGCTTACGCGACAGGAGATTATAAAGACGGCCCGCCTCCCGGAAGGAGGAAATACCACCGCCGTTTTGGAGGAGCTGGAGCAATCGCATTTCATCACTTCTTTCCGCCCATTTGGGAAGAAAAACAAGGAAACCGTTTTTCGCCTCACAGACGAATATTCTCTCTTCTACCTTCGCTTCATTGAGGGGCACCGGAGTAACACCCCCGACACATGGAACCTCCTGAGTCAAAGTCAAATGGCGAAAACCTGGGCTGGATATGCTTTTGAAAGCCTCTGCCTCAGGCACGTTCCGCAAATCAAAAAAGCCCTCGGCATATCCGGGATCTACACTGAGCAATCCGCCTGGCGATACATAGCCCAAACACCCGAAGAGGACGGAGCACAGATCGACCTGTTGCTCGACAGAAAAGACAACTGCATCACACTTATGGAAATCAAGTTCGCCAGCGACTTGTTTGTTGTGGACAAGGAGTATGCCTCTGTTCTCAGGACCAAGCGCCGTGTGTTTCTCGACAAAAGCCGCACCCGAAAATCTGTCTTCCTCATCCTTCTCACGCCTTTCGGAGCAAAAGTCAACGAACATTTCTTCAGCACTGTTGAGCAGCAACTCACACTGGATGCGCTGTTTGAGAATCGCTGAACCGGGGAAAGAAAATTCCAAGGCTCATTTTCAGACCATTCCTCTCCTGCCAACAACACTGACAACCCCCTACTCCCAATCCAGCCTGAGAGTATCCCCGGCTAACATCAGGATCAGTTGGCCGGGCGCAGTTCCCAGGCGGAGGCTGTTGAGGTTGAGGCAAAATTCTTTCCTAAGCAATGCTTCACAGGGATCGTCTTCTTCCAAAGCCATATTCACCTGATAAACAGGGAGCGGCGAAGCTGTTGGCAGTACCGATCCCCAGGCATAAAGCTCAGGCTGGGCAGGATCGCAGCCACCCCCATAGGCCACCCGAAGCCACAACTGATTGCCGTCCAGGCTCAGGCTGTCGATTCCAGCGTCAAAAGAGGCGTTCCCCGTAAAAGCCGCAGACTGCAGGCTCACCTGCACGCAATCAGTGTTTATCTCCTCAGGCTCACAAGCTACCCCGAAGGCAGCCAGACATAACAAAACCGCGCTCAGCTTTTTCATGATCATTGAATTTTTCTATCAAACGGACCAGGGCGAGGCCCTGCTGCATGCGGTCCCTGGGACTTCGCAGGATTGACCTATTTACTCCGCTTCAGGAGACTGGAAATCGCCACAAAAGCCACCAAATTCAACGCTGCCACCACTCCTGTACTCAGGAGAAACAGGCCATTCAACTGCTGCGGATCATCCAATCCCAGCCCTACAAGCATAGGGCCTACAGCAGTTGACAGCACCAGAAATGTGGATACCAGGCTTTTGATCGCACCCAGATGGTCCGTTCCATACACCTCTGCCCACAAGGCTGTTGCACTCAGCGAAGCGGTTGCTGAAGAAATGCCCCCCATCAAAAAGTACAGCCAGACGGTCCATACGGAGGGAAACAGCCACAATCCGCCTACCCCCACCAGCACCGGTAACAGCAACCATGCAAACACCCGGCGGGCACCATGCCGGTCGATGAGGGGTCCCACCACCACATTTGCCACCATCCTCGCTCCGCCAAACATCGTGATGCCAAGGGCCATTTCGGCAGCAGTCGCCCCTACCAGCTCCCCGATCCTGGCCTGGTTCAGCATAAAGCCTGTCATGAACAGGGGCAAAAACAGATACACCAGTACCAGCAGGTAAAAATAGGGGTCCCGCATTACTTCTGCACGGGATGCCGATTTGACAACTGCCTTGCCCTCTGCTGCAGCTTCTTTTCCCGGCATTTGAAAAGGACTGTCCCATGGAATCAGCAGCCAGACGGCGGGCAGGAAAACAAGTGCCACCAGGCCCGCGATGCCTGCCCAGCCCCAGGGCCAGCCCACTGCACCCATGATCCACACCAGCGCAAGCGGAAGGCTCAGCTCCGAAAAAGACAGCCCAAAATTGATGAGGGAGAGGGCCTTGCCGCGGCCTTCCCGGAAATACCGGGCTGTTGCAGTCGAGCCGATCAGCGGCATCATGCCCTGGCCCAGCAGGCGCAGCCCATACAACACCGGAAACAGCATCCAGGGCTGAGAGACCTGGCTGGCAAACAAACTCACTACCAGCAGGGCCCCTCCCACCACTAAAATCGGCAAATGAAACGCTGCCAAAAATCGGCTTAAAATAGTGCCAAAAAAAGCCGCTTGTTACAGCGGCTTTAATATCAATTTAACTTCCTCTTAAAAGACTTATTTCGCCCAGTTCCTTTTCTGGTAAAACAAGTTTCTTGCATACCTTGGAGGATAACCAGGAGTTGGAGAATAGATCGTATCATCATCCATAAAGGCATCACCCAATCCTCCTCCAGCAAAGAACCCATTTCCTGTATCAAGCACAGGACTTGTTCCTGAACCTCTGAAGTCGACATCAACAAGGTTTCTCACTGTAAACCAAGTGTTTAGGCTAATTACAGGAGGAAGCGCTCGAGGCCAGCTGTTGATCTTCATCTCGAAGTAAACCCGGCCATCGTAAGGTCCGCTTGAGGAAGGCGTATTGAGCTTCAGGAAGTAGCGAAGCTCAAAGTGAGCATTAACGGGGAAAATGATTCGGTAGTTTGTACCTGGCCAAAGCAAGTACATCATGTTTTGATAGTTGTATGTCTGCCTCGTATCGTGTGCATAAAACGCAGGACCAAGGAAGAATTCCTTTTGCATCTGAATTTTATCATTCAGATTTATCACAGGATTATAAAGGCCGCTTGTGTCTATTGTACTTACACCATCTTGCCATCTACCAAAATCGCCCTTTGTACTAAGCGAATAGTTGTTGCTCTGAAGAGTAAGCAACCAATATAACGTAAAAACCATTTCCCACGAGTCATTAGCAACCTGTGGGTTTTGCCCGGTAGCTCCAACGTCTCCAAGGTTCCACCCATCAAGGAATTTAATGGTGTGGCTTGTTGCCCATCCTTCCTCATCATCTACTCCAGTGAACGAATGCTCAGGGAAATACAGCTCCAGCCAGGTAAATCCATAGTTGCCCGGCGTTGCGCCTTGGTATGGCACCAGGTTGTCCGCTCCCCAGTTGATTTCAGGGGCCAATCGACGGTTCCACGGGTTCCAGGTAGATCCTTTAGTGCCGGTGAGGGCTGGATCTTTCATTTGGATCAGCGCCTTGCCAAGTGCTGGAATGGTTTTCCGAGCAAAGCGGTCTGTGGTAATTTTCCAGTGCCCTGAGTTGTGGGGTATGTCCGCGTCTGGCTCAGACTCATATTGAGACTTGGATATGTTGCCTTCTGGAAACATATCCGCTTCCATGCGGAACACCTGTGCTGCCGAAGCAACCTCTGCATCCCAGGTACTCGTTGGCGCTGTTCCTGTAGTACTCTGGGTAACCGCAGAGCTCCATCCTCCTCGCAGGCCAAGGTTGTCGTAAGCACGCACTTGGAAGTCGTAGCTGGTGCCTAGCGTAAGCCCAGACACTACATGACTGAGCACGTTCCCAACGTTCACAGCCGCACCCACGCCAATCCTGACCTCATACCCAGCCACGCTGCCATCGCTGTCAGTGGCAGCACTCCAGGAGAGAGTAATGCTCGTGTTGGTGGGAGAAGATGAACCAAACCAGCCAGGCACGCTCGGTGCCTGGTTCGTGCTTGCTGGAGGGAGAACAGACCAAATAACTGCCATTAGAGTAGTGCTACACGGTTTTCCAATAAGTCTCCAGCGTATTGCGTAGCCTGGGCAAGGGTGATACCTCCCCAATACACGATATCGCCGATAGCGGTGCCTTCATTGACCTTCAGGGTCACTTGTTGGCGCGTGTCGTTTCTGGGAGTCTGCACATAGAAGTTGCTCGCTGCTGTGTCGCCCACCATGAGGTTGGCCCTGGTCGCACCAGGCACCACCTTTCCATACCATACCCTGTACAGCTTCGCCGCTACATCTCTCATGCACAGCAGCAGCACCCTTTCGCCAGTGACTGGAGCAGGAGTAAGGTACACGAATCCTGTGTTGGTGGCCGTTCCGGTGCCATCGAACAGCGTGTTACCTGTGTCGCCGATGTTCACCCGAATACCACCCGAGTTCTCGATGTCGAGTGTTGGGAAAGTAGTTCCGGTGCCCTTAAACCAGGTATCGCCTACAGTCCCTCCCCACTGCTCGAAGTACATCCCAAACATGAAGTTGCCGGTTCCGGCAGCCAGGCCGTTCTCTGTTGCGCCATTCCAATTTGAGGTTTTCAGACCAGCCTCGTTGTTGACGGCCTGAAGCTGCCAGGCCTTCAGGGTGTCATCGCACACGTAGCCCACGGCAGGGTTGCTGGCGTGGCCGGTGGTGCTTTCCGTTTGCAGACCTGGCCATGTCGGCCCCTCAGCGACGCTGTCCTGTGGGCAGTCCACGAACATCGTTTTGCCATCACCACCAACCACGGTGGCGTAGCCAGGCTTCGCGGTCTTGTATCGCACAAAATACGGTGCGACAGTCGGGTCAAAAGGGGCAGCCACCGGCTTGGCAGCGGCCCGCAAAAGGGCTGCTCTCCTCATTATGCTTCTACTCCCAAGTGGATGATTTCGATGACAGGCGTGGCCGTATTGATGCACTGGAGGAGCACCTTGTTGACTCCAGAAGCACTCCAGGCGCTCATCCCTACCTTCCGTATGGTAGGGCTTAATCCTGCGTAGGCCCAGGTAGGTTCAGCAGCCGTTTGGATGCGAAGGGTTGCAAAGCCATCGGTGGCCAGGGTGGTGCTGATCGTGACTGTGTTGACTGTGTGTGGATCCGGCTCCCCATAGGCGCTGCCGGTTTTGGCGTTCAGGTTGATGCTTCCCACATCGCCTGTGGTAGCGTTCACCGTAGACTTGGGGTCTCGCTTGAAGGTCTGATCCAGCGAATAGTAGATCATGATATCGCCATTCACAAGGCCAGTTCCGTCAAACATTGTGACGGTTGCCCACTCCATGTCAAAATCAGTGTTGGAGGCTTTCCTCAACACCTGCTTCGTTGTGCCACCGGCTAAAACACCCTCCCCATTCTGGCCTGGAGCTCCGTCAGCTCCAAGCATGTCCACACCAAAAGTCCAGGCTCCGGAAGCCTTTGGCCCGAATATCTTAAGAGTAGATGTGTTGATGTAGAAGTCGCCGTTGTTGCCCGTTCCTGCTCCAGGGTCCACCGTCCCGTTCAGGATCGTGTTGCCAGAGCTGGGCGATGGCAACGGGTAAGACAGCAGCTTCCCTCCACTGTTCCTCGCAATGAGGTGAGTTGCCTGGTTGGGGCCGCTTACTGTGGCATCGGGAGCTGTCACAATGATCTGCTCATTGTTTTCGGTGGTCACGACCGCAAGCACCGTAAGCCCGCTGCCTTGGTTAAGGAAGGCGAAGCTGTCGGAGCTCCCGATAAATGCAAACTGATTTACACCCAGCTCATCTCCAATAGTGACTGCACCAGCCGCTCGGATATTCACGGTTTGGCCCTGGTCGCTGACTTCGACCAGTGCATTGGCGCTGTTTCCAAGCCGCCTCACATAAAAGAAGGTGGAAAGATTCCATGCCCCTGCAGTTTTCGGTCCGAATATCTTTCCATCAGCTTGGTCCATCCAGTATTGGCCATTAAGACCATTTGCAGATTGGGGTGGGCCGCTTCCGATAATCACTGTAGCTCCCAGCGCCGTCTCCAGCGCGTTTACCACGGTCTTTACCTCGTTGGCATCGACAGCCCTCCACTGCTCTGTGACTGGCACGCTGGGCGTAGTAGCCTGGGTTTTGTTTGCGTACGTAATTGGCATTTTTATAAGATTATTGGGAGGCTGTAGTCGAATGAAGGGATTACCAGGCCGGTGCCTGAGAAGGTGATTGGAAGCTCGAGCAGGTAGCCGGTACAGACCTGGCCATCTATGAGCGTGATGAAGTCGAAGGGCAGCTTGAAGGTGTAGGTGAGGCCAGGATAGAAGCCGAACAGCCCAACCACGTTGATCGTGCCATGATCGAGGCGCTTGCTCACGAAGTCTGTGTAGGTGGCTGTGCCACCTTGCCCCTGGCCCACCAGGTCGCCGTCAAGGTAGATCAAGATGTCCTCGCTGAAGACAGCCGATGCAATGATGCCGGTCACTTCCATCTCCAGGCTCACCACGCGGAGCCGGGAGCCATCAGGCACCAGGCTCCAGTTAAAGCGGAAATACTCAGGAGCCAGCAGGCTGCATAGCGCCTGCATTTCGCGCAGGTTCGGCACATAGGCCCGCCCCTGCCACAGCCTGGTCGTGGGCGTGCTCACCTGGTCATCATAGACCAGTTGCTGCCCAGCCTGGAGGTAGCTGTTAAAGCTCAGTGCCGGGTTCAGAGCCATGAGTGCAAGCACACCCTCTGCGCTCCCTACACGCTGGAGGGCTACATCTACCAGGCTCTGCCCTGGGCTCACTATGTGCTTGCGAAGTGGCATGATTAGAAGCTTAGAAGCTATTGGTCCAGAGATCCCGGGTGCCGATAAATTGAACCATGTGAACTGCATACAGGGTGAGTAGGCTGGTGGCTCCTGATGTTGCCAGCAGGTCGGGGCTGTCACCTACGGCGTATGCTCCACCGGCACCAATCAGTGCCAGGTCTCGCAGGTCTGCACCTGGTGCGATAGACCCCTGGGCTGCGGTGCGAAGTTCCCACCCCAGCCACTCGTCAATGCCATAGCTGTTAGAGAACGTGGCGGGGACAAACTTGCCTGCCAGGCTGTTATTCACCATGAGCATCGTGCCGGTCCGGTACTGCATCTCATCGAGTGCGTGCCGGAATCGCCGCACCTGCGGCAGGGTCACACCAGCCACCTTCTGCACGAAGATGTACTCGTTGCCAACCACCGGGCTGCCAATCGTGCCAGCTACCACGGTGGCAGCATAGTTCTTGTTTCCGGGCTTGCTAATGCCCAGCAGGTCATACTCCCTGCTGTCCACGTCAGTCACCACCTGGGTGATGGCCTTCGATGCGGTGAGGTCCATCTGCTGAGCAGGAAACTCCACTACCCGGCCATTCAGCATCACCAGGCCAGCAGAGACGTTGAACAGGTTGCCGCTCACCAGAGAGAAGTTCACCCCTGAAATCACAAACGGTCCCACCTGGCCCCACATCAGGGCAAGGTTGTCCAGGTTGGCCTGGATTGCGGCCAGGTCATCGTTCACGAGGTTGCGGCCTCCGGCGAAGTCAATGAGTCTTTTCATTAGTAGAATTCTATGCGGTACTTCATTCCCGCGAATTTGTATTTGTTCAGAATGCCCTGGAGCAGGATCAGATCCAGCACCAGGCCGGTGGGGATGTACACCACGAAGTTGTAGAGCCCGCCCCCCTCAGCGGTAGTGTAGAGCGCCAGGCCGGTGCCGGGCGGGATCTCCGATACCAGGTACACAGCCGGATCTGGCTGCGCCTCCGAGATCAGGAAGAGAGCCGTGCTGTCGTGCGTGCTCTCATCGCCGATATAGATGCGGCGGAGAGAGAAGTCGAAAGCATCGTTCAGCAGCTTCTCGAGCACGATCACCTGGCCGGTTTTCGTGGCCTCGCCGATGGCATAGTCCACGAAAGCCAGGAACTGCTCATGCAGCCAGATCAGCCCCGCCAGTAGTGCGTAGATGAGGCTCATAAGCCGGGGCTTTCTGAGCTTCACAGGCAGCATGTCAATGAGCTGCTTCCAGTAATAGAGAATGTACTTGCTCATCATACTGCGGTGTAAGTGATGGTGCTGTTGGCTTCATCCCAGGTCATGTATCCGGCACCGGCCACATACTCCTGGAGGATCGTCGTCTGCACCAGGCCCTGAAAGCCCAGCATGCTGGTGGTGGAAATCGTCAGGATACCAGGCACAGCCTGGAGCGTATCCTCGAAGGCCAGCCGCCTGAACTTGCCGTCGAAAGGCAGGCCTTTGAGGTAGTTGATGATGGCATTCTCTAGATCCACCTGCACATCAGCCAGTGGGCGGATGGCATCATACCCGATCTCCATCACCAGGCGCAGGGTGTCTGCGTTCAGGCTGATGATGCTGAGCGAGATGCCAGCGGGCTTCACATCGTTCATGTAGGCGGTGAATGCCGCCAGCTCCGGAGAGGATAGCGGCACCAGAATGGCGGTGCCCTTTGCCACCTTCACGAAGATGCTGGCCGAAGCGCCTGCATCCTCCTGGGCACTGGCCTGGGTCACGATCCTGGCCGAAAGGTCGATGGGGTCATATACCGGGAAGTTGCCCTGGAAGGTGAGGGTGTCGCCAAACTGGAAGGCTTTCGCCTGCTCCACATACCAGCGGAGGCTGCCATACTTGGCCTTGGCCAGCAGGGCCTCCAGCTCGATCTTGAACAGATCCCAAAGGCTTTCCTGGAGGTGGGTGAAATAAGCCACCACGTACAAGATCAGCCGCCAGATAGCCGTCTTGCTGGCGCTCGTGATAGAGGCCAGCAGGCTGCTGTAGGTCTCGCCCATGGGGGCCAGGCTGTCCAGGCTGGAGAGGCTTTCCTTCTCCGCTATCAGGCTGTCGTAGATGGTCTGAACACTGCGGGCCATGGGTCAGGTTTGATAGCGAATGGATACAGAGGAGGCTTTCAGGCTGTCATCAGTTACCACAGCCTGAAAGCTATCTACTGTGGCATTGTCATATTGGCAGTGCACCTCGAAGCGGTGCCGGAGGTCTGCCAGGGCTATGTCTTCCAGCAAGTAGGAGCTGATGCCAACTCCGAGCAACGGCCACTGCCTCCATTCTGCCGGGTGCGTCTCCAGGATGCAGGCCGCATGTTGCGCCTCGCTCCTGCCCACGACCAGGTCGCCGCCCTGGAACATGAGATCACTGCCGGAAAAAAGAATGTCGGTGGTCATTTCAAAAGGTTTTGAAGGCGGGTTGAAATGAGGCTAAAGGCTGCCACGTCGGCGGGGTTAGGAACGCAGGGAGAGCCCGGAGCCGCAGCAATGGGAGCCATTACCTGGAGCTGCTGCACCAGGGCTGAAAGCACCTGAGCCAGGCTGTCTGTAGCGGAGCTGATGCCCACGCCACTGCCGTCGAGGTCCACAGTGTAGGTGCCGCCCTCAATAATCACCTGGTCGGCCTGGATTGTGATCCTATCCTCCTCGATGTTCACTGATCCGTTTGGCATGGCAATGAGGATCTGATCATACTCCGAAGCCTCCAGCACACAGGCCACCTGCTCATCGAGCCACACGGCCAGTGCCTGGCTGCCAGGCTTGGGGTAGGCGCGAATTCCCAGGCTGCCACCATCGAGCACCGGCGAAAGCCGGACCTCATAGATGGGCGGGCCACCGTCCGATGGAAAAAGCGTGCAGACCTCGCCCTCTACCTCCGCCACCTCAGCGGTGAAAGCGAAGGGTCGAGGCTGCTTGCTTCCTGCAATCTCCTTAATAGCTCTTCGGATGATGTCGCTCATACAGAATACCTACACAGCAGGGCCTAATTCTACTACTCTCCTGAAGCCTTCCAGTCCCCACCTGGTCGTGACCTTATCGACCAGGTACTCACCTGATCGGGCCGGGTATCGCTCGTCCTGGAGGCTGGCTGTGGCTCCATGGATCACTCTGGGAGTCCCAAAGGTTTCGATAGAGCCAGCATAGCCATCATATTTGAGGCGGGCTAGCTCCGCCGTTGCAATAGCCTCCAGGTCGGCTTTGGTTGTGATGTTGCGAAAGAACAGGCTGCGTTGCTCACCATCTGAATCCCCTACAGTGGCCTCGATCCGGGTGTTGTCGGGGAGAATAGAGACAGCCTTGGCCTGTAGTTTTACCTGGTCGGCAAAGCGCCAGGTGAGCTCATCGGCAGATACCACGTTGGCCAGGTCTCCATGCAGCCGGTAACTGGCATAGCGGCCCCATGCTACCGAAAGCGGGGTGTTGGCTGCGGAAAACTCGGTATAGGGAAGGCCCACGAATAGCTTGTTGCCGCGATAATAGGCCACCAGCATATAGTCTTCCTTCAGCTTGTCGAGGACCTGGGCCAGAGTGCTACCCTGCTCGATGCGGTATGGCTTAAGCGTGACCTGCGGGATGTCGCCGAGGAGTACATTCGGACCGGCAGCGTGTGCAATCAGCTCTGCCAGGGTCATGCTCTTCCAGGAGCCAGGCTGCACCTGGGTTCGCTTGGCGATGTAAAGGCCGTCTTCGCAGACCATTTTGAATGGGATCCGGGGGCTGATTTCGGCCACGTAGCCGGAAAACTCCAGACTGTTCTGGTCGTCATAGCCGAGCTGGATTTCCACGGGGTCGCCGATCCGGAAGCTCTGCTCGAGCTTGCCTGCGAGGTTGGGCAGCTCGATTACGGCGCGGTCGCCGATCTCTCGAAACCCGCTTTCAATTTCGATGTTGTGGGCAAAGCTGGTGGAGTATGACCCCACGGTCAATGCCATGGTGAGGGTCAATGCCATGATAAGGAACTTGCGCATGCTCTTCTGATAATGGTGAGAAAGGTTTTGTCGGGCTTGGTGGCCCATGATTCGTAGAGCTCATCGAGTTTGCACTGCGGCAGCTCCAGGAGCAGGTCTCGTACTTTTGGTCGGTCACCTGGGCGGTATGTGCCAGGGAGCGGGAGCGAATGAGCGCGGGAAAACTGGCGTATGTCCAGGCTCTTCATAGCGTCGGCCACTTCACGAATCCACTGCTGTTCGGCGATGTAAGCAGAGGTGGCCGATGTTCTTCTTATGCTCAGTCCCAGCTCGTTTTTCACTCGCTGGAGGAGTTGTCTGTCGTCGAGGATGCTCATTGTCTGAGAATCTGTATTTCGGGGGCCTCATCGCTGATGGCCGTAATGGTGTAGCGAAACTCATGGGGCACACCTGGAGCCACGTTGTAGCTCACCGATTGCAGCACCAGGTTGCGGATCCCATAGATGGCCAGGTACTCGCACACCACCTCCATGGCCCGCTTTGCCTGGCTCATGTTGGCCAGGATCTTGAGCTGTGCTTCAGGGAAGATGTTGCTCTCGATTCCGTTTTCTGGCGGGCTCTTTACGAAGCCATCCATCCGGATCCGGTAGTTTTCCGACGCAATGATCTCTGTCACTGCCCGGCTCGATCCTGCCACCCTGGTGGTCACGGTCTTGGTCTCACTCGCCACCTGGATGATCGGGGGCACAGCGGGCCGCCACACTCCACCAGGGAGCGAAGCGTCGCGAAATTCTATGCTCCACATCTCACTCATCGGAAGGCGACTTGATTGACTCCGTTTACCACACGAAGAAGCACTTCCTCCAGCCGCGTCACCAGCTCCTGCTCGCCCTCCTGCATGGAGGTGGTATTCACCACGATCTGGTCCTGGAACTTCTCGATGGTGATGTTGACAGTGGTGGCCTTGGCTCCGCCACCGGAAACCCCGGCAATGGTGTTGCCTGTGCCACCCTCAGTTTCCTCGCTGCCAGACAGAGCCATTGCCCTGTCGGCATCGATCCTCCCCATAGCGGCCTTCAGGAAGTCGGGCATCTGCACCTTCTTCTCTACACCGTCTGCGTAGCCCTGCCGGAAGGCATCGCCGATGCGCTGCCCGGCACCACGCAGCGTGGAGCTGAACCTGTCCATCCCAGACCGAACCTTCGCTGCATCGAATGTCACAGCTCCTACCAGGATCTCGCCCACTGCGGCAGCCAGGTCGCCAATCGCCCCAAAGCTCGCCTTGAACGCTTCCCAGACTCCCCAGAGCAAACCACGGAAAGCATCAAACTTGATGTAGGCATACACGATCGCAGCCACAATGGCTGCAATCAAGCCAATCACAATGCCGATGGGGTTGGCGCTCAACGCTGCATTTAACAGCCATTGAATACCAGTCCAGATCTTGGTGGCCAGTGCTGCGGTCATCACCACAATCCGGTAGCCCAAAAGGAAGCCGGTGGCTATTGCAATGACCAGGCCGAAGCGCTGGAACATGCTCACTACCCAGTCGAGAGCCGGGCGAAGCATGGAGGCCAGGATCGTGGTGGCCTTAAGGAACAGGGTAAACAGCGGCTCAGCCAGTTGGAACACCTGGAGCTTCATGTCCAGGATCGCGTTCTGCATCCGGTTAAATCGGGCTGTGAGGCTGTTGGCATTCTTCTGCGCATCAGCTCCAAAGGTCTTGATCATCTCATCGGCGAACTTTGGCAGGAAGTCTTCCGCCATCACGTTGCCGAGCTGGAGCTGCTTGTCGAGCTCCTGGGTGGTCATGCCCATGGCCCTGGCGGCAATCTGGAAGGCTCCCGGGATCCGCTCACCGAGCTGGCCCCTGAGCTCCTCCGCACTCACCTTGCCCTTGCTCATGATCTGGCCCAGAGCCATAAATGCCCCTTTCGAGTCATCTGCACTCAGGCCCAGGGCAGCACTGGCCTGGCTCATGCCAGTGAACAGCTTCCGCATCGGCTCGCCCTCCAGGGTAGTGCCCTTGAAGGATCCTGCCAGCGTCGCAAAGCCATCCTTGGCGGCCATGGCGTTGAGGCCCAGGCTGTCGATGGTCTTGTTCAGGAACTCCATGTTGGCGGCGGTGTTGGCCCCGCTGCCAAAGGCGATGGCGCGGTCGAGCCGGTCAGCTGCCAGTGCTGTCTGGAGCAGGCTATTGCCGAAGCTCAGCACAGCCGCTGCCGCAAACACCCTGGAGATGGTAGTGCCGATGGAGCTCATCGAGGAATTGACCCTGGTGGCTGCATCGGCAGCATTCTGGCGCATGCGGCGGAAGGCATCAGCCGCACTGGTGCCCAGGGAGCTGAACCGCCTCCGCAACGATTCCACCCCGGCACTGAGCCGGTTTTGCGCAGCGTCCATGCCCCGGAGCCGGGACGTGACGCCATCGCGCAGGCGAAAAATGATGTTGTAGAGGCGGTTCATTTCTTTGTGGCTTTTGCTTCTGCTTTTCTGACCCAGGCGAGCTCCTGATACCTTTCGATCCACTCCTCATCGCTGAGGCTGTCGGGGTCGAGGTGGAAGTAGTAGCGCAGCTGCGCATCTACCTGCCGGAGGTATGAGAGTTTGGCCGATCCGGCCTCGGCTAGAGCTTTTTTAGTTCCAGGTCTTTGATCCCGATCAGCTCCTCGAGCTGGTTGCCGACGCTCATGAGCAGGGCATCATTCGTGAGAAACTCCTCATGCCCGGCCAGCCACACGTTGCGCAGCACCAGCTCAGTGAAGCGGATGGCGTCCGCTTTTTCCTTCTCGCTTTTCTGGGCCGCAAACTTGATGATCTGCCGGGTGGGCTTCCTCACATACACCTTCAGCAGGCTGGTCGCTGTTGGTGCTGGCTTGGTCTCAGCCTCGACAAAGAAGCCTTCTTCCTCGTCAGCGGCAATGTCGCTGGCTTCCTGGAGGAGGAACACGTCGCCGTGCTTATCCTTCCACTCCTGGATCTGTTCTGCCGTCACATCCTCGCCGGGGGCGAGGATGGTCAGGCTGCGGGGTTGGTTTGTCATTATTGCAGGAATTGATACTTAGACAATCGTGCGAACGCGGCCAATGCGGATCGGCAGCTCCACTTCCATGAACTCGGTGTCGGCTCCATGCTCGAGCGTTACCTCGGTGATGGAGCACTGCTCCCACACCTTCACAGAGAGGATGTCGGGATTGGCAGGATTCACGAAGCTGATCGACACGTCGAAGACCAGGTCGGTGAGGTCAGCAGCCAGCGGGTAATCCCGCTCCATCTCAATCAGCGTGCTTTGCAGAACAGTGAGGCTGCCCTCATGATTCTTGGGGCCCCGGCTGTACTCGTAGGGCTGGGTGCTGTTCACGTGGATGTTGCTGCTCTCCCTGGTCGTGGTCTGGCTGTAGGCCCGGCATGGGTATTCCTTCCCGGCTCCCCCGCCCAGTGTCTTGATTCGGATGCTGGCATCTTGCCAGCTATATGCCTGTCCGTTCATTGTTACTCAGTTGCGGGGTTGGAGAAGGTTACAGTCGCCTCGATGGTGCGGGCAGTGCCTACCGGCACCACTTTCACCGTCACGACCAGCTTGTCGGTGGAGAGGATGTTTTGAGCAGGGTCAATGATGGTTTCGGCGCTCGAGGCATTGCCCAGGGCCACCATCCCGAGGTTCAGCGCATTGTCGCAGGTCTGCTTCAGCTCTGCGATATAGGCAGGAGCCAGGCGGCCTGAAGTAGGATCGACAGGAACCTCATTGAGGAGCTCGTCGAGCAGCACAATCCGCACAATGAGCCTCGCTTTCTCCAGCGTTCGGATCCTGTTCAGGAAGGCGAAGTCGCTGGTGATGGGGTCGGCGCTCGGGTCATCGTTGAGGTAGAATCCATTCTTGCCGATGTGGGTGCGGGGGTGGATATACCCCTTGTCGTGCAGGCCGCCCAGCACACCATGACTGATGGTGCCAACAGCCTGCGTGCCCAGGAAGGCAGTGAGGATAGAAAGCGCTCCGGAGCGAACGCGGCCCAGGCTGCGCTGCACAGGCGAGCTGGCAGCACGACCCAGCACCCGGCCAACAAACTGATCGCTGCCGCTGGCATCGTTGCCCAGCACCACGCTCACATACTTGCTGCCTGCGGTGTTGCTCGTGGCGCGGTTGTCCACCAGCGATGAAACCGAGGCATAGGTGAAGCTGCGGCCCTCGATGAGGATCACAGCAGCTGCGTATCGGGCGGCCATGGTAATGGCCTGGAGCTTGGCCGCAGCGACCGCTGCTGGCACATCGTCATCCATGCCCGCAACAATGGTCGGGGTGTAGGATCCGGCAGGCTTGCGGGTAATACCGAAAACCTTGATCCGATTCCCGCTCTGGGTCTGGATCGTGTCCAGCAGAGCGGCGGACTGTGCCATCGTTTGGGTGTTGGACCGCACCACGATCCACAGCTCCTGCCCCTCACCGGCTTCCTGGTAGAAGTCGGAGATGTGCTTCCATGCGTTGGTGGTGTTCGCGGTGTCATAGGCGGCATCGATGCCAAGTGCGTTCACTTCCTGGGTGGTGAACACGCGGTAAGGCGTGTCCAGCACAATCAGGCCGCTCACAGCCACACCCGACACAATGAGGCAGGCTACCCCATCGGCCAGGTTTGCCACCCGGCCCAGGGAGCCACCCTGAATATTGACAGTTACTGCGGGCAGAGGCATGATTACTCAGTTGGGGTGGTGGAATCGTCTTCCTCCTCGGCTGGCTCGGCGGCTTTGGCAGCCTTGACAGCTTTAGCGGGTTTGGCTGGCTCGGTTTCCTGAGGCTCCGCATCAGGTCGGATGTGCTTTTTCACCTGCTCAGCCTTCTGGTAGCCTGCGTGGGCGTCGGCATAGCGGCGCTCCAGGAACAGCTGGCCGTCCGGGGTGCTATACACCACCTGGGCGGTGGGATGGCTCTTGAACACAGCAGCCAGGTCGGCGTTGAATTGCTCTTCGGTCATTGGGCTCTTTCTTCAAGTCGTGAAATGCGGGTATCGTGGGCGGCAATCTTGGTATGCAGGACCGCCTGGTCCACGGCATTTTGGTTGAGTTCGTCGCGCATCTTTCGGATGTCGGCATGGATCATTCGCAGGAAATAGGTGGCCAGCCCCAACAGGGCGAGACTGGCCCAAACAAGGACATCGATCACAGCTCCTTCTCCCATAGGGGATTAAGCGGCAGCATCCTGCACAATCATCACCAGGCCCTTTCCATCGGCGCGGCGGCTCCGGCCACCCATCCGCACCTCGAAGGAGTAGATGTCACCGTAGTAGAGCGCATCCTGGATGTTCTCGTAGATGTTTACATCGCCCAGGGCGCAGGCCACAGCGTTTTTGTGGTAGCACACCACGGTGTCGTTGTCGGTGGCTGCACCGGCAGCTCCGAGTGCCTTCAGCACAGGCGTAGCAGCGTTCGTGAAGATGGTCGTGGTTGGGCGCTCCAGGATTTCGAAGCTGTACAGGCGACCGATCGATCCTGCACGCATGTCAAGCTCCAGGGCATTGTCACGCACCTTCAGGTCGGTGTCGTTGGTAAGCTGGTCCAGCATGTCGGCAGGGATGATTGCATAGCGATCCGCAGTAGGGATCAACTGCTTGTTCATCGTCAGGCGGGCACGCTTCAGGTCTTCCTTGAGGAAGAGCTTGCGGTTGCCGGTGGCAGAAGCCAGGTGGGCAGCCACAGCGGAGCCGGTGGTGCGGAGGATCACGCCAGGAGCGGTCTGGTCCACGTAGGTGCTCACCCATTTGTGCAGGATGTCGTCACCGATGTACTCCCGCAGAGTTTCCAGGTGCTCACCCAGCACGCTGTCCATTTTGGAGTAGCTGAGCTCGACCTCCTCGATGTCGGTGATGTGGGTGGGGTCGGTGCTGTAGCCGTCGAGCGCATACACGATGTCGGTATCCGTTCTTCGAACAGCCACGGCAGGGAAGGTAGTGCGGTTTTTCACCACAGTGGGTTTAGCTCCAGCCTGCGGGATGTGCACGATCTTGCCGCCCAGGACGTTGTCGTCTTCGCGGAAGCAGCGACCAGCCTCCAGGTGAGGGTTTCCCTTGAAAAGGTTACCTATGAAATAGTTGACCCAGGTCTCTTTTTGTACGGCCATTGTTTTCGAAAAAGCAGGGGGGGCTCAGTTGCCCTATCCCCCCCAGTTAAAAAAAGGGTATGGGGTGAATGCCTGCTTAGGCGTTGGCTTTGAGGTTTTCGAGGTAGGCAGCCTGGATGGCTTTGAAATGAGCTTCGTTGCTGGCCTTCAGCTTGGCGAGGGTGCCTTCCTTGTGCCGCTTCACGTACTCATCCACCAGTGCCTTGTTGGGATCCTCGGCAGCCGAAGCAGTGATCTGGGCGGTGATCGACTTGAAGCCGCTCATGCTGTCCATCACGAAGGCTGTGCTGTCGTAGTCCATTTCGGCGAGCTTCTGGAACTGGTCCTTCTGGGCGGCGGTGATCTTACCGGCTTCCAGGGCAGACTGAACCAGGAGGCCAGCAGCCTGCTTTTTGCCAGCGGCCTGCATCTCGAGCAGGGTGGCTTCGGCAGTGGTGGCTCGGGTTTCCAGGGTAGCGGCGTTGGCAGTGGCGGTCACCAGCTGGGAACGCAGCTCCCTCACCTTCGCCATGATTGTTTCTTCGCTGGCTTCTGCACTGAGATCCAGCAGCGTGGCAATCGCTTTCATTGAGATGGGATTGGGATTTGAAATAGGAGTGAATGAAGCGTACACAGATTCCAGCGTGGCGGCGCTGAGTTCAGGGAGGGTGGCAGTCATTACAGCTGCTGTGATCTGGGTGGCGATGCCCGCCTGCTTGGCTTCGGCAGGCGTAAAGAAGGTGTCCTTCTTCAGCCACTCTGCCACCTCAGCGGCGGGCTTTCCTGTGAGCTGCTGGTAGCCAGCCTGCATCATCTCCTGGATCTTCTCGACCAGGAGTGCAGCCTCCCGCAGCTTCGCAGCATTTCCACGTGCCATCACCGAGGGTGCGTGCACCATGATCATGCTGTTGCCCGCCATCCGGATCTCGTCTCCGGCCAGGATGACGAAGCTCATCATACTTGCTGCCAGGCCATCCACGTAGAAGGTGATGCGAGTTCCAGCAGCCTTCAGGCTCTGGAAGTAGTTGTACAGCGCAAAGCCCTCGAAGACATCACCGCCACCACTGTGGACACGCACCTCCAGCTCCTTCAGGGTTTTGCCCCGAAGTTGGGCCGCTACCGACGATGCGTTGATTTCGTCGTAGTGGCCGATGCCGCCATACAGTGTGATCGTGTGTCGCATATTGATTAGGGCAGCAATATTGACCGTGCTGCGAAACCTGACAACGTCCGAAAAATCACTGATAGGATAGTTCATGGCAGAGGGTGCGTACTTCTGCTCACTGAGTTTTCGCCCACTTTCCGGGCAGGAAAAACCCTCGTTTTTTGCCCCAAACTGACACACATGCCTTTCCTCACCCTGGCCGATTACAAGGCCGCGATCAAGGATCATACCCTGGCCCAGGTTATCGAAAACGACCAGGTCACCAGGAACACAGCAGAGCTCAATGCTCAATCGCAGATGGAGTCTTACCTGGCAGCCAGGTATGACACCGCTGCCGTATTCGCAGCCACCGGCACAGACCGCAACCCTGCGGTGGTCATGTACCTGGTGGACATGGTCCTCTATCACCTACATGCCCGCATCAGCCCCGACATGGTTCCAGCGCTCCGGAAGGAGCGGTACGACCTTGCCATCCGCTGGCTGGAGATGGTCAACAAGCAACAAATCAACCCCAACCTGCCATTCCCCGATCCGGAGGATGGCGATACCAAGGAAGAAGTCCGATATGGCTCAAACCCCAAAAGATCCCACCACTTCTAAGCAGCTCGGTCGGGGAAACCGTGCCAGGCAGAAAGACCTTGCTCACACGCTCTTTCTCAACACGAACAAGACCCAGGACCAGATTGCCGAGCAAGTGGGGGTAACACCTCAAACACTGAGCAAGTGGGTGATAGCAGGCAACTGGCACCTGCTCCGCTCGGCCCGGCAGGTGACCAGGCCGCAGCTCGTGCGGCAATACCTGCTCCAGCTCAATGAGCTGAACAACATCATTGCCGAGCGGCCAGAGGCTGAGCGGATCCCCAGCCCCGCTGAAACTGACCAGATGGCCAAGCTGGCCAAACTCGTGGAAAGCCTAGATAAGGAAACCTCCCTGATGGACTATGTGCACGTCATGGAGAACTTTCTGCTCTTCCTAGCAAGGGCTGGCCAGGTTCACATGCTCACCCCTCTGGAGCCGCTGGTGAATGAATTCCTTCTCACCCGTGCCGAGGTGCTGCGATAAACCCGGGCTGTTTGTTTTGGAAACCGCTTTTAACAGCCCTGATGTATCGCGGGTGGTATATCGGGGCCACATCCTAAAAAGGCTCGCTTAAAAGGCAAATAAAAGGGCACATGAGGCAGCAAGACAAAAAGGCACTCGAGAGGTGGGAGAAGATGCGACAAAGCATCCGCTCCAGCACCCAGATCAATACCACCGAGACCCCGGAGCAACGCACCAGGCGGCGGGCAGAGCTGGAAAAGGACCGGGCAGCCTGGTTCAAGTATTACTTCCCGAACTGGTGCACCTCTGAATTCAGCGAGCACCACAAGAAGTGGTGGCGGGCAAGGGATAACCCTAAATACAAGAAGCTCGCCCTGCGTGCTTTCAGGGGCTTCTCGAAAACCACCGACACGCAGATGGAGCTCATCCGGAGGGCCCTGCTTCAGCAGGTAAAGTTCGTGGTGTACAGCTCGAAAAGCTGGGATGCAGCATCCGACATGCTTGAGCCGATCAAGCTCCAGCTGGAGGAGAATGCCCGCCTCATTCAGGACTATGGTCGTCAAAAGAACCTGGGAGCCTGGGAGACCGGGCGCATTATACTGAAGAACGGCGTGGCCTTCCAGGCCATTGGCCGCAACCAGTCGCCCAGGGGGATGAAGGTAGGGTCTCAGCGGCCCGACCTCCAGGTGTATGATGACCTCGATGATGATGAGCTGGTCCGTTCTGCTGAGCAGATAGACAAAGCCTGGGACTGGCTCACCGGTGCCCTGTTTCCCGCCATGGACTTCAGTGGCCACTATTCTGCCTGGTTCGTGCAGAACCTCTTCGCCGAAGACTGCCTGATGGCCAGGTGGGGCAACATCGCTGACTATGTGCAGGAGGTGAACATCCTCGATGCCAAGGGCCGCCCTACCTGGCCGGATCGCTTCCCCAAGGAGGTGGTGGCCGACATCCTGAAGGGCATCCCGGAGCACATCCGGCAAAGGGAGTATTTCAACAACCCCATCCGCCCAGGCAGCGTGTTCAAGCGTGAGTGGATTCAGTGGAAAAAGATGCCTCCCCTCAAGCAGTACAAGTACCTGGTGGCATACCTCGACCCCTCATTCAGCAATAAGAAGGACGCGGATAAAAAAGCCTGGATACTCGTCGGCCTGTACAAGGGAGAGATCCACGTGCGGAAGGCTTTCTGCGATGTGGCCAGTGTGGCAGAGATGGTGAGGTGGGGCTATGAGATGGACCGCTACCTGAAGGAGGGATCCGGAGCCGCGCAGTTCTATATGGAAGAAGTATTCCTTCAAAACCTGCTTTACAAAGACTTTAACGAGGAGGCCAAACGGCAAGGCTACCCGCTCGCCCTGCGGGGTGACCAGCGAAAGAAGCCAGACAAGGATAGCCGCATCGCGGCCCGTGCCGGGCAATTTGAGCGGGGGCAAGTGTTCTTTGACCAGGCGGAGCAGGGCAACCACCACATGCAAAACCTCGTCGACCAATTCCTGCTGTTCCACATGGGCAGCACCAGGGTGAAAAAAGACGGCCCTGACGCATTCGAGGGCGCGGTGTTCCTCCTCGAGCAGATGATT
Source organism: Bacteroidia bacterium (assembly GCA_041741415.1). Taxonomy (GTDB): domain Bacteria; phylum Bacteroidota; class Bacteroidia; order J057; family J057; genus JANQTF01. The sequence continues at coordinate 172,118 of JBGSKC010000035.1, read as the reverse complement.
TTCACTTCAGAGAAGCCCCTGGTGGGGGCTAAAATCTCAAATACGAAACGATGGTAGAGCCTCAAAAAATCAGCGACCAGAACATCGTGGTGAACAAGATCACGGTGGCCCGCCTCGAGCGCAGGCGCGAAGACATCCTCACCTGGCAGCGCGCCATCCAGTCGGCGGAGAACATTGCGTTTCCCCGCAGGCGGCTCCTCATGGAAAACTACCAGCGCATCATGCTCGATGCCTTCCTGTTTTCCTTCGTGGAGCGCAGGATACAGGAAGTGACCAACCAGCGCATCATCGTTAAGGATCAGGCTGGCAAGCGCGATGAAGCCTATGAGGCTATCACCAGGCGGGGCTGGTTTCGCAAGCTCCTGCGCTTGGTAATGGAAACTCGCTTCTATGGCCATACCCTCATTGAGCCGAGCCTCAAGCGTGGGAACGTGGTGGGCATGATGGCCATTCCCCGCCACCACGTCATTCCGGAGCTTGGCATTGTGATGCTGAGCCAGGGCTCGCATGAGGGTATTCCCTTCCGCACATCTCCCCTGGACCGGCAGCTCCTGGAGGTGGGAGAGCGCAGCGACCTGGGCCTCCTGCACCGGGCAGCGCCCTACGTGCTGTACAAGCAGGGCCTCATAGCAGACTGGGCCAACTTCTGCGAGATATTCGGTATGCCGATTCGGCAGTACCAATACAACCCTCACGACCCCGTGAGCCGGCAGGAAGCCGAAAAGGCCGCCCAGGAGATGGGATCGGCTGCCTACATCATCGTGCCCGAAGGGGTGGGCCTGGAGCTGCATGAGTCGGCAGATGCCAGCGGATCAAGCGACCTCTATAAAAACTTCCGCCAGGCCATGAACAACGAGCTGGCAGTGCTCATCTTGGGCAACCAGCTCACCAGCCAAAACGAAGAGACTGGAGCCTTCTCCCTCGGTGAGATCCACCAGGATGAGCAGGACAAGATCCACTCGGATGACTTCCGATATGTGGAGTCGGTGCTGAATGACACTGCCAAAGACTTCCTGAGCTATTGGGGCCTGGCTCCCAAGAATGGGTATGAGTTCGAGTTTGACCGCCAGGAGCACCTCTCCATGGCGCAAAGGGTGGACGTAGATAGCAAGCTGGCCGCCTTGGTGCCGATCAGCCAGGCATACTTCTATGACCGCTACAACGTGCCGCCTCCCACACCGGCAGAGGCGGCAGCCATGAAGCAGGCCAAGCGAGAGGCTGAAACGGCCAAGGCCAAGGAGCAGCCCTCCGAGCCGGGTGCTGATGATGACGATGGTCCGGCTGCCCGATATTACATGACGAGAGCGAGCTATGAGATGGAAGCAACTGCCAGAATCACGCTCACCGGCATCCTGGAGGCTTTCGAGGCGCTGATCCGGGCAATCTTCGAGGGGCGGGCACCGCAGGGTGGCGTAGATGAAGCCCTCATGATTGCCACCGCCAATCAACTTCTGGAGGGTTGGCAAACCAGCTACAACCTAGCCAACCCTGATTACGACAAGGTAATCCAGCGCAACATCTTTGCATTTGCCGGGGCCAAGACCTACGACCAGGTGCAGCTCCTGCGCGATGCGGTGTACAGAAATGGCAAGCTCATGCCCTTCACCGAGTTCCGGGCGCTGGCCCTGGGCATACACAGCGAGTACAACGAAAACTGGCTCCGGGCAGAGTACGTCCAGGTGAAGCGGGCGGGCACCATGGCGCAGAAGTGGGAGCAGATCTCCATGGCCACCAGGGAGTACCCCTACCTGCAATATGAAACCGAAGGAGACAGCCGGGTGCGGCCAGAGCATGCCGCCATGGATGGTATCACCCTGCCGATCACTCACCAATTCTGGAATGACTTTTACCCACCCAACGGCTGGAACTGCCGGTGCCGGGTAAAGCAGATCCGGCGCGATGAGATTAACAACGGGCAGGTGAAGCTGAGCGATGGTGGCGAGAGCATGGCCCTTGGCATGAAGGATGCCGACCCCTACTGGCAGGGCAACGTAGGCCGCCAGGGCTTCATCTTCCGCGATAATCACCACTACTTCCGCAGGCTCGATGCCCAGGGCAAAGCCCGGCTCAATGAGCTCGTGGACAAACTCACCCAATCATGAACCCGCTCGAAGAAGCTATCCTGGACGCGCAGCGGTTCATAGAGAGAGCCCCGCACATCATCGGCACCGAAGCCGTGCGGGTGGTCGATGATCACTTCCGCACCCAGAGCCTGATCGGTGAGGGTGCCTGGGTGCCTCGTGTGCCTGGTACACCACGCCAGAACCGCAAGCTGCTAAGCGATACCAACACCCTCCAGGACAGCATGGGCTATCGCGTGCAGGGCAGTAGTGTAATGGTAGGCATTGACCTGGCCCGGGTTCCCTATGCGCAGATCCAAAACGAAGGTGGCGTGATTCCTGTCACCCTCAAGATGAAGAAGTACTTCTGGGCGCAGTATCTCGAGACCGGCAACGAGTTCTGGAAGCGGCTCGCGCTCAAGCAGGGGCCAATCGTGGTGCCTGCCCGCCCTTTCCTTTCCATCACTCCCTACATGCTCCGGCGCATCGAGGAGGCACTCACAAACAGCCGTTAAAGCTATGTTAAAGCAGATTTACCTCGCCCTCCAGGCGCTGCTCTGGAGGAACCCCTGGGAGCAGGATACCTTCGACTATGTCCTGCCGGTGATCTGGACCAGCGACGGCCAGCTCGGTGGCCTGGTCATGCACTACGACTGGTATAACCGAAACGAGCGGGCACCCGATGGGGAAGACCGCTCGTTGCCATACCTCACACCAGCTGCCCTGGTGGAGTTTGCGCCTGTGGTGTGGCAGGCGCTTTCAGGCCGGATCCAGCAGGCTCCGCTGCGCTTTACCATTCACCTGGTGCAGGAGCGGGTTAATGAGAAGCAGGCCGACAACCCGCTTCAGAGCCAGGCCCTCCAGCATCTCGACCTGGTGGACCAGGTCGTAGAGCGCCTCACCGGCAGCTCTGCCACAATCAATATCAACAACCAGGACCAGATGCTGTATAACGGCATCCGCCTGGTTACTTCCGTCACCGACCACAACGCAGACAGCCGGTATGTGACACAGCTCACCTTTGAGTGCACTATCTTCGACTATCTCACCAGGGTGAAGTACGTGCCCTACCTCATCCCGAATAATCAGGCAGACGGGCTGCTGTGCCCGCTTCCGCTGGAGGAATGACCATGTGCCCGGAACCGGCAACGTCGTAAAAGCGAAAGCCCCACCTACTCGGTGGGGCTTTCTTCGTATTCGGCTGGCTCTGGCAGCGGCATGGTGAGGAACTCATGCAGGTCGGCAGGGTCTCGTAGGCGCTTCAGTGATGCGGGCCAGAACTTGGGGCCGGTGAACATGACGGCCACCAGGTCGGGGCCGTCCGCTGCGAATACCCAGCCACGCAGCTCCAGCGGAGCCAGTGCATGGGCAATGTTCCACTGAGCCTGGATGCTCAGTTTCTTTTCTCCATTCATGCACCGGGCAATGAAGCTGGAGCTGAGGCCCACCTGCCTGGCCAGGCCAGACAGGTTGATGTGGGGGCGGTTAAGCGACTCGATCAGGCTATTGGTCGTCATCGTCAAGATCTCCTTGTTGGTATGAGAATGAAATGCTGGTTGGCGTTTCCAGCGTAGCAGGAGGAAACTTGAATTCCTCCTGCATGTACTGGTTGATCTGGCGGGCTTCGGGGTCGGTGATCTCATCACCGTCATGAACCGGGCGATCGAAGGCGAAGACCGCCTTGGCGTTGTCCCTGTCGTGTTTTCCCCTGGTTGAGAATGGCCACCAGCTCATACTGCTTCTTCGATTTGAGCGGCCATTACTTCCCACCAGTCTTTCGGGGCATAGCACCGAAGAACTGCCAATCCTCCGGCTGCAAGATGAATGTCGGCGTGAAATACATTCGAGACTGGCACCAGGCCCATGCCCTGGATGGCAGTAATTGCCTCGATGGCGGTTGGGTACTCGGCCTCCAGGATGGCCAGCTCCTCGTTGGTCCAGCTCATTGATCCCCTGTTCCAGTAATAGTAGCCCAGGTAGCTGTAGTTAAGCTCAATGACGTTGTACCAGGGCTGGTCGAAGCTGATAGCGAAGCGTGCGAATTTCATTTTCAGTGAGTTAAAGGTGATTAGGCTTTGATTTGCTTGCCGTTGTAGATGAGCTTGGTGCAGTGGTAAAGGTTGTTGAAGTCTTCGTAGGTACGGATCATCAAGCCCCCGACCACCTCGAGAACCGTGAGCGTGGCGCCGAATTGGTTCTTTACCTTCATGCCTCTTTTGAGTTCTGCCGTTGTCATAGTGTTTAGCGTTTTTGTTAAGACAAATATAGGGTGAATATTTTAACCCTGCAAGAGGCAAGGTTAAATTTTTCACCCTGATTTAAAAAAAATCCCCGGCAGTGCCGGGGATAAGCTGTGTGTGCTGTTACCTACTCCAGTGTGGTATAGCTACTTTTTGCGCCGCTGTTCATCGATCATGTCCCTCAATTTTTCAAACTGGGCGGCAGACTTCTTTCTGAAAATGGCTGAAAATTCGTCATTCGGAACGCTAGTCCCATCGACCTTGTCCACTTTAGAATCAGGGAAAACGAGCTGGATGTAACCCGCTGCCAACCAGCTTGGTTTGCGAAAATTGATCGAGATGAGTCGATCAAGATAGATTCTCTGCTCACCCTTGAAAAGGGTTTTGGGGTTTTTGATGACCACATATCCATCATACAAATCGATGGAGTTAAGGGCGAATTTTGCGGAAAAGATAGGAGTTGACATAGTCACGTTTTTGCTTTGGGCCAATATAAGAAAAAACCCCGCTTTCGCGGGGCTGACAAATGCAAAAACGCTACTCGTCTGTCTCGTCTTCCACGTGGGTGTCGAAGATCGCCACCAGGGCGGCGATCTTCTTCATTGCTTCCTTCTTGGTGCCTTCATCGAGCAGGGCTATCTGCTCATTGACTGCATCGGCGTTGAGGATCACGAGCTTGTCGTAGATGTTGTGCATGTGCCGGATGACCTGTTCCGGCTCGATGCTGTTGTTTGCGGGGAACTTGCTCATCTGATTACTGAATATGAGTGGGTGGAAATGGTTACGGTGTAGAAGCCGGGTGGGAGCCCGGTGAGGTCGATGCTGTCACGCTGTATGTAGCCCTGCATTACCTTGCGGCCTGCTGTGTCGGTGACGGTGAAGGGCTCCCCGATCACGCAGGACACGGTAAGGATGCCTGAAGCCATGTTTGTGAAGGGCTTGGCCTCTATGAGCTGAGCGTCGCTGATCAGCTCGGTGTCATCATCCTCAGCCCTCACCCTTGCGATCTTGGGGCCGCATCCACGCACGTCGTAGCAGCCCTCCTGGGTGTGGTAGCGGACAGCCTTCTGCCAGTCCTGGATTTCGGGGATGAGCAGATCCACATAGACCGTCTTCGCCTCCGGAGCGCTCCAGCAGATCTGGCTGCCCTGCACAGTCACCTCCAGGCGGCGGAGGGGAAAGACTGTCACTCGCTTCACTACAGTGGCCCATTCGCCTCCTGTGTAGCCGTTGGAGAGTTGGGCCATGCCGCCATTGCTGGCAGGGTTGAAGGTGCCGCCATACACCTCCAGGCTGTCGGTGACGCGGTAGTGAGTCACCTCATACACACCGGCAGGCATGGGGATGTTGATGTTGTCGCCATCCTGGGCGTAGATCAGCCAGTTGTCGGTGCCGTCCGTCAGCACGAAGTTATCGTTGCTGGTCTGGTCCAGGCCGGGGGCATAGTCCATCTGCTGGAAGGGCACCAGGTTGACAATCTGCCTCAGTCGGGCCAGGTATGTCCACCAACTGGCACGGCTTCGGTAATCCTCCAGGTCGAGGTCGTTGTGTGGCAGGTTATACCCGAAATAGGACTTGTGGCCCTCCATGCCGCGAATGGCACCTTTCCAGGCTCCACGGCGCTGCTCGGTGTGGTTGTTGGTGGTGTTGCCTGGATAGCCTGGATCCGGACTTACCCCGGCACTGGCACTGCCCTGCTCATCGTGGTTGGCTGTCCAGATATGGCCCATGGCCTCGCTCTGCTGGAGCCAGTCGGTGACGATGTTTGGCAGGTCGTTGGGGCCTGATTGGATGCTGATACCCGAAAGGGTGCTTCTCTCTCCGAGCTGTGGGCCCCACTGGCTCTGCCGCCAGTTGTTGGCCGGGTAGGTGTGCAGCACCACGTGCAGCGGGTAGCTGGTGAGGCTGCGAAGGTACTGTGCCTGGGCGGTGATGTGGGCGGCGGGCATGGTGTTCTCTTCGCCCAGGTTCCACTCCCAGGCCAGGTAATGGCCATAGCGAGCGATCATTTCGCGGAAGTAGAGCTGCCACTGGGCGGTGGTCATGTCCTGGTCATTCTCAGTCTCGAACAGCTTGGCGTGGAACAGCAGGCCGGTCTCCTCGGCATGTGTGAACACCAGGCCCCACTGGTCGAGCTTGGAGCAATCGAAGCGGTCGAGGTTGTTGTCGGTGATGAATGGCCATGTGTCATCGCCATCGCCACCCACGTTCCACAGCAGGGCGCTGTATGCATTGAGGCCCTGGCTGGCCAGGTAGTTGAGGGCACCGATGATGCCCTTGCCTTTGCCTGTGTGCCAGGTGGGGTCTCCTGGCTGCCAGTCCTGCACATGGGCGGCGAAGTGGTGCAGGCCATCGCCTGCATAGGCGAAGCCTGGGTAGTAGGTGGTGGTGCCGTTGAGGTCGTTGTTGGCTCCGCCATCGTTTGCGGTTTGGTCGAATTCCCAGTAGGCAAGCAGGTTCTCGGGGCTGTCGGCTCCGACGTTGAAGAAGTATTGCCCGGTGCCCTGGAACTGCCGGTACCTGAGCCCGACGTACTGAAGCCTGCCCAGGGCGCGGAAGTCGGGGGCCTGCTTGTTGGTGGGCTGGATCACCAGGGAGCCAGCGGCTCCCGCCAGGGCCACCGGGGAGCCGGTGCCGGTGAGGGCTGCGTTGGTGCCGGTGATCATGGTAGCTGTGTAGCTCCAGGTGCCGGTGAGCGGCGGGCGGAAGTGGACACGCCACTGGTTGCCTGCTGTGGCTCCGGTCTGGGCTGCGTTACCATCGGCAGCGAAGTAGCCGGGCACCTGGAGCGTGTCAGCTCCATTGGTGAAGGTTACATCGAGCCGGCAATTCAGAAAGGGGTTGGTCGTGGCTGCCTCGCTGGTGGCGGGGCCTGCCCAGGTGATGGTCACGTTGTGCCACTGGCGGAGCTCACCAGTGATGGCGGCCTGCGTAAAGATGAGCGGCGGCCACAGGGCAAGGAGGAAAAGGGAAAGGAAGTGCTTCATGAGGAAAGAGATAGAATGGGTTTGTTTGGGTTTGAAAAGGGGTCAGTAAACACGGGGAGCAGCACAGGGAAGTATTTGCCTGCCATCGAGAATGCTTTGAAGGTATCGGGGTCGATGGCGATTGTTACTTCTGCCGCTTTGCCCTTCAGCTTGCCACGGATCACATTGTTAAATGAGACCAAGTTTTCGGTTCCATCGACACTATCCTCGTCAGCCATCTGGGCAAACAAGGCAATCATATTGATTCCGGGTTCAACGCTCATCGGAACATGCTTACAAGTCCTGCAACAATGAACAGCAGCAGCACTGCCACGGCAAGGCCGGGGTGGAGCATCCCAGCGCCCAGGGCGATCCCAAACACCACCAGGGTGCTGATCATCTGGGTGAGGAGCGGGCGTGCCTGGTAGGCAGCGAGAAAAACGAGCTTGGCGTTGTGCCAGGCCTCTTGGGCTTTTGCTTTGAACTGCTTCATGATTGAGAAAAATTGAGGTGAGAAAACGTAGTGGAAGAATGTGTGAAAGGTGCTGGCTCTGGCCACCTTCAGCGCTCCTGTGAGGAGCAGCACATCAAGCCAGGCCGGGGTGATTGCAGGTAGGTAGAGAAGAATGTAGGGGTAGATGCCCAGGGCCAGAGCCAGCTCCAGTGCGGTCCACTTGCCGGTCTTGAAAAAGTGCCAGGCATCAGTTACCCACACGAAGATTGTGGTGGAGCCGGGGAAGGCGGGGCCATCCTCAGGTTCGGTGTTCTTGTACTTGTTCCACTGAGAGAAAATGGGGTTCCACCACGAGTTTATCCGGAGCGGGTGATCTCTTTGGATTGGTAGCCTGAACTCGATGTGATCCATCATTGCATCGCAGATGGCAGCGATGACCAGGAGGAAGAGTGTGAGGGTGGTTGTCATTGCGGGTTTAATTGTTGTTTAATTCGTCATAATAGGTGAATGTCTTCTTGGCCTGCACGGCTTCGCTGATCACCTCGAAGACTCCGAGCTGCATGTCTTCGATGCTGACCCCGAAGCGCTCGTGGGCTGAGCAGATGCCACCACCGATGGCGTGGGCCAGTGCCAGGAGGATCATGTTGGATCCCGGGTAGCTTACCAGGCCGCTTGGCCCAAAGAACCCCGGCAGCGTTGGCGTGGTGGTGCCCTTCACGTTCACGCTCTTGAGGGTGTTGGTTGCAGGATCATACATCAGCTCCACTGCTACCTTGAGTTTGGTGAGTTTTTGATTTGCCATGCTCAGAAGGCCACGTGGCCCTGGATGCGGGTGAAACTGATGGTGGCAACCTCGTGGGGCTTTGCAATTATCCCTATGTGCATTGAAGCAGGGAACATGGAGGCAAAGAAGATCTTACACCTGAGCGATGCTGTTCGTGGGTATTTCCTGTTAAGGTCATCGGTCAGTGTCCGGATAGCATCAATCACTAAAGCGGGATGCTCGCAAGTGTGGTACTTGAAGCTGTTTAGGTGCATCTCCAGCTCTGCCTGGAGCTTGTTGGCCGGGCTGAGCATCTTGACCTTGATGAGGAATTGCACCTTGTCTCCCCAGGTGAGGGTGTCTTGTTTGCTGATGATGGGTGTCATTGTTCTTCAGTGTTAAAGGTGATTTGGACTCCGAGCCGGGTGGCGTAATCGTCGAGGATGTCCTTTGGATCGAGCTTGTAGCGGATCACAAGGTCTTCGAGCACCCGGCTCATCTGGTGGGCCAGGGTGCGGGCTTCGTCTTCGGTTACCATGTCGGCAGAGATTTCTGCTCTGCCGTTTTCGGCTTTCACGAACACGCCATAGGATCGGCGAATAGAGGTGATGTTCATTGTTCAGCGTCTTTAGGCAAGGTGGTGTTGGTGATGATGATGCGGACTCTGTTGGGACTCAGGTAGTATTTGGCGGCCAGGGCATGCACTACCACGTCGGTTTTGCTTTGTGCCTTGCCCGGCAGCGACTTGTACATCTCCTGGAATTCCCGGAGGATGTCCTCGTTCCGCTTCTGGTAGTTTTCGACTCTAGTCATTGAGGATGTCGCCGATTGTGGGTGGCACGGTGCCGCCCTGGTCAGGGGTGGGAAGAACGGTTGGCTTCAGGTCGCGCAGGCGGTAGATGCCGCCCTTGCGCCCGTCATCTTTCAGGCTGAGGTGGCGGCGGCGGCGCTCCTCGATGGCCTGCTCCCGCAGCTCCTCGAAGTACCTAGCCAGCCAGCGCATGATGGTACCACCATCGATGCGGTCATAAACCTCGCCATACTTGCCCTGCTTCACTCGCTGAAAGGCCAGGGCGATCTCCTCCAGGAGGCGGAAGCGGTACTCCTGATAGATCAGGTGTGCGGAATCATGGATCTGCGCTTCGGTGATCTGCTTGCCTACATTGAAGAAGCTCACCAGGTCGAGCACCAGGGCCTCGATGAGCACGGTAGGCAGGCTGCCGTCCTGGCCTGCGGCCTGGTCTCTCGCCTCCAGCTCTGCAAGGGTGGGCAGGGCCTGGGCTTTCACAGCCTCCAGCTCAGCTACAGCCTGGCGGCCCAGCACCTCAATGCGGGTGCGGTCTTCGTCGCTGGTGGCTTCTTGCCACTGTCGGCGCAGGCTGGTTACTGTGTACTGGAGGTCTGCCATGTCGTCACGAATCTTGATCTGTTCCTGTGGTTTCACCAGCCGCAGTGCGGCCTGTAGCCCGCCTGGCGAGGGCCTCAGCAACGCGGGAACCAGCCCGGGCGAGGCCTTCTGAAGCTGCCTGTTTTGGGGTGCGTCCGATTGTTCCATGCGGGTTGAGGTTGTCGATCATCTCCACCAGGTACTTCTCGATCCGTGGTAGCTCAAATTGGGTTTGCAGGAAGGGCCGCAGGTGCTTCCAGTTGCTCAGGATGAACTGGAGCCCCGCCTCGGCACGCTCCTCGTCTCCTTCGGTGAGCTTGAGCAGGTAGGCTAGGATGGCCTTCATTGCAGCTCCATCCCGCCCGGTGAACTTCATCACCGGCAGGTGGCGCTCTTCACGCCAGGTCATGTAGGCTGCCACGCAGCGCTGGTGCAGGGTGGGGTTGCTCATCGGTTGGTCTCTTTTTTGTGGTAGGCTTCGGCCTGGTTCAGTATCTGAAGCATCTCCTCGTAGTTGAGCTGCCACAGGGTTTTTCTCTTGAGGTTGCGGTCGCCGCTGTTGGCCACCCAGGCGTTGATCCGGGCGTAGTCGGGCTTGTTTTCGGCATCCACATAGCCCAGCTCGCAGAGCAGGTGGATGATCTTCCTGCCCATGCGGCGCATCTTGGCAGGCTCCGCGTTGGTGGCCTTCTCGAGCTCACTGATTACATGCTGGGCCTGCTCCAGGGTGAGATCCTTCACACTCACCTTGCCCGCCACTGCCATGAGCCACTGGCTGCGCTCCTGGTAGATCCCGGCCTGGTGCATGAGCTGGAAGATTCGCTTCCGTAGAGGTTCTGAGATGAGTAGCGTATTCATTGTAATCATCCATGTTAGGGGTGAAGGAAATGGTGTTGAAGCTCTCGCAATTGGGGCATTGCACCTGGGTGCGGGTGGGGTCGTAGAGGTAAGAGCAGGCTTTGCAGATGCGAACGTTTGGCATAGTGGCAGATAGAAAGTAGGGGGCCAGCACCGAGTGTGATCAATCCGATTGGACATCGTGAATGAGGATGAAAGAACTTCTGGCCCCTTTGCGAGAGGGTGCGGGGTCGAACCGCACAGGCCCCAGTCGGCCCCTCCCTGCGCCTGGTTACCGCCACCAGGCAGGCGGCTACTACTCACTGAAAGTCTTTAGATGCTGCTGAAATTCAGCTCCACCACTTTGTAGTCGCCCTCGCTCATGCGCTCGCTGATGCGGAAATAGCGGCGGCTGTCGGGCCGGTGGATGGATTGCTCGATCAGGTCGATAGCCTCGTGGAACAGCGGGTACTTGCTCTTGGGCAGGCGCTGCCGGTAGCTCACCAGGCCCAGCACGCGCTTCACATCCAGCTTGCCACGGCTGGTGGCAAAGGCATTCATCACGAGCTGGCGGATCATCTCGTCTTCGCTCGTGTGCTGCTCGAGGAAGGTGTCGAGCTTCTCCTTGGCAGCGGCGATCAGGATGTCATCGAAGTCGATGCGCTCGCTGATGCTTACTTCCACCTTGATTGAGCGGTCGAAGTTGTACCAGGTGAAGTTGCCCTTGTTCTTGCCGGGGTCGGCTCCGAGCTCGTCCATGGCCTCGGTGTACACATAGTCGCAGATGCGGGCCATGGTGGCCTTGTACTCAGCCAGCTTGTCATTGATGGCTTTTGCGTCTTTCAGCAGCCGAGCAGCTTCCTTTTCGCGGAGCTTCTCCAGGCGGGTGATTCTGTTGGCTGGGATTTCGATCCCCTTTTCATCTATCCAGGCTTTTGCCATTGCGGTGGGTGTTAGTGGTTTTTCATCGCCCGGATGGCGATTTCAGACCATGGTTTGACTGGTTGTTCCGGGGCCTCGGCCCCTTGCTTGATTGCGCTCAGCTCGGTGATGTCGTGGAACATATCGTACCACATGGCAGCCCAGCCCGGCTGGGAAAGGCTGTCGAGATCGAGGGTGGCCATCATGTTGCGGTCGCAGCGCCGCCATTGGATCAGGAACCAGTGCCAGTAGGCCGGATCCTGGATGGCTTTGGTGGCCACCTTGGCCGCCCTGTAGTAGCCCTCTGCATACTCCACCCCTCGCTCGTAGATCAGCTCCGATACCCAATCCAGGCTGATGTTCATCATCCTGGCGAGGTCGTTTACCTGGTCGTGGAGGGCCTCCTTGAGCACCCTGCTGGGGTTTACAATGCTGGGGTTCATGAGAAGAGGGTTGGGGCTTGTTTCTCGAGGTTCTGAAGCACAGCCTTCATGATGTCGATCTTGCGCTCGGCCTCCCGCTTGCCCATCTGGCCACGGGAGACCTGGTTGGCATAGACCTTTTCGCGCATTCTGATCTCTTCCTTGACCTCGGCGATCTGTTCCTGGATGGTGAAAATGACCACGTTCATGACTCTTTAAATTGAAGTTGGAGTTGACTTTGGTGAAGGGGAGCAGGTCGAACTGCTTTTCTCGCAGTGCCTTGAGGGAAATGGCCTTCTTGCTCATGGCTTGCGGAGGATTACTTCGCGGATGGTGGTGTCGCTGTCGGTGATCACTGTGTCCCTGCTGAGCAGGATCCGGTTCTCATACTCCGCCCGCTCAATGCGCTCCAGGCGGGTTTCCAGTTGGTCGAGCTGGCAGCTTGCCAGGGCGAAGTTGGCGGCGATGGTGGCGACCATTCCCAGAATGATGTGCCACCCTTTGGGGCCTCGCTCGCTCATGCTGCGTGAAATACATGGTTGTACATCTCGGCGCTCACTGGCCCACCGGCCTCGGTGAGCTCCACCAGGTCACGCACATACTTTTGCAGGGCATCATAATCCTTGCAATCCCGCACCAGGCAATCGAGCACCACGCGGTCGGTGATCCCATTGTCTTTAGCAAATTGGCGGATCTCCTGGGCGGTGATCGGGGCCATTGTTAGCCAGCTGTGGCCCACCCTTCGGAGGAATTGCGGCATGCCCTGCACGTTGCGGGCGGAGAGCCGCTCCAGCCACTGCTTGATGATGCCGCAGATGACGATGCCGCAATGGGCGTCGAGCTCCTGGAGCAGCACCTTCACGCTGTCGAGCGCCAGGGGCTTCAGGTACTCGATCTCGTCGAGGATCAGCAGCACAGGGCCCTGGATGGCCTTGATGCGCTGGATCACGCTGTTTTCCACGTCGTAGAGCTGGCCGCTCGTGACGTTTGCTCCTACCTGCTTGGCTACTTCGCGCATGAAGGTCTTGCCACCCATGCTGCGGCGGGCCCGCACCAGGAACACGTTGCTGTGGCCCTTCCAGTAGCTCTCCAGTGCGTAGCTCTTGCCTGCACCGGTGTAGCCATCTAGCCCGATGATGCGGCCTTCCTCATGCGCCACCTGGCAGGCGTTGGTGATGTTGAGGTAGTTGGCGCTGTTGATGTGGCTGGCGGTCTTGAAAAACACCTGGAGCTTGCGCCACTGGGCATCACCAATCACCTTGTCTTTCCACTGCTGGCGGGCAATGTGGTTGATGTTCGTCACGCTAAGGCCGGTGCGGCGGGCGAGGTCGCTCTGCGTGTTTTCTGTGCTTTGGGCCAGCCATTCCACGGCCAGGCCTGCGAGCTTTTCTTTATCTTGAACGTTCATTTCAGTGAGGGTTAAATGTTGAATCCGGGGGCCTTCAGGTTGGGGGTTTGGACCGCTTCGACGCCGGGGCCTGTGAGCCAGAACTCCATGCGCATCTCCCAGTGCCAGGCGTTGCACATGGCGTGGTAAACCTGCCGGGCTTGGCGCTCATTGTCGGTGGTCCAGGTTCCGAGCACGGTTTCGGTGGGCAGGCTCACTGCCACTACTTTCCAGGGTTTCTCTTCCATCTTGGATTGATTGAGGTTGAATGTTGATGTTGATCGTTGGCGGCCTCGAGCACTGCCTGCGCCTCGGCCATGTTTGCTTTTTGTGTGTAGCCCAGGGCCAGGATGGCCTCTGCGCTGGCATAGTCCAGATCGGGCAGGGCATCGGCTCTTTCTTTCAGTGCCTCATCCATCTGCTTGCCTTTGCGGGCCAGGCGGGCCAAAGTGTAGCGGTCGGCATCTGTTTGCTCGACCTTTGCTGCGCTGGGGAGCTGGGCCGCGATTACCTCGCAGATCATCTCGTCTTGGGCAGGGTCGGCAGGCTTCGGCATCCGGTAGATCCAGGCCCGGCTCGTGTCGTGGGGGAGCAGCCGCACCCGCACGTGCATGTCTTTCGGCATCAGGGCCAGCCGCTCCAGGTAGTGGGGCACCTCATAGAGGTGAGCCTCGCCCTGGTGCTGCACCGAGAGCCAACCACGGTGGATCGTGACCGCTGTGGTGTGGCCAAACAGCATGGCCATGGTCTCAGCGCTGATGCGGGGCGCATCGGGGTTCAGGCGCTCCTGGAAGTTCTCCCAGCGGGTTTTGCCTTTGCCACGCGATTTACTTATGAGTGAATTCCAGCGGCGCTGGGCCTCGTCGTATATCGCTTCGATCTCCTCGAAGGTGTAATAGATCGCCTCTTTGTCGGGGTTGCGGCGGCTCTGGATGGTCTTGGCCGTGATGTTCTGGCCCACGTTGCCTGGGATCGTTCGCAGCACATCCTGCTCAAAGCGCCCGATTATGCTCTCCACAAACTTCTCCTGTGCGTTGTAGGGCTTGGCGAAGCTCACCACCGGAATCATCTGGCTCATCTCATCGCGGTACTTCTTGCCGAAGTTGTCGAGTTGGGCCTCCATCGGGGCCAGGCCACCGGTGGTGATGAGCATGTCGTAGAATGCCCTTTCCATCAGCTGCTTGTCTTCGCGCAGGCCTATTGCCTTGCCGATCAGGGCCTGGCTGGCTGTGTCGAAGATCAGGTAGGCCGTGGGGCGGATCGGGGCGGCACTGCCCTTCCTGGGCGGCATGGCAAAGGGGCTTGTTTCCCCGTCGCAGCTCACCAGGGAGAGCGAGAAAGCCGGTGCCTTACGCCGCACAAAGGGCCGGGCAGCATCCCGGTAGGCCTTGGAGCCATCCCGGAACATCCGGATCAACGGCGTGTTATCGGCCTTGTAGAGCACGTTTTTGATGCTGCTCACACTCAGTGCCGGTGGGTTTTCGATGATCTCGCCCGTGCCAGCATCCAGCAGGATATACCCTTGCTCCACCCAGCTGTGGTACTCGATCCACAGTTGCTCGAAGTTGAGCTTCACATCATCGTGCAGGCCGATGTAGCGGGCCACAATCGCCTCCTCGATAGCCGGTGTTACCTTGCGGTGGCCCTGGTTGCCCTTCAGGCCCAGGGTGGCCAGCTTGCGGTGCTTGTGCACCAGGCATTGCAGCTCCCTTTCGCGGCTGCCACCGGCCTTGCGCCAGTCGGCCACCTTGCGGCGCAGGATCTGCACCGATCCCACCTTGTGCAGGCCCAGGGGCTTATCTGCCTGGATACACACCAGGGCGAGGTCCAGCAGAGCCTCCTTTGTCTCGATGCCAGGCAGGCCCAGGGCTCGCACATCGGCCTTGCCCTTCGGCGCATCCAGCACCCGCAGCCAGGCCGCAGCACTCATGTAGCCCTTTGCCTCGCGGGCCTTGAGGCCAGCCATGATGTAGTAGGCATGATCGTCTGCATTCTCCGCCTGCTTCACTTTCCTCGTCAGCAGCACGCTGGCCTCCTCCCGCTTTAGCTCCTCGAGCATTTGCCGCAGCTCCTCCTCAGAGGGGATGCCGTAGGTGCTCTTTGTCGTGGTCGGAATGCTTCTGTAATCAATCAGCTTCACCCGCTTGTCCGATGGGTGATTGATGGAGCGCCAGGTTTCCCCATCAGTGCTGCGGGCTCGATATAGGCCCTTTTTAATAGCGCCTTCCTGCACGCCAAAGACGTTCACCAGGTCCGGCACCTCCAGGTAGAGTATGTTGTTGAGCACCATCATACTCCTTTGGAGCTGTTTGTCCAGGCATTGAGGGCGGCCAAGATCTGCTGGCGGATGGGGTCGTGCTCGCTCAGTGGCAGGCGCTCCCAGGAGTGGTGGCTGGGCATCATAAGGGCATACCCCAGGTCATACAGGCTAAGCGGCGGCTCCTTTTCAACCAGGGCGAGGACAGCCTCGGCCTGCTTGTCGCGGAGGTCTTTCTCGAGTCGCTCCGCCTCGCTCAGGCCTTCTAATGACTTGGTGGCGAGCATGGCTTGGCGGTAATGGATGTACTTGAGCAGGTGCATGTGAGTGTGTAGCATTTTCAGTGAGGGAAAAGGGTAGGGTGATTAGCGCCGGATCAATTCCAGCAGGCTTAAAACCTTCGCTGAATTTTCAGGATTGAGACTGCTCATGATCATGCTTTTGGAATAGTCGCTGTCAATGAATTGAGTTGCGACTCTTGGCCATAGATCCTCATCTTGAGTAAGCAGATCCCAGAGGGCGGCCTGGGCTTGTTCCATTTTCTGCTTAAACAATTGAGCCTCGGCGAGGAATGGGTTTGTGTTGTTCATTAGTTCGAGGGGTTAAGGAGCTTGTTGAGCTGGCGGGCACGCACCGTGCGGCGTGTTTCCGCGATTGTCACTGCCACATCGGCAATGGCTGCGTTGTTCCTCTCGCCACGCAGCACCTGGCGCACGTAGCTGATCGAGTAGCCGGTGAGGGCGCTGATCTCTGCGGCGTCGCTGCGGTTGAGAAATGCTTTGGCTTCTTGTGGTGTCATTCTTTTTGGTATCTTTTGCGGCGGTTGCGGCGTTTGATGGGGCTAAGTAAATCACAATATGTGAGTATGTCAAGTGGTGATTCACAAAAAGTCACGAAGATTCTTACACGGATCAAGTCGGCATTGGATGTAGATACCGATGCCGAATTAGCTAACCTTTTGAATATCAAAGGGAACAGGCTTGCAATGTGGCGGAAAAGGGACTCTATCGACTATGATTTAATTTTTGAGGCCTTGCCCAATCTCAGCCCTGCTTACATAATTTCAGGAGTGGGGCCAGTAGAAAAATCACAAATAGAAATCTTGTCATCACAAAAAGAAACCGGATCAAATTCTGTGAATCATCTTAACCCGAAAACTTATCAATCAAAAGAAAAGGCCCTGGGAGAATGGGAGATATTGGAAAGCCCTGGAAGAGGAGATGTCCACCTAATTCAGCCATTTCCTGTCCACCTAATCGAAGAAACACAGGCTCCATACCTGTCCAAAAGCGAAAAACGGGGGCGCAAGGTGCCGGTGGCCGGGCTGCGGGCGAGTGCTGGCCCTGGTAGCGAGGCGCAGGATGAGGAGGCGAGAGAGGAGCCGGTGGAGCTGGTGCTGCCAATGGAGGAGTTTCGGGGTGGCCCCTGGGTGGCTATCCAGGTGAGCGGGAGCAGCATGGAGAACACGATCCAGCACATGGACTATGTTATTTGCCGCCAAATGAGCGATTTGAGGGCTATCCAGCAGGGAAAGGTATATGTGCTGGTCACGGCAGAGGGGATCATCTGCAAGCGGGCTGCCCGCAACTATGAGGGCGAGGGGCCGCTGCGCCTGGTAAGCGACAACCCCGAATACGGCCTCATGAAGCTCGATCCGGCAGCCGTGCAGCAGGCCTGGGAGGTGCGTGCCGTGCTGGGGATGAATACCAAGGCTATCCGGCCACACGACGTGCCCAGGTGGGCACTGGAGCAGGATGAAACGGGGATTTAAAGCCGTTTGGGGCGTTTTTGGGGGTGTTTTGAAGATGTTTTTTAACAACCAGCACTAAAAAGGCCCCTAAATCGCGGTAATTAAAATTTTTTGTATGTTTTCTTTTAAGTGGTGTTTTGCCCTTAAATGCCTTTAACCTATTGAAAAACAGCATTTTGCCCCTCAAATGCCCACGCGAAAAAATTGCACGTTTTCATTTGCCCCCCTTACCACCATGCTCACCGTCCGGATGCGCCAGCGGTCGAGCAGGTGCCCGACCCAGGGCAGGGTAAAGGCACTCCCCAGGGTGGCTGCCAGGTAAATGGCGTTGAAGCCGTCGCGGCCCAGCTGGGTGGTGGCGAGGAAATAGGGCACGAAAAGGGAAATGAGGAAGGTCTGCCCTGGCCCGGAAAAGAAAAAATGCAGCGCACCATAAGCCAGCGGGGCAGGCTCACGGCGAAGAAGTTGAAGGTAGGTCATGGATCCCGGCGATTTGGAGGCGAAGCTCCTGCTTTGAGCTGGTTTTTCTATGCTGTTGCCCAGGCTCTTCGAAAAAAGTCGGCAGCATTGTCAAACGCCAGGGCCGCCACGTCCAATCCGGGAACTGCTTTCTTCCACTCTGCCAGCAATCCAGGGTAGGCTCCGGCGTTTTCATGCTCCTGAAAAAACAGAGGCAGTTGAGCCGGGTCAGGAAAACCGATGGGGGTGAAAAAATCTGCGCCGATGGCCAGGCCCCTCTGTCCGCCCGGGAGCTTCCAGCCATGTGCCACGTGGGCGGTCAGCCGGCGGGGGTCGGCAGCATCCACATAATGCCGGAAAAAGTTGATTCCTACGATTCCGTCACGTCGCAGAACTTCTTTCGCCAGTTCCTCAGGGAGGTTGCGGGGGTGAGAAAATACTTCCCGAAAATTGCTGTGGCTCGCCAGTACGTGGATCTTAAGGTGCTGCTTGTCAAGGTAGGTAAGGATGTCAAATGCCAGTGCATCACTGGTATGAGCAAGGTCCACGGCGATATTCCGGCCCGACAAATAGTCGAGCAAAGCCATGCCGTCGGGTTTCAGGCCAACTCCCGGAGCCTGGTTTCCGCCGCCAAATCTGTTCTCCGAATGATGGGTCAGCCCGATATACGCCACCCTGCCCACCTGCCGGAGGACGGCTTCCAGGAGCTTAAGCCCCTGTTTCAGTGAGGCATGTTCTTCACAAAATCCAGAGGCATTCTCAATAGCCGGCAGCAAGCCAATACGGGACTGTGGCATTAAATCTTGCTCATCCACCACAGCCCGAAAAGCAGAATTGGCTTTCTGGAGCGTAAGCAACTGTTCCACTTGTTCCTGCACACGCT
The DNA here is from genome assembly GCA_041741415.1 of Bacteroidia bacterium. GTDB lineage: Bacteria > Bacteroidota > Bacteroidia > J057 > J057 > JANQTF01. The sequence continues at coordinate 153,332 of JBGSKC010000035.1, read as the reverse complement.
CCGTGCTGCCTGCCTGGGTGATGCAAAAAAGAGCAGCGACCTGAACCGACACCCCGCCTGCCTGCAGCCATGGCAACGCCGCCCCGATGTCTTCTTTTTTCATCACATTTGCCCCCCTCACAGAAGCCAGGTAAGAGGGTAGATCGCAATGCAGGTCGAAAACAGGTTGGAGGGCCATGTGTGAAATTTGCTTAGAGAGGGGCAAAGGTAAGTCAAATTGCCAGGCGAACCTCTCCCTGCCGGAGTCGGCTTGTTTCCTCAAAAAGCTTATTACCTTTGGTTGCTTGCTGAAAATGAACCGTTCGACTGTATGAAGTGCCTCCTGCTTTTCTGTTGGATGACAGGCGCAGCTGTTGTATTTGGGCAACAGTTTACCACTTTCTATCCGGATGGCACTGTTCAGTCGGTAACGCCCCTGAATGAGGCCGGTGAATTTGAAGGGCTTGGCATGGAATATTATCCCGACAGCAAACTGGCTGCAGAGGTCCCGTATCTGGCCGGGAAAGTCCACGGAAAAGTAAGGGAATACTATCCTGATGGCAGCCTCAAGCTGGAGCATTCCTTTAACCAGGGCAGAAAAGAGGGTCGGATGTATCTTTACGGGACCAACGGCACAATCCGGATGCTGGCCCTCATGGAGGCAGACAGTGTGCTGATGTCGCAGCGCTTCGACGAGCAGGGCCGCCTGATGTCAGAGTTTTCGGGGTGGTTTGAACAGCCTGTCGATACGAGCGACCTCGTGGCGCCAGCCGTATGGCTGCACCATGGAGAGGCTCTCCTGTCAGGAAAGCCCAACCTGGCACAGGTGTACATTCTGGGTTTTCCCAGCAACCTCATCTCATTTGCCAGTCCCAGCGGCGCGATTGAAAAAAGCGGCAGGGAAGATTTCCCACTGCTTCTTACGCCGAATCCCGGCGAGACAGAATTTTTGCTCTATCTGCGGCTGCGCCTCAGCAGTCCGGCCCAGCCGGGCATCCTGAAGCTGCTTCGCCTGCCGGTTCAGGATCCCTGATTGTCAGGCCATGTTGATGGAGCGAAGTTCTTCCTCTGTCACATTGCTCAGGCGCTCATTGGTCTTGTCCCATTCGATTCGCTTGCCCAGCCGGTAGGAAATGGTCGCCATGTGAGCAGCCATCGCTTCCTGAAAGCCTTCCTCAATTCCGCAGCTCACCAGTTCGGGTTTGTTTTGCCTGATTCCGGCCAGCCATTCTCTCATGTGGAGGTGCGTCGAATCGATCCTCTTGCCGTCGCGGTAGGTGTAGAGGAGGCCCTTGTTGGCAAAATAGGCTGCAGTGGGCGAAGTGATCGCATCGCCGCCTTTGGAAGAAGCCGGGTTGTAGGCGTAAATCGGATTATCTGGTGTCAGCAGGCCCTCTTCCAGCATGTTTTTGTAGCGGGTGGATCGGGCGTCCGGGTAAATGAAGAGGGTATTGCCTAATTCCATCGTGGCATCGTGGCCCATCAGAAGGGTTCCCCGGTTGTATTGGTTTCCAAGTGTGGAAGAATACATGAAGGTCAATCCCTGCTCTTTACCCTGTTCCTGAGAGGTTCCCGTGGTGTAATTTGGAAACTCCATGATCACCTGAAACACATCAGGAACCTCCCGGCCATCGCGGTGGGTATAGACGCCGCCACTGGCCATCACAGAATCAGGAATGCCCATTTGAAGCAGGCAGTTGATGCGGTCGTAGTCGTGGGTGAGCAAATCGCCGGAGAGACCGGAGCCATAGGGCCACCACTTGCGCCAGCGGAAAAAATGCTCTGCATTGAAGGAAACCTCGGGAGCATTTCCCAAAAACTGCTGCCAGTCAATGGTTTGAGGGCTTGCATCCTGGTGAATGTCATATTGCCAGGCACCGTTGTCGTCGTTGCGGTTGGTGTTGGTCTGAATGAGCGAAACATGTCCCAGCACATTTTTCCTGATGGCATCCATCGCGGTAAGGAAACTCTGGGTTTGCCGGTGCTGGTGCCCCACCTGAAACACGATCCCACTTTGCTTCACTGCCTCGCGCAGTGCGATTGTTTCCCCTACTTTGTGGGTCATGCACTTCTCCACATAAACGTGTTTCCCAGCATTGGCCGCGGCAATGGCCATGGGGGCATGCCAGTGGTCGGGGGTGGCGATCACAACCGCATCGATTTCAGGGCTGGCGATCATGTCCTCAAATGTGCGAAAACGCTGCGGAGCCTTTCCATCTGCAGTGCCTGCTTCCATGGCGCGGTTGGCATGAACATCAAATACATCACACACTCCCGTAATCCGGATATTGAGGTTGCTGTCGCGAACCTGCTCCTGGAAAGTAGCCAGACGGGTGTCGTTTTTGTTGGCAGCGGCAGCCTCTGCCATGCTTGTTTTCCACTCGTTGGTGGCGAAGCCCAGGGCCCGCAGCAACTGCTCGCCCCGGATGCCAAAGCCGACAATCCCGATCCGGAGCGGATCGCCGCTCATGTCGGGCAAAGGAGGCACCTGTGCTTCAATGTTCAGCTCACGAAGAATCTGTTCCTGTTTGTCGGCGTCAGCTGCCGATTTTGCCCAGGCACCTGCTCCAAACAAGCCCAGCAGGGGCAGACCAGCCAGGCCTTTGAGCAGTTCTCTGCGCCCAAAGCCGCTGTTATTTCCGGTGGTATGTGAATCAGACATGTCAGTAAAGGTTATTGTTGGGAATGGAGGAGGGGATCAGGCTGCCTTGCGGGAGGTAAAAAAGCGGTCAAGGCCCCACAAATGGCTTGTCGGGAAGAGCAAAATGACCAGAAGCGCCACTGCTTCAATGAGGTTTTTGTTGACCCAGAGATAGCTTCCTTCGGAGGGAAGGGCATACTGAACCCCGATGAGCGGTGGGTGGGAGAGGTAATACATGGCGAGAAGCAACATACCGCTGATGGCGGCCCAGCGGGTGAGGCCACCCAGCAACAGGCCAAGGCCCACAAGTACAAGGCCCCACATATTCAAAAAATCCAGCACGTTCATCAGGCCGGGATTGGCTGCCATGGACGAAAACATGCCGGCAAACCAACCCGCAGAATCAGCCAGGTAGCCCCTGGCAGACCAATTGGGATTCCAGACCTTTACCAGGCCTTCATACAAAAAATGCCATCCAATCAGCACCCGAAGGGCGAACAACGCCCCGAGCTGGCTGGTCGAATAGGTTCGGGAAATGACTGCGTTTGACATAATGAGAAATTTCCTGATATGACTTTGGCTTCATATTAGGAATTTCTACTGCTTAATTCAATAGCTTGTCTCAGCCCCGGTCCAAACTTTTGGCAGCTACCGCTTGCCCATTGCTTTCTTAATTTCCTCGGCTACCACCTGCCCGGAGATAAGCGAAGGAGGCACACCAGGCCCCGGGACTGTGAGCTGGCCGGTGTAGTAGAGGTTGCTTACTTTCCGGGATTTGAGCTTCGGCTTGAAAAATGCAGTTTGGAACAGAGTGTTGGCGAGGCCATAGGCATTTCCCTTCCAGGAATGGTAATCCTTTTCAAAATCGCTCATCGCATAGCTGCGCTTCAGCACCACATGCTCGCGGATGGACTGCCCGCTGAGTTTTTCCAGGCGGTCCATCACCAAATGATAATACCGCTCCCGCTCAGCCTCTGAGTCCTGAAGCCCCGGCGCAAGCGGCACGAGAATGAACAGGTTTTCCATGCCTTCGGGCGCGCCGGTTGGGTCGGTTTTGGTTGTTAAGGAAGCATAAAACAACGGCTTCGAGGGCCATGCGGGCTGTTCGTAAATTTCCTTTGCATGCTGCTCAAAATCCTCGTCGAAAAAGAGGTTGTGATGGAGCAGATTGTCAAGCCGTTTGTTCACGCCCAGGTAAAAAAGCAGGCTGCTTGGCGACATGGCCCGGTTTTCCCAATACTGGGATGAATAATGGCGGTGAGGTTTGTCGAGCAAAACCTGATCGGTGTGCCGGTAATCAGCATTTGCAATCACCACATCCGCAGAAAAAAACCCTCGGCTGGTGACGACTGATTTTGCCTTTCCTTCCCTGACCTCAATTTTCTCCACCTCGGTGTTCAGCTCAAACCGCACGCCCTGTTCTTCTGCCATTTTTACCATGGCTCTCACGATCTGGTGCATCCCGCCGCGCGGAAACCAGGTGCCAAGCACGAGGTCTGCATGGTTCATCATGCTGTAGAGGGCGGGAGTATTTTGAGGGGTGGCACCCAGAAAGAGAACAGGAAACTCGAGAATTTGCTGGAGCTTGGGGTGGTGAAAATGTTTCCGCACATGGTCTCTCATGCTGGAAAACATCTGTATGCGAAAGCTTTCCCGGATCAGCCGGAGGTCAATAAATTCAGTGATAGAGTGAGATGGGCGGAACACATAATCGCTCATCCCGACGCGGTATTTGTATTCGGCCTGCTTCAAAAATTCGCGCAGATGCGTGGCTGACCCCGGCTCCAGCCGTTCAAACATGGCTTCCAGCTCGCTCATCCCGGCCGGCACGTCTTCAAAATCATGTTGCCCAAAAAACACGCGATAGCCGGGATCGAGGCGGTCGAGGGTGTAAAGGTCTTCTGTTTTATAGCCAAACAAGGCGAAATAGGCATCAAACACATCGGGCATCCAGTACCAGCTGGGCCCCATGTCGAAGGTAAAGCCATCTTTCTGCCAGATTCTGGCACGGCCACCAGGCTGGTCGTTTTTTTCAAGTATGGTAACTTCAAAGCCTGCTTGCCCGAGTCGGGCAGCGGCTGCCAGGCCGGCGAAGCCAGCCCCAATCACAATAGCCGTTGGTTTGGTGGGCATGGAAAATGGGTCTTGTTTCACAAACATATCGACAAACCAGCCAGCTTGTTGAATGTTTTTCGAAGAAAACCCGCCCGGTATGGTCAATTTCCGCCTTGCACCCGCAGCCTTTGCTCCCGGCGTTTGAGATCAGCTTCCCACGCCTCCAGCTGCAGATATTTTTTCTCCTTCTCCTCCAGGGCCAATGTTTTTGCCTGGATCACGATCTCTCTCTGATCGAGCAACTGCTGCTTTTCCTGCAATCTTCTTTCCTGTTGAACCAACTCTTGTTCTTTAGCCGCAATTCTCGCAAATCGATCGCCCTCCACCTGGGTGTTTTGCCGCAAGCGGATCAGCTCCAAATCTCGCTGGTCAATGACCTGGGTCAAAGAATCCCGCTGTTGTAAGTAGGTCACCCGCGCCTCAACGGCTCGTGTTTCCAGAGATTTTTGCTGGTCCTCCATTTGCCTGATTTTACCTTTCAGAGACAAAACGGTATCCGGCAAGTTACTTCTCAACGCCCGCGCCAGGGCCAGCGACATAGTGTCAGCCTGAAAACGGGCGGCCTGTGCAGTAGTCATTTCGTCGCGAAGCTGATCGCTTGTTTCTTCCTCCTGCCGCATGCGCTGCAGAATGTAGGCCTGGCTGGCCTGCAACTGTATGAGAAGGGTTTCATTGATGCGCTCCATTTCAGACAGGCGCGTTCTGGCTTCTGTTAACTCAAAATTTGCCTCATCCATTCTCTCAATCGCCACCGTTGAAGTTGGTAGCCTGCGGCTTTCCACCCGCTGCTGAAGCTTCCGGTTTTGATATTCGAGGCGCCGGTTGTTTTTCAACACTGCTTGAAGCTGTTGCCGGAGCACTGCTTCCTGTTGCTGGGTAAACATCGAAAGTGTTTCCAGCTGAGCCCTCAATTTTTGGTTATCATATCGAAGCGAAGCTTCCGACCGCTGGGAAGCAGCCAGTGCAACTCTTTGCATATCTGGGTCATCAGCAGCACGATATGCGAGCGTTTCCCCGCTTTGCATCAGTTGGCTGCTAAGGGAATCCAACTGTGCCTGCCATGCCCTGTCGGCTTGAAGACGGCTTCGTTCTGCCTGGCGAAGAAGTTGAACGAGGCTGTCTTCACGTTCACTGGCTCCGGCATGAATGCGAAGAGCTGCAAAATTTGCCAGTGAATCCGACTGTTGCCAGGCAAACAGCCTCAGATCGGCCAGGCTGTCGAGCAGTGCCTGGCGGCGCAGCCCGGACTGGACGATTACCAGACGAAGGGAATCATTCTGAAGGCGGAGCAGGTCGCGGTGCCAGCTCAAAGTTTGCAGGTCAATTTTCTGATTTTCGAGTCTGATATTTGCCTGGCTCACCTGCTGCTGAAGGCTGTCAAATGCAAAGGAAACCTGTGTCTGGCTTTGAGCTTGCGATTGAGTTAAGGCAGCCAGTTTTCTTTGCTCCTGGTTCAGCATCTCTTGCTGGATGCGAAGTGCGCTGTTCAGCGAATCAAGTTCTGCGGTTTGAGACTGAATGAAGGTTTTCAGCTGAACCAATTCGTCCTCCATTAACTTGTTTTCTGCCAGGGTTTCCTGACCGGGCCTGCTCATTCGAACGCTATCCTGAACGAGTTGCGCCTGCAAAAAGGCAATATGCTTTTTTTGTCGCAGAGTTGTGGCCAGAAGAGAATCTTCCTCCAGCCGGGCGAGCTTTTGCTCTATTTGAAGCACGCGAAGTTCTCGCTGCAAGGATTCAGCGTCAGCAGAGGCAGAAGGCAGAGAGTTAGTTCCTTGCTGAGTTCCGAGGGCTGTGATGACGGTTTCGAGTCGTTGAATTCTTCCCTTGGCTTCAGAGAGAGCCAGCAAAAGGGAGTCGATTTTTTGTTGCTGATCCGCGGCTGGGGCTAGACGCTTAACAGCTTGCTGTTCGGATACGGAAACCGCGGCTTCCGCTGGCTTCGCAGTCGAAGGCTGGGAAGAAGAAACAGCTGTTCTGTAAGGAAATTCGAGCCTGAAATCTGCATTCAACTCGGGATGATTCTCCAGGTGTTGCTGGTGGAGCGAGCGCCAGGCTTCATACAGCGCGGCATTTCTGCCTGCTGGCGGCCGCAGGTAATATTGCCGTGCAAGGGTTGGATGTTCTGCCCAAAACACCAGATTGTTTTGGAGCGCGTCTGCAACCTCCGGGTTTTCGCGAAGCCAGGCCCGGTTTCGAAGAAGCTTTTTAATCAGGGTTGGATTCTCCCTGGTCCACACCACATTTGCCAGCAGGCGGGCGCTCAGGCCGGGGTGCCTTTCGAGATATTCGCTTTCTGCGTTCCCGAGATGCTGATACTGGGAAATCAGGCGTTTGAGATCTTGCTCATCTTCTGCCAGGCGATGGACCATGGCCTGCCAGGCGGCCCCTTCTACTTCGTCGCGCGATAGCAATTGGTCTTTGTTCAGGTCGCTGAGGTTGAAGCCAGCATCCTGGCGAAAGTAACCCCATTGCTCAATGAGCTGGGATGTTTCGGCGCGGGTCAATTGCCCATCGCCGTTAAAGTCTGCGAGGAAGAAGACCTGGCGAACAAACCAAATAGCCTCCTGCTGAGGCTGCCCGGCGAGTAGCCAGCCTACATTGGCAAGGAGTATCCCTGCGACAAAAAATATGCGACGAGCCTGGTTCATGCGGGGTTACAACTGAGTTGACTTTTCCCGATGAAAACTCTTAGCCAAGATCAGGCCAAAAAAATTAATGTGAAAAAGCGTAGAGGATCACGTTGGCTCCCATTTGCAGGGCTTTTTGCCGAATTTCCTCTGGATCATTGTGAACAGATGCATCCTCCCAGCCATCTCCAAGGTCGCATTCCACGGTGTAGAGGCAAATGACCCTGTTTTCAAAGATCAGCGCCAGAGCCTGCGGCGGCTTGTTATCGTGTTCATGAATTTTGGGAAGTCCGCCTGTAAATATGTAGTGCTGCCTAAAAATTTCATGCTGAAAAGGAAGCTCCACAAATTCCAGGTCCGGAAATACCTTTTTCATTTCCCGGCGCACATACTTGTCCATCCCATAGTTGTCGTCGATATGGAGAAAACCGCCAGATAGCAGGTAAGCCCGCAGGTTTTTTGCCTCTGCGTCGGTGAAAACAATATTACCATGCCCAGTGGCATAGATATAGGGATACTGGAAAATCTGGCTACCGCCCGCATCCACCACTTCTTCCAGCGTTTCGATCCGCAAGGTGGTATTGGCATTCACAAATTCAATCAGGTTTGGCAAGGCAGTTGGATTGGAGTACCAGTCGCCGCCGCCGCCATACTTTAGTTTGGCAATTTTCAGAATACCTTGTTCCTGCGCCTGGCTCACGAGTGGGAGCCCCAATACCATCACCAGGCCTGCAGCTGTCAGGAGTTGTTTTGTTTTTAACATGGAATTCCGTTTTGTTTGGTTGATTGATCTGGTGGTTTTTTCGAGATTGCAATACATTGGCTTTTTTCTTTCGCCTTCCTCAACGGCGAACCAGCACGAGAGTTAAACGCAGTGGCAGCGAATTTACCTTCTTTGCCGTCTGAAAGTCGGTTACTTCTGCCTGATTTTTCTTTTGCAAGGTACTGATCGACCACGATAATGAAGCGACACCTTCTCACACTGGCCTTTCTCTCCTCCTCGTTTGCTCTCTGGAGCCAGGATCTCATCGTCCTTCGCAGCGATGAGGAAATCATCAGCGAGGTGGTTTCCATCGACAAATGGTATATCACGTACCGGCTTGCCGCTGAAGACTCCTCCGTCGGGGAAGTGAAAATCCCGAAGGTTGACATCTCCTACATCGTTTTTCAGGATGGGATGAAGCAGTTTTTTTCGGCCAATGATGCCCCTCCTTTGATTGTTCTGGAGTCGGGGGAGGTCGTTCCTGACAGTGTGTATGATGGTGATGCTTATCAAAAGGGCATCGAGGATGCGAAAGAGTTTTACCACAAAAAAGCTCCTTTCTGGGGAACTTTCGGTGCAACAGCCTTTTACCCGGTTGCAGGTATTTTTACTGGTATCATCACCGGGGTAGTGGTAGGAGCTATCCCTCCCGGCATTGACGCCAGCGAAGTCCCCAATCCTGCAATGTTTGCCGCCAATAATTCCTATGCAGCAGGCTACCGCGACCAGGCACATAAAAACAAGGTGAAGGAAGTGATGAAAGGCTTCGGTGCGGGTGCCGTCCTTCAAACAGTTTTTATCATTATCCTTGTTGCTACCTTCTGATCCAGTCAGCGTCTCACCTCAAGCGACGATTCGTTTTCAACAAATCAGGTTTTCACCTGCTTTCCCCGCTGGAGAAGCTGGTCCCACATGTCGTCAGGCACCCTGTGCATCATCGAAAACTCTCCTGCTTCACCCAGCCATTCGCCGCCGTCTATCGTTACCACCTCGCCATTGATGTAGCCAGAATATTCAGAGATCAGGTAGGCTGCCAGGTTGGCTAGTTCCTGATGCTCCCCCACCCGTCCCAGCGGAACGCGGTCTTCGGGTTTACCAATGATCTCTCTCACCGGCTCTGGAAATAACCGCTCAAAGGCTCCCGAAGTTGGAAAAGGTCCCGGCGCAATGGCATTGCAGCGAATGCCATATTTTCGCCCCCACTCCACTGCCAGAGAACGAGTAAGCGCCAATACTCCCGCTTTCGCACATGCCGACGGCACCACATAGGCTGAGCCCGTCCAGGCATAAGTCGTAGTGATGCTGAGCATGTTGCCTTTGATCTCATTCTCAATCCAGTATTTGCCCAGAGCCAGTGCACCATTGTAACTGCCTTTCAGCACAATGTCAACAACTGCATCGAAAGCGCGGTGGCTCAGGCGTTCTGTTGGTGCAATGAAATTGCCAGCTGCATTATTCACCAGAACGTCAACCCTGCCAAACCTCCCAACGGCCTGGGCCAGCATACTTTCCACCATTTCAAAATTGCGAACGTCGCAAGCTACTGGTAGCACCAAGCCAGCAGTCTCCCGCTCCAGCTCTTTTGCAGCCTCTTCCAATCGGTCCATGCTCCGGCTTGTGATCACGACCGATGCACCCAGCTGCAGAAAATATCGGCTCATTGATAGACCCAGGCCTGAGCCGCCGCCAGTTACAATTACGACCTTGCCTGCCAACGCATTCTCTTTGAGCATTGGCTGAGTAAACAGATCCATTTCGAAAAAATTAAGGGTGAGAAGAAGAAGGAAGCTAATGGGAAAAAGATTGACATGAAAATATTTTCCATTACCATGCTCACTTTTTATTTCTTCACTCGCCCCAGCCAGCTTTTTATCAGTTGGCTGCCAGGGTCCAGCAAGAGCATACTCCCTTCAGCCGTCAGTATGTTTGCAAAATTATTTACCCGGATAACAGCACCCGGACCAGCCTGCACCGAAGCACCGGGAGCCAGCCGGACGCTTCCGCCTTGCATCACCACCAGGCGAGCTCCGGGCCCCAACACCAAATGGCTGTGCTCTTCTATCAGCAGCACGGCATCTTTTTCCACCACTACCTGCTGCCCTGCCCCGATCATCAGGCGGGTTGGCGGGGCAAAAGTTCCCGTCACGGGGTGTAGCTTCTGGCGCTGCGGGGTGCCGCTCAATCCCAGAGTAAGGGTTGTACCAGAAACCAATTCGAGGGCGACCGACCTACCTAAAAGATTGCTGTCTGGAATTTGCATCTGCCCACTCCATCTCAGATTGCCACGAAGCTTCCAGTCGTTCAACTCAACGCGCAGCCGCATCGTGCCATCCGGTTGTGTATCAAGCACTTCGATTCGAATGCCAGACAGCACATAGGGCGCCAGGCTGTCCTGGGCACGATGATATAGCGGGTAACCAGTTACTGGCGACAGGGTGGAAAGTCCAAGGGATCGCCCCGGCCCAAAGGCGTCGCCAGCATCGCCCGTGTTGGCAATGGTGAGCAAGTCGGCACCCTCACGCCGTTCTGCCCATAAATCCATCTGCTCCCTGCCACCAGAGTCGGTATTTCCATGAGAAAAACCTACCCCAATTTGTCCGTCACCGTTGTAGTCGGCGCGCAGAAACTGAAAGGCATGTTGGCCAGAAATCGGATTAGGCGCAACTTTTTCCATGACTGGTGCGCGGAAATACCCGGTTGGCAGGCTGTCACCGGCAAAGCGCCAGTCATGGTTTCCATCTGCATTCATCAGTCGGATAAAATTGACGGAGCTGGCTGCGAAGGGATTCAGCTGCGGGCGGGATCGGTCGCTGCCCGGCGCACCTACCACATAGGCATACAAGCCTGGCGGCGACTGAGGCTGGTGCTGGGCGGTGTCCTTAAAAAATAATTTTTCGTCCCAGCGATCTTTCTTTTGGTGATTTTCCAGCCAAAGGAAATCCTGGGTTCCGGGAATGGGGATGCGCATTGCGTCTCTGCCTGTCACGTAATCACGAAGCAGGTATTCTCCGCTGGAATCGGGCTGCTGACATTCGATCCAGCCAAGCCACCATGCTTCCCATGCGTTTGCAATAAAAAAAGGAGAGTGCCATGCCGCCATCATGCCCCAGCCCTTTTGGGTGTAAAAGCGGTCACCATCTGCTCCATTTGCCCCAAGATAATGCGGGCTGGAATAGAGGTTATGGGCAAATTCATGCAGGAAGTAAAGCCAGTTGTGTTTGTTGTTGGTATAGGATTTAATGCCCGTGTGGCCATCCAGGATCCGGTAGTATGTACCTGGAATACCAACATTGCTGCTGGCACCCATCCCCGTGCTGCCCGGAGCGCGGTGCATGAATACCACATAATCCAGAATGCTGTCGGGCGGGGTGTTCACATTGCTCTGCTTGTATTGGGGCCTGTTGGTTCTCCGGTCAAATCGAGCCCAGTCAAACTCAGGGTCATGCGCCGCGATCCAGTTAAGCGCAGCCTGGTTCATTTGGCCCTGACGGGTAAAAAAATTGTTGTTTCGCTCTGGAATGAAGTCAACCGGCACCTGAACCGAATATACCTCCCCCGTGATCCGAAAGCGCCCGCCCGACATGGCATAGTAGAAATCGCTGAGGTTCTGCATGGATCTTTCTCCGATGTCCTCTGGTCTGGCATGGAAAAAAGCATTGCTTTCGCCTTTGGCGATGTCGGGCAGGTATCCCTCGGCTGTCGTGTCGGGCCAGGTGTTGTTATTCGGCATCAGGTCGCGGCCTTCATAGCGAATGAAGATCACGAGCATGTGCAAATCTCCCTCAGGGGTGTGAACGCCGCCGCTGCGGGAGTCCAACGTTTGGGCGGGCAACAAACTGGTAACAACCAGCAAGGCAGCAGTCAGTCCTCGTTTGATCAGGCTCATGCAGGAAATAACGCATTTTCCGGCAAATCCAGCCAGATGAACCAACAGGATTCTCAGACTGCTTTATTCCGGCGCCGTGGTTTGGGCCGGTAGGCATAGTAAGCCATGACGATCTCTATCGCCTGCCGGATTGCCTGGTTAATGGGAATCATTTCCCCACCGATAGAAGAATCAATGGCTGACAGGGACCGATAGTAGGAAGCCGCAACTGGCATAGTGCCACCCAGCTCCAGGTACTCATTTACCCTCTGCACCTGCTCCGGTGTTTCATCTTTCATGGTTTTGCAGGCAATCAACTGGGGTTGTCCTGTTTTGTCGGTTCTGGCTGCATAACCAAAGAGTCTGCAGATCAGCCCGCGTCCTGTGTAGTGCCCGCAGCTTCCTTTCCCGGAAGGACCAGAGGACCTGAAATTGACACATTCCCTATGGTCACCCTCCACCGACTGGTAAAGTTGCTCTATGGTTCCATCCACCAGGGCGTGATATGCCAGCGGCAAAAACTCCAGGGGCGTGGCGGCTATGTCCGGGTAGGTGCAGCAGCGGCCACAGCCGGGTAGACAGGTAAGCGGTTGCTGGCGCAAAAATGCTGCCTCCTCTTTTGCCAGCCGATCAAACAGACGTTCCACCGCCCTCACTTTCCGATACAATGACATGACAAACAAAGTTGGCGTGGGAGATAGCATCCTCCATCGCGATACAAATCAAAGCAGGTTTTGACTGGTTTGCCGGGAAGGGAAAAAATATTTTCACAGTAAATCCTGCATCTCACTGGCAGGTTTGGGAAACAGGCCGGGTGCTAAAACCCAGGCGGCTTTCTGCACAGGGGCTGAGAAGGAACGGCTCATTGTCGTAGGAAATGCTGCCAAGGATGCCAACAGCAGGAACCGATCCTTTCACATTCGTAAATTCAGCCCTGTAGGTGTTTAAATTCAGCTCCCTCGGGTCGTTTGCCAAAATATAGGAAGCCAGAACTGAATCCATGGCAGTTAGTTGAATCTCAGCGACTCTGCTCAATTCAATCGGAATTTGCGAACAACGAATTTCCGGATTTAGTCCCTGAGAAGCCAAAGGAATACTGGTCAGCCATTCTTCCAACACCGATCCATTGCCCGTGCTGAAACACAGATTCCCATTTCCGGCATTCCCACACCGAACATTGCGATTGAAAGGCGGAGATGGTATTGTCTGCAACTCGCGATGTTCGCCTCCCACTTCATAGCGCAACAACCACCTGATCTCAAAATGCGAACTTCGGTTATCGGGCCTGTCGTTTTTCCTAAAAACCACAGAAACAGTATCTTCCACATCTACAATTGGCAGGCAGTATTCCCCTTGCCAATCATACCGGGTAGGGGAAATGATGAGGGGCTGTGGTGGAATGCGGGTAGCAGCAGCAAGCCAGAAGGTAGAATCATCTTCCCGGCTAATGCGCAGTTCATACCGGGACCCGGCGATGAGTCGATCGGAGCCAGCTGTGATGAAACGATATGCTCCGGCAAATGGGACAAAGTCCCCTTCCGTACGTTTGGGGATAGAATCGGCAAAGGTGGCGCTGTAGGTTTTTCCATTTCCGGAAAGAGACACATTCAGATCACGCACCGACAGGTCGATCGTTTTTGCCAGGTCGTAGGCGTTTTCTTCGGGCTGAAAGGCAAGGGAAATTCTTACATACTGCGTATCCTGGTGCGGATCAAGCACCCCATACACCGCGAAAATGTCCTGGTAAGGCGCATTCACCTCGAAGGTTTCGGTGCAGGCCGCGAACACGACCAGCAAGAGGCAACCTACCCGAAACCTTGTTTTCATGCTAGAGAATGTTGAGGAGTTGTTCTTTTATTTTTTCCAGCTCATCTTTCATTGCCACCACCAGCCGCTGAATACCAGCATGATTGGCCTTTGAGCCAATGGTGTTGATTTCTCTGCCCATTTCCTGGGCAACGAACTGAAGCTGCTTGCCGTTGCTGGTTCCTGTTTTTCGGAGTTCGGTAAAATAGACAAGATGCTGGGAGAGGCGCACAATTTCCTCGTTGATGTCCAGTTTTTCGAGGTAATAAATCAGTTCCTGTTCAAAGCGGTTGGGGTCCACATCCTGAATCCGGTCGCGAAGGTCCTGCAGGGATTGGCCAAGCCGGGTTCTGACGGCGGCAGCGCGCTCAGGTGCTAACTTTTCAATATCAGTGAGGGCAGACTGGATGGCGTCATGAGCCCGCTCGAGGTCACGATCGAGGGCTTTGCCTTCTTCCTCCCGGCTCACCATCATTTCTTTGATGGCATCTGCGAGAGCTAGTTTTACAAGGCCCCATTCTTCAGGATCTTCCTGGTCGAGGTCAGTCGGAATCACCTCGGGGAGTTCGAGTAGAAAGGCAAGCTCTATCTGAGGGTTAATGCCGAGGCTGTTGGCGAGGTCGCGCAGCTCGTGGAGATAGCGCTCGGCCAGCACCTTGTTGATGTTGAGCGTTCTTTTCTCGGGTTGGAGTACTTCCACATTCAACTGAAGCGAGACCTTTCCCCGGTTCAATTGATTGAGCAACGTATTGCGAATGTCATTTTCGTACTTCCCGTAGCTCTTAGGCAGACGCGCAGACAGCTCAAAAAATTTAGAATTCAAGGATTTCAGTTCGATGGAGACCTTGAAATTTTGAGAAGAGCGGCTGGCGGCGCCGTAGCCAGTCATAGACAATAGCATAGAAAAAAAGTTAAATTGATCACAATCAACAAGTTAGGTACGGTCTTAAGAACCGATCCATTTTTGTGAGCAAGATAGAAAACGAATCTCCCGGTAAAATGAGAAATTACAAATTCTCTCGTAACTTATTCCCATGACGAGGCCTAACTTTATTACTTGTTTTTGCATTCCATGACGATCAAATTTTTAGGTACTGGCGGCGCGTTTGACTACGAGTTTGGGAATTCGGCCGCGTGGATCGACTTCCAGGGCACAAAGATTCTCATCGATTGTGGCAACTCTGTATATCGCCGCCTTCGGGAAACGGACCTCGCCGATCAAATCGATTACATTCTTATCACCCACTTCCACGACGACCACGTAGGGAGCCTCAGTTCTGTGATCCTTCATCATAAGTATTTTCTTTCCCCACCCAGAAAAGCCCGAATCCTCGTCCCAAACCTGGCTTTTCAGCAGATGATTCTCGATTACGTTCACTTTTCCCTTACCGAGCCCCTCAACTACCTGGAATTTTTTCCCATGGAAACTGTTCCCGGCATCACAGCCATCGATACATACGGCAAACACATCGAAGGCATGCCGACCTGGGCATACTGCTTTGAATCTGAGACCGACCTTCTCGCTTACTCCGGCGATCTGGGCGATCCTCACCTGCTCTTTCATTATCTTGACCAACGACCTGGAAAGAAGACCCAGATTTTTCACGAGACCTCCTTCCATAAGACTGACGGCGTCCACAGCTATTACCAAGACCTCAATCCAAAGGCCGAGAAGTATGATCTCTTCGGCTATCATTGCGACCCCAGAGATGAACCCCACGATAACCATGTGCGGCTGGTCTGTCGATATCCGCATTTGCTTGCCTAACAAAGTGCTGCCTCTTCCGTTTCGTTTGCTGACGACACGACTCCCCTATTCATGAAACTTCGACTCGGGTTTTCCACCTGCCCAAACGACACCTTCATGTTTGATGCCATGGTTCATGGCCGAATCGACACAGAAGGTCTTTCTTTCGAGCTCGTTCTGGCCGATATTTTCCACCTCAACCAAATGGCCCTCCGCCAAGAGCTGGATATGGTTAAGGTTTCCTACCAAACCTATGGACACCTGCGGTCGCACTACCAGCTTCTCGACGCTGGCTCTGCCTTGGGGCGAGGCTGCGGCCCGCTGCTGATCTCCAAAGAACGCCTCACCGTTCAGCAACTCATCGATCAGCAACTCCCTGTAGCTGTGCCAGGATTTAATACAACCGCCCATTTGCTGCTCAGTTATTTTTCCCCACGGCTGCAGAACAAGAAAGAATATATTTTCCACGACATTATGCCTGCCATTCTTCGTGGGGAGGTCGCCGCAGGAGTTATCATTCATGAAAACCGGTTCACCTACCAGCAGTACGGTCTCCAACTGATTCAGGATCTGGGCGAACATTGGGAGCAACGAACCAACAAACCCATTCCACTCGGGGCCATTTTGGCGCAAAAATCCCTCGGCCCGGAAATCATTGCCAAACTCAACCGGATCATGCAGCGAAGTGTGATTCATGCCTTTGCCAATCCGGAGGAAGCGATGCCGTATGTCAGGCTTCATGCTCAGGAAATGGATGATGATGTGATGAAAGCCCACATCAGCCTTTACGTCAACGACTTTTCCGTGAACCTCGGTGAAGAAGGCAAAAATGCCGTAGCCGAGCTCCTTCAGGTAGGCGAAGCGATGGGTCTTTTTCAAAGTTGATCAAAGAAATCAGGTTCTTTCGTAGTTTTGTTGAATGCAATACGAAATACGAGGGAAGCACCCCATACCAGCAGAAATTGTACGAATCTGGCAAGAGGAAATGGCTTTTGCCATTGTCCAGTTACGCAAAACCCGGCAGGTAGAACAAGGTATTCACCAGGGCAGAAAATCTCTGAAAAGAACCCGCGCACTTATCCGGCTGGTGCGGCAGCCTTTGGGAGAAGAAACTTACGCCTCTGCTAACGCAACGCTGCGCGACGCCGCCCGCCAGGTCTCCGGACTGAGAGACTTGGCTGCTATGCAGACGACCCTCGATGAACTCCAGCTTAGGTTCCCCCGAAAATCCCTGGCCAGAAGTGTTGAAGTCGCCAGGAAGGAAATTGCTACCTGGCAAACCGATGCCCGAGCCCAGATGCGCGGCCAAAACCGCCAACGTCAGGCGGCTCTCGAGATGCTGGAAAAAGGCCTCGATCTTATTCCTGCCTGGGTAGAAACCCAGGGTGACTTTGCCTGGCTGCGACCTGGCGTTCAAAAAATCTATGCCCAGGGAAAGCAAGGCCTCGCTGATTCTCTCGATCATCCGGATACACACACGCTTCACGACTGGCGAAAAAGGGTTAAATACCTTTGGCACCAACTTCAACTGCTCAACAATTGCTGGCCCCAACTCCTTGCTCCCCTTGCAGAGGAATGCCACCGGCTTTCCGATCTCCTCGGCGATGACCACGATCTTGCTGTGATTGAAGATGCGATTCGGGAAGGCCGCCTGCTACAGGGAAGGGTGCCTGGCAAAGCTGAACTTGTCCATGCACTCGCTGCATCTCGCGACAAGCTGCGACACAAATATTTTCCACTCGGAAAAAAAATCTTTTCCTCTTCCCCCGATTCCTTCGCCGATGAACTCGCTATCTACTGGACAAGCTGGGAGGAAGAATTTGCCTGAGCCCCATTTTTTTACGAAAGGCTTAGGTTCGGCCAATTACCCTTTCCTGATCACATACAGCACTGAGCTTCCTCTCTCCACTTTAGATCGCGAGACCAACCAAGAGCTGAACCCAGCAAAAAATGCTGAAATCAGCCTGGGCTTTCCATGTCGGATTTGCTCACTCAGCATGCTTACATAGAACGCATCAAATGGCATTGGAAGATGCCGGTCAATTCGAAACCCGTGCTGGCTCATTAAAACAGCCATACTTTCCGGTGAAAAGTGATACAAATGCCGCGGCACGTCGTAGGCTGCCCAGTCTGCTCCGTAATGAGTTGCATCGGCAGAAGTAAAATTTGGAACAGCAATGAGCAACAGACCGCCGGGTTGGAGGAGCGCATGAAACCGATCGAGGTACTCATGCAAACGATGAACATGCTCGAGAACATGCCAAAGGGTAATTACCCCGACTGTTGGCCGATCAGCGAACAAACCTTCAGGCTCCTCGATGATTTCGCCAACAGCTTCACTTGCGAGTTTCCTGGCTCCGGGGTCTGGTTCCAAGCCAGAAACTGTCCAGCCTGCACTTTTCATACCAGCGAGAAACTGTCCCGTTCCGCAGCCAACATCCAGCAGGCTACCCTTTTCCTTCCCGGACTCGCGCTTGATTAGCTCTACCTTCTTTTTTACTGTGTACGTCCTCACCATCTGATACAGCCGGTTGATCAGACCTCGACTTGTATTGGAATGGGAAATGTAATCCTCCGATTGGTAGTAGGATCCAATACTGGCTTCATCGGGGACATTCTGAGTAAACCGGCCGCCGCAGTTCGCGCAAGCCCAAACGGCAAATTTTTCCTTCGACACGGTATGATCCTGGCAAAGGAATAATTCGGAGAGGTCAGTAGAATGACAACCTGGGCAGTGGTCTCTGTGAATAGCAGGCATCGAATTGAGCTTGATGAGCGAAGGTGAGAAGTTTTTTTGACTTGAAGGAAAAACCGGCCAAAAACTTCTTTTTCCATCAAAAACTCGCAGGAGAATCGATCAAAAACGAGCCTTTCTCTAAGGCAAGCAAATCTCATTTAATCAGCTGATCTCCAATTAATTAAATCCTAATTTTGATACAAAACCCCCGACTGAATTCACTTCTCTTGATTTTATTCCCTCCCGTAGCCCGGGAAGCCTTTTTTTAGGCGATTCTCAGGCCCGATTTTATCTTCCCATGAACACCATGAGCACTGAAATGTCGGCGGGAGAAACACCAGAGATTCTGGAGGCTTGCCCGAGGCTGCCGGGCTTCATGCGTGAGAGTTTTTCCCGGGCTTCTGCAGAGAGAGAAGTGATGGAGGAGAAATCAAATTCTTCAGGAATACGAATAGTATCCAGCCTCATCATTTTATCGGCCAGATCTTTTTCTTTCTGGATGTAACCCGCATACTTTATTTGGATTTCGACCTGCTCCAGCGATTCGAGTGTTTCATTTCTCAGAGAATCACCCAATTCGGGGATCAGCCCGATCAGATCGTGAAGAGTGACGTGAGGGCGGGTAAGGACCGAAGCTGCCTTCATTTTTTGCTTCAATGGGCTGCTACCAATAGATTCGAAGTAGCTGTCGAGTTGGTCAGGCGAAACCGAGACATGGTCGAGCAGGTCCATGATTCTCGACATGGCAGCCCGCTTGATTTGGAACCGTTGGAACCGGTCCTCTGAAGCGAGCCCAATTTCATACCCGAGGCTTGTGAGGCGCAGGTCTGCATTGTCTTGTCTGAGGAGCGTCCGATACTCTGCACGGGAAGTAAACATGCGGTATGGCTCCTTGGTTCCTTTGTTTACGAGGTCGTCAATGAGAACGCCGATGTAGGCGTCATCGCGCTGGAGGATAAAGGGATCCTCCTCCCGGACTTTTCTGGCAGCGTTGATTCCTGCCATGAGGCCTTGGGCGGCTGCTTCTTCATAACCGGTTGTTCCATTGATCTGGCCGGCAAAAAAAAGGTTCTCGACAAGCTGAGTTTCGAGGGAAAGCTTGAGCTGAGTAGGGGGGAAGAAATCATATTCCACTGCATAGCCGGGCCTGAACATGCGGGCATCCTCGAGACCAACAATGGACCTCAGGGCTTTGAACTGCACATCTTCAGGAAGGGAAGAGGAAAAACCATTAACATACACTTCGATGGTATCCCAGCCTTCAGGTTCCAGAAAGAGTTGGTGGCGGTCTTTGTCGGCAAATCGATTGATCTTATCCTCGATGGAAGGGCAATAGCGTGGACCCAGCCCCTGAATTCTCCCGTTGAACATGGGGCTTCTGTCGAAGCCTTCCTTGAGCAAATCGTGGGTTTCGTTGTTGGTATGGGTAATGTAGCAGGAACGCTGGCGGGTAAGTGGCTGAGTATCTGAGAAAGAGAATTTTCCTGGAAGGTCGTCGCCTGGTTGTTCTTCGAGGCGATCCCAATGAATGGATCTCCCGTCGATGCGGGGTGGCGTGCCGGTTTTCATGCGACCACTTTCGAAGCCCAGGGATTCTAGCTGGGCTGTGAGTCCTGTACTGGCTCTTTCGCCAGAGCGGCCACCACCAAACTGCTTTTCGCCGATATGGATGAGTCCATTGAGAAAAGTGCCGTTGGTAAGAACGACGGATTTACCACGAATTTCAAGTCCAAGTTGGGTACTAACGCCTGTTACTCTTCCTTGTTTGACGGCAAGTCCAGTAACCATTTCCTGCCAGAAGTCTACGTTGGGCGTCTGTTCGAGCAGGAGTCTCCAGGTTTCGGCGAAGCGAGCACGATCGCTTTGGGCTCTCGGGCTCCACATGGCAGGGCCTTTGGAGCGGTTGAGCATCCGAAACTGGATCATGGTTTTGTCGGTGACGATTCCAGAGTACCCACCGAGTGCATCAATTTCGCGCACGAGTTGACCTTTAGCAACACCGCCCATCGCGGGGTTGCAAGACATCTGGGCAATGGTGTTCATGCTCATGGTTGCGAGCAAAACCTTCATGCCCATGTTAGCAGCGGCTGCGGCTGCCTCACAACCGGCATGGCCTGCGCCTACCACGATCACATCGTATTCAGGAAACATAGGAAAACGACCTTACTGAGAAACAAACCCACCCTACAGGAGAATTACCTTCCCATGGCAAAAATAACATAAAGTACCCGCAAGCCAGAAACACAAAGTGAAAGGTTCCACGTGGAACATGCGATCACCATTCCTTTCTTACCTACTTGAATGTTCCACGTGGAACATATCAAAAAAGTCTAAACACAACCGCCACTCGTGTTCCACGTGGAACATGCCTAACCCATCACTTCTTACGTAGGGACAAGGCCTCCTCTTCCGCTTTCCGCATCTGAAATTCATTCTCGGGTTCATGATCGTCGAACCCGATCATGTGCAATAAGCCATGAACCATAACCCGGTGGAGTTCATCGTCGAAGCTGGTGTGAAAAGTTGCAGCATTTTCCTGAACCCTATCCACAGAGATGTAGATGTCTGCTTCTAAAGGCTGCCCCGGCTCGCTCAAGGGAAATGTGAGGATATCGGTGTAAAAATCGTGGTTCAGATGGGCCTCGTTTAGGGCGAGAAGATACTCATCTGAGCAAAAAATGTAGGCCATTTCCCCCACTTCTTGTTCATACCTGGCTGCTACGCTCATGAGCCAGGAGAGAGAAGCCTGAGGATCTGCCAGCTCAAACTGGGTGTCTTCCTGAAAAAATTCGATTACATCTTCCATAGCCAAAAGAAAAGTCCCAGCCTGTTGTCCAAACTGGGAAAGTCGATGTTTGCTGTTATAGTCGAGTCAAATGTTAAACCACATTTCAACTTGCCTGCCGTCATCAAGAAAATGGATTTCATCCGACAAATTCTGCATCAGAAAGACGCCTCGCCCGCCTAGATTTTCCAGATTTTCAGGTGCAGTTGGATCAGAAAGTTCGTTCGGATCAAATCCCAAACCTTGATCTGTTACCCGCACCATGAGCCGAAACTGGGTTTTCATCTCAAAATCCACGGTAACCTGCTTCTCAGGATCACCTTGGTTTCCGTGATAAATTCCATTGTTGACAGCCTCCGTGATCGCCACCATCATGTTGGCATACACGTCCTCCTTAACATCCAATTCGGAGCGAATTTCATCCACGATGGATTCTACCTCCTGGATTGCATCGGAACTGCTGTTTAACAACAGCTGCCGAGCCAGCAACTTTTCCGTGTCCGGGCTACTCATTGACGCCTTCAAGCTTATTGTAGTATTGTTCGATCAAGATGATGAAATCAGGAGAATATTCCAATTGATTGGACTTGAGCAGTTCCTGCCTGATCCTATTTTGGTACTCCTCCCGGGTTAATGCATCCGGTGATTGCCGCTCCAACTCCCTGCCGCTGCGAGACTCCCGCTTGTCGTCCAACTCGCGCTCCCGCACAGATTGGTCTGCCTGAAGCAAGCGGCTTAAGATTTGTTGCTGGCGCATCATCGTTTCGTGGGTCAGTTGCTTGTTGCGCAGATCCTCCTCACTGTCAATCATGTCCTGAATGATCTTGTCCATATCCCCCAGGGCTTTTCCGCCCTGCTCCCGCATTTTTTGCTGTGCTTCCTCCAATTGCTTGCGGATGCGCTCCTGCTCTCCGGCCATCTGAGAAAGCTTCTCTCCATCCTGCTGCCCATTCTGCATCATCTGCTCCATCATCTGGTTGAGCTTCTGCTGCTGCTTGGAAATACCAGGCATTTCGGAAGGATTCTCACCAGGCTTGGGGCACATTGCCTGACCAGACTGCGCATTTTTCATGCTCTCCTGCAGTTGCTGCATCGCATCTGATAGCATGTTGGCCAGGTTGTTCATGCTCGTCATTGCAGTTTGCTGGTGATAGACTACCATGGGAACCTGCTTGTTTCGAAAGAATGATTGAGACATTCCCATGTTTTGGGAGATCTTTTGACTTTCATCTAGCACAAATTTCTCGATCTGGAACATGCGACTGGCCAAAGCCTCCAGGCTGTCGCGAACCAGTTCCATGTCGTCCTGCAATTTCTTTTGGTCCTGGCTCTTAGAAACCAGTGAGGGGTCATTGAACCGAAGCTCACGAACACCTTCTTTCAGGTCTTCCTGGTCAAATGACAGCTTCAGCAAATTCTCCAACAACTCACGCAAATCTTCCATATTCTGCTGATCCTGCTGCGACTGCATGTTCATCTGCATAGAGCTCAGCGACTCCGACATTTCCTCCAGCTTTTTCTGAGCACCTTGCTGAGATTGAGAGGCATTTTCCATTTGCTGCTGCGCAGCTTTTTTGTTCTGTCGGCCTCCTTCCTGCATCTCTTCCTGCGCTTCGCTCATCTGCTCAGCTGCCTGCTCCATGTTCTCCTCCGCCGACTCGGCCTGTTCCTGCAGTTCCTGCATTTTCTCTTCATCAGGGCTGCCCGTGTCTTGCTTCATTTTTTCAAGGTCAGCAAGATCCTTCTTGATCCCGTCCATTTGTTGGTCAAGGTTCTCCTGCTTTTGCTCAACGTCCTGCAATTCTTGCTGCGTCTCAGCCTGCTCAAGCTGGTCATTTAAAGACTCCTGTTTGGATTCCAATTGATCGATCTTGTTGCGGAGCTCGTCAATCTTTTGCTGAACTTCCAGTTGCTTCAGCAACTCAAGAGTTCGCTCCAGGCTCTTTTTGATATCCTGGTCGTTGTTGCGCAACTGCTCCAACTTCTCCTGAAGTTCCTCTGTATTGAGGTTCTCCATTTTGGCTTCAATTTCTTCGAGTAGTTTTTGAATCTCCTCGTTTTTCAGCTCCTCCAGCATCTTATTGAGGTCTTCCATGTTTTCAAGCGTTTGCTCTGAAATCATGGCATTCTCTTCCATTTGCTGCTTGGCTTCTTCCAGCCTCTGTTGAGCATCCTCGATTTCCTTGAGCATTTCCTGATGAGCTTCGATCATCCGCTGCATTTCCTTCTTGTCCTCAAAAGAGAGATTCCTCTGCTCAAGCAATTTTTCCTGCATTTTCTGATATGCGTCCTCCAGTTGCTTGGCCTGCTCGCGAAGATTGGAAAGGTCTTCCTTGATTTTGGCCTGCTCTTCGTTAGCCTGGTCATACTTGGCATCAAGAGTAGGGTAGGCGATACGGATGGTTCCGCTTGTGGAAGACTTAGGCCCGCTCACGCCGTCGTTGTCCCATATCTGCAAGTAGATTTCTGCTTCATCTCCTTCTTGCAAACCAATACCAGATAAGTCGATGTTGAAGGACAACGGCTGAAGGAGTACAGACTTGTCGATGCTGAGTGGCAATTCAGAGAAGGTCTGGCTCACAGAACTGGTTCCCCCACTTTTGGTAAATCGATAAAACATCGACATTTTGGAAAATCCAAAATCATCAGCAATTTCCATTTCCAGGGGCAGCCGGGTATCTACTCCCACTGTCAATTCCTCTGTTGGAGAGAACACATACAGCGAAGGGTGCCTGTCTGGAATCACCCCCACCTGATATTGGACTGTGTCCACATTCTGGATGGAATCGGACGAAACCAGAGAAAGGCTGTAATCGAGCGGGTCCATTACACGAAGCGAAGTGCGGTACTTGCCTGCGTCTGAGGTAAATGCAATAGCTCCATCTTTGGTGAGAAAAGAAGCCAGGGCAATGTCTCCTTCTGCAATGAGGTTCCAAGTAACGCGGGCACCTTTGAGAACTTTAAAGTCTCCTATGTTAGGCGCTATCTGTTCAGGAGCTTTACCGGTATAAGAAGGATATTCAATGGTGGCCTGAAACTGTTTTACAAAAGGCCGTTTTTTAACGAGCACATCAAACACCTGGGAGCTTGCTTCTTCATTCCCAACATAGAAGGAGAAATTTTCTTTTACTTCAGAAAGACGGTACTCATATACACCAGGCGAAATTTCTTGCAATTGATAATCAACAAAAGCATTTCCGCCGTCGCTGCTCCCGCTTTTGATGAACATATATACATACTCAGGCAGCATTTCTCCTTTTACACGAATGCTGACCTGAAAGTCCTGGCCAGCCACTAGCTCCTGGGGTACTCCGTCAATCTGAAACTGAAAAGGTGCAGGCGGGATAAATTCCTGGTTGAAATTCAGCAGCCGGTGCCCGCTTTGAGAGAAAAAGCCAGGAAAGGAGAGGTAGCTGAAGATAAAGAGTAGCACTGGAATGAGCAGATACCCAAGATATTTTCTGTTAACGCGCAAATCGATCGCAGAGCTAAGCCGGACTGGCACGACCTGGTTGGTTTTTTGATCAATAGCAGCCATAGCCAATGCCTGGTTTGATCTGCTATTTTTGAGCTGGAGCAAGTTGATGAGCTTGTCTTTGATATCGGGGAAGTGGGCCTTCACCATATCGGCGATTTGATAATCACTGATACCCGGAAGGAGATTCACCAGCCTGATAGCAGGTCGAATGACCATCCAGGTCAATACTCCTGCGAAACCCACTCCCAGCAAAGCCACCATCCAGGTTCGAACAGCGGAAGAGAAGCCGAAAATGCCTTCGCTCAGCAAGACGATGAACAAGATAGAACTGACCAGAAGCAACAGGATGAGCGCTCCTCTGATGATTTGGTCGGTGTAATACTTTTTGCGAAACTCCTGGAGTCGCTGATCCAACAAGGATTGAGTACGATTCATGGCAATCAAACTTCGGCTACCCTACAACACGAGAGAAACAGTCAGAAAACGTCAGAGAACCAGGCTTGGTTCCCTGCGGATTAAAATCAGGCCTTGGGGCAGTTTTCCTTCAAGTTCACATTTCAGCGGCAAGAATCCAAAAGCTTCTTGTTCCGCTCTTTCATGTAGTCTTTATACAAAATCCAGGGTTACCTGGATGGGGCAATGATCTGAGTGTGTCACAGAGGGAAGGATGGAAGCTTCCACCACATGGGGTGCCAGTTCCTGGGTAGCGAGGTGGTAATCAATCCGCCAACCTTTGTTGTTGGCCCGGGCATTCGCGCGGTAACTCCACCAGGAATATGCATGGCGCTCAGCAGGGTGAAGATGCCGAAAAGTATCCACCAAACCCAACGAAAGGAGTTCACTGAACCAGGCCCTTTCATGGGGCAAAAAGCCGGACGTTTTTTTATTGCCAACGGGGTCGTGAATGTCAATCTCTGTGTGAGCGATGTTGTAGTCGCCGGAGATAAGCAAACGCGGAAAACGTTGCCTTAACCCTTGCAGGTATGCAGGCCAAACCTTCATGAATTCTTCCTTGGCATCCTGCCGGTGTTCACCAGAACTTCCCGAAGGAACATACAGCGACATA
Organism: Bacteroidia bacterium; assembly: GCA_041741415.1. Taxonomy (GTDB): domain Bacteria; phylum Bacteroidota; class Bacteroidia; order J057; family J057; genus JANQTF01. The sequence continues at coordinate 127,720 of JBGSKC010000035.1, read as the reverse complement.
ACGGAATACTCTTCAAAATCAGCACGGAGCACGCGCCCTTCACGGTCTATCGCTTCTATCCCACACCCCACTTCCACCTGAAGCGGTTCCCGCCGCGACAGAATAGCCACGCCTGAGTAGCCTTTTTTCTCTGCCGAATGCCAGTAGCTGTGATACCCCGCAGGCGACTTTTCAGACTCGGTTAACTGATCCGTCATCGCCTTAATTTCCTGCAAGCAAATCACATCAGGCTGATATTGCTGTAACCAGTCATACCACCCTTTCTGGGAGGCGGCGCGGATGCCGTTAACGTTGTAGGAGAGAATACGATGAGAGGCCATGTGTAATTGATGGGAGGTAGCAAGAAACGCAATTCAGATCAAAAGGCAAGCTGAGCGATTGGCTCAGGAAAACGTGCTGCACAACTCTTAGGAAACCCCATCTGGTTCGGGGTTGGGGGCGTCATCGGAAAAATGCTGCCAGCCCTGGGCTTGCACATCTACCATTTCGCCACTATCAAGGATCATCTGGATCAGGGCAGGGTCATCGGTCATGTGCCCAATAATAGACAGCTCAGGCCACGACTTCACTTTATCGAAATCGGTTATCGGGATTGTAAACATCAATTCGTAATCCTCTCCTCCATTCATGGCGAATGTGGTGGGCGAAATGCCAAATTCTTCTGCGACTTTCACGGCTTGCGGGTCGATGGGAAGTTTGTGTGCATAAATGGTCGCGCCTGTTTTGCTCTGGCGGCAAAGGTGGTGCAGTTCGCTGGCCACCCCATCGCTGATGTCGATCATGGAAGTTGGGTGAATTCCCGCTTCCCGCAGTTTGCGGAGAATATCCACCCGGGCCTCTGGCCGCAGCTGCCGCCCTACAACGTAGTCGTAATCGTTGAGATCGGGCTGGAGGGAAGGGTTCCCGAGATACACCGACTTTTCGCGGTCGAGCACCAGGAAGCCGGCATAAGCTGCACCGACATCGCCTGAGACACAAATCAGTTCCTTGGGACCAGCCCCCGATCGCTTAACAAAACGATCTGGCTCGACCTGGCCAATAGCTGTGATGGAAAGTGTCAGGCCTTGGGGAGCTGCGCTGGTGTCTCCGCCGAGCAAGTCCACCCCGTAGGTTTCGCAGGCTGTTCGGATGCCGAGGTAGAGTTCCTCCATTGCTTCCACGGGAAACCGGTTGCTCATGGCCACCGAGACCACAATCCCGGTAGGTTCGGCATTCATGGCGAAAATGTCGCTCAGGTTAACAACCACGGCTTTGTAACCGAGGTGAGCAAGCGGCATGTAGGAAAGGTCGAAGTGAACCCCTTCGACGAGCAGGTCGGAACTCACGACGGAGACCAGATTTTTGGCTGGTTGCCAGATGGCAGCGTCATCTCCGATCCCCAGAATGGTTTCGGGACGGGTGATCGAAAAAGGCCTGGTGAGCCGGTTGATGAGACCAAACTCGCCCAGGTTTGAAATGTCGGTATATGCGGAATCTTGCATGATGCAGAGCAATCAGGGTAAGGCGCACAGAACCTGAACTCGTGGCAAAACGAGGTGCAGTGCGAAGACGGGATTGACAAAACGGGGAGGCAATCTAACACATCTCCTCAAAGCGTAGCGCACAGAAACAAAGATGGTAGAAAAGTATCAGGGAATCCACAGAAAAATCAGCGTAATCCACATTCTGTTTCAGATTGAAGGTGTTGATTATTAAGGGAATGAGAGAGAATTAAGTTTAAAATCGGAAGTTTCCCACATCACGGGGCGAGCGGAGAGTGAGAGAGAATCCGGCAGAACACGGGATCAGGAAGGAATTCTCCTGGTTTTGAAATCCTCTTCTTCTTCCTTTTTTAAAAAATATCTTTCATAAGAGTAGATAGGGCCGTGGATATCTGGGATAACTTTTTTTCTAGGTGCTAGGATGTTAGGTTTTCTTCTTTTTATCCATGGTTATCCACATGGGTTGGGGAAAAGCTTAGAGCCATTGGTTCAACTAGCTAATTAATTTCTTCTCAAGGAAAAGCTCTTGTAAGCAGCAGGCAACTTATTCAAAATGAACAAGCTGAAGCATTCATTAGCAACATTATCGACCAGCAACCTTTTGTTCCAAAGATACTCCATCTTTCGAAGTGTGTGAGGCTATCCACATATGAACAAATTTTCAGACATGGTTTCGTGGTGATAAGTTCATCCCATGTGAATTGTGAATTGGCTGTTTACAACCCAGTTCTTTTGCACCGGGGTTGTCCACATTTAGAGCTTGTCCACATAATTGTGGATAAAGCACAGCTCCAAAGTTTGATCAATGTTTGACCATTTAATTCTATCCACAGCATTCCCACCATTGAGTGTGGAAAACTTGATCTTGATAATCAGGTGGTTATCTCAGTTCTCCACATAGCTGTGGAAATCGTTTTCGGGTCGTTATGGTGTATTCGCCCGGGGGCAGGTGTGCGGAGGAAGAGAAGCGCGCGATTCTTAGGGGGATTATTTCGCATAAAATCCCCCTGAGAAATCGATAAATCTATTTTCGGATTGGCGTGGTGGTCGGAGAGTCTTGATGGTTCGGTTATTCAGAAAAATAAGCCTATTTGCCTTTGAAACTGGGCTTTCTTTTCTGAAGAAATGCGGAAATTCCTTCCATGAAGTCTCTGGAAAGGAAGTTTTTCCCTTGATTATCAGCTTCTTGCATGAGAGCGGTCTTGAGCCCTTGTGTTTCTGCGACCCGCAAATTTTCCTTGCTTCGCTGAATTGCAAGATAGGCCCCCCCGGCCAGTTCCAGGGCCTTTTCTTCTACCTCCTGGTCAAGGGAATCATTCTCCATCAACGCATTTACCAGCCCGGTTTCCAAGGCCTCCTGGCCCGTGAGCTGGCTGTGAAAGGCCAGCAGTTCGAAGGCCTTTTGGTGCCCTAGCCGTTGCTGAAGGAAATAGGCGCCCCCTCCGTCGCTCGACAAGCCGATTTTGGTGAAAATTTGCGAGAAGCGGCTCTCCGGTGTTGCATACAACAGATCGCAGGCAAGGGCAAGGTTCCACCCGATTCCCACACAAACTCCCCGCACCTTGGCCACGATCGGTTTGTCCATGTTTCGCATCTGGAGAATCAACGGGTTATAAACCTCTTTTAGGAATTGGGATACTTCCAGCGGTTCTGGGGAAGCTGCCATCTGGCGGGGATCCAGGTCGGCCCCTGCGCAAAAATCAGTTCCGGCGCCCGTGAGAACAATAACCCTGGAATCATCTGACGAGGCCTCCTGCATATGCAGAAGCAGCTCCCGCGCCATGGAATTGCTCAGAGCATTTTTCCTGCCCGGATTGTCAATGGTGATTGTTTTCACCAGGTTTTTGCTTTGGCTAAGGATTCGCCCGCCTGCCTGTAGTTCAGTCATGATGGTTCAAGGTCCGGGTTGTTGAAGTTGGAGAACAAGGTCATATACTGCTGCCCTGATCACATCGCTGCGGTCTTTCAGCTGGATGGTTCGCGGAAAAACAACTTCATAAGTTCCTGTTTCCACGTTCCACACCATCACATAGATCAGCGTTTCAGATCGGGGGGTGAGGAGATACCACACTGAGTAGGGCAGCAATGGAGGAAGCAGCAAGCCTGCAGTTGCCATAATGGCCTTGCCTTTTCGCCGGCTTTGCTGGGCCAGGCAGCCCACCCACACAAAGTAAGGAGTGCCGTATTGAATGGCCAGTTCTTTCACTTCCTGGTGAACGGGGCTGATCAGATCAATTTTTTCATGCATTGTTCGCTCCTCAACCCAGCTTTGCAGCAAAGACAAGGCCTTAAATTGCATGAGATCATTGCTGTCGAGACTGTGACTGCTCAGCAGGTTGTATGCCAGCCCAATATCCAGGGAGAATGAATCAAGGAGAGTTGTGAGCATGGCTTCTTTCTCATCGGATTCGATAAGCTGACCAGCTGCCCGGTCCTTGGTCCTGTGGACCTGATAGAAGGGATCCACCCACACGACTTTATCAAGGCCCATGTGTAATCCGATCAAATGAAGGTCGGGCTCTGGAGCAGGCTGTTCTCTCAGGAGCGGTGTGAGGAGAAGATCCTGCATTTGCCTCCGGCGAATCATGATGGAGCCGATGTCTTTGGCAAAAGCAGAATCCTGCATCATTTCCAGCATAGCAGGAAAAAATATGGCCTGGCCAATATCAAGGGTGGAATCTTCTGCATCAAGTGATTCGATATATTGCTGGCTGAGCAGTTCCATAAGGTCCCGGCACATGAGCCGCAAAGCATCATCATCGGGATAAGCCCGGTGAATTTTCCATGTATGATGAAGGGCAATGGCTGAGAGCTCTTCGGGCTGAAGTTGTTCGAGCAGGTAATGAAGCGCTTTAGCTTTTCCTTCTACCAGGGAATAAGCCTGATGTACATCCCAAAATTTTCCGGCTGTGGCATATTTAGCCAGCGCGTAAAGGGCTACAGCCTTGGTTCGCTGAAGCTCGGGAGCACCTGCAAGTTCTTCTTCCATGCACCAGGTATGGTACAGGGCTTGTTCATATTCCCTGTTCATCAGTTGCATCCGGATCACTTCCATTCTTGCCCTGTCTCTCACTTGCAAAAAGGCCTGCCGGTCAAGGAAGGTATATCGCCCGGGTTCAGGCCGCTGCAGATCCATCAAAGCAAGCAGAATTTCCCTTCGCTTAGCGGGTTCGGGGTGAGTAGAGGGGCGCTCTTGTGACAAAAGCGGTTGATCTTCTTCCCGGTTAGCAAGGTCGTAGGTTGCTGGAAATCCGATTTCTGAAATGCTGAGCCATTTCAGGTCGAAGGGACGATCGTGGAAAGGCTGGCCAGCGCGAAGCAGCAGGTCGAACGCTTCCAGGCCGGCAGCGGGGTCGTAGCCAGCTTCCAGGAAGAGTTCCCACCCCAACCGATCTGCCTCTAATTCTTTTTCCTGGGTGTAACGGGTCCGGAGTCTGGCCGCCTGCTCTCCCCCTAACACAACAGGAAGCCCGTCGTTGTTTTCGAGTCCCTGAAGGTAAATGTCTAGCGGGTGCTGCCGGAGGTAATGGCTAATTTCGTGGCAGAGAATAAAGGCGAGCTGCGCTTCATGCTGAAGGTGGGCCAGCAACCCGAGGTTCACAAGAATGAGGCCCTGGTTGGTGGAAAATGCGTTGAGCTCGGGTGATTTGACCGTAAAAAATCGGAGGTCCTTTCGCAGGTCGGGGCGGTTGCGCAGAATCTGATCAGCCACTTGCTGAACATATAAGGAGGCATCATCCTCAAAGAGAACCTTACCGCTACTGAGGAGCTGCTGCACCTGGTAGGCGTTCATCAGGTAAAACTCAGCTTGTTCGCTGCTGAGGTCGGCATGCCTGGCGAGGTGCTCCTGGTAAGTTTGAACAACTGGCTGGAGAAATTCTGCTGGGATGGGTCCGGTGGATTCGAACGGTTCCAGGGCAGTTGGTACGGTCTGGGCAACAAGGGATACACTGGCTGTAAACGCAAGGAGAACCAGCGCTTTTGCAAAAAAACTTGGACGGGCAGGAGTTAAGGGGATCACGGTGAACCGCCCCATTCTGTGTAATTATTCGCAGTTGTTGACGCTGGATTGAACAATGAACTGATGGTCTTTGATAGCAGATCGGTTGACCGCCGCCATGATGAACGGATAGGTAATAGCGTCAGTGGTAAAGCAGTCAGGCCCGGGAGAAACCTGCTGCACAACAACATATGCTTTTCCATCTTGAATCGCGATCAGCGATATTCTCGCCGTGTGACCTCCGTTTGGCTTCATTCCCATAAAACTCGCCACTACCGCCTGGGCGGAAAAGTCTACCTCCGGGGCTGTTAGGGTGGGTGTTTGGTTCTTGTGCATTTGTTCCCACAGTGTAGAAAATGTGGCGTAATCTTCGATCCAGACATTCATCGGTGTTTCGATGGACGAGTAGGCACCCTGGTCGATCAGGGTGTGTGTGAGCGGCTGGGCACCAGATGGAACCTCAGACAGCTCCCTGGTTCCCTGGCAGGAAACAAGTGACACAATCAGAAGGGCACTGCAAAAATGAGAGAAGAGGTTCATGAGATCAGCTTAGCGTGGGGGAGGTTAACTTTTGCAGAAGTGTTCGAACGGAAATCAACTGATCACCAAATTGGTCGATCACTTCCTGCCGCAGAGCGGGTGCGTCGGTTTCGAGATAGCGCTCATAATCTTCGCGGGTGAGGCAGGCGTATTGCGCATTGAAGGTGAACCGATCAGGATAGGGTCTTGGTTCGAGCAGTTCGCGCAAGTCAAAAGAGGTGAAGCAGCCTGTGGCCATAACGCGGGGAATGTGCTCATCGAGCATCCAGTCGATCCACTCTTCCCGAATGGCTGTCGGCACTGACACACTTACGCTGTATATCCAGTTCATAAAAGAAAGAAAAGACAATTTTTTCAAAATGCCTAAAACCGTTCTGTATTGAACAGCAGGTGAACTCGCGATTTGGCTGTTGTGGTGCTTTTGCCTTCAAAGGAAAAAAGCCTATCTTTGCGCGGGTTTTCACCTGGAAACATCTTTCTCACCCTCAGAATAGACCTCAAGAACATGGCAAACATTTCTGCTGCAGACGTGAATAAGCTCCGGCAAGCCACGGGCGCCGGTATGATGGATTGCAAAAAAGCCCTTCAAGAAGCTGAGGGTGATTTCGAAAAAGCTATTGACATCCTTCGCATGAAGGGTCAAAAAGTGTCTGCCAAGCGTGCCGACCGCGAAGCGAGCGAAGGTGCAGTGTTTGTTGCAATCAATGGCGACTCCACCATGGCCACGCTGATTCAGCTCAACTGCGAAACCGACTTTGTGGCTCGCAACGAAGATTTTCAGCAAATGGGCCAGCGCATCGTAGATGCAGCTCACGCCAGCAGCCCTGCCTCTATTGAAGAGCTTCAGGGTCTCGATCTCGGCGGTATCACGGTGGAGGCTATCCTCTCTGATGCTATGGGCAGGATCGGAGAAAAAATTGAAGTCGGAAGCTACGAAAAAGTGAGCGGCGAAGCGGTGGTTACTTACATTCACCCCGGTGCTCGCATTGGCGTGGCAGTGGCGTTCGCAAATGCCAATGGCAACACCGAAGCGATCGGCAAAGATGTGGCTATGCAAATTGCTGCCATGAGCCCCATCGCTGTGAGCGAGGCTGAGGTTGATCAATCTGTGATTGCCAAAGAGCTCGAAATCGGAATGGAGATTGCCCGCAACGAAGGCAAGCCAGAGCAAATGGTCGAGAAAATCGCCGAAGGAAAGGTCAAACGGTTCCTGAAAGATAACACCCTCCTCAACCAGGAGTTTGTGAAAGATACCTCCCGCACCGTGGCCCAGTACATCAAGGACAGCCTTGGCAAGGAAGCCACCGTGACAGCCTTTAAGCGCATCCAACTCGGTGTCAAGTAAGGATGTTGAGAAGCACAGAAAAAGAGAGTTTTTACAAACTCTCTTTTTTTTTACCTATGCCTTCGGTCTGCTTTTTGCCAATGGTTCTCAGACCATCACCAGCACTGTTTTCTCCATTCTCTCACCTCCAACTCCAACGATATATGACCCCTAAGTACCGCCGTGTCCTGCTCAAGCTCAGTGGGGAAGCTCTCATGGGCGATCAGGAATATGGAATTGACAACGCCACCCTTGCATTTTATGCCGACCAGATCCTGGGCATCAGGGACTTGGGTGTGGAAGTAGCCATCGTAGTAGGCGGCGGAAATATTTTCAGGGGAATGCAGGGCGCCAGCACCGGCATGGGGCGTGCTCACAGCGATTATATGGGAATGCTCGCCACCGTGATGAATTGCATGGCTCTGCAGGATGTTCTGGAGCAAAAAGGTGCCGTCGTGAGATTGCAGTCGGCCATTGCCATGGACAAAATTTGCGAACCCTACATTCGTCGCCGGGCTATTCGCCACCTTGAAAAAGGACGTATCGTGATTTTTGGTGCAGGTACCGGAAACCCATTTTTTACCACCGATACAGCTGCCAGCCTTCGTGCCATTGAGATCGATGCCAATGTTGTGCTCAAGGGCACGCGTGTCGATGGCATCTACACCGCCGACCCGGAAAAAGATCCCAGCGCCGTCCGCTACGAGGAGGTTTCCTTTGCCGACGTTATTGCCCTGCGCCTGAAAGTGATGGACATGACGGCTTTTACCCTCTGCCAGGAAAACCAGCTGCCAATCATCGTGTTCAACATCAACGACCCCGAATCCCTGAAAAATGTGGTCATGGGCGAAAGGGTCGGAACCCTCGTCAGCTGATATAAAAAATTGATTCTTCAACGAAAAAAAAGAGCTGCCTCATCGAGGCAGCTCTTTTGGCAATACAGTCAGGTGTTCATTACTCAGCCACCACAGGAATGGTGCTCAGCAGTTCAATGTTTCTGGGGTTGGTATAATCGTATTGGGCAATGCCATCGCGGCCAACAAAGGTAAGCACGCCATTCATGGCGATCACATCATAGCCGTTCATGTTGCTAAAATGAGCGATTTCTTTGCGGCCTGCCTCAGCAGGAACAGTGGCATCGAAAATTTTGAGGCCCATGTCACCTTCAGCCACGAAGAGCAGGTTGCCATCGATACCCAAGCCGTGGGGGTTGTACATTGAGGTCGTGCTCAGCAGAACGGGGTTTCTGGGATTAGAAATGTCGAGTACATCCAGCTGGTTATTCCAGAAAGGTCCGCAGGGATTATCCTGGCTGTTGCGGAGGGTTACATAAGCATTGTTGCCTTGAGCAGCTACCGGGTCGCAGGCGCGGACGTGTTCAAAAGTGCTGAGGAAGTCGGGGTTGGTGGGGTCGGTGGTTCCGAAAATGCTCATGCCGCCCGTAGATCCGATGAGCAGGAGGTCGTTGTGCGAGGTGATCATTTCAGCTGCACCAGTGTTCAGGTTCATGAATGTTTGGGTACCAAGAGCCACGGGCATGTCGCAGTTGCTCACACCAAACACTTTCAGCTCGCTGGGGGTCACCACGTAGAGGTAATCGTTTACTACAGTGAATCGGGACATAGATCCACTCTTGCCAGGAACGGCAGGGTTGACGGTGCGGGTGTTGTTGGCACCATTGGAAAGATCCCAGGTTTGGTCCACCTGATTTTGTTGCCACAGCACCGGAATGCCTGCCTGACAATCGTATTTGTCTTCACGAATTTCTTCTTTCCACTTGACTACCATGCCTTTGGAAGGATCGGCCACATAGCCACGGAACTCGGCGAGGTAAGGAAAAGCGTTTTCAACGCGGTTCAGGAATCTCGGGGCGCTGGCATCGCTCAGGTCGAACACAAGCATGTCGGTGCCGCTGTCCAGAAAAAGGTTATCGCAATTCATCGAAAGGTCGTAGTTGCCAGGCGCATTGATGAATGCAAGGGCTAGAGGGTTGCTTGCGTTTTTGTTGTCGAACACGTGAACGCCTTCGCCCATTTCATTGATCAGAAGGATGTTGTCCTTCACGTAGATTTTTCCGGGAGAAACAACATTGCGGGGGCCTTCTACCTTGACGCTTTGGATGAATTCCTCTTGCGACATGTAAACTGGCTCATAAACAGCGTGCTTGTAGGTCATGTTGCAGCTGTCTTCCAGGCAGCCACTGAGGCCAACTGCCAGAAAAGCCATTGAGGCTAGCAGTGGAGATGCAGATCTTAACTTCATGGGAGGTGAAAATAAAAAGTGGAGTGTTTGTTGAGAAACCTGAAAAAGCGAGCAGTTGCAGCGCTTTTGGCAGCGTTTTCATTCTTCCAGACGTCATGTTCAATGAAAACGCTGGTGGAGAATTATTTTTCTCTCTTGCTTTCAATTTCGATACTTCTTTTGAGCTTCGCAACAGGTCATGCCTAAATATATGTCACGATTTGTCGTAACTGTTTTTCATTTCGTTCTACTTGTTTTCCTTCTGCTGATTTCGGTGGAAGGCTTCGCGCAGCGAAAAATTTACGAGGAGGACGTTGTCTACCTTCGGAATGGTAGTGTGCTGCGAGGAAACATTCTGGAGCAGGTCCCCCGCCAAAGCCTCACGATTCAAATCTTCGATGGCACCACCTTTTATTTGCTCACTTCCGAAATAGATCGGGTCGTGCGGGAGCCTTCGCAGTACATCCAGATCCAGGTGAAATACGACAACGACGTGGTGCCACTAACCTATCAGGACGAACCGGGCTGGTTCAAGGGGTATGGAATTGCCATTTCTGCCAACTCATCCAATGGCAACATTCACCTGATGATGCGAAGCGGATATCGATGGGACCGTTGGCGGCAAGTCTCTTTGGTCTCAGGGTTAGACCCATATCAGGCAGGGTTGGTGGTTCCTGTTGCAGCGGAATGGCGCGCTGATGTTTTTGCCAAGCCGGTAACGCCTCATGTGTTTGTTCAGGCTGGCTACGGTATCGCCGCCAACCGGTCGTTCGGGCATCGTGTGTTCAGGGGAGGGCCAATGTACCAAATCGGAACAGGTCTCACTTTTCGAACCAGGACTAAGGTCGAGCACCATTTGTCAATCGGGTATAAGTTTCTCTACACCTACCAGGAGTTTGAGGTACAGCCACCCTGGTTTTGGACCCCCGACCAGCAAACTCAGCCCGAGCCTGTGCTCGTGACGGGAAACCGAAATTATCGGCGGATTGTGGTCGGCTTTTCCACTCATTTTTGACCTCACCGCTTTATGTTAACTTGATTGCCTGATGAAAACATTTGCAGTAGCCATTAGCCTTTGCTTCTTCTTGTTCCTCGAGGCAGGCCTTTTCGCCCAGTCAGGAGCTGCGGGCCCGGAAGAAGACAAAATCATCATGCGGGATGGGCGAGAGTACCGGGGCGATATCTTGTCGCAAATACCCGACTCTGTGATTGTGCTGGAAATGATCGGCGGTAGCAAGCTTGTGCTGGCCCAGGCCGATATCCTGGAAATTATTCCTTCCCCCCACCGATACACACGAGTTCGCTATTACCTCAACCGCGACCGAAGTCCCATTCAAGTTCGCAACCACGGGTTATCCAGCAATTTTGCCATTCACTTCTATCCGCGCCGTGCCAACTGGGGCGGAAATACCCTTTCTCCAGCCATGTATTACACGCTGAGTTACCGGTTTAGTCATTTATATGGATTGGGTTTGGGTGCCGGAATTGAATCTTATGAAGGCGGCAGCCTCCTCCCTGTTTATGTTCAGTTCGCAGGAGATGCCACCCCTGCGAGGGTAACACCAACTTATTACGGGAGGGCGGGCTATGGATTTGGGCTGGCACCCAGCTGGCGAAATGCCAGGTTTAAAGGTGGCATTATGCTCGAGGCAGTTGTGGGGATGAAACACAGAACCCGGAGCAGCCTGGAATGGGTAGCTGGGATCGGGTTCCGCTTTCAGCCTGTTCAGGAAACGCCTGCCTTATGGGGTTGGCCCGATCCTGACCGACCTAATGGCGTAGTTGACCGGGTTTATCGCAACCTGGTAATGCATTATGCAGTCAATTTTTGACCGGATGCAGATGCTTTTAAGCTTGAGGCTTGTTGAATAAAAGGAGAATTTCAGATTCCTGTGTATTTTCCCGAATTCTCCAACGACACCTCATGCTGCTCATGAAAAAACTCGCTTCCTTCCTGTTCGCCCTGATCCTCCTTCTTCCCGGCCTCACAGCCAAAGAGGGCATGTGGATCCCCCTGCTGCTCGGCACCCTCAACGAGGGAGATATGCAGTCGATGGGCCTGAAACTCACTGCAGAAGACATTTACTCCGCCAACCGCTCTTCTCTCAAAGATGCTATCGTCAAATTTGGCGGAGGCTGTACCGGAGAAATCGTCTCTGCCGATGGCCTTTTGTTTACCAACCACCATTGCGGCTACCGGCAAATCCAGACTCATTCCTCATTGGAACACGATTACCTCACGGATGGGTTTTGGGCAATGAACCGCTCCGAAGAGCTGTCTAATCCCGGACTCACCGTTACCTTCATCGTTCGCATCGAAGATGTGACACAGGCCATTTTGAATGGTCTGGCTGAGGGCCTCGACGAAGCAGAGCGTGAGCGCCTGATCGAGCAAAAAATCCAGGAAGTGGGTCAGGCGGCCACCGAAGGGACGCATTACAACTTCGAAATTAAGCCTTTCTATTACGGCAACGAATACTACCTCTTCGTGCTGGAAACCTTCCGCGATGTTCGTTTGGTGGGAGCCCCGCCTTCTTCGATTGGCAAATATGGCTTCGATACCGACAACTGGGTATGGCCGCGCCACACTGGCGATTTTTCCGTTTTTCGCGTGTATACTGGCCCCGATGGCAAGCCTGCAGATTATGCCCCCGGGAACATTCCCCTCAAGCCCAAACATTTTTTCCCCATTTCCCTCAAGGGCGTGGAAGAACAGGATTTCACGATGGTGTATGGTTTTCCGGCCCGCACAGAACAGTATTTGCCTTCTTTTGGGGTAGAAATGGTGATGAATGTGGTGGACCCGATCCGCATCAAGGCACGGGATGAGCGCCTGCGGGTGATTGACCGGGAAATGGCGGCTTCTCCCAAAGTCAAGATTCAATATGCCTCCAAGCAAAGCGGGATCTCGAATGGCTGGAAAAAATGGAAGGGAGAAATCCGCGGACTGGAGCGCAGCGACGCTATCGCCAAAAAACAGGCTTATGAAGAGGAGCTGATGCGGCGAATACAGACCAACCCTGAGTGGGTGGCAAAGTATGGCCAGCTCCTGGCTGAGTATGAGCGCCTGTACCGGGAGGTGCGACCGCTCACAGCGGCAGTTGAGTATTTTGGCGAAACGGGATATTCCCTGGAGTTTATCACTGTGGGCCAGCGCCTGCTGGACGCCGTTAGAAAATGGCCCAGCGACCCTGCCGGGCAGCAAGCCATCAAAGATAAACTCCTTAATTTCAGTCAGTCATTTTTCAAAGATTACTACCTGCCGATCGACAAAGAACTCACCGGGACCCTGCTCAGGATGTACTATGAAGACGTTCCTGCCAGCTATCGTCCTGCAATGCTGGCTACCATCCACAACCAGTACCAGGGCGATTTTGCCGCCTATGCCGACTGGCTTTTCGGACAATCAGCGCTCATGCACCAGGAAAAGCTGGAAAACCTGATCCGCAACTTTAACCCGGCCACCATCCAGGCAGATCCCGCCTACCAGCTCATGATGAGCATGTTTGAAGCCTACCTCGCCATTTACCCGGACTATGAGCGGCTGGAACTGGGCATCGAAGCCCTGCACCGGAACTACATGCAGGCCCAGCGGGAAATCTTTACTGACAAAACCTTCTACCCTGATGCGAATTTTACCCTGCGGGTCAGCTACGGGAAAGCAGAGGGGATGTCTCCGCAGGATGGCGCTCACTATAAGTTTTACACTACCCTCGATGGCGTTGTTGAAAAGTACATCCCCGGCGACCGTGAATTTGATTTGCCAGAAAAACTTCTCCAGCTCCATGCGGCGAAAGACTATGGCAGGTATGGCAAAAACGGCGAATTGCGTGTTGCCTTCCTCGCTTCCAACCACACCTCAGGCGGCAATTCCGGCAGCCCTGTCATTGACGGCGAAGGCCGCCTCGTGGGCATCAACTTCGACCGCGGCTGGGAGGGAACCATGAGCGACATCAACTACGACATCGCGCAATGCCGCAACATTTCTGTGGATGTGCGCTACGTCCTGTTTGTCATTGACAAATTTGCAGGAGCCTCCTACCTCCTGGAAGAAATGACGCTGGTAGAATAACCTGTTGCTCTACCGGGGTCCGTGCAGGCAGTGAATCCTTCGGGCTCGCTGCCTGTATTTTTTTACCTTTCGTTCACTTCATTTTTTCAGCCCATGAACCCTACAGCCCAGGATTGGTGGAAGGCAGGCTGTTATGCCCTGGCTCACGAGGAAGATCGGGTGGCGATTCGCTGTTTTGAAGCGGCTCAGTCGATGGGCTGGAACACGCCGGAGATCTGGAACAACCTGGGCTGCATTTGGGCGAAGCTGGCAGAATGGGACCGCGCGGGCTGGGCTTTCCGCCAGGCTTTGCAACTGGACCCTTCTTCCCCGATGGTATGGGCGAATTATGGGCGAATGTATCTGAGAATGAAGGACTTTCGCCAGGCAATCCATGCGTTTTCCCGCATCGCGGCTCCCCGCCCGCCGGAAATTGACCTGGCCGAAGCCTACGCCTGGCTTCACCTCCAAAAGCCAGAAGCAGCTCTCCAGCTTCTGGAAGCCATTCCCGGTGAATCAGATGAGGTATCGCTCAAGATGACCGCCCAGGCGCTCCTTCAGGCAGCAGCCCTGGAAGAATTGTTCGAATTGCTGGATACCCGTCTCAGGTCAGATTCGCCTGTTTCCCTCCAACTGCTTCATGCTTCCCTGCTTCTCACATCCGGCGAGGCTGAACGCAGCCTGGAGATTTTGACTCAGAAAAAAGACCTGTTCCGGTCCCGGCCGAGGGCAGCTTACCTGAGGTTGCTGGCAGGGCTGCTTTGCGGCCCAACCCCCGCCTGGCAACGGGAACTGGAAACAGAAGCAGAATTAACCTTCGAAGAAAGATGCTCTCTGCTCGCCTGGCTGTCTTTGGCGAATGACAAGCCGGAAGAAGCATATCAGCACTGGATCGCGCTTCGCGATCAGGAGCCCGACAACCTGAGGGCCTGGTGGGGAATGGCACAGTCTGCTTTGCTGGCAGGAAAAACAGAGGAAAGCGACATTTTGCTCACAACCCTTCTCGACAAGTTTCCCGATCACCCGGATGCCCTCTGGCTGAAGGCCGGAAGCGGAACACGCAAAGAAAAAGGCATGTTGCTCGACAGGCTGCTGAAGATCAGGCCGAATTTTGTGCCGGCACTGTTCGAGCGCGGCCAGCTCTGGCTTCTGAAAGGATTGCCCGATCAGGCAGTGATCGATTTTCAAAAAGCGACCAACCTCAGCAGGCGGGCCTATCAGCCCCGGCTGGGTCTTGCTATGGCTCTCGTCCACGCTGGAAAAAATGAAACAGCCTGGGCTCAGTTTTGCTCTCTCGCTACAGATTTTCCAGAACACCCTGATGTGCAATGGAATGTTCTCGTGGCCTCTGTTCTTGCAAAAAAATGGACAACTGCCATTGACGCTTCCGAAAAAGTGCTGGCGCAGCACCCGCAGGAATCCCTGGTCTGGTCGCTGCGTGGTGAAGCTTTTTTTCGCAAAGGCGCCACCCGGGCAGCAGGAGAGGCTTGGGAGATGGCCCGCAGCCTTGATAAAAAACAAGTCAGAATGCCGGGCGGGAGCGCCGATGCCCAAGGAAAATATCCGCCCGGTGATTAGCTTCGTGTGAACCGGACACTAAATACCGGCCCCAGCCTGACTCGACCTATGGACGGAACAGCCATTATTTATACAAACAACAGTTTACAGGGGCCATCAGCGAAAACCGCCCACGGCCTGCTCCGCCACGGAAAACGCTACCGGATTCTGGCTGTGATTGACGAAGCCCATGCTGGCAAAGATGCCGGTTCTGTGATGGATGGCAAGCCGCTGGGTATTCCGGTTTTTGGCAGCCTTTCGGCCTACCTCTCAAGTGGCCTGGAAAGAGCCCGGTACTGCATCATTGGCATTGCCAGTGCAGGCGGCAGGATAGATCCCGCCTGGATACCCACCCTCGAGGAAGCCATTCAGGCGGGGATGTCGCTTGTGAACGGCATGCATCATTTGCTGATTCACCAACCCCGCCTGCTTGACCTGGCAAAAGAGCACGCCGTTGATCTGATTGATGTTCGCAAACCCAAGCCAGCTTCTGAGCTTCCATTCTGGACCGGCGACATTGCCCGGGTGGGCTGCCCGATTGTGCCGGTGCTTGGCAGCGATTGTGCCGTCGGAAAAAGGACGACCGCACGATTCATCGAAGCAGCCTGCAACGACAGGGGAATCCGCACCGAAATGATTTATACCGGCCAGACTGGCTGGCTTCAGGGCGGGAAATACGGCTTCATTTTCGACAGCACCCAGAACGATTTTGTGTGCGGAGCGCTTGAAAACGCCATTCTCGAATGCTGGGAAAAAGAAAGGCCTGACCTCATTCTTGTGGAAGGACAAGCCGCTCTCCGAAACCCAAGCGGTCCATGCGGTACCGAAATGCTTATTTCCGGCAGGGCAAATGCCTGTTTGTTTGTTCACCCTGCGGGGAGGACTCACTACAAAGGCTGGGAGCACCTGGGCTTGGATTTGCCCCCTCCCGAAGAAGAAATAGCGCTCATTCGGGCTTTCGGCGTGAAAACCATCGGGGTGGCCCTCAACACACGAGCTTATGACCCTGTGCGCCTGAGCGATTATCGCGACCAACTGCAAGCCAGGCTTGGCGTGCCCGTGGCTTTGCCGCTGGAAGAGGGTGTTAAATCCCTGGTTGATGCACTGGAAACTTTCCTTCAACAATGGAACCAGGAACGGGCGACATTTACCTGAGAGAATTGCCCTGCCTCCATTTCATTCCACCGCCATCTCATCATCGACAATATGAAAATCCGGGCCGTTCGCGTGCACTCAGCTGATCTGGGACTCACCCGCCCTTACACAATTGCTTACCGCACGGTGAGCAGTACAGAAATCGTGTGGGTAGAAGTGGAGGCAGAAAATGGCAAAATCGGATTAGGAGCGGCCAACCCCAGCAAAATGGTAACAGGCGAGAGCCTGGAGGATACTTATGGAGCGATCAGGCAGTTTTCGGAAGTATTTGTAGGAAAATCTGTGTTTGCAGTTCGCGAATTGGGCGAAACCCTGCTCGCAACCATTCACTGGCCTGCTGCCAGGGCTGCGCTTGATATCGCGTTTCATGATCTTTTGGGGCAGGTGGCAGGTGTTCCACTGGTGGATTTACTGGGTAGAAAACATCATTCGCTCCCGACCTCCATTACAATTGGCATCAAAAACGTGGAGGAAACCCTCGAAGAAGCGGATGAATATGTGGACCGTGGCTTTTTGTCGCTGAAAGTAAAACTGGGCCACTCGCTGGAGGAGGATGTAGAGCGGCTGGTCAAACTGCGTGAACGCTTCGGGGAGAATGTCCTCATCCGGGTGGATGCCAATCAGGGCTATACACGGGAAGAACTGCAAAGTTTTTTTCGGCAAACCGAAGGCCTGAACCTTGAACTCATTGAGCAACCCCTGCCTGCTGATGACCTTGAAGGCATGAGAAACCTGAGTGTGGTGCAACAATCGCTCATCGCTGCTGATGAATCCATCAAGGGTTTTCAAAACGCACTGGACCTGATCCGCCCGGAGCCGGCCTGCGGTATTTTTAACCTGAAGCTGATGAAAACCGGAGGTATTTATCCGGCCCTTCAAATTGCCGATCTTGCCCGCCATGCAGGGATTCGACTGATGTGGGGCTGCAACGATGAAAGTATCATCAGCATCACGGCTGCGCTTCATGCGGCATTTGCATGCCCCAATACCGCTTTTCTCGACCTCGACGGTAGCTTAGACCTGTCCAGGGATGTGGTGAAAGGCGGTTTTATCCTGAAAGACGGCCTCATGAGTATTGGCCCGGGAGCGGGGCTTGGACTGGAACGCCTCCACCCATAGTTGTCACCAGCGCTTTATTGCGAAGCGGGGATGCCATCTCCGACGAGGGAAAGGATCCCTGCAAACACAAGCAGAACCACGGCGAGAAATATGGGAATCAGCAACACGCTGATCAGGGTTTTAGCCCAATTGGTAAGGGAACGATCGGGGTCAAAGCGCTCAATGGTGAAAAAACCCATAAAGCCAAGTGCCAGTGTGAGGATCATCCAGAAGACAAAATCGATGGTAACCGGATAGTTGTCGGAAACTCGAAACTCAGCCCAGCTCTGGAAACTCTGGCCTTCCTCCATGTCGAGAAAAGCCGTGAGAAAAGTAGCTGCCAGCCCTACGGCGGCGTAGGACAACGAGGCATAGAGATAGGGAAGGATTCGTTTTTTGAAGATCATGCTGAGATCAGTCGTGTCGCTGGGCCAGCCAAATTGGGTTGTACAGGCGATGGATTGCCTCAAGCCTTCGTTGCCGCTCGTGCAGTTCCTCCAGGCTCGCATCAATGGTTTTCTTTTCCCGTCGTGTCAGGTGCCAGCTCAGGGAGGTGGGTTGATCCATCCGACTGATCGGGTATTCGAAAGACAGCACATCAATGGGGCCAAAGTACCAGTCTCTCATGTATTTCAGCAAATGGTCGTTTGCCAGGTCTTTGCCTTCCAGCATAGATTTGTAGCCTCCGCCAAGGGGGGCCGACAATTTGCTCAGCAGGCCCCGGGTTTCTATGACCTCAATCGGATCCTCCCAGTCTGTGTCCCGAATCTGAACAATTACCAAACCAGCGGTATTCTTTTCAAACCATTCCCGGAACTCATACACATACCTGACAGCAGTTTGGGTTCCGAAATTATCGAGGGCGCCGGCATCCATGACCTTCATTTCCGGCATGGACGGAAGTTCCACCACAGGCATCACAATCGGGAAGGTGGCGTTCATTCTCAGGGCGGAGAGTAAGGAGAGGCTGTCGGGGCAATGCTGTTCAAACATTCTCCGAAACTCCACGCCATCGGGTCGGGTGCCAAAATAGTCAGTAATGATGCCGCTGTAGGCGAGAAAAGAAACAGGCTGGCTGGAAATGAAGAGCTTGCGGCCCTGGTTGATGATAGAGGGGGCTAGCACCAGCGGTGCGATCAGGCCGCTTGCCTCTGGCCTGGCGTAATCTCCGAGCTTTCGGTTGGCTAGTTCTGGCAAATTGAGCGCCACTTGCCGGTCAAACGACATGCCCGCTTCCTTGTACAGCCATTGGTTCCCTACCTGCACTTTTCGGTTGGGCAAAATGAGATCAGAAAACATGCGGAAGAAAATGCGATTGAGCAAGTCTTTCGACATGTTATCACTGTAACATTGGTTCTGCAGGTCTATGGGTTGGCCTAATTCTCTGCGCATATACAGTTCCCGGAAATAGCCCAGGCCATACATTCCTCCGGAAGCGCCCGTGAACAGGCGAATTTCGTCAGAAAGGCGGCCCTGGCTCACGCTGTCCAGGTACTGCATAATGCTGAATGTCCAGAAAGCCGACCTCAGGCCACCACCGGAGGCTGTTACAATCACCGCATTAGGCAGCACGTCCTTGCCATATTTTTCCTGATAGCGGCGCTTCCATTCGTTTAGGTAGGCGATGGTAGCTTCCCGGTCCTGGTGAAGAATGGAATCAGATTGAAGGGCATGCAAGTTTTCCATTGTGTAGGCTGCCGGTGCACCCTGGTAATCGAGCCCTACCACATGATGATCTACTTTGAACCAATCCACTTTTCCGTAGCCCCAAAACAACAGCAAAGAAAGCCCGAGGGCCAGAATTCCAACCCGCCTGAACCAAAAAGTGGCTGCCCCGATGGCCATCATCAGGAAGGACATCAGCAGCAAAAATGAGGCACCTGCCGGGATCTGGTAAACTGGGTTGTCTTCAAGCAGGCCCAGAATGGCCACGAGTGAGAAGGTGAGGATCTGGAGAAGGAGCAGTTTGCCATGGTGCTGGTTGAGCACCTGAACGAGCTCTTTCAGCCGTGCCTTGTCGGGGCCAGTCACCCGCCGGATGCGAAAAGGGAACTCAAGGTAGTAATCGGCACGCTGCCCGGAGCGAAGGCTTTCACGCGCTTTGCCCAGAATAATCCAGCGACTGCGTTCTGGTTTTTTCTTTTCAATTTCTTCCTCCAGTTTTTTTCCGAATCGGGTAAAAAGAGAAGCTTCTGCAAAAAAATAGCTTGCTGAAATGGCGAATACCAGCAAAATTCCTAAAATCAGCCCTGCGCTGAGCTCAAAAACCTGCCAGGCATTTTCTCCGGGCAAGGAAAGATGGTAGGAAAGAAAGCGGGAAAAATAGGCCACCAGGAGAATGCCCGGAAGGATCATGTTGTTGTAGGCAAGCAAAAAGAAAGGATGCTTACAAAAGCCGATGAAGTGAAACCGGTAGCTTTCGTTGATGTAAAATGTGATGGTGTAGGCAAACAGAAAGGAGCCCAGGGCACTCCCAACCCACAGGGTGCTCCAGAAATTTTCCTGCCCAATATACTCCGGCTCCAAAAACAGATATGGGCTCCCGAAAGATTCACCAAGGCCACCTGATAGCACCACGAGCAGGATGATCCAGAAAAGCAGCAAAAACTTATGGCTGTGTAACTGCCTCATCAGCAATCGTATAGGCAGGGAATACCATATTTTTTCGAGGAATGTGCCGAGGATTGGTAACATACTTGTATCAGACGATAGGAAGGATGGAAAATACAACCTGTATTTCGCAGAATTCACTGCGAGACACAGGGATCATTACTTGCCAGGACGATCTGTAAGGATTCTTCAAGATATACGGCGGGCGCAGCGGGTTTGGTGCCAGGAATACCAACAAACGCGAAATTATTTGGCGAAACAGTGAGATACTGACTTGTTAGCCTCTTTCATGGCTTCGCCTGATAAAAGTCATATTCCTTTGGAACATCGATCATTCGCCAGGTTCCCGAAAGCCGCCAATTTAGCCCTTGTACTTAAGGAAGAAGTGATGAAAAAGATATTGGTTCCAACCGATTTTTCTGCCTGCGCCATGGCCGCAGCAGACACGGCAATGGAGATGGCCCGAAAAATGAGTGCAGAGGTTCACTTCTATACCCGTGTGCACGTTCATCCGCTCTGGGATCACCTCTCGGAAAAGGAAAAAATGGACTTTCCTGAATCTTTTGCCAGAATTCAGGATACTCGCAAAAAATTCCAGGAACTGCGCGACCGCTACCGCGGATTGCCAGTTCGGATCGTTACCTCCTACTCGCATGGCGACTTGGTCGATGTCATTTCCCGATATATTGAAACCGAAGACATTTCACTCATCGTCATGGGCAGCTCAGGTGCTGACGGCATGAAGGAATTTTTCTTCGGCTCCAACGCCCAGAAAATTGTCCGCCATGCCCATCGTCCGGTCATTGTGGTCAAGCGGCCGGCATCGAATTACGACTTCAAAAACATCATTTTTGCCTCCGATTTTCGCGAAGAAGCTAAAAAACCCTTTCAGGAGCTGGTCGAACTGGGCCGCCACTTTGGTTCACGTATTCACCTGGTAAATATCAGTACTTATCCAGGTTTTGAAGCTGCCAAGGATGCCCATCAGCGAATGGAGGCCTTCGAAGAATTGTGCTGGGCTTTGCCCTGTTTTCTCCACGAAACCGGCGATCTCTCCATTGAGATGGGGATCACCACCTTTGCCGACAAAATCGGTGCAGACATGGTTGCAGTGGCCCATTTTGGAAAAAATTCCCTCAAACGAATCTTCACCGGCAGCGTCACTGAAGCTTTGGTCAACCACCTGGAGATTCCCGTCCTCACGCTCAATCATCCAGAGGTAGAGGCCTGGCACCTGAGGGATTCTATGGAAAAAGAAGAAGTATTATAGAAAGATTTTAGGGTGATCGGGGTTAATGAAAGGCGAGCCTGCGAAAGCGGCGCTCGCCTTCATTCCTTTTGGGGTAGGCGGAACTGGTGAATTTTTCCTCCTCTTGCCATTTCACCAAACCATGACGTCTTTCGTTGGTATGAATAGCGGTTGCTCTTCTGTTTCAGCACCTTCTTCCGAACCCATCTTCCTATGCCACAAACCATTCTCATTACAGGAGCCACCGCCGGAATCGGCAAGGCTAGCGCCGAAGCTCTTGCTCAGCACACAAGCACGTTGATTTTACTCGGCAGAAATGCTGATAAACTTCAGCTTACTGCCTCCTCTCTGGCTGGCAAGCACCCCGCCTGCAGAATCGAAACTGTCGTGGCCGACCTTAGCGAGCCCGCCTCCATTGAAGCCGTCATCCCAGCCATTGCCGCCATCACCGGCCGTGTGGATGTTCTGCTGAACAATGCGGGCGCATATTTCACAGACCGAACCACCAACAGTGCAGGCTATGAGGAAACCTTTGCCCTCAATCATTTAGGTTATTTCCATCTGACCTCCCGGCTCTGGCCCCTGTTGCAAGCAGCTGGCAAAGCCAGGGTGGTAAATGTGAGCTCCGGCGCCCACACGATGGGCAAAATTTACTGGGATGACCTCATGCTGAACCATCGATTTTCCGGGATGAAAGCCTATGCCCAATCCAAATTGGCCAATATTCTCTTCACGGTAGAGCTGGCAGAACGAGGCAAAGCCATTGGCCTCACCAGCAACTGCCTGCATCCTGGTGTGGTGGCGAGCGATTTTGCCAATGGCTTTCGCGGCCCGATTGCCACCTTGCTGTTGTCGTTGGCCAAACGATTGATGATCACCCCGGAAAAAGGTGCCGAGACTTCTGTGTTCCTGGCCAGTGACCCAAGTGTGGCCGGGATGTCGGGGCAATATTTCGTGAAGAAAAGGGTAGCAAAAGCAAGCCCGGCCGCTATGGACCGGGCTGATGCAAAACGCTTGTGGGAAGTCAGCGGGGAATTGGTGAAAACCTCGCTCAGCAAGAGCTGACAGATTACTCCACAATCAATTTTTTGGTGGCAGAACGATCACCCACCCGGATGGTGAGGAAGTAGATGCCGGAGCTGGCGCCGGAGAGGTCAAGATCGTCCTGAAAATATCCTCTGAAGTTGCTGATCGATCTTTCGTAGGTAAGGCGGCCCTGAAGGTCGCGCACCTCGATGGCGAGGTCGCCTTCCTCCTTCGACCGGAAGGAGAGATCGAACACGCCTTTGCCGGGGTTGGGGTAAACAACCAGGTCGTCGAGTGCGAGCTTGTTGTTGAGGTCATCAGCTCCGGATTCGCGAAGCATGTCGAGATCTGCCTTGCTGACTTTTTCGATCCGGCAAATGACAATGTTGGTTTCGAGGATCACAGTCCTGAAGGAGTCGCCCCCTTCCATGGTCCTGCCCATGTGGATCTCCACCCGTTCGGTTTCTTCGGCCTCAAAGTGGCGGCTGTCCACGTTTTCGTTCAGCATGATGACCTGGCCGTTGTCTATCTGCCATTGCATCGAATCAAGACCTTCAGCACCCTCAACAGATTCCCGCACGATCACGACCCTGGGCATCAGGCTGTCGACAGAGGTGTTCACATTCACTTCGATTGTTTTTCCCTCGCCATCCTGAACACGGATCACGCGGTGCTCGCCATCTTCGTCAATGAAGTTGACCTGGCCGCCATTGAGTTCAATGACCTGTCCATCCGGGGTGGTCCAGTTTCCCTGCTCGTTCAGTTCCATGACCTGGTTCTTGCCGTCGCGGACGATCACAATTTTTTTGGCACCTTCCCCGCTATATTCAACATCCACATCAGTTTGCCGGTAGGTGCCGGGGGTGCTGATGTCAGGAATGCGCAGCTCATCAGTATTCATGCCCAGCGACCTGAGTACCTCATTGGGATCCTGGCCCGGTTGCAGGGTGATGGTGGTGTCCACGCGGGTTTCCACCCCATTGATGTTTTTGGCCATCGAGACTTTCATCGTCCGGACAGCTGGTTTGCTCTCCTGAGCAAAGGCAGCGCCTGTCCACAGGCTGGCCGCACAGAGTGCGATGGTGAGAAGGGATTTGTTCATAGGTAGAAGGATATAGTCGTTGAAATGGTGAAGCTTGATGAAGCAAAGCTAAGGAGCAGGGCGGGAGGAAGTTCCCAAAGGGAAGTTAAAAACCGTTAAGGAAACGTTAATGTCGGTGCCGGAGATGTTCGTGCTGTGTAGATTTGGCTCAGATTCAGGGAGTTTCGTTCGGCAAATACCGCCAAAACAATGAATACCCGACGCCTCTATGTTGTGCTGGTCTTCATGAGCCTGGCGCTGACCGGGATCGTGGCGATCCAGGTCAGCCTGCTTCAGCGCGCCCTGTCGGTGCAGGAGTCGCGGTTTCGCTGGGAGGTAAGGGAAGCCCTGCAGGAGGTAGCCTCGAACGTGCAGGCCAGGCAAATGCAGGCTGTTATTATCCGGCGAAAGGAAGAAATCAGGGTGGTGGAAAAGCAGGAAAGGCCTGTTTTGGGTTTTCTTTCAGATGATTCCCTGATCAAAGCAGAAACCATCCAGATAAACGCCACCGCCCGGGTGAATGCAGAGGTGGACTCCCTGTTTGTGGGGGAACTGGCTAACCCCTCTGTGATCTGGATGAGCGGCCCCACCGCAGGGATGCCCGAGGAGCGACAGATCAGAATTCAACTGGAGGGCGACCCCGACTATGTTCAGGTAATGACAAGCACCCTGCGCGAGCTGGAGACCATGACTGCCAGGGATTTTCCTCCCCCCGATACCCAGGAACTTGCGGGCCTGATCGACGGATCTTTTGAAGAAAAAGGAATCGGCCTGGCCTACCAATGCAAGGTTCAGCTCACCGACCAGCCGGTACAGCAGCTGGAGGGAGAAGTGGCACATCAGGTGCTTCTGTCGCCGGGCTCCGGACCCGGGCCGCAATGGCGTTTGCTTGTGCGATTCCCCGACGAATCGCTGTTTCTCCTTCGGTCGGTTTGGCGCGAGGCCCTCGGCTCCCTCTTGTTTAGTGCCATCATCCTCATGGGGTTTGCTTTCACGGTGAAAACAATCTTTCGCCAAAAGCGCCTGTCAGAGATGAAAAACGATTTCATCAACAACATGACCCATGAGCTAAAAACCCCTCTGGCCACCATCGGGCTGGCTTCTGAGGCTTTGCTGCATCAGACACAAGGCCCCGGAGAGAGCCGTTTGCACCAATACGCCGACATCATCAGGCAGGAGAATAAGCGCATGTTCCGGCAGGTGGAGCGGGTGCTGGAAGCCGCGCGCTTCGACAAACAGGGCGTTCAGCCTCATTGGGAGCCTTTGTCGGTTCATTCGCTGCTCACCGATGCTGCCGGCCAGATGCAGGCCCAGGTTGACTGGCGAAACGGGGTGCTGACTGTTCACCCGGAAGGAGGAAACCTGATCATTCAGGGTGACCGGGCCCAGCTCACACAGGCCCTGGTGAACCTGCTGGACAACGCCATCAAATACAGCCATGAGGCCCCGGAAATTGACATTCGGGTGGAAACGGTACAAAATGGGGTAGAGCTGAGCGTGATGGACCGGGGAATGGGGTTTGCCAGGAAGGAAGCGGAGCGCCTGTTTGACCGGTTCTACCGGATTCCAACGGGCAATCTTCACGACGTGAAAGGGTTTGGCCTTGGGCTCAGCTATGTGAAAGAAGTAGTCCAGGCGCACGGCGGCTGGGTGAAAGCCAGCCCGAGGGCAGGGGGTGGGGCTGTTTTTCACATGTGGCTCCCGCTCGCTTCGACCTCAGACACCTCCGGGAGGGAGCCCCGGGCCAGGATTGCTCCGGAAGCCGGAAACGCCTGATTTCATTCAACCATAACCAGGATCCATGGCAAACATATTACTGGTCGAGGATGAGCCCAACTTTGCCGCCATCCTGCGCGACATCCTCCATATGCACAGCCACTCGGTGCAACTGGCCCCCGACGGCGAGGCCGGCTGGCAGGCCTGGGAGCAGGGTTCCTTTGACCTGCTGCTGCTGGATGTGATGATGCCAAAGCTGGATGGATTTTCGCTTGCCAGGCGAATCCGGGAAACCGATGCCGACCAG
Source organism: Bacteroidia bacterium (assembly GCA_041741415.1). Taxonomy (GTDB): domain Bacteria; phylum Bacteroidota; class Bacteroidia; order J057; family J057; genus JANQTF01. Next base: position 102,284 of record JBGSKC010000035.1, on the reverse strand, counting down.
CCCATTATTTTTCTCACCGCACGCAGCCAGAAGACAGACGTCGTTACCGGACTCAAGCTCGGAGCAGATGATTATCTGACCAAGCCTTTCGATTCGGAGGAACTGCTGTTGCGGATTGAAGCGATCCTGAAGCGGAGCAATGGCCGGGCCCGCCACCAGCGGGAAGCCCTGCAGGTTGGCAACTGCGTGTTTCACCCGCGCCTGCACCTCCTCGAGTGGCAGCATGGCGAGGAAAAATTATCGCCCAAAGAGGCGGAACTTCTGGAGTTGCTGCTGGAGCACAAAAACGAACTCCTCCCGCGCGAAACAGCCCTTCACCGCCTGTGGGGAGAAGATACCTACTTCAATGCCCGCAGCATGGATGTGTTCATCTCCCGGCTCCGGAAAAGACTTTCGCACGATCCCGCCATCAGGATTGACAATGTGCATGGCAAAGGATTTCGGCTGGTGGCCGACACATGAGGCTGGTAAGCCATCATTCGTATGGCCGGGTCCAGTAATAGGGGAGCGCCAGGCATTCCCTGATTGAGCCATAGGCCTCGGACCCGAAAGCCTTCCAGCCACCTGAAACGCCAATGGTAGTGGTGATGGGTTTGCCAAATTGCTCAAACGCAAACTTGGTGCGGCGAAGATGTGAGGTGTGAGAAATGATCGCGATGCTGGCATCAGCCGGGATTTCATCTGCCAGGTTGCGGGCACTCGCGTAGGTGCTGATCCCCAGGCTGTCAATCTGGATGGCCTCCTGCGGAACACCCTGCCCGATCAGATAGGCCTGCATGACTGTTGCTTCCTGGTGGCCGCTGATGCCTCGCCCGCCTGTGACCCACAATTTGCCAACCTGCCCCGACTGAAACAGCTCGTAGGCTTTGTCGAGCCGGAGGCGCAGCTTGGCCGAGGGCTGCCCGTCGGCCTCGACTTTGGTTCCCATGACCACTGCCACATCCACAGGTTGGGTGAGTTCACTTTGGCCGAAGGAAAGGATGAAGACGATGAAGCCAATCATGGCAACCAGCGCGAGTCCCGGCAAAATCCAGATGATGCGTTTCATTTTTTTCTTGAAGTGAACCGGAAAATGCAAAATTTAGGCCGAATTGAATGAATGCACCTCGTCTTTGGTACAACTTTGCCGCTCAGCAGCGGTTGTTCTTGTAACTTCGCTCCAAACTGATCGATTCGCTATGATGATTCGCTTGCTCACCCTGGCCTTCCTGCTCGCTGGAAGCTTGTTTGCCGCCGACTATGAGTACACCCTTCGTGCCCTGGCACCCAACACCCACACCTACCAAGTGGAAGTGGAGGTAGCTGCTCAGTCTGGTGAATTTACCCTGCTGCGCCTGGCAGCCTGGCGTCCGGGGCGCTATTATGAACAGGATTTTGCAGCAGCTATCTCTCAGTTTCAGGTGCGTGATGCAGCTGGTGCCAACTTGCGCTGGGATAAGGTAGACCACCATACCTGGCGGGTTTGGCACGCGAGCCGCCCTGGAAAAATCAGGGCCAGCTACCACGTTTATGCAGATAACATGGACTCCGGGTCCAGCTATTTCGACAAGGACCACTACTATTTTAATCCTGTCAACCTGTTCATGTTTGTCCCCGGCCGCTACGACGGCGATGTGCGGCTTCATCTTCCGGAACTACCAGCTGATTGGAAGCTGGCTTCCTCCTTGAAAATGGCCGAAGATGGCAAAACACTGCTTGCCAGCAGCTACCATGAGCTTGCCGATTCACCTACCATCCTGGCCAAAGACATGATCCAGATTTCCTTTCAGGACCAGGGAGCCACTTTTTACCTCCATTTTCATGGAGATGTCATCGACCGTTCGCCAGAAACCATTGAAGCAGTGGCCGACATGTTGAAAGCCATCGCCCGCGAGGAAGCCGCTATTTTTGGAGGCTACCCTTTCGATGAATTTCATTTTCTCTACCGCTTCCTTCCTTTTCAACTCGGTCATGGGGTGGAACATGAAAAATCGACTGTCATTTCTGTCGGAGCCAGCGTAACTGACACCAAAGAGCATTTTGTGGGGCGGCTGAAAAGCCTCACCGCCCATGAGTTATTTCACGCATGGAACGTAAAGCGCCTCCGGCCAGCCTCCATGTGGCCTTATGACTACAGCAAGCCACAGTACACAACCCTTCACTGGTTCACAGAAGGGGTGACCGATTACTACACCCAACTGGTGATGTACCGGGCAGGACTACTCACCGAAGCCCAGTTTATGGGTATTCTTGCTGGTACGCTGGCCAACCTCGACAACAACTTCGCGAGCTCGGTAGTGTCGCCTTCCATGTCGGGCTACGACGCCTGGCTGGTCCGCTCGGAATATGGCAACCCCGACCACGGCATTTCTTACTATACCCAGGGAAGTCGCCTCGGTTTGTTGCTGGACCTTGAGCTTCGCAACCGCACTGAAAATAAAGTCAATCTAGATGTGGTGTTCCGCTACCTGTGGGACAAATATTTCCTTCAGGGGGCGGGGATGCCGGAAGATGGTGTGCAGGAAGCTTGCGAAACCCTCACGAAGAGCAGCTGGGATGAGTTTTTCGACAAATATGTCCACGGCACCAGCCCGGTTGACTACACTGCTATCCTCGAACCAGCCGGTCTGATCCTCAACAGCACCCAATCCGAAACGCCGGGCCTGCGTGGTTTGGGCATTCTGCAGTCGGATGTGATCAGCCAGGGAATCCTGATCAGGAAGATCCACCCGCTTGGCGATGCGTTTGTGGCGGGAATCGGAAAAAATGACCTGATCCTCGAAATCGACGGAAGGTCGGTTCAGGGATTGAACGCCGACACCTACGTTAATGAGCTAAAACGCGGAAAGGAAATCCGGATGAAGGTGCTTGTCAATTACAAAGATGTGCAGGAGTTTCGTGTTCGCTACGAAGGGCGTTATGTCCCTCTGCAGTACACATTGGCCAGGGGCAAAAAACTCCAGCCTGCGCAGCAGCAGTTGCTGGATTCCTGGATGCGGTCGGCTCAGTAAACGAACCCGGGCTAGAGAGGCGCAACCTGCTGGTAGCAGGCTGCAAGGGCTTTCATGAGCGATTCCACCCGAATGGGCTTGCTCACGTAGTCGTTCATGCCGTTTTGCAAATAGAGCTCCATGTCTTCCTGAAAGGCATTGGCTGTGAGGGCAATGATGTAGGGCTGGTAAGCAGCCTGCCCGGATTTTCTGATCCATCTGGTGGCCTCTACCCCGTCCATTTCCGGCATTTGCACATCCATCAGCACGACATCATAGATCTGGCGTTGAATCGCTTCGACGACCTCGAGGCCATTGGCCACAATATCGGCGCGGTAGCCAGCCTTGTTCAGGATGCGGATCGCGACCTTTTGGTTCACCAGGTTATCCTCAGCCAGCAAAATGCGAAGAGGTTGTTGCTCTCCCAGGGTGGGGTCGAAGGTCTTACCCCGCTCTTCTCTTCTCAGGCGGGTAGCTTTTCCCGAAAAAATGCTGGTGAGGGTTTTGAGGATTTGGAAAGGTTTGATGGGCTTAAAGAGGAAGGCTTCTATGTGGACGTCTTCCGAAGCTTCGCGATAGCCGAGAGAGGAAAGCTGAACGATCGGAAGCTCGGGGTGCCGCCCTTGCAACTCTCTGGCCAGGGCCATGCCGCTCATGTCAGGAAGCTGAACATCTAGCAAGGCAACATCAGCCTCATGAAGCAAGGGCGAACCCAGGGCCTCAGTGGCGGTACCAAACATCAAGGATTTCATGCCCCAGCCTGCGACGTACTTCTCCAGAATTGCCAGGTTGATCGGATGGTCGTCCACTATCAGGGCTGTTTTGCCACGCACCCACTCCATCATGTCGTGGTGGTCCACCTCGGTGATGTCTTCGTCTCCTTTCACGGTAATGGTGAAAAAAAAGCTGCTGCCTTCTCCCGTTCTTCCACTGCTTCTTGCCCACATACTGCCCCCCATCATCTCGGCAAGTTGCTTGCTGATGGCGAGGCCAAGGCCTGTACCGCCATACTTTCTCGTGTTGGATGCATCTATCTGGCTAAATGACTGGAACAAGCGATGCTGTCGATCCAGCGGAATCCCGATACCAGTGTCTTTGATTTCGAACAATAAGGTTACACGCCCGTCCGGGCCCTGTTCATGAATCTTTACTGACAGGAAGATTTCGCCCTTTTCGGTAAACTTAACTGCATTGTTCAACAGGTTCACAAGCACCTGCCGGAGGCGTGTCACGTCGCCGAAGATAGCAGCCGGAACTCCCTGCCCGCAGAAGTAGCCGAGCTCCAATTGTTTTTGTGCGGCTTGGTGAGCGACCAGATCGAGGGCTTCCTCAACGCACTCTGTGAGGGAAAAGCGGTGAACTTCCAGCTCGAGGCGGCCAGATTCGATTTTGGAAAAATCAAGGATATCGTTGATGATTGTCAGAAGGGATTCCCCACTGGTGCGAATGGTTTCCACATATTCCTGCTGCTCATGGTTGAGCTGGGTATCCAGGAGCAGGCTTGTCATGCCGATCACACCGTTCATCGGGGTTCGAATTTCATGGCTCATATTTGCTAAAAATTCTCCCTTGGCCACTGTGGCAGCTTCTGCGGCATTTTTCGCTTTTTCCAGCAATTCTTTCTCCAGTTTTTTCTCGGTAAAATCGCGTATGGTTCCAATCAGAAGGCGCTTGCCGCTGGGAAGTTTGAAAATAGCCTTGCGCGTGATGATGGTGCGTTGAACGCCAAAACGGTCTGTTTGCAATTCTTCGTTTTCGACAGGCTCTCCTGTTCTGAACACTTCGTTGTCCTTTTCCCAAAACACACTGGCCTCTTCTTCGCTGAAAAAATCTTTGTCAGTTTTGCCGGACAGCTCTTCCTGGCCATAGCCCATAAGTTCGCAAAGGGCTTGGTTAACGAGGATAAATGCGTGTTGCTCATTTTTTACAAACACAGGATCAGGAACAGAATTCACCACAGCAGTCAGAAATTCAATGGAATCCCGAAGCTCGACTTCTGCCTTGTTTCGCTGGAAAATTTCTGAGGAGAGTTTATTAGTCAATTCCTCCATTTGCGTTTGGCGTTCTCCCAGGCTCACCCGGAGCTGTTCGGTCTTGAACAAGTACCGAATCGCCAGCAAAACGAAGGCGATGAATAACGCAATAGAGAGCCACATCGAAACCAATTGGATAGCAGGCACTTCTATGCGGAAAGTTGGGTAGTCAAATGCTTCGAGGAGAAGCCACAGGGTGTTGATGGCTATGGAGGAAATGGCACCCTTCATTACACTGGAAACCGGATGCTGGAGAAGGAGCAGGCAGGTGGCAATCAGCAGGAACAGAAAAGTAGGCAGGGCAATGTGGCTAACGAACAGGGTGGAGCTACCGGCCAACAGGTGCATACCAACCAGGGCGATCAGGGCAGCAGAAATGGGTTTTCCTGCCCGATCCATCCAGAGGGAGAGAAAAAACAAGGGGGTATGCAGCCCCAAACAAATGGCAAAAGTTTGAAATTGCCATTCGGAATGCTCTCCTGAGATGAGCAGGAGGAATAAGTCGTAGCTGAGCGAGAGACCAATGAAAACAAGATAAGGAATACCGGACCGGGATGGATCGGACATGGCAGAAGGGATAGGTCGGAGGCCTTAATTGAAGGGAGTGGTGCGGGAGAAATCGCGGTGAGAAATCCCAATCAATTATCGTTCACTACAAGGCAAGTCCCAAGGCGATATCACCAAGGGGCTAACATGGAAAAACAAGCAGACTAAGGGAAGGAGATGCGCGATATCAGGACATGTAGAGGTAGGGCTTCCAGTCGTCGCTGACTTGCCCGTTGAAGCTGCTGAGAAACATGACGAAGCTGGGACGGAAAGGCTCATAGCTGAGCTGAAGGCCAGCCTCTTCGGGTGTCATGGATCCTTTTTGACTGTTACACTTTTGGCAGGCAGTCACGAGGTTATCCCAGGAATCGCGCCCTCCGAGAGATTTTGGCCTGACGTGGTCAATGGTGAGGTGTTCACGACTCCCACAGTACACGCAGCGGTTATTGTCGCGCTTAAAGACATTATGCCGCGACAGGTTAACCTTTTTGTAGGGAATGTGAACGAAGCGATAGAGGCGGATGATGGACGGGAAGTGATAGTCCCGGTTCAGGGAGCGCATTTTTTTGCGCGGGTGCTGGGAGAGAAGTTCTGCTTTACCAATGAAGACCAGGACAAAGGCTCTTTCTGCAGAGCAAACACCAATAGCTTGGTAGTCCTGGTTGAGCACGAGCACGCTTTCTCTGGCAATCATCGTCTCAAGTATGATCGGGTTGTTTGAAGGGCAACTCCCTTCTGTGATGGGGTATGAAAAAGGGCAGTGGAAGCATATAAGGTGTTCCGTACAGCATCCGTTCAACTTGAACGGAAACTATGCGCGAGCATTTACGGAGATATGATCGGAGTGTTAGCAAATGGAAAAATCCTGAGGGTTCGAACAACAAAGGGTTGGCCATGAGCTACAAATCGCCTGATTTGTCCCATAAGTTAGGAAAATATCTCTTCATTCCCACTTTGTCAGGCAGGAAAAGTATCTGTATCTTGGTGTTGCTATTATTCATTATCATTTCCACACTTCTTGCACCATTCAGGCTGCCACTTCAGGCAGCCTGTGGTTTTTTTGAAAAAACTGCGTCGCGATTATTCTTTTTTTCTATCTTTGCAACCCGAATGGAGCGAGATGGCTAACGACAGGATCTTCGACCAGCATTATTCCCTTAATCTTGCCCGGCTCAGGCCAGGCAAGCAATCGGAGACCTTCGAGCTTAATCGTGCGTTTTTTGAGCATCTTGACTTCAGCCCCACCAAAGAAGGGAGCCTATCGGCAACCCTCGACATTGTGAAGTATGACCGCCACCTCGATGTGAAATTTCACATCTCTGGTTTCGTGAAGCTCGACTGCGACCGATGCCTGGAACCCTATGACCAGGAAGTAGATACTACCCAAAGAATTATCTACGCATTCGACCCAGATACCCGCTTCGACGATACGGAAGTAATCGCAGTCGATGAAGATGAACCTGAACTCTCCGTTGTGCAGGAATTGTATGACTTTATTCAGATTTCTCTTCCCCTTCGCAGGGTTCCGCCGCTCGATGTCCATGCCTGCAACCCCGATGTTCTCGCTTTGCTGGGACTGGACCCCAAGGGCAAGCCTTTGAAAAAAGTGCCCCAAGCTCCCAGTGATGATGATATAGACCCCCGGTGGGAGGTGCTCAAGAAGCTCAAACAACAACCAGAAGACCAAGACTCACCTCAGGTTTGACCTTATAATTTTTGTTCCAATGGCCCATCCTAAACGAAAAGTATCCAAAACCCGCCGCGACAAGCGCAGAACTCACCTCAAGCTGAAGCCGACTGCCTATTACATCGATCCTCAGTCTGGTGAAGCTACTCAATACCACCGTGTGTGCCTCGAAAGCGGCTCCTATCGCGGCCGCCAATTCCTTGAAGCCAGGGAAGAAGCCTGATTGATTCGTCTGAGGGCCTTTCGTGAACAGGATCGAAGTACTACGCTTCGCTCCTGTTTCCTTTTTTTGTTTAGGTTGGTCTCAGATCAATCGATACCCAAAAAAAATCCTGCTGTGGCCACAGCAGGATTTTTTTTTGAGCATTAAGGCTTCATTACACGACGGCCACCACGCTCTTCGATACTTTTGCCTCGAACTCACTCCTGAAACGAGTGATGGTGTTGCGAACTGGCCATGCTGCTGCATCTGCGAGGGCACAAACAGTACGCCCTTCCATGGAATCACACAGAGAAATGAGCGTATCCAGATCGCGCATATTTCCCTGGCCCGCGTCAATCTTTTTCAAAATTTTGACCAGCCAGCCGGTTCCTTCTCTGCAAGGGGTGCACTGCCCGCAGGATTCGTGGTCGTAAAACTTCGAGATGCGAAGCAGGAATTTCACCATGTCGGTGTCTTCATCCAGCACACACATGCCGCCCGTACCGACAAGAGATCCTACGGTTCTCAGCGAATCTGCATCCATCGTAATGCCGTCAATCATGCTGGCAGTGAGGATAGGGACAGAGCTACCTCCCGGCACAACAGCCTTGAGTTTTTTGCCACCGCGAATACCTCCGGCTACTGTGTAAATCAAGTCTGAGATCAGCATCCCGGAAGGGAATTCATACACGCCCGGGCGGTTTACGTGTCCACTGATCCCATACAGCATCATACCGGGGTGAGTAGGGGCCCCGAGGGATTTATACCACTCAGCCCCGTTGCGGATTACATAGGGGACGTGAGCCAGGGTTTCCACATTGTTGATGGTGGTGGGCTTGCCCCAGAGGCCTACCTGGGCAGGGAAAGGCGGTTTTGAACGCGGGTAGGGGCGCTTCCCTTCCAGCGACTCCATCAAAGAGGTTTCCTCTCCGCAAATGTAGGCACCAGCTCCCCGGTGAAGGAAAATGTCGATATCGACACCAGAACCCATGATGTTCTTCCCGGCATAGCCTTTGGCATAAGCCTCGTCGATGGCTCCCTGCACAATGTCAATCCAGTCGGCATATTCTCCGCGGATGTAAACATAAGCGGCGTCCATTTCCATGGCGTGGCAGGCGATCAGGGCCCCTTCCACAATGGTATGGGGGTTGTATTCAAACAAACGACGGTCTTTGCAGGTACCGGGCTCGGATTCGTCGCCGTTGCAGGCAAGATAGCGGGGAACCCCTGGCTGTTTGGGGGGCATGAACGACCATTTGAGCCCGGCGTTAAAGCCGGCTCCTCCGCGCCCGCGAATGTTGGCGTCCTTAACTTCGTTGATGAGGCGCTTTCGGTCCCAGCTTGGGTCGGTGAGCACGGTTCGCAATGCCTGATATCCTTTGCCTTCCCGCTCATACACTTCCATCTTGTGAAAGTTCGGAATGTTGGGCAGCAGGTTTTTTTGGTACGTTTTCCAGTCTCCCATGATGGATCGCCAGCTAAGTCAGATGATGTTTGACGGCCTGAAAATAGGAGAATTTTCCGCCGATGCCAAGTCAGGGTCTAATCGGTTTCAAGCTCGCCTGATGTTGAGTGAAGTTCAACCTGCTAAACCTTGCTTTTCGGCAAAAGTTTGCGGGTACGGACTTCAATCTTCAGTGCTTTATGAGAGAAATCAGGCGGGCAACATGCTTGTCGAGGCCGAGGGAGTGCCTGTCGGCAAAGTCTTCGCCCGGGTGAAATTCGTTGGGTCGAAAGGCTTCCAGTGCATCGATCCAGGCATCTGTTTCATTGAAGGGCAGCACTTTTCCTTCATGGCCAGCCAGATAAGCACCTGCACCAACCCTGTCGGAAACAAAAGCCGGGCAACCGCAAATAACCGACTCACTCACGACCTGCCCAAAGGGTTCATACCTGGCAGGCAGGAGGCTAATATCGCAGGCGCCGAAAATGGTCTCGGGTTGCTGGCTGTGGCCCAGCCAAATGATTTGTTCCAGCCCCGCAGCTTCCGGCGGCAGTGGGCTTCCTGCCACAACCAGCCGGAATGGTTTGCCTTTCAATGCTTTGAACACTTCGATCAAGGTTCCTAAGCCTTTGCGCTGATGACTGGAGGAAACGAATGCGCAGGCAATCTCACCGGGGCGAATGCCGTACTGAGCACGCCACGCCTTCCTCGCTTCCAGGCTTAATGGACGGAATCGGTCCTTATTTATGGGGGGTGGCAGAACCGTAGTTTTGTGAGGATCTACCCCATAGAGTTCCACTGTTTCAGCCTGCATCATCGGAGAAGCCGCCACGATAAGCTTCGATTCGCGGAAGGCAAGGCGATCCAGGCGAATCTGAACCCAGTCGGAAAGTGTGGAGGGGCTACGGCCTTCGGCCTTTAGGAAGCCGAGGTGATTTCCAGGATTGAGGACGGCGTCCTGGTGAGATGTTCGCTCCAGCGAAATGCTCAGGTCATAAGAATGACGTCGCATCCATCCGCCCAGTGCGGCATTGAACGCCAGCGGCTGAAGCGATTTGGGGAAAGGACCTCGCGGAAGCTGTTGGAGCTGCGCCCCTTCCGGAAGAATCAAGTTGCGAGGCCTTGCCATGAGCAGCGTAACTTCGTGGCCAAGACCAGTGAATTCCCGGAGGTAATTATGCAGCCTCGACTCCAGGCCTCCGGGCCGGAGCATCATTCTGTAGTAGATCAGGGCAATGTGCATCTGACTAGACCAGGGAGGCCTGGTAAGCGCGCAGGTTATTGCCTTCGTAAAAATTCAGGTAGGCCTGGTTTACGACTTTGGTTCCGCCGGGGGTGGGGTAGTTTCCGGAGAAATACCAGTCACCACGGTGGTCGGGAATGGCCTTGGGCAGGTTTACGAGGGGCTGAAAAATGATTTCCAGGCCCGGAACAAAATTCGCAGGCCGCAGCATCTCGGTAATTTTTTTGGAAATATCATCCTCTGTAAAAGGGGCATATATCTCCTTCACCATGTTGCGTTCGGCCATCGAGCCATCTGCCTTCATCGCCTTGATCTTGTTGTACACTTTTTCCAGGATTGCCTCTTGACCCCGCTCTCTGAGCAGGGCTACGGCGGCCTGGAATGCGACTAGCTTCCCGATTTGCGACATGTCGATGCCATAGCAATCGGGATAGCGAATCTGGGGGGCGGAAGAAACGATGACTATTTTTCTGGGCTTCAGGCGGGCCAGAATGTTGAGGATAGACTGCCTGAGGGTAGTTCCCCGCACGATGGAATCGTCGAGCAGCACGAGATTGTCAACATCATTCTGAACAATCCCCCGGGTGATGTCATAGACGTGGGAAGCGATGTCGTCGCGGGTATGATCGTCGGCAATGAAGGTGCGCATTTTCACATCCTTGAGAATGATTTTCTCAACGCGCATGCGCATGTTGATGATTTTATCAATATCCTCCCGCTTGGGATTGGAGCCAAGTGCCTCCAGCCAATCAGCTTTCTGGACATTGAGAAAGTCTTCCACTTCTTTGATCAGGCCCCAGTATGCGCTTTCTGCGGTGTTGGGGATGTAGCCGAATATGGTATGATCAAGGTCATAATCAACTGCCTTGAGCACAGAGGGAGCAACGTAGGCACCGAGGGCCTTTCGCTCCCGGTAAATGTCGACATCATTTCCTCTGGAGAAATAAATTCGCTCAAAAGAGCAACTCAATTTCTCCCCCGGTTCAGTAAATTCCCTGATTTTGATATCGCCATTCGCCTTGATGGACAGAATATTGCCTGGCTCAAGCTCAGGAATATCTCTGGGGTGAGCGTTGAAGATGGCTGAAATGGCTGCCCGCTCGGAGGCTGCCACCACAAAATCCTCGGTAATATGGTAGTAGCACGGACGAATGCCATTGGGATCTCTTACCACGAAGGCGTCGCCATTTCCTACTACTCCCCCGATCACATAACCGCCATCCCAAGCTTTGGCAGCGTTTCTCATCACCTTAACCAAGCTCAGGTTTTCAGAGATTTGCTGCGCTTTTTCTTTGCCGTCGAAGCCCTCTTTTTTTAGCTTTCTGGCCAGGGTTTCGTTGGCAACATCGAGAAAGTGGCCAATCCGCTCCAGCATGGTCTCCGTGTCAGTTTGGTAGCGCGGGTGTTGGCCTAATTCGACTAGTTTTTGAAAGAGGAAATCTACGTTCGTGAGGTTGAAGTTCCCTGCAATGGCAAGGCTTCTGTTCTGGTACTCAGAGAGGCGAACTACCGGGTGCACGGCTTCAATGCCGTTGGAGCTGTGAGTGCCATATCGAAGGTGGCCCATCAGAACCTCCCCGGAGAAGTCGAAGTATTGCTTCAGGCACTCTCCTTCTTCATGAAAATCGGGGAATCGCTGCTGGAATGCAAGCCTTGCATCGTCAATCTGCTTGAAAATTCGGGTCCACGGCTCGCTGTTATTGTCCCGAAGCCGGTGCAGGTAGGGCAGCCCCGGCTTCACATTGAGCTTCAGGCTCACTAAGCCAGCCCCATCCTGGCCTCGGTTGCGCTGTTTTTCCATGAGGAGGTACATCCGGTCGAGACCCCACAGAGGGTTTCCGTACTTCTCACGATAATAATCCAGGGGCTTGAGAAGGCGGATCATGCCGATCCCGCATTCATGCTTGATAGAATCGCTCACGAGATTGGGGTATTGAATGTACTGGTCGCAAAGTTACGTGTTGGTAACCAGAATGTCAGGAGAATTATCGTCAAATTTCTGCGTCATCCTCAACGACTGGCTTCGTGGCCAAGACGAACAAAGGAATTGGAATGTTTTGGCGAAAAGGTTGGATCTGCCCAAAATCATTTACGACATTTGACAAATGGAAAACGTCTTCCTGTCAGACCGCTGGTTCGAGCCTTGTTTGTCGCCAGCGGCTATTCACTGCCGCATCCTTGAGCTGGCCCATGAACTTTCCCTGGCCTACCAGGATAAGCCCTGCCTGGCAGTGCCTGTTCTGCAAGGTGCCTTCCTTTTTGCCTCCGACCTCCTTCGCGAGTGCACTTTCCTGCCAGATATTCACTTCATCAGGGTTTCTTCTTACGGGGCTGGCATGACCAGCAAAGGAACACTGGCATGGCTTCTGGAATTGCCACCCTCCCTCGAAGGCAAGCATGTTCTGCTGATCGAAGACATTGTCGATACGGGACTCACCATTGCCCAGGTGCGCGAAGTGTGCGAAGCCCGAAACGCAGCTTCTGTTAAGGTTGCTGCTCTGCTCTTCAAATCAGGATCATTCCAGGGTGGACAGCCGCCCGAGTATGTTGGCTTTGATATTCCCAACGATTTTGTAGTTGGCTATGGCCTCGACTATGCAGGGCTTGGCCGCAATCTCAAAGGAATTTACCGGGTTGTGGACGAAGAGCCCCGAAGCTGATTGGTGAGCAGCAGGAGGTCCACATTATTTTCCATCCAGGGGTCCAGAATAGAAGGCGGCACTGGTGTGGGAGTGTGTGTGAGCGACCCGAGCAAAATATCCAGATCGCCATCCCCGTCGTAGTCGCCTGCCACAGAGGTCATCCATCTTCCGGCAGCTCCCATGTCAAGTGTTTGAGGTTGAAAGGAATAAGCAGCCGAATTCTGATTTTGCAAATAGACAAATGAGGCTTCAGCGCCTTGGTGAAAATCAGGAAAATAGGCCGATACTGCCAGGTCAATGTCTCCGTCCTGATCAAAATCCTGTGCCAGCACACGGGTCGCGCCAAAGAGCGGAAAGAAAAAAGCTTCCTTCATTTGGTTGTTGCCCTCATTGAGGTAAATCCGGATGCCGTGATAGGGCTTTAGCGCATAGGAGTAATCTCCATTGTCGCCCTGGGCAAGAATCATGTCCAGGTCGCCGTCCAAATCATAATCCACCAACTCCATCCAACTGGTTCCATACAAAGGATTTTCTTTGATCACCTGCACCGGCCTGAAGGCCAGGTCTTCCTCCTGATACAAAATGTGAACACCCTCGTTTCCCTGCCCGTGAACCACAACGAGATCTTTTTTTCCGTCCTGGTTCATGTCCCTGACCAATACCCTTGTCGTTCCGGGGAGGGGAAGTAAAGTCCGTTCCTGCCAGTTGCCGGCACTGTCCTGGTGCAAAAGGGTGAGCTTGCCCTGAAAATACCCGTATTCGCAAATCGCAATTTCTTTGGTTCCGTCTCCATCCAGGTCTTCCCACAGCACATTCACCGGGCGATGAAGTCCTTGACGCATGGGGAGCGATTTTCCGCCTTTCACCTGCCACAACCGACCTTCTCTTAATTCCGTCGGAGCCAGAATCCCTACATCAATCATCAGACCCTCCGAGCCGGAGCCCGACCAGCCCACGATCGGCGACAACCCCTTTGCGAAGCTATCAACTCCCTGAGTACCGACCCTGAACAGATCGCCAATGGCATTTCCAGCCAAAAAATTTCCTGATTGCTCGTCAAAGCCCACAAAGGTAGTCATGCCGCCGGGGCGCTGGTCCAGGGCAATGGGACTGGCTGTAAACGCGGAAACCGGCATGTAATTCCTTTCCGGGATTGCAGGCAGCGCCTCTGGCGCATGTCTCAGAATGTACTGGTGGATCTGCTCATATATCCGGACCGGAAGCAGAGGTTCTGCGGGATACACGTCCAACTGTGCAACGAGGGTTTTTTCCTGCCAGGCCAGGGTGGACATCGGGTTGTACCCGTTGATGGACAGGCCCATTCTTGCAGCCATTTCTGGTAGCACGTGGCTGGCCCACAACTCTTTGCTCAATTGGGCAGGATCCGGCGCCAGATGGCAGCTGCCACAATAGGCCAGGTAGGTTTGCTTATCCTCCTCTTCCGATGAACCACAGCCTGGCAGCCACAATAGCCCGGTGGCGACCCACAAGCTGAGCAGAGAAAGAAGGCGTTGTTGCATAAAATGGGGGGCAGATGTTGCGAAAGAGTTCAAAAGATTAGAGCGGCCAGATGGAAAACGTTTTACTCGGCAGGGGCTCTGTTTAAAAACTCGTCAAACGGGGCCATGACCTTGAAAACGGCAACAGCATGTTCGAGGAAGCCAGGAGAAAAAACCTGCTCGTCACTGCAAGTGTGACTGGCAAGGAAGCTTTTCCGTTTGAGCAGTTCCGCGTGGGGGTGATCGGAGGGAAAATCTTTGGGGACTTTTTTCAACGATTCTCCGGATATACCCCCAAAATAGCGAACAAAGGCCGGGTCTTCCACAATGGCCTGCAACTCGTGACCGTGAAGGTCGATTTCCTGGCGAATATTCCGCAGCCAGGCACCCTGAGGGAGATAGGCTCCTCCAGCCAGCATAGACTCACCGGGGCCCACGTGCAGGTAGTACCCCGCTCTTGTGTGAATATCAGACTTTTGCTTTGCCAGGGAAACATGAGCACCGAAGTGTGTCTTGTAGGGCGACTTGTCCTTTGCAAAGCGAACATCCCGGTAGATGCGAAAAACACAGTCTTTCGCGCTGTGGTGGGCAATGCCCGGATCAAACTCACTGATACGGTGGATCAGGGCGTCAACGAAGACCAGGAATTCCTCATGCGCTGCTTCGTACCTCGGCTTATTGGCCTGAAACCAGGTCCGGTCGTTGTTGAGCTTCAGGTCGCTCAGAAAGGTGTAAGTGTCTGCTGACAGTTGAGCCATGGAGTTGAGTTTGAGAAATGTTTCCTGTCGCCGCTAATCGGCTGCAGTGACCGGCAGTAAGCGCTTGCCAGCACAAGGTATTCTGATGTCGTCGATTCTGCAAACGGGCAGCTTGGGGGCTTTTGCTGCGATTCATGCTAATAACTGAGAGCAGAGAGAATGTTTTGCACGACGAACAGATACCAGCCGATTTAAAAGAGAAAGAACCCCGCCCGTGCCAGTCCGGCTCAGGCGGGTTGTCTTTGCCATCACAGGGCTAGTTCATGGAATGAAGGCCAATCCTGTTGCCTTCGCTGTCTTCGAAAAACGCCATGAAGCCATTTTCGCCAAGGTCTGTTTTGTCCTGAAGGATTTTTCCGCCGGAGGCCTCGACGCGATCCAGGGTGGGCTGGAGATCGTCTCCTACCTGAAGATACACCACCGACCCCAGGTGCGAAGGGATGTAGCCTTCTCCTTCCACCACGGCGCCGCCCACGCCGTTTTCGTTCGGGAAAAGGCCCATCCGAAACCCGTAGAGGTCCATGGTCTCGATTTTTTTGTCTAACAATTGGCTGTAAAAGCCCACGGCCCGGTCGAAGTCCGATGCAGGAATTTCAAACCAGTTAATTGCATTGATGGAAGCTGACATGTTCGTTTTTATGGGAGGTGAATAATGACACAAGCTAAAAATATTTGCTAAAAACAAAAATAAAAATCAAAAAATTAGCAATAAATTAATATCCTCTTTTCGCTTCCACCCCATACAAATCGCCACTGCCGAAAGCTGACCTGCGGCGAAACCAGAGGGTTAAGTCAGTTAAACCAGCCTCACTGGCAATAGAAAGCCATTTTTCATAGGAAACAGGGTAGGGCACCCAGGGTGGATTGGCTTGTTCTGTATCGTATTCGATCAGGAGAAACGAGCCGCCGGGATCCAATTTTTTGAGTAACTGCATCAGGGTTGCCAACGGGTCGGGGGCGTAGTGGAGTGCATTGGCCATCAGCATCCCCTGCACCATTGGGAGATCTGTTTGTTTTGTAAAATCACCTTCGAGCACCTGTAACCGGCCTCCGGCTTCCCTTTGGAGGCTCCACAGCATATGCGGCGATTTGTCCAGTGCATATACCCTGGCTTCAGGCTGCAGCCGCAGGATGGCTTCGCTAAATATTCCGGTTCCCGCGCCAATATCGGCCCAGGTGCTGATGCCCGGCCGGATAACCGGTGAAATCAGGTCGGTAGCTTCCTCAAGGCTCATTTTGGCAGAATCAGACAGAGAAAAACAGGGAATTTCCTTCGGGAGCCGGGCCGTTAACTTCCATACACCTCCAGCAGCTTCCACACGCCGCTCAGGAGAAACAGTGCAAAGGCTATTGGCGTCAGGTATTTCCAGGAAAGACTCATCAGTTGGTCGAGACGAAGGCGTGGATACGTCCAGCGGATATACATTTGCCCGATCACGAGGATCAGGGCTTTTGTCAGCACCCAAAACGCTCCCCACAAAAGCCCGCCCAAGCTGCCGGGCTCGCCGGTGGTCCAGGTCGCCAGCGGGAGGGAGAAATTGCCCAGATGTAGATCGGGTAGCAGGGAATTCCACCCTCCCAGAAACACTGTCGCTGCCAGCAACGAAACGAGGAGCATTTTTCCATACTCCGACAGCATCACGAGGGCAAAGCGAAAGCCTGAATATTCAACGTGAAAGCCGGAAACCAGCTCTGATTCTGCTTCCGGAAGATCAAAGGGAGCGCGGTTGCTTTCGGCGAGGGAGGCTGCGAAATAAATGAAGAAGGCCACAATCAAATGCGGATAGCGGAGAATATTCCAGCCCAGGAGCCCGCCCCAGGCAGAAACATCCCAGGCCCCGAGGAACATCACAGGCTGGTCGCTGAGAATTCCCTGTCGGATTGCCAGTGTTTGCATGCTTAGCGAGCCTCCCATCATCACGGCGCTGAGCAGGGCCAGTGCTGCCGGAACTTCATAGGCCACGACCTGGTTCACGGAGCGGGCTGCGCCCAGCATGGCGTATTTATTGCCTGCACCCCAGCCTGCCATCAGGATTCCAAACAGATCCAAAGCGATGATGCCCAGCAGGAATATCAGGCTCATCGGCAGGTCGCTGCCCACCGCGGCGGGTTGAATGGGAATGGTGCCGAAACCGGCAAACACGGCTACGAAAATCACCCAGGGAGCCAGCAAAAAGAGAGGCTTGCTGGCAGCCTTTGGTATAATCGGCTCTTTCAGTAGCAATTTGATAACATCTGCCAACGTCTGCAGACTGCCGTAGGGCCCTACTTCCATTGGTCCGAGCCGGTCCTGGATAAAGGCAGAGACCTTTCGCTCTGCCCACACGGCAAACAGAGCGAACAGCGCCACAGCAGCCACCGAAATGGCCACTTCGAGGGCAAGCGGAACAGATATGGCCACCATCATTGGCATGGCCGAAGGTAAAAAAATTTCCCGCGGGCCAAGGGGCCATTTCGTCAAACAAAGCCAATCCCGGGTGGTTTTAGCAGCCATGAAGCATTTACTGCCAGAAGACATTGATCGAATCATCGAAATGGCATGGGAGGACAGAACTCCTTTTGAGGCTATTGAGATTCAGTTTGGCTTAAATGAGCCAGCAGTGATCGAGCTAATGCGCCGGGAGTTAAAGCCGCAAAGTTGGCGAAGGTGGCGCGCCCGCGTCCAAGGCAGGGCCACCAAGCACCAAAAGAAATCGGATCCTGAGGTAAGCCGCTTCAAATCTGCCATGCAGCGCCACATTACCATGAACCGCCCCTCCAAGCCGCGATAGCTAGATAAAATGAACGGCGGAATAAACAGCGAGCCGGGAGCACATGATTCAGACGGAGCGTGGAGGGAAAAATCTGGAAAGCAGTTATATTAGAGAGCTCCCAAACCAATTCTCCTCCCATTTGTCTCCTCAACCCTGCTAACATCATGGTGAAAAAGATCTTACTTGGCCTTTTGGCGGTTCTGGTAGTGATTCAGTTCATTCGCCCGGAGCGCAATATTGCTGATGAGCGAAGCTACCACCTCGACACCCGGTTTGAGGTGCCCGGAGAAGTGGCTCAACTGCTTGAAGTTGCCTGCAATGATTGCCACAGCAACAAAACAGCGTATCCCTGGTATGCCAATCTGCAGCCAGTGGCATGGTGGCTGGATCATCACGTGACAGACGGCAAGCGGCACCTCAACTTTTCGGAATTCACCAGCTACAATGCCGCACGCCAGTTCCACAAGCTCGAAGAGGTTGTGGAAACAGTCGAAGACCACTACATGCCGATGGAGGAATACACCTGGCTGGGGCTTCATCCCGAGGCCAACCTCGATGAAGCCCAGCGCGAACTGCTGATCTCCTGGGCCAAAACCCAGATGGACACCATGCGGGAGCGCTATCCTGCCGACAGCCTCGTGATGAGAAGAGGCCCTCAACCGCCTGCCAAAAGCTAGCAAAACCGGCTGCAAAGCAGCCTCACCAACTTGAATCCTGCACAGGGGCAGCCATTGTGGCTGCCCCTGTGTCTTTATAGAGCCCGCCTGTTCCACAGGGAAAGTTGCGAAATCTGGCGGCAGCGGGAACTTGCGGACATTATCTACGAAAGCAGTCGTAGATTTTTTTGGAAGTACGAAAGTAATCGTATATCATTGTACGAAGTTTTTCGTAGCAAATCTTCGCCAACTGATCAACCTCTCCATGCAACCCACCAATTCCGAATTAGACATTCTCCGCATTATTTGGGACCGCCAGGAGGCCACCGTGAGAGATGTTCACGAAACCCTGAATGAAGGTGCCGACAAGGAAACCGGTTACACCACGACCCTCAAGCTCATGCAGATCATGCATGAGAAAGGTTTGCTGGCTCGCAGAAAGGAAGGGAAAACCCACATTTATGTAGCCAGCCAGGAGGCGCAGGCAGCCAAAAATTCTTTGCTCGACCGCCTCATTGACACAGCTTTTCAAGGATCCGCGCTCAACATGGTTGTCCAGGCACTTGGCCACCGCCCGGCTTCCAGGGAGGAATTAGATGCCATTCGCTCCTTCCTCGACGAGATGGAAGCAAGGCAAGACTCCGCTCTGTAATCTTTTTTTCATGTTGTATCACTTCATTCGCTCCTCAACATGAGCTTTTTCACCCTCTCCTCCGCCTGGCCCGCAGCGTTGGGCTGGACTGTTCTCCACAGTATCTGGCAGGGAACGGTCCTGGCAGCGTTGCTGGCGATCTTTCTTGCCTTCACCAGAAAGCAGCCCAATCTTCGCTATCTGGGCGCTGTGACAACCCTTTCGGTGTGGTTTCTGGTGACGGTTACCACCTTCATTTGGTATCTGGGGAAATCGTCGCCCCGGCTAATACAAACGGAGTTGCCCGTATTTTTTCCTGAGCAATTGCCCTGGAACCCAGCAGATCCGGGTTGGTGGCTTCAGTTTACTAATTGGTTGGGAACCCAGGCTCCCTGGGTTGGAATGGCCTGGTGCATGGGCTGCTTCCTGGTGCTCACCCGCTGGATCGGAGGCCGCTTGTATCTCCAGCGGATCAGGCAACAGTTTTCGGCGGAGGTTGGCGGACAATGGCAGCGCCATCTGAGGATTATGGCTGATAAAATGGGCATGAATCGCACGGTTATCTTGATGGAAAGCGCCAAAGTGTTTGCGCCGATCCTGGTGGGTTCCCTGCGCCCGGTCATCCTGCTGCCCGCCGGGTTGTTAACGGGAATGGATCCCCGGCAGATTGAGGCCATCCTGGCACATGAACTTGCTCACCTTCGCCGCTGGGACGACGTCATCAACCTCCTGCTGGCGCTGATGGAAGGGTTTTGGTTCTTCCACCCGGCCTATTGGTGGATCGCTGGAAGGGTACGGCAAGAGCGGGAACTTTGCTGCGATGACATGGCGGTTGGGGTTTGCGGTGACCCTCTTTTATATGCGCGCACCCTCGCGAGCCTGGAAGCGGGCCGTGGCTATCTTCCTTCAGCAGCACTATCCATGAAAGGCAAAGAAGGCCTTCTTTTTCAACGAATTAAACGAATTATGATGCCCAACACCACAAGTCCCTACCAATTGCCTCCTTTCCTCCCGGCCGGGCTGGCCGTGATGGCTGTGCTCATCCTTGGCTGGGTGAGTCCCGAGGCGAAAGCTGAACCTGTTTCCTCCCCTACTTTGTTGCTGGGTCCGATTTCTGGCTCAGAAGGGTTGCTCGAATGGAGCGAAGAGCGTGTGCCCGGCCATTGGCCTGCCTTGACACGCACATCTGGCGAACCGACCGAAGAGCCGCAACCAGACTGGCAGATAACTACGATCGGGCAGCCCGGTGACTGGTTCAACTGGTCCATTTTTGCAGCTCAGGATTCCCCGCTGCCTGCCCCTCCAGCCCCTCCGGTCTGGTCTGGTCAACCTGCACCTCCCGCCCCGCCTGCTCCGCCCCTTCCTGCTTTGCCTGCAATTCCTCCTGTTCCGCCAGTACCGCCAGCACCGGCTCCTCCCGCAGTCTGGACAGAGGAAAGCCGGGCCGATTACGAAGCAGCCATGGAACGTTGGGGCCAGCAGATGGAGCAATCGTGGGGCCCGCAGATGGAAGCCTGGGGCCGCCAAATGGAAGCCTGGGGGCAGCAAATGAGCCAGTCGGGCGAGTGGCAACGCTGGTCTGAAGAAATGGAAGATTGGGGTGAGACCATGGGCGGGCAGATGAGCGAGGAGCAGCGTGAGGCCATGGAGGCCCGGATGGAAGCAGAAATGGCGCGCATGGAAGCCTATCAGGAAGAGGCCATGGCCCGCCATGAGGCTGAAATGGAAAGGGCCATGCGCCATCAGGAGGAAGCGATGCGTCGCCAGGATGAGGTGATGCGCCGCACCATGGAGAATGTTGACCGGGCTAATTCTTCCAGGAGCTCTGTTCAGGCGTTGAAAAATGAATTGATGAGGGATGGCCTGATGGATGGTGGCGACGACCGCATCCGCGTGAAAGTGGATGGAGAGTCGATCAAAATCAACGGACAGTCGCTGGATGACAGTCCGCATTATCGCAAGTACCGGAGTTTGTTGGGCCGATATGGGGTAAGCTTTTGCGAAGGCTGCTCCTCCAACCTTACCCTTACAATCGAGTAGCCACCAATGTAGTTTGCATTAGATCTGAGTAGCGAGGGAGGCAATTGTATGCCTTCCTCGTTTTCCGTTGAGAGAAAAAAGGCCTTGGCAGTAGGAGGTTCAACCCGATTTTGTATTTTCCGTAGAGAAAACCAGCTATCACTGATTTTTCATGAGCCAACAAAACCCGTTAACCATTCCGATCATCTGGGAAGGAGATCCTGATCCGGGGCTTCCGAACCTTCCGCCAGCGCTGGAAATCGGCGCTCAGGCGCTGAGTTCTGCTATTGTGGGGGGGCTGCAAGGCATGATTCGGGAGGGAACCGATAGTTTTGAGGCACTTCGAACAGGCAAAATCGATCAAAAGCAATTTACCTACCGGATCATTCGGAAAGGCAGTGAAAGTGCTGTAAAGCAAGGCTCTAAAGCCCTGGCCGCTATGTCGCTCCGTGAAGGCATGTTGTATGCTGCCAAAAGAATAGGTTCCAAAGGCTTGCTTCGCGCGGCACGCTCCAATTCTGCTGTGGCAGTTTGCTTTGGACTCGTTGATCAGGCAGTAGATACCTACCGCTACACCCAGGGAGCGGTTGACAAAGCCAGTTATCAGGTCCGAACCTCCGAAAACGTGGGGTCAACCGGTGGTGCCATCGGCGGGGCTTTGGCCGGAGCTGCCCTTGGCTCGGTAGTGCCCGGCATGGGCACCATGATGGGTGCTTTGATGGGCATGCTTGGCTCAGCCAGCGGAGCCTCTCTCGGCAGAAGCCTCGGTGAAAAATGGTTCGGAAAAAAAGAGGAAAACCCCTCCGATTCCAACCTCTCGTAACGGCGATCCTGCTATCTTGCAGGCACAGTCCCTCCCCTGCCCTGAAGTCATGAACCCCGCTGACAAAGGTTGGCTTAAACGCCTCATCCGCCGCCAAATCCTGCTTGAACAGGAAGCGATGATGTCTTCCATCCAGGAGGCCCGTCAGCAAAATCTCGACCCCCAAACTTTTCTTTACGCCCTTATCCAGCCCACGGGAATGATGTATGGCTTTCCCGTCAGGTTCATTGGAAAGCCACATCGGGATGCTGGAAACTGGACGGAAAAAGACAAGATCAAAATCCTGTTCTCCGAAGTATTCCTCTACCTGGGAGCCTGGTACCATCCCCCGGCAACGGCCAAATTGCGCGAGAGCCTCCCGCTCATTCTCGAAGATCTTGAGAATTTTTACCAGGAGTTTTCTGCCCTCATTCCTGCAGGTTCCCGCATGCGCTGGCAGCGCCGCCCTGATATTGAGGATCGGGTAGAAGCGGTGATCGACAAGCGCATTTCTCTCCGCTACGACTGGCGAAATTTCTGGAACAGCTTCTTTCACAACAGTCTTTTATTTTTTGACCTCATTCACTTCGTTCAATGGAAGGCAGATGAGGGAGGAACCAGCCAGCAAAGTGTGCTGATGCAGCGGCAAGCCCTGCGCTTTGATATTCTCAAAATCATTGCGGCGGCGGCGCATTCCGATGGCCATGTGAGCCAGGAAGAAAGGGAGTTGTTTCAGTTTTTTCTCGAATCTGCCAGGCTGCCAGCCCACCGAAAGCGGCAGGCCGAGGCCTTTTTCCGCGACGGGCTCGCCCTCTCGGACATGAGCATCGACAACCTGGAAACATGGCTGGTAAAAAAGTATTTCCTTGAGCTGGCCATTCTCACCGTTTGGGTAAATCGTCACTCTAATCCCGAGGAGCAGGATTTTCTACGTGAGCTTAGCCAAAAAATGGGGCTCTCTGAACAGGACTTACATGCCAGTATGGACGCCGTAAAGGGGTTTGTGCTGCAATACTGGGATAAGGTTCATTATCTCACCATTCGGCAAAACTACCGCGTGGTGAGTGAGCAAATGCTCAGAAGGCTTAAAACCATTGTCAAAGACAACCAGCGGATGCTGGTCAACGAAGTGAAAGGCAGCCGTGACCTGGCCTTGCTCATCGGAAAATACACCACAGGAGAAGCTTCAAAGGAAGAAATCGAGCAATTGCGGGTGGGCTTGCTGGACATCCTCAAGGCTATCCCGGCCTATTCCTATTTGCTGCTGCCAGGATCCTTCCTCACCCTCCCGATTTTACTTCGGGTTTTGCCTAAAAGCGTCCTGTTTCCTTCTTCCTACCGCGAAGAGCAACAGGAAGAGAAAAAATCCCGGCAGAAGTGAGTCTTTTTTATGCAGTTTCGCTTTTTCAAGATAACCCTGGCTTGAAATAGAAGTTGAAGCATTACATGGGATAGCTCCATGAATCAACGTTGGACCTATGTCTCAGATTCATTTACTGAGAATTGCGTCAGTAGATCGGAGTACCCGTGACACTGTCGTGATTCGCTTCCACCAGCCACCTTTTGGCAGGATTCATTACCTGCCCGGCCAATATGTTACCTTACGTGTTGAGCTGGGCAACGAGGTATTTTTTCGGTCCTATTCAATTTGCTCAGCGCCACGACTCGACAATACCCTCAACATCGCTGTGAAGCGAATCGAAGGTGGGTTTGTGTCTAATTGGCTCGTTGATCATGCTGCTCCCAGGCAAGAGCTGGAAGTGCTCGAACCAAGGGGGCGCTTTTTTCTGGATAACTCCGTGAAGGAAAAGCGCCGGATTTTGCTGCTTAGCGGTGGGTCGGGCTTAACGCCTTTATATTCGATTCTCCGCTCAACGCTGTTCAATGAACCCCTTTCTGATGTTGTTCTGGTGGCCAGCAACCGAACAGAAGAGGACCTTTTGTTTCGCGACGGACTTGAGCAATTGAGCCAAATTTTCAACGATCGTTTCATTTATCACACTTTTTGGTCGGGTTTGCAGGGTCGGCTCCGTCCTGATGGGCTCATGGGCCTGCTGGCTCAACTCCCTGAGGCACCTGGTCCTACAGTAGCTTTCCTGTGCGGGCCGCCTCCTCTCATGGAGATGTTTCGGTCCACATTGCTGCAAAGCGGCATTCCAGAAGAAGCAATTCACCTCGAAAATTTTTTGCCTGGGCAGGGAGAAATTCAGCGCTGGCAACTCGCAAGTGGCAAAACCAAGGTCGTAAGGGTCACGTGGCGTGGGGTGGTTCATGCAGTAAAAGTGCCGCCTGGCAGCACTGTTCTGGATGCTGCCATGGACCAGGGCCTTGCCTTGCCCCACAGTTGCAAGCGCGGTACCTGTGCTTCCTGCATTGCCACCCTCAGCGAAGGTTCTGTGGCCATGGTTCAGGAAGATTCTTTGTTAGATTTTGAACGGGCAAAAGGCCGAATCCTCACCTGCCAGGCCCAACCCCTCAGCGATGATGTGTTGATTACTTTTCCCATATCTGCATGAATTTCATCCAAACTGACGTCTGTATCATCGGAGCCGGGCCGGTAGGCCTGTTTGCCGTTTTTGAATGTGGCCTGCTGAAAATGAAATGCCACCTCGTAGACGCCTTGCCTCAGGTCGGCGGGCAACTTTCCGAGATTTACCCGCAAAAACCCATCTACGACATTCCCGGCTACCCGAGTGTGCTGGCCGGCGACCTTGTGAACAACCTCATGAAGCAGATTGAGCCCTTCTCTCCGGGCTTCTCTCTTGGCGAGCGGGTGGAATCGGTGGAGAAGCGCGGGGAGCGCGACTTTGTACTCACAACCAGCATGGGAACCCGCATTGAGGCCGGTGTTGTGGTCATCGCCGGAGGATTAGGCTCGTTTGAGCCACGGAAGCCTGATTTGCCAGGCCTGGACAAATGGGAGCAAAAAGGCGTTGATTACATGGTGAGGGACCCCGAGCGTTACAGCGGCAAGAGGGTGGTGATTGCCGGCGGCGGGGATTCTGCCTTAGACTGGACCATGTACCTGGCCGACATCTGCGAATCGCTGATACTGGTACACCGGCGGGGAGATTTTCGCGGAGCCCTTGATTCCGGGAGCAAGGTGGAAGCCCTTGCGGATGCAGGAAAAGTGCAGTTGCTGCTCAATACCAACCTGACGGGCCTCGACGGCGGCGAATGGCTCACAAACGTGGAGGTCGTGGGGGCCGACAAACAGGCCCGCCGCCTCGAAGCAGATTATCTGATTCCGCTTTATGGCCTGAGCCCGAAGCTGGGGCCGATTGCAGAGTGGGGCCTTCAAATCGAGCAGCGGGCTGTGCAGGTAAATACCCGCGATTATTCCACCTCAGAGCCAGGCATCTACGCGATCGGCGACATTAACACCTACCCCGGAAAGCTCAAGCTCATTCTCTGCGGCTTTCATGAGTCGGCCCTGATGGCGCACAGTGCTTATCAGTATCTGCATCCCGGCCAAACCACCTTGCTCAAGTACACCACCGTGACCGGAATCGAGGGAATGTGAGCATGATCGCGCCCAGGTGGCCCGGTTCTATTCGCTGAATCTCCCTATCTTTGCACGCAGAATCCTGAGGGACAGTCATGAAGTCGGTTGCCTTTCACACCCTGGGCTGCAAGCTCAATTTTTCTGAAACCTCTACCATCGCCAGGCAATTCCTGGAGCATGGCTTCGTCAGGCGTGAGTTTGAGGAGCCGGCAGATGTCTATGTGGTGAATACATGCTCTGTGACGGAGCAGGCAAATCAGAAATGCCGCCAGGTGATCCGGAAGGCGTTGAAGCTAAATCCCGATGGCTATGTGATCGTGGTGGGCTGCTATGCGCAGCTCAAACCCGCCGAGATCGCCGAGATCCCCGGCGTAGACCTGGTTTTGGGGGCGGGAGATAAATTCCGCATCCATGAGCTGGTGAGCGATTTTACCAAAACCGACAACCCCTGTGTGTTCAACAGCGACATCCGGCAGGTGAATGATTTTGTCGGGGCGCATTCCATCGGTGACAGGACCCGCACCTTTCTGAAGGTTCAGGATGGCTGCGACTACAAATGCAGTTTTTGCACAATTCCCCTGGCCAGAGGCGGCAGCCGGTCGAGCAGCGTGGAAAACGTGCTGGAACAGGCCCGGCAATTAGCCCTCGACGGCGTGAAGGAAGTGGTGCTGACGGGGGTGAATCTGGGCGATTTCGGGGCAAACATGCCCGACAGTCGTCAATTTTTTGACCTGATCCAGGCACTCGACGCCGAAACCGACATTCCCCGCTACCGCATTTCCTCCATTGAACCCAATCTCCTGACGGACGACATCATCCGGTTTGTGGCGCAGTCGGAGCGGTTTATGCCCCATTTTCATGTGCCGCTTCAGAGTGGTTCCAATGCGATGCTGGCCGCGATGCGGCGTCGGTATCGCCGGGAGCTTTACGCCGACCGCGTGGCGACGATCAGAGAAGTAATGCCTCATGCTGCGATCGGGGTGGATGTGATCGTGGGTTTTCCCGGCGAAACAGAAGCCCACTTCGAAGAAACCTACTCCTTTCTCCATGGTCTGGAGGTGAGTTACTTCCATGTTTTTACCTATTCTGAACGCCCGGACACCCTGGCAGCCGGGATGGGGGGAGTAGTGCCAAAGAAGGAGCGCCAGCGCCGAAACGATATGTTGCGCATTTTGTCTGAGAAGAAAAAGCGCAGTTTTTACGATAATTTTGTGGGGGAGCGGCGGGTTGTGTTGTGGGAAGAAGCAGAGGCTGACGGGTTGATGTTTGGCTTTACCGACAACTACCTGAAAGTGGGGGGGGCTTTTCAGGCAGAACTGACTAATTCGCTGGAAATGCTGACCCTGGAGAAAGTGCAGCCCGGGGGCTGGATGGGGGCGCTTGCCACAGAGAAACGGTTGTCATGAAGTGGTTTTATCCTCTGGCTCAATTTGGCTATTTGCTTGCCAGGGTGCTGGGATCGTTGCGATTCGCCTGGAGAGACCGGCGGCGGGTGCTTGTTCAACTGGATCAGCTGGGCGTAAATTCCATTCCCCTCGTGGCTTTGATCGGATTATTTGCAGGGGCCATTATTGCGTGGCAGGCTGCCTATCAGTTTCGGGGCATGGTGTCGCTGTCTGTGCTGGGCGGGCAGGTGCTTCGGGTAGTCATGATGGAGATGGCCCCGGTGCTGACGGCCCTGGTTATGGCTGGGAGGATCGGTGCCTCGATGACGGCAGAGCTGGGGGCGATGAAATTGTCTGAACAAATGGATGCCCTTCAGACCATGTCAATCGACCCGGTTCGCTACCTGGCAATGCCGCGGTTTTTGGCCATGAGCCTGATGATGCCCTTGCTTACTTTTTTTTCGGTGCTGATCGCCTTTCTGGGGGCGGTGGCTGTCTGCAGTGTTTTTTTGGGCATTACGGTGCAGGTGTTTGTCGCTTCTGTCCGGGATTATTTTGCCGTTGCCGACCTGCTTGGCGGGCTTTTGAAGGGTGCCTTGTTTGGGATGATCATTTCTTTGGTGGGTTGTTTCAAGGGAATGACTGCGGAATATGGTGCCGGCGGCCTGGGGAAAGCTACAATTTCGTCTTTTGTAAGCTCGGCAATCTGTATATTAGCCGGAGATTTTCTCCTCTGGATCATTTTGTTTCAGAGTGATTGAGCAAGTGGGTTATTTTTTTTAGCTTTGCCACTAAGCACCTTGCTCTAAATTTTCCGTCTTTACGAAATAATTTCACCCACTCCTATGAACCCGTTTCGACCTAAGCAGCTGTGGCTTCCTTTGC
Organism: Bacteroidia bacterium; assembly: GCA_041741415.1. Classification (GTDB taxonomy): domain Bacteria; phylum Bacteroidota; class Bacteroidia; order J057; family J057; genus JANQTF01. The sequence continues at coordinate 74,625 of JBGSKC010000035.1, read as the reverse complement.
TGCTCTCGATCATGTGCTTGGGACCCGCGGGGCTGCTGGCGCAAGACAGCGGAAAGGTGGACAAACTGCTCCGCCAAGCTGACGAGTACTTCCAGGGCTACAACGTGGTGGAAGCTGAAAAGCGCTACCAAATGGTATTGAGCCTGGATCCGGAAAACTACCGCGCTTCCCTTCAACTGGGCAAGATCAAAGACTACCTGAAGGATTACCGCGAAGCTCTTCGCTGGTACCGAAAGGCGGCTGAAATTGCACCCAACGCCAATGACACCCTGTATCTTCAAATCGGCCTTACCTACAAGCGGCTCGACAATTACCGCAAGGCGAAGGAATATTTCGAAGAATTCAAGACCCGCCATGGCGTTGCTGATGAACTCACCCAGCGCGCCGATCTCGAAATTCGAGGCTGTGACCTGGCCGAAGCATCTCTGGCCGCTCAGCCAGATTTTCGCGTCAAGCCCGTTGATTTCAACTCCCCGCAAATCGATCGCTTCCCTGCTTTCCTAGATCAGCGCCAGGAAGATGTGTTCATCGCGTTTACCTCCGGCAGGCCTTTTTCAAAAAAGAAAGCCAGGCAAAACGCCGTGACAGGTGATGCCAAAGACTCTGACATCTTCTACGTGGTCATGGAAAACGACTCCGTTTATGGAGAAATCTTCCAGTTCCCCGTTTCCGGGATGTTCTCCAAAAAAATCAACACCAAGTACAACGACGGGCCGGCCTCCTTCACTGGGGATGGCCTCACGATGTTCTTTACCCAGTGTAATTCCAAAGAAAATCGCGACGGTTGTTCGATTTATGAATCACGCTACGACCCCGTAGCCAAAGAATGGGGAAAGCCCATCTTTGTGGAAGTCGTCAACGGCACCCGTGATGTCATCATCAACGAACGCGGAAAAACCCGGCAGGAGCCAACCGACGACCGCCAGCCTTTCATTACGCCTGATGGCCGGACTCTTTTCTTTGTATCGGATCGTCCGGGAGGACAAGGTGGAAACGATCTCTGGTTCAGCCGTCGTGTAGGAACGGGCTGGTCGGAGCCCCAAAACCTCGGGACTACCATTAACACACCTTTTAACGAGGTAACTCCCTTCGTAAACCGCACGGGCGACAAGCTCTACTTCGCTTCTGAAGGCCTGCCTGGCTTTGGTGGATACGACCTCTTCGTGGCTGAGGGCTCTATCGGGGCCTGGGCCCAGCCTACGAACCTTGGGTCTCCTATCAACTCCAGCTACAACGACTTCGGCAGCCTTTGGATGGACCTCGACTCAACCGTGTTGTTCACCTCCGATCGCCCCAACGGCGCAGGTCGCGATGACATTTACTGGGGTCGCCGCATTCCCCGCAAGCCTGTTACCTACGACATTTCTGTCACTGGTTTGATCCGCGACAAACAAACCAAGGAGCCCATTCCTTTTGCTACTGCAATCCTCTACGTACTCGAAGATGGACGCCGCACCGTGGTTGATACTTTCAACACCGATCAGCGGGCTCGCTATGAATTTGCGCTTGAGGCTGAAAAGGAATACGTTGTGCTGGGAAATGCCATCGATTACCTCGCCAACGAAGAGCCTGTCAGTACGACAGGAATTAAGGAGAACACGGAGCTTGTGCAAAACATCGACATCGAGTTGGAACCCATCATTATCGGCTTTCCGATTGTGTTGCCCAACATTTACTACGATTTCGATGAATACTACCTCCGTGCTGACGCGCTCGTGGAGCTGAAAAAGCTGGTGAAACTTCTGGAGCAAAATGGCAACATTAACATTGAGCTCGGCTCTCACACAGACAGCAACGGAATAGAGCCATACAATTTTACCCTTTCCAACAACCGGGCAAAAGCAGTGGTCCGTTTCCTGGCTGAGAACAGCATCAGCCCATCCCGCCTGACTTGGTTTGGCTACGGTGAATCGCAGATGCTGGTCTTCCCTGAGCTGAGTGACGAAGATGAGCAAGCCAATCGCCGCACGGAGTTTCGCATCATGAGCATTGACTTCGACATGTAATCTGGCCCGACCAGAATGCTCTTTATAAAACCCCTCGCATGCTGCAGCGTGCGAGGGGTTTTTATTTGAGAACGATGGTTGAAGTTTTTGGCGAATATTCGCTTGCCTCCCTGAAAAAAAAATGTTATGCTTGCCTAACAAATTCCAGAACCGGAGAAACCGGAAAGTCTGATCCCCTCTTCTTTCTGACCTCTCTCTTCTGACTTCTGACCTCTTTTATGCAATTACTTTTCGCCCTCGTGTTTGCCCTTGGAGCTGGCAGCTTTGCGTGGCAGCTTCGCCGCGTCCGCCGGAACATTGCATTAGGCCGGCCCGACGACCGCACCGGCCACCGGGCTGAGCGGCTTGGCAGCATGACCCTGGTGGCCCTTGGCCAGCAGAAGATGTTCAAACGCTGGATCCCGGCCACGCTGCACTTCATTCTCTATGTGTCATTTATCGTCATCAACATCGAGGTACTCGAAATTGTGATCGACGGGCTTACCGGCCAGCATCGCTTTCTGGGCCAATACCTCGGTGGCCTGTATGATGTGCTGATGGTGACAAATGAAATGCTGGGTGCCCTTGTGATTGTTGCCTCGCTTTTGCTCCTGTCGCGGCGTAACATCCTCAAATTGAAGCGATTTCAGGGCATTGAGATGAGCGAATCAAAGGGAACGGTTCGAAGAAGGAACTACTCTCACCTCGACGCGAATATCATCCTCATTACCGAGATTGTCCTGATGCTGGCGCTGTTTGCTTTCAATGTCGCCGACATTCGTTTGCACCAGGAAGGGCAGGGTATGCTGGAAGTGCTGCCTGGCACTTATCCCGTGTCGCAGGTGCTGGCAAATGCAGGCCTGTTTGGAAGTGATCCTGCCACGCTCCACGCCATTGAACGAGTAGGCTGGTGGGGCCACATCGTCGGCATTTTGCTGTTTCTCAACTACCTGCCGATTTCCAAGCATTTCCACATTCTCATGGCCTTTCCGAATGTGTACTTTTCCAATGTGGGCCTGAAGCCAAAGGGGCAGTTTGCCAATTCGCCCAAAGTTCAGGAAGAAATCAAGGCCGTGCTGGATCCTGCCTACACCCCCCTGGAGGATGAAAATACCCCGCCCCGCTTCGGTGCCCGCGACGTGACCGACCTGAGCTGGAAATCACTGATGGATGCCTACACCTGCACCGAGTGTGGCCGTTGTACTTCAGTTTGCCCGGCCAACACCACGGGAAAGAAACTTTCGCCCCGCAAAATTGTGATGGACGTGCGCGACCGGCTGGAGGAAATCCAGAAGTTTGGCCTGGTGAAAAACGAAAACGGCGAAATGGTTGTCGGAAAAGCTATGGCCGGAGCAGAAGAAGCTGCTGCCCACACCCTGCTGGGCGACCACTACATTACGGAGGAGGAGCTTCGCGCCTGCACCACCTGCAACGCCTGCGTGGAGGCTTGTCCGGTGAACATTGACCATCTGGACATCATTGTTCCGCTGCGGCAGTACCTGGTCATGGAAGAATCCTCCATGCCGGAGGAGTGGGGCGTTATGTTCACCAACATCGAAAACAGCGGCAACCCCTGGGGGATGCCTTCTGCCAGCCGGTTTGAGTGGGCAGAATCATGATTGTCAACCTGTTGACCAAACCGCTATGAATCTTTTCCTCCATACGCCGAACTCGATCCCAGCCATGGTGAAAGCCACGGTGCAGGACATTGCTCCCGGCACAGAAGTCATTCTGTATGGGTCTCGTGCCCGGGGTGATGCCCGGAGCGATTCAGACTGGGATTTTTTGATCCTGGTGGAAGGAGAAGTAAATCATTCGCTCAAAAGAGCGGTATGGAAAAGGCTCTATGAGCCTGAGCTTGGAACAGAGGCAGTCATTCACAGCCTGATTACAGACAACGCAACCTGGCTAAAAGCAGACCTTTGGCCAATCAAACAAGAAGTGAGAAGGGAGGGGCAAAAGGTATAACTCCTTCACTCCTGACCCCATCAACAACCCCATCAGTTACCTCATACTATGTCCATTCCTCTTCTTTCCGACCTCGCCGCAGAAGGCAAAACCCCTGAGTATCTCTTTTGGGTGGGCTGCGCCGGTGCTTTCGACAACCGCTACCAGCGTGTGACCCGGGCATTTGTCCAGATTCTCGACCACCTGCAAATTGACTATGCGGTTCTTGGTCCCGAAGAAACCTGCACTGGCGATCCCGCCAAGCGGGCTGGAAACGAATTTTTGTTCCAGATGCAGGCTGCACAGAACATCGAAGTCCTGAACATGTACGGGGTGAAGCGGATCATCACTGCCTGCCCGCACTGCTTCAACACCCTCAAAAACGAGTATCCCAGCCTCGGCGGAAATTATCAGGTCATTCACCACTCCACCTTTTTGCAGGAGCTGATCGACGCCGGAAAAGTGAAAATGAAGGAAGGCGGAACGTTTCGAGGAAAAAAAATCACCTACCACGACTCCTGCTACCTGGGTCGCGCCAATGACATTTACGAAGCCCCCCGCAAGGTGCTCGAAGCCCTCGATGCCGACCTCGTGGAAATGAAGCGCTGCCGCACAACTGGCCTTTGCTGCGGTGCTGGCGGAGCCCAGATGTTTAAGGAAGCGGAGCATGGCAACAAAGAAGTAAACATCGAGCGTGCCGAAGAAGCCCTTGCTACCGGTGCGAGCATCATCGCTGCTGCCTGCCCGTTTTGCATGACCATGATGAGCGACGGGGTGAAGCATTTTGAGCAGGAAGGCAAGGTGGAAGTGAAAGACCTGGCTGAGTTGCTGGCAGAGAACCTGGGTTAAAATAATTGGGTTTCGATCAAGGAAAAGAATAGTTGCACGCATAATCAGAAAGGTCGCGCGCCGGATCAGGGGAGGTGAAAAGGGTACTCTGGGTTTCGTAGCAAAGGAAAATTCTTTGCTTATGAAAACGTTGATGCTTTCTTTTTTTCTGCTCTTGTCACTTTCTTGTGGCCTTTTCGCTCAAACAGGCTTGATGGTGGGAACTACGCCGCTGGCTGATCTTGAGACGGAATTTGTAGAACTCCAGATCGTGCCGGTTCGTGTTTTTGGGATTGAAAAGCGCTTCCTGGTGCTGTATGGTCAGCCTTGCGTGAACAGGGTTTTGTTCAGGATGGATGAAGAACTGTTTGACACCTGTACAGGCCTGAAAGACGCAAATGGGCTACCGATCTTGAGAAACCATTATGTGCCTGTTCTGGATTTGCTCAAAGAAGAGGGCTGGGAAGTGGTGGATTCCTGGCAGATCCAGACTGACGGGAACGCCAATGGCACTGATGACCTGGTTTTTCTGTTACAGCGAACAAAGGCAGGTGCAAAAGAATAGGCGCCGCCAATGGCAACCCGATTAGTTTGCGAATCAGTTCAGGCCTCTCCCTTTTGGAGAGGCCTTTTTACATAGCTACCCACAATAATTCCCGCTCACGGCGCTATTCGGTTCATTCGCCCACAACGGACCTCCTTTACGTATGTCAGATAGCTATTTTTCCCCCTCATTTACAGAGTAACTCATGCGACAGCAAACCTTGACCCTCACCTGGGTCCTGCTTCTCTCCCTCCCATTTGCGGCTTTTGCTCAATGGACCAACCTGACAAACGCTAACTTTCGCAAGTTTGAAGCGCAGACAGCAGTCCACAACGGAAAAATCTATTCCATCACCGGCTTTAAACCTGCGCTGACCATTGAAAAAGGGGTCGAAGTTTATGACCCTGCGACCAATACCTGGACGGTACTGGCGACAATGCCAATCTCGAAGTATGAGACCCTGGCCAGCGAAGCTGGTGTTACCCACATGGGAGTTGCCCTGGTTGGCGATTCGATCTGGGTGGTGGGAGGCCGTACAGGAAGCAACCCCGGGCCACTCACAGAGGAAGTCTGGATTTACAACATTGCAGCCAACACCTGGACAGCAGGCCCTGATCTGCCGCTGCCACTGGCTGGTGGCGGCATGGTGGTCCTGGACAGAACGCTGTTTGTATTTGGCGGCTTCACCAACGCCTGCAACGGCGACCAGTCGAGCTATCACCTCACGCTGGATGTGGATGCCTGGCTGGCTAATCCTGCCACAACCTGGGAAAACTCCCGCACCCCCATGCCCAATCCCCGCAACCACATTGGCACCACGACCCTGCGCGGAAAGATCTATGCCTTTGGCGGCCAGATCGGCCACGATTGCTGTGGCGCCGGTATTCCCTGTGGCGTGGACGCTACCTATGCTGATGAATATGACCCCCTAACTGATAGCTGGCGCCGCATTCCCAACCTGCCCTACAAGCGTTCCCATGTTGAGGCAGCTACCTATACCATGGATGGAAAGGTGTACATTTCCTCCAGCGAAACCGGGGCCACTACCTCCAACACGACCATGGAGTTTAACCCCAATACTCAGACTTGGTCCATTATCAATGCGCTCAAGCTGCCAACTGGCGTCCTGGCCCCCATTGTTCGCCCTATCGGCGATCAGGTATACCTTCTCTCCGGGGGCTATGGCGGTGTTAATAACCCAACGGATTCTGCAAAGGTGATCACCTTCCCAAGAACACCTCTTCACCATTTGGGCTTCACCAAAGACACGCTCTCTTTGTTTGTGTATCAAAACGAATCTGCCACTTCAGCCAATCACTTTTGGACTGTTGACGGCGAAGCAAATTATACCATTACTACCCCGGGATCGCCTGCATGGCTTACGCTGAATTCTTCCAGCACCGGGATCGTGACCTCCAATGGTCGTTTCCTCGATTTTTCGGTAGATGGAACCGGGCTTCCTGAAGGAGAATATGTTGCTAAAGTAAAAATCACTGGAAGCGGCCCCGACGTGCTGGCTCCGGCAAGCACCATCAGCTACACAGCCGATTCCTTTGTGGTTGTGCTGAGGGTAGGCCCTGAGGCCGACGGGGTGCTGGAGCTTGCCTCTACCGACGCCTGCGAAGGCGTTGAAATTGGCAGCAGTGCCAGCCGCTTTGTAAGCCTCCACGCCCCTGGAAGCCTCAACCTTTCCCTGAGCAGCATCGCCCTGAGTAACACCAGCGTTTTTCAGCTTACAGGAACCTTACCAACAAGTGTGACCGCAGGTGCCACCACATCGGTTGAAGTGCTTTACACGCCATTGGTAACTGGTCCGGATAGTACCTGGCTGGTGGTAACCCATACCGGCGTTTCTTCTCCTGATTCCATTTTGCTCATTTGCCAGGCTGTAACCCCCTGCGTGACACCGGATAACTGGGTCAGTACTTCACTTGGCAGTCCGCTCATCACTGGTTCGGCTTGTGTGTCAGATGATATTTACTACCTCAATGCAGCCGGAAACGATATCTGGAGCAGCAAGGACGAAGGCCACTTTTTCGGCACCCGGGTAGTGGGAGATGGCGAAATTATCGTTCGGGTCACTGACATTGATCTCGTGAGCAATGGAACGAAAGTTGGTGTCATGATGCGCAGCAACCTCGGCGAAAACTCGGTAAACGGCTTTTTGTGGGTCTCTCCGGCGGATGGTGTTGGATTTCAATACAGAACAGCTACGGGAGCCAACACCGGCCAGACCAAAACCAACGGCATTGGCACTCCACGCTGGCTCAAACTGGAGCGGGTTGGAAATATTGTCACCGCCTGGCAATCTGTCGATGGCGTATCCTACACGAAGGTGAACGGAGGTTCCAACCCCCAAACCATTGCCCTGGGTGATACCATTTGGGCAGGCCTGGCCATGACAAGCAAGGACCCCACCCAAGCTGGTGATGCTGTCGGGGAGTCGTTTTCGCTCGACTTCGCCCTCTCTGCTTTCCCTGTCGAACTCCTTTCTTTCGATGGTGCATGGATGGATAATGCCGTTCAGCTTCGCTGGGAATCTGCTTCTGAAGAGGCCTTCTCTCACTACGAAGTGACCCGCAAAAACGATTTTGGCTCTTTTGAGCTTCTGGGCAAAGTCCTTGGTGAAGGCGCTGGCGAATACCTGTGGGTGGACCAGCAGCCGCTGGAGCAAAGGAACGTCTATCGCCTGAACATGGTGGACATCGACGGAACCGTGGCCTATTCTCCATTGCTGGAGGTGACCCATGCCAACCCCAGGCCATTCGTGATGGAGGTGCTGGAAGAGGAGCGTGCCGTGGAACTTCGCTGGCAGACCGATGCCGAGCCAACGCTCCTTCGCGTGATTGACATTACCGGAAGAGAACTGCTTTTGCAGGAAGCTACTCCCCGTGCTGGCCAAAAGCTGCGCATTTCTTTGGAAGGCCAACCCGCCGGCTGGTACCACCTGCAGTCTGTTGGGGAAACCAGCCTTGTTGGCCAGTCCTTTTTGCTTCATTAACCCTTTGTGTACATCCGTTTTGAATATGGGAATCCAGGTCTGAAGCCTGGATTCCTTTTTTATTCGGCCCGCTTCATGATGCCCATCTGCTGCATCAGGAAAGTGGCGTTGAGCTTTTGGGAAATCCCATCCAGCAGCAGATAATCGAAACGAAGCTGATCGCCCCGGATGTCCACCTCAAATCGTTTGTTTCTCACCTGGCCGGGGTAGGCCTCGGCTAATTGCCCGAGGCTCAGGTCGTGGGTTGCCACCATGCCCACACCGCCAGCTTCGATCAGTTGCTCGATGAAGCCCCGGGATCCTTCCTGTTTGTCTCGGGAGTTCGTTCCCCTGAGCATTTCGTCCACAATCACGAACACCGGCGGAGAAGCCCTCAATTCATCCATGATCATTTTTAACCGCTTTAGCTCTGCATAAAAAAATGATTCATGATCGGTGAGGGAGTCGGTGGCGCGAATGCTGGTCATGAGGCGAACAGGGGAAAGCCGGAGCTTTGCTGCACAAACCGGGGCACCGATGTGTGCAAGCAGGAGGTTGGTACCCACAGCCCGCAGGAAGGTGGACTTGCCAGCCATGTTGGCACCGGTGACAACAAGGAATTCACCGGGTTTGCGCCATTCAACGTTATTGTCAACGCGGATACCGGGTTCAATCAGAAGGTGACCGAGCTGGCTGGCCAGGAAGTTAAATTCGCCTGATACGACCTCAGGAAAGTGCAGGTCGGGCCGTGCTGCTGTGGTTCTCGCCAGTCCGTTCAGCGCGTCAACATCGGCGAGCACTTCCAGCCACAGGGGCAAATGTTCCTGATAGCGCTCCTTCCAGGCTTCCAGCCGCCGCATGTACCGGATATCCCAGAGCCATGCGCCGTTGAGCAGCAAAGCCGCTGCGATATTAAGCCGCTGATCAAGACGGTAAAGCAGTTCTCCCAACCTTGCGATGGCCTCACTCGCACTCGTTTCCTGGCTGCTGAGCTGCTGCTTGCGTTGCTGAAACCAGCTCGCCTGAAAGCCAGAGGATTCGATGAGCTTCAGCAGGGCTGCATAGGTTTGCAGGAGTTTCGCTTGCCGGGCAAAGGCTTGCTGCTGCCGGCTGATTCGGCCCATTTCTTTTCCAGTAAAGGCGAGGTTGAGAAGAAACAGCGTCACCGGCAGCCATCCCGGAATGGCTGGTCCTCCAGCAAACGAGCCGAGCGCCCAGAGCGACACAGCCAGCAGAAACGCCCCGGGCATGAGCCATAAGGCCCAGCGATATGCGGTTTTGGGGAGGTAAAACAAAGGCTCTTTCATCCATGCCAGCAGGGAGTCGGGCCGCTGGGGCCCAAGCCCGCTCTGCTGCCCCAGGGCCTGAAAATGGAGCTGCCAGGCTATCTCCGGGGCCAATTCCTGAACCGCAGCTTGCTGCTCCAGGATTTGCCCGGCGTCCGGCAAAGGAGATTGAAGCCATTGGGCAAGACGCTCTCCGCCAATTGCAGTTCCGTGCCGGTGGAGGTACTGGTAGAGAGAACCCCGCCCAAACAAATCAAGGTCGTAGGAAAAGGCGTGATGCGGATCCATCCAGGCCTGGCCAGGGTCGCGGTCGAGCCACTGCCAGGCGGCGATGCGTTCTTCCTCCTCCAGCAGGCGGAGCTTGTGCTGAAGCAGATCGCGGGCCTCCGCCACCTCTGTGTGGACCTTCAGCAGGTACAAAAAGCCGATCAGCACCCCGGCCCCGGCCAGGATACCCGTGAGCGGATCCCAGCGAAATACCCACCAGGTGAAGGCTGCACCCAGCAGAAACACCAGGGCCCGCGCCCAGGACAGACGGTTGTAGCGGAGCTGGAGGCGTTGGAGGGAGGCTTGCCAGTCGGCTGACAGCCCCTTCAAAAGTTCAGAAAAAGACGGCATGAACGAGCGATGTGAGAAAGGCGAAGGTAGCGATTGAATGAAATAGTCTGACACTCCACGCAATAAACAAACTCAACGGAACAGGTCAGAGCAAGATGGGAAACCCCATCCAACCTCTACCAACTTTTCTTACCTTTATGGCATGACCCACTACATCGTTTCGGCCCGCAAGTACCGGCCCGGTACTTTTGCTTCGGTGGTTGGCCAGGCCCATGTAACCAACACCCTGAAAAGCGCCATTTTGCTGGAGCAGCTGGCGCATGCCTACCTGTTTTCGGGGCCGAGAGGCGTGGGAAAAACGACCTGCGCCCGCATCCTGGCCAAGGCCATTAACTGCGAGGCACTCCAGAACGACGGCGAGCCCTGCAACCAGTGTGACTCCTGCAGGTCCTACAACGAAGGCAAAAGCTTCAACATTCACGAGCTGGATGCAGCCTCCAACAACAGTGTGGAAGACATCCGCAACATCGTGGAGCAAACCCGCTACGTGCCCGCCAATGGCAAGCGCAGTGTGTACATCATTGATGAGGTGCACATGCTCACCACCCAAGCCTTCAACGCCTTTCTTAAAACCCTCGAAGAGCCGCCAGCCCACGTGCTGTTTATTCTCGCTACCACTGAAAAGCATAAAATTCTCCCCACCATTCTCTCCCGAGTTCAGAAATTCGATTTTCGCCGTATCAAGGTGGATGATATTGCCTCTCACCTCGAATACATTGCGAAGGAGGAGGAGGTAACTTATGAATACGCTGCCCTTCAGCAGATTGCCCTCAAAGCTGACGGCGCCCTCCGGGATGCCCTTAGCCTTTACGACCAGATCGTGAGCTATACCGGGGCGAACGTTACCTTCCAGAAGGTGCTCGAAAACCTCAACATCCTCGATTATGAGTATTATTTCCGGGCGATTGACCTGATGAAGGCCGAAGACCACAGCCAGCTGCTGCTGCTCCTGGACGAGGTCATCGCGAAGGGCTTCGAGGCAAAAGACTTTTCCATTGGCCTCACGGAGCATTTGCGAAATTTGCTTGTATCGAGAGACCCTCAGACCCTGCAGTTGCTTGAAACCTCCGATGTAGTCCGCCAGCAATACAATCGCCAGTGCCAGGAGATGTCGCCCTCCTTTTTGCTGAATGCTTTTCAGGTTTGCAGCGACACTGAGCAGCAGCTCCGCAATGCCAGCCACCCCCGGTTGTTTGTGGAATTGATGCTCCTGAAACTGGCCCATCTGCAGCAGGCGATCGACATTACGAGGGTGGCAGCAGGCGAAAAAAAAAAGGGATAACTGAGTCTGATCCCACTGCGCTCAATGAGAAAATAGCTGCGGCTGTCAAGCCTTTGACAGATCCGGATAAGCCAAAACCTGCAGCAGATGCTGTTGTTGCTTCCCTGGAGGCCGACCCGGGAGAGGAACCAGAAGGCCTTCGCAGGAAAAAATGGAAGAGTTCGTCGTTAAAGATTGGTGATACCTTATCTGCCTTCGAGCAGATCGTGGAGGAGCGAAAGGCCTCCGAGCCCGAGCCAGTGGAGGAAGAAGTGGCGGTGGAGTATGGGTTGAATCCGGCAATCCAGGTTCCGGAGGAGACATTCCAACGGGAGCTGGCCGAGGTGGTAAAAGTGTTGCAAGACGGGCATAAGATGAACCTGGCATCTGCGATCCGGGAAGGCAGGAATGAGCTTTACCACAACCGCTGGAGGTTGGCTGTTGCCAATGAGGTGCTTTTGGGCTTTGTAGAACGGGAAAGGGGTTTTTTATTACCAGCAATGCGCGGCAGGCTGGGCGTGGCTGAGCTGTTTCTGGAGCTTTCCGTGGATGCAAGCCTGTCTGAAAGCAAGTCGAATGTGCCCTACACTGAGGAGCAGAAGCTCCAGGTGATGGTGGAGGAGAATCCCGCTATTCGTAAACTTCAGGAAATATTCAAGGCGAGGATTATTTATTAGAAAAAATTTCACCCAAAAACATCGGGGACGGGTTGCTTTTTTAAAGGATAAGTGTTTAACTTGGAAATAGTTCTCTTTCAGGGAATATATCCTAAAGTTAATACTTGACTCCGGCAAGGACGGAGTAACAAAGTGCAGGCCAGGATGGCCTGGATTTTTTCTTTAGGAAAAAGAAGATTTACCACAGGTGAATTCCTGAAAGATGTATATTTTGCGTTGCGTTGTTCAGTCCACACTAATTCCCACTAGCTATGCTGGAAAACCATGATGCCCAGGTGGATGAACTGGAGCGGCTTGAAAATGGCCTCTACCAGTTGAGTAGCCTGTTTAGCCGGCATCAGGAGATTGTGCAAAAGCGCTTCAACGTGTCCAATGTCGAGATCGATATCCTTCGCCTGCTTCTCCTTGATGGAGACCAAAAAATGAAGGACATCGGGCAATCCGTTCACGTCAAGCTTAGCAACCTGACCAATATCATTGACAGGTTGGAAACGAACAAGCTTGTTAAACGGGTCAACTCGAAAAATGACCGTCGATCGATCTTTGTGCACATTACGTCGAAGGGCAAGAAATTGCTCACCGACTATGCCGAACTGCTCCGCGAGCTGTCTTCCCGCATGCGCGAAGTCATTGATCGTGAGCAGTTTTCTGCATTCCTGGAGGGGCTGGAGAGAATCTCTCAAGTAGAAGTTGCTTCTGCTTCCTGATTCGATTCGCTCTGATTCCCCTTGCCGTAGTTCCCCCAAGGAACCGCTCTCACACCAAAAGGAAAGCGCGCCATTTGAACCGGCGCGCTTTTTCTGTTTCATTTTTCTTCATCAGGTCCCCACTTGCTCAAAGGGAATCAGGATATCTGTACCCTGCTTTCTTTTTCCTGTTCACGCCAGGGTGTGAGAACGGCCTCCAGGTCGCGGGTCTGGTCAAAGTACCGGGTCAATTTCAGCAAGACGCGCTCTACGATTGCATCCGGGCAGGAGGCTCCGGATGTGATGAGAATATGCGCTGGCTGGCGGCCAGGTAAATAATCGGCCACCAGGCGCTCGGTTTGGGTATGAAAGTCGTAATGAAGAATTTCCCGCGCAGATAGGATATCCCGTTCAGAGGCAATGAAATAGGTTGGCAGCTTTGCCTCGCATAATTCCACCAGGTGAGAAGTGTTGGAGCTGTTGCGGCCCCCGATCACAATGGCAATGTCGGCTGGCTGCTCCAGAAGTTCTAACGTTGCGTGCTGGTTGTTTTTAGTGGCATAGCAAAGGGTGTCGCGGGTGTTGGCAATATGATTATCCACCTCAGCTTCACCAAACCGCTCAATCATGATTGTCCGGAAAAAGTCGGCGATGTCTGCAGTTTCGGAAGCCAGCATCGTGGTTTGGTTCACCACCGCCACGCGCCGGAGGTCTTTTTCGGGGTTGAACCCTGGCGAAACCTTCATCCCAAACACCGCCTGGAAGCGCTCCATGGTCTCTGTTCCGCGCATCACATCGGCCAGGATAGCAGCCTCTGCCATGTCTTTGACTACCAAAGTGGGTGCATAGACCCGGCTATGGGAAAGGGTGGCTAGGGTTTCCTCGTGGCGAAATTTTCCGTGAACAATGATGGTATACCCCTGTTCACCAAGCTCTCTGGCACGGAACCATACATTTTCAACGAACCGGCAGGTTGCATTCCAGGGGGCCAGTTCTACGCCACGCTCTTCCAGCTTAGCCTTGTCTTCACGGGTGGCGCCAAATGCAGGTGTGATGACAATGTCATTGGGACCTACTTCTTCCCATGGCACCAACTGCTCACCTTGAGCGGTTTTGAGAAAGCGCAGACCGCGAGCCGTCAGGTCATCATTCACGAAGGAATTATGAATGAGCTCGCTGATCATGAACACGCTGCGATCGGGATGCTGGGCCAGGGTTTCATAGGCCACCTCAATGGCATTTTCCACTCCTTTGCAAAAACCAAAGTGCCGGGCCACATGAAATACCACTGGCCCAAAGTCGAGCGAAAACGGTTCCATCTCATGGCCACGACGGCTTTCCTTCAACAAAGAGAAAATACTGTTGCGATACAACTGGGCGTACTGACCAAGGTTGTATTCCTTTTTGAAATTGCGAGACTGATACTTGCGCATAACGCTGCCGAGCTTGGTGAAAGGGAACGGGGTAATAACAGGGTCCAAGGACAGAAAGTTTTGAGATGTGGGTTTTCCTATGTTAAACGTGGCGAATGAATACCGGGAAGACGTAGGATTTTTACTTCGGTTTTGAGCCAAGGCCTCCCTCCTCCATTTTCGGGGCCAGTGTTTTGTATCTGTCTTGTTTATCATTTTTCATGAGAAGGATCTGACTAACCCACCCGGCTCCATTGGAAGCCCAAAGTTCTGCTGTATTTTGCCCTCTATTCGCAACCAGTATTTTCAAGCTTACGGCTTGTTTTCAGTTGTATTTCACCATTCCACACCCTAGCCTATGCCCACTACTGCCTACCTGATTGATGCGGTCCGCACTCCGATCGGCAATTTTGCCGGCAGTCTGGCTGCTGTTCGTGCCGACGACCTCGGAGCCCTTCCCATCCAGGCCCTGTTGCAACGTCATCCAGACCTGCCTCCTGATGCCATCGACGATCTGATCATGGGGTGTGCCAATCAGGCGGGAGAAGACAACCGAAACGTAGCCAGGATGTGCAGCTTGCTGGCGGGGCTGCCCTGGTCGGTGCCGGGAGAGACTGTCAACCGGCTTTGCTCGTCGGGGATGGCCGCAGTGAATCAAGCGCGGCGCGCCATTCTCGCCGGGGACGGCAACCTGTTTTTTGCGGGCGGGGTGGAGCACATGACCCGCGGTCCATGGGTCATTTCAAAAGCTTCACAACCATTCGGGCGCGATGCTGAAATGCATGACAGCAGTTTTGGCTGGCGTTTTATCAACCCGCGGATGAAATCGTTGTATGGCACCGAATCGATGGGCGAAACAGCCGAGAACCTCGCCCGGCGTTTCTCCATTTCACGCGAAGCTCAGGATGCCTTTGCTTATCAATCGCAGAGGAAAGCTGCTGATGCTCAGGCTCGTGGCCGCCTGGCGGCAGAAATAGTACCCGTTCGGATTGCCCAGAAAAAAGGCGAAGACCTGGTGGTGGATCAGGATGAGTTCATCAAGCCAGGCACGACCCTGGAGGGTCTTTCCCGGCTTCGCCCTGCCTTTCGGAGTCCAGAACATGGGGGAACGGTAACAGCAGGGAATGCTTCCGGCCTCAATGATGGCGCCATAATGTCGATAGTTGCTTCCGAAGAAGCCATCCGTGCGCATCGCCTGCGGCCTTTGGCGCGCATCGTTGCAGCCGGAGTGGCCGGGGTGGAGCCGAAATACATGGGCATGGGGCCGGTGCCGGCATCAGAGCTGGCGCTGAAGCAGGCCGGGCTTCGGCTGGATGATATGGACATCATTGAATTGAATGAAGCTTTTGCTGCACAGGTATTGGCTTGTCTGCACGCATGGGGCCTGGAGCCAGAGGATCCGCGCCTTAACCCAAATGGAGGAGCGATTGCCCTTGGGCACCCACTGGGAATGTCAGGAACGAGGATATTGCATACTGCAGCTCTTGAACTCCAGGAGAAGCAGCTTCGCTATGCGCTGGTTACCATGTGCGTGGGTGTAGGCCAAGGCTACGCAGTGGTGCTGGAGCGGGCGTAAAAATCCGGAAAAAAAATGGCCGCCTGAAAAGGCGGCCATTGAAACGTCGGGATGGGCAGATTCGAACTGCCGGCCCCTCGCCCCCCAGACGAGTACTCTAACCGGGCTGAGCTACATCCCGAGCTCATTTATTCAGTGAGGGCACAAACTTACAAAGTTTCCCGCAATTCCAACAAAAAGGATTTCAACTTTTGCAGGGTTTCTTTGGTGAGGATTTCCTCTTCGATGCTTTCCTGGTCGGTTCGCATGCGATCTTTCGCCCCTTTAATGGTGTATTTTTGCTCCTTAAGCAGGTAGCGGATTTTGCGCAGGGTATCAATGTCTTTGGGGGTATACACGCGGTTGCCTTTGCGATTTTTCCGGGGGGCAATTTCCCGGAATTCGGTTTCCCAAAAACGAATCAGAGAAGTGGTCAGATCCAATTCTCTGGCCACTTCTCCGATTGTATAGTATTGTTTTTTTATGTCTTCCGCTTCCACAATCAGGAGGACATCAGTCCATTGACTCGTTGTCCATCTTGGCGGCTTCCCGGAGCTTGACGTACTCTTCAGGGGTTTGGTCTCCGTAGAAGTAGTCGATAGGGTCAATTTTCTGACCGTCTTTGATCACCTCATAGTGAAGGTGTGGTCCTTTGGAGAGACCCGTGCTACCAGAATAACCAATGATCTGGCCGCGCTTGACGTGCTCGCCCTGTTGCACCACGGTGCTGGCCAGGTGAGCATATTTGGTGATGTATCCGTATCCACCATGGTCCACTTCGACCTGAACACCGTACCCGCCTCTGCTTTGACCGGCCAGGCGCACAATCCCGTCACCAGCAGCATGAACCGGGGTATTGTGGTTGGCAGTGAAGTCGATGCCGGTGTGCATTTTGCGAATGGCTTTGATGGGGTGCATCCTCATACCGAAACCAGAAATTACTTCACCTGAAACAGGTTTTACAGCGGGGAGGTGGCGGAGGTAATCTTTGTTCTGGTTAATTCGGTCGAAAAGGTAAGCGTAGCTTTGGTTCTGAATTTCGACCTTGTTGGAGAGACGCTCCATGCGCTGCTCGGCTTCGGTGAGCACTTCGGGCTCTCCGGGCTCAGAAACAGCACCCCCTACACCGCCGTTCCAGTTGCCATCATCGATGGGCTCGGCATTCATGAGAGAGCGATAAAACCGATTGTCTTCGAGGTGAAGCTGATCGATCTTTTGTTCCAGAGCAAGCATTTCGTCGTTGAGAGAGGAAATCTTGGACTCCAGTTCCAGGTTTTGAGTTTTCAGGTAGGACGACTTAGGGTCGTCGTAAAGGAAGAAGTAAACAGCCATGCCAACACAGGCAAGGAGACCGGAGACAGACACATGAGACAGGACAGTCTTCAATGCGGACTTCGGTGTAATTTTTTCTTCCTGAAAGGTGCAGCTTTCTTCGTCGTAATAATACCGTAACCGTTTTGCCATACCGACAGGGGATTAGTGAAGCAAATCCTCGGGAATTTCGAACGTGTGCAAGGGTTGGAGAAAAAACGAGGTCGTTGTTGAGCGTGTTGTTTTCCTGGCTAGTTTTGCTGACAAATGTAACAAAAATTTCAGGAAAGAAAACAAATACAACTTCCTTTCCTCCAACCTCTTAAAAAAGGCTGAAGAATCAAATGAAATCTTCCCGAGACATTCGCAAAACCTTCCTGGATTTCTTCTCCCAAAAACTGCACCAAATCGTGCCCTCTGCGCCGATAGTCGTGCAGAATGATCCCACGCTCATGTTCACCAATGCGGGGATGAACCAGTTTAAAGACAGTTTTCTGGGCCTGAAAGCCCCTTCCAGCCCCAGAATTGCGGATACGCAGAAATGTCTCAGGGTTTCTGGAAAGCACAACGACCTGGAGGAAGTAGGGCATGATACCTACCACCACACCATGTTTGAAATGCTTGGAAATTGGTCCTTTGGAGACTACTACAAGGAGGATTCTATTTCCTGGGCATGGGAACTTCTCACGAAAGAATACGGCCTTCCAGAAGATCGGCTTTATGCAACTGTTTTTGCAGGCGATAACACCGACGGACTTGGACCTGATCTGGAAGCGGAAAATCTGTGGAAGCAATTTCTTCCCGCAAACCGAATCATCCGCTCAGGAAAGAAAGATAATTTCTGGGAAATGGGCGACACAGGCCCCGCTGGCCCTTGCTCTGAAATCCATGTGGACCTGCGCCCAGACCAGGAGCGCCAGGCTCTCCCCGGCGAACAGCTCGTGAACCGTGACCACCCGCAAGTGGTCGAAATCTGGAACCTCGTCTTTATCCAGTACGAGCGCCGCACCGACACCAAACTCTACGAGCTTCCCAGCAAACACGTGGATACAGGCATGGGCTTCGAACGCCTCGCCATGGCTCTGCAAGGGAAGCAATCTACCTACGACATCGACCTATTTCTGCGCCTGCGTCAATTCCTGGAGGTCAAAACAGGCATTCAATACGAATCCGCCACCCAAGCGCAGCAAGTGGCCATGCGCGTTGTGATGGACCATATCAGGGCCATTGTTTTCACCATTGCCGATGGTCAGATTCCTTCCAACACCGGCGCAGGTTACGTCATTCGCCGCATTCTTCGCCGCGCGTCCCGCTATGCCTACTCGGCTCTCGGAATCCAGGAGCCCTTCTTATTTGAGCTGGTTGCCCTCCTCGCTGTTGAATATGATGGTGTGTTTCCAGAGGTAAAGGCCCAGCAAACATTCGTCGCCCGCATCATCGAAGAAGAAGAAAAAGGTTTCCTTCGCAAGCTCGACAGCGGTACCCGTATGTTTGAGGAGTACCTTTCCGAGCATCCGGGCCTCCATCGCATCGAAGGCCCGTTCGCCTTCAAACTCTACGATACCTTCGGTTTTCCCGTCGACCTCACCCAGCTCATGGCCCGTGAGCGCAGCCTGGAAGTGGACATGGAAGGTTTTGAAGCCGAATTACAAGCCCAGAAAACCCGCTCCCGCCAGGCGACTCAGGTGGCGGCAGGCGACTGGGTGGTGGTGAAACCCACCAAAGACCTGCCCCTTTTCAGGGGGTATGACCTCCTCCGGCTCGAAACGGAAATCCTCCAGTTTCGCACGGTGAAATCCCAGCAAAAGGAAGTCTATCAGGTGGTGCTGGCCGAAACGCCTTTTTATGCAGAATCCGGCGGCCAGATCGGCGACACAGGAACCCTTACCCAGGGGGAAGTTGTGCTGCAGGTGCTGGACACCCAGCGCGAAAATGAGCTGATCATCCACCTTGTTGATCGCCTGCCCGAAGATGCCTCCGGAAGCTGGCTCGCCCAGGTCAACGGCACCCGCCGCGCTGATATCTCGGCCAACCACAGCGCCACTCACCTCATGCACGCGGCACTGCGCCAGGTGCTCGGCACTCACGTTGAGCAGCGCGGCTCGCTCGTTTCCGATCAGCTTCTGCGGTTCGACTTCTCGCATTTCGCCAAAGTCTCCTCCGAAGAATTGGCGAAGGTGGAAGAAATCGTGAATGAAAAGATTGCTGCTGATGTTTCGCTAACTGAATACCGCGGCATTCCTATTGCCGAGGCCAAAGCCATGGGAGCCATGGCCCTGTTTGGCGAAAAATACGGGGAGGTCGTGCGGACCATCGTGTTCGATCCAGCCTTCAGCGTAGAATTGTGCGGTGGCACCCACGTTTCCAACACTGCCAAAATTCGCCTGTTTACTTTCTCCTCCGAAGGTTCAGTGGCAGCGGGAATCCGGAGGGTTGAAGCCCTCACCGGTTCTGCGGCAATTGCCGACTTCAGGCAGCGCGCTGCTCAGCTCGACACCATTGCAGAAACCCTCAAATCGACCAGGGAGCCAGTAAAGGCTGTGGAAGATCTCGCTGCCAGAATGCGGGAACTTGAAAAAGAATTGGCCAGGCTCGTTGGCGAAAAAGTAGCCCGCCTGAGAACCTCCCTGCTGGAGAATGCTGAGCAAATTGGCGACGTTACCCTGGTCAGGGCCGTGGTAGATCTCAGCTCTGCCGATGACCTCAAGCAACTGAGCTTTGAGCTGAAGCAGTCGGCTTCGAATGCAGTGATTCTCCTTGGGGCTACCATTGCCGACAAGGCCATGCTGAGCCTGATTTTCTCCGATGACCTTGCAGCCACAAACCGCTTCAACGCCGGGCAGATGATCCGCGAACTGGCGAAGCACATTCAGGGTGGCGGCGGCGGGCAACCTTTCTATGCCACTGCGGGCGGAAAAAATCCTGCCGGGCTGGAAGCTGCCGTGAAATCCGTGGAAGGAATGCTGAGCTAAGATTAATCCTCTGATTCCCAGGAAAACAGGTCTGCAAGCCCAATCTCAAACCCCTGAATCACCTGGGAGCGAATGCTGCCTTCGTGAATCTTGACTGCCAGGCGGTAGCTGCCTCCCTCGAGGAGGTATTGCTCCACTGTTTCGCGCTCGGGATCCACGATCCAGTATTCCTGCACACCATGCTGCTGATAGTCAAGGAATTTGATGCCCCTGTCGCGGTGCTCCGTGGAGGAAGATACAATCTCCACGATCATATCAGGTGCGGGGAAGGCCGATTGCATGTTTCGAAAGGAGCGGGCTTTTTCGCTGGTCCAGAAGCAAACATCCGGCTCGTAGTCGTTGCGGGTGAGGCGGATCATGACCTTTTCGAAGCCGACCCTGCCGAGTTTGTTTTTCCTGACAAAAGGAAGAAGGGATTCGCAAAGGTTGGAGGAGGTCATCCAATGGCGGCCATACACCGGAGAATGATAAATCACTTCTCCGAGCACAAACTCTGCTTTTTTGTTTTCATCTACCCCTGCCCAAAATTCATGACGCCGCTTTTGCTCATTTTCCCATTCGGATTGAAGGGCATCCAGCAGGGCAGGGAAATTGGGCGAAGCCAGGATGGGCTCCAATAATGCGTTCTTCATACTCCTTTTCGAACAGTGTCTTCAATATACGGAAAAGCACGGAAGATGCGCTCTCTGGTCGCAGAGAAAGATTAGAATTGGTTGACTGTCAATCCTTGCAGGCTAGTTGGAAATTTTATCTTTTTTCCTTTTCCCTGCCCAGAACAAGCCCATGCCCAACAAGGCATTTGCTGCAAAAACTCCGAGAACAGAGGTAAAGAAATAGGTTTTGTTTTCTACCTCATCACCAGGCATAAAAGCCAGAAAAAAGACGAGCCCAACCATCAGCAAGCCAAGGGCGCCCACAAGCACTACGCCAACGGTTCCGCCGGGGATGCGAAAGCCTGGCGACTCTCCCACCTGCCTTTTGAGGCGAATGAGGCTGGCGAAAAGGTAAAAATAGGGAATGAAAAAGACTGTCATTTCCAGGCTCACGAAGATCGTATAGGCTTGCTCTGCTTTTTTACCAAGGCTACCCAGGATAATAAACCCAATCGTGAGAAGGGTAATGACAATTAAAGCAACATAAGGCGTGTGAAAACGTGGGTGAAGCTTTGCGAAAGCAGGGGGCAGGTACGAGTCTATGCCGATTACAAACGGCAGGCGGGAGGAGGCCGCCAGCCACGAGGAAACGCCACCCACGCCGGAAAACACCAGTCCGATCAAAATGACGACGGCAGTGACCTTTCCCCAAAATTCGCCAAGCAGCCTTGTTCCCGCCACCGAAATGCTGTCTGCCACGCCTTGCAGGCCCGTTAGTTCCGCAGCAGGAATGATGGCCAGAATGCTGAGGGAAATGAGCAGGTAGGTGAAGGTCATGGTGGACGACGACCGGAAGAGGGCCCTGGGAATGTTTCGCTTCGGATTGTCGATCTCGTCGCTCATCAGAGAAGGGGCCTCAAATCCCGCATAGGAATACATCATGACTGAAAGCAACGCCATTTCCTCCCAGTTGGAGATAGTGGGCAGCAGAGAGCCGGCAGAAAAATCGGTGGCGGAGCCAAAAACCCACCAGGAGGCTACGCCGAGCAGGATGATCACAGCTGCAGGCACCCAGAAACCACCATATGCCCCGACGTTGTGAAACAATTTGGCGATGTCCATGCCCACAATGTTCAGCACGCTTACCACCAAAAGCATGGCGATGGATAGCCCTGCTAAAAACCAGGCACTATCTGCAAGCCCCTGCAGGCCAGGGAAGATCAGGGCCATGTTGCTGGCAACGAAAAGCAGGGCAGCAGGAAAATACACGAGGTTGGAAGTCCAGTAGAACCAGGCGCTCATGAAACCATGGAAATCGCCAAAGGCCTTTTTGGTCCAGACATAAATGCCGCCTTCTTCGGGATAGCGGTCTGTGAGTTCCGAGACGGCGGCACCGAGCGGGGCCATGTAGAAAACATAACTCAGCACCCACAGTACCAGAATGCTGGCTCCCATTTGGGTGGCCATGGTGCTGGACCGGATAGAAGCTACCAGGGTGATGTAAAACAGAAAAAGGTCCCGGGATCCCATGGCCTTTTTCAACCCGGTGGTGCTGCTCATGGGAGTGCCCGTTTCATCGCCATGACATAGCCTAGGTGGAGGCCTTCGTGCAAATTGTTGTAGGCAACGGCTTCGTCAATGTTGGTAAGCTGCACGCCAAAGCTGGTGGTGTAGGGGCGAAATTCGGTGAAAACCCCGCGTTCAAAATCTTCCTTCGCCCAGGCTACACTTTGGTCAAGCAGGTCAATGAGCTGGTCGAGTTCTTGAGGACTAACTGGCTGGTCGGGGCGGGTTCCTTTTCGGAACCGTTCCACCCAATGGCCTTCCACCCGGGTTGGCAGGCCCGAAAGGCCGTAGAGGAGCACCTGCTGAGTGGCAAGCACATGGCCCATGTTCCAGGCGACGGAATTGTTGAACCCTGTTGGAATGAGGTTTAGCTGATCAAGACTAAGGGGAGCTGTGGCCAGCAGCATGTTGCGCCTCGCCGCCAGATGATGGTCGAAATAGAGCATAGCAGGTTGGGTGTGGAATGTATCGGTGAAGTGATTTTAGGACTATTTCCCGAATTTTTCATCACGGGCAGGCTCCTTAGTTCCGGCAGGGCGGTTGTTTTTCGATTGAGTACTATTTCTATCAGGCTAACAAACAGGGTATTAATACTGCCTTCTTGTCAAAAACAGGATCATTGCTTCAGTTTTCTGGTTCTGCCTGGAAAAGCTCTGTAATTTCACCGCTGAAAAACAGCCCTTTCTTCAACCTAACATTGCTTATGAAAACGCTTACCGCCTCATTGCTGACCCTCCTGATCAGCCTTTCTCTCACAACCACGGCTCAGGACACCTACAGTTTTGCCCTCAACCTGGCTGATCCGCGGATCACCGACTACAAAGGCCCCTGCTACGCCCACCGCGAAGATGGGTACCACCGGGATGAACTGGTCCTTCTGCTCCCGGGAAAGGGCTATCAACCCACTTTCTACGACCAGTTCATCATCCAGGCAGGTAAACTTGGCTACCACGGCCTTGCGCTAAAGTATGTGGATGACGCAGCGCTGGAGGTTCAGGGGCCTTGCGGCAGCAGCCCTCTCAGCAACTGCTTCGTGGATGCCCGCACCGAAAACATCACTGGAAACGATGTATCCCCCGTTGTTGCCATCAATCGCATCAACAGCATTGAACACCGGCTCATTGAAAGCCTTCAATACCTTGACAAAGTGTTTCCGGGAAATGGCTGGAATAAATTCTGGAGTGGCGACAGCACCATTCTCTGGGAGAAAATCCGGCTGGTGGGGCACGAAGAGGGAGCCGGCTATGCCGCGACAATCGCCAAATCTCATTCCCTCGCCCGCGTGGTCCTGATGAGCTGGGCCGACTGGGACAACAATGCCAACGCAATTCCGGGCTGGCTTGGCGACAATTCGGCCACACCCGCAGCCGACTGGTATGGATTCGCGCACACCCAGGACGAGCTCATGCCTTTTTCCCGGCAGCAGTCCACCTGGGCGGCCCTCGGGTTTGATACTTTCGGCGCTGTGGTGAACGTGGATGCTGCTGCTCATCCCTACAGCAATTCGCACATACTCAGCACCAGCCTCGTTCCCGCCCTGGGTGGTTCTGCCTTTAACGATGCAGTCATTGTGTCTTCTTTTGTTCCCGTATCCAACAATGAACCCGTGTTGCTCACCGCATGGTCCTACCTGATTGACGGCAGCACCAAGGTCAATCTCACAGACGAAGCGGCATTTCTGCCGCTCACCCTTATTCCCAACCCGGCCAGCAAAGCGGTTCAGATCAGTGGCGACTTTGGGCCGGATAGCCAGATCCGCGTGTTTAGCATGGATGGAAAGCTCCGGCAGGTGGTTTCGTTTTCTGCATCTGCGACCCTGCTCACAGTTGATATTTCCTTGCTGAGCCCCGGGCTGTATGTGGTGGAACTATGCTCTGGCAAGCAGCGAGGCACTGCGCGGCTGGTAGTGAAATAAGGCGGCAGGGCTAATGAAGTTTCGTTGCCTGACTGGCCGGGGCGGGTTTCCAATACGGAACGTCTCTGACCAGTGGCCTTCTATGCGGAGTAGTTATCCTGAAACGTTGCAGAAAAGGACCTGCCGGGCGGCGGGCAGCATGTTGCATCCTGTGGCCAGGCGATTGTCGAAACCGGGCATTGCAAGGCGGGTGTGGAAGGTATCGGTGACGTGAAAACCGGACTATTTCCCGAATTTTCCATCTGGATCTGCCTCTTTTCCATGCTCACTCTTTTCCCTCATCCTGATCTGGCACTGGCAGATTGGGATAGACCTGGCTCTGAAACCACTTTCTGGAAATCAAGGGTTGAAGACGCTCGACGCGATCCAGGAGCCGGGCATAATCTTTGGGCTTATGGGCCTTGATGAGGGATTTAAAGAGCTTAACCTCGTTTTGGGTATTCTGTCGAAGCTCCGGTTTGATTTCGTCGTGGCGGCGGCAGTAGTCCATGAGCGACCTGAGCTCGGCATCGAGTTCTTCTCCATCGCCAGCTTCGTAACGCATTCGGAGGAGGCGCAGGCGGGAACTGATCTCGTGGTGTGGCTTGGAAAATTTGGTAGAAAGAATGCGGGCCGCCATGGTGCGGTCGCCGGTTTCGGTATAGTAGGTGCCCAGCGAAAAGCGGTGCTCTTCTTCACGTTCAGCCTCGGGGAGTAAGTTTTTCAATTGGTTCAATGCGGCAAAGACCTCCTGCCTGGCGCCCACGCGCAAGCCAATGAGCAGGTAGTTTCTGTATCTCCCGACGGGCAGAATGCCATCCTGAAGAAAGATGCCAACCTTCATCGCCCATCGGTAGAGAGTCCAGAGGGCCTGCATAAGTTCGAGTTTGCCTGTTCGGTTGTATTGCCCGACGTAGTAGTTGTTGAGAATGTTGAAAATATCCTGCGAAACATCCGGCTTAAGGGTGGGGTGTGCTTCCATGAGCCATGTCTGGATTTCATCAGCGAGCTCCAGAAGGTCGTGCCGGAGCATCCGGTAGAGGTTGCGGTAAATGCGGAGAAGCGGATACTGGCTGAAGGGAGGATGGGCAACCAGTTCGATGATTTCGTCAATGAGGTAATCGCCCTGATATTCGACTTTGCCGCGGAGAGGCAGGTTCATGAGCGCGGCCCGGAGCTTTTCATGCAGCCACCATACCTCAAGGTGGAGATTCAGGTCGCGAAGGTTGTCGTGTGCATCTTTGCCCTTGTCTGTTTTGATGAGATGATGACGCTGTTCGCGGTCGAGTCGGTAGAGGTGCTCGTAGTAGCTTTTGTCCAGTTGAGGCGACTCCTCCAGCTCCCTGATGGCACGATTGTGTCGGTTGGTGAAAGGCCGGAGCGCATTGCGGCGATTGAGCTCGGATAGAAGTTGCCACTCCATCAGATAAGGATCTTTCCTGATCGCCTCTAATGCGAGAAATTCCTCAATTTTTTGTCCTAACTGAAACTCAATTCTGCGAAAGCCCGAATCCCGATAAGGATCCCGCGGCATTTGCCTGCTGGGATACATCAGGTACCAAATGGTTGAAACTGCCTCTCCGGCAAACATGTGCTTGGCCATCAGCCAGGTTGACGCTTGTTTTCCGTCCAAATCCACCTGCAACCATGCCAGGAAACGCCTTTTTTCATCAGGTTGGAGCAGACACACTAGCTCCAAAACTTTTCGTGGCCTCATTGTTTTTTATTTGGTCTAATCACTAAATATGAAATAAACAATCAACAATGTCAAGATTCGGGTATTTAATTTGGTTTATGGTTCGAATTTTCGTTTGAAATAAACGCTTGATTTCGCGAACGGTTCCTGCTTAAAAATTATTCCATTCAACAATTCTTATTCTGGTGCGAATCTTCAACTCCTGCCCGGCTTATTCATACTTTTTACCCCATTTTGTCTCCAGAAAGCGCTTGATTTTCACCTCATTGCCTACTTCCTTCGGTCTGTAAAACGCCCTGCCAACCAGCTCTTCTGGCATGAACTCCTGGTGGTTTTTTTCCCCGGCAAAGTCATGGGAGTACTTATATCCTTTCCCATAGTCCATGTTTTTCATCATCTGGGTGGGGGCATTGCGTAAATGAAGGGGAATGGGATAGGCCGGCGCTTGCTTCACCAGCCCCATCGCCTCGTTGATCGCCACGTAAGCAGCATTGCTCTTGTCGGAGGTCGCTAAATAGGTGGCGCACTGGGAAAGGATGATCCTCGCCTCGGGCATGCCAATCACATTGATCGACTGAAAAGCCGCATTGGCCAGGAGCAACGCGTTGGGGTTGGCGTTCCCGATGTCTTCCGCTGCCAGAATGATCATTCGCCGGGCAATGAACTTGATGTCCTCGCCGCCATCCAGCATTCGCGCCAAATAATACACGGCCGCATTCGGATCGCCGCCCCGCACCGATTTAATGAAGGCCGAGACGAGGTCGTAATGCATCTCGCCGCTCTTGTCGTAGAGGGCCACATGCTCCTGAGCCGCTGCCATCAGGGCCTCATCGGTCAGCACGATTTCTTCCTCGTCCCCGAAGCTGTTGATAAAAATATCCAGCAAGGCCAGCGACTTCCGGGCATCTCCGCCTGCCAGCCTGAAAATGGCCTCTGTTTCTTCGAGGCGAATGTTTTTTTCGCGAAGCACCGCATCCGTTTCAATGGCCCGCTCCAGCAGGCGGTGGGTCTGGGCCTGGTCGAGCGGTTTCAGCACATAGACCTGCGCCCGGCTGAGCAAAGCAGCATTGACCTCAAAAGAGGGGTTCTCTGTTGTGGCACCGATCAGGGTAATGCGGCCTTTTTCCACGGCGCCCAGCAAAGAATCCTGTTGTGCTTTGTTAAAGCGGTGAATTTCATCAATAAACAGCACAGTGCCAGGCCTCCCTTCTGCAAAAGCAAGCACATCGCGGATGTCTTTTACCCCGGCGGCAATAGCGCTCAATTGCCGGAAAGGGCGCTGGGCCTGCCTGGCCAGGATCTGGGCCATTGTTGTTTTGCCCACGCCGGGCGGCCCCCAGAAAATCATGGAAGGCAGCCTCATTCCCTCCACTGCCCGCCGGAAAGGGCTTCCGGGCTCCAGCAAATGCTCCTGCCCGATGATGTCATCGAGGGATTGAGGCCGCATGCGCTCTGCCAGCGGGGCCACGTGCCCGCCCATCATTGCCTGGCTGCCTGATTCTCCGAATAGATCCATGACGGGTTAATGATCCTGTAATTACATGTTAGGGAGCCGAAAAGCGAGAGCCGGGAGCCGGGACGGGAGGACCATTAGCTCCCAACCCAAAACCCCCAACCTCCAACTCAAAACTCCCAACCTCCAACTCAAAACTCCGAGCCCTCACGCCCAGCTTCGGTGCACCAGGCTCCCCTGGTCGGGGTCGTTCACAATATGAAGATACGTGTCGATCTCTTGCTGCAATTCCTCGACGTGAGAAATTACCCCGACAATTCGCCGCTCCTGCCGCAGGGATTTCAGGGTTTGGAAAATGGTGCGAAGCGAATGCTTGTCCTGGGTTCCAAAGCCTTCATCGAGAAAAAAGAAATTTTGCGGGGCCTCCGCCTGACGCTGCACCTGGTCGGAGAGTGACAAGGCCAGGCAAAGCGCCGCCTGGAAGGTTTGCCCGCCGGAGAGGGTTTTCACAGAGCGCAGGTAGCCACCGTTGAGGTTGTCGCGCACGAGGAAGTTGTTTTCTGCGTCGATTTCGAGGCTGAGGGCATTGGCAGTGAGCCGCCGGAAGCGCTCGTTGGCGGTAGCGCAGAGGTTTTGGAGGTAAACGGTGGAGATGTAATTCACAAAGCCGCTACCCCTGAACAAACCGTCCATGAGCTTGAGGTTGTCGGCTCGCCGGGCAAGTGTGTTGAGTTGGTTGGCTAATGCCTGCTTAGCCGCCAGATCGGCTTCCAGGCGTTGCCCAAACTCCTGCTTTCCACCGATTTGCTGGCGCAGCGACTGCAAACGGGCCTCCTGCCTCGCAATCTCTTCCTGCAGCTGAGAAAAGGCGGCCAGATCGAAGTTGCGCCCCTGCACCTGTGCCTCGAGGTCCTGCAAGGTGGTGAGGGCCTGGGTTTCTTCGCGCTCGAAGCGCCGGATTTCATCTTTTTCGGCCTCCAGGTCGAGGGCCAGGGAAAGGATGTCCCGAACGGCTTCCCGGGTGTCAAAAGCAGAGGATTCGAGCAATTGGTCGAGTTTTTTCGACAAACGGGCCCCCTCCGCAGCCTGGTCTTTCCGCTGGCCCTGGAGGGTGCTCAGCTCGCCTTTGAGAGAAGCCAGTCTGCTTTTTCTTTCCTCTACTTCCCGCTGCAGGGTTTGATGAAGGAGGCCAATATTGTCGTAGTCGCTTTTTAACGTACTGATTTCGCGCTGAATGCTGCCGGCGTCTCGTTGTATTTCGGCATCTGCATCCAGAAGCTTCAGGTTTTGGACAGCAGCCTGAAAGGATCCTTTAGCCTGGCTGAGCTGGTCCTGAAGACTTTCAAGCTCTGGCCGGTACTTCTCAAGCTGGGTCTGGGCCTGCCGGAGCTGGTCGCTGCTGGTCTGGCGCTCCCGCTTGTACCGGGCAATTTCCTGATCCATTTTCTGCCCTGTTGCCAGGCTTTCCTCGATTTTGGCCATTCCTTCCTGCTCAAAATCCGGCCACACGAAAGCAGCCTTGTGGCGATCGAGGCTTTCTTTTTTGAGGGCAATGGCCTGGTCGGCCTCCTTTAGTTCCTGGCCGAGGGTTTTGGCGTCATCGCGAAGGCGCTCCAGCTGGGGCCTGAATTCCTTGATTTCACCCAAATGCTTTTCAATTCGCTGCAGGTCGCTGCGCAGGTCGGCGAGCCGGTCGCTTTCCAGGCGGTTGTGCACTACGGCCTCATGTTCTGTGGAGCCACACAAAGGGCAGGGCTCGCCGGGAGCGAGGGTGCCCGCCAATTGCCGGAGTTTGTGCTGCAATTCTTCCTGAAGGCGGGTTTGATCCGCAGATTCCTTTCGCTGAAGGAGGTCGCGCTCTTGCTCTTCGATTTTTTCGAGAAGGCGGGCCACCGGCAACTCGTGGTGAAGCAGGTCAATGCCGATTTTCCGGGCAATGAGCAGTTTGCTTTCTTTTCCTGCCTCAATCTGATCGAGGAGTCTGGTGCGGGATTTTTGCTCCCTGGCAAGGTGTTCTTCGAGGTTGGCCAATTCGCGGAACCATTCTCTGGCCGCCATGAGCCTGTGCAAATCGGGGCGTTGCGTTTCCAGTTGCTGGAGGTGGAGGTCGTGCTGTTGAAGGTCCTGCTGATGGCGGAGCTGCTGCTGGCTGGCCTCCTCAATGCGCTTTCGCCCGTTTGCCACCCGCTCCTGCCGGTTGTTGATCACCTCCTGCAATTCCTTGATGTTGAGAATACCGGCTAACTCCTCTGCGCGGCGCAGCCATTGCTCACGGGTCTGGAAGTGCTGGTCAGTGTCGGCAAATGTTTTTTCTTTTTTGGCCAGCTCAATTTCCACGGCTGTGAGGGCATCCTGTTTTTGCTGCACGAGGCGCTCGGTGTCGGCGAGGGTGCGGGCCATTCGGTCAAATTCTGCGAATGGTGTGGCAAAAGTTACCTGCGCTAGCTGGTAGCGGTCGAGACGCAGCTTGCGGGCTTCGTGCCCGGGCCGCTGGGCCATGAGTTGCTGATGGCGGTTGCGCACCTGGTCCCGGCGGTCAAATAATTCACGGAGCTGCTGGAGCAGTTCCAGCTCTTTTTGCTGCTGCCGCAACGTGTTTTCTCCGGTTTTGGCCTCGGCTTCCAGCTGGCGCATGGCCTGGCGGTTTTCTTCCAAAGCCTCGGGGGTTACCTGGGCAAAAGTGGCCAGGGAGCCCTGTGTGTGCTCAATGGCGAGGTTGTTCCGGGTAATCAGGCTCGAAAGGGAATCTTTGAGGTCGAATTTGTCGAGGTGAAACAGCTCCTGAAGCATGGCGCTCCGGTCGGAGGGACCAAGGGTGAGGAAATCCTCGAACTTCCCCTGCGGAATGATGACGCAACGCTGGAAGTTTTCGTAGGTCAGCCCGATGATGTCTTCCGGGGTTTCTTCGGTGGGCACCCAACCTCCTGCATCCTGGCGGTAGGTGTTGCGCTCTGGCTTGGGAACGTCCTCAAATTTTTTCGCCCTGCGTTTTCCCTCCACCACAAACCGGTAGCGGGTGGCGTGTTCTTTTCCTGCCCAGCACTCAAAGTCGATTCGCAGGCGGTTCGACTTGAGATTCATCATGTTGTAGTTTCGTCCTGCGGTTGGCAGTCGCTCCGTTTTGTTGTAGATGGCATAGCCCACTGCCTCCAGGATGGAAGATTTACCGCTGCCGGTGGCTCCGAAAATGCCAAACAGCTCCGCTTTGCCAAGGTGCTCGAAATCGATATCCTGCGGCTGTTGGTAAGAGTAAATGCCTTCGAGTTTGAGACGAATGGGAATCATGGTGGCAGAAATAACAGAGATGGCAGAACGGGAAGGTTGGGAACCGGGGATGGTGAGGATGTGGCGGTTATCCTTTTGAGAAGAGGAATTCCTGGAGCATAAGGGTGGCGGCCATTTGGTCGAGGCTGCCTTTTTCGCGGCGCTTTTTTTTGGAGACGCCTGTTTCGATGAGGGCCTGGGAGGCTCGTTTGGAGCTGAATCGTTCGTCCCAGCGGTGAACGGGGATGGCGGGGTGCTGGGTCTGGAGCCATTGTTCCAGTGCCCTGACTGCTTCCGTTACATGGGTGTCGGAGCCATCGAGGCGGCGGGGAAAGCCGAGTAAAATGGCTTCGACGCCATCGGCGGCGATCATGTGAGCCAGGCGGGTGCGCAGCTCAGTTTCCGGAATGGTTGGCAGCCCGTGGGCTGCAATCTGGAGGGGGTCTGTCCAGGCAAGGCCACAGCGCCTGGCCCCATAGTCAATGGCGAGAATTCTTCCCATTCCCAAATGTATCGACCAGACGCTTGCCCGGCAAGCAGCCCTGCATTTCTGCCAATGCGGATTTTCGGGGTGTATAGCCGGGGAAACTGACATTTTACCACTACCCCAACTGACCAATGACGTTGATTAACAGCCGTTGAAATCATGATTTGGGTTGACCTCGAACATCTTTTCCGGCAGGTCGGTGTCGCACCTTTGATTCAGATCCTGTTAACGGATCTGCTCTTTAAAGAGAAAAGGTTAGTGAACTTTAATCCACATTGTCATGCTACGAATCATCGTCCTCCTCAGCCTTTGCGTAGCGACCGGCTTCATGCCGACCGGACTGCGCCCAACCTCCCACACCCTTGACAGCGCCAGCTCTATCAAGGTGCACGGAACCTCTACCCTCCACGACTGGACCATGGTCATGGAAAAAGTAAGTGGTGAAGCAACCGTTGAAGTTACGCCCACGGGCTTAAATATTTCCCGCGTGTTTGTTCGCCTTCGTGCCGAAGACCTTAAGTCGGAATACGACCTGATGGACAAGAACACCTACAAGGCCCTGCAAACAGACGTTTTCCCCTACATTTCCTACGACCTCACCCAGGTTCACAGCGTGGTGAAAAATGGAAGCAGCTACATCGTTGATGCCTCTGGTCTGTTGTCGATGGCGGGAAAAATGAAAACCATCCGGATGAAAGTAACCTGCAAGGTCAACAGCGGTGGCCTGATTCAGATCACGGGCCGGGTGCCAATGAAAATGACAGACTTTGGCGTCACTCCTCCTGAAGTCATGTTTGGGACCGTCACAACTGGCGACGACATCGTGGTGGAATTCGACACCCGCTTCCTGCCCGGCAGCCAGTCCTGATCCCTCGCCTTTCTTTCGTCCAATTAACAAAAGGGCAACCTGCCGCACGCCTTCAGCCAAAAAGCCTGACCCCCGCGTGATTTCAGCTTGCCCGGATTGCCTGTCAGCGGCCAGGCACTACATCAGGGGCAACCAGCCCCCCGGGCCTCGCTGTCCCTGATGTTGGCCGCATTTTTCCCACTCATCTATCTTCAATGAACCAGGAAATGAAAAAGAACCTGTTTTCCACATCGAGGATTCTGGCCTTCTTCCTGCTTGCCGGAATCGCACCCTTTGGCTTCGCCCAGGATCTCAAAATCCAAAACTGGCGGTCATATGACCAGGATGGTCTGAATGTGTTCGAGCCAGCCAAAGACCTCACTACTCCCTTCAACGGATTGAAAGTGCGCATTGGCGGCAGCTTTACCCAGCAGTTTCAAGGGATCAGCCACAGCAACCAGGCAGATTTTGATACGATCAGCTACAGAGGTAAAGTAGCAAACGGCAATGAGCTTTATGCCCTGGCTCCTGGCTTCAACCTCGCAGCAGCCAACCTCTTCGTGGATGTGCAGCTCGCCGACGGGATCCGGATTGCGCTCGAAAACTACATGTCGAGCCGCCACCACTCTGAGTTTTGGGTAAAAGGCGGTTACATTCAAATGGACAAGCTGCCCATGTTTGGATCGCCCGAATGGTTTACCAACAACTTCCGGGTGAAAGTTGGCCACTTCCAGGTCAACTATGGCGACCAGCAGTTCCGCCGCTCCGACAACGGCAACACGATGTACAACCCCTTCGTCGGCAACTATGTGATGGATGCCTTCGCCACCGAAATTGCCTCCGAAGTGTATTACTTTAACCCTACCGGCCTCATGGTGATGGGCGGGATTTCCACCGGCAACATCAATGGCAACATTACTGCCGCCGACAACCGTGCCCCCTCTGTGTTTGGTAAAGTTGCCTTCGACCGCCAGCTGAACGAAGATCTTCGCATCCGGCTGTCCGCTTCGGCCTACCTGAACAACAACGCCAGCCGCAGCACGCTGTATGCCGGTGACCGCGCAGGATCCCGTTTCTTCCTTGCCTTGGAGCCTGCCTACTTCCTGCCTCGTGGCGCCACTGCCTATACCACTGCCAACTCTACTGACCTTGCCACATCAGGCCGTGTGAGCCCCGGGTTTAGCAATGAGGTGCAAAGTATTTCCATCAACCCCTTCGTGAAATTTAAAGGCCTCGAAGTGTTTGGTACCTTTGAAACCTCCTCTGGCCTGGCTTTCACAGATCCAAAAGCAGATGGTGCAACCGAGCCGGCTACCCGCACAGTGTCTCAGCTTGGTGTGGAAGGAATCTATCGCTTCCTGAAAAATGAGCAAGTCTATATCGGTGCCCGTTACAATGAGGTTTCCGGCCAGCTGGATGCACGCATCGCTGCCAATGGAGTCGCTTCCGACCTGAGCGTGAACCGCCTCGAAGTGGTCGCGGGTTGGTATCCGATTAAAAACCTGCTGGTGAAGGCATCTTATGTCAATCAGCAATACGAAGGCTACCCAAGCAGCAACCTTTACTACCAGGGTGAATTCCATGGGGTTATGGTAGAAGCCGCGGTAGGATTCTAGCATCACAATGGTAAGCAGCCGGGACTTCTCAACGGGGAAGCCCCGGCTTTTTTCTTCTCACCCATTTAGCTTTTCTCCTCATGGCAACGATCAGACAATTCGCCGGAGTAGCAGTGTGGCTGGCAGTGGCAGGGATTCTGGCCGGCAGTGGCCATCACCCGTCAGCAGCTACCACTTATCAGCTTTTTCTTAGCAGCAGGGTCGAGCTGATGGGGCAAACAAATGTGAACCAGTTCTCCTGCACCTATGCAGAAGGTCAAAGCCAGCAGCAGGTGAGCCTGACAGGAGCAAGTGAGGGAGAGCCCATTATCCTGACACACCCCACCCTGAGAATCCCTGTTCCGCAACTGGATTGCGGCAATGCTATGATGAACAAAGACTTGCAGGAGGCCCTTCAGGCAGAAGACTTTCCGTTTATCCGGGTGAAAGTGGCAGAGGTGCTCCTGCCGAATGCCTGCGAGCTGGGCAAATCTGTCAGATGCCTTAAGGGCCGCGCCCGGGTCACCATTTTCATTGCGGAGGCCCGGCAAAGCCTGGAGGTTCCCATTGAAGCCCGCTGCACGCACCCCGGGCAGTTGATAGTGACGGGTATAGTTCCGCTTCGGATGTCTCATTTTGGCATCACGCCGCCCAAAGCAATATTTGGAATGATTGAAGTAGAGGATGCGATTCAGGTTAAAGTAGAATTAACGGCAACCTGGCAGAAGGTTTAGCTAACTATTGAAGTAGGAGTGATTTGATGCTTACTCCCCTCTGGCCTGTTTCACAATCATTTCTTTGGCGTTATCCCGGCGAAGGTGCTCGTAATTGCCTCCTCCCAGCCGGGCAAGCTCACCTAGCCGCTGTGCCACCGGGGTGGATTCGCTGTGGCCCAGCAGCAGCACATTTAACGTAATGCCTTTGGCAGCATAGGCGGCAATATCGGCCTCCGTGCTGTTGTCGGTTTCAAATGCCCCATCAGTAATGAGAATTACCCGGTTGGTGCCAGCAAAAATGAAATTGTCCTCTGCCAGCCGGTAAGCTTCTTTGAAGCCCTTCCTGGCATGGGTGTCGCCTCCGCTCCGAAGCGCCTGGATAGCTGCTTCAATTTCGGCAGGGAAAGTTCCGGTTGTAGTTTCGAGTACCACACTAGCCTCGCTGGAGAAGGTCACCACTGCAATCTGATCCTCAGGCCGAAAAAGGGAAACCAAAAACTGCAGCTGTTCTTTCAACAAGGGCAATTTCTCTGCCTGGCTCATTGATGCGGAAACATCGATGAGGAAAACGAGGTTATTTTTAGGACTGCCTTCCAGTGTCCACGTGGGTGCTGGGGCGGTTTGGGGCAGGGGCATTGGCTGGAGGGAGAGATCTTCCTTGGGCTGCGCCGGGCTGATGACCATAAACCAGGGCACGGCCTCGGCTTCGTGAACAAAGCCCCGGTTGCTTCGGTCCAGCATGTCATTAAAATAGGAGATAAGCCCGTATTTGTGGTGGTTGAAAACGGCCAGAAGGCGTTCGTTGTAGCGGTAATAAGGCGTGGGATATCGCCTCCATTGTGCAGGGATACCCTCTTGCATGGCAGCCGGGCTGCTTCGCTGGCCGAGAAGTTGGGCAAATTCAATGGCGTGGTCGTAGACTTGTTCCTCGCCGGGCGGCGTTGCCAGGCCCAACTCCTGGAGCTGCCTGGGGTAGCGAATCCGTGCCTGCTCGCATTGGGCCTGGGCGGCAGCCAGCTCACTGCGTGCTTCGGCAAGGTTGGCCCCTGATTGCCGGGTCTCCCGAAGAAGATCCCAGCCCTCGTGGCAAAGCAATTCGAATGGCACCAGGGAAACTGGCAAGGGCGGGCGCAAGGGCGAAACTGTCGTCCGAAAGGCCTGCACTTCCTTTGCCATGTCTTCATACTGGCTGGCAATCTGCTGCAGTTGATGAAACAAATCCTCCAGCTGGGGATCCTCCCTCACCGGGCCTTCAAGGTAGCCCAGTAAACTCTGGCCTGAGGCGATCATATTGAGGGTGACAGTCCAAATTGAAGCAGCATGGGTGTCGAGGCGACTTTTTTCCAGGCTGCTGAGCGAGCTTGTATTCCGGGTTCGCTGGTAAAGGATGGCCAGGTCCACCCCCGCTTCGGGATCTTTGCTGGTGCGGGTACAGGTTCCCTTGAGGAAGGTGTGCAGCGTAGTTCCCTGAAGAAGATCGGCCAATTGAAAGCGCCAGTTGGGCCGTGCCTGTAATTCGATGGCGTTAAGGGCCTGGTGGTTGACCTCTTCAAACCGGAGGCGAAGCTCATGGAGAAGATGCTGGCATTCGTTGGAAAAATCGATGTAACGATTGAGGTCTGCCGCCTTGCTGGTGGGAGGTCTGGATTGCGCATGAGTTGTGGTTGCGCTGAAAAAAAGCGGCAACAAACAAACTACCCGGATCCATCGGGGCACGAGGATAGGAATCATGCGGAGAAATCAGCTAAGGAGAAGAAGGGCAGGGAGAAGCAAAATCGAATGCACGTTCACAAAAAGCGAAGGCCTTTCCAGCGCAGTTTTTTCCCGGATCTTACAACTCATCCGGAAGGAACCCAGGCAAAAGCAGCCATGAATGGGAAGATAGGAAGACGAGCGAAGGTTTTGCAACCGGGTACGCGGGCTGGAGTTGCTTTTTCGGAAATGATACGGAGCGATTATAGGTCGCCGCACCCAATTCTCTCCTCCTGTTTGATGCATGATTCCCTGCTGGCTTTTTTCGGGCTTCTGCCTAACTTCCCGCATGAAGTTGCTACATACAGCCGATTGGCACCTCGGTAAACGCCTTGAAATGTTCTCCCGCCTCGAAGAACAGCGGGAAGCACTCGATGAAATCTGCCAGATCGCAGATCGCGAAGACGTGGATGCGGTCCTCATCGCAGGCGATATTTTCGACCACCCCAACCCGCCCATCGAAGCCCTTGACCTCTTTTATCGCACCGTTCAACGGCTCACAAATGGCGGTAAGCGCCTCGTGGTGGGAATCGCCGGGAATCATGACTCCCCCGACCGCATCGCCGCCCCCGATCCGCTGGCCCGCGCTTCCGGCATCCTCCTCGTGGGCTATCCGCGAAGCGAATGCCAGCCCTTTGAGCTGGAGTCTGGCCTGAAAATTCTCCAAACTGCCCCCGGCTTCGTCGAGGTGGCACTTCCCAACTCCCCCTTTCCGCTTCGCCTGCTCCTCACGCCCTACGCCAACGAACTCCGTCTCCGCGAATTCCTCGGCGACGACAAGCGGGATTCCAGCCTCCGCGACCTGCTCGCGCAGCATTGGCAAAGCCTTGCAGACCGTTTTTGCAACGATGAGGGCGTAAACGTCCTGATGACCCATCTTTTTGTAACCAACGGCCATAGCGATATGCCCGAAGAGGATGAAGAAGAGCGCTCTGTCCTCTCTCTCGGCGGGGCACAGGCCGTGTTCGTCAACCAGTTTCCGGCTCAGTTGAACTACGCTGCCCTGGGCCATATTCACGCTCATTATTTCCTTCAAAAACAACCCTACCCGGTCGCCTACAGCTCCAGCCCGCTCATGTATAGCCTGGGAGATAAACAACCGGGTAAATTTGTGCTGATTGCAAATTGCGAACCTGGAAAACCTGCGGAGGTAAGCCAGGTTTCGCTCCTGGCTGGAAAGCCCGTGCTTTCTGTGCGCACTGCCTCTGTCGAAGAGGCGCTGGTTTGGCTGGAAGGGCATCCTTCCTGCTGGGTGGAACTGCATATTTCTACCGACGCTCACCTCACTGCTGAAGACAGAAAGCGCCTGGGTGAAGCTCATTCCGGGATTTTGCGCGTGGTGCCCGAGTTTACTGACCCTGAACTGCTGCGGTTCAGCACCGGCAAACAGATCGATTTGTCGAGAAGCACAGAAGAGCTTTTCTCAGATTATTTTTTCCACAAAAAGGGTCAGCCGCCAAACGAGGAGCTGCTGATCCTGTTTCGGGAAATCCTGAGTGAAGGGGAAGAATAAGGTGCAAGCGAAGGATTAACGCAGGTAGCCAACGCCAGGCTCTGCGCGAACGCTTCCCAGCACGGCACCAATCAACACCAACCCGATACTTACCCAGGCTGCCAGCACAATGCGGTCGCCTGCCACAACGGGATCAGCCTGCCGGGCAGTGATGATGCCAAACAAGGCCCAGCATAATACCAGGGCAAACACAAGATCGGCACGGAAGAGCGCGATGCCAAAGCCAATGACCCCGGCTGCTGACACCATCACCGTGGCCCATGTTTGCGGGGAAAGCCCGAATCCATCCCACTGGTTGGCCTCAAGGGCAATGGTTGCATTGGCGATGGTAGCCACCGTGATCCAGCCCAGATATAGGCTGAAGGGTGCGTGAACCAGCCATTTTTCGGTTCTCCCGACCGGCATGACACCAACTTCCAGCTGCAGATAAATGACAAGCAGGGAGGCAAAGAGCAACAGCATGGGCAGCAGTGCGAGCAGCGGACGCTGGTAAAGCCAGGGAAACAACCACACGCTGTTGGCGATGCAGGAGATTAAAAACCAGGGGCCGATTTCCTGGAGAAAGGGCATGTCTGTTTTGGTGGAGCTAAACAAATCTCTGCCCTGAAACACAGCAAAGGCAATCAGCCAGAGGTAAATAACGCCCCAAATGGCAAAGGTGATCCCTGCTGGGGTGAAAAGCGTGGAAAAGCTGTCTGAAATATCGCCCACGCCTTTTCCTGGCACCAGCTTGCCGTTAGACAAGCTGTTCAGGGCGATGGTGACGACCAGCGCCAGGATGTGAAGCAGTTGCCAGACGGTTTTGGATGTGTGCATGCAGGGAAGCTACGGACTAATTGGCAGGGGGAAAAATGGATTCAGTATTTTCTCGTGGAACAAGCCGGAGGCAGTGTTTGGGTCATAGTCAGGGTTGTTGATCCATGGTTCAGGATGGGAGGGGGATTTACCTTTCGCCTCGATTTTTTAATGCTGGCGGCGTCTTGGTGGTTAAAAACCATGGCACAGCCCTGAACTTT
Source organism: Bacteroidia bacterium (assembly GCA_041741415.1). Lineage (GTDB taxonomy): Bacteria > Bacteroidota > Bacteroidia > J057 > J057 > JANQTF01. The sequence continues at coordinate 36,171 of JBGSKC010000035.1, read as the reverse complement.
GCTCCTCATCAAAACCGTGCTTAGTTTAGGGCAATCATTCGTTACCCTGAACGAGCTGTTATGGCCAAACAACCCCAGAAAAAACCCGCAGCCCGGCCCGCCAGCCCGGCACGCTCCGCCTGGTTTGATCAACTCAAACCCTGGCAAAAAACGCTCCTCACCCATGGCTTGGTGATTCTCGCCTTTTATGTGCTGGTGACCCTGCTGTTTTATCCCCTCGTCTTTCAGGGAAAAGTCCTCAACCAGGACGACAGCGTTAACTACCAGGGAATGTCTCACCAGCTCGCGGAGTATCGCGACAGCACCGGGGTGGAGCCCCTCTGGAATGGCCAGATTTTTTCCGGAATGCCCGCCTACCAGGCCGGGACGCTGTTTTCTGGCAACCTGATGTTCTATGTCGAAAAATACGTTGCCCGCTTCGGCCTGCCCCGCCCTGCCAATTACATTTTCCTCACCTTTGTTGGCTTCTTTTTCCTGCTGCTGATCCTGGATCTGGGTCCCTGGGTGAGTGGTCTTGGGGCCGCGGCCTACGCGCTGTCCTCCTACTGGTTCATTATCCATGTGCCGGGGCACGTGTCGAAGGCTGCTGCCATTGCCTACATGGCCTTTCTCGTAGCTTCGGTGCTGCTCACTTACCGCGGTAAATACCTGCTGGGTGGTGCCCTCACGGCCTTTTTCATGGCGCTGGAGGTGAACGCCAACCACTACCAGATTTCCTACTACCTGGCCATCGCCCTGCTGGTATTTGGCATTGCCTATTTCGTGGATGCCGTTCGCAACAAAACCCTGCCAGTCTTTTTCACTGCTTCGGCCGTTGTGCTGGTAGCAGCATTGATCGGGGTTGGCCCGAACGTGGGCAGGGTCTGGACCACCGCCGAATACGCCAGCGTGACCATGCGCGGCGGCAGCGAGTTGCCCGGCCCCGCTGGCAGCACAGATGCCGGCCTCGACAAGGAATATGCATTTAGATGGAGCTACGGCATTTCAGAAACCTTCACTCTGCTTATTCCCAACTTTCATGGTGGAGCTTCTGTGCTGCTTGACAGCAAGTCGGATGAGTTCCGCGATATCAACCGTACTTATGGTGCTGAAGCTACCCGCTATTTCACAGAATATTGGGGCGAACAACCCATCACAAGCGGCCCGGTCTATGTGGGTGCCATCGTTTGCTTCCTGTTTGTGCTGGGACTGATGCTTGTGAATGGCCCCATCAAGTGGTGGCTGCTCGCCGTCACGATCCTGTCGGTGCTGCTGGCCTGGGGCTCCAACTCCTTTGTGGCCGACCTCTTTTTCGATTATTTCCCTGCCTACAACAAGTTCCGGGCACCTTCCATGACGCTGGTTCTGGCCGAATTTACCATGCCCTTCCTGGGTATTCTGGGCCTTCACGCGTTTTTTACCGCCAATAAAGAAGAGGATGCTGCCAAACTCCGCAGGGCTCTATTTGTGTCCGCAGGCGTGATGGGCGGTTTGTCGCTTCTGCTTGCCGTGGCTGGCAGCACCTTGTTTGACTTTACTAGCCCACGGGATGAAAATAGTTCACTACCCAATCAACTCGTGGACCTGCTGGTGTCCTACCGTGCCGGTCTGCTTCAGGCAGATGCCCTGCGGTCTGCCGCCCTGATTTTTGGCTCGGCTGCCCTGCTGCTGTTGTACCTGCGGGGCTCGCTTAAAATGGCCCCTGTGGTGGGCGGACTGGCTGCCCTGGTGCTGCTGGACATGGTTCCCGTGAGCGCCCGCTACCTCGATGTGAAGGAACTGGCGATTCCCTCTCAAAATTTTGAGGCATTCTTCAAGGCCACACCCGCTGACCAATACATTCTCAGCGACACAGACCTGAGTTACAGGGTGTTCAATTTGAATGTTGATCCAACTTCGGACAAAATCACGCCCTACCACCACCAGTCGATTGGGGGCTACCATGCAGCGAAGCTGCGCCGCTACCAGGATTTGATCGATTCCGTGCTGAACGATGAGCTGATGGGAGTCCGCAATTTGCTGCAAAGCGGCCAGTTGACTGATTCGGTGATTCAGGCAGGCCTGGCCCGGAAAACGGCCCTGAACATGCTCAACACCCGCTATCTGATCTACAACCCTCAGGCCCCTAACGCCATTCAGAACCTATCGGCCCTTGGCAACGCCTGGTTTGTATCGTCGCTGCAAGAGGTCAACAGCCCGCAGGAAGAGCTTCTGGCACTACAGCGGCTGAACCCTGCTACCACAGCCGTGGTAGACGTTAATGCAGAGGGCGGGAAATTTGGGCAGTTGCTGGGAACTGTAAATCTTCGGCCAGACAGTGCAGCAAGCATTGCGCTGATTGAGGCCAGCCCCCGGCGGCTGAAATATCGCGCCCGTCGCCAGGGCGAGGGAATCGCAGTGTTTTCTGAGATCTACTACAACGACACAAAGGGTTGGACTGCCTATGTGGACGGGGAGCAAGTACCGCATGCCAGGGTGAACTATGTGTTGCGGGCTTTGGTGGTGCCTTCAGGCGAATCGGAGATTGAGTTCCGGTTTGAGCCTCAATCCTACCACATGGGCGAAACAGTGGGGTTGATTTCCTCGATCCTTGTGTTTCTGCTGCTGGCAGTGGGAATTTGGTGGGAACAGCGAAGCCGGAAGCGCCTTCAGGCATAGAGATTCTTACAAAAATTGAGAAACATTACCTTCCGCACCAGGGCAGTCGTCTTGGTGCGGAATTCGCATAGATGAATAGTTCCAACTATTTCTTAAATTGATTACCCATCTCGAAAATTACCCATCATCAGATCAGCCTCAAGCAAGGCGCTCGGGCATCAAGCGATTCATATTCATGATGAGTGCCTCAGAAATCACCTCCTCCTTGCCTGTCTGGCTGGTAAAATTTCTCCGCCGGGTGAACGGTTTTCTCCGCTGGGCAGTCCACCTGGGTGTGCAAGAGTCGCAGCCCTGGCAGTTGAAAATCCGGATCAAGATGATGAACCGGATTTTGCTTAGCCTGATTCCAATGCTGACCCTGGTGATTATCAATGCCGTATGGGAATGCGACCCGACGGGCGGTATCATGGGCCTTGTGCTGATCCTGATGTCTGCAGGCTCGATGGTTCTCATTTCCCGCGGCCGTCACCAAACTGCGTGGTGGTTGTTTTCTGCCCCGATGTTTGTGATCCTGGGAGTATTGAGCGCCACTTTTGGTCGCGATGCCGGGCTCCACACGTCGTTTTTGGTGGGTGGCATTGGGGCAGTTGTGGTGTTTGAGCGGGTCCGTACCCAGCGCGTCATGCTGGCCGTTATGGTATTGTCTTTCGCGCTCTCCGAATGGTATTTGAACGAAAATGGCCCGATTTATCCGGTTAGCTATGGCCACCGCATATACCTGATCACTTTCCTCACCAATTTCATGGGCATCGTAGCGATGCTGATTTACCTGGGCGAAATGCTCAAGCGCCATTTGGCCCAGTATGAAGCGCTCTACCAGGAGCTGGCCCAAAAAAAACAGCGGTTGCAGGAGACTAATCACGAACTCAAACAGTTTGCCTACACTGCCTCCCACCATTTTAAGTCGCCCCTCAAAAACATCACCAGCCTGCTTGGCCTCATTGAGTCGAAGTTTTGGAAAGATTTACCCGAGCGGTCCCGGGAATACCTAGGGATGATCAAGGAAGACAGTCGGCACTTGTTTCACTTAACAGAGGACATTTTAGCCTATTCGCGCCTGGAAAAAAATGAATCTCCTGCCAAGCCGAAAGAGCTCACACAACTCGGCCCGGTGATCGATCGCATCCGCCAAAACCTTGCGGATCTGCTTCATGAAAAAAATGGCCGAATAGAGGTTCGTGCACTCCCCGCCGTCTGGATCAACGAATTTCATGCGGAGCTGCTTCTCCAGAACCTGGTTCAGAATGGCCTTAAATATAACCAGTCGCCAGAGCCTGTGGTGGTCATTGAGGGGATGAAACGGGGGTTAGAGACCCACATTTCAGTAACAGACAATGGCATCGGAATTGACCCTGCCTACCACGAGAAAGTATTTGAAGTGTATTCACGGCTGCACAACCGCGAAGAATATGAAGGTAGCGGAATCGGTCTGTCCATTTGTAAAAAGCTAATCGAAGGCTACGGCGGAACTCTGGCTTTGTCTTCCCAGCCAGGTATGGGCACACAAATGTCTATCATGCTTCCAGCTGAAGGAATCCCTACCCAAATGAGCCAACGCTAATCTCACCGCAATTCCCCCCCCTACTACCTGAAAGCAAGCATGCCATTTAGAAGAAGAACCAGCCTGGACCGCTTCCTCAACCTCGGGATAACTCCGGGGTTGCACTGGCTGGAAGTCTCCCGGATCAGGGTGTTCAACTACCTGTATCTGCTCACAATCCTGGCGATGCTCGGGATGATTGTGCTGCACGCTGCTTTGGGCAATTCGATTGGGGCATTCATGGCGGTGGTGATTCTGATGGCCATTTCTGCTGCTTTTTCCTTTTCTGCGCGCGGAAAAATCTGGACGGGGCGCTGGGTGGCCTTTGTCCTGATGATCGTTCTGATCGGGGTAATGGTAGTTGTCTATGGCTGGAGCCTGGGCATAGCCCTCACCTTCCAGGTTTTTGCGCTGGGAGTTGTGGTAATGTTCAATAGCTGGCGAAGCCGGATCACGCTTCTGTTAATGATCCTTGGCGTCTTCCTGCTCTCGGATTGGATCGTAGGCCAGCACGGACCTCTCGTCAGGGAGCGGGGGTTGCAGCTCTTTTTTTACGTCATCTTTGCCTTCGACTTTTTTTGTGCCATCGCCCTGATCCGGTTTTTTCTCCGCCAAATATCCCAGCTCCAGGAAGAGGCCGACTCACTACTCAATGACCTGGACCATCGAAACCAGGAGCTGGAACAGGCGAATATCGAGCTTGGGCAGTTCGTTTCTGCCACTTCTCACCATTTCAAATCTCCGCTGAAAAACACGGTCAGCCTTCTCACGCTGGTGGAGCGCAAGCTGCCAGAACACAGCCAGCGGGGAGGGGCGCTTGGCTTAATTACCCTTGCCAAGCGCAATGCGAGCTTTCTGTACAACCTGGTAGGAGACATCCTGAAGTATGCCCGCCTGGAAGCCGATGGCGGCGAACCATTGCATTCAGGCGTCGACCTTCAAAAGGTGGCCCTGCAAGTGGTAGCTTCCATGAAATCCGCACTGGAGGCAAAAAAAGTGAACCTCCTGGTGAAAAAACTCCCGCGCCTGAGGGTATCCGAATACCACCTTGAATCGCTGCTGGAGGCTTTGATTAGCAACGCCGTGAAATACAACCACAGCCAACGCCCGGAAGTCATCATCCGATCTCAAATACGGGGCTCTCAGATGATTGTGGAAGTGGAGGACAATGGCATCGGGATCAACCCGGCTTACCACGAGCAAATCTTCGGGATGTTTACCCGCCTGCACAGCGAGGAGGAATTTGAAGGAACGGGAATCGGGCTGGCGATTTGCGAAAAAATCATGCGCATTCACGGTGGTGAAATCCGGGTGGAATCGAAAGAGGGTGCTGGATCCGTTTTTCAGCTCTGTTTTCCGGCAGCGCTGGCAGAGGGGACAAACTAACAGCCATATCCGGGTAAGCTGAAACAGTCTTTGTGCGCCCTCTCCTGTTCTGATTCGTCTTACCTCACCACTCTCTGTTGCTCCTGCTCCGAGGCCCAGCCCCGGCCCGACCGGCTCAACCAGATCAGCCTCGCGGCAGGCGTATTTCCCTGGCTCTTGAAAGGGAAGCTGCTGTTGGCCGTGCCGACGTCCAGTAACAGCCCCTCTGCCGGCACTGCCTGAAACACCTTGAGGTCGTCGAATTGCACCTGCGCATTGCCTGTCCGGAAAGAAATAGCCTCGCCGCCTGAATGAAACCCCAGGGTATCTTCCCAATCAATCACCGGGTAATTGTTCATCCAAACCGAAATACGCCGGGTGGCAGGATCGGCCAAAATGGTGATTTCATACCAGGCCAGTGGCTCTATCGTCACAATGGCCTCTGCATTGATGATCGGCATTTGATTGGCCTCCGAGCGATACAATTCGACTTTGTCTGCCCCTGATTCATTGTACCGAAACCAAACCAGATAGGAGTTGCCCCGGTTCACCCCGGCCCCGCTGCTGGCCAGGAAATGAAGGCCAAAACGTTTATTGTCACCAGCAGTGAGCAACCTCGTCCGGAATCGATACACATAGGCCTGCCCGGCTTGCTGGTTGAGCGGCAAATAAATGTTGGAATTGGCCTCGACAGGGTTGGTTTGCTGCAAAGTGTTGAAGCGAATAGCCCAGGTGCCGGTGATCTGGAGCCAGTCGGAGCGTAAGCTGGAAAACTCCTCAAAAGCGAAGCCCCGGCTCACCGTTCCCTGCCACTCCTTTCCTCCAAGCCCCGCAGCAAGCGCATAAGCCTGTGCCGATCCACCAGGGTTCCATCTCACCGCATGTTGAAGGGTGGGAGGAAGGCTGGGCACCAGCTGCGGCTGGCTGCCTGGGGAAGGCTCCGTAACTGGCGGCTTGGGGAAAGCGGGCGTCGCGGGCTCTGGGGTTGGGGTACTCGGTTGAGGCGATGGAACAGAAGGCTGGCTGCCACCTGCAAAACGGCTTTGCGCCTGGCCCACAGCCGACCAGTTAATGCCGCGATCCACCACCAGGGAATTCACCAGAAACTCGCCCGACCCACTCAAAGGAGCTAAGGCACCGCTTACTTCCACCTGCACATTCGCGCCCCGGTTGTGATACACGATCAGGTTGTCAAGCTCCAATTGGCAGTTGCCCGTCCGCAAAGAAATGCCGCGCCCCTCCCGGATCGGATTCGGATCCACCCAGGATCCGCTGAATTGATTGTTTACATAAACCTCTATCCTGCCTTTGTCGGGGTTGTAAATGGTTTTGAAATCATACACTTTCCCAGCCTCCATCTGGATGGTCCGCACGGCTTTGCGGTCAAATTCATCATTCACCGTTTTGTAGATCTCCACGAAATCTTCTCCGTCTGTGTCGCGGATCCATACAAAATAGGAAGTACCGCGGTCTTCCTGCTCGGGGTTGGAGGCAAAAAAATGAAGGCCATGCCGCCGGTTGTTGCCCGGGCCGCTCACCCTGGCCTGCCAGTGATAGACATATACCCTGTCGCCGGTTTGCCTCAGCTCGGCATACAGGTTGCCGTTGGATTGGTTCACCTGGGTTTGTACCAGCCGCCCGTCGCGCACGATCCATTGACCCGCCACATCTCTCCAATGATTCTGAAGGCCACTGGCGAAGTCGTCGTAAAAAAAGCCAGCCTGGGGCCGCGACCGCCATGCCTGCCCCTGGCGCTCAGCCACATTATAAAAGCGGTTGGCAAACCCGCGCCCCGATCGGTCCTGGTCCTCAAAAGCCAGTTGAAACCTGCCCTGGTAGCTTCCTGTCAGCCTTGGGCTGGTAAGAGGACTTTGGGCATTCGTTGGCAACTCCAGCACAAAGGGGCCTTGCTCCATCACGGGTGGCAGGCTGGGATTGGGCCGGGTGGGGTCGGTCGGTGGGTTTGTCGGTGGATTGGTGGGTCCGGGGTTAACAGGTCCGGGTGCCGGAGTGGTAGCCCCCTGCACATTCCAGGTGGCCTTCCAGCCCCGGCCGTTGGTTGCCTGGTCAGAGCGGAAATGGATCAGCAGCTCTGGCCCGCTGGCCAGCACCTGCCTCGGGCCATCACTTCCGCTGTAAGTGCCGATTACCCGGCTGTTGAAGCTGTTACCGTCGTATATGGTGAGGACATCGCGGTCTTTTTCGGTTTCAAACTCGGTAAACGTGAGCTGAACCCGACCTCCGCCCGGCGAGGAAATCCGGTAAGCATAGTTTTCGTCGTTGCCATACCCGGCATCCAGCGCTCCAGAATCATAAAAGCGACCGTCCAGCGCCTTGATGGTAAAAATCTGGGCTTGCCCGCCCCGGCCCATGAGGTTGGGCGTGACAAAAGTGGCACCTGCCACGGCAGAGCTGTCGCCGCCGCAAACGGCCTGAACCTGCCACTGGTACACACTGTTGGCCTTGAGACCCGTGGCAATGAACTGCGGCTCCTGAAGGAGATAGCGGGTCCAACGCGGGTCGTTTCGCTGGCGCAGCAACACCACAAAGCGGGTCGCTTCGGATTCCCAGGTAAGGGTGGCCCCCATGGCAAAGAGGTTGCTGGCCAGCAAATTGGCTGGTTGCCCGCAGGCTGCCGATTCGTCCCCAGACCGATACTTCACATGCCACCCGCCCTGGGCAATCTGGCAGTCGCTCCGGAACTCTATGAAGGCAGCCCCGCTCTGGGCTGTGAGCTTGCCTGGCGAAATATTGCCCGTGAATCTTCCAAGGAATTTGCCGTTTTCGTCCCGCCCGTCATACACGTCCAGGTAGTCATAGGGTTTGGCTGTTGAGCCTTCGAGGTCGAGTTTCACAAACTCCAGCTCCAGCGAAGTCGCGCCCGGAGGAGCAATGAGGTAGATGCGGCGGTCCTGATTGGCATAATTTCCATTTGCCCCACCCGAATCGAACAGCTCACCGCGGCGATTGGTAAAGGCGGTGGGCGCTGGGGCAGGATTGACCAGCCGGTAAAACCTGTCCCAATCCCAGAAGGGCCCCGGGTCAATGTGGTTGTTTCCGCGAAAATGCTGGTGCCCCTTGATCTTGTAGCAGGTGTTGGTGAGGGTGTTGACGCCGTTGGTAGGTGGCCCGCCGTAGGTTTGAAGCGGATTGATGTTGTAGCGGGCGCAGATGTCGCGGACAAGGGCGGCGGAGCTTTCATACATTTCATTGGTGTACCAGGCCCCTCCATCGTCGATAAAGCCTTCATGCTCAATGCCAATGGCCTCTGAGTTGTCTGTTTTCACATGGTAGGCTTTGTCATTTTCGCACACCATCTGGGTAATTTGTCCATCCGAAGCCCGGATGATGTAGTGGGCAGAAACCCTGGCCCTTGAATTTCGGAACCACGAAATGGCACTGGCATAGGAGCCTTGCACGGTGTGGATGGTGACGAAATTAACTGAAGCGCCATCGCGGGAGCCGTAGTTGTTGCTGTGGGCGGGGCTCCAGAGGGCCGCACCGAAGTTGGCTACGCTGCTATTGGCACTGCAGGAAGCAGTTCGGGAGCCTTCGGTGGAGGGGGTGTAGGTGTCGCCCTGGCCGTTGCTGATGCGCTCGTTGCTCATCGTTACCCGGCTGGCGCTCAGCACGCGGTGGTTTTCAGCCCCGAAAATGCTGGAATAGTTGAACGTCTGCCGCGTGGACACCCTGGAGTTGACGTGCGGCTTTTCCATTTCCCGGAGAACCATGTAATACTGCTGATCGTGGGCAAATTGGCTGGGGCCATCAGTGGCGGGCGGAAGCTCGCTGAGCTCCGATACAATAGGCCGGTGCGATTCTACCGACCGGGAGGTCATGCGCTTGTTCTGCTGAAGGGCAGCGTAAGCCTTGGCATACGCCAGGATGTTGATCCTTGGACTCGTGATGATCTCCTGTTCAGAGTAGCCCGACAGGCTTGCAACTGTTACAAGACTATTCTGAAAGTAGTCTTTTCCATCCTTTACCAACCCCATCACGCCGTAATAAACAGGCAATTCCTGGCAACTTTCAGTCGGAATCAGGTGCCGGACACGGGTGTTGGTCCAGGCAATGGACTCCAGCAACCCCGGCGGAACGGTGGGATAGGCACGATAGGCCTCTTCGAAATAATCGGCATAGGGCACGTCTTGTGCCTTCAATGCAGGCACAAAAAGGCCAATCAACACACATAACAGCGCCATACGGCGAGAAGAAGGGGAGAAAGAAATCATGAGACTCGGGTTCCTGGATAGCTTGACTGGAAAAATAGGGCGAATGGCGCGGAGAACAAAACGAGGGTCGTTGGTTGACGTATAGAATTTCAACCATGTGCTGATGAAAACTTTGAAACTTTCAGAGAAAATTGAAACTTTGCACTGGCACATTAGCCTTGAGATATGACGCCCAAGATCGACATTCAAAAGCGGACAGAATACTTTCTTCGTGATCTTCATGCACGGGAAAACATGCGCCTGGGTTGGTACCGGCAATTTGGGATTCAGGCGGAAAGCATTCGGCAGCTCCGCGAACGGAAGGCGCACCACTCGGCTTTTTTGCACAACCTGCTTAGAAAACGGGGCATCCGGCCCGCCTGGTATGCACGCTTGTTTTACCTTGGAGGCCATGCCATGGGCTTTTTCTCAGCCTTTCTGCCCGAATCCTGGATGGTCAAAATCGAGCGCACCCTCGAATATTGGATGCTGGAGCGTTACAAAAAATACCAGCGGGAGATGAAACTCGACGCCATGCTTCGCTCCATGGTCGAGTCATTGCAGCTTCGCCGCCTTTCCCACAACGAGCCCGCTCCTGATGCGATTTCCCTGCTCGATCATTTTATTCGCGAGCAGGAGCACGTTGTTCAGCAATAAATTGATGGGTCGGTCTGATCTTCCCGCCTCGGTGAGTCTTTGGAATGATCAGCTAATGCAATCGAATCCGGCAAACTAGCGAAAATGCCGTTCGCCTTCCTCGAGGTACCGGGAAGCGATGACCACGATGTTATCGGCCTGCTCCTGAGATACAGGCTTGAGTTTTTGGGCTGGCACGCCAGCGTAGAGCCACCCGGCCTCGCAGCGCATGTGCATCGGCACAACAGCCCCGGCGGCAATGATGCAACCCGTTTCCACCACCGCCAGGTCCAGAATGATGGCTCCCATTCCCACCAGCACGCCATCCTGCAGGGTGCAGCCATGCAAAATGGCACCGTGCCCGATTACCACATCATTGCCCACATTGCAGGAAGACATGTGCTTGGTGCTGTGCAAAATAGCACCGTCCTGTACATTGCTCCGCTCACCGATCCGGACAGGGCCCACATCGCCGCGAATAACGGCCTGGTACCAGATACTCGTTTGGGCACCAATTTCCACATCTCCTACAATTGTCGCATTCTCAGCCAGGTAGCAGCTTTCATCGATCTTCGGGTGCTGGTCGAGGTAGGGTTTAATCAAGGCCATATTCTTCGCGATAATGTTGAAGGGCTGAATGAATTTCTTCCTGGCTGAGCGCCGCATTTACCATGTACCAACCGATCCCATCAAGCAGGGTGCAAAGTACCTGGCCATGTTCGTTTTTTTTGTCGTTGATCATGCGGCCCACAATGGCTTCGGTGTCATGCCGGTGAAGGGGAACCACAGGGTAAAACTGGTCGATAAAAGCCTTGATTTCCCGGTAGTCTCTGGGAAATAACAGCCCCCGCTGCATGGAGACAAAGGCCTCCAGAATCATGCCTGCTGCGATGGCTTCGCCATGGGTAAAGGGCTCCGGGCGTTCCAGCCATTCGCTTTCAATGGCATGGCCGAAAGTATGTCCAAAATTCAGGGCTTTGCGCGGACCGCGCTCCTGAGGATCTTTTTCGACAATGTCGGATTTGATTTGAACGGAGTGGCGGATCAGGGCATTGACATCGGTTTGGTGGAGGTCCTGAAGCTGACGGAGCTGCTCCCAGCCTTCGCGGTCGGCGATGAGGTGGTGTTTGATGGTTTCGGCAAAGCCGGACAGCCACTCCCGGCGGGGCAGGCTGTCGAGGAAGGTGGTGTCGATGAAAACAGCCTGCGGATCGGAAAAAACACCCAGGTGATTTTTGAACCCGTCGAAGTCAATGCCGAGTTTGCCGCCCACGCTGGCATCCACCTGCGAAAGGAGGGTGGTGGGAATCTGCACAAAGGGGATCCCGCGCTTGTAGGTAGCCGCCACAAAGCCACCCAAATCGCCGATTACGCCGCCACCGAGGTTGAGCAGCAGGGCCTTTCGGTCGAGCTGAAGGCGGGTCATTTCGCGCCAGAGCGTGGTGCAGGTATCGAGGGTTTTGTGCTGCTCTCCCGGTGAAATGGTGAGCAAATCGTGGGGCGGCAAAAACGTCGCCAGGTGAGGATAGCAGGCCTGTGCGGTATTTTCGTCCGTGAGGACAACCACCGCCGAGGGGCGCAGCCCGGCCAGCAAGCCGGGGAGTTGTTCCAGGGCATTGCGCCCGATATGAATGGGATAGCTGAGCATGTGGCAAAGGTAGGGAAGAATTTTGAAGGCAAATTTCCCGGATCAACGTTCTTCCGATCGGGAACCAGTGCCACCGGGGTTGAGGAAAGAAGCCTATCTTTGAAGCCATGGATATCCTGGTCATCCAAACGGCCTTCATTGGCGATGTGATCCTGAGCACAGCTCTGCTGGAAAGCTTGCGGGAAGCCTTTCCCGAGGCGCGCCTGGATCTTCTTGTCCAAAAGGGAAACGAAAGCCTTTTTGACGGGCACCCTTTTCTACAAAAAATACTGACATTCGACAAAAAGCAACAGCGGCGAAAGGAGCTCATCCGCCTGGTGAAGGTCGTTCGGCAAAGCCGTTACGACTGGGTGATCAACCTGCACCGATTTGCCAGCAGTGGCCTGCTCACAGCGTTGTCGGGTGCCCGCCGCCGCTGCGGATTTGCCAAAAATCCTTTTTCACGTTTGTTCACCCACCGCTTCCCCCACCTGATCCGGCCCGATGGCGGTCTCCATGAAGTGGAACGAAACCATGCCCTGATAGCACCCTGGGTGACCCTGCCGCCTGGAAAACCACGCCTTTATCCGAAAAGGCGGCACCTCGGCACCTTGCCTGCCGACCCCTACGTTTGCCTCGCGCCAGCTTCGGTGTGGTTCACCAAGCAATATCCCAAAGAAGGCTGGATTGATCTCATTAACCGACTGCCCGGAGACCTGGAGGTTCATCTGCTGGGTGGGCCGTCTGATGCGGTTCTTTGCAGCGAAATCCAGCTCCGATCAAGGCACCTCAGAGTAATCAACCGGGCGGGCGAGCTTGGCTTGCTGGCCTCCGCAGCCCTCATGGCTGGTGCCACCATGAATTATGTAAACGACTCTGCGCCGCTTCACCTCGCTTCGGCTATGAATGCTCCCGTCACGGCTGTTTTCTGCTCCACTGTTCCCGGATTTGGGTTTGGGCCGCTTTCCACAGTGAGCAAAGTAGCCGAGCTTCCCGATGCGTTGCCTTGCCGCCCTTGCGGCCTTCACGGGAAAAAAGAATGCCCCGAGGGTCATTTTCGGTGCAGCAATTTTATGATAGACCTGCCAGAATAATCGCTTCTCTTATGGCTGCTTGAATATTCCCAGCGGCAAGATATGGCCCTGGCCCCTCGGATGCCCGCGGTCCAGAAACCGGAGGGACGAAATGGAAGGAGTGTAAAAAAATATCCGCCCCCTTTGAGCCACACGATGTTGCCCAGATCAAACGAAAAGGTGTGTTGATCGGGGTCATCCCAGGAGCGGTTCCAGCGGTTGGCGGAAACTCTCCCAAAGCGTTGCCCGACCATTCTGTCAGACTTTACTCCGGTGTTTGGAAAAGCTTTGTTGCTGGCCCAATTGGCTTGAATATGCTCAAACTGGCTCGTGATGCTCGCCTGGTAGCATTGAAACAGGAGCCCTGCGCCCCGGCTGGGGGCGTCGCTGAGGTCGTCGGGGCGGCCTGTTAAATCGTAGGGGATAGACCTCCTGCCGATGAACACGCTCCCTTGCCCGGGCGGCTGGTGACGGGGATTGGTCTTTCGGATGTGGGCATGAAACGGACAGCGTCGGCCTTCGGTGTCCTGGTCAAAATCAAATCCGGCGTGCGGGACCCCTGCAGGCTGGCCGGAAAGGACGAGTGGAGTTCCATCCTCAAACCGCCCGATGAGCTGGGCTTTGGCGAGGGCAAGTGGGTCGGGCCCTTCCATGTGGGTGGCAAGCTCCTCCATGGCGTGTCGGAAGCCTGCGATATCTTGTTCCAGTTTCCGAAAGACGAGGTAGCTTCCGTAACGGCCCTGTTGCTCCCGGTGAAGGAGGTCGGCGGGCCGGGCGTGATCTGTCAGTCCATCGGCGTAGCCAAAGTGCTCCACCCGAAGCTTTCCTGTGCGGGGGAAGGTACGGTAGAGCCGCTTGCCTGTTTCGGCAAACTGCCATTGGAGGCCATCTTCGGGGCCGAAACTGGCAAGGAGTTGTTCTTCCCTGCGCAACAGGAGGGCGAGATCGTTGGCTGCCAGCTGGACCAGCAGATCAAGCGGTTGGAGGTAGGGTTTTTCCCAGTAGTCGCCCGGCACCGGGTCTGCGAGCCGTTCCTGAATGGAGTGAAAGTGCATGCCGAGAAGGAAGGAGCGATCTGTGGCGGCCATGGACTGAATGCCAAGCAGCCGGTAGGCATGCCCTGAGATGCTGGCGGTCAGGAGGATGTTTCCGGCTTCTTCCTGGGAACTGAGTTGAGGCGCCAGGACACGACTGATCCAGCGGCGCAGCGCCGGGAGCCGATCGGGGAGGAACGAGAAAAAATGCGACCGGGTATGATCCAGGCCGTGATCCTGCAGGATCACGGCCTGAAGATCGTCGGGTCGGAAATCGGGCGGCAGCAAACGACTCGCTGTCAAATTAAAGGAGAACTGGATCGGCGATGAACTTGCCAGCATCAATGTCGAATGGAGGACAGGCAAGCGCAGCGAGGTTGTCTGACTCATTGAGCAGGTTCATCTCGGCATCAAGGCCCACCATGACGGAAAATTCAGTGCTGGAGGATCCATTCGAGAGAACTGCCGTGTAAACGGCTGTTCGGGTGCATCCGGGCTGATTGGTAACGGCTTGGATGTCAGCTTGATAAAAGCTATGATTTGGAGTGCCCCCCGCCTGGCGAAGGGTCACTTTACTGCAAGTGGTGTAAGGAATAGAGCGTGGTTTGTGCTTGAGTAAAACAAAGAAATGACTGAATACGAGTCTTTGATACTTCAATGTGTCATGAATTTACGGCACATTGAATACATTTCCAAATCGTTTAGAACAGATATTTGAAAATTAACATCTGTTTTATAGTCCCATTTTCTTGTAGAATGGTTCTTTGAACTTGGGTCCAATTGGAATTCTTGTCCCAGACTTGAGCACAACTTCCAGTTTAACTTTGTCAATCTTGGCCACCTCGTTGCAGTTTACCACATAGGTTTTATGAATCCGGAAGTGAAGCTGAAAGGGATCGAGTACGGAGGAGATAATTCTGAGCAGGGAGGCCGTGGTGATTTTTCCAAACTTGCCATATATATCTGTATAATTTCCATAAGCCTCGAGGTAGTGAATGTCTTCTACCTCTACAAAATGGACATCATTGGCCTGCCGGATGATGAGTTTTTGGGTGCCGGGTTGCTTTTGGAATTCTGCTGCAAAATCGAGTTGCTCCGGCTTGGTAGGAGCTGTTTCCACCCTGTCAAGGGCTTCTTTGAAATGCTCCAGTTCAAACGGCTTTGCCAAAAAGTCGATGGCTGCCACCCGAAAGGCCCTGCTGGCGTAGCCGATTTCGCCTGAGATAACGACTACATGCGGGGTGGGTCCATCTTTCAACGATTCTATCAGCTCAAAGCCAAGCCCGTCTCCCAATTCCACGTCCAGAAAAATCAGGTCGGGCTTGCTGGCCTTTACTTTTTCCCTTGCCTCCGTTAAAGAATAGGCGTGATGGAGCTGGGTCATGGCAGCTGAATGCTGCTTAAGCTGACTGCCCAGCCATTCGTGCGCATGTGAGTTGTCGTCCACAATCAACACGTTCATAGAAAGGTTCTTTTTTCGATGTCTTTCAAAGATAGGACAGCCCGTGAAAAATCAGGTATAGTTCCACCAATCGTTTGAAATTTGCCCTTATTTTAATTGAACCAGGTATTGCTTTACAACCGGAGTTTTCGATGTTAGTGTGGGTTTTCAAGCTGCAAAAGCCTGATTGGAATGACCCGCATGACCATTCCATTCCTGCTTCATCCTTCACAGAACAAGGCATAACAGCTCTCTACCAGCGTAGCAGGACTGCACCCCACGTAAAGCCAGAGCCGAAAGCAGCCAAACAAACGAGATCCCCTTCCTTCACTTTTCCCAGTTCATAAGCTTCATTGAGGGCAATGGGAATGGAAGCTGCCGTGGTGTTGCCATACTTCATGATGTTGTTATGCACCTTGCTTTCGGGAAGCTGGAGGGTTTGGCGAACAGCCTCGGCGATCCGCAGATTGGCCTGGTGTGGCACCAGCAGGTCGATGTCCTGCGGGCTGTATCCCTGATCCTGAAGCACTTCCATGATCACCTGGGGAAATTTTTCAACGGCGTACTTAAACACATACCGGCCATTCATCACGGGGTAAATGCGGCGTTCGTCGATCATTTCGTGGGTGAGGTGGCGTGCCTCGCTGCCGGAAGGAGTGAGCACAGCAAGTTTTTCGGCATGCTCGCCATCGGAGTGGATGCGGGTGCTGAGAATGCCCCTGTCGGTGCCCTCGTAGGCGCGAAGCACAACTGCTCCCGCGCCGTCTCCGAACAGCACGGTCACGTCGCGGCCTTCATCAGAAAAATCCAATCCGGAAGAGTGAATCTCAGCACCGACAAGCAGCACGGTTTTGTACATGCCGGTTTTGATAAACTGATCGGCAACGGTGAGGCCATAAACAAACCCTGAGCATTGGACCCGGATGTCGAGGGCGGGAATTTCCCGCTTGTTCATGCCCATTTCCCGTTGCAGCAGCACGCCGGATCCGGGAAACATGTAATCGGGATTGAGGGTGGCAAAAATGATGAAATCAACTTCCTCATTGGTGATGCCGGCCCGCTCAAGGGCCATGGTGGCAGCTTTGGCACCCATGCCCGCCACGGTGTCGAGGCCGGGGGTGAAATAACGGCGTTGCTCAATGCCCGACCGCTCGCGAATCCAGTGGTCGGAAGTATCCATGCGCAGGGCGAGGTCGTCGTTAGTCACAACGTTAGCGGGAACATAGTAGCCGATCCCGGCGATGATGGAGCGTGGCATAGTCCTGTTGATATCTCGGTAAATGGAAAAGAAGCAATTGTCCCGGCAGAGGGCAGTTGCAGGAAAGAGGCGAATGTCGAAGATAACAGGAAAAGCCAACTTATTTCAGGACAGATCTGTTGCGAAATCTTGCAGACGGTTCTGAATTGACGGGAGCATTGGGAACTTCAGTGAATTTTTGGTTTTTTCGCAGCGCGGTGTTGTGATGCCCGCTCAACTTATTTTGCTGAACATGAAAAAACTGTGGATTCTTCCTCTGCTTTTGATCGGGGGAATGGTGCAAGCACAAAGCCTGGCAACACGGCAGGACAGCATTTCCTACATGCTGGGGGCAGATTTAGCCAAAAACCTTTCCGGCCAGGGTGTAAAGCTCAATGCCGAGTTCCTCGCTCAGGGAATGAAGGATGTGTTTGAAGGCGTCCCTTCCAAATTCGATCAAGCTACTTCTCAGAACCTGATGATGGCGCTCCAGATGCAGATGCAGCAGGGTCAGCGCCAGAAAATGGCCGAAGCCGCCAGCGCAAATGTGGCCAAAGGCCAGGCTTTCCTCGAAGAAAACGGCCAGCGCGAAGGGGTAACCACCACCGCCAGCGGTTTGCAATATGAGGTGATCACCATGGGCACCGGCCCCAAGCCCACTGCCACCCAGATGGTGGAAGTGAACTACGAAGGTCGCTTGCTCGACAACACCATCTTCGATAGCTCCTACCAGCGTGGCCAGAGCATTTCCTTCCCGCTCAATGGCGTGATCCGTGGCTGGACAGAAGGCCTGCAACTCATGCCCGTAGGCTCGAAGTTCCGCCTTTTCATCCCTGCTAACCTCGCCTACGGCGAAGCTGGCTCACCCCCCGCCATCGGCCCGGGCGAAACCCTCGTCTTCGACGTCGAGCTGATTGCCATCAAGTAACAGAAATCGCCCTGCGCGACCTCACAGCCATGCTGCTAACAAGCGGCATGGCTGTTTTGATGAATCAAAACCGGAATCGGAATAGCCAGCGCAATGAAAAGCTGATATTGCCAGCGGCAAATTTGTAAATTGACACTTAAGCTCACTCCCTAACCTGAGTACAGATTGGATCTGGAAAAGAGTACTTTCAACACCCGCCCAACATGAATAAACTCACCCCTGCGCTCCTGCTCCTTGCTGCTGCCTGTGCCAGTTCTTCTTCAACCAGCCAGGCCAGCCTGAGCATGGTGGAAATCGATCACCATTGGGTACTTGTCGATGAACAGCAGCAGGTGCATTACGAGGTATTCTTCTACGACAATGGCCCGGATACTCCTTCGGATGGGTTGTACAGGATCGTGAAGGAAGGGAAAATCGGTTATGCAGATGCCATTACAAACGCCATTGTAATTGCTCCCCAGTACGACTGCGCTTTCCCTTTTGAAGATGGCAGGGCGAAAGTAAGCAACGCTTGTGCAACGGTTCGGGACGGTGAATACGAGGTATGGGAAAGTGATGCCTGGCAGTACATTAACCGGGAAAATGTTGTTGTGGATCCGTAGGCTGGGATGAGCCGGTGCTCCTGCCGGTGTTGGGAAAGTTAATGGCTGGCATCGAGGAAGGCAGGGACTTACCGAAGTTAGCCTGCTTGTGTTTTTCACTTCAATTTCTTCCCAAACCGGTAAATCGAGTGTTCTTCGGTTTCTTCTATCGCGATTTCATCCATGATCCGGTGGATGAGGTTAATGCCGAGGCCGCCTTTGGCGCGGAGCTTCATGATTTCTTCGAGGTCTTTCGGCTGGTACTGGTGAATGGGAAAGGCCTTGCCCGTGTCTCTGATTTCGGCATAGAGGGTGCCATTTTCCCTGAAAACGGCTACGTCTATCGTAGAATAATTATCGCAGTGGTGTTGGTGAATCATGCAATTGGCGCAGGCTTCGTCAACGGCAAGCACGATCTGGTCGGAGGTTCTTCCCTCTACTTCAAGCTCCTCGAGCCTGGCCTTGACAAACTCCCGAATGTCGGTCAGGTAGGCTTTGTTACAGCGAACCCTGATGTAGGCGTGGGAATTCATACTTGACGGAAGATTTGAGCCGCAGAATCGAAATCGTCAACAATGGTAAGAAGCTGGTCGAGGCCCAGCAACGCAAAGACGTCTTTGACATTAGGACGGAGCCCGGAGATGACCAGACTCCCACCTGCCTGACGAAACTCTTCGAGATGTGAGACAAACACGCCCAGCCCTGCTGAGGAGATGTAGTTTATTTGGCTGCCATCCACATGAACCCGAACATCACCAGCCTTGAGCATAGCCAACAGCTTTTCATCCAGCACCACAGAGGAGTTTGCATCCAGGTCTCCCACTGGCGCAATCGTGATGAAATCTCCGTGTCGTTGTTCTTGAATATCCATTTGCATGCTGGTTTCTCCTACGATGGGGGTCAATTTTAGTTTGTTACAATAGCCGAATGGTCAGGACTGTGTAGTCATCATCCAACTTGTTGTTGGAGAAGATCTTAACTGCTTCCACTACACGGGCCGTCAATTCCTCCACAGGAGTTTTTGCATGGGCCAGGATCAATTCCGAAAAACGATCGTAGCCAAATTCTTCTCCTTCCGGGTTTCTCGCCTCAATGAGACCGTCGGTGTACAGCACTAGCATATCGCCGGGTTCGTATTGTACTTCGACGGGTTCCTGAATATACTCCCTGAACGAAGTGCTGCGCACCAGGCCCAGCCCGAGGGTTCCTTCCCGGATCGCCTGAACACGGTGGTCGCTGGCCGTGTAGTAAAATGTCGGCGTGTGACCCGCCCGAACCAGCTCAAACACCCTCCTTCTGACGTCGATTTCCAGATAGGTCATCGTCACAAAAAAGCCTTGCTGGAGGCAATGAGACAGGGCCATGTTGGCAGTGGTCACGAGTTCTCTGGGGCTCAGGGAGAGCTGGGTAAGGGCATGAAAAATTCCCTTCACCTCCGCCATGTAAAAAGCTGCCGTGGTGCCCTTGCCCGAAACGTCAGCAATTGCCACCCGGAACAAGTGTTCTTTGTGCTGAGAAACATCAAAATAGTCGCCGCCGACTTCGTCGGCATTTTCGCTCAGGGCCACAATCTGGATGCGGTCATTCTGGGGCAGGTGGGTGGGCAGCAGCTTGCTTTGCACTTCCTGGGCAATTTTTAACTGCTCCTGGTAACGCTCCACTTCAATGCTGTTTTTAATCAGCTGGGCATTTTCCAAGGCAATCCCGGCTTGCTCTGCAAATCCTACCACAGCTTGCACCGACACATCCTCAAAGGCATTTACAAGGTCATTCACCAGATACAACACCCCGAAGCTGCGGCTGCTGGAGACCACCGGCACCCCCAGCAAGCTCCGAAACCGGGTGTTGGCCGTACGGAAGGCCTTGTGCTTGCGAAGATTGCGGATCAGCAGGAACTTCTGGTCGCGGAGAACCTTGTCTGTCAGGTCCACCGATTCGCGGAACAGGTTCAGGTCTTCGTCGGCAATTCTGACCCGGTTGCGCAGCTGTGGAATGCCCTCAGCATTGAGCCATTCTACCCAGCCCGCACGAGCGCCGGTTTCTAGCATGGCCGCTTCCAGCATCGACCCGATGATCTCGGTGAAGTCGAGGTTGGACTGAATGGCCTGGTTTATTTTGGAAAAGGAAGCAATTTCAACTTTGCTTTTCTCAAAAACCGAGGAGGTGGGCAACTGAAAGAACAGCACCAGAATGGCAAAGCCCGAATAAACCATCACAAAAATGACCAGGAAAGTGAGGGTTTCGATGGGCAAATACGCGTCGGGGGAAACCCCGCCCATTTCCCGGGGCAGACGGTCGCCCGCAACGAGGTAGGTGGCTGCTACAATTTCGAGCAGCACAAACATGCCCAGCGCGCGGAGCTTTTGGTTAAAGTTGAGGTAGGGAATCCAGCGAACGTTGGCCGACAGAACAAGCCCAAGCAGCACGTAAACCAGAAACAAGGCAATCACTACGCCAACAGGAGGCATCCAGGCCCAGCGAACGAGGTACAGCACTATCGACATGCCAAGCAACACGAGAAACAGTTGCCACATGAGCAATTTGCCCCTGGTTCTGGGAAACAGAATGAAACGGCGGAAAATGAACAGCCCCGACAAAAGAAAAATAACCAGGGCATAATAGCCCAGCACCAAGAAAAACGCCTGAAAATAGCGTAGCATGGTCATGTCTTCCATGAGCCGGTTGCCGAAGGTGATCAGCAGAATGAGTACTACGCCCCCCATTCCGATCATGAACAAACGCCAGAGCAGGGTGGTGACATGCAGCTTTTCGATGTTGGAAAACAGCCTGCTCAGCAGAATTCCATGCACCACCAAAAAAAATATCTGGACAAACCGGTAACGCAGATCGCCCACTTCAAAGGACATGCTGGCCGTAAAGTTCCCTCCCATGACGACTCCCGCCTCATGGTAGAACAGAATCAACACCCAAAGCAGGATGCCGATCACTAGGAGCAGGCCATTGACAATCCGTGGTTTCACCTGTGGGTACTTCGGCTGCAAAGCTAGAAAAATCCGTTACAGCAGAAAAGGAAAGGCGAAAGGATAGGTTGGGCTGGATAAAGTTGGCATTTGGAGCAGAGAATGCGGTAATTGGGTTTATCAATATCTCCGACTTTGTTTTTTCGTTGTAGCCAATATGAAGAATTTGTTGATGACCGCCGGGTGGCTACTGCTCATGAGCCTTACTGCCTGGGCACAGCCACAAGCCGAGGCGGCGCTTGCCGACCAGTATTTCGAGGAAAAGGAGTTTCAGTCTGCCCTGGACCTCTACGAAACCCTGTACCGCAACGATCCCAAAGAAGTCTTTGCCATCCGCATTTCGGCCTGCCAGGAAGGATTGGGGCTTCCTGAGGAATCTCTCAAAACGCTGGAACGCCACCAGCGCCGTGGCCGCAATTACTCCCCCAAAGTTCCTCTCACCCGCGCTATGGTGCTGGAGCGAATGGGCCAGGTCCAGGCGGCAGATCAACTTTATGCCGACATCATCTCCAAAGAGCTGTTCGACGAAGGAGATTTCATCATGGCCGGGGCCTTTCTCTACCAAAGTGGCAAGCTCGACCTCGCCCTCAGCGCCTACCGCCAGGCGAGATCAAGGCTCAGCAGCCCCTACCTCTTCGCCAACGAAATCGCCAATATTCACGCTCAGTCGGGTGATTTTGCCGATGCCACCCGCGAATACCTCAATCTGTATTTTCAATCGCCCGACAACTTCTCTACTGTCAACCTCGCCATCCTGAACCTCGTCTCGCCAGGAACGGGTACCTCGGTGGAGGGTGCTCTGCTTCAGGCTGTTGACCGCAACAACAACGACCCCAACCTCAGGGTACTGCTGTATGAATTTTACCTCTTGTCAGAGGATTTTGAAGAGGCCTTTTTGCAGGTAAAATCGATCGACAGGCTTTACCGCGAAGACGGAGGACGGGTGTTTGAGTTTGCGAAAAAGATGCGGAACAACGAGCAGTTTGTTCTTTCCAATGAGGCCTTCGACTACCTGATTGAGAAGCGGAAGGACTCCCAGTATTTTTTTCTGGCGCACCTGGAAAAATCGGTGAACGGCGAAACCCAGGCTTTTCTGAGCATTCCCGTTGACGTGGTGGCGATCCGGCAGGCGGTTGATGGGTATGGCGCTCTGTTGAATGAATTCGGGCGACGCCCTCAATATTTCGATGCGATGTACAGGCGGGCCAGGCTGATGGTGTTTTACCTGAATGAGCTGGAACCGGCCCGCGTGGAACTGGAGAATGCCGTGCGGCAGCGGGATTTACTCCGTCTCGAAGACTGGGCCAGAGGAAAGCTGCTCATCGGCGATGTATTGCTCCTGCAGCAGGAATTTAATAAAGCCAAGCTCACCTACACCGAAGTGAGCGATGCCTTCAAAGACCGCGACCTCGGCGCCCTGGCCAAATACAAGCTCGCTCAGCTTGCTTACTACAAAGGCGAATTCAACCTGGCACAGGCCCTCCTCGACGCCATCAAAGACAATACCTCCACCGACATTTCCAACGACGCTATCAAGCTAAACCTCCTCATCATCGACAACACCGGCATGGACACCACCACCGTGCCGCTCCAAATGTTTGCCAGAGCGCAGCTTTTCCACTACCAGCGCCTCTACCGGGAATCCCTTCAGGTGCTCGATTCCCTCGCCTTCCAATTTCCCAATCACACCCTCTCCGACGAGATCCTGTGGGAAAAAGCCAATATTTTCCTCGAACAAAACGACATTCCCACCGCGCTTACTTTCATCGACCGCATCCTGGAAAATTCCCCGACGGACATTTTCGGCGATGATGCGCTCGTGACCAAAGCCCGGATTTATGACTACACGCTCAAGCAGCCGGAGCAGGCAATGGAGTTGTATCTTACCTTCCTGACTACCTACCCCGGGAGCCTCTTCTCAGTGGAAGTGAGAAAACGAATCAGGGCATTGCGGGAGAAATTGTAAGATGGCGGGAAGCGGGAGGGAAACCAGATCGCCGGGTGGTCTCTTGTCTCGAAGCGCAGCGCTCTAAAAACCAGTACCTTTGCCATCATGGAATATTTCCGCACCATCCGCCGCACCATACGAAGCCTTGCAGAAGGTCTTAGGGTCAACTGGCCCCATTTTATTAAGGGGCACCGCCGCCGGGGGGCGGTGAGCATCGAGCGCCCGGATTATTTCCAGCAGACCGACCGTGCCGTGACCATCCAATATCCCGGCGAAAGCCTGCCCCTGCCCGACCATGGCCGGTATCGTTTGCACATGGAAACCGACGATTGCATTGTTTGCGACAAATGCGCCCGCATCTGCCCAGTCGATTGCATCGAGATCGAAGGCTTCAAGGCAACTGAAGACCTGGGCCTCACCTCCGATGGTTCGAAGAAGCGTCTTGAACTGGCCGTGTTTGATATTGACATGGCCAAGTGTTGCTTTTGCGGCCTTTGCACCACTGTTTGCCCTACCGAATGCCTCACCATGACGAAGGTGTACGATTTTAGCGAGTTTGAGCGAAGCCGGTTTGTGTACCACTTCGGGGCACTCAGTCCCGAAGAGGCGGAGCGTAAAAAAGCTGCAGTTGTAGCTGTTAAATAGAAAATCCCCCGATCTGCACCGCAGCCGGGGGATTTTTCATTCAAAGGTATCAAGGCAAAGAAGCCTCGGGATCTTAATACTCGTCTTTTGCCTGGCCGTTGGGAGCGTAATCGCCATCCTCTTCCTCATCCACGACAATGTCTCCAGCCCAGTACACGCCTTTAGCTTCGTCGCTTTCGGCATCTTCCTCCTCTACGCTCATCACCTGAAATGAATCGATGTTTACAGCGTCGATTTCGTAGGCACGAACGTAATCCACGGCCTCTTCGACCGATTCTGCAATCACGCCGTAGTTTGTCTGGTAAGACTTCCCTGCGACATCAGAGAGCTCTGGGTCGAGTTTGAAGCTACCAGCCATTTCGATTGTATATGCTTTGGGGCTGGTGCCGAATTCGGGGTCCATTTCGCGCCACAACCAAAGGGCATCCTGGTTATTCCGCTCGTAATGGAAAGCCACTTTGAGGTATCTTTTGGCGGTTTCGAGGTCGTCTTTTTCTTCCCAGAAAGCGTTGGCGATTTTGGCAAAGATATTGGCCATGGCTTCGAAGCTTTCCTCGTCATCAGCCACGGGGAGATCATCCAGGCGGCTGTCTGCCAGTTCGATGATATCTTCGGCCCGGCCTACAGCTTCGAGGATTTCCAGTTGCAGCTCGAAAGCATCGATTCGAAAGGCTTCCTGCTCGATGCTTTGAAGGCGTTCCAGAGCTGCGTCTACGTTTTCCCTGGCAAAATCTAGGTTTGCATGGGTAATTTCGACCAGGCCAAGGAGATCACCGGCTGTAGGTTTGAGGGATTCCAGTTGGGCTTCAGCCTCCTCATATCGTTCGAGCTGAGTAAGCATGTGCGCTTTTTCAATGGCCATGCCCATGTCTTCAGGAAAGGTTTTGACACCATCATCCAGAACTTCAAGGGCTTCTTCTTCTTTGTCCTGATGAAGCAGGGCAATGGCCAGTAAATGCCACCCTTCTTGAATTTTTTCTGCCTGAATGGCTCTTGCCTTGCTCTCAGCTGCTTCGAAATCGCCTTCCTCAATCAGAATTTGAATTTCTTCCAGCGGATCCAGGAAATCTAGTTGCTCGTTACTCATGTAAGTGGAGATATGGCGCAGGGTGCTGGGCTGTTCTTGTTGCGTTGCCGATCCCTTTCGCTGATGAGGGGAGAATGGTCCCAATAAAAGTGAGACTGCGAAGCTAGGAGTAAGTTTGTCCCTTCGCAACATTTCTCCCTATATTTCCAGTTTTCCCTTTCTCTCAAGCGTACTTGTGCTGGCCTCTTTTGTACCTTTCCTAAACAGAATTTCCATCTCCGAACAGTCTCCATGGTATTCCACGAACTACTCAACCCCTCTCTTTCCGCGATAGAACAGCCGGAGTTGCTTCGCCATGCCTTTCAACTCATGACGACAGCAGCCTCCATGTCTCGCCTCTACGAGGCCCGGAAAGACAAGAGCAGCCGCTATGTTCATGCTACTTCGCGGGGCCACGAAGCCGCACAAATTGCCCTGGGCATTCAGCTTCTGCCCCAGGATTTCGTATCGCCGTATTACCGCGACGACGCACTCCTTCTCAGCATCGGCATGACGCCATATTCGCTCATGCTCCAGCTCTTTGCCAAAGCCGACGACCCCTTCTCCGGGGGGCGAACCTACTACAGCCATCCCAGCCTGCGACTGGATCACCTGCCCAAAATTCCGCACCAGTCTTCCGCCACCGGCATGCAGGCCATTCCGGCCACAGGTGTGGCACAAGGATTCCAATATTTAGAAAACCAGGACCTTGCCCACTACCCAGGCAACACCCCGGCCATTTCGGTTTGCTCCATTGGCGACGGCGCCATGACAGAGGGCGAAGTGTCGGAGGCACTGCAAATGGCAGCCCTTCACCAGTATCCAATATTGTATTTTGTGCAGGACAACGGTTGGGGAATTTCGGCCCGGGAGGGAGAAATGTATGCCCAGCATGCTGTCGATTTTGCTAAAGGATTTCAGGGGATCGAAACCCGTGATCTAGACGGCAGCGATTTCGTGCAGTGCTTTGACGAACTGAGCCGCGTGATTGTCACCATCAGGCGTGAGCGGCGCCCTTTTCTGGTGCGGGTGCGGGTGCCACTCCTGAGCCACCATACCTCCGGCGTTCGCAAAGAATGGTACCGCAACGACCTCGAATCTCACCAAACCCAGGACCCGCTACCCCGGCTGCGGTCGCTTCTCCTGGCCTCAGGCGCAGAAGAAGCCGAGCTGCTGTTTATAGAGGAAAACGTCGAAAAAAGGGTTATTCAAGCCTTTGAAGAAGCCCGACAAGCTGCCGACCCTGAGCCCGAAAGCCTGTTTCACCATGTCTTTCATCCCACTCCGGTAGTTGAAGAGCGCGGAGAGCGCCACCCGGAAGGTGCGCAGGAAGTAGTAATGGTGGATGCAGCCCTTCATGCCGTTGAAAATATCCTCAAAGAATTTCCTGAGGCCCTGCTCTATGGCCAGGATGTGGGTGGTGAACTGGGTGGAGTTTTTCGGGAAGCGGCCCTGCTGGCAAAAAAATACGGCGACCGCAGGGTGTTCAATACCCCCATCCAGGAGGCCTATATCATCGGGAGCACGGTGGGGATGTCGGCGGTGGGCTGCAAACCGATTGTAGAAATTCAATTTGCTGACTATCTCTGGCCCGGGCTCAACCAATTGTATGCAGAGGTGAGCCGCTCCTGCTACCTGAGCAATGGCAAATGGCCCGTTCAAACGCTGATCCGCGTGCCGATCGGGGCCTATGGCAGCGGCGGTCCGTTTCACTCTTCGAGCGTGGAATCAGCGCTGCTCACCATTCGTGGGGTGAAGATTGTGTATCCCTCCAATGCCGCCGACATGAAGGGCCTCATGCGCGCCGCGTTCCTGGATCCCAACCCCGTGATCATGCTGGAGCACAAGGGGCTGTACTGGAGCAAGGTGCCGGGAAGCAAAGAAGCCAAAACAGCGGAACCGAGCGACGATTACGTGATTCCGCTTGGAAAGGCACGTGTATATCTGGAAGCAGAACCTGCAAAGGTGAACGAAGGGAGCAGCGCAGTGGTGATCACCTATGGGATGGGGGTTCACTGGGCGAAGCAAGCGGCACTGAGCTTTCCGGGTCAGGTGGAAATTCTGGATCTCCGCTGCCTGGAGCCATTGGACTGGGAGGCTGTGATGGCTTCTGTTCTGCGGCACGGCAAGGTGCTGGTGCTGACAGAGGAATGCGAGCAAAACAGCTTTGCAGAATCGTTGGCGGGCCGCATTTCGCAGCAGTCTTTCCGCTATCTCGATGCACCGGTGAACATCATGGGGGCCGCCAGCCTGCCTGCCATCCCGCTCAACAGTGCTCTTGAAGCCCACATGCTCCCCAATGCCGGCAAAGTAACGCGTCGGCTGGCCGACCTACTGGCCTGGTAAGCCAAACATTGGCCCCGATGCTTCGTTTGTCTGCTTCACTTCAAACCTATCCGATATGACAACCTCTCTCGCAACTTTTGGCAATGGCTGTTTTTGGTGCACAGAAGCCGTTTTCCAAAGAATAAAAGGCGTGGTTACTGTGACCTCCGGCTACACGGGCGGCAAGGTCAAAAATCCTACTTACCGGGAAGTGTGCTACGGCAAAACCGGCCACGCCGAAGTGATCCAGATCGAATACAACCCCGAACAGGTGAGCTTTGCGGAGCTGCTGGAGGTGTTTTGGAAAACCCACGACCCCACCACCCTCAACCGGCAGGGCAACGACGTGGGGACCCAATACAGGTCAGCCGTGTTTTATCATGACGAGGAGCAGCGGGCACTCGCCGAGCATTACAAGCAAAAGCTGGACGAAAGCGGTATCTTCTCCGATCCAATCGTGACGGAAATTACCGCGCTCGGGGAGTTTTATCCTGCCGAAGACTACCACCAAAACTACTTCAACGAGCATGGGGAGCAGCCCTATTGCCGGGTGATTATTCAGCCGAAGGTGAAGAAATTCCTGGAGGTGTTTGCCGATAAAGTAAAATAGGGCGAATGAACCCCATCCGGGCATAGCCTGAGGTCCGGGCAATAAAAAACCAGCCTCGGTGAGGCTGGTAGTGAATTGGGTCTTGGTAAGGCGGTCGCTAATGCACAACGCCGATGTTTTTTACAACTTACCCTACCCATACCCTACCAGCCACACAAACTTTTTCCAGTTGCATTCTTGCCATTTTCACGCGTAACTTTTCGGCCCCACGTGATGACCATTTACCTGCATGGACGAAAACGAGCGCTTTTCCTGGAACGACCCGAATGACTTCAGGAAGCTGTTCGATTCTCTGTATGGCAGCCTGCGAAAATTTCTCTACTACAAGTCGGGAAGCATGGAGCAGGCCGAGGATCTCGCCCAGGAGTCGTTTCTGATTCTCTGGAAAAAGCGGGAAAATATCGACCCCGACAAGGTCAAAAGTTACCTCTTTACCATTGCCAACAACCTGTTTCTCAACGAAGTAAAGCACCAGAAGGTCGTACTGAAATTTCAAAAGCAGCCCCAGAAGGAAACCACCACCGAAACCCCTCATTACCTGATGGAGGAAGAGGAGTTTCGGAAAAAGCTACTCCTGGCCATTGACAACCTGCCGGAAAAGCACCGCGTGGTCTTTTTGATGAACCGCATCGACAAGCTCACCTA
Source organism: Bacteroidia bacterium (assembly GCA_041741415.1). Classification (GTDB taxonomy): domain Bacteria; phylum Bacteroidota; class Bacteroidia; order J057; family J057; genus JANQTF01. The sequence goes on along the minus strand of JBGSKC010000035.1, from coordinate 7,641 downwards.
TCGCGAAATCGCCGAAGACCTTGGCCTGTCTGTTAAGGCTGTTGAAAAAAGAATGCACAAAGCCCTCAGCGCACTTCGGGAAATCAATCTCAACATTTGACAAGCCCTTTTCTCAGGGATTCGCAGCCCCGATCAAATCCCAGAGATTGCCATACAAATCTGCGAACACCGCGACGGTGCCATAGTCTTCCCGGCTGGGTGGTCGCACAATAGTAATCCCCTTGTCGAGGAGGCGCTGATAGTCGCGATCGAAATCATCGGTATGGAGAAACAGAAAGACCCTGCCTCCGGTCTGGTCGCCGATGCGGCTGCGCTGATGGTCGCTGGCGGCTTTGGCAAGTAGCAGGCCACAGGTTCCTTCGCCGGGCGGTGCTACCCGCACCCAGCGTTTCTCCGGGCTGAGCGGCGTGTCTTCGAGCAGAACGAAGCCCAGCTTTTGGGTATAAAACTCAATGGCGTCCTCGTAGTCTTCGACAACGAGAGCAAGCTGCGCGATGCGTTGGTTCATGGGAAAGGGGGTATGAGGGTTCAGTCCACACAGCAAAGCTCCGGCAAGTTCGGGGAAATTGCCAGGGGCCAATGGATCTCCCCTTCGCCGGGAAGGGCTGTGTGCTGCTGTCGTCATTTCGGGTTCTTTTGTAAGAGCCAGTGTTACATATATGTTATTTTTTTTATTTATTATTTGATTTATTTCCGGCCTCCATTATATTGAGTTCAGGAAATAACATTCGGATTGCAAAGAATTAGGAAAATCTTTCACCAAAGATTCTCATCAAGGCGGCAAACCCATTCTCTAGAGACAATCTCCTCCAGGTTGTCCAATTTTCTTCACCCTTCATCTTGATTCTCTCATGAAAAACACCTTCTGGTTCATTTCAATCGCACTGTTTCTTCCTGCCCTGTTGAAAGCACAATCTCCCCCCCCCCTCCGGCTCCACCAGTTCCGCAGGACACTATGGGGTATCTGATGGGAATGATTGACAATCCCAATACTTCCTATTGGGAGATCAACGAACTTGCCCGGCACTATTTTTCAACAACGAGCGATTCTAATGCCTCCTATTTTTCAAAAAAGTACAGCCGTTGGGAGTATTTCTGGAAATCGCGGGTGGATGCAACAGGAGATCGCTTGCTTGCCAACCAACGTGTCATAGAAACGGTCGAAAGCGGAGGCGTGTGCGATGAAAATGGAGCCTGGTATCAGGTTGATAATTTTATCAGGAGTACACAGAACAACGGCATTGTCACCGCTGTCTATGCACCTCCTGGCCAAGGCACACGCCCGGACCTCATCTATATTGGCTCCAACACCGGAGGAATGTGGAAAACTGAAGACGGAGGAGATACCTGGGTGTGTTTGACTGATGAGCTGAACATGCCCGCGCTGGGGATCAACGATATTGTTCCCGATCCAAATAATCCGAAGGTAATCTATGTAGCTACCGGGAATACTGGTGCTTTTCAACCCCGATATGGAACCGGGCTATTAAAATACAAAGAGAACGCTGCTGGTGTGTGGGAGTGGCACAACACAGGGTTATCATGGAACCTGTCAGATCCATTCAATAATCCAGGCCGTGCTTCCCTGAAAATTTTGATGCACCGGGCTCATTCCCCAACCACTCAATACCCTCATACCCCTGTTTATGTGCTGGCGGGAAATTCGGTATTTCGATCTGATGATGAGGGAGTAACTTTTCAGGAAGCCGACTTGTCCGTTTTGTTTCCGGGAGCACTGCCCTATGGCTATCACCTCATGGACATAGATATGGTCCGGAATTATGGGCCAGCAGGGGAAGAGGTTTTATTTGTCACTACCTACCCTAACCAAGAACCTTCATTAAAAGATTCCCGGATCTACAAAAAGGTGAACGAAGGCGCTGGTCACAATTTATCAGATCCTTCAGGCTGGTCAGAAATTCCATTGGCAAACTTGTCTTTGAGTGACCCGTCTAACATTGGCACATTTTTTTCAGCTACTTGTGATGCTGAGGATGGCGTTATCTACGTAACAGGAGCCCTTTTTCGCCCTGTTAACCAGGGGGGGATGCAATATTTTTTATGGAGATCCCACGACCTTGGAGCTAGTTTTACCAGGCTTGAAATCACAGATAATATTGGTAGTGATGGGAGATGCAAAAATGTTTGGGCTCAGAGGGAACGCCCGGAATTTCTTGTACATCCGGTTAACAGCCAGGTGATGTACATTGCAGACAACTGCCTTAAACGGATTAGCTCCATTAATTGGAACAATCCAACCCTAAAGATTAATTCGATAACGGTTTCGGACTATGAGGGTCAGACTCACGCGGATATAAGGGACATACAGATCTATCAACCCAGCCCATCCGGTTTAGAAGAAGTCGTGTTGATTGGCACTGATGGAGGAGTGAGCCAAGGAAGGTTCAATAACCACACTCTTTCTGTTCCATGGCAAAGCATCACTGATTTTTCAGTGGCTGATCCATTAACAGGAGCTACTCCTCTTGTCTTGACCCAGTATTTTGATATCGCCAATACCAGTACACTTGGAAACTACTATTCCGGTGGGGCACAGGACAATGGTTGGCTGAGGGGAAATGGACCAGGAGGGACTCTCCTTCACCTGAATGTAGGAGATGGCGGCCAAACGATTGTGAGTTGGGATAACCCCTCTGTATTCTTTGTAAAAGGGAACAGTGATATCAGAAGATATCTTCTTCCTAATGGCTTAATTAATGGCAATACTGGACCAGCATCCGGTGATGGCGATGTAAGCCCATTTCCCTTTAGGCAAGATCCGTTCAACCCGAATATCATCTATTCCGGGATGAATAATAATTTGCTCAATAACTTTGTTCAGTTTGATTTCAGCCAAAATACCCCGCTTAAATCAAATGGGATCAACTTTGCACAGGCTTTCACCACGGTGTTCGGCAAGGCAATCGAAACCTTTGAGGTGACCAGCGACCCTAATCCCCTGTTTTATCTTACGCCGAATAAAGGCTCCGGAAAATTTCTCAAAGGCGAGAAGAATATGGCTACCGGTTTAATTAGCTGGGTTGCGATGGATTGTTCGCCCTTGAATTACAACCAATGCTCTGCCATCGCGGTTGACCCTCACAATTCCGACAGGGTCTGGTTTGGGCTGGCAGGGTTCAGTGGAGATCGGATTTATTATTCTGATGACGGTGGATCAGCCTCAAGTTGGGTGGGATTCCGGGGCAATGCAAACTCCGTACTTCCTTCGCTCCCGGTTAATGACATCGTTTATGTCGAAGGCTCCAACAACGTCTTGTATGCGGCCACGGATGTAGGCGTTTACAAGTATGTGTATGACCCCGGTAGCGACCCCCAGAATCCTCAACCCGCTACAAACGGGTACTGGGAATGCTTCAACAACGGCCTCCCGGTCTGCATCGTCACCGATTTGGAGATCGACTACTGCAGAAATATGCTTGTTGTGGGAACTTATGGCCGCGGAATTTGGGAAACGCCGATTGACGATGTAGGCCCGCGGAAGATCACCCAGAACACAACCTGGGAAACCGGTACTTTTCGCAACCTTGGCCAGGATTTGATCATCGAGCCGGGCGTCACGCTCACCATCAAAGGCCAGGTCAACATAGGAAACGGATGGTCGATCATCGTGAAGCCCAATGCCCGCCTCATCGTGGATGGTGGCACCCTCACCAACCAGTGCGGCGGCACATGGAAAGGAATAGAGGTGTGGGGAGATAAGACCAAGGATCAACTTCCATACGCACACCCCTTGCATCAGGGCTATGTGGAATTCAAAAATGGTGCCCTCGTGGAGCATGCCATAAACGCCGTTGTGAACGGGAAAAGATTCGCTGGCGGTACCACGCCAAGTGGAGGGTTGATTGTGGCGAAGAATTCTACATTCCGCAACAACAGACGATCCATTGAGTTTCTTAAGTACACGATCAACAATGGTAGCCGAATTGAAGATTGTACCTTTCTGGTAGAGAATGACGGCGTTGGTGGTAATGACTATCGATTCACAGACTACTTCACCTCTCATATTTCCATGTGGGGTGTCAAAGGGGTCCGTATAGAAGCGAGTACCTTCGAAAACCAACTCTCTGGAAAATTTTGGAATGAAGGATATAGCTGTGGGATTTTTACAATCGACGCGGGCTTCAGTGTGGCGGGCGAATGCAGCGTCAACCCAGCCCCCGGAATACCATGCCCCACAAACGCTCTCACCATGTCCAGATTTATTGGGTTCAATCACGGCATTAAGGCAACCGGTTCTTCCACAATCAACAACGTGTCCGTTACCGACGCTTCCTTTGATGACAACGTAACAGGAATCATGATTGGGGCGATTGACAATGCCGCTATTACGAGAAGCGATTTTGAAGTTGGCTCAAGTACGATTCCATCTTCTACTTCATCCAATCACGAGGGAATAGTGATGATCGATTCTGATGGCTTTGTGGTTGAGAACAATTCGTTTTCCGAGTCCACTACCGCTGCATTCACCACCCGTGGGATCAGAGTCACTGAAGCCGGTGAATCTAATAACGAAATATACCGAAACTCCTTTGAGCAAATCGATAATGGTGTGTTGGGGGAAGGGAAAAATCGTAGTGGGGACGCTCTTTATGGACTCCAGTTTTTGTGCAATGATTTTTTAAACATTGACGAATATGATATCGACATTACCTCCAACTCATTGTTTGCTCCAGTAATTGCCACTCACGGAGTCAGAGGGTTTCAAGGAAATCTCACCCTTTCCTTTTCTTTTTCCGCTGGCAATGAGTTTTGGCACCAAAGCTCGCCTGCTGAAAATGATATAAGGAACTATGGAGGAAATGTAATTGACTACCGCCATACAGGAGGAATAACCCAGCCATTATCAATTAGTTCAAAGGTAGTTCCGGCTTTAACTTCCGCCTCAAATGCAAATCCCTGCCCCGCCTACACCCCCAATTCCAGCCTTGTCGCCCTTTCTGCGGGTTTGCGAGGGGAGCTAGGGCACCGCTATGAAAGTGCAGACTCTTCCCACGCAGAAATTCTCTACAACTACAACCAACTCATCGACGGCGGCTCCACCACCCAACTGCTTGCCCAGATTCAGCAATCCTGGTCGCAGGGAGCCTGGGAGCTACGCAACGACTTAATGGCTGAGTCTCCGTATGTGTCGGAGGAGGTTTTGCGCCAGGTAGCAGAAGACAACCTGCTCCCCCACGCGATGCTGCTGGAAGTTTGCCTGGCCAATCCTGATGCTACGCGCAGCGAAGGCTTTCTCGACTATCTCGAGTATCAGGTTCCCAACCCGTTGCCGGGCTATATGATCGACATGATCGTTGCAAGCTGGGGCACCGTCACAGCCCGCACCTTACTGGAAGATGGATTGGCCTATTTTGGAAGGGAAAAAGCTGTGGCTTCCAATCTATTGCTCGCTCACTACAAAGCCGATAGTGTGAATCGAACGGATTCCATCAGGTACTGGCTCAGAAAGCGAGGGGAGTTGTCGGACGAATACGCTCTTGTTGAGTCGTTCATCGAAGCGGAGCTGTTTGACTCTGCATACAACAGGCTCCAGGCACTCCCTGCTAAATTCGAGATGGATACCCAGGATCGATTGGATACCCATAACGACTACCTGACCTATTTCAACCTCCGGAAGTCTTTTCATCAGGCAGGAAAGTCTATCATGGAGCTGGATTCGCTTAACCAGCGGGATCTGGGGAGCTTTGCATTTGGGTCGGACACACGCGCTGCCAACCTGGCCGGCAATATTCTGTGCTTTTTCTACGGCAGTTGTAAAGATGCTTCTGAGTCAGGTTCCGGGGGAGGAAATGCAAGGTTGGCTGGTCCGCCATTGGATGCGAAAAAGGTTATCCAGTCAGAATATTACCAGCTTCGGGTATTCCCCAACCCTGCCAGCGATTTTGCCACCTTCGAGTGGAAACTCGTGAATCTGGAGTCCACGGCTAGTATCCAGGTTTTTGATGCAGTCGGCAGGGTGGTTGCAACGAAAGTTGTAACCACAGCAGAAGGGCAGTGGCTGTTGGATACCAGAACGCTACCAAAAGGAATGTACTTCTTTGATTTACATGACAGTGAGGGTAACCTTTTGGCACAAGGCAAACTCACATTGGAGTAATCGCATCCGTCATAAGCGAAGCCGAAATCCCTTTTTCGGCTTCGCTCCATTTAACTCTTTGTCTCATGTCTAGATTAATTTTTTTTAGTGGATTTTTAGCGAGTTGTGCGATCGGCTTCTCCCAGCCATTCACACTAGACACGACCTTTCAACCAGACTATGCTTTTAAACATACTCGTCTCAATAACGAATTGGGAGAGGTTGCCAATATTATCGAAGAAGAGAATGGAAAATTAATGGTATATGGCGCATTTAAAGATGACCGCAGCTGGATTCCAGACCACGCAGTTAGACTCAATCCAGATGGGAGCGCTGATCCGACCTGGAAATTTTCTATCCCTTTTGAAAATGGCATTTTTATCGCCCACAAGTTTGCAAACCGATATGTGTTTGGGGATAGAGGCGGTGTGATTGAGACAGACCTGTCCGGCAAGCTTCTCCATCCAGGCCCGATGTTGGACCCTCTTAATGTTATTCCACGGGATTCGGGTTTTAATTGTAATCTAACTTCGCCAGCCTACTTTTTTGAGGATGGGAGCTTTCTCGTTGGGGCAAGTGGATGTAAGTTTCCCAACTCAACTAACCCGGTGCGGTTCCTTGAGTTCATGAAAGTAGATTCAGCAGGGTATGTTGATACGTCCTTCGTCCACACTCCCGATTTTTCCATCATGGACATTGTTGAATACGACTCCACCCGATTATTGCTATACAGCTGGTGGATGGAAACATACGATGGAGTTAAAGTGAATAATATATGCAGAATATTTACAGATGGGTCGATTGATACTACTTTCCAGGTAGATTCTCAATTCATCAGAACTGGCCGACCACTAGTTGTTCAGGAAGATGGAAAAATCATCATGGGGGCATTTTGGATGACTTTGACTAACCGATCAGATACCCTGGCACTGCTCAGGTTGAATCAGAATGGCAGGATTGATACTACGTTTGAAATGATTCCAGCGAAGATGTACCAGCCTGATTTCTATGGAGGCTTTGGCTACGGCTGTACAACAACAGATGGAGGGTTACTATTGGGTGGATTTTTTGATGAGTACCAAGGAGTGCCACGGCATAACATTGTTAAAACCGACGTTAACGGCAATGTAGATCTTCGGTATTTTAATGGTGCGGGCATAGATAGCACGTTTGGGACAGGGTATCCTGCGGGAGTAGGCAGAATCACCCCCGGCCAAAACGACACCTACTACGTGATGGGCAACTTCCTCATGTTCGATGGCCAGCCCGTCAAGCCCATCATCCGGCTGCTGGGGCTGAGCCACACGGTGGGGGTGGAGGAGGAGCTGAAACTAATGCAACTCAAGGTCTTCCCCAATCCCGCCAGCGACGAAGTCACGTTCGCCTGGCAGGACCTTTCTGGCTTTGACGCCGCTGTGATCAGGTTGTTTGATCTGCAAGGGCGGTTGTTGGCAGAGCAGAACTGGCCGGCTGGTGTGCAGGAATACACGATTCAGCTTCCCGAGTACAGCGGGACGGTGCTGTATGAAGTGGAGCGCGGCGGG
>JBGSKC010000034.1:0-20621 GCA_041741415.1 Bacteroidia bacterium | reverse complement strand
TCCATGGGCTTCCTTAGTTTGGTAATGCTGATAAAGCATGGTCTTCTCGTAGTTTAGGGTGTGGTAACCAAAAATTACGGAAGACCTTTCTTTTTTAAAAAAAATATGAGTCACCCCAAAGTTCGGGATGACTCATGTTTTACATATCTCTCAACCTTGGAAGCTGGCTTGACCAGGAATTTCCTGCTCCCAGCCTGGCCTCTCTCTGGTCGTTTTTAGTCGATAAAAGCGCGTGCGCTCCGGACACCGGGGCCACTCGACGACTTTGCGGCTTCCCTGGCTTTGAACTCTTCCTGAGACCCCACCACCAGGTCCTGGTACTTGCGCAAGCCCGTACCGGCCGGAATGAGGTGACCCACGATGACGTTCTCCTTGAGGCCGAGCAGTTCGTCGGTTTTGGCAGAAATAGCGGCTTCCGACAGCACCTTGGTAGTTTCCTGGAAAGATGCAGCTGAGAGCCATGACTTGGTTCCCAACGAAGCCCGGGTAATCCCCATCAGCACTGGTTGGCAAATGGCTGCGCGGGCCTGGCGGGCGACCACCAGCGGGAGGTCATTGCGGCGAAGCTTGGAGTTCTCGTCGCGGAGCTTGCGCTGCGGCACGATTTGGCCCTCCTTCAAAACCGTAGAACCACCGGCATCTTCGACCACATATTTGTCGAAAATCCAGTCATTCTCCTCCTGGAAGTCAATCTTCGTCACCACTTCTTTTTCAAGGAAGATGGTGTCTCCGGCATCCACGATCTCAACGTTCTTCATCATCTGACGAACGATCACTTCGATGTGCTTGTCGTTGATGGGTACCCCCTGCATCCGATAAACTTCCTGGATTTCATTCACGATGTAGGCCTGAACTGCGCTCGGGCCTTTGATCGCGAGAATGTCCTTGGGTGCAATGGCACCATCGGAAAGCATTTCCCCTGACATAACATAGTCGCCGTCGTGCACAAGGATGTGCTTATTCAGGGAAACCATGTACTTTTTCTCGTCGGAGTTGTCGGGGGCGTTAACAAACACCTCACGGTTACCACGCTTGATGCCGCCGAGGCGAACAACCCCTTCAATTTCCGTCACAACAGCCGGGTTAGAAGGGTTGCGGGCTTCAAACAACTCCGTTACCCGTGGCAAACCACCCGTGATGTCGGCTGTACCGCCACCCAGACGGGGAATTTTCACCATTACCTGTCCGGCGAAAACGGCCTCATTGTCATCAACCACAATGTGTGCTCCAACGGGAAGGTTGTAAGAACGAAGTTCTTTGCCTTTGCCATCGGCAATCACCACCGTAGGGTTGATCGACTTATCACGGCTGTCAATGATCACTTTTTCCTTGTGACCAGTCTGGTCGTCAAGGTCTTCAAGATAGGTGATGCCTTCCTTGACGTCCTTGTACTGAACCTTACCCTGGAATTCGGAAATGATGACCGAGTTGTATGGATCCCAATCGCAGACAAGTGTGCCTTTTTCGATCATGTCTCCATCCTTGACATAAAGTCTGGAGCCATAGGGCATCTTGTTGGTGATCATGATACGGGACTGAGGATCAAGGATTTTGAGCTTCCCTGTTCGGCTAACGACGATTTTTACAACTTCGCCGTTTTCCTCTCTTTCCACAATCCTGACGTTCTCAAATTCAAGCTTACCGGCAAATTTGGCGGTGAGCAAGCTGGCACTGGAGCGCACCTGGGCGGTACCACCCACGTGGAAGGTACGCAGCGTGAGCTGTGTTCCCGGTTCCCCGATAGACTGTGCAGCAACGACTCCAACAGATTCGCCAACTTCCACCAGTTTGCCATTGCCGAGGTTACGGCCATAGCAGGAGATACAGACCCCGACCTTCGATTCGCAGGTAAGCACGGAGCGAATCTCTACTTCCTCGATGGTTGACTCCTCAATTTCGGTGGCAATGACTTCGGTAATTTCCTGGCCAGCACCAATAATCAGGCGGTCAGCATCCAGCGGATCGAAAATGTCATTCACAGAAACCCTGCCCAGGATCCTTTCCCCAAGGGGTTGAATCACGTCCTCGTTTTCCTTCAGAGCGGAAATGGTCAGGCCACGGAGGGTTCCGCAGTCACCTTCGGTGATAATCACATCCTGGGCCACGTCCACAAGGCGGCGGGTCAGGTAACCGGCATCCGCAGTTTTCAAGGCCGTATCTGCCAGGCCCTTCCGGGCACCGTGGGTGGAGATAAAGTATTCCAACACCGAAAGACCTTCCTTAAAGTTGGCCAGAATCGGGTTTTCGATGATTTCACCGGCTCCCCCCTTGAGGGTTTTTTGTGGCTTAGCCATCAAACCCCGCATCCCGCCAAGCTGACGAATCTGCTCTTTGGAACCGCGAGCCCCGGAGTGGTACATCATGAAGATGTTGTTGAAGCCGTCTTTGTCGTTCTCCAACTGATCCATCAGGGTCTCGGTGAGGCGGGAGTTGGTGTGCGTCCAGATGTCAATCACCTGGTTGTAACGCTCGTTCTCCGTGATGAGGCCCATCTCGTAGTTCACCGTCACGTCATCGATTTTGCCTTCGGCTTCAGCGATGAGGGCATCCTTGTTGGCAGGCACGATCACCTCAGCCAGCGAGAACGACAAGCCACCTGTGTAGGCTTCCCGGAAACCAAGCGACTTGAGGTCGTCAAGGAAGTTGACCGTTTGAACCAACCCTACCCGGGTGAAAATGCGGCCAATGATGCTCCGCATGTTCTTTTTGGTGAGGATGGTGTTGACGTATCCAACCTTAGTGGGAACGATCTTATTGAAGATCACACGCCCGACGGTGGTTTCAATGATTTCGGTGGCGATGTTGCCGCGTTCATCAAAGATTTGATCGCCGGTTTCGGTGTCAAGTTTCGGAATTCTGACCTTGATGATGGCGTGCTTGGCAACAACGCCTTCGTTGAGGGCAATTTCCACTTCTTCAGCCGAACCAAACAGCATTCCCTGTCCCTTGAGATTAGGACGTCCCTTGGTGAGGTAATAAATCCCCAACACCATGTCCTGGCTTGGCAGGGTGATAGGCGTTCCGTTGGCAGGGTGGAGAATGTTGTGGCTGGCAAGCATGAGGACAATAGCCTCCAAACAAGCCTCGTTGCTCAGCGGCACGTGCACGGCCATCTGGTCACCGTCGAAGTCGGCATTGAAGCCAGTACACACGAGCGGGTGGAGCTGAATAGCTTTTCCTTCGACGAGGCGAGGCATAAAAGCCTGGATGCCAAGGCGGTGAAGTGTTGGAGCCCGGTTCAGCAGAACAGGGTGACCTTTGAGCACATTTTCGAGGATGTCCCAGATCACAGGGTCGCGGCGGTCTACAAGCTTTTTGGCGCTTTTAACCGTTTTGACAATGCCCCTTTCTATAAGCTTGCGAATGACGAATGGCTTGAACAATTCAGCAGCCATGCTCTTAGGCAGCCCGCACTCATAGAGCCTGAGGGTTGGTCCAACCACGATCACCGAACGACCAGAGTAGTCTACCCGCTTTCCGAGCAGGTTTTGGCGGAAACGGCCCTGCTTGCCCTTGAGCATGTCGGAGAGAGACTTCAATGCGCGGTTTGAATCGGAGCGCACTGCATTCACCTTCCGGGTGTTGTCGAAGAGGGAGTCAACAGCTTCCTGCAGCATCCGCTTTTCGTTGCGGAGAATGACCTCAGGCGCTTTGATTTCCATCAGGCGCTTAAGGCGGTTGTTGCGGATGATGACCCGGCGGTAGAGGTCATTGAGGTCGGAGGTAGCAAAGCGGCCACCTTCGAGCGGCACAAGGGGGCGCAATTCTGGCGGGATTACCGGCACAATGCGCACGACCATCCACTCGGGTTTGTTCTCGATGCGGCGGTTGGCAGCACGGAAGGCTTCCACTACCTTGAGGCGCTTCAATGCCTCGTTTTTGCGTTGCTGTGAGGTCTCGCTGGCGGCTTTTTTCCGCAGGCTGTAGGAAAGGTCGTCGAGGTCAATGGTGGAAAGCAATGATTCCAATGCTTCAGCACCCATCTTGGCGACGAACTTTTCGGGATCCTCGTCAGGCAGCACCTGGTTGTCTTTGGGAAGAGTTTCCAGAATGTTGAGGTATTCTTCCTCAGTAAGGAAATCCATTTGCTGGATTCCTTCTTTTTCCATCACCCCAGGGCTCACCACCACGTAGCGTTCGTAGTAGATCACCTGATCGAGCTTTTTGGAGGTAAGGCCCAGCAAATAGCCGATTTTGGAAGGAAGGGTCCGGAAATACCAGATGTGAGCGACTGGCACGACGAGCTGGATGTGACCCATTCGCTCTCTGCGAACTTTTTTCTCGGTCACTTCCACGCCGCAGCGGTCACAAATAATGCCTTTATACCGAATACGCTTGTACTTACCGCAGTGGCACTCATAGTCTTTGACCGGACCGAAGATCCGTTCGCAGAAGAGACCATCCTTTTCCGGCTTGTAGGTCCGGTAGTTGATGGTTTCAGGCTTGAGTACTTCGCCGTGGGAGCGGTTCAAAATAGCCTCTGGCGAGGCAAGACTCACGGTGATCCGGTTAAAGTCACTCGTGATCTTGGTGTTCTTGGCGATTGGCATGCGAGACTCCTGTTGTTAGGTCCTTAGCTAAGGAAAGAACCCAGCCGGAGCGACCGGCTGGGGAAATACAGTTGTGTTCTATTCAAGGGTCACTTCGAGTGCCAGGCCACGAAGCTCGTGGATCAACACATTGAAGGACTCAGGTACGCCAGGGATAGGCAGCACGTCACCTTTGACGATGCTTTCATACACCTTGGCACGGCCCACCACGTCGTCGGATTTGACCGTCAGCATTTCCCGGAGGATATGAGCAGCACCGAAAGCTTCCAGTGCCCACACTTCCATTTCCCCGAAACGCTGGCCACCAAATTGGGCCTTACCACCAAGTGGCTGCTGGGTAATGAGGGAGTATGGCCCAATGGAACGGGCGTGCATCTTGTCGTCAACCAAGTGGATCAGCTTAAGCATGTAGATCACTCCAACGGTGGTCTTCTCAGAGAAGTATTCCCCGGTTTGGCCGTTGATCAGGTGAGCAACCCCATATTGGGGGAGGCCAGCCTTTTCCAGTTCCTGGTTAACTTCTTCGTAGGAAGCTCCGTCAAAAATGGGAGTAGCATATTTCAAGCCAAGCTTTCTGCCGGCCCAGCCCAGGATGGTTTCATACACCTGACCGAGGTTCATCCTCGAAGGTACACCCAGAGGGTTGAGCACAATGTCCACAGGGGTTCCGTCTGGAAGGAATGGCATATCTTCTACAGGAACAACCCGGGAAACGACCCCTTTGTTTCCGTGCCTGCCCGCCATTTTGTCACCCACTTTCAGCTTGCGCTTCATGGCAACAAATACTTTGGCCAGTTTAAGGATACCGGAGGGAAGCTCATCCCCCACCCTGATCTGGTACTCATCCCGACGGAAACGACCTTCGATCAGGTCATTCTTCCGCTTGAAGTTGTGGAACAGGGTTTCAATGTTCCGGTTAAGCTCCTCGTCGCCCGTCCAGTCGCTGGGAACAACGTCAAGGAAGGTAAGGGCCTGAATGGTTTTCTCCGTGAACTTCTTCCCGGAAGGAATAATCTCCTCGTTGAACTTATTCTTCACACCCTTGGACTTGGCTTCCCCAAGCAGCTGAAGCAGCTTGGACACCATGCCCTGGTTCAGGTCCAGAATTTCCTGGTGATAGCGCTCCTCGAGCGAAGTGAGCAGCTTTTTGTCGCGGGCTTTTGCCTTGGTTTCCTTTTTCTCTTTCGAGAAGAGCATTTTATCAATCACAACACCACCAGAAGATGGGGGTACCCGCAAAGAGGCATCTTTCACATCGCCTGCTTTGTCGCCAAAGATGGCACGTAGCAGCTTTTCTTCGGGGGTGGGATCCGACTCCCCTTTGGGCGTGATTTTACCGATCAAAATATCGCCGGGGTTTACCTCGGCACCAATCCGGATCAGTCCGTTCTCATCAAGGTGCTTGATGGCATCCTCAGATACGTTCGGAATTTCACGTGTCAGCTCTTCTTCACCGCGCTTGGTATCCCGAACCTGCATCTCGAACATGTCGATGTGGATCGAGGTGTAGACGTCCTCTGCCACCACACGCTCAGATACCACGATGGCATCCTCGAAATTATAACCCTGCCATGGCATGAAAGCCACAACGAGGTTTTTGCCGAGGGCCAGTTCGCCACCTTCAGTGGAATATCCTTCCGCAATGACCGTGTTTTCATCGACGCGGTCACCTGATCTCACCACAGGCCGGAGGTTGATGCAGGTATTCTGGTTGGTGCGGGAGAACTTGGTGATGTCGTAAGTGACCTCAGCAGGGTCAAAGCTTACAAGATCTTCGATTGGGCTTCGGTCGTAGCGAACCACCACTTTAGCTCCGTCCACATATTCAACCAGGCCCGGGCGCTCGGCCATGAGCATGGCGCGGGAGTCACGGGCTACTTTGCCCTCAATACCAGTTCCCACGATGGGGGCTTCCGGCTTAAGAAGGGGCACTGCCTGACGCTGCATGTTCGAACCCATGAGCGCACGGTTGGCGTCATCATTTTCGAGGAAGGGAATCAAGGAAGCAGCTACAGACACAATCTGGTTTGGAGCCACGTCCATGTATTTCACCACATCCGGGCCTACCACAGGGAAGTCACCCATTTTGCGGGCCTTCACCTTGTCATTGACGAATTGGTAATCCGCCGTGATAGGAGCGTTCGACTGGGCAATGATGACATCATCTTCCTCCTCGGCGCTGAGGTAGGTGGCAGTTCTGGAAATTTGACCCTCGTCAACGGTCCGGTATGGCGTTTCGATAAAGCCCATTTCGTTGATCTTCGCATACGTACACAGCGAAGAGATCAGACCGATGTTGGGGCCTTCCGGCGTTTCGATCGGGCAAAGGCGGCCGTAGTGGGTATAGTGAACGTCACGAACCTCGAAGCCAGCGCGTTCCCGTGAAAGACCACCAGGCCCGAGGGCGGAAACCCTGCGCTTGTGGGTCAGTTCTGAAAGCGGGTTGGTTTGGTCGAGGAACTGGCTCAATTGGTTGGTGCCGAAGAAGGAGTTGATCACGCTGGAAAGCGTCCGGGCATTGATCAAATCGGCAGGAGTAAACACCTCGTTGTCACGAATGTTCATCCGCTCCCTGATGGTGCGGGCCATCCGGGCAAGGCCAACCGAAAACTGAGCATAAAGCTGCTCTCCCACCGTGCGAACACGGCGGTTGCTCAGGTGGTCGATGTCGTCCACGTGAGTCTTCGAGTTTTGCAACTCGACGAGATACTCAACGATTTTGATGATGTCCTTCTTGGTGAGTACCAAGCTGGTTTCTTCGAAATCGTTGTGAAGCTTCTTGTTTAGGCGGAAACGGCCCACGTCGCCGAGGTCGTAGCGCTTGTCAGAGAAGAACAGTTTATCAATCACACCGCGGGCAGTTTCCTCATCCGGTGGCTCAGCATTGCGAAGCTGGCGGTAGATGAGGTCAACGGCCTCAGAGGTGGAGTTGGAATTGTCTTTTTGAAGGGTGTTGTAGATGATCGAGTATTCGGATGCATTGGCATCTTCAGACACGAGGATCATGCTGGACACACCGGATTCGAGGATCGAGTCAAGGTCTTCCTTTTGGATGATGTGATCGCGCTCGAAAAGCACCTCATTCCGGGTGATGGAGACCACCTCACCTGTATCCTCGTCCACGAAGTCTTCCGTCCATGTGCGGAGAATCCTCGCGGCGAGCTTGCGGTCAACGACTTTTTTGAGGTTAGCCTTGTTGACCTTCACCTCTTCGGCGAGACCGAAGATTTCAAGAATTTCCTTGTCGGATCCGTAGCCAATGGCACGAAGGAGTGTGGTGACCGGGAACTTCTTTTTCCGGTCGATATAGGCATACATGACGTTGTTCACGTCAGAGGAGAACTCGATCCACGAGCCTTTGAACGGGATAATCCTGGCTGAATAAAGGCGGGAGCCGTTTGCGTGAAACGACTGGCCAAAGAAAACCCCGGGAGAGCGGTGAAGCTGGGAAACGACCACACGTTCAGCACCGTTGATGATAAAAGTACCATCAGCGGTCATGTATGGGATGTTCCCAAGGTATACCTCTTGAGTTACCGGCTCGAAGTCTTCATTTTCGGCATCGGTACAATAGAGGAAAAGCTTTGCTTTGAGGGCCACAGAATAAGTGAGGCCTCTGGATCGGCATTCCTCGATAGAATATCGCGGGGGATCGATGTAGTAATCGAGAAATTCAAGGACGAAATTCTCCCTGGCATCGCTGATGGGAAAATTTTCCT
This sequence comes from Bacteroidia bacterium, assembly GCA_041741415.1. Taxonomy (GTDB): domain Bacteria; phylum Bacteroidota; class Bacteroidia; order J057; family J057; genus JANQTF01. Next base: position 12,352 of record JBGSKC010000034.1, on the reverse strand, counting down.
TGAATACTTTGAACAGGCCCTCATCTTTCCGCTTGTCTGCGGGTGTATCCACCTGCATGAATTCCCGAAACGAGCGTAACTGAACCTCCAGGAAATCGGGATAGTCAATGACTTTTCCAATTTTGGAGAAGGAAATGCGATTCGGCTGATTGGTATTGCTCAAAGCCTTGAGGGTTTATGGTTGACTTCGCGAAAAAGTTTGCACGGAAGAACCGGCAAAGAACGAAGGCGGAACGAAATCTAAAACACGGGGAAATAGACCTGATTACGAGAATCAGGTCTATTTTATGTTAGATAGAACTGCAGAAACCAGCCAAGGTTCCTTACTTAACTTCTACCTCTGCGCCAGCTTCAACGAGTTGAGCCTTAATGGATTCTGCTTCTTCCCGGCTCACTTTTTCTTTGATTGGGGTAGGAGCTTTGTCCACGACGTCTTTGGCCTCTTTCAGACCAAGGCCGGTGATGTTCTTGACAACCTTCACAACGTTGAGCTTACCGCCACCTGGGCTGATAAGGATCACGTCGAATTCGGTTTGTTCAACAACTGCGGGAGCGCCGCCATCGCCGCCACCAGCAGGAGCTGCAATAGCCACAGCGGCTGCAGCAGGCTCAATGCCGTAGTCGTTCTTGAGGATGCCAGCCAGTTCATTCACCTCTTTCACGGTGAGGTTAACCAGCTGTTCTGCGAAAGCTTTCAGATCTGCCATCGTTTCTGAAGTTTGGGAAGTCGTTATTGTTGAAAAAAACAAATTCAGGTAAGTGCGGGGCTACGGTTACCAGTTCCGCAGGAAGCTTGCCCCTGGTGTTAAGCCTCTTGTCTTTCGCTCAATGTCTTGACCAGGCCAGCAAGGGTGTTACCACCAGACTGGAGTGCGGAGAGCACGTTTTGGGCAGGAGATTGAAGCAAGCCAATGATTTCGCCCAACAGTTGCTCTTTGGATTTGAGCTCAGTAAGGGCTTTGATCTGATCATCCCCGAGGTAAACAGCTGTTTCAATCACAGCAGCCTTGAGGATGGGTTTATCAGATGTTTTGCGGAATTTTTCGATGACCTTGGCAGGTGCCGAAGCACGCTCAGTGGTAGTAAAAAAGATGGAAGTTGGTTTTTTGAGGGCCGTAAAGACCTCCGTAAAATCTCCATCCAATTGCTCCAGTGCCTTGCGGATCAGGGTGTTCTTCACCACGGTCATTTCGAGGCCGGATTCAAAGCAGAGCTTGCGAAGCTCGTAAACCTTGGCAACGGTAAGTCCGCTGGTATCGGTTAGGTAAAAGTTGGGATACTCCCGAAACTTTTCCACCAGTTCCTGAACCAGCTGTATCTTTTGTTCCTTCGTCATGGTGAATTAGATTCCTTGTACACTGGATTTTTCCACTTTCACACCAGGCCCCATGGTAGAGGCCAAGGTGATGGACTTAAAGTAGATTCCTTTTGCTCCCTGAGGCTTCAGCTTATGGAGGGTCTGAAGCATTTCCACTGCATTTTCCAGCAGTTGAGGGGCGCTAAAGGATACTTTGCCAAATGCCACGTGAATGATTCCGGTTTTGTCAACCTTAAAGTCGATTTTACCGGCCTTCACTTCTTTCACAGCCTGGCCAACATTCACTGTCACAGTTCCGCTTTTGGGGTTGGGCATCAACCCGCGAGGCCCGAGTACACGACCGAGACGGCCGACCTTGGGCATCACATCTGGAGAACAAATGATCACATCGATGTCGGTCCAACCATCGTTGATTTTCTGAATGTAGTCGTCGAGACCTACATGATCGGCTCCGGCTTCGCGCGCTTCGGCTTCCTTGTCAGGGGTGGTCAGGACGAGCACACGCACTTCCTTTCCAGTTCCATGAGGCAGGCTCACCACACCACGAACCATTTGATTGGCCTGGCGGGGGTCCACTCCGAGGCGAACATGCAATTCTACCGACTCGTCGAACTTGGCAAAAGCCACTTTCTTGACGAGGGAGACCGCTTCGTCGATATTGTAGAGCTTCTCGCGATCTACTGCTGCTGAGGCAGCTTTGAACTTCTTGGTAAGAGCAGCCATCTGTGTTAGTTGTTATTCTCCCAAGGAGGAGTTCCGCTGACCGTGATTCCCATGCTGCGGGCGGTACCAGCAACCATTCTCATTGCGCTTTCCACCGTGAAACAATTCAGGTCGGGCATCTTTGTTTCAGCAATCTGCCTGATGGTCTCCCAGGTCACAGAGCCAACTTTGTTACGGTTGGGCTCTGCAGAACCAGATTTCAACTTGGCAGCCTCCAACAGCAACACGGGTGCTGGAGGAGTTTTAATGACGAAATCAAAAGATTTGTCAGAATACGCCGTGATCACCACGGGAAGTATCTGGCCAACTCTGTCCTGCGTAGCGGCGTTGAAGCGCTTGCAAAACTCCATGATGTTCAGGCCCTTGGACCCGAGAGCGGGGCCAATTGGCGGGGAAGGGTTTGCACTTCCACCCTTGACCTGGAGCTTGATGTACGTTTCAATTTGCTTGGCCATTGTTGATGCTCAGTTTGCAGGAAAGGCAAATTCATCGGCAGGGAAGCGCAGCTTTCCGATCAGCTCACAAGGAACGGGGTCTGCTACCAACGATTTGCGTACATCCTAGTACTCTTTTTCAACCTGGAAGTAGTTCAGTTCGATGGGGGTGTTCCGTCCAAAGATCTTAACAACCACTTTCAGCTTCTTTTTATCCTCGTAGATCTCATCTACAGTTCCTGTGAAACCGTTGAATGGACCTTCCATTACTTTGACTGGTTCTCCTTTGATGAACGGCTCTTCGGGCATCTCGCCTTTTTCGTTCATCTCATCCACCTTGCCCAGAATCTTGTTGACCTCAGACAGGCGAAGCGGTTCCGGATCATCCCCGCGTTTACCTCCCAAGAAACCAATGATGTTCGGAACATCTTTGATTGCAGACATCAGTTCGGGCTTCATCTCACACTCGATGAGGATGTAACCGGGCAAAAAGCTCCGCTCACGCAGCTTTTTCTTGCCGTTTCGCATCTCGAACACCTTCTCCGTTGGGATCAACACCTGGTTGATCTCATCATGGAGTTTAAGCCGTTCAATTTCACTTTCGAGATACTGCTTGGCTTTCTTCTCTTTGCCGCTAATAGCCCGTATGACGTACCACGCTTTGGCCATCTCTCTTTCTAGATAAACACGGAGTACAATGTCTCCATCAAGTTTTTGAAAGCCAGGTCCATCACACCGATGACCACAGCAATGAGCAACGAAGCGACCAGAACGGTCACCGTGCTGCTATACAATTCTTCCAGGGAGGGCCACTGTACTTTGTACAAAAGCTCGTCAGTGTACTCCTTGAATAGTTGAGAAAACTTTGACATGATCGGAGGAGATAAATGCACGGGCGGAAGGACTCGAACCCTCGGCCTACGGTTTTGGAGACCGCCGCTCTACCAACTGAGCTACACCCGTGTCTATCAAACAACAATTCGTTTATAGACAAAAAAACGGTTGGACCCCCACCGGGGGAGCCCAACGTTTTATTTCAGTTATGCAATGATCTCAGCAACCTTGCCGGCGCCAATCGTGCGGCCACCTTCGCGAATAGCGAAGCGAAGACCTTTTTCCATAGCGATCGGGTAGATCAACTCCACATTCACTGTGGTGTTGTCGCCGGGCATCACCATGTCAACACCTTCGTTCAAGGTTACCACACCAGTTACGTCCGTGGTGCGGAAGTAGAACTGAGGACGGTAGTTGTTGAAAAATGGTGTGTGACGGCCACCTTCGTCTTTGGAGAGGACGTACACCTCAGCCTGGAACTTGGTGTGAGGAGTCACGGAGCCTGGCTTACAAATAACCATGCCGCGCTTGATATCATTTTTGTCGATACCGCGGAGGAGCAGACCAACGTTGTCGCCAGCTTCACCAGTATCGAGGAGTTTGCGGAACATTTCCACACCTGTCACAGTCGAAGTGAGGTTATCTGCATCAAGGCCGATGATGCTCACACCTTCACCTGTTTTCACCACACCACGCTCAATACGACCAGTAGCCACAGTGCCACGACCAGTGATGGAGAATACGTCTTCAACAGGCATCAGGAATGGCTTGTCCTTATCACGAACAGGCGTTGGGATGAACTCGTCAACAGTGCGCATGAGCTCAATGACTTTTTCTTCCCACTGGGGTTGACCATCAAGGGCACCCAGAGCAGAACCTTGGATTACCGGGGTATCATCACCAGGATAATCGTAGGTGCTGAGGAGGTCGCGGATTTCAAGTTCCACGAGTTCGAGGAGTTCTTCGTCGTCCACGAGGTCCACTTTGTTCATGAAGACCACAATGGAAGGAACGCCCACCTGACGACCGAGCAGGATGTGCTCGCGTGTTTGAGGCATAGGGCCGTCAGTTGCAGCCACCACCAGAATGGCACCGTCCATCTGAGCAGCGCCGGTCACCATGTTTTTCACATAGTCGGCGTGACCTGGACAGTCAACGTGAGCGTAGTGACGGTTAACCGTTTCGTACTCAACGTGGGAGGTGTTGATGGTAATACCGCGCTCTTTTTCTTCAGGCGCGTTGTCGATGGAGTCGAAGCTGCGAATCTGAGCGCCGCCGGCCTTGGCCAGCACCTTGGTAATGGCAGCAGTCAAGGTGGTTTTACCATGGTCCACGTGACCGATCGTACCGATGTTCACGTGGGGCTTAGTACGTTGGAATTGTTCCTTTGCCATTGTTGGAATCCTAGTTATGAGGCCTGGGCCTATTCTGAAGTGCGGAAAACTGTGGAGCCGATGACCGGACTCGAACCGGTGACCCCCACCTTACCATGGTGGTGCTCTACCAACTGAGCTACATCGGCAAAAAACGTTAAGAAGAAGACCAGCTAAAGAGTATACCCCTTAACAAAATCGACTTCGATGAACGAGCGGAAGACGAGATTCGAACTCGCGACCCTTAGCTTGGAAGGCTAATGCTCTACCAACTGAGCTACTTCCGCTGATGATGAGACAAAAAAACAATCAAACTGAGCTGAATGTCCTTCTCTCTCTGTGTCAAATAAAGAACTTCTGGTGGGGAGAGGAGGATTCGAACCTCCGAAGTCGTAAGACAACAGATTTACAGTCTGCCCCATTTGGCCGCTCTGGAATCTCCCCCTGATCAAGAAGCCATTTTTTAAAGAAGAAAAAGTCTTTTTTAAAAAATGCAACCTGTTTAAGTCAAGAGCCGGTGGACGGGATCGAACCGCCGACCTACTGATTACAAATCAGTTGCTCTACCAGCTGAGCTACACCGGCCTCTAAGACCCTTGGAAAAAAGCCTTGCAAAATTAGGCAACTAGCTCCAACCTTGCAACCTTATTCCAAAAAATTCCTGCAAATCTTCCGGCGAATTTCACTGGAAAGATTAAGCAGAAAGCAGGTCTTTGATACGAGCTTTTTTGCCGATTTTGTCGCGGAGATAGAAAATCCTGGCTCTGCGCACCTTACCGGAGCGAAGCACCTCGATCTTTTCCACATTTGGTGAATGGATTGGGAAAATCCGTTCTACCCCAACACCTCCACTGATCTTGCGAACCGTGAAGGTCTCAGTAGAGCCCTGGCTCCGGCGCTGAATACACACCCCTTTGTATTGCTGGATACGCTCTTTGTCGCCTTCCACAATACGAACGTGCACGTTCAATGTATCTCCGGCCTTGAAGTAAGGTACTGTCTCCTTCAGGTCGCGGGCTTGCAGCAATTTTACCAATTCTTCCATGTCAGGATGCGTTAGCGGATTGCAAAATTAGATCTTTTCTTTTTCCTCACCAAATGTTCTTGAGAAAATTATGACAAAAGATCAGGGCGCCTTTGCCTGGTTTTCTCAAGCGATTGATCCTCACGCCATTGGTCAATCTTTGCCTGATGCCCCGACAACAAAACCGAAGGCACTTCCAGCCCCTCAAACACCGCCGGCCTCGTGTAAACCGGGGCATCGAGCAGATTGTCCTGGAAGCTGTCGGTTAATGCCGAAGTTTCATCGCCCAGCACCCCGGGCAGCAGCCGCCCGATAGCGTCTGTGAGCACCAACGCGGGAAGTTCTCCTCCAGACAACACATAATCGCCAATGGAGATTTCCCTGGTAAAAAACAGGTCCCGGGCCCGCTGATCCAGCCCTTTATAATGCCCGGCGAAAAGCAACAGGTTGGTTTTGAGCGACAATTGGTTGGCCATGGGCTGATCAAATACCTGGCCATCAGGACTGAGAAAAATAACCTCATCATAGGTGCGCTCAAGGCTCAGCGCCCGGATGCAACGCGCCACAGGTTCCACTTTCAGCACCATGCCAGCCCCACCGCCAAAGGGATAGTCGTCTACCTGCCGATGCTTGCCTTCAGCATATGCCCGCAAGTCATGAACATGAACCTCGAGCAGCCCTTTGTCCTGGGCTCGCTTCAGGATGCTGTGTGCCAGCGGACTCTCCATCAGGGCCGGAACACAGGAAACAATGTCTATTCGCATGGGGCTTCCATTCAATCAAATCAACCTGACAGGCCTCAGGCCTCTTCCTCGCGCAAAATCTGGATGGGGCGTTTCATGCTTTCCTCCAGGGAAATGAAGGTTTCGGTGCGCTGGATCCCTTCGATGGGCTGAACCTTGTCATTGAGGATAGAGCGCAGCTCACGCGTGTTGCGGCTGATGATTTTGAGGAAAATACCATACCGACCTGTTGTATAATGGATTTCCGTGATCTCGGGAATTTCTTCCAATTGGCGCACAATGCGGTTGTAGAGGGAACCCTTTTCCAAAAACATTCCCACAAACGCACAGATGTCGTACCCCAGCTTGCTGGCGTCAATTTCCAGATGAGAGCCTTTAACCACGCCAATAGAGAACAGTTTTTTCATGCGAACGTGCACAGTACCACCTGAGACGTTGAGCTGCTTGGCAATTTCAGTGTAGGGTGTCTGCGCATCCACCATGAGCATAGACAGGATAGCCAGGTCCAGTTTATCAATTTCCGAATTCATCACGGGTTTCGGGGTTGGATTTTAGATGAGTCTCAATAAAAACAGTGCCCAATTGCAGTTTTTTCAAATTTATAATTTTTTTGTGAAAAAGTTTGAAAAAACGAGCGGCGCTGATATCTTTGTTTCAACAAACAGCGGGAATCATTGACAATTCCAATATCAGTTCCCGCTTTCACTGTAGGGTGATGAAACTGGCAGCCATGCCCTCTGGTCTCGAGGGTGAGGACGCAGGGATAAATCCCGATTCGTTGGGACCAACCGCCTCGTGAAGGTTCGAATCCTTCCCCTACAGCAGTCAATCCCTTCCGTCCAGGAAGGGATTTTTTTTACCCTCGCTTCTCGACTGGCAGCTTCATTTGCCAAACATTTTCACAAGTTAGCAAAAGATCCTTTCGATTATTCCCAGATTGATATTTTCCCGGATTCCGCTTTCACATTGCCCCGCTCCTGCCCGACCGATAAACCGCCAGGGCCCTGTAGGCCTGGTCCATGATTTTGCCACGCACATTCTCCTGAAGCAACAACTTGTTCGAGGCTGTGGGAAAGGTTCTGTTAGATAAAAACACAAACACAAGCTGCTCCCGCGGATCGACCCACAAACAAGTACCCGTAAAGCCCGTGTGGCCAAAGGTTTCTTCTGAGGCAAAAGATGATACATGTCCGCTTCCCTCTGATGAAGGCTTGTCCCAGCCCAGTCCCTTGCGGCTGTTGGCTTGCTGTTTCCGGGTAAATTCTTCAATGGTGACCGGCAGAAAATATTGTCTTTCCCCATACCCTCCCCGGTGCAAAAGCATTGCGCCGAGCTTCGCAAGGTCATATACATTGGAAAAAAGACCCGCGTGCCCGGCAATGCCACCAAGCAGCGCAGCATTGGGATCATGCACATACCCCTTCACCACACATTGCCGCCATTCCTGATCGGCTTCAGTGGGCGGGCAATGAGTATCCAATCCCTTTTCACCGGGCAAAAACCAGGTCCTGTTCATGCCCAGAGGCCGAAAAAATTGAGAATAGGCGTAAGATTCGAGCGACTCGCCAGTAATTCTCTCGATGAGCTTCCCCAACACGATCATACCCAGATCGCTGTACCGGACTCTTCCCTTCGGCAACAATGGGATGGCGGCAATCTGGCTCCACACAGTGTCCACCAGGTCGGCGCGCGCATACAGCCCCGGCCCTACCGGCAAGGAAAATTCCTCCGAGGACTCAAACCGGAAACGGTTCCTGTCAATGATTTTGCGCTGCGGATCCGAATAGGTTTTCAGAAACAAAGGCTGCCATGCCGGAAGCCCGGAGGTGTGCTGGAGGAGTTGCCTGGCTGTGATCTGCCCCTTGTCAAAGCCGTTCCACTCCGGCAGATAACGTCCGATGGGATGGTCGAGGTTGAGCCGGCCTTGTTCCACGAGGCGCATGGCTGCGAGGGTGGTAGCGGCCACCTTGGTAACGGAAGCGAGGTCGTAGGAGGTAGCCCAAGGGTCAATTCGCTGGCTGCCAGGCTGATATTCCATCTGGCCAAAGCCCCGGTGATACACCACGTCATTGCCGCGCAGCACAAGGATAGCGCAGCCTGGCATGGCCTTTTTTCCAAGGTAATGCTGTGCAAGCGAATCAATCCCGGCCAGCGTTCTGCTGTCCATGCCCACTTCTTCAGGCAGGGCAAAGCCAAGCCTTGTAGCCCGGCGAACCTGGAAGCCAGCTCCCTCGGGGAAAATCCCGGATGCTGTCACTGGCAATCGGCCTGTGATGCGTTGCCCGCCAAAAATGGCGGAGGCAGCTGCCTGCTGGGCAAGCTCCACATCTTCGTAGGCCACAACCGTGGCTTGCTCCTGCCCAAAAAACCGCAGTGCATAAGGGTTGCCGCACCAAACCAGGATGGTTTCCCGGCCTGAAGTTCCCAGCGAAGCCACTGTGGCTGACATGCCCGTAGTTACACCATAGCTCGAAGAGCGCCGTTGCGACTGCCCAAACCCACTCACGATCACGGTTTCAAACCCGGCAAGCTGGCGGAGCAACGCCTCGCGTTCTGCTTCTGGCAAGTCCCTGCTCACATAAAACTCGGTTATTTCTGCGTAGATGCGGAGGTTGCGAACCAGGCCGTTTTCTTTCACGCCGCCAACCTGAACATAGGCCATTCGCCGGTTATCGAGGTCGCCGAGAGGGAGCAGGCCCCGATCGTTTTTCGCCAGGGTAATGGCCTGTTCATATAATTGCTTGCGAAGCACATCGGCCTCGGGGCGGTGCAATTCGGCCCTCACGTTAGCTGAAGAAAGCGTCTTCCATTTGGTGAGACCTACGCGGTATTTGGCCAGCAACACCCTGCGAACGTGGTTGTCGAGGGTTTCCTGGCTCAATTTACCCGACTGAAGGGCTTCGAGGATGAGGGCAACGGAGCGGGGAATGTTTTCGGCAGAAAGAAGCAGGTCGTTGCCGGCAAGCAAGGCCTGAAGGGCAACTTCGCCGGGTTCAAAGTATTTGGTAACACCCTGCATGTTCAGCGCGTCGGTCACGATGAGGCCCTGGTAGCCGATGCGGTCGCGGATGAGCGACTGAACGATGCGCGGGGAGAGAGAGGCAGAGCGGTTGGGCGTTGGATCGAGGGCTGGAACATGGAGGTGCCCGACCATCACTGAGCCTATCCCGACATCCATGAGGCGGTAGAAAGGATACAACTCCAGGGTATCGAGGCGTTCGAGAGAATGAGGAATTACGGGCAAATCGACGTGCGAATCGACGCCGGTATCACCATGGCCGGGGAAGTGCTTGGCGCAGGCAATCACCCCTCCATCCTCGAGGCCGCGGGAAAGCATAAGTGCCTTTCTGGCTACGTTAAACCGCTCCTGCCCAAAGGAACGGTCGTTGATGACGGGGTTGTCGGGGTTATTGTTGATGTCAGCGACGGGGGCAAAATTCATGTGAACACCCAGTTGCCGCAACTCATAGGCCATTTGCCTGCCGAGCTGGTAGAGGAGCGAATCATTCTGAATAGCCCCAAGGGTCATGTTGCGGGGATAAGCCTGGGTTCCCTGAAGGCGCATACTGGGGCCCCACTCGGCGTCCTGCGCAATGAGCATGGGGTAGCGGCTGCGGGCCTGGTAGCGGTTGATGAGCTCGATTTGCTTTTCGGGGCTACCCTGCATGAAAATGAGTCCGCCAGGGTGGTATCGCTCAATCAGCGACTGCAGAAATTGATAATCGTTTTCTGTTTGGTTGGAATAGGCAGTGAGCATGAATAACTGGCCCACCTTTTCCTCGGTGCTCATGGTGCGAAGGAGGCTGTCGGCCCAGGCTCTGCCCGGTTGGGAATGGGCTTGCCAGGGGTTCATCAACCAAAAAGAACAAACAGCCAACAAATGAAACAGCCAGCGAACGAAGCGCATCATGCCAGGTCGATTTCTAGGGGAGTGAACAAACGATTCTTTACAGGGTGATTGCGGGGCGGCCAAAAAAGACGAAGCCCCTGCGCAATTGCCTCCGAATTGAAAGGTAGGTTTTTTTCCTAAAAATCATAGAATTTCCCTGTACAAACAGCGTAAAAAACTGGTTAACTCCCTGCCAGCCAGAGGCCTGCAATGGCAAACAGGGCAAACAGCACGGAGGCCACGCCGTTGGTGGTAAAAAACGCGAGGTTGACTTTGGAGAGGTCCTCGGGGCGCACCAGCCTGTGCTGGTACACAAGCAGGCCCACAAACACTGCTGCCCCAACCCAAAACACCCAGGCGGGGGCTGCAAGCCAGCCGAAAAGCACGATCAGGCTGCCGGAGGCAAGGTGGAGCAGGGTCGACACCAGCAGGGCCCTGCGTCGGCCCAGGGTGGAAGGAATGCTGTGAAGCTGGTTGCTTTCGTCAAATTCATCGTCCTGAAGGGCGTAAATCACGTCGAAGCCACTCACCCAGGTGAGCACCGCAAGGCCCAGCACCACGGGCGGCCAGGCAAAGCTGGCGGTAACAGCCAGATAGGCACCCACCGGGGCCAACGCCAGGCCCAAACCCAGCACAAGATGGCACCAGGCCGTGAACCGCTTGGTGTAGGAATAGCCCAAAATAACAGCCAGGGCCACAGGCGACAAGGCAAAACACAGCCAGTTGATGAAAAATGTGGCCAGGACGAACAGCCCGGCATTGATGCCAATGAACCAGATGGCCTGGCGCGGGGAAATCTGCCCCGCAGGAATTTCCCGCATTGCGGTTCGCGCGTTTTTTGCATCGAAATGCCTGTCAACCAGCCGGTTAAATGCCATGGCCGAATTTCGGGCAAACACCATGCAGAACACCACGAGCAGGGCCAGCATCCAGTAGGGCTTCGAAGGCTCTGCTCCCTGTTGCTCCAGCGTGAGGATTCCCAGTGCCAGGCCCACAAATGCAAATGGCAAGGCAAACACAGTGTGGGCAAACTTGACCAGGGATAGAAATTTTTTCATATTTTCATACTCATGTTTGTGAATTCGGGCGGGAAACAATCCCCAAAGCGAGCAGTTGAGGAAGCAACATTTAATAAAGCGGTTCTGTTTACTGCTTTCACACACCTCCCTTCATGCCATCCAAGCGCCGAATATATGTTTGCGACAGCCACAAACCCAAAGTTCATGGGGGCGGATGCTGCAGCGATAAGGGTTCTCAGAACCTTTTGCTCGAATTTACCCGCCAACTTCACGAACACAACCTACTTTCCCAGGTCGAATTGATCCCCACAACTTGTTTGTCGCAGTGCAAAACCGGCGTTTCTGTGCGAATTTGGCCCGACCAGGTGTACTATGGGCACGTTCGCCAGGGAAATGTCTCCGACATCGTGGTTCAACACCTCATCCAGGGCCAGCCAGTCGATGCGCTTCGCATAGATGAAACCCAGACCCGCTTTGCAGGGTGGTAAGGTAACACGATGATCACACTGCCACGCTTTAGGCGCATTCATTTGCCTGCTTCTTCCTGTGTGCCGCCTTTCGCAGCAGCAGGCCCCATTGGATTGAGCGTAGCCCGCTCGCACAGCCCCACCTTGTCCACCTCCACCACGACATTTCCCTCCATGTCTCCGTGGAAATTTCTGACAAATTTCGCTCCCCACAACACCTCGTCGTAGCGATAGGAGCTGAGGCGGTGAACGGTTTGTGCAAAGGTGTCATCGTAGCCCGACATGATGATCAAAAACTCTCCCCGGCTGGCTTCCAGGCTCTCGGGGGTCATTCCATAGAGCGGGCTTGCAGGGGTAATCGGGTGAACGATGGTCCAGGACATGGGAAATAGTCGCTCCTGAAAAACTAATCGCTCATCCGGTTTCTTTCTATGACAAGGAAAGTTGAGCTTGGCCAGCGGGGTGATGGGCCTGAGAATCGGCTGCAGGGTTGGTGATATGCTCTAGGATGCGCCTGAGCCAGGCACA
>JBGSKC010000033.1:0-99962 GCA_041741415.1 Bacteroidia bacterium | reverse complement strand
GCGATTACCCGCACACCCCATCAACCGCATTCACGAACTCCTGCCCTACAACTTTAAAGATGAAACAACCTCCGTCGAGCTGCCTCAATCTTTGACTCAAGAATAAATCTGCAGCAATACGCGGTTGCTTGGGCGGATACGCCTGAGCAGCAGGAAAAGAAGGACCCATATGATCAAAGCCATCACCTGCATTTTACAAGGGATCATAGCACAGTGGCATTTTCACTTCCACGCGTGAGGGCTTTCTCATAGCTGAAAGGGCATTTTCACTCCCAGGCGTGAAGACATTCTCATGGCGGGAATGAACATTTGGGCTATCAACACAAAAAAACAAGTCGTAATGAAATCTCTGATTACCATATTGGCTTTCATGCCAATCCTTTGCTTCGGGCAGTGGACCCAGCTTGGCAACGCTATCAACGGGCAAGCTGCCGGGGACAACTCAGGTTGGTCAACTGCCATTTCTGCCGATGGTACCATTGTGGCGATGGGGGCAAATTTTAACGACAATGGCGGTGGTGCCGCCGGCCAGGTTAGAGTTTTTGGATTATCTAATGGTGTTTGGTCGCAAATCGGCAGTGACCTGAACGGAGAAACCGGGGGTGATCAAACCGGTCAGTCGGTGAGCTTATCTTCAGATGGTTCTGTGGTTGCCATTGGCGAACCCTTTAACAATGACCTGGGCTTCACCTCAGGACAGGTCAGGGTTTTTAAGAATGTGAATAATACCTGGTCTCAGGTAGGTCAGGATTTGTTTGGCCAGAATGCAGTTGCCTCAGCAGGAACTTCTGTTGATTTATCTGCCGATGGAACGACCGTAGCATTTGGAGCACCTAACACAGTTGTAAGCCCATTTCCTTCCTTCACTGGAAACGTTGAAGTGTATCAGTTACAAGGGAACAGCTGGGTACAAAAAGGAGGAGACATTGAAGGGGATGGGACGATCATCAAGTTTGGGCAGAGCGTGAGCTTGTCTGATGATGGAAATATCATTGCCATAGGTCAGACGGGTGACCCCAGCAACATCAGCACTCCACAAATAGGCCGGGTAAAGGTGTACCAATTCGCAAACAATCAATGGACTCAAATTGGAAATACGATCTTTGGGCTGGTGGATCGTGACGAATTTGGTTTCAGAGTTAGCCTGTCTGCAACAGGAAGTATTTTAGCCATATCAACAAATGGTTCAAATGTAGTTCTCGTTTATCAATTGATCGGCGGAGTTTGGACTCAGGTGGGAAATTTATTGGCAGGGGAAAATCTCGGAGATGGTTTTGGGTCTTCAATCAGTCTGTCAGGCAGTGGCTCCAGGATTGCAATAGGTGCCAGACGTTACACAGGCGGAAGTAGTATAGGTCGTGCGTATGTATTCGAAAACCAGGGTGGTAATTGGACCCCTATTGATAATCCAATCCTTGGCGTTGCCAATGGCGATCAGACAGGGTTTTCAGTCGCTATTTCTGAGGACGGTTCCCGGGTTGTTGTTGGCGCTGTGAATAACGATGCGGCTGGAAGCAATGCCGGTCAGGTGCGTGTTTTTGAAAATCTTTCCCTCTGCGCCCCTGAAGCCGGATTTTCGGCCAGTGGCACAGAGCTCACCTTTGCCTTCACCAGCACGGCCGCCAAGGCAGATTCTGTCAGCTATGACTTTGGCGATGGCGCGACGAGCACAGCCCTCAATCCGACCCATGTGTATGCTGCCGCCGGTACCTACACCGTCTGCCAGATCGCGTACGGATCCTGCATTAACGACACCTTCTGCACAACTGTAAATGCGATTTGCAACACGCCGGTAGCAGGCTTCACTGCCATAGCCAATGAACTGGTGATCACGCTCACAAGCACCGCCTCCAACGCCGACAGCATCTTCTATACCTACGGCGACGGCACCACCGGCACGAATGCCACCCATACCTATGCCCTGCCCGGCACCTATGAGGTCTGCCAGATCGCGACCCGCCCCTGCGGTTCCGATACCTTGTGCCAGAGCGTAACGGCGAGATGTGCCCCGGCTTCGTCGGAGGTTAGCTTCCAGGTGAACACCTTCAGCTCGGTGACCTTCACTAGCGGGGCCACCAATGCCGATTCTATCCGGTTTGTGTATGGCACAACGGCCTTCAGCACCTCTTCGCCCTGGACCTACGACTTTGGGGCCTCCGGAACCTTTACCGTGAGCCTGATCGCCTATAACAAGTGCGGCAATGATACCAGCACTGTTCAGGTAACTGTCATCGGGACCAGCATCAGTGACCTGCTTGATGTGTCCAGCCTCGTGCTGTTCCCCAACCCCGCCGGGCGTGAAGTGACCCTGAGCTTTACGCTGCACAAGGCGGCAGACCTCCATGTGGGCATTGCGGACATGCAGGGCCGGGCAGTCTTCAGCCAGGCGTATGACCGGGCAGCTGGTGCCTTCCAGACAAATATCTCCCTTCCCGATCTGGCCTCCGGGGTTTACCTGGTGCAGATTCGGGTGGATGATGCACTCGTGACCCGCAAGTTGCGGGTGGAATAAGTTCCGGCTGACTGGTGTATTTTGGTGGTATGAACGCAAGGCGGGCCGAAAGGCCCGCTTTTTTTGGATCAAATGTGAATCCAGGGTGGCTGGAGTTGAAGTGTTCCCATGCTACCCGCGGGCCGCCAATGCCTTTCGGGGATGCCTTGCGTGGAACAAAGTGTTTGCATTTAGTGCTAGCGCAACACCGTAAACACCTGGACGTTGTGTGCTTGCACAGGATAACCGACTGAGCAAACATAAACCAACAGAAGCGAAGTTCCACTACGGCAACCCTTCGCAAGATTAAAAGAGGTGTTGCAAAAGTACAGGCCGAAACAAAGACACCACATTTGATTTCGCCCGACCGCAGCCAGGGCTATCCGCCGTTAAATATTACAAAGACAATTTTTTGTTTAATTGTATTTAAATGTTTACTCAACAGCATAGCATTTTTAGTGCTTCACATCGTCTGCTTGTTTAGTCTATACTCCTCTCCCCATTTCGCCATAGATTGCATGATTGGCGACAACGTAAGCCCAAATTCGGTTAAGGTATATTCAACCCTGGGCGGGATTTCAGCATAAATTTTCCTGCTTATCAGTCCATCCTCTTCTAATTCCCTCAACTGCTGAGTCAGCATGGATTGGGTAATTCCCTTTACGCTTCGCTTCAATTCTCCAAACCTTGCGGGAGAGGTATGATAGATCGCATTAATTAAAATCACCTTCCATTTCCCACCCAGGACTTGCATGGTTGCAGTTATCGGGCAGGATTTTTCATCGAAAACAGTTTTTTTTTCGATTTTAACTTCCTGATTATCAGCTTTGGTATCGTTTTCCATACTTACACAGTTTAAATGTCCTACTTGTTTTGTTGGCAGTAACTCTGAAAATTTATCCTACAAAGCTAAAGCGAAGTATGGAGCAAGTCAAGTAAAATCATCTCAATCACAGAGGCAGGTACAGGCTTCGGCAATAGTACGGCCAAACTGCTTGCCAGAAATGGGCATACCGTGTATGCTATGATGGTAAACACACCAAACACCCACCTTAAAACCAATCAAAATCATGACCTCTATTGAAAAAATGTACACAGCATCTGCCACTGCCAGCGGCGGCAGAGAAGGACATGTAAGCTCCTCTGACAATGTACTTGACCTGCAGGTGCGGATACCTAAAGAGTTTGGAGGCCCGGGGGGGCCCTATACCAACCCGGAGCAACTATTTGCAGCCGGTTATGCGGCCTGTTTCGGTGGAGCCTTGAACGTAGTGATCGGAAATGCTAAAGTTAAAACCGGTACTACCAGAGTGCATTCACATGTAAGCATCGGTAAAACGCCTGAGGGCGGTTTTGGCCTTGCAGTGCGCCTGGAAGTAGAGATACCAGGTGTAGAGCCTGCCCTGGCTCAGGAGCTGGCTGAAAAGGCGCATCAGATATGCCCCTATTCTAATGCCACCCGCGGAAACATCCTTGTAGAAGTGGTATTGGCGAAACAGTCCATATAAACCCAGCCAGGTGGCTGAAGCCATTTGAAAGCAGGTGGCGACTCCGGCAGGAGAGGTACCGGGAAAACTTGTTCTCATTTCTTAACAACCCCAAAAACAAAACAAATGGTTAACACGCTAAATTGGTTCGAAATACCCGCTGCGGATTTTGAAAGAGCAAAGACTTTTTATGCAAAAGTGTTAGATGCTCAAATTCATGACGACCCTGATCCGCACAGGCAATACGCCTATTTACCATCTGACCCACAAAAAGGTGGATTTGGCGGAGCAATTGCCAGCGGCGAAAACTTTGTTCCTGCACTGACCGGCACAACTGTTTACCTGGATGGTGGAAACGACCTTTCAGTTCCATTAGGCAAGGTAGAAAGTGCCGGTGGTACGGTTATTCTGCCGAAGACCGCTATTGGTGAAAACAGGGGTTTTATCGCTCTTTTTATTGACACAGAAGGAAACAAGGTAGGGTTCCATTCACCAGGTTAGTGGTTTGAATGGAATGGATCATCCCGGATTCCGAAAGGCCCGGGAAGGCCGGGCGTTAAGCTATGCAAGGCGGGCCGAATGGCCCGCTTTTTTGTGCCTGATTCAGGTGGCCGGGGGCCTACGAAAAAAATTTGCCGCAAACGGAGAGTGACCATATCCTGTGGTTCTGAAAACCTCAGAATCTGCCTTCAGAGCTTGGAAACGCAGTGTCCTCCTCCCCCGAACATCCCCCCATGACTTATATCCGCTTCTGTTGCGGATGGCCGGGCGGTACAGTACTTTTGTGCTGGCTTTCGCGTCGGGTGGCACGGGAGCGCAGTAACTTTGTTTCCACACAAAATCTACCTAGAACCATGTCCTTCCGCACCGAACGCGATACCATGGGGGAAATTCAGGTTCCCTCCGACCGCTACTGGGGCGCGCAAACCCAGCGCTCAATCGATAATTTCAAGATCGGCGGCCAGCGCATGCCCATCGAAATCATCCGGGCTTTCGCCATTCTCAAAAAAGCCGCAGCCCTCACCAACGTGGAACTGGCCAGGTTTTCGGAGGAAAAAGCACAGCTGATCTCCCGTGTTTGCGATGAAATTCTCGAAGGCAGGCTCGACGACCATTTTCCGCTGGTAGTGTGGCAAACAGGCTCCGGCACCCAGTCCAACATGAATGTGAACGAGGTGATCGCCAACCGCGCCGCCGAGATCCTGGGCGAGCCGATGGGCGAAAAAACAACCATTCACCCCAACGACGATGTGAACAAGTCGCAATCGTCCAACGATACCTTCCCCACGGCGATGCACATTGCCGGGTACAGCTACATTGTGGAACAAACCATCCCGAAGGTCAAGAAGCTCCACAAAACCCTGCTGGAAAAGGCCGCGGATTTTGATGACGTTGTGAAAATCGGGCGCACCCACCTGATGGATGCCACCCCGCTCACAGTGGGCCAGGAGCTGTCCGGCTACGCCATGCAGATCCAGCGGGGCCTGGAGGCGCTGCACCTCAACCTGGAGCATCTGCGCGAGCTGGCCCTGGGCGGAACGGCTGTCGGAACCGGCCTCAATGCACCCAAAGGCTACGCTGAGCGGGTCGCACAAAAAATTGCCG
This sequence comes from Bacteroidia bacterium, assembly GCA_041741415.1. Classification (GTDB taxonomy): domain Bacteria; phylum Bacteroidota; class Bacteroidia; order J057; family J057; genus JANQTF01. Next base: position 94,379 of record JBGSKC010000033.1, on the reverse strand, counting down.
AACTCACCGGACATCCGTTCGTGACTGCCGAGAACAAATTCGAAGCCCTGAGCGCCCACGATGCCGTTGTCGAAGCCTCCGGCGCTCTCCGCCGCCTGGCAGTGTCGCTCATGGCCATCGCCAACAACATCCGGATGCTGGCCAGCGGCCCCCGCTGCGGCATCGGCGAGCTGATCCTGCCGGAAAACGAACCGGGATCCTCCATCATGCCAGGCAAAGTGAACCCCACCCAGGCAGAAGCCCTCACCATGGTCTGCGCCCAGGTCATTGGCAACGATATGGCGATTGCTGTTTCCGGCACACACGGCCAGTTTCAGCTCAACGTCTTCAAGCCTGTCATGATCTTCAACCTGCTCATGTCGGCCAGGCTGCTGGGTGATGCCTGCGAATCGTTCAACGACAACCTGGCAGTGGGCATTGAGGCCAATACCACGCGCATCCGCGAGCACCTCAACAACTCCCTGATGCTCGTGACGGCGCTCAACACCCACATTGGCTACGACAACGCCGCCAAAATTGCCAAGAAAGCCCACAAAGAAAACCTCACCCTGAAGCAGGCTGCCATTCAACTGGGGCTGCTCACGTCAGAGCAATTCGATGAAATGGTGGTGCCCGAACAAATGCTGGGCCGCTAAGTTTTCCTTCCTTCTCTTCATCAGGCAACAAATGAAGGTGTCGGCACCCGTGCTGGCACCTTCATTTCGCCTCACCCCTCACCTCCTTTCTCCCTTCGCCATGCCCAAAGCCCCTACTTTCTCCGAGCTGATTTTGCTGGAAGATGACCGCATTGTGGTGATCGACAAACCGGCTGACATGGCAAGCCTCGACGACAAGGACGCGATCAACGTGCAGCAGCTCGCCCGCGCCTACGACCCCGAGCTGAGGCTCTGCCACAGGATCGACAAGCAAACTAGCGGGGTGTTGGTGCTGGCCAAAGACGCCGAAGCCTACCGCCACCTGGCCATGCAGTTTCAAAACCGGACTGTGAAAAAGCAATACGTGGCTCTGGTAGCAGGCATTCATTCCTTTGATCAGCTCCTCATCGACCTCCCTTTGCACGTCACGACCAACAAAAAGGTATTTGTGAGCAAAAGCGAGGGAAAACCTGCCCAGACCATCGTGACAACCGAAACAAATTTTCGCGGTCATACGCTGCTCCGCTGTGAGCCGGTAACAGGCAGGATGCACCAGATCAGGGTGCACCTCGCCGCCCAGGGCTGCCCGATTGTGGGAGACACCCTCTACAACGGAGCCGATTTGCTGCTTTCCGACATCAAGCGGAAATACAAAGCCAGTGGCCGCAAAGATGAGGCACCACTGAATCATGGCTTTTTGCTCCACGCCAGATCCATTTCATTTGCCCACCCCAACGACGAGTCATTGGTTCAGGTGGAAGCCCCACTGACCAAAAATTTCCAGGTGGTGCTGCGGCAATTGGAAAAGCACGACAAGTGATGTACTGAGAGGTGGAGGCCTCAGGCTAATCGAACGATGATCAGCTCCCTGTTAGCCAGGCGAATTCCCAGAGGCCGATGAGGTTGCCGAGGGCGAGGTTAATTACCCCGAGGGTCATGCCGGAGACGAGGATCTCGCGATTGCCGAGGCGCTCAGCCACCGGCCCGATGAAGGCAGGGCCGAAAACGCCCGCAATGTGGGTGATCATCGTGGTGTCGGCGTCGATGCGGAACAGCTTCGCCACGACAGTATGAACGAGCATGGCACCGAGGGCCGTTGTGGCCATAAAGATGACAGTGGTAAAGGCCCCGCCGAGGATTTCGGCGAGCTGCACCCTCGACCCGACTGCCACGCAGAACACAAGGAAGAGGAATTCCCCGGTGGCATAGGTACCTGGCAACTTTCGCAGCGGTTTCCAAAGTGAAGCGAGGAGGCCAAGCAGGGTGAGAAAAATGATGACATAGGATTGAAAGGCCTGCCCGGAGGTTGTTCCGGCGAGCAGCCAGGCAAGACCTGCGCTGGCCCCCACTACAAGCAGTCCGGCCCCGAGGGCAAGGAGCACCTGCTGCCAGCGGGGCGGAGTTTCGTGAAGAACAACGTCTATGACCTCATTGGAAGCGCGGAAGGGCAGGAGCCAGGAGCGAAGCAGGCCGGGAATCACCGTAAGCGCCAGCATGAGGAAGCTGCCGCTGAACATGAGGTCGGCGAGGTTGGTTTGGTTGAACAGGTCAATGTCGGCCCCGATGGCGCGGTGAACGGCGTACATATTGGGTGTCCCCCCTACATACACGGCACTGGCCATGGCAGCCACGGCTTGCGGCTCACCGACGATGTCGCGGTAGAGCGAGGCCGAAAAAGCGGCCATCATCATCACAGCGGGAATCCAGATGAGGAGCGACAGGAGGGTGGGAACCGCCAGCCTGAGCCAGCTCCGCATGTTGGCAGAGAAAAGCAGCAGAGGAATGGCCAGGGCCACGCTCGTATCCTGAAACAGTTCGACAGTCGAAGCATCAAGCGGCAGCACATTTCCCAGCAAAATGCCCCAGGCGTAGGCCCAGAATGCCGGGCTCAGGCTGGAAACCAGAGAGTAGCGTGGGGCCATCCACACCAGCAAAGCAGGCAGGCCCAGCAGGGCCAGCGCCGAAAAAATCATCGCCATCATACTCCCTTCCATGCAGCTTGTATTGCCTTGGCGAAGGTCACATTCCTGCATCGCAGAAGCAAATTTCCCTCGCTGGAACCATCCTGATTTTGCCGGTGTGTTTTCTCATCGAAGATTTTGTAGGGGAATCCGTACCTTGCTTGTATTCCATTTACAGTGAAACGATTACAGCGTATGAACTTGCTTCTCCGCGTTTTTTGCTTAACAGCATTGGCCATAAGCATCCTGGGTGCCCAGGCCCAGCCATTTCGGCCAAATAACAATATCCCGGTCAAAAACCTCGCCGGAGAATCCATTCCTTATGCCTGGTCGGGTGGGATGAACAATCCGCATTTTTCTACCACCGACCTGAACCTCGATGGTATTGATGATCTGGTGTTTTACGACCGGAGCGACCGCACCTTCACTACTTTTTTGGGCAAAGGCCTGCCGGGTCAGATTGCGTATGAGCTTGCCCCCCGTTTCGCCGCCAGGTTCGACTCCTGCGACTGCCAGGAATGGGCCTTGCTCGTGGATTACAACTGCGACGGCCTCGAAGATGTGTACTGCGGAGGGCCTTTCCGGCAAAATATCCAGATCTACCAGCAGGTGATTTATAATGGCGATTCTGTGGGGTTTGAACTCGCTGTTCAGCCCGTGAATGTGCTCAGTTCCAACCTGAGAGCTATTTACAACACGCCTACTGACATTCCCGCCATTGTCGATGCCGACTTCGACGGCGATATCGACATCATCACCAACCAGCCCGGTTCCAATTTTTTCACCCTCCACACCAACATGGCCATGGAGCGCTACGGGCGCTGCGACACCCTCGATTACATCATCGGGTCGGGTTGCTGGGGGCATTTTTACGAAAGCTCCAGCGACAATACCCTCAACCTGGGTGATACAGTTTTTTGTAAACGGGGAGACCGGGATCCAGCCCCGGGTGGGCTGCGGCATGTAGGCTCCACCTTGCTGGTGCTGGATGTGGATGGCAACGGCCTCGCAGACGTGATGCTGGGCGATGTTTCCTACCCAACAGTGAATGTGGCCTTCAACCATGGCACCACCGATCATGCCTTCATGGATTCAGCAGCGATCCAATTTCCTTCCTCCTTCCCGATTTATCAGGTTCTTTTCCCCGGCCTTTTTTACGTGGACCTTAACCACGACCAGGTCCGCGACCTCATCATTTCTCCCAACGCTTCAGTAGGTGGCGAGGATGTGGACGGCACCATGGTATACCTCAACCAGGGAGCAGACCTCGCCCCGGATTTTCAGTATGCGGGAAGAGGGCAGTTTTCCGGCGAAAGCATTGATGTCGGAAGAACTTCCACGCCCACCTTCCTCGACTACAACAGCGACGGCCTCACCGACGTGTTGATCGGCGCCCTCAATGCCACCCTTCGCAGCGCAGATTCCACCATCCTCACCTTTCAGCTACAGCTCTACAAAAACGTGGGAACCCTGCAGGAGCCTGCTTTTCAACTGGTTGACGACGACTACCTCGGGGCAGGCAGTTTGTTCCCGCCCTTGCAGGCTTCGGCCCCGGTGGCTGCCGACCTGGATCTCGACGGTGACGATGATTTGCTCATCGGAGCACTGGAAGGAACCATCCGTTATTTTGAAAACGCCGCTTCTCCCGGGCAGCCAGCCATCTACGTTCAGATTACCGCCCAATTGAAAGACAACCTTAACCAGAACATCGATGTGGGCAAATTAGCTGCCCCCGAGCTGTTTGATTTTGATCAGGACCAGGACCTCGACCTGTTTATTGGAAATGAATTCGGCACCATTGCCTACTATCGAAACGTTGGGACCCCACAGAGCCCGTCTTTCGAGCACGTTACCGATACTTTTGGCCAGATCAAAGTGACCGATGAATATGGTGGAACTTTCTCAGGCAGTGCCAAGCCCCGGTTTGTGGATTATGACGATGACGGAACGGTCGAGCTGCTGCTTGGAGCAGAAGATGGGTTCATTTATGTATTTGAGAATCCGCAAAACGGCCTCACCAACGCCCTGATTCCCGACGGCAAGCTGTTTGACAAAGACTTCGGAAACCAAGCCGCGCCAGCTATTGCCCCGCTGGATTCTTCAGGGGAACTCTTTTATGTGATCGGAACCCACCGCGGCGGCCTCCAATTGTGGAACAACCGTCCTGAATCCAACAACACCATTTCCATCGCCCGGCCCAAACCCCTGCCTTCCCTGAAGGTGTCTCCCAACCCCGCCAATGAGATGTTCAGGGTTGAATGGGAAGGCCAGCCCGGGGCGGATGCCAGCATCCGGCTGCTCAATTCCCTCGGACAGGAGCTGTTCACACGGCAGGTTCGCTCGAATGAAGCTGAGCTGAGCCTTTCCAATCTGCCCGCCGGTGTGTATTTATTGTTGGTCGAAAGCCAGGGCCGCCGCTGGACGGGGAGAGTTGTGAAAGAGTAAGGAGAAGTCAGAGGCGGGAAGCGGGAAAAGGGACCGGACAATTTTCACCTCTCGACCGCCTGAGGCACAGAAAGGAGCCGTCCCCAGCGGGGACGAAGCTTTGTAGCACAAGCGAATCCTATTTTTCCTCACCCCGGCGACCTTGAGGGTCGCCGGGGTGAATTTTTATTAGGGCTGCCGTGGCTACAAACCTTGCACCCCGCTGGGGTGCGCTTTCACCCTGCGATGCCGGGAGGCGGTTGTCATGGTTCGACGACGGGCCTGGAGGCCCTGCTCACCATGACCCGACAACGGGCCTGGAGGCCCTGCTCACCATGACCCGACGACGGGCCTGGAGGCCCTGCTCACCATGACCCGGCGGCGGCTGAAACAGCCTGCTCAGGATGACAATGGAAGGCGTCGCTTGCATCGTCATCCTGAGCAGGCCTCCAGGCCGTCGTCGAAGGATGACGAGGGGGCCGGCTCCGCCCCTGTCATCCCTGAAGCTTCGGGTTTTCCTTGTGCCGGTCGGCGTCGCGCAGGGTCTTTTTGTCGAGGTTTCTGGCGAGGGCTTCCTCGAGGTCGATGCCGCACTGGTTGGCGAGGCAAATGAGCACAAACATCACGTCGGCCATTTCGTCGGCGAGGTTCACCTCTTTGTCGGAGGCTTTGAAAGACTGCTCGCCATACTGGCGGGACATGATGCGGGCCACTTCCCCGACTTCCTCCATGAGGATGGCGGTGTTGGTGAGTTCGGAGAAATAGCGCACGCCGATGGTACGGATCCATTCGTCCACACGCTGCTGAGCTTCCTGGATGGTCATAAAAAATGGGGTAAGGGTCAACATCAGGTGAGCCTGACCTCTTTGATCAGTTCTTTGCCGATTTCGCGGTTGAGGAGTTCCCTGATTTTTTCCCGGCCAAGCTGCAATTCATTTTTCCAGACCGGGCTGTCGAGATTCACAAAAAAGATCCCGTTTTTGAACGAAAGCCGGGTGGTGCGCTGCGCGATTTGTTTGCCCATGATTCGCTCCCAGTCGTTGATCAGCCGCTGGATGGCGACCTCGTCTTCGAGGCCGTGAATTTCCAGAAAGGCTTTAATGGCGTCGCTGAGGGACTGATAGGGCTGGGACATGGGGGTAAATGGGCTGAAAAATTGCTCAGACGAGCGGTTGAACCTGGGAATCTGCCACGGAAAAATAGCGGATTTCGCGGGGAGTTTCCACAAAGATTTCCACCAACCTGCTGGCGGAGGTATCAGTGATGAAAATCTGGCCGGAAATGCGGGTTTGGAGCAAATGGGCGATCTGCAGGAGTCGCTGGCGGTCGAGTTTGTCAAATAAATCGTCGAGCAGAAGCAGCGGGGCCATGTTGGTTTTTTCCTGCAAAAACTGATACTGCGCCAGTTTCAGGGCGATGATAAAGGTTTTCTGCTGGCCCTGGGAGCCGAAATTCCGCACCGATTGCCCGTTAATTTCAAAGGTGAGATCGTCGCGGTGAACGCCCCCCACGGTGTAGCCGTTTACGCGGTCCTTATCTGCCTGGTCGGCCAGAAACTGGCGCCACGAGGCAGGATCATTGCCGGGAAGCTGGCTGCGGTAGCGAATGGTGGGCTGCTCTTTGTCAGAAACGATATCGGCAAAATAGGTGGCAAACAAGGGGGCAAATGCCTCGGTGAATGTTTCGCGTCCCAGCTTCACTGCCTGCCCGTGTGGGATAAGCTGCTCATCCCAGAGCTGAAGCTGCTCCAAATCGAAGAAGCGTTGTTCGCTCATGCTGCGCAGCAGGGCATTTCGCTGCTGAAGTATTCGCTCGTATTGGATGAGGTGGTACAAAAACTGATGGTCATACTGCGAAATGAGCATGTCGAGGAAGCGCCGCCTGTCGGCCGACTGGCCGTGAATGAGGTCGGTATCCGACGGCAGAATGGCCACGAGGGGCACCTGCCCGATATGGTCGCTCATCCGCTCGATGGCCTTGTGGTTCACAAGTAGTTTCTTGCCTTTTCCCGGCAGGAAATTGCAGTGCAACTGGCGCAGATGCCCGTCTTTCACCCAGGTGGCCCCGATCATGAAATAGGCTTCGCCTTCTTTTACAGCCTGCTTGTCGAGGTGGTGGCGAAACCCCCGGGTGAAGGCAAGGTAATGGATGGCGTCGAGCAGGTTGGTTTTCCCGGCGCCATTGAGCCCTGTGAAGCAGTTGAGGTGCGGCGACAACTCAATATTCAGCTCGGCATAGGAGCGGAACTGGCTGAGCGACAACTGGGAAAAATGAGGATGCAGCAACGAAAAAGTGGGTTTCTCCGGCAAAGATACGAAGGGAGCTGAGAATAGACCGCTTCGCTGCGTTGGCGAGACCAGAGGCGAAGCCAACTCTCGGCGCAGGAGGAACGGCAGATTCGTGGCCGCAAGCGGTGGCTGACAGCCAACCAAACTGTCTTTAGTGGTCTCCTGTCCTTTGCGGATGCCTCCACAACCCAAAAGCCCTTCCTTCCGAATGGGCTTTTGGGTTGTGGGTCTCTCCTCCGTTGTGGGGTAGCTGGCAAACGAAATTTCTAGTGCCAACTGGCGAAGCAGCCTGAGCCTTGAGTTACCCCCATAAAAAAAATCCGGGAGGCGTGAACCTCCCGAACGTTGTCCTTGTTTCGGACGCTAATCGTGCTTTTCCCTAACACATTACAAGTATAGCCCCGCCTCCCGGGGTCTGTATGGAAAAAACTCTGAAAAGGTAACGGGAGAATTGCCTTTTCAGCAGAAAAAAGAAGGCGCTCTCAAACCAGCAATTGAACAATACGAAGAAAAAAGGGCCGTTTTTTGCTCAAAAATCAAGGTTTTTCGCTTGGGTGGCTGAGCAAAGGCCCAAAATCAGGTAAAATTTTTCTGGAAAATGGGCGTAGATTGGTAACGGGAGAATTGAAAAACGCCCTTAATTTTCTTTCATTTTGGAACAGATCCGCCGCATTTATTTCTCCATGTCAAAAGCCGAAAAGCGCTATTTGCGCAGTTTTCTGTTGGCTTTTCATGTGAAAGGGGAAAACCTGGCGCTGAAGCTGCTTCAGGTTCTGGACCAGTACCCTGAAATAGACCAGGAGGAAATGGCCCTCAAGCTGTATGGCCAGCCGCGCTCCAAGGCATTTCTCATGCTCAAGGGGCGGCTCATCGAGCGCATGATGGAAGTGCTTTCCCTTAGCATCAACCTCGAAAACAACCCTGTCATCCGCGAAGACCACGCCGGCTATGCCGCCATTGACATTCAGAAGCAGCTCGTGTATGCGGTGTTGCTCCGGCGGAGGGGGCTCTACGACATGGCCAAGGAGGCATATCAAAAATGCGTGCGCGACGCCGAAGACTGCGGCCTTCCCGAACTGCAGCTTCAGGCCCTCATCGGCCTGCGAAACATGGCCGCCACCCGTTCTGTGGCGGAGGTCAACCACTTTGAGGAGCTCATTCAGGATGCATTCCACACCTTCGAAACAGACCTCACAGCCAGCCTCATCTTCGATACGTTCCAGGCTCACCTCCAGGAATCGGGCGGCAGCGCCGACCAGGCAACCTACTACCTCCAGGAAAATGTGAGCAAAGTGGAAGAAGCCCTCTCGGTTCATTATTCCCCCCGGGCGCATTTTTATCACCTCAGCCTCCTCATTACTCAATTCCAAACCAACCGCCAGTATGCCCAGGCCATGAGCGCCCTGCAGGGCCTGGTGGAGTTTCTTGAAACACACCCCGGTATCGCCTCCAAAAACCGCCTCGGTACCACTTATCTTCGCCTTGCAGCCCTCGAATTGCAGGCCTGCAAATTTGAACAGGGCTACCGCTCTGCTCATCAGGCTGTGCAGACTTTCCCCAGCCAGAAAACGAATTTTATGTATGCCTCCACCTACCTGCTCTTTGCCTGCCTCTACCGGCATCAGTACCAGGAGGCCCGGCGCGTGCTGTACAGCCTCGACTTCTTTCGCCAGCGCGGGCGCGGAGGAACCCACCTCGATTTGCTCATTTACCTCGACTCCTGTGTCGAATACCTCGAAGGCAACTACCGCAAAGCCTACGACCTTCTGGGCGACGTGCAAACGCTGTTTTCCGACAAAAGCGGCTGGAACATCAGCCTGCGGATTTATGAAATCATGCTGCTGGTGGACAGAGACTTGCCCGACCTCGCCTCTCCCAAAATTGAGGCGTTGCGCAAGCACATTGCCAGGTATGGGGCTGTGCCCCGCCTGGAAGCCATGTTCCGCTTTCTGCTCCTCCTCGAGCGGCAGTCATTCGAGTTTGTGCGCGACCACCCCGAAATGAGTGACATTCTCGACAAACTCACCCTCACGCACCGCTGGGATGCCGTGTCGCCCGAGGTCGTTCGCTTTGATACCTGGATCCGGAGCCATCAGCAGCAGCAACCCTTTGCACAGGTATTTGCCAGGGAAATCGGCAGGCTCAGCACAGAACAGCAATCCGTTGCCTGAGCTTTGAGGGCAGAGGCAACGGACCGGTGTTTTACCCATAGAATAGCTTAATTCCGCTGTGCTTCCTCTACCACGAGGCGATCCACAACGAGTCCCAGCGGCGATTGGAAGTAGGCGGGGTGCTGCTGGATGTCGGCCAGCTTGGCTCGGCGGGCATATACAGAAGTGTGGCTCATGGCTTCGGCGATCATGTCGGCGATCTGGAGGTCTTCTTCGGCGATAGACAGCGTTGCCAAATCGCTCACCCAGCCAGATTTGCGGCCATCGCGGCCCACAACGAGGGCTTTGCCGTCTACATATTTGGCCAGCACAATGGGCTCCGCAGGATAAAAAGGCACAATTCCGCCCTGGTTTTCCGCATTTACCGGCTCCACCACTACGGCGAGCCTTCCATCTTCGATGAGCCTGGCCTGGGGCATCCAGCCGATCTGGCCGTCAATCGTTTGGACCTGGAGGTAGAATTCTCCCTGCTGATACGAGGGGGCAGAACCCGGAACGCGATACACCGCCGTTCCATAAGGCAGCTCAGCAATGGCTGGCGACGATTTGCCCGGGCGGTTGGTGAGAGCCTGGCTACTGCCGATATTGACAAAAATGGTGGTGCCAGTGGCGGTAGCACCAGGAGCCTGGGTGCGGGCATTGGCCTGGGGGGCCTCGTTACCACGGACTACCGACTGGCTGGGATCATCGTAGCGATATTGCCACAGTTCTTCGGGTTGTGGGGCGCTGGTGCCGCTGGTGCCGCTGGTTGCGGCGGTGCGCATGTTGGAAGCGGCATTGCTCCGGGAGAAGCGCAGGTAGGTGAGCGGGTCAATCTGGTTGAGGGAACCCACATAGGTAACACCAGCATAGGTGTCGAGGCTGCGCGTCGTGGCAGGAGCAGCGCTGCGGGTGCGCTGGTTGGCAGAAGAAGTGCGGGTATTGCTGCTTGTTTCCCAGGATTGGGCACCGGAGCCTGCCAGCCGGGCCTGCGAGCGGGTGGCATCAATGTCTGCACGTTCAGGCAAAATGGCATTTTCACGATTCCAGTTGACCTGTGACGAGCCAGCGGCAGCGTAGTAGGAGTTGGAGTTGGACTGGCGATAGGAACTGTTGCCGGAGGTTGTTCTGCTGGCCGCGCCGCGGGTGTAACCAGCGTTCGAGTAGGAGTTTGTCCGGCTGATCACCCCAACCTGGGCTGCCAGGTCGTCGAGGGCTAGCTCAAACTCGTCGGCCCGTTGGTAGAATACCTTGAAGAAGGGGTCTTGCAGGTCGAGCTCGGACAGCACACTGAAGTGGGTGGCTGAGCGATTGTAGTAATGAACAGCCTGGTCGTAGGCTTCGCGGTCGGTGAGGGTGGTTGACTGAAAGGCGTCAACGGCGCGAAAGAAATTGTAAATCAGCAGCATACGCTGGCTTGGCTCGGGGCAACGCGCCCGGATTCGCTCCAGTTCCTGCTGAGGGACAGGCGTTTTTGGCTGGTGGGCAAGAAACAGGGTTTCCATTTCGCGCTCAAATACAAAGCAGGATTGGGCAGAAAGGGAAGGAGCCAGCACCAGCAGGCTGGCTGCCAGAAGGTGGATTTTGACGAGGAAATTCATTTGTCCGCTTATTAGGTCGTGTATCATGCAAGGGCAACATAATAAAATTGGGCGAAACTCGCCCAATCAATGTTCAGTCATTCTCTGATTATCAGGAGAATAGCTGCCGGGTTATTCCACGATGATGATGTCGGCCTGGCGAACATTGTCGTAGGCAGGCAGCGGATCACCATTTCGGCTGTAACGGATGGACCGCCAGAAGGAGCCGCATTCGTCCACATCCAGCAGGAAACTCACCCGGATGGTGTCCACGCCGTAGGTGTCTTTGCGGATGTAGTAGTCGAAATCATATTGCCGCCCAAACAACAGCACATCATTGTACACCTCGTTGGTGGGATCAATGTAGCGTTCGGTAAAGGGGAAGGGCCCAAACTTACCGTCGGCATAGCCTGGATTGATGAGCTCATACTCGGGAGAAGGGTCTTCGCCGCCAGTTGAGTCAAGATACACCACAATGCCACTGGGCTGATAAACGGAAGTGAGGTAATTGCCCCCGGTAAAGTCGAGGTAGGTCACAGTGAAAAATTCACCTCCCACCGGGGCCTGTGCCTGGCTGTCGCATTCGAAATAGCAGGAAGGCAGGGCCAGCATCATCATGCCCAGTAAAACCAGTTGGATCCCCTTCATACGTAGATGTGAGTTGAGCATTCGTTTTGGATTCCTAACGGCAAATGCCAGGAACGGCGTACAAAACAAAGGTAAAAAAATCGCGTTGAAAGTTTCCGCTTTGGCAATCCTTTCCATTTACTCCGATTATTTACTGCCAAGCCGCCCCGCTACATTTCTCCTTGAATTTCTTCCCGCCTTTTTTCGATCTTGCACTCCCACTCCTAAGTTGACAATGACGCCGGAAATTATCAGCCTTCCCAACGGACTCAGGGTCATATACCTCCACGTTCCCTACACCCGCGCCGTGCACTGCGGCTTTGTGATCGAATCGGGCAGCCGCGACGACCTCTCCGAACAATGGGGAATGTCTCACTTCGTGGAGCACATGATCTTCAAGGGAACCTCCCGCCGCAAAACCTTTCACATCGTTAACTACCTCGAATCCGTTGGCGGTGAGCTCGATGCCTATACCACCAAGGAGAAAACCTACCTCCACGCCTCGCTCGTCTCCGAATACTTCGACCGCGCCGTGGAACTCCTCACCGACATTACCTTCCACTCCATTTTCCCGGAAAAGGAAATCGCCAAGGAAAAACAGGTCATCGCCGAGGAAATTGACATGTACCGCGACATCCCCGACGAAGCCATCGAGGAGGATTTCGACCTGATGATTTTCCCCGAACACGGCCTCGGGCACCCCATTCTGGGCACGAAAGACAGCATCCAGACCTTCACGCAGTCGCACCTGATCGAGCACATCCGCCGCACCTACACAAGCGATCGCATTGTGTTTGGGGTGATTGGCAATGTGTCGAAAAAGGAGTTGCAGCGGGTGATGGACAAATACCTGGCGCCGCTTCCGCTGCTGGGCGGAAAAGCAGTGAGGAAGCAACCCATGCTGGCGCAGCTGGGCCGCAAGGAAGTGCCCATTGACCACGAGCAGGCCCATGTGCTGCTGGGGGGCCGGGCAGCCTCGGTGCAGGACGAACGCCATTTCTCCTCGCTGGTGCTGAACAATCTGCTTGGCGGCCCGGCGATGAACTCGCGGCTCACGCTCAACATCCGCGAAAAATTTGGCCTGGCTTATAACATTCAGTCGTTTTACCGCTCCTACACCGATGCCGGGATGTGGGGGGTGTATTATGCCTGCGACAACAATAGCCTCGACCGGATCCGCAAACTGGTGATGAAAGAGCTGAAAGACCTGCGGGAAAACCCGCTAGGGACGGTGCGCTTCAACCAGGTGAAGCGCCAGCTCATCGGGCAACTGGCCTTGTCGAATGAGCATTTGCTCAACCAGATGCTGGGCATGGCGGGCGATCTGCTTACGTTCGACAGGGTGCGCAGCCACCAGGAGTTTGTTGACGACATCGAGAGCCTCACGAGCCAGGATCTCCAGGACGCCGCCGACGACATGTTTTTCCAGCGCCCGATGACGGACATTACCTACCGGAGGGTGGGGTGAGGGTTGGCGGGAGTAACCTGTGCGCTTTCTGTCATACAGCTGCGGGTTCAACATGCAGCAGGAACAAATCTTTTTCTTCCACTGCCAGCACAGGGATAGTCTCCCCTTGTTGATTGAAAAACTATATCTCATACATATTGGGGGCCCGGTAATTCGACTACAATGCCACCTGCCCAAGCTAAATTCCCTCCTGTGATGCGACCTTCACGGAATGTCCGAAAAAGTTTTATCCTCAAACATGAACAATAATCCGGGAATTGCTCATCTCAACCACCTGATGTTCAAGCAGGTCTTGAAGCAATGAATCGAAATTCATGGTAAACAGGCGGAGTAACTCGGCGTTTTTGATATTACCGGTAGTGAGGTAAAGGAGTTTGTAGGGTTCCTTTTTAATCATGAAGCGAACAAAAAAATCTGAATCCTTAGAAATGACTGTCCGAAATTCCAGCATACTTCGTGCTGCAATGTCAGCATCTGAAAAGCGGGTTCCATCTTCCAATGCGGCAATCCGCACAGCGTCGTGGCCTTGCTCATTGAGCCAGATTGCAAGCGACTGAGGAAGTTGCTCATCCACAATAAACTTCATGCGGCAACTGGTCGGGAGGATGAAAACCGGCTGAGGGCTGTCGCATACCAGAGGCAGGCATAAAGGTCGTCCTGCTCAAGGCCGGGATAGTCCTCCAGCAGCTCCTGGTGCGTCATGCCCGAAGCCATCAGTTCCAGAATGGTTTCAACCATCAGCCTCGACCCCCTCAGGGTAGGTTTTCCATGACAAATGGCTTCGTCGAGCGTGATTCTGGATAAGAGAGAGGCATTCATAAGGGCGATATCTGGGAGGTGAATATAAGAAAACAACAGGTAACGCATGCGATGAAACGTATACTACTCGTCCCCTAGCAAGCGAACAGACCGTTTCTCCTCGCCGGTTATGAGATTCTGGACAAGCTCACCCCCGGCGGGCCGGGCTACGACGCCGGGATATGCAACGCAAGCGAGGGGAGTAGTGGCTCCTCTACTTCACCACCCCCTCCGGCATCTCGCCGAAGCCGCTGTCAACAGGTTCCCACAGCTCAATTTTGTTTCCCTCCGGATCCAGGATCCAGGCAAAATTTCCGTACGGGTATTTTTCAAGTTCGCCCACCTGGGTCACCCCCTGCTGCCGCAAATCTTCCAGCAGCGCCTCCAGATCGGCTACCCGGAAGTTGATCATCGCAGGTTGTTCCGTCGGGAAGTAGGCGTTGTCTTGTGAAAAAAAGCTCCAGTTGGTATAAGCTGTCTGCTCAGGATGGCCATGCGGATGCCAGGCAAATGACGATCCGTAGGGATGATCAGGCAGGCCGAGACAACGGTCATACCAGGCTTTCATCGCAGCCACATCATTGACGCGGAGGAACACCCCGCCGAGTCCGGTTACTTTTCTGAGAGGGGTCATGATGGTTCGTTTTGCTGAAAACTACCACAGCGCCGTCAAAAATCCTTATCTTCGGCCAAAATCGCGACGGTGAAATTTGCAGATGTGCTCGGCCAGGAAGAGGCCAAAAATCGGGTGAGGGAAGCGGTAGCACAGGGACGGCTGCCTCACGCCCTTATGCTGGTAGGGCCGCAGGGAGTAGGAAAGCTGGCCCTCGCCACGGCCATTGCCAGTTATGTCAACTGCCTCAACCCGCAGGATGGCGACAGCTGCGGAAAATGCCAGCATTGCACCAAAATCGGCAAAGGCATTCACCCCGATCTTTTCTACCTCCTGCCCGTGATTTCCAAAACGGAGGGCAACAAACAGTGGATCACCGAAGATTTTTTCAGCGCCTTCCGCAGCGAATTTTTCCAGGACCCCTACCTGCCGTTTTCCCAGTGGCAGCAAATTCTCGGCGGCGAAAGCAAACAGCTCTTTATCTCGGTGCATGAAATCCGGGAGCTCAAGCGCAAAATTTTCCTTAAAGCCTTCGAGGCCCCCACCAAGGTGGTGATCATCTGGCAAGCCGAAACCATCCGCGAAGGCGCCGCCAACGCCTTCCTCAAGTTGCTCGAAGAGCCGCCCGAGCGCACCCTCATTCTCCTCACCTGCTCCGATCCCAGCCAGTTGCTCGCCACAATCAACTCCCGCGTGCAGCGCATCCGCATGGGCCGGGTGGAGCGTCCCCTCGTCGAAGCATACCTTCGCGACCGCAAACAGCTCGATCACGACCTCGCCGAAGAGTTTGCCGCCATCGCAGAAGGAAGCCCGGCCATTGCCAATGAATTTCTCTCCGAAAGCAGCCAGAAAATGAGCCTGCTCTTCATCGACTGGCTCAGGGCAGTGTACATGGGGCAGTACGACAAAATCCAGGAGCGCATTGAACCCGTTCTGGGGGAAAGCAAGGAGTTCCAAAAGCTCTTTCTCGCGGTTGCAGTTAAAAAACTCAGAGACTCTCTCCTCTTTCACCTCGGTGCGCGGTCGCTGGCCTTGTCAACCCGGGCTGAAGCAGAGTTTCAGGAGAAATTCTCCCAGCTCATGACTCCCGAAAAAGTCGGCATCATGGGGCAGCTCATCGAAGAAAGCCAGGGACAGATTGCCGGAAATGCCAATCCGCAACTGACCTTCATTGCCCTGTCGCTGCGGATGCACAGCATTTTGAGGAGCGGAAGCTGATACATCGGTTTTAATCCCGCGGTACGGAAACGAATGCCCAAGAAGGGGCGGGCAATCTTTGTGTGATCCCTGCTGCTCTATTTCCGGATGGTGCGGCCCCGCCAAAGCTGGTCGCCAGCCTGGATTTCCCAGATCAGCACACCGGGGGCAGAAGAAGGCAGCGATACTTCCCATACCTGCCAGGGCTCCAGGTAGGCGCTTTCTTTGCTGAGCAAGCGACCCTGGGCATCATACCAGCGAAGCTGCACATCGCCACCAG
This sequence comes from Bacteroidia bacterium, assembly GCA_041741415.1. Lineage (GTDB taxonomy): Bacteria > Bacteroidota > Bacteroidia > J057 > J057 > JANQTF01. The sequence continues at coordinate 78,358 of JBGSKC010000033.1, read as the reverse complement.
CAGGGAGGTCGAGCCGGAAGGACCGGATCTGGTCCTGGTATTCGCCGCTCACAATCGGAGCAGATCGCACCAAAGCAGGGGCAACCACTACTTTTACCTCAGAAAGCAGCCTCCGGGTGCGGACTTCGCGGTCAAGCTGAATGAGCTGATAGGTGGACAAGCCCGGCAGCGGGAACAGGTCACGGGCTTCGTGCCGAACGGGCAATTCGTAGTTGCTGGCAAATGCAGCACTGACCTCCGGGAGGTAACTGGCGTCGTTTTCCTGCACACGCAGCACGGCATACTCATAGCGAGGCAAGCCCTGAGCAGCCTCCCAGTTTAGCTGCACTTCACCTGGCTGCACACGGGCCGTCAGCTCGGGTGCTGCTGCCTGGGCTGGCGGGAGCAACATCCGGTGCTCGTCGCGGAGCCAGTTGCTGGTGTTGCGTTCTTGTGCAAACACCCGGAGCCTGCTCAGGCTGTCGGGAGCCTCGTTGGGGGCCAGAGACAGGAGTGAAAAAGGATAAAGCGGGAGCTCGACACGCTCGCCGGGTGCCATCACGTGGTCGTAAGTAGCGATATGGTGAGGCTCGTTGTTCTCGATTTGGACGAAAATGTCGGTGAATTCATTGGTAGGGCCGTTGCCACGGTTGCTGATCTCGAAGCCGACCTGGTAGGTTTGGTCGTACACGGTCGGGTCGGGCAGGGTGGCTGAGATGGTGTCAATGGCAATTTCGATGGCGGCTCCGTCAAAAATGCGGATCTGGAGATGGAAGCTGTCGATATCCGAAGCTCCGACCGACATGGGCCACACGATGATGTCGTAGGTAAGTCCTCCGCCTCCGGTGCTGATATCGAAAGAATGGGCAGGGATAGAAATGCCGAGGGTATCGCCGGGAAGGAGGGGTTGTTTGAGCTTTTGCTGGTCAAGGAGAATGTCGGGGAAAATGCCTTGCCCTGCGAGGTGGAGGGAAATGGGCTGGTAGAGCGAATAAACGGAGTCGTCGTTGATGAGGTAAAAGCTCAGGTCGTAGAGATCTCCCTCGAAAATTTCTCCCGGAAAACCTCCTGGTGCTGCCTGCAGGGCGAGGCGCTGGGAAGAAGGCTGGGTATGGAGGTAGTGAATGGATTGGTAGAGCGAATCGGAGCTGCCGGGGTTGGCGCCCATGGGCCACACGATGATGTCGTAGGTGAGGCCGCCGCCGCCGATGAAGCGGGCTTCATTAAAATGATATGTGAAAGGCGGCAGCTTCAGCGTGTCGCCGGGTTGAATCGGGGTGGAAACCAAAAAGGAGTGCAGCAGGCTGGGCTCGTCGCCATCAACTGTCATCATGAGATCCACCGGGCCGGTGAAGGCGTTGGCTGGATTCTGGTTGATCAAAAGGAAATGCAGCGTGTAATCGACAGTGTCGATCACGACTGACGGCAAAGGCTCAGTGTTGGCAAGGCCAAGCATAGAGGCTGGCTGCGCCAGCAACGAGATCGGCGAGCCAAACGCCAACAGGAGCCATCCCCAGGCTCTCAGATTGTTCAACATGCCCGAAGGGGAAGTAGGCCGGGCACCCTCGCCAAGTCGCTTCACACGGTGTGTAATAAGCCGTCGTTCTTTCCCGAAACCTACGAAGATTCGCCTAACTTTACAACCAAGCGACTTTTGCCCTTGTTATACCCTCGCAAATTTCTACCCCAAGACATTCTTTCCTCATGGATGCAGCATTCATTTCCCGCCTCCACGACGAGCTGAGCGAGATTCGCCAGGCTGGTCTGTTCAAATCTGAGCGCATCATTGCCACCCCCCAGGGCGCCGAAATCAAGGTCAGCACCGGGGCCACCGTGCTCAATTTTTGCGCCAACAACTACCTCGGGCTGTCTTCGCACCCCGTCGTTTTGCAGGCAGCCAAAGAAGCCATCGACTCCCACGGCTTTGGCATGTCTTCCGTCAGGTTTATCTGCGGAACTCAGGACATTCACAAAACCCTGGAAGAAAAAATTTCCCGCTTCCTCCACACCGAAGACACCATCCTCTATGCCGCTGCCTTCGACGCCAACGGCGGGGTGTTCGAGCCGCTTTTCGGCCCTGAAGATGCCATCATCTCCGATACCCTTAACCACGCCTCCATCATCGACGGGGTTCGCCTCTGCAAAGCCCAGCGCCTCCGCTATGCCCACAACGACATGGCCGACCTCGAAGCACGGCTGCAGGAAACGGCTTCCGCCCGCTCCCGCATCATCGTGACCGACGGCGTCTTTTCCATGGACGGCACCATCGCGCAGCTCGACCACATCTGCGACCTCGCCGACAAGTACAATGCCCTCGTGATGGTGGATGAATGCCACGCCACCGGCTTCATGGGCAAAACCGGCAGGGGCACCATTGAGCACTGCGGCGTGCTGGGTCGCGTTGACATCATCACCGGCACCCTCGGCAAGGCGCTCGGCGGTGCTTCGGGCGGCTTCACCTCCGGCAAAAAGGAAGTCATTGAAATGCTTCGCCAGCGAAGCAGGCCGTATCTTTTCTCCAATACCCTTGCTCCTTCCATCGTCGGGGCATCTATCGCAGTGCTCGACATGCTGTCGGAAACGACCGAGCTGCGCGACAAGCTGGAAGACAACACCGCCTATTTTCGCGCCGAGATGGTCGCCAGGGGCTTTGACATCAAGCCCGGCACTCACCCCATCGTGCCTGTCATGCTCTATGATGCGCCCCTCGCCCAGCGTTTTGCCGAAGAGCTCCTCCAGCGGGGCATTTACGTCATTGGGTTCTTCTATCCCGTTGTGCCCAAGGGCCAGGCCCGGATTCGCGTCCAGATCTCCGCTGGCCACGAGCGTGAGCACCTCGACCGCTGCATCGATGCCTTCACTGAAGTCGGAAAAAGCCTCGGCGTGATTTCCTGACCAAATCATCCGGCTTGAAAAGGGAAGATTTATGGCCTTGATTCCCGTCAGGGCCATGCTTTTTTTTAGCCCAAATCAAGCATTTATGAAATTCTGGCTGCGTTACCTGTGCCTGGCGATCTGCTGTTTCCCGCCCATCCTTTCCGCTCAGAAATATTATGCTGTGAGGCTGGGTGCCGGGATGTATCGCCCCTGGACAGTAGCGCCTGATGGCCTGGCTGAGATTCCGCCTCTTGTCTCCTGGCAGTGCGAACTGATCCCGCAGTGGTGGCTCCAGCTCGGGGTGGGGTATGAGCGTGATGTTTTTCTCGAAACAACTGCCTGGAACTCCCCTTTTCCAGCCCCCCGGGTATGGACAGAAGAAGACACCATCAGAACGCTCGATCAGGTGTGGACCTTTGTTCCGGGGCTCCGGTATCAGGTTCCGGGGCCATACCCTCGGGTAAGGATGATGCTGGGCGGAGATTTTTTACTGGCGCGTTTTCCGGAGCGAATTCGCTGGAAAAACAGCAACTCTCTGGAAACAGATCAAATGGGCAATGTCCTCAGCAGCATAACCACGAGAAGTACCATCCAGGGATACGAAGGCTGGGGCCTGGGCCTGCAGTTGTGCGCCGGTGGGGAAGTGCAGGTGGCAAACGGCCTGTGGCTGGGAATGGAGGCCGGCCCCGGCATTTTTCAGCGGTTCAGGGAGGTGGCTCAGGTCGAGGTGCGGGAGTCAAGGGATATAAGGGCTGCCAATCCGGGGGTAGTGACCATCAGGCAGATAGAGCTGGCAATCGAAGAAGGTCTGCCCAATGAGATCAGCAAGCGCCTTCAGGGAACTGCCTACCTTGCCTGGCGCTGGTAGACCCGGAAATCAGGATTTTGCGAGGGCCTTTCGGAGCGATTCTCCCAGCACATTCACGCAGAGGACAGTTAAGAAAATCGTGAGTCCGGGAAAAAAAGGTTGCCACCAGAATTTTCTGGTATGGGCCGCTGTTGACAACAAGCTTCCCCAGGAGTCGCTTCCTTCCACGATGTTCAGGAAGGAAAGGGCGCTTTCGGCAATAATCACATTCCCCACGCCAAAGCAGAGCGGAACAAGCAGGGCAGGCAGCACCTGTGGCCACAGGTGGCGAAAGAGAATCCGGGCTTCGCTCAACCCCGAAATCCTGGCCGCCAGGATATAGTCGGCCTCGCGAAGGCGAAGGGTTTCGCTGCGAACGAGCCTGGCCACCCCGCTCCAGCTGGTCAGGCCAATGAGGGCCATAAACGTCCAGATGTCACGGCTCATCGCCATGCCCAGGGTGAGGATCAGCAGCAGTTGCGGCAAAGAATCCAGCACCTCGATGCTCCTGGAAAGGAAAAAATCCAGCCGCAATGGCACCATGCGAAAGGGCTTTTTCCGATGCCATAACCAAACCGGTAGCCAGCAAATCAACAGAATACCCACCATCCAAAGCAATCCGCCCAGCAGGGTGAGCCACCATTCGCCTCCTTCTGTCAGGTGGAAAAGCCAGCCCCGCCGCACGAAACCGAACCAGATTGCCAGACAAGCAGAAAAGGGCCCATACCACCAGAAAAAGCGGGGCACTTTCAAGCGGTTGTCACCAAAATACCCTGCCAGCCCGCCAAGGAGAAAGCCAAGGCTGGCTGCCAGCGCCATGGCCATCAGGCCAATCCCGAGCGATACCTTCGCCCCATGCAGCAATGCTGCCAGCAGGTCTTTTCCTTCAGTGGTGGTTCCAAGCCAGTGGCGCCTGCGCCAGCTGAGTGCTTCTTTTCCCCGCGGTATCTGCGGTCCAATTGGCGACAGGGATTTGTCTTCAATTCTGGCCCCTTTTCCATAGGGAATGGGCGTCCACCACGCCGACTCCATTCGCAAGGTGTGCCATTCCACCAGCCGTGCTGCCTGTGGTAACTTGCCGCCTCCCGGCTGCGGCACCTCAATAACCTCCCCCCGCTGAAACCATGGGAAGTAGGTCCTGCCATCATACACTGCCCGGTAGGGCAAATCGCTGGCCAGCACTTCCGCCAGCAGCGCCAGCAAGGCCAGCATACCCAGCATCCTGCCCAGCCAGCGCACCCTGCGCTGGGCCACGAAACGCGCCCACCAGTCGGGAGGTGTGGGGAAAGCGCGCTTGCTCATGACCCGGAATTCGTTCTTTGAAACCGAATGCGGGGATCCGCCCAGGCTACCAGCAGGTCCGACAGGAAATATCCCAGCACAGTGAGCAAGCCCGAAAGCGTGAACACTGCCAGCACCAGGTTTTGATCGTTTCCAAGAACACCTTCAAGGATTTTTTGCCCGATACCGTTGATTTCGAACAAATTTTCCAGGACCACCGACCCTCCGATGAGGCTGGGGAGCAAGGCTCCCAGCACTGTAAAAATGGGCAGCAGAGCTGGCCTCAACTGATGTCGCCACATCAGGCGTGCGGGAGAATAGCCTTGTGCCCTCGCGGTAAGCAAAAATGGCTCCCGGGCCATTTCGAGCAGAGAGGCTCGAAGGGTGCGGGTGAGAAAGGCGAGCGAGCCGTAGGTATAGGCAAACAGGGGCAGCACCATGCTGTTGAGCCTTTTTGGCCAGGGCGCATCGGGCAACCAAGTGGAGGGAAACCAGCCCAGCGCTTCCTGATCGGCCAGATAGGTGAGCAGCATCAGGGCCATCCAGAAGCTGGGCACAGCGTCGAGGGCGAGCAAACTTAACCCAAGGCCCCGCTCGGCCAGGCTTCCGGCGTTCATGGCTGCCCACACAGCCAGGGGAATGGAAATTGCCAGGGCCAGCAAAATGCCCAAGCCTGTAAACAGCACCGTGACGGGCAGCAAAGGTTTAACCACATCGAGAACCTTCACATTTTCCATGTTCGTTCCGCCGTCAAAGCGAAACACCAGGGCAGCCAGCCATTGCAGATACTGGTTGTTCAGGCCATGCCAGGTGAACCAAGGAACAAAGGTTCGCCACCGGGCCGGGTTTTGGGTGGCATGCTCCCACTGTAGCTTTAAGGCCTGAACAGCAGGCGTTAAGGCAACAAATGGCTTCGAGAAGGAATCTACGCGCTGGAGCTGGTAGGTAATTTTATCAGGGTTGCCCTCCCGGAGCAATGATACTGTGGCCTGGCGAAGATCCTGCGCCACAAACCGGAGCGAAGAATCGGGCGGCGGCAGCACAGCCTGCTCTCCGATGAGCCGGAAGATCACCTCCCGAAACGCCAGCACAGAATCGGTGCAGCCAAGCTCCCAGCAAAGCCGGTCGATAGCAGATCGCTCGGCCGGATGATCAATGAGATACAGGTCACTGGGTTGCGAGAGCGGATGGATGGAAAAAAGAAAATGAGGCTGATCGTAGCCGCGAGAGGCGCGTTGGTGGCGGGTACAATCCCGGTATTGGCTGGGCGTGGTCTTCATTTCGGCCAGGCTGGTACAGGCTTCCACGAGCCGACCTTCCTCCCCTTTCGAAGAGAGGAAGAAGGTGGCCAGGGTGATGAGAATCATCGTTGGAAAAAGCCACAGGAGCCGTTGGAGCAGGTATCTGAGCACAGAAACGAAGGTAGCAGCAAATCTGGAAAAGGCAGAAAACGGGTCTGAGAAAAAAAAATGGAATGCAGGCAAAAAAAATGATCGATATAAAACAAGGATTATTATCTTTGCCGGACCATCCACTGGAGAGGTGGGTGAGCGGCTGAAACCACCGGTTTGCTAAACCGGCATACTTAGCAATAGGTATCGCGGGTTCGAATCCCGCCCTCTCCGCCCCGAAAGCTAGCCAAGCTGCTAGCTTTTTTTGACAACTACCTTGTCGCTTTGACAAGGACCGAGGTGTAGCGCAGTCCGGTTAGCGCACCTGCTTTGGGAGCAGGGGGCCGCAGGTTCGAATCCTGCCACCTCGACAAAAACAACCAGCGACCAACTCCTTCCCAGGATCTGGTCGCTGTCTTGCAAAGGAGGGTTACGCCCCGTTGAGCGTCTTTTTCAACTCTTTCGGTCCTATAGCTCAACTGGATAGAGCAGCTGCCTTCTAAGCAGCAGGTTCCAGGTTCGAGCCCTGGTGGGATCACCCGCAAAACCGCCTCCGTCCAGGCGGTTTTTTGTTGCCCCGCCACAAAACAGGAAGAACCGGCATCCCTGAGCGATGCCGGTTCTTCCTGTTTTTCCCTCTGATTGCCTGGGTTTTTACCGCAGCATGGCCTGCAAATCCCGCACTTTTTCAAGCACCTCCTCCCGGGTCATTTTGCGGAAACGCTCCGGCAGCAACTCCTTCGAGGTACATTCCAGCACGGCAGAGTAGGTCATCAGCTCCACTTCTTCCGGATAGGTGGGTGGCAAAAAGTCGTTGAACACTTTTACAATCAGGTCGGTGTCCACTTTATCAAGGCCCAAACTGGCTGCCTTGAACTTGGCCCGCGTGAGCGCAGCTTCCATGTCTGCCCCCGACCGGATGGGAATGTCCTCGAAAAACTCCTCGTCCAGCTCGCTCGTGTCGAGGTAGCCCAGGTCAGTTTTTTTGAGCATCACCTGCAGCAGTTCCTTTTTCTCCTCCAGGGTTTCGGGATAAAAGAGACCGATGTGTTCCTCGGCGCGCCCCTGGCGCTTGAAGTCAACCGGCATGAGGTCGGGCCGGGCCGTTACCAGGAACCAAATGATACGACCACGGTTGTCGGTGTCGCTCATGAAAGAAGCCAGCATGGAAAACAGGCGGCTGTTCACCCCCGAGCTTCCGTCGCTGCTGCGGCTGCCAAGGTAAGCGTCGGCTTCGTCAATCATCACCGCAACGGGTGCCATGGCTTTGAGAATTTTGAGCACTTTCTGGAGGTTCCCTTCGGACTGCCCCACATACATGCCCCGGAAGTTTTTCAAAATCACCATCGGCACGCCGATGTCGTTGGCGAAGGAGCGGATCATGAAGGTTTTGCCAGTTCCCACCGGCCCGGAAACGAGGTAACCCATGGGCATCACGTCGGGGCGGCCATTTTTCAGGGCGCGGGCGGCATCCATGAGGTGCTTTTTGGCCTGGGCATGGCCCGCAACGCTCTCGAGTGAAAACTTGGTTTCGATGAACTCCAGCAAGCCGCCAGCCTCGTTTTCAATCATCTCCTTTTTCTTCTTCATCAACTCGCTGTTGGTGAAGGGGAGCTTGTTCTGGAACGCCTCGCTCATGATGATGTCGAGGTGAACCAGGCCCAGGCCGGCCGTGTTCTTGGCCAGGATTTCGGGGCTCATTTCAAAAAAGGAGGCCGAACCTTCCCTGGCAGCAAAAAAGTCTTTGATAAAGGCCAGGCGGCTGTCTTCTTCCGGGTAGGGGAAGGAAACGTCGTGGGTATAGGGGTTTCGGACGTACTGGGCATTGACATCACTGATGTTTTCGGTGAGGACCATGATGGTGAGGTCCGATTCAAGGAATTTTTTCTCCTTGGCCCATTTCTGCATGAACACCAGCAGCATAGAATCGTCGGGGCGGGCGCTGGCATTTTCGCCATTGGGGAGGAGCGTTTCGGCGTAATCGACGATGAAGGCGATCGACTTGGGCTTGGCCAGTTTGGCACGAAGCTGTGCGAGCCGTTCTTTGAGGGTGCCGAGGGTGATGTTTTTCTTTTTGGCGTCCTCGTCAAAATCCGGCAGGGTCATCTTGATGAAGCGGTCGATGAAATCGGTCGGTTCCTCGTCGATGGTTTTGTCTTTGGCCTTCGGGTCGGCAGCCATTTGCTTGTCCACCTCTTTGAACCAGGCTTCAATGAAGTCGCGGTTCAGCATGAGGTTGAAGTAGGTGTCGAGCGTAAAAAACGAGCGGGCAGGGTTTCTGCTCAGCTCGGCGAAATTGTTGTCGGTGAGTTCGTCAAACAGCTTCAGGATCGAGATAAACTCTTTTCGGGAGGTGCTGTCGCCGCCAAAGGTGCGGTCGTCGCGAAACCTCAACCCTGCCGCGCGGTCGAAGTAAATGACAATGTCCTTGTGCTTGAACATTTCCTCATTGAGGAATTCGCGGATGCGGTGGTATTGATTTTTGCCGCCGCGTGTCACGCGCACATAGTCGTTGATGTTGCCGTGGAGAATGAATTGGGAAACGTTTTGCGACAAATATTTCCGCTTGATCTCCTGCACCCACTCTGGAACGATCACCTGGGGGCTTGTTGCTGTTTCAGACATAAAAATGAGGGCTAACCTTTGATGGTAAGGTCGAAAGAAGTTTGCTGATGCTTTCGGTTGGAAAAATAACAAAATTGACGAGCCAAACGATATACCGGGCAACCAGGTTTTCGTTTTCCTGCCCCGGTCGTTCTCCTGCCAATGACACCACCATTTGGCCAGTCATCCCCCGGAATTTACCACTTGCGTAATCTTACCGGGGCGCTTCCAGAGGGATTTGTACATTGGTCTGTCCTTTCTTCTTTTTCATCACCGGGAATCTCCATGCCCCCCGCCAAGGTTTTCTTGTCGGGTGGTCTGCGAGATTTTCTCGTTTCTGTTGCGCTGGTACAGTCTGCATGGCCAAATCACTGCCCAAACCGAGAATCCTTTTCGTTTGCTCTCAGGACACCGACGGGAAAGTCTCGTCGGAGTCGCTGGCTGTTTTACGACAGCTGATTCAACTGCTACAACCTCTCGAAGCCCAGGGCCAGATAGAGCTGTGGGCAGAAGAGCCCGATTCGCGGGTGTTCCTGGAAGATATTCTCTCCCAGCGAACCGCCCGTCAATACATTACCCTGCTGCATGTGCTAGGCCCCGTCTTTCCCGAAGGAATCCGGGTGAGGGCAAGGTCGGGTGATGGCTGGGTGCGCCCCGACCATCCAATGTGGGCCAGAGAGCAGTTTCCTTTCCTGCGCGGGGTCTTCTTTTCCGGAAACACCCCCGCCGCATGGCTGTCTGCCCTGCCTGAGCGCGGCATCCCCATGGTGCTGGCAACAGGCCTTTCTCTCGATACTGCATTGGAGCCTTATCTCCTGCTCATGTCGGGGATTTCGGTTCTGGAAGCCGCAGAGCAATCCATCCACGAGCCGGATTTAATCTTCCCCCTCAAAAGCGAAAACGCCATTCAGCCCGAATGGCCACAAGGCAGGCCGGATGAAGCAATCCGCGGCCTTACTTTTATCGAAGACAAGGCCCGCGCCCTCTCCTGGAGGCTCAGAAACCCGCTTCTCATTCCTTCCACAGAAAAGCAGTGGCTCAATCAGCTGATTCAACAGCAACAAAAAAAGCACAGCGCCACCGGTGATCTGTTGCCATCCACCCCGGCATCTGCACCGCGAATCCGTAAAGGGCCGGAACTGATTTCCACGGAACAGCCCGCCAGCAACGGACCCAAAGCTGAGCCAGCTCCTCCCCATCAGGAAGAACCTGTATTTTCCGCAGCAACTCCCGAAGTCGTCGCTGTTCCTTTGCCAGAAACATTTGACCTTGATGCTGAACCTCAGGCCGTTGCCCGCCCGGCTGAAGCAGAGATGCTGCCACAGGAAATCCTGATCAGCGAAGCCATAGACCCCTTTGCCAGCGAAGTGGAGCCCATCTCGGAGACAATTGCCGGGTCAGATGAGCCTTATGCCCCGGAACCCGAAGCTGCCGCTACGCCCGAAGATCTTGCTACTGAGGAGGGCCCAACTAATGACGATTCTCAGGTTGACGGAGTAGGAGAGCTGGAACAGCCTGAACTCAGAGACGAAAGCAAAGAGATTCAACTGGAAACCGGGCAACCGGGAGCAGAAGAACCTGTGGGAGAACCAGCGAAGGAGGAAGAAATCGGGTTAGTGGAGGAGCGCAAAGCGGTTGAAAAACCGGTCGAAGGAGGTGAAAACCTGCCAGGACCTTCGCAGATGCTTTTGGCGGAATCGCTGGAGGAGCCTGGCCTTGTTGAAACGATGAATGCTGAGGCGACCTCTTTAACGCCGGAAGCAGTACATGGAGATGCCTCCCCCGCCCCCTCTGAGCCAGAGCCTGCTGCCACTGAGGATCGGGAGCATCAATCCCCTTCCACAGAATTGCATCAGCTTGCTCCGCTGTTCCCCGACCCGGCAGCGCCTTCTCCTGGCCCGGAGGCACCACGGGTAGAAGAATCCCCCGCAGTTCCCATTCGCAAATCAGCCTTCCAGCAAAACGAAGAGGTCCATCAGCAAAAGGCCACGGCACCTGAAGCAGGAAAAAAGAAGCCAAAACCTGCGCAACGCCCTGAGAAAAGGGACGCAAAACCTGCCACCCCGCGCCCCGATCAGCTGGAGACCAGGCTGCCCGGCGAAAAGGTTCCCACCCCGGCCCAGCGCGATGTCGTTGCCACGATAAAAACAAAGCCCAAACCCGGCCCCAACAAGGAAGCCAGGCCCAGCCGCCCACAGTCGGAAGATCCTCGCCGCCGCAGGTGGATGGTGTTTGGCCTGATCGCCGCCGCTACCCTTCTGCTGGCATCCAGCCTCCTCTTTCCGGGGGTGCGCGCCAGCCTTGGCTTCGCAGGCAATTTGGAAAATCCTTGCCCATTCCCCGCCTCTGAAGCTGGTTATAAGGTGCTCGTTCTGTCCTTTATTCCTGAGGGAGATTGCCGCCCTTCCAGCCTCGTTCATGAAAAAGTGCTGGTGAACCAACTGAAAGCCCTGCGCCAGGATGGTGCTCGTGTGGATGTGCGGTTTCTCCAGGTTGAAGAGTGCAACGACCGCCGCACCGTGGCCGAGGGCATTGCCGGCACCTGCGGTGCCGACCTTGTGCTATGGGCAACCTACACAGGAGAGGATCTTCCTAATGCCACCGGAGTCCTCTGCTATCATGTGGCCGAACAAAAATTCTCCCGCCTGCTCATGCAGGAACAAGCCTATGAAGAAGCCATTCGCCTGCAACCCAACGCGATCATCGGCGATTTTCCCCAGCTTCAGGCCGCTAATCTGATTTACTGGTTCGAGGCCCTGCACCAGCAGGCGATTGGGCACCTCGAAGAAGCTTCCCGCTATTTGGAAATGATTGTGCCACCGGGGCCAGATGGCGAACAATCAAAACTCAGCTTCCTGCGCAGTGCCTACCTGTCTATTGGCCAGTATAGCCAGGCAAAGCGGCTATACGACGAAGTTATTGCTGCTCATCCAGATGATGCCCGGGCATATGTGGATCGCGCCGATATTTTCAGGCGAATGGGCCTGCTGGACATGGCCATTTCCGATTACAACCGGGCCCTGGAGCTACAGCCCGACGGGCTGGAGTCTTTGCTGGGAAGGGCAATGGTCCAGAACGAGAAAGCGAGCTTTCCTCTGGCTTTGCAAGACTACAACCGGGTGTTGGCTGTTCACGGAGAACTGGCCATGGCTTATGTTCGCCGGGGCGACACCTACGCAGCCATGGCATCCAACTGGAATGCACAAAATGATTACAACAAGGCTATTGCCCTCCAGCCAGACCAGGCGGAGGCCAGGGTGCGGCGGGCAGCGTTGCTGGTAAAATTGGGACAAAAGGCCGAGGCCCTTGCTGATATTCAGGAGGCGCTGCGCCTGCAGCCCAACCTCGAAGATGCCCGCCTGTTCGAAGCAGAAATGAACCTCGATGCCGGGGCCTACGATGTGGCCTTGAGCCAATTAAATGCCCTTATCGAGCAGCAGCCAACGGCGAGGGCCCATTTTGACCGCGGCAGATTGCTCTTGCAAGTGCGGGATATGCCGCGGGCATTGGGAGAGTTTAGCCGGGCGGTGGAAATGGATCCAACCTACGGCAAGGCATGGCTGGAGCGTGGGAAAGCCGAGCATTTACTGGGTCGCTACGACGAAGCGATTGGGAGCATGAAGCGGCTGTTGTCGCTCAGGCCTGCCGAGTCGGTGGCCTACGCCTGGACAGGCCGCAGCCAGGCAGCTCTGGGGCTGACAGACTCCGCTCTGGCTACCTTTGAACAGGGCAAAGCCATTGATCCTGCCCAGACAACCATTTCGCTCTACCTTGCGGAGACCTTATTCGAAAGTGGCCAGGTAGAGCCCGCCATGGAAGAAGTGACCATGCTCCTGATGCGTGCCCGGCCCTCTGCTGAAGCCCTCCTGCTGCGGGGGCGCATCCAGGTGGAGCGCAACCAGCTCTATGCTGCCCTCGGGGACATGGACAGGGCTATCTCGCTCGAACCCCAGCTGGCACAAGCCTATGTGGCCCGTGCCATGCTTCGGTATCGGCTCAAGGACGTTCCCCGTGCCCAGCAAGATCTCGAGGAAGCCATTCGCCTTAAAACCCAGGACCCCGGGGCCTACCTCCTCCGTGCAGAGATTCTCGCTGGCACCAACCAGTACAATGACGTGCTGGAGCTTTTTGCCAGGGCCATTGAATTAGACAGCTCCCGCGCAGAAAGTTTCGAGGCGAGAGGGGCTTTTCTGCAGCGTTTCCATCGTGAAGAGCAGGCTCTGGCAGATTTTCAGCGGGCCGCCAGCCTTGGCGCTTCTTCTCCCGGACTGCTTCTGCGGCGAGGGCAGAGCTATGCCGCCCTTGGCAAAGTCAATGAAGCCATGATTGACCTCAACCAGGTGGTGCGGGCATGGCCCGATTCGGCGAAGGCCTACTGCGCCAGAGGAGGCTTGTATCAGCAAACAGGACAAAACGACCAGGCCCAGCAGGACTTTCAGAAAGCTGTGGAGCTGGAACCCAATAATCCGGAGACATATTGCAGCCTCGGGATGCTATTTGCTGAAATGGACAACCCGGATAAGGCCATGGAACTGTTTGACAAAGCCATCCAGCTCGAGTCAAATTATGCTAAGGCCTACAATTACCGGGGTGAGGTGTTTGCAGGCATGGAAGCGTATCCACAGGCACTTGGCGATTTTTCCCGGGCCATTCAACTGGATCCTACTCTTTCGAGGGCCTTCCGCAACCGCGCCGACCTGGCCCGAAAAGCGGGCGAATATGCCAGTGCCATTCAGGACTACAGCCAGGCTGTGCTCTACGACCCATCAGATGCAGCCTCGTTCTATTTCCGTGGCTTCCTCTATGCCATGCAGCAGCAATATGACAGGGCCGTTCCCGATATCCGTCATTCGCTGGAGCTCGACCCCAACGATGGTATTCGCTATGGCTTCCTGGCCAAAGTGTATGCAAGGCAGGGCAAAAAGGAGTTGTTCTACGAAAACATCGAGATCGCCCTTGCCAAGCAGTATCCCATCGGGGAGCTGAAGAACGACCCCGCCTTTAAGCCCTTCCAGCAGGAAACCCGCTTTCAGGGTTTGCTGGAGCGGTACCAGCGATGATTTTGTTACAAAGACTGTGATTTTTGCGAAAAAATTCGGGTTGAAATTGGAATTTCCCTTTTGCGGTCTTTACTTCTGCCATTGAAGTTCAGGTCTCCTAGCCTGAAGCTCTTCATACTCTCGTTATCGCCTTGTAATCAGGGGACAGAAAGCAGTTCTGTCCCCTATTTTTTTGGCCTTTCTCCGGGTGGCGCAAAACAAAACACCCGACCGCGCCGAGGCGCAACCGGGTGCAAATCAGGAGCCGCTGGCTGCCTAAAACTTGAGTACCTGCTTCAGGATCTTCGATTTTTCCCTGGAAGAAATCACTTCCTTGTCGTTCGTGAGAATGATTTTGAAACGGTTACCAAACCAGATCACGATTTCCTTCACGTGGGCCAGCCCGATGATGCAGGAGCGGTTAACACGGAAGAAGTCGTCTTCGGGGAGCTTGCGCTCAAAGGTATCGAGGGTGTGGTTGAGCAAATAGGAGCGCTCTGGAGTCCATAGGCGAACACTCCGCTCTTCGACCTCAATGCAGAGGATTTCGCTGTAATCAACCAGTTTGTAGCGGTCGCGGGTAGGGATGGGGACCTTATTTGCAAACGGAATCTTGATGTCCTCAGCCAGCTCGCTTTTGAGCATTTCGGCAATTTTCCCTTTGTCGAGGGCCGAGCCGCTGCGATTCTGGAGCACTTTGTCGATGGAGGCCTTGAGCCTGTCTTCGTTGAAGGGCTTGAGCAAATAGTCAATCGCGTTCAGTTCAAAGGCCTTGATGGCATGCTCGCTGTAGGCAGTGGCAAAGACCACGGCGGGCATGTCGTCGAGGTCAATGCTTTCAGCCACTTCGAGGCCGTTGAGGCCTGGCATCTCGATGTCGAGAAACACGAGGTCTGGCTTCAAAGAGTGGATGTGCTCCAAGGCATCGAAGCCGTTTTCGGCAGCATGAACCAGTTCAACTTCTTCTTCAAACTTCTGAAGAAGACGCTTCATTTTGTTGCGAGCAGGCAGTTCGTCGTCGGCAATGAGTACCTTGAGCTTTTGGGACATGTCTGTGAGGTGAGGTGAATTCGTTTTTCGTCAAATAGAAGAAAAAGCACTCGAGAACGAAAGGAAAATATCGCCAAATCTTTCAGCGAAAAAAAGGACTTTACATCGAAGACCAAAAACGCAAATCCCGTGCCTATTCCTCTCCTGAAGCGGCAGGATAAATGTCCTGCCGAATCGGAATTCGCATTGTGACCAGGGTGCCATCACCAGTGTTCTGAAACTGAAGCAGGTTTTTCTGGTCATACAAGTTTTCGAGCCGGGCAATGGAGTTGCTCAGCCCCGTGCTTTTATAAATCCTCGACAAATCGATGCCGGGGCCATTGTCAAACACATCGCTGATGAGCCAGTCGCCTTCACGCCTGATATCAATCGAAACCACGCCTTTGTGAAGGATTTTGGCGATGCCGTGCTTGATGCAGTTTTCCACGAGGGTTTGCAGAATGAAGGCCGGGATCTGCACTTCCCGGGTGCCGGGGGCCACCGACACATGGGTTTCGAGGCGGTCGCCGAAGCGGATTTTTTCCAGGTCCAGATAGGTTTCAATCAGCCGCATTTCTTCGCTCAGGGGCACAAAATTCTGACTGGATTTCTGGAGGGTGTATCGAAAAATGAAGGCGAGCTTTTCCACCGCGGCTTCGGCCAGGTCGGCGGATTCATGCACCAGCTCTCCGATGGAGTTGAGGGTGTTAAACAGAAAGTGAGGATTGATCTGAGACCTGAGGGCCGTGAGATTGGCTTCGTAGGTCTGTTGAATCAGTTCCTTTTCGCGGGTAACGAGCTGCAGCACGTTGAGGGTGAGCTGGGTTTGCTGAACGAGCTGCGACATCAGCTCGATGTCGGAGAGGTTGTACACGCCCATGCGCTTGCGGCCCAGCGTGAGGAGGGCAAAATTGTCTTCGTCCACCGTTACCCGAAACACCAGGTGAAAGCCCCTGCCAAGCAGGTATTCCTCCAGTTCGGGCCCCAGCTTCACGTTGGCGATTTCCTTGGCCCGGCTCCAGTTGCTGCGCCTTTCTTCCAAAACATGGTACACCGTTGCCAGCTGGCGATGGTCATCAGCCTGCATTCGCACCTCTCCCTGGCCGGTATTCCACCAAAAATCCACCTGCTCAGTCTGAAAATATTGCTTCACCTGCTTCACAATTTCGCTGCGAAGTTGCTCGGCCTGGGTGTACTGCGGAATCTGTGCGATGAAATTCCGGAAAATGGTGGCCTTTTCCTGCTGGCTGGTGACAAAGTATTTCCTCAGGCGGCTTTCATTTGACTGATACAGCACCCGAAAGCCAATGGCCCCGATCACAAAGGTCAGAAACTCCAGAATGCGCCGGTAGCGGATGCTGGTGTTGAGGTAGTCAAACAGCTGAACGATGAGCAGGTAGAGCACCACACTCACCACGATGGCCACGAGGTACTGAATGGTTTGGGTAACGACGAGGCTCACTTTGCCAAACTGCAATTGCAGGTAGGTGGCATTGACCAACGGGAAATAGCTCAGCAAAAGCTGAAGGAAAAACACATGCTCGCGATGAAAGGGCAGCCATTCTGCCGGCAGCACAAATGCAACGAGGCCCAGCACGGCCAGCATGCCCACGGCCATGATGGACCAGAAAATGCGCGGGGTTCTGGCGAGGCTTTGGTCGCTGAGGTACAGAAACACCGCCACTGCCAGGTGTAGCATAAAAAACGCGCCCAGTACAGCCTCCACTTCGTCGTGGAAATGCTTCATGTCGCGGCTCAGGTAGAGGATGTCCACAACCTGCATAAGGATCCAGATGCTCACTAGCAGGCCTGGCAGGTAGTACCAGAATTTGCCGAGCTGGCTTCGGAAGGCGAAGTAAAATTGGGCGTAGCCCATGAGCAGCACGGAAAAGCCCACAATAAAGAGCTTTTCGGGGGCAATGCTGGTGAGGTCACTCTCGATGTAGAGGTAAAGGTGCCGGAAAAGCTGCAGCAAAAAAAGCAGCAGGGCCGACAGCACCACGCCGAGCAGCAGAAATGAGCTACCCTGCTGGGCCCGGATGAGGGGCAGCAGGATGGCCAGCATCACGAGGGCAACGAAAGCGCCAAGGCCCACAAGCCAGCCGAGGATGTGCCAGTAGGGGATAACGTCGTTGAAGGAAAAGGTGAGGCGGAAGCCGCTGCGGATGTAGGTCTCGATTTCCTCGCGGGTAAAAGAGACGGGGTCGGTGCGTTCAAGCTTGGCGATGACAAGCGGCCGCACAGAAGTAGTAATGTTTTCGGCGGCCTCGGCCTTGGTGATCGGCCAGTAATCGAGTTCGAGGAGGCGGTCTCCGGGCCGGATCTGGTCGCGGTCAATGGGGCGCGACCGTGGCAGCGGATGCACAGAACGGGCAATGACCCCTCCGTCGCTGTCTTCCCACCGAACCCAGTCGTTGCCTTCAAATTCTGCCTCCAGCTCCACTCCTTCCAGTTGGGCGCGCACCCCGCCAATGGCGAGGGAAAATTGGAAGGCTAGCAAGCCCAGCCCGAGATAATAAGCGCCGAGGATTGCAATCCAGGGCCAGCCTTTCTGCCTGATCATAAGGGGGAGAGGAATGGAGAAGATCAAATAGCGGAAAAAGGCCTGATTAGCCAAATTTCGCCCGGAGGAAAAGACAAGAAAGGAACGGAAAATAAAAAACCAGGGGAATCAATCCCACATTGGGGAGATTCTACCCTGGCCCTTGCTCTTGAAATTCCAGGATTACCGTCCTGTTGCATGTTAAACTTGCACAAACCGTGCCGATCTTTTGCGCAAAATTGCCTCAATGGGCATCTCTGGAAGGAGTTTGGCTTTCCTGAATGAGTGAACGGCCAGACTGGCATGGTTTTCTTTTTTTCGCCGATTCTCAAATCGGGAGATGGCCGTAAATTTCACTTAGTTGTTCAGTTTCCTGGGCGCAATTGTGTTGTGAACAGGACAAAAAAAACTAGGGGAATCAATTCTGTTGTCCACAGAAGATTCTACCCTAGCCCTTGCTCTTGTAATCCAGGATTATCGCCCTTTCACTGCAAGTATAGCAAGCGGCTTCGGGTCTCGTTTTCGGGATTGTTCAAATGGTTGCTCCTGCTGCATGAACGGTCTGATTTGAGGTGCAAACAGAATGCAATTGCAGAATCAAGGGTAAGAATCAAAAGTGGGTAATTTTCGGATATATGGTCAATTATAAGCGTATTGGCAGGTTTGTTTGACAATACCTGCGGGAATAAGTATTTAACAAAGGTAAGAATAGGAGGGATTGCCTCCCCCCCAAGGCGAGACTTTCCAGATCTTTTCCTGAAAGACCAAATGCCGTGCCAGCCTGCGGTTTCCTACCGGATCCCCTGCTGGTTGAGCAGGCGGTGATACTCCGCAGCATAGGTATTGTGCTCGTTGAGGGTTCGGGAAAAATGATGATATCCCGAGCCATCTGCTTTGGCGCAAAAGAACATATAGTCGTGACGCTCGGCGTGGAGCACGGCGTCAATCGAAGGAATGGAGGGCGTACAAATCGGGCCGGGCGGAATGCCGGCGTAGAGGTAGGTGTTGTAGGGAGAATCAACCTGCAAGTGCTCGTGCAAAATTCTGCGAATGGTGAAGTCGCCAACTGCGTATTTCACCGTGGGGTCGGCTTCCAGGGGCCAGCTCTCCCGCACCCGGTTCAGGTAAACGCCTGCCACCCGCTGTTTTTCGTCGTTTTTGTTCGTTTCCTCCTCCACAATCGAGGCAAGTGCAATGACCTCCAGGCGGCTCAGGTTCATTTTCTCCCGCAGGTTGTTGCGCTCCTCTGTCCAGAAGCGTTTGTAGTAATCAAACATTCGCTCGAAAAACTCCTCCGGCTTCACATTCCAGTAAAACTCGTAGGTGTTGGGAATGAAAATGGCCATCACGGTTTCCGGGGTCAGTCCGCCGTGTTGCTTCAGAAACTCTCTGTCATTCAGCAGAGTCAACAAGGTTTCCTTGTCCATCTCCAGCTTTTCGGCAGTAGTTTCGGCAAGTTGTTCTTTTGTGCGAAACTTAACGAAGGTATAGTTGACAGGCGTTTGCCTGCCGGAGCGAAGCAGGGTAACCAACTCGCGGGCATTCATGCCATTGGAAATGACGTAGTGGCCGGGCCGCACGGTGTTGGGGTAGTTCATTCGCTGCGCCACCCAGTGAAAGCCTTCGATGCTGTTGATAAACCCCTGAGACTGAAGCAGGTCACCCACGGTTTTGTAGTCGGAGCCTGTAGGCACAAAAAAGGAGGCAGGCTCACCGCCGGGGGTCACCACCATCGGGGAAAATACCCGCTGGTACATCGGGTAGAGAAACAGCACGCACAAAGCGAGGCCACCAATAACGCCCCAGAGGAGATACTTTCGCTTCATCATGTGTGATTAAACCGGGCCATATTTTCCTGGCAAACATACGTTTTTTTAGCGAGTTCAGGCCAGCCCCTTGCCGGGTCTGTAGTACCTTTGTCTGGCCCTTTTTCTTCTTTTACCCATCACCCGCATGAACGAAGCCCTGCAACTCTCCCCGAAATTTCTGCGCTGGAAGCAAAACCTGCTGGCCCAGGGGCTCAGCATAGACTCCATTGAGGAAATTTACACCCGCTACCGCCACAATGGCGACGCCCTTTTTTCGCTGGTTCTGCTCCACGCCACCACCCCCGAAGGAACCACCATTCCCCCGATCTGCTTCCTCAAAGGCCAGGTTGTGTCGGTGCTGGTGGTGCTGATTGCGGAGGAAACCGGCGAAAAATTCGTATTGCTCGTTAAGCAGCGGCGAATTTGCAACGGCGGCCTGATCTACGAACCTGTTGCGGGCATGGTGGATGGGGAAGACATTCCGCTGGAGGTGGCAGTCAAAGAAGTGGAAGAAGAAACCGGTGTGAAGGTCGAAGCGAAGGATGTGCACCTCCTCCACGACGAGCCCTATTTCGTTTCCACGGGTACTTCTGATGAATCCATTTACCTCTATTTTACTGAAATTCACCTGCCGCTCGCCCAGATTCAATCCTACCACGACCGCAAAACGGGCCTTGACCACGAGCATGAATTCATCTGGACCCACGTGGCTACCATCCCGGAAGCCAGAAGGCTCATTACCAACACCAACGGCCTGCTAAACCTCTGCCTGTATCTGGAAAAAAGCTCCCCGGCAGCATGAATCCCGGATCCTACCTTTCGCTCAATTTTCCCTCTGCCCTGCTGGTGCTGGGGGCCTGGGCCGGGGTTTTCACCCTGATCCGGTTGCTGCGAAATGAAGGAGGGCACCAGGTGCCGGGGAGGATCCTGGCAGCGATTCTGTTTGGAATGACAATGGTCGTCATGGCTCCGCTGATGCTTTTTGCACTCGACAGGCCATTTGACAGGGTGCTGTTCCGGGCGATGGGCATGTTTTCCTTTCTCTACGGGCCTCTGGTGTATTTCTACATCCTGGGCTCTGTTCAGAAGGATTTCGCCCTCCGCAGGAGGCAGTTCTGGCACGGGCTTCCCACGCTTCTCCTGTTGGTGGCGATCCTGGTTGTGACCTGGTTGGGGGGAGAGAATACCCGGGAACCACTCATTACGCAGGGGGCTCGCCCGCCGCTTGCTGCAAAAATCATGGCCATGGTGCTGCTGACTCATGTGGCTACCTACCTGTGGCTGGCTGCACGCACCCTCCGCTCTCATGCCCGCTTCGTGAAGCAAGCAGCGAGCTACTCCGATCACCTTCATAGCCGCTGGTTGTGGTTTGTGTTTTCCCTGCTGCTGCTGCCCATCGCGTCGATCCTGTTCAGCCTGCTCTTTTTCGCCCCCTTGTCCGACCCTCCCTATGCTATCCTCGGCACTGCCACCATGCTGTTGTGCTTTCAGCTTCTCTGGATGTTTGTTCCGGAAGTGTTTACAGGCTTTCCGGAGCCGCTGCTGGCAGACAAGGAGGAAGACCTGGAGCTTCCCAGGTATGCAGGTTCTCCTCTGGACCAGGAACAAAAGCAGCGCTATTTCGACCGGCTCCTCGCTTTTATGGACCAGGAAAAGCCGTTTCTTCGGCCCGACCTCACCCTGGCAGAGGTTGCTGAAGCCCTCCATACCAACCCCAGGTATCTTTCCCAGGTGATCAATGAGCTGGGAGAGCGCAATTTCATGGATTTTATCAATCAGCATCGCGTGGAAGCTGCGAAGGAAATCCTGACAAGCAGTGCCTATCGCCACATCACCATCCACGCCATTGCCCAGGAGGTAGGCTTTCATTCGCGATCCGCTTTTTACGCCTCCTTCAAAAAGATCGCAGGCCAAACCCCCAGCGAATTCCGGCAGGCAAATGAAGAATCTTCCTTGTCCTGATTCAGGAATACGGATGTCCGGATTCATGTTTTCATGCGGCAGGCCCTGAAAAAGGGCGTTGCAGTCATCATTACCGACCACTTCGATTTTGTTGACTGTTATGAAACATCTCACGCTATTTTTCTGCTGCTGGCTTCTCTCCTGGGGGCTTTCTGCGCAAACATCCACCCTCAGCGGCTATGTGCTGGATGCCGAAACCGGTGAATCCATGATTGGTGCCACCATCGCCGCTCCCGCCCTGAAGGCAGGGGCCTATTCCAACGAATACGGCTTTTTCTCGCTCACCCTTCCGCCCGGCAAACACTGGATCGAAATTCGGTACGTGGGTTACCAAACCGACAGCCTGCTGATTGACCTCGCTCATTCTGTCAGCATACGCCATGAACTCTTTCCACAAAACAGCCGGACTGAAGAGGTAATCATCATGGCCAACCGGGCCGGGGAGCATGTTTCCTCCACTGAAATGGGGGTAAATGCCCTGAGCATGGACATGATCAAAAAGGTGCCTGTGCTCATGGGCGAGACAGATATTTTGAAAACAATCCAGCTGTTGCCCGGAGTCAAATCTGCAGGAGAAGGGAACTCCGGATTTTTTGTCAGGGGCGGCGGGGCCGACCAGAACCTCATTTTGCTGGATGAGGCACCGGTGTACAATCCGAGCCATTTGCTGGGCTTTTTCTCGGTGTTCAATGGCGATGCCATCAAAAGCATGAAGCTATACAAAGGCAACATGCCAGCCGAATATGGCGGGCGCTTGTCGAGTGCACTGGACATTCGCATGAAAGACGGCAACAGCAAGGATTATCATCTCTCAGGCGGGCTTGGGCTCATTTCTTCCCGCCTCACCTTCGAAGGTCCCATTGTGCCTGAGCAAGGTTCCTTCATCGTGTCGGCCCGGCGAACATACGCCGATGCCTTTCTGGCCTTGTCATCCGATTCTGCCTTGTCCTCCTCACAGCTGTATTTTTACGACCTGAACATGAAGGCCAATTACCGGCTTGGCACCCGCGATCAGGTGTTTTTGTCGGGGTATCTCGGCCGCGATGTGTTTGGGTTTCAGGACCAGTTTGGGATCGACTGGGGGAATTCGACTGCCACCCTGCGCTGGAACCACCTGTTCAACAACCAGTTGTTTCTCAACAGCACGTTGATTTACAGCGACTACGACTATGCATTCAACCTTGATGCAGCCGGGCTGAAGGTGAGTTCCGGCATCCGGGACTGGAACTGGAAAGAAGACCTGAGCTGGTACCCCAATCAGCAAAACACAGTGAAAATGGGGGTGAATGCAATCTATCACCAGTTTGTTCCGGGAGCGGTTTCTGTGGAAGAGGAAAACAGCCCTGTGGATCCTTCTTCGCTGCCTCAGCGCTATGCCCTTGAATCCGCAGCCTACCTGTCTCACGAATGGGTGCCAACCGACCGCTTCCGGGTCAATTATGGCCTCAGGGCCTCTGCCTTCACTGTGCTGGGTCCGGGAACGGTGTATGAATATGACGGGGAAGGGAGTGTGGTGGATTCTGCTGAGTATGGGTCTGGAGAGGTAATCAAACAGTATGGCGGCCTGGAGCCCCGCTTGTCTGCCAGTTTCGTGCTTCAGCCCACCCAATCCATCAAAGCCTCCTATTCCCGCAACAGGCAGTATATCCATTTGCTGTCCAACGCGACTACCACCACGCCCACTGATGTCTGGATTCCATCCAGCGAGCTTGTGGAGCCTGAAATTTCAGATCAGATTTCCCTCGGTTACTTCCAGACCTTTGGCAAAGGAGCCTATGAATGGTCGGTGGAAACCTATTATAAGGCCCTCCAAAACCAGATCGAATACCAGAACGGGGCTCAGCTCCTGCCGGATGAAACCGTGGAAACCCAGCTCGCTTTCGGCAGCGGAACAGCCTATGGCGTGGAGTTGCTGGTGCAAAAAACGGCGGGCAAGCTCACGGGCTGGGTTGGCTATACTTGGTCACGAAGCCTGCGCCAGTTTGATGGGATTAACGATGGCGAGGTTTTTCCGGCCCGGCAGGATCGGATTCATGAGCTTTCAGTTGTGGCGATGTATGATCCAAGCCCCGCGTGGAGCTTCTCGGGCAGCTTTGTCTACTACACCGGCAACGCTGTTACTTTTCCCAGCGGCAGCTATGAACTCAATGGAAGCGTGGTGCCGCTTTACACCGAGCGAAATGGCTACCGCATGCCCGATTACCACCGTCTCGACCTGAGTGCCACCTATTTCGGCAAAGACCCCCGCGGAAGCTGGAATTTTTCCCTGTACAACGTGTATGGGCAAAAAAATGCCTACTCCATTGACTTTCAGGAAAGTGAAACACAACCTGGCACCACTGAAATCGTGAAGACCTACCTCTTCCGCTGGGTGCCCTCGGTAACATGGAATTTCAACTTCTGATCATGAACAGCAGCATTCAAAACCACGCTTCCCTCTTTTCAAGGATCAACCCTTTCATCTTTCCTTCCATGAACAGACCTGCCTTCCTCCTCCTCCTGCTCACCACCTTGTGGGCCTCTGCCTGCACCGAAGTGATCGAGCTGGATCTCAACGACACCAGTCCCCGCGTTGTCATAGAAGCCGTACTCGCCGCCGACGAAGGACATATTTCAGTCAGGATCAGCCGGTCGGGAAGCTATACCAACCCTGGCACCTATCCTTTTGTGACCGGGGCTGAGGTTCTTCTTTCAGATGACAACGGCAACGAATGGCTGCTGCCCGAGACCGCTGCCGGGCATTATACTCTCTCCTCCCTTCCTGCGGGTTCTGCCAGCCAGTATACGCTGATTATCAGGGCGGAAGATCAATCCTTCCTCGCAGTTTCAGCCGTGCCGAAAGCCTTACCCGTAGATTCGGTTACCTTTCTGTTTTCTTCCGGCCCGCAGGCGGGAAACACCTATCAGCCAGTGTTTTATTTTGACAATCCTGAAGGAATGAAGCCTTACATTCAGGCAGCAGGCAGCAGGCAAGCCTTTCCCGAAGACATTAGCCTGTATTTGCCAGGGCCTAATGCCATGACTGCCAGTAGTTTGGTGCTGCCTCAGGTAAGAATGGAGAAAGGGGATCCCTGGGTGTTCGATTTGCGCTTTGTTACGCAGGATACTTACCAGACCCTGTCCGATCTCGCCGACATCACAGGCCAGTCTCTGGGCCCGGCCAGTACAGCTCCTTCCAACCCTGATTCTCCCTGGACAGGCGACGCCCTCGGCTATTTTCAAGTCTATGCCAGCACCCGCGTGGCAGCGACAGCGGAATAACCCGGCCGGGTGCTGCAAAATGCAACGAGGGCGAATCCGGCTTGGATTCGCCCTCGTTTATTGTTACCAGGCTGAGCCTGATCAGCCGTTCATCGACAGCAGGAACTCGTCGTTGTCCATCGTGTTGGACATGCGTTCCTGGAGGAATTGCATGCCTTCGATGGGGTTCATGTCGGCCATGAATTTGCGCAGCAGCCAGATGCGGGAAATATCCTGCGGATCGAGCAGCAAGTCTTCGCGGCGCGTGCCGGAAGCCGTGACATCAATGGCAGGGTAAATGCGGCGGTTGGCCAGTCGGCGGTCAAGCTGAAGCTCCATGTTGCCTGTTCCCTTGAACTCTTCGAAGATCACCTCATCCATTTTGGAGCCGGTTTCGATGAGGGCTGTGGCCAGGATGGTGAGGGAGCCACCGTGTTCGATGTTACGCGCTGCACCAAAGAAGCGCTTGGGTTTGTGGAGGGCGTTGGCGTCAACCCCACCGGAAAGGATTTTGCCGGAGGCTGGCATGTTGGTGTTGTGGGCGCGCGCCAGGCGGGTGATTGAGTCGAGCAGAATCACCACATCGTGGCCACATTCCACCATGCGCTTGGCTTTTTCCAGCACGATATCAGCTACTTGCACGTGGCGCTCTGCGGGTTCGTCGAAAGTGGAGGCCACCACCTCCGCGTTCACGTTGCGGGCCATGTCAGTCACTTCCTCGGGGCGCTCATCGATCAGCAGGATGATGAGGTAAGCTTCGGGGTGATTGGCCGCAATGGCATTGGCAATTTTTTGCAGCAGAACGGTTTTACCTGTTTTGGGCTGAGCTACGATGAGGCCCCTTTGTCCTTTTCCAATGGGCGAGAACAGGTCAATGATGCGCAGCGACAGGTCTTTTTCTTTGGGCCTCGACAAACGGAACCGCTGATTTGGGAAAAGCGGTGTGAGGTGGTCGAAGAAAATGCGGTCGCGAATTTCTTCTGGCGAGCGGCCGTTGATGGTTTCGACCTTGATCAGGGCAAAGTAGCGTTCTCCTTCCTTGGGCGGGCGAATGTAACCGTGAACGGTGTCGCCAGTTTTGAGACCAAAGAGTTTGATCTGGGAAGGGGAGACGTAAATATCGTCGGGAGATGACAAATAATTGTATTCTGCCGAACGAAGGAATCCATATCCTTCAGGTATGAGTTCGAGTACGCCGATATTGGAGACGATTCCTTCGAGATCCGGGACTTCTACCCTGGGCTCGGATTGGCGGCGCTCCGGGCGTTCTTGTCTTTCTATGCGCTCGGGGCGATCCTGGCGTTCGGGGCGGTCCTGGCGGTCAGGACGGTCTTGCCTGTCTGGTCGATCCTGGCGCTCGGGGCGGTCGCCACGCGGCATTCTGTCGTTGCGTTCGGGGCGTTGTTGCTCCTGGCGCTCGGGCCTGTCATTGCGCTCCGGGCGTTGCTGGCGGTCCTGGCGCTCACCTCGCTCGGGGCGGTCCTGGCGGTCATTACGATCAGCAGGGCGGTCCTGGCGGTCATTGCGAATGGGCCTTTGCTGTTCTTTGGGTTGGTCGGGGCGATCGCGGCGCTCCAGTTGACGCGTTACGCGGGCGTCGCGAAGGTCCCCTCTGCCCCGGTTATCGCGGTTGCGAAGGTCGCGAACAGGTGCTTCCGGTTTGGCATCATCCTGGCCTTCGGCGGAAACGTCATCCTGGCCCGTGGCTTCGCCGCTATCGTCGTTTCGGTCCGGGCTATACATTGAATCTTGACCCTGGTCGTCATCCTGGTTCACAGGTTGTTGCGCTTCAGCTTCTTCTGGCTGGTTGTCACGAGACCTGGGAGAAAATACCCTGCCTACTGCACTACTGAGGCTATCTTCTTTCTTCCTGCGGCCTCTTGTGGCCTTTTTTGGCTCTTCGGCCGCTGGCTCTTCAGTCACAGGAGCCACCTGTTCAGGTTCTTGCGTGGCATCCTCCTCCTCATCTTTGGCTTTTCGTGCTCTGCGACGGGGAGAAGGTTTTTCCTCTTCCCTGTCTTCCTGCTCTTCGCCTGCTTCCGGGCCTGCTAAGGGCGTAAAAGGACGTTTTGGGGAGTTGGAAACGTCATCTTTCTTTAGTTCGGCAACGACTTTTTCCGGCATAATAGCCTGGATATCAAGAATTTTGAAAATCAAGTCTTGCTTACCTAGCTTTTGGTGTTCGTCAATCTTCAGCCGCTTGGCAATCTCCTGAAGTTTGGAGATGTCATGATTATTCAGCTCGATAATATCGTACATACAGGTGCAGAGTGAAATGAAATGGGAAACTGCCCGGGAAGGCAGCGGTGACTTCAGGTAAAAGTCGGGGTGGGAAAAAGGGATGTGAGGTGAACTTGGACGCCTCAGGGCGAGGCAGTGTCGTTCTGGTGAGAAGCAGGCGCAAAAGTGAGAAACGAATTTGGGTTTTCCAAACTGTTTTCTGCCTCTCAGGTGCGAATCAGCCGTAATTGACCCTTACGATTCTGAAAGGCTTTTCGTTACTTCGCAGCAAAATAGCCCCTCTCATGTTGGATATCAACCACCTCCGCACTGCCTCTTCTATTGTTGCCGACGCCTTGACCCGAAAAGGCATCAAAGACGCCCAGGCCGCTGTTGATCACATTGTGTTGCTGGACGAGCGCCGCCGCAGCACCCTGAGCGAATTGGAGGCCCTGCGCATGTCGTCCAATCAAATTGCCAAAACGGTGGGCCAGCTGATGGCACAGGGCAAAAAGGACGAGGCAGAGGTGGCAAAAGCACAGACTGCCGACCAAAAGGCCAGCATTAAAACCCTGGAAGAAGAACTTGCCGCCCTCGAGGCTGACATTTACCAGTCCATGGTGCGCCTCCCCAACCTCCCCCATAGCTCCGTGCCAACGGGCAGAACCGCCGAAGACAACGAGATCGTCCGCCAGCACGAAAGACCTGTTCACTTTTCCTTTCCCGCCCTGCCACACTGGGAACTGGCTCGCCATCATGACATCATTGACTGGGAGCTGGGTGTCAAATTGACCGGAGCGGGATTTCCAGTATATAAAGGACAGGGGGCTGCCCTTCAGCGCGCGCTCATTTCCTTTTTTCTCGACCGTGCCCGTGAAGCTGGCTACCTCGAAATCATGCCGCCACTCATGGTCAATGAGGCCTCAGGCTTTGGAACGGGCCAGCTCCCCGACAAAGACGGCCAGATGTATGCCATCGAGCGGGACGGATTTTACCTTATTCCCACCGCCGAAGTCCCTATCACCAACCTGTACCGGGATGTGATCCTCGAAGAAAGCCAGCTTCCGGTGAAAAATTGCGGATACACGCCTTGTTTCCGGCGCGAGGCAGGCAGCTACGGCAAGGATGTTAAAGGCCTCAACCGCCTTCACCAGTTTGATAAGGTGGAACTGGTGCAAATCAATCACCCTGACCGCAGCTACGAAACCCTGGAAGCGATGACCAGCTATGTGGAATCATTGCTGGAAGCCCTCGATTTGCCCTATCGGCGGCTGTTGCTTTGCACTGGCGACATGAGCTTTGCCTCTGCCAAAACCTACGACCTTGAAGTTTGGAGCGCTGCGCAGGAGCGCTGGCTGGAAGTTAGCTCCGTTTCCAATTTCGAAACCTTCCAGACCAATCGACTCAAACTTCGGTTCCGCGACGAAAACAAAAAAACCAGGCTTGCCCATTCGCTCAATGGCTCAGCTCTGGCTTTGCCGCGCATCGTGGCCTCCCTGCTCGAAAACCACCAGCAGGAAGACAAATCCATCTTGCTGCCTGCTGCGCTGCACCGCTACACAGGCTTTGAAAAAATCGGGTAATTGCCTGAAAATAAACATTTTGCAAATTTAACCTCCCCCTCCAACAAAGTTGTGTGCAGGCCGTCTTTGACCTGAAAGCAGGTAGGGTATCAGATGCCCCGGCACGAGGATAATGGGAGATTTTTTCCCGCATCCTGGTGGGTAAGTCTAACCGTTATCTGCTGTGTTCCACTTTACATTCAGGCATATGAAATCCTCCCTGGTTGCATGGTTTGCGGTAATTGCGCTGTTGGTTTCGGGTTGTTTGGCCCAGCCTCAGGTAGTTCAGGCGTGTGTTTCGGGCGAAACAGCCGGCTTTTGGATGGGCCTTTGGCATGGAGTCATTGCCCCCTTTTCCTTCGTCGCCTCGATATTTCTCGACAGCGTGTCGGTGTTTGAGGTAAACAACAATGGCAACTGGTATGTATTCGGCTTTCTGCTGGGAATCGGAGCCTTCTCAGGGGGCGGAACGATGGGTATGAGGAAGGCACGAAGACAACGTCGGGCAAGAACTGTGTAAAATCAGGCCAACACCTGTCGTGGTGGCGGAGGTTCTTCTGCCAAATTCAGACAGAATGACGCTGGGCGGCTTGTGCCTTGGAGCATAATTGTTAATTTTGAGGGGGAGTATAACACTCGCTGCACCGACTCATTTTTTTCTCCATGGAGCTATACGGCCAGATCCTGCTGATTTTTCCGGTCCTGTTGATCCTGATCACCTTTGCAGCCTACGGTTCTTATGCCGAGCGCCGGGTGGCAGCTGCATTCCAGCAACGGGTTGGTCCCAACCGTGTTGGGCCGTTTGGGCTTCTGCAGCCACTTGCAGACGTGCTCAAGCTGATTCTGAAAGAAGACATTCGCCCGGCTAATGCCGACAAGTTTCTCCATTTCGCAGCCCCCATTATCTCGGTAGCCACTGCCCTGGTCATGTTTGGGGTAATTCCTTTTGCCAAATTCGGCGATGAGTTTCTCGTGATCAGCGATATCAACATCGGGATGCTCTATCTCCTTGGAGTAACTTCTGTGTCCGTGTATGGTATCACCCTCGCTGGCTGGGCATCGAATGGGAAATACTCCCTGCTTGGCGGCTTGCGAGCCTCCGCCCAAATGATCAGCTACGAGCTTCCGCTCGGCCTGGCTGTGGTTTCGGTGATTTTGCTTACCAACGTGCGGATGCCTGTTGGTGAGGATTTTCTCAGTGTAACGTCGATTGTTGAGGCCCAGCGCGGTGCCTGGAACCTCTTTATCAACCCGATCGGCTTCCTGATTTTTTACGTTTGCATCCTCGCAGAATCAGCCCGCACGCCATTCGACCTCGTCGAAGCAGAGCAGGAATTGGTGGGAGGTTTTCACACAGAATACAGCTCGCTGAAGTTCGGCATGTTCATGGTGGTGGAATTTTTGCACCTCGTGATCCCGCCCGCTATCATCACAACAGTGTTTTTGGGTGGCTACCTCGGGCCTTTCGAAGGGATGTTCGGTGTGGCCGAATGGGCGTCTGCCGCCCAGATCGGCTGGGGAATTGGCTGGTTCTTCGCCAAGACCTTCACAATCGCCTTTACGTTCATGTGGATTCGCTGGACATTGCCCAGATTTAAATACAACCAACTGATGGACCTCGGGTGGAAAAAACTCCTCCCGCTTGCACTGGTGAACCTGGTGCTGGTAGCTATCGGTGCGGCTATTTATGTATTTCAAACAGCAGCTTAAGGAAAGAAAAACTGTTTTTCCTTCCCAAGCGTTTGTAGGGTAATGTCTGCCATCCTGGCAGATGTTACCCTTTGGCACAATCTCAGCAAGGAATTACATTCACTCTCCACAGATTTGGGAGGTTAACTTATGGAATCCAATTTTTCAGACCGAGTAAAAGACGTCATCTCCTACAGCAGAGAAGAGGCGATCCGGCTGGGCCATGATTACATTGGCCCCGAGCACCTGCTGCTTGGACTGATCCGTGAAGGCGAAGGTCTGGCCATCAAGATCCTCATTAGCTTGAGCGTCGATCTCTCCCAGTTGAAGAAGTCGATTGAAAATGCCGTTAAAGGCACCGTCACCACCATCAATCTCACCAACCTTCCCCTCACCCGGCAGGCAGAAAAGGTGCTCAAGATCACTCGCCTCGAAGCCAAGCTTCTCAAAAGCACGGTGATCGGGACAGAACACCTCCTTTTGTCTATCCTTCGAGAAGAAAACAACGTTGCCGCCCAAATTCTTTCCCGCTTTGGTGTTACCTACGAAATCGTTCGGGGTGAGCTGGAGCAAAAGGAAGAGGGTGGCTCAGCTACCCCGCGTATGTCAGGACCCATCGAACCAACAGACCCATCCGAAATGTCAAATCCCGGAGAACGCCAACGGCGTACCGCGAAAAGCAAGACACCTGTTCTGGACAACTTCGGCCGGGACCTCACCAAGGCAGCCGAAGATAACAAGCTCGACCCCATCGTGGGCCGCGAACGCGAGATCGAACGCGTCGCCCAGATTCTTTCCCGCAGAAAGAAAAACAATCCGGTTCTCATTGGCGAACCCGGCGTAGGTAAAACTGCCATTGCCGAAGGCCTTGCCCTGCGCATCATCCAGCGAAAGGTGTCACGCGTCCTTTACAACAAGCGTGTCGTTACCCTCGACATCGCCTCGCTCGTAGCAGGAACCAAGTACCGTGGCCAGTTTGAAGAAAGAATGAAGGCCGTGATGTCGGAGCTGGAAAAATCTCCTGATGTGATTCTCTTCATCGATGAGCTTCACACCATTGTAGGGGCAGGCGGTGCTTCCGGCTCGCTGGATGCTTCCAACATTTTCAAGCCCGCACTCTCCAGAGGTGAAATCCAGTGCATCGGTGCCACTACCCTGGATGAGTACCGCCAGTACATCGAAAAAGATGGTGCGCTCGAACGCCGCTTTCAGAAAGTGATGGTTGAGCCTACCTCTCCCGATGAGACCATGACCATCCTGCACAACATCAAGGCCAAGTACGAAGACCACCACAACGTCAATTATACCGACGAAGCCATCGAGGCCTGCGTGAAGCTCAGCGACCGCTACATCTCCGATCGCTACTTCCCCGACAAAGCCATCGACGTGCTGGATGAGGCCGGCTCCCGCGTCCACATCACCAACATTCACGTTCCCAAGAGCATCCTCGATCTGGAAGCTAAGATTGAGGAAGTGAAAGAACTGAAAAACAAGGTTGTTAAAAGCCAGAAATACGAAGAGGCAGCCCAACTTCGCGATCAGGAAAAACGCCTGCTCGAAGAGCTTGACAATGCCAAGGCCGAGTGGGAAGAGGAGACCAAAAACAAGCGCTACACCGTAACTGAAGACGATGTGGCCAGCGTGGTCTCCATGATCACCGGGGTGCCCGTTACCAAGGTGGCGGCAGGAGAAGTTGCCAAGCTCAAGCAGATGGGCGACCAGCTCAAAACCCAGATCATCGGGCAGGATGCTGCCATCGAGAAGCTCGTCAAAGCCATCAAGCGCTCGCGCCTCGGCCTCAAGGATCCTGAAAAACCAATTGGTTCTTTCATTTTCCTCGGCCAGACAGGGGTCGGTAAAACAGAACTTGCCAAGGCCCTGGCCCGCAATATGTTCGACTCCGACGAGGCCCTTGTTCGCCTCGACATGAGCGAGTACATGGAGAAATTCACCGTGTCCCGCCTCATTGGAGCCCCTCCCGGATATGTGGGTTATGAAGAAGGCGGACAGCTCACAGAGCGCGTGCGTCGCAGGCCCTATTGCGTAGTGCTGCTTGATGAGATCGAAAAAGCACACCCCGACATCTTCAACATCCTGCTTCAGGTACTCGATGATGGCATTCTTACTGACGGGCTGGGTCGCCGGATCGACTTTAAGAACACTGTCATCATCATGACCTCCAACGTCGGGGTTCGGGAGCTAAAATCATTTGGCACCGGTGTTGGCTTCTCAACGAAGTCCCGCGAAGGCCAGTCGGAAGACATGATGCGTTCCACCATCGAAGGCGCGATGAAAAAGGTGTTCCGCCCGGAATTCCTCAACCGTATTGACGAGGTGATCATCTTCAACGAACTGGAGAAAGAACACATCATGCGGATCATCGACCTGAACCTCAAGCAGGTGTTTGGCCGGATCGAAGAGAAGGGCTTTTTCATTGAACTGAGCCAGCCTGCGAAGGAGTTCATCGCTGAAAAAGGTTTCGATAAGCAGTTTGGCGCGCGTCCGCTTCAGCGTGCCCTCCAGAAATACCTGGAAGATCCCATTGCTGACGAAATCCTCAGCGGTACCACCGAGATCGGTTCCACCCTGTATGTGGATTTTGACAAGGAAACCGAGACAATTACCGTTTCCGCAAGCAAGCCAGCAGTGCAGGGTGAACTTCCCTCTGCTGCCCAGGGATCAGAGGAAAACTGATCCATTGGTGCTCTGCAAAACCATCCCTCTCAGGCGTAGTTATTGTCTGAGAGGGATTTTGGTTTTTTTAAGGGCCATCGCCCAGGTCCGGCATTTTTCCGGAAAATTCACACACAGAGCCGCATTCCCATTCCATTTATTGAAAATACCTGCATGACTGCTCCATCCGTTCTCGGTGCTCCTCATAAAACCCTGGTACTGGGCGCCTCTCCCAACCCCTCCCGATACGCCTACCTCGCCACCCTCATGCTGCGGGAAAGGGGGCACGAGGTGGTAGCCCTTGGGCTCAAGCCGGGACGGGTGGGCGATGTCGAAATTGAAACAGACAAGCAGGCTGTGGAGAATCAGGGGATTCACACGGTAACGCTTTATGTAGGAGCAGACCGGCAGCAGCCTTTCGAGGATTGGCTGGTGGCTTTGCGGCCAAGGCGGGTGATTTTTAATCCGGGAACAGAGAATCCGGCCCTGATCCGAAGGCTGGCAGATGCCGGCGTGGAGCCCGTGGTGGCCTGTACCCTTGTGATGCTGCGAACCCATCAATACTAACAGCTTAGGGCAGGATAATAGAAACGTTTGCCCCGGAGTTTTTTTTTGGCTAACTTATCAAATAGATTATTAAACCGGCTTTCATGAACACGTTTAACCTTGCCTCCCGCACCACCCATGGAATTCGCGTGGATGTTCGACCCGCTTATGTGGAGGAAGAATCCTCGACCAAAACCTCCTACTACGTGTTCCAGTACCGGGTTGAAATCACCAACGAGTCGCCAATCGAGGTGCAATTGCTGGAAAGAGAATGGGACATTATCGACGGCCTTGGCCGGCTTCGCCACGTAGCAGGAGAAGGGGTGGTAGGCAAACAACCGTTGCTCAGCCCCGGAGCCAGGCACCAGTACAAAAGCGGATGCCATTTCCATACGCCCGTTGGCTTGATGAGGGGGAGGTATCTGATGCTGAACGTTACGACACAGCAATCCTTCTGGGTAGATATTCCTGAATTTACCCTCGAGATTCCTTGCCTGAGTAATTGATCTGTAGCCTGAGCTGGCTATCTTTCCCGGCCAGAAAAAAATCTATGAAAACTGCCTCCGTTCAATATCAGGGCGATCTCCGCATTCAGGCAACGCACGATCGATCAGGCCAGACACTCACCACAGATGCCCCCGTTGACAACCAGGGAAAGGGAGAATCATTTTCCCCTACAGACCTCCTGGCAACTGCAACCCTCACTTGCATGATCACCATCATGGGCATCACCGCCAACACCCACAGCCTGAACATGGGCGAAGTGTCGGGGTCGGTCGTGAAACACATGGCCAGCAACCCCAGGCGGGTATCAGCACTTGACCTGGAAATTGCCTTTCGCGGTCATGGCCTCAACGAAAAAGGCCGCAAAATCCTCGAAGCCGCTGCTTTAGCCTGCCCTGTGGCACGAAGCATCCACCCCGACATCCAACTGGTTGTGAAGTTTGATTACGAATAGAAAGTAGCAAACGCAGAAAGCGCTTAAAGTCCGGGAACATCTCAGCCTTGAATCTGGCCTTCGGCTAGCAGGCTGCTCAGGTTGTTGCGCAGCCAGTCAGGGGCTGGCACTCTCCGCAGAAGGGCATAGTCATACACCACCAGCACCGCACGGTTCTGAGCCACCACCCGTTGTTGCCGGGTGCTGTGCATCACGGTATCAACAACAAACCGGTCTTCAAAGACCTCTGCCACCCGGGTGCCAACCCGGATGTCATCGGGGAAGGTAACCGGGTAAAACAGGTCAAGTTCTGTTCTGCCCAGAATCACACTGATGGTATGGCCTGAAAAACTCATCAGACCAAGGGCTTCCATGAGGGCCACGCGCCCGCTCTCGACCCATTGCAGCACAAGGTCGGTCGGAACCTCTACACGGAGATTCGTTTGCCCCCATTGAACAGGCAGCGAGAGCCAGAAGCCGTAGGCAGGATCAGGAATATTCATGCTGCAAGTTATCCACCCGATCTTCTTTTTTCCACAGGTTTTCCACACAGTTATCCACAGAATAGCTTGGTGATCGTCAAAAAAAAGAGGCCGCCCTGAACGGACGGCCTCCCATAAAAACGAACCTATCTCCCTTCCTGCTAAAAAGGGGACAAAAAAAATCGTTGAGTTTCACTGAGAATCGAGGAGCGAGAGAATCTGATTGGCGTGGTCTTTCGTCACGACGTCATCGATGACATTCGTTACCACACCCAGCTCATTGAGGAGGAAAGTGGAGCGAATCAGGCCCATGTAGCTGCGGCCATACATGCTTTTTTCTCCCCAGGCTCCAAAATGCTGGATCCATTTGTTTTCAGGATCTGATACCAGGCGAAAGGGCAGTGATTGCTTCTCAATGAAATTGCGGTGGGATTTCTCCGAATCGGGACTTACCCCAATCACTTCATAGCCACGGGCTTTGAGTGCTTCATATCCATCGCGCAAACTGATAGCTTCCTTTAGGCAGGACCCAGAGTTATCCTTTGGGTAGAAGTAAACAACCAGCTTTTGCCCGCGATAATCCGACAGCTTCACTTCCCGGCCGTCTTGATCGGTGAGAGCAATATCTTGTGGCACACTTCCCACTGAAAGAAGGTTTTTAACCTGATCTTCCATGATGTAAAGACGAGTAAGTTTGAAAATACAAAAAGGTAACTCCTCCTCTTCCCGGATTGTTCGGGAGGAGTTTTAAATTTTCCTGGTTTTTTCAGAATCAGGGCTCTGCTTTCGTTTCCGCCCGGCGTAGCTCACCAGGCCTACGCCCAGCAGGACAATGGCGGCACCTGCCAGTTGAAGTACGCTGAGTTTTTCTTCCAAAAACCACCATGCGAGCACCAGGGTGGACACTGGCCCGATGCTTCCTAATATGGCAGCATTGCCGGCACCCATTCGCTGAATGCCCGCCGACATGAGGTAGGGAGGCAAAATGGTGGTGATAACAGTGAGCAAGGCTGCCAATTGGTAAAGCTCCGACGGCCAGCCCGTGAGCACCACAGGGTTTGGTTGGAGGAGGGCATGAAGCAGCACCCCGGCGGCGGCAAACAACATGGCCAGCGATGAAAACAGCATCACCCCGAGGCGGGGAAGCATCCATTCGCTACCGAGCAAATGGAGGGCATAAGCCAACGCACACAAAAACACCCAGAACGCACCAGTCCACAAAATTCTTTGCTCGGGGATCACCACATCGCCTGTTAAGGCCAGCAAAATACCAGCATAGGTGAGCACCAGCGCAAGCCATTGCACGGCTGAAATTTTTCTGCGCCAGATCACCCAGCCCAGCAGCACCACCAGGGTGGGGTAGGCAAACACAATGAGCCGCTCCAGTCCGGCAGTGATGTACTCCAGCCCGATGAAATCGAACAGCGAGGCCAGGTAATAGCCCAGGCAGCCCACCACGGCCAGGGAGCCCCATTCTTTTGGAGTGGGCCTCACGGTGGTTCGCTGCCATGACCAGAACGCCAGGCCCAGAAAAAACGGCAAAGCGATCAGCATCCGTAGGGTGAGCAGGGAACTGGCGTCGATGCCGTGTCGGTAGGCCAGTTTGATGATCACGGCTTTGGAGGAGGAAAAGATCGATCCTGCCAGCACCAGGGCCACCCCCCTCCAGGCCGCTTGTGTTCGTTTCATCTGTTTGATTCGCTTGCTTCTTCCAGCAACTGCATATATTCCACCCATTGCCGCATCACGCCGGGGTGGTCGAGGTCATACACCCAATGGTGGTCAAAAACCGGCAACGGCACATGGGCGCTGTCGGGGTTCCGGCTAATGAGCAGGCTGTGGTAACGCACTCCCTGGGTTTCTTTGAGGTGCCTGATTTCCTGAATCAGGGGGCGGTCGAGCCTGGGGATCAGGAAATCGGAGATGACCAGCACATCGGCTTTTCTGAACTGCTCGGCGCGCAACATGCGGTTGGTCTCTTCGAGGGCAGGGTGAAGGTCGGTGCTGCCATGAAAACTCATGTTGAGGAAAGCCACCAAAGATTCAATCTGTTGCTCCATGCCCGTGAGTTCCATGGCCTTCACGCCGGTAGAAAAGGAAATGAGGTAACAGGCCCTTTGGCTGCGCAGGGCAAGTTCGGTGATGGCGAGGGCCAGGCCTTTTGCCACATGTTCCGGGCTGCCAAACATGGATCCGCTGGTGTCGATGCACAGGATGAAGGGTCCCTGAGCTTCGCTGTCAGAAAGCTCCAGGGTTTCTGCCTGGGGATTTTCTTCGAGCCGCACATCGAGGGAGCGGTATTGAAAGGTGAGGAGCTTGTGCTCGAGGAATTTGAGGGAAAAAATCAGGTCGGTTTCCTCACTGCTGAGCAGGGCAATTTCAGAAGGAAGGAGTTGGTCCAGGTGGTTGCTGTGGTGAATGCCCACGATTTCAGATTTGCCGAATGGGTTGGGCTGCCAGTGTTGCTGCGGCAGGGGGAGGTTGCGGCGTTTCCACTCCTGGGCCTCGCGGTTCGACTGCCAGCGCCCCAGCCAATTCACCAGTTCTAACAGTTGAGGGTCTTCTTTCATACTGCGGGCCGTGGCGCGAAGCTGCGCCCAGTTGATGCTGTGCCAGTTGCCAAGGGAAGCATTCCAGGCCTGTCCCAGAAACTGCGAAAAAGGCTCGATGATCTCCTCGATTTCGTCCAGCCGGTCGGCCTTGTCGCTCAAATCATGCAGATAGCTGGCCCAGGATTGGTCCAGGAAACTCTTTTCAGCTTCCAGCCTGCTGCCGGCAAGCGCCTGTTTCCAGTCGTGAAGGAAATTCTCCCGCAGCACGGCTTGTTCTGCGCCCACGGCACTTCCGCCGGGGAAATTCTCTGCCTGAAGGGCCTGTTCATAAAACCGCCAAAGCACTTCCTGCTCCGGATAGGCTGCTGCGAGCTTCGCTGCGTGCTGCCTGAAAGCCTCTGACGGAAGAATCTCCAGGTGCTGGGTCAGGTGCTTCACCTGGCTGTCTTCGCTTTGAAAGTCATGGTGAGCCAAAAAGGCATAATGCATCTTCATGCACCAGCGCAGCACATCTTTGGCAACGGAAATCGCGAATTCTTCGTGGCCGTTGGTTGCTTTGCGCAGGTTGCGGTTTGCCAGCACGGAGGAAACGAGGGCGGCCCAATTGGGATATCGGGCGGCAAATCCGGACGCCAGCAATTCTTCTTTGGAAAGAAAAGTGAGGTCGTAAAGGTGGGAGAACAGTAATTCGGCCAAAAAACGCCTGTCTGCCTGCTCCAGGAAGTCGATGGCATGAAGCCATTCGCCAAACGCCGCCTCAACCTTTGTCCATCTCTGCATAGCTGTGCTGGGTTTTTTGGATATCGAGCCGGAGGTCCAACGCCAGCCTGCGTGCCCGTACCTGGGCCTGGAGCACCTGCGCGGTGAGGCCTTCTTCCAGGAACAAATGCCGTTGCAGGGAGGGGGCTTCCCGCTGAATTTGCTCCTCCAGCCGCTGCAAGCGCTCGTCGCAGCCGCGCAGCAGCACCGTGGCCCGCTGGTCCCAGAGTTGCTTCAGTTCAGGGCTGGGCTGTTTGGGAATGATCTTCTTTTCCTCTACCCGCTCCATCATCAAGTCGTAGTCCTTGCCGCTGATTCTGAGCTTGTCCTGCTCGGTTTTCTTTGCACCCAGCCGCTGCATGGCCCGGTAGTCCTGGTTTTTTTGGTCAAACAGCGGCAAAATGCGGTCCTGGCCCTGGGCCATTTCCTCCCAGTCTTCTCTGAACATAAAAACCGGGTCTTCGCCGCGATAGCCCAGCACACGGAAGTAGGTTTTCTTGTCGCTGTCCTGAAACAGTTTGGGGCGGTCGATGACTTCTATTTTGACGATTTTGGTTTCCCCGGCAATTTCTTCCTGCCACAATTCGAGCTGGGTACGAAGGCTGTCGAGCCGCAGAAGCCTGTCGTAGGCATGTGCCACGAGGGTGCCAAGGATCAGGTCTTTGACCTCCTGGCCATCCTGAGGGCGATCCCAAAGACAATCGATCGCGAGCAAAACATCCACAGGGGCGATTTCCTGGCGATGGTGGAGGAAGGCAGAAGTGCGAAACAGGGTGGCCACCTTGCGCCAGCGGCGGTCGGAGATGTACCAGCGTTTTTCGGGATCCGTGGTTTTGTTGCGGGTGGAAATGGCCCGCCTCAGCTCGTGAAACAACCCAAGGATGTGCCCTGGCATTTGCACCTCGTCGATGCCGTTTTGCCAGGCGAGGTAGTCTTCGTTGGTGATTTTCAGGTCGATGGGAACGGGGTCGTCCTGGGCTTTTTTGCTGAGGGTGAGCAGTGCTTCGAAATTAGCCTCCTCCTGGATTCCTTCGACCACAAACCGGATCAAAAACCGGTCCCACAAGGCTTCGAGTCCTTCGCCCTTTGGCGGCAGTTCGTTGGAGGCAGCAATGAGCCCGCGAATGTCCACCTTGATTTCCTGCTCACCGTTTCGGTAAATTTTTTCATTCAGCACCGTAAGCAAGGCATTCTGGATGGGCGGGCTTGCCTTCCATATTTCGTCGAGAAACACCACCTGAGCGCCCGGCAGGTAGCGGTCGGTGATGCGTTCGTATTTGTCCTCGTTTTTGAGGCGGGAAATCGAAACCGGGCCAAATA
The DNA here is from genome assembly GCA_041741415.1 of Bacteroidia bacterium. Taxonomy (GTDB): domain Bacteria; phylum Bacteroidota; class Bacteroidia; order J057; family J057; genus JANQTF01. Next base: position 39,019 of record JBGSKC010000033.1, on the reverse strand, counting down.
CCTCGTCGGGGGTGGAGAATTTGCCCATGAGGTATTCAAAGGCTTTGGCATCGCGAAAGGCGAGCTTGAGCCTCCGCGCAATCATGCTTTTCGCTACACCAGGAGGACCCAAAAGAAAGATGCTTTCTCCGGCCAGGGCAGAAAGCAGGGATAGCGCCAGCACCCGCTCCTTTTCGAAGAGCTGATGCCCCATGTGATTGAGCAGGCGCTCTATCCGCGCCTGGATCGGGAGAGAAGCTTCGACCATGGCCAAAAGGTAAGGGGTTTTGGCGGATGGAAGAATCTGTTGCCGACAGAAAACCCGGTGACATACTGCGGATGTTGAAAATAATGACGATTCTGTAAGATCGTTTCGCTCTCAGCAACCAACTGAAAGATTTTTTAAGCCAGGCTGCTGGCGAATGATGTAATTTTCATTGCACCCCACCCAACCGACTTCGATATGATTGACGTTCAGCATTTGTCCAAGTCTTTCGACCTGAACAAAAAACAGCAGGCCGAACTGGGAATCAAGAGCTCCCGCGTTCACGCCGTGGATGATGTGAGTTTCACCTGCCAGCCCGGCCGGATTTATTCCCTCCTCGGCCCCAATGGTGCCGGCAAAACCACCACCCTGCGCATGATTGCCACCATCCTGCGGCCCAGCAGCGGCACCGTGAAGGTGGACGGCCACGATGTGGTGACCCACCCGCGTGAGGTCAGGGCGGCCATTGGCTTTCTCACAGGCAGCACGGGTCTCTACCAGCGGCTCACCGCCAACGAGATCATCGAATACTTCGGCAAGCTCTACCAGCTCGACAAGGCAACCCTCGCCCGAAGGAAAGATGAGCTGTTTTCCCTGCTCGACATTCATGAGTTCGCAGGCAAAAAAATCGGGCAGCTCTCCACCGGGATGAAGCAAAAAGTTTCCATTGCCCGCACCATGATCCACGACCCGCAGGTGGTGGTGTTTGATGAACCCACCTCAGGCCTCGATGTGATCACGGCAGAAAACATCATCAAGCTCATCAGAGACTGCAAAACGAGGGAAAAAACGGTCATTTTTTCCTCCCACATCATGAGCGAAGTGGACCTTCTTTGCGACGATCTTGGCATCATTCACAAGGGAAAACTCTGCTACGAAGGCACGATGGACAGCTTCCGGCAGCAGTTCAGGGAGTTTACCCTCACTGAGGCTTTTATTCGTGTGGTTAACCAACCCGCTCCCATTGCCTGATTTTCTCCCATTTTCTGACACTACAACGGACCTTTCGATATGTCATCCATTCTTACCATTGTCAAAAAGGAGTTTCTGGACACCTTCCGTGACAGGCGGACCCTCATCACGATGATCGTGCTGCCGCTGGTGCTGTTTCCCCTGATTTTTGGGCTGTCGTTTACAGTTCAAAAGTCGCTGGCCGAAGAAGCGCAGGAAAAGGAGCTGAAAGTGGGCCTCATTGTGGAGGGAAACCAGGCGGCTGAGCTGATTGCTGCTGTGGAGGCCACTCCAAAACTGAGCCTGATCCGCGGCATTGCCCTCGAAGATACGGCCAGCCTCATCCGCAACGACAGCCTCGATCTGATCCTCCGGATTGATGCCAGCTTTGACTCTGCCCTCGTCCGGTTTGAATCTGCCCGCGCGATGATTTATTACCTTGGCACCGAAGATGATGCCGTCCGCAAGCGCCTCGAAGCACCTATCCTGGCCTATGAGCAAACTGTGCTCGCCCAGCGGATGCAGGCCCTGAGCATTTCTCCCGCCACCGTGGATCCTGTCAACATCGACACCAGCCACGACCTGGCAACTACCCAGGAGCAGATCGGGAAGCTTGCAGGGGGCTTTTTGCCCTATATCTTCGTGCTTTTCAGCTTCATTGGCTGCATGTATCCTGCCATTGACCTCTTTACCGGCGAAAAGGAGCGCGGCACGATGGAAACGCTGCTTACCCTGCCCGTGAACCGGCTGGATCTGCTTGTTGGCAAAATGATCGTGGTGGCCACCTCCGGTGTGGTGTCGGCCCTGGTGGGCATCATCAGCTTGCTGGTGAGCCTGCAGTTCCTGGACATTCCCGATATGCTGCGCGAGCCCCTGCTCGACATGGCCAAGCCGCTCACGATCGGGCTGCTGCTCCTGATGATCATCCCGCTGGCGGTGTTTTTTGCCGGGGTGCTGATCCCGGTGGCCACCTACGCCAAAAACTTCAAGGAGGCCCAGAGTCTCATTACTCCGCTGAACGTGGGGGTCATTGTGCCTGCAGCCATCGGCCTCATGCCAGGCATTGAGCTGAACGTCGGGACGGCACTTATTCCCATCCTGAACGTGGCGCTGGCCTCCAAGGAAATGCTGGCAGGAACGGTGGATTTTGGCTTGCTGGCCCTTGTGTTTTTGTCGCTGATTGCCCTTGCAGCTGTGTCTGTTGTGCTCAGCGTCAAGATGTTTGGCCGGGAAAGCAATATCATGCGGGCCTAGGGAGGCGGGAAGTCAGACCGCTGCACTGTGAGAGGCGAGACTGGAATCAAAGAAATTCTCCGGTCTCGCCTCTCAATATCTCCTCTCTCAACATCTACCTTCAGACCGCTGCGCTAAGAGACTACCATGACAGTAGAGACGCGATTCATCGCGTCTCCCGAAAGGCGAAGCCAGCGGCAGGTCGCGCATCCTTCGGCGACGGCCTGAAGGCCTGCTCAGGATGACGTGGAGCAGGCTACGCCGATCTTTCTCCCTCCCCTTTTTTGAAGGGGAGGGCCGGGGAGGGGATGTTCCGGGCCCGGTCGCCGCTGTCATGGTGAGCAGGGCCTCCAGGCCCGTCGCCGCTGTCATGGTGAGCAGGGCCTCCAGGCCCGTCGCCGCTGTCATGGTGAGCAGGGCCTCCAGGCCCGTCACCGTTGTCATGGTGAGCATGGCCTCCAGGCCCGTCACCGCTGTCATGGTGAGCATGGCCTCCAGGCCCGTCGCCGAACCATGACTCAGCCGAACCCTGGCTACACTGCTCAGCCTCCACACTCAAATCCCCCAATGCTTACGGCCGCTGAAATGGTGCCTGATCCCACCTGAAATACCAGGACTTTTAAAACAATAGTTTGGAGTAAATGCAAACGAAAGATAATAAGTCGCCGCACCTTGGATCTGTGGGGCGGGTTGCAGAACTTTCTGAGGCTGCTCCGCAGTATTTTTCTGCATGGCTTTTCCCTTCTATTCCCTCCGCTTATGTTGGATCATTTCCGCCTCCTGTTTCGCTACGATTACTGGGCGAATTCTCTCATGATCGACGCTCACCTGGCCTCTGAATTGGATGATGAATTCAATACCAAATGGCTTCAGCACATCGTGAACGCTCAAGCCCTTTGGCTGAGCCGCGTGCTGCGCCAGCCCCCGTCGAGACAGGTGTGGCAAGTGATTCCCTGGGACCAGCTCCGCGTTGATTACGCCGGCCTGCACCAGCAATGGATCGCCCTGTTTGATCGCACAACCGAAGCAGAGCTGGCCACCATCGTTCCCTACCAAAACAGCATGGGCAATGCGTTTAGCTCCTCCCTGACCGATATTGCCACCCATGTTGTCAACCACGGCACCCACCACCGGGCCCAGGTGGCAGCCCGTCTCAGGGAACTGAGCTATGCGCCGCCCAGCACGGATTATATCTTCTGGCGCAGAAGCAATTAGCCCGGCCACCCCTGAGAGGTAGCCGGGCCATGTCCGGCAGGTGCCTGGGGTTCAGTTTGTTACCACTTCAGCAGCCAGGCGAAAATCAGCGGCGCCACGATGGTGGCATCTGATTCGACGATAAACTTGGGCGTCGTGATGTCCAGCTTTCCCCAGGTGATTTTTTCATTCGGCACAGCGCCAGAGTAGGAGCCAAAGCTGGTGGTGGAGTCGGAGATCTGGCAGAAATAGGACCAGAAAGGAATGTCTGTCATTTCCATGTCCTGGTACAGCATCGGCACCACGCAGATCGGGAAATCGCCAGCGATGCCGCCGCCGATCTGGAAGAAGCCAACGCCCTTTCCGGCGCTGTTTTGGGTGTACCAGTTGGCCAGCCACACCATGTACTCGATGCCCGATTTCATTGTGGAAGGCAGCAGCTCGCCCTTGATGCAGTAGGAGGCGAAAATGTTGCCCATTGTGGAGTCTTCCCAGCCCGGCACGATGATGGGCAGGTTGCGCTCTGCAGCTGCGATCATCCAGGAGTTTTTCGGGTCGATTTCGTAGTGCTCTTTCAGGTCGCCGCCGAGGAGCATCTGGTACATGTATTCGTGGGGGAAATAGCGCTCCCCGCGGTCCTGGGCACCTTTCCATCGCTTGAAGATGTGCTTTTGGATGCGGCGGAAGGCCTCTTCTTCCGGAATGCAGGTGTCTGTTACCCGGTTAAAGCCGTGCTCCAGCAGGTCCCATTCATCCTGGGGGCTGAGGTCGCGGTAATTGGGTACCCGCTTGTAGTGGCTGTGGGCCACGAGGTTCATGATGTCCTCTTCGAGGTTGGCCCCGGTGCAGGAAATGATATCCACTTTTCCCTGGCGGATCATTTCAGCGAGCGAAATGCCCAGCTCGGCAGTGCTCATGGCACCTGCCAGGGTGATCATCATTTTGCCGCCTTCGGCGAGATGGGTTTCGTAGCCTTTGGCCGCGTCCATGAGGGCGGCAGCGTTGAAGTGGCGGTAGTGGTGTTCAATGAATTGGGAAACGGGACCTCGCATTGTTACAGAGATGACAGTGTTGGAAGTGATGACAGAGATGGCAGAAGGGGCAGAGGGAAGCTTTTTTGAGAAAATACCTGGCTGGATGGTGCTTGTGAGCTGGTTTTTGCCGGTATCTCCTTTCGCAGGGCTCAGAGGCCGCGCTTCCCCCGCAATGCTGCTGCAAAGGTACAGGGAAAGGAGATGTTCTACAACAAACCCTTCATTGCGCGGTCAGTCCTGGAGGTTGATGAACACGTTTTTTGCTTCTGTGAAAAAGCGAAGAGCCTCGAATCCGCCTTCTCTGCCCACCCCACTTTGCTTCACGCCGCCAAAGGGAGTTCTGAGGTCTCTCACCATCCAGCTGTTGACCCACACGATGCCCGCTTCCAGGCTGGCCGCCACGCGGTGCGCCTGCTTGAGATCGCTTGTCCACAAGCTGGCCGACAGGCCGTAAGGCGTGGCATTGGCCTTCATCAGGGCGTCGGCTTCATCGTGGAACGGCTGAACTGTCACAACCGGCCCGAAAATTTCCTCCTGGTTTACCTGGCACCGGGGGCCCAGTCCTTCGATGAGGGTCGGGGCCATGAACCAGCCATCCTGGCAGCGGGGCCCGGGGCCGGGAACAGCATGGCCTCCCGCCAGAATGCGCCCTCCTTCCTCGCGGGCAAGGGCAATGTAGGCGAGGTTTTTCTCCCATTGCACCTTCGACACAATGGCTCCCACCTCAGTTGTTTCTTCCAGCGGGTCGCCAACGCGCAGGGCTGCCACTTTTTGGCTCAGGTCGCGCACAAACCTGTCGTACAGGCTGTCTTCCACAAGCAGCCTGCTGCCACACAGGCAGATCTGCCCCTGGTTGGTAAAACCGGCACGCAGGGCCCCGTCGAGTGCTTTTTCGTAGTCGGCGTCGGCGAAAATGAGGGTGGCGTTTTTTCCGCCCATTTCGAGCGATACCTTTTTGAAGGTGCTGGCACTGATTTCGGCAATCCTCCTGCCCACTTTGGTAGAGCCTGTAAAGGAGATGGCCTTCACCTGTGGGTGGGCCACAATGGCTTCGCCAACCTCCGGGCCGGTTCCCTGCAGAATATTGAGCACACCGGGCGGGAGCTTGGCTTCAGCAAGGATTTCGCCCAGCAAAAAGGCAGTCATCGGGGTAATTTCGGAGGGCTTGGCCACGGCAGTGTTTCCTGCTGCGAGCGCCGGGGCGATTTTCCAGGTGAAAAGATAGAGGGGCAAATTCCATGGGGAAATGAGCCCCACCACCCCGAGGGGGCGGCGCAGGACATAGTTGAAGCCGCGGCTGCCCATGTCGAACGCCTCACTGTGCCATTGGGTGAGGGCCCTGGCGAAAAAGCGGAAGTTGTCTTCAGCGCGGGGAATGTCCACCCGCCGGGCGAGGGAGAGCGGCTTGCCGTTGTCGATGCTTTCGGCGCGGGCCAGTTCCTCCTGCCGGGCAGCAATAAGGTCGGCGATGCGCTCCAGATAGCGGGCCCGCTCGCCGAGGGGCAGATCAGCCCAGGCCGGGAAAGCAGTCTGCGCCGCCTGAACAGCATCCTCCACATCCATTGCATTCCCGGCAGTTACCTGGCTGTACACCCTGCCCGTCGAGGGTTCAAAATTGTCCAGCCACTGGCCACCACGCCCCGGCCGAAACTCCCCGTTAATGAAATGAAGAACCTGCATGTATGGAAGGTCTGATCCCTTGAAAAAAGATATTCGCCTAAGCCGTCACCCTCCTCACATTCCCCTCTGCCCTCACTGTCATCTGTGTCACAGGCTTCCCGTTCTCCCTCCATCCACCGGAATGCTGGTTCCGTTGACGTAGGAAGCAGCCGGAGAGCAAAGGAAAGCCACAACGCTGGCTGTTTCGGCGGGGTCGGCAAAACGGCCTGCGGGCACAGTTGCGAGGTATTCTTCCTCGACGGCCATGCGGCTCATGCCGGTTTTGCGCATCTGATTTTGAATGATTTGTTCCAGCCGTGCTGTTCTGGTAAAACCTGGCAGCACGTTATTGACGGTGATCCCGTCGCCGGCGACTTCGAGGGAGAGGGTTTTGGCCCAGCTTGCCACAGCTCCGCGGGTGGTGTTGGAGACGCCGAGGCCGGGAATGGGAATTTTGACGGAGGTGGAGATCACGTTCACGATCCGGCCAAACTGCGCTTCTCTCATGGCCGGCAGCAGGGCCTGGGCCAGAATGTGGTTGCAGCCAAGGTGCATTTTATAGGCATCAAAAAAAGCGTCCAGGCTGGCTTCGGCAATAGGGCCGCCTGCCGGGCCACCGGTGTTGTTGACCAGCACGGTGTAGGAGCGCCGGGTGGCGTTCAGGTGGGCTTCCACTACCCGCCGGAGTGCCTCGGGGTCGGAGAAATCAGCGACCAGGATGTCGTGGAACTGGCCTTTGGGCCTGGGCAGCGTGGCATGAGCGGCCCGAAGGGCGTCTTCATTTCTGGCAAGGAGGGTCACTTCGGCACCCATGGCTGCCAGGGCTTCGGCGCTGGCCCTGCCAATTCCCTGGCTGGAGCCGGCCACGAGTGCCCAACGATTTTCTAGCGACAAATTCATCATGAAGCTACCTTACCCGATTGTGCGCTTTCAGGAAATGAAAGCTGGCCCAACAATTCTATTATCAGGCAAACAAGTTATGTTTTTTGCCTGGAAAACCCATTTTCGACTTCAAAGCGCCGGGCTACGCAGTTGACCGGGGCTGCGGAGGAACCTGTCGAATACAAACCGCTGGATGGTGTAAAGCTCTTCCTCGCCAATGATCCAGCCGAAATAGCTGTTAGGGTTGTCCTTACGCTCAAACAGGACCAGCTCACGGGTTTCGCCGGTGTTATAATCAAGCTGGAACCGGATATCAGGAGCGAGGGAACGAAGGGAGTCCAGGGTTTCGGGGAAGTTCCTGGAGGCGAAGGTTTCGGCGTAAACTGCGCCCTGAAACTGAGCGAGATAGGCAGCCAGTGCCAGGGAGTCGGGGCGTTCGCCGCCTGGCTCAAAGGTCCAGCCAGTTTCGGGCTGGCGAACCAGCCAGAGTTCATTTTCCGGTGGCTTAGGCTGAATGCGGATGCTCATGAGCTGCGGCTCGCTTGCCCGCCAGAGGAGTTTTTCGCGCCAAAGGTCGATGTCGATATCGAAAAACGGGTTAATGAAGCCCTGCACGTCGGGGCGCTCCACGATGAAGGCCTGGCTGGCTCCTTCAAGTTTCATGAGTGTGCCGCGGTTGTCTTTGGCGCTCGTGCCGAGCAGGTAGGTTTTGAGAGACCCTTTCGGCCCAACCACCTCCACGCGGGTGTGCATGAGAGAGAGAATCTTGTCGGCAGATTCGAGGCCGCGGCCCGTTAGGCTTTCCCGCACCTGAAGCCGGTGCAAGGTGGTAAGGAGGTGGCCCACCTGCTGTTGGAAAGCGAGGAAGGTGTGGTTTACCATCCATGGGGTGGAGGCAGAGCGGGTGAGCTCGATGCGGGTAATTTCTTTGCCCTCCTTGAGTTGGATGAGGTGTATCCGCTGTGCCAGGCCTGTATCCTGCAAGGCAAATGCAGTTTCTTTGGGATTAAAGGTGCTTTGGCGATCCTGGGTGAGGAGATACCAGCAGGCGAAGGCAAGCAGGAGGAAGAGGGCCAGCCATGGCCATTGTGATTTCCAGCGATTCATGTTCAGGGCGATGGGGTAGAAGGCAAAAGTAGGAAAAATCACGGGTCTTTGGCCAAATATGCGAAGGGAAGCCTGTTAGGTTGTGGGACAAAATTCTGGCTCAATGGCGCGGAAAAAGGCCTTGGTGCGCGAAATGTTTGTAGAAATTATCATTTCACCGAAGGAAATTTGACGCTCATTTTTACGCTTAATTCTATTCTTCATGCTTCGTACCGGACCGGTGCTGCCGTTTTCTTTGCTGCTGATTTGCCTGCTCCAGTTTTCCTCTCCTGTTGTTGCCCAGCGTTTTCTGTATGGATCCATGGGCCTGGGCACCTCCATGTATCAGGGCGACCTGAGCGACGGGTTGTCGAATGTATCTCTGCACCCTGCGGCCAGGCTCCAGGCCGGGGTGTATGTGAAACCCGGCCTGAGCATCCGTGCAGTGCTTACCCACGGCGAAATCAGTGCCGACGACGCGCTGGCAAAGTCGGTGGGCAAACAAACCCGCGGGTTGTCTTTTCGCAGCCCGATCACCGAACTGGAAGCCGCGGCGGTATGGGAGCTGTTTTCCGATAAAACCTTCCGGCAACGCTGGCGCCGCGATGTGCACTGGAGTCCGTATCTGACTGCTGGCCTGGCAGGGTTTGCCTTTCAGCCTCAGGCAATGTATCAGGGGGAATGGCTGCGGTTGCAGCCACTTGGCACCGAAGGGCAAATGCTGGAAGGACATCCTGCAGGGCCCTATCGCCTGGTTCAGATTGCCGTCCCGGTAGGAATCGGGCTGTCGATTCGCCTGCCCAACCGCATGGGGATCTGGGCAGAGTACAGCTACCGGCGCACATTTACCGATTACCTCGACGATGTGAGCGGCACTTATCCAGATTTTTCGAGAATGAACAAGGAAATGGGCAGCCTGGCGGCCAGATTGTCCAATCCCTCCCGGTATGAATTCGCTGAAGGAGCCAAGCGTGGCAATGAATCCACCCTTGATACCTACGCTTTTTGTACAATTGGACTGGGATTTTTCCTGGGTCGTTAGCCGTCTGGGGCTTTGATTAACCTCCTGTGAGCGAGGGAACTGAGCCGTTGAAGCAGGCATTTTGACCGATTCCGGGGTATGGCCTCTTCTTGAAAAAATAAACTTGAATCTTTACGAAACCCCATAGGTCGTAATCACCATTTCATTCAACCGTTTTTCAAGCCCATTCCTATACATCGACCTGTATGCTTCTACGACAGTCTTTCCTCCTCCTTCTCTGTCTCGCAGGGTTGACGCTGACCGCTCAGGCCCAACGCACCCACTCTTTTTCAGTTGGAATCGGAACCCTGTATTATTACGGCGACCTGACCGACAAATTCAACAACTCCCTTCTCAGGCCCGCTGTGCAACTGGGATACAACCGCTACATGCTTCCTAACCTCAGCTTTCGGGTGGCATTGCAGTATGGAGAAATTGGCGCAGCTGACAACATGGCCATTGACCAGGGGCGTCAGCTCCGCAATCTGCACTTCAAATCCCACATCGTGGAAGCGAGCGGGGTGCTGATGTATGAATTCATCCGGGACAAAAACTTCGGAAATGCCTGGGTGGGCAAGCCACACCTGACGCCCTATGTTTTTCTCGGTGTTTCGCTGTTTCACTACAACCCCAAAGCCCGGTACAATGGCGAATGGTATGCCCTGCAACCTCTGGGAACCGAAGGCCAGTTCATTCAGGGTGCCGGAAATCCTGGCCCTTATTCTCTCATCCAGTGGAGCGCGCCGCTTGGCATTGGGTTGAACCTCCGGCTCACACAATACACGGGCGTGGGGGTGGAACTCGGCTACCGCACTACCTCTACCGACTATCTGGACGATGTTAGCACCGTGTATCCAGACTTTGAAGCCCTTGGGCAGACATCTGGTGATTTGTCGGTGCTGCTCTCGGAGCGGTCAGCCACAGGGATCTTCAACCCCGGCGACAAACGCGGGAATCCCAGCGCCAAAGACAGTTATTTCTTCACTGCCTTCACGATCAACTATTACCTCAGCCGCTACGCATCCAACGACTGATGCCGCTGCAGTAGCGGGAGTTGCGTTGTTACACAACCAACCCGAACCATTAACCCCGCCATGGAGCTTTCCCGGCGGGGTTTTTATTTGCTTACAGGGCCACCGCGGGTATTTTTGAAACAAGAAGCCTGCTTTCCCCGTCGTTGACATGGGCGCAGCAACGCCTCACTTTCAGTCTCTCCGTTATGAAGCATCTTTCTCTTCTCTCCATTTGGGCCAGTATTGTTTTCTTCTTTTGCCCTTCTTGTATGACAGGACAAACCGAAACCCCAGCCAGCTTTGCCGCTATGCTGGAAGACATGTATCGCAAGTCGGTTCCCCTTGCCAAGCCTGCTGAAGTCGGCAGCCTGGCCTCCTGGGTGGTGCTCGATACAAGGGCACTGGAAGAATTTGAGGTGAGCCACCTGCCGGGAGCCCGCTTCATGGATTACCAGAGCTTCAAGGCAGAAGCCCTCGAAGACCTGCCCCGCGACACGCCGATTCTGGTTTATTGCAGCGTCGGGTACAGGAGTGAACGAATCGGAGAAAAACTGCAGGACGCAGGCTTTACCCACGTGCGAAACCTGTATGGCGGCATTTTTTACTGGCACCAGGAGGGGAAGCCCATCGTGAACATCGCAGAGGAACCTACTCACCGCATCCACACCTACAACAAGAAGTGGTCGGCCTGGTGCCTCACGGGAGAAAAAGTGTATTAAAAAAGCAGGCGACACTGCTGTCGCCTGCCCTCAACTTGAAGGGGAGAGTCTTCATCCCCCGCAGGTTGAACCTGATAAAAATCCGGCAGAAGTGAGAGAATGGTGCAGCCCCTGGCTGTTGAACAGATCAGCACCCCTGTTTCTCACTTGTTTTCTGCCAGAAGGGCGTTGCCCTTTCTGAAGCCTTTGCCGGGCAGGTTGCCTGGTCGAAACCAACTGCCGGGTCGGGTTCAGGACTAATATTCCTTGAGGTCGCCAAGGGCATTGCCCGAGAAGGAATTGTTTTCGAGTACAATTCCTGGTGAAGCGCTGTTGTAGGCAATGCCGTAGCCGGAAGAGTTGCTGATGGTGCAATTCCGGACGGTGCAGACGGCGGTGGAATAGAAACCCCCGATTTCCAGGTTGCAGGATTCGTAATAGTTCTGCCCTTCGCCGCCGTTTTGGATGATGCAGTTTTCCAGGCGGTTGCCGGGGCTGGAGCTGGCGATGTAAATGCCGTGCCAGGAGCCTGGAAGATTTTGGTGACCCCTGAAAATGATGGGTGCTCCGGGTGTTCCTACTGCGACGAGGCTGGCGGCTGTCTCATCTACGCGGATTTTACCTCCCTGCTCAAACTCCAGCTCGGTGCCGGCTTCAACGGTCATTTTCTTGTAGAGGTAAATCTCGCTGTTGAACCGGTAGGGGAGGCCCAGTTTTCTGAGGGTAAAATCATTTTCCTGGAGGTAGGTGCCGCCGCCAAGGTAGGTCGCCACCCGAATGTAGGATTTCCCGTTTTCACTGCCGGTGAGGGTGTACACAGAAGCGGCATCAAGCTTGTCAATGAGATTGAATGTGAGCATCAGGGGGGCGTCGCTGTTGCGGGTAAAGGTGTTGGAGGCAAATTCAGCGAGGGTCGCACCATTTCCTTCCAGCAGCAGGCCCACACCGTCATTTTCTGTAAACGTGCAGTTTTTTACAGAAAGCCTGGCGTTGTTGAAGACAGAGCTCAAGGCCACCCCGCAGCGCTCACTATAAAAGGTGGATTGCTCTGACCCTGCATGGCGCACAGTAACAAACTCCATGCGGTTGTCGAGGTTGTTGGACTCGTAGAAAATGCCTTTCCAGGAGCCTTTTACAGCCGTTTTGCCTTCGAGGGTAATGGGCGCTCCTGAGTTGCCGATCATTTTGAGGGAACCTTCAGTGATGTAAATGCCGGATTCCAGGCCATCAAACTGGATGGTCACCCCGGGCTCCACGACTACATGTTGCCCGTCACCAAGCACCAGTTCACAGGTAATGAGGTAGTCAACATCGAGGTTGGGATTGTCTTTCCACACCAGCGGCAGCTCACCGTTGCAGTCAATCACGGTGGTGATGTCGGGGTCGATTGGATTTACGCGTTCGCAGGCGGAAAACACCAGGGAGGTTGCAGCGAGCCCCGTGAAGAGAATTGATTTCAAGTTGAGAGAATGCATGACTTTGTTGTGAGAAAGTGAAACAACAAGTCAAAGCTCGGGGGCTGCCGGGTGGGGAACTTCGGGGCAAACCGCCATAGGAAAAAATCATGGTTTTCCGGGAGGGCGTGCTGTGAGGCCAAAAAAAAGCCCGGCAGCTCAAAGAGTGCCGGGCGAAAGAAGGTATCCCGTAGGGGAATTGAACCCCTGTTGCCAGAATGAAAATCTGGAGTCCTAACCCCTAGACGAACGGGACATTTGTAAAAGCGGCTAGCGATATATCGTTAGCGGGGACAAAGATAATATGGGAAGAGGATGTGTGTCAAGAGTAAAGAGAAAAAAAATGAAAGATTTTTAAATTTTGCTGAGGCGATATTCCCTCCTTCCATCTGAAGAGGAGAAAGGGAGGGCAAAGCGGGCGGTCCGGATTCGCAGATATTCTCAAAGGCCTTGATCTCCTGTCCAAACCTTTGGTTTCAGGTTGCTTTTCCGCATCTGGATTTCTAATTTTGCCGCCGTTCGGGGGGCGTCCCCGCACTGTATTATCCCCACAATACTGCTTCTGCTATGGCAATTAAAGTTGGTATCAATGGCTTCGGCCGCATCGGAAGGCTTGTGTTCCGCGCCCTCATCGACAATCCCAATGTCGAGATCGTAAAGATCAACGACCTCACCGACAATGCCACACTGGCTCACCTCCTGAAGTGGGACTCTGTACATGGCAAATTCAAAGGCACTGTGAGTGCAGACAATGATTCGCTCACAGTAAACGGTCGCCGCATCATCGCCAGCGCCGAAAGAAACCCCGAAGCACTTGGCTGGGGTGAGCTCGGCGTCGATGTCGTTGTGGAATCCACCGGGATCTTCACCGACCGCGCCAAAGCTGGCCTGCACATCAGCGCCGGTGCCAAAAAAGTCATCATCTCTGCCCCTGCTAAAGGTGCTGTCGATGCCACCATCGTGCTCGGAGTGAACGACAATATTCTTACACCCGAGATGCAGATCATCTCCAATGCTTCCTGCACCACCAACTGCCTGGCTCCCATGGTGAAAGTGTTGCACGAAACCTTCGGAGTGGTGCAAGGCTTCATGACCACCATCCACGCCTACACGGCAGACCAAAGCCTTCAGGATGCCCCTCACCGCGACCTTCGCCGTGCCCGTGCAGCCGCTGTGAACATCGTGCCTACCACCACCGGTGCTGCTTCTGCCGTAGGCGAAGTGCTGCCTGAACTGAAGGGTAAACTTGACGGCAACGCCATTCGCGTGCCTGTGCCCGACGGCTCTGTGACAGACTTCACCGCTGTGCTGGCTCGTCCGGCCACCGTCGCCGAAATCAACGCCGCCTTCCAGGCTGCCGCCAATGGCTCGCTCAAAGGCATCCTCGAATACAGCGAAGAACCCCTCGTTTCTTCTGATATCATCGGAAACGCACACTCCTGCATCCTCGACTCCGACCTCACCAGCGCCAATGGCACCCTGGTGAAAGTTGTGGGCTGGTACGACAACGAGTGGGGCTACTCCAACCGCGTCGCAGACCTGATCATGAAGCTGGTCTAGTCCGAACCCGCTGAACCAAAACCAACCTCAAAAGAAAGCGCTTCCCGCACGGGAAGCGCTTTTGTTTCATAAAGCTTGGGCTCTATCCCCGGGCCAATGTTTGGACTCTACTGCACCCGGCGGCTGGATTGTTCCATGCCTGCCACATAAGCCTCTGGAAACAGGCCGCGAAGGTGCTTGTCCACATCGGAAACGGTGACCCGGCCATCTTTGTCTTCGTCCAGACCACTGTTTTGGGTGTAGGAGGTGGAGGGCTTGGCAAAGAGGGTGTAGCAATAATCCTGGCCGCGTGCTTTGGGAAAGAGGATGCCGAGATAGAGGTCTGTGAGCGATTCGTAGGGCCCCGACCGCCTTGCTACCCGCTGAAGGTACTCATAGACATATTCGAGCTGCTGGGTTGCCTTCATCCGCTGGAGCCGCTCGGAGGAAGTGCCAAGGTCGAGGGCGGTGGAAGGCATGAACTGGATGAGGCCCACGGCTCCGCTGCCTTTGTAGTTGGCAATGCCGGGATCAAATTTTGACTCGGCATACATTACGGCCATGAGCCATTCGGGTGGAACATCGAGGTCGGCAGCAATGTCGATGACCCTTGTGGCAAAAGCCTCTGCGTCTTCCACATACGGCCTGGCCCTGTCAAGCAGATAAAGCGCATCCGGTGCCGAATAAGAGGCCGCAATGCCCGGCGAAAATGCAATGCCTTCCCGGCTGAGCAACTGAGAAGCAAAGTGGGTGATGGCCACAATGGCAAGGATGTTGGAAGCCCTCCTGATGAAAGGAGGAAGCTTTACGGGCAGCGAGACGACGAGCTGGCGCCCGCCCCGGGAGGGAGCTGGTTTGTTAGTTTGTTGGTACATGTCATTCCGATTAAATCGCAGTGCGATGGTTGAAACTGTGCGAATCCGGGCAGGATCGGGAAGCAATTTCCAATAAAATTAGATAAATGCAAATATTTTTTACTAAAAAATTAGCTCATATGTGTTTCACCAACATTTTCTTTCTGAAAACCATCCTGCCTCTTGCTTGGATCAGGCGATTGAGGCATTTTCCGCCCCGCAATGAAACTCCTGGCTTGCTTGTCTTTTTCGCCCGCCTCAGAACGTGCCCTTCGCTACGCGTTCCAACTGGCTGCACAAATGAATGCAGACCTTACCGTCCTGCATGTCTATCCCGATCGTCCGGATAAGCTCGGCTATTTGCCCGAGGCGTTGCTCCAGCCGCTCCAGAAGGAAGGGGAGTTCACTGCTCAAAAGCATTTTCTCTCCTACCTCAAGCATCTTCGCGCCCAGGTGCAGGAGGTGGTGTCGATTCACCCCTTGCTGCGGATGGGAAAACCCGAAACGGTGATTCCGGCGGTGGCCGAAGAAGTGGGAGCCGACATTGTGCTGGTAGGCCTGAGCGAAAAATCCCGCAAATCTTTGCTCTGGAAAGGAGGCCTGCTGGCCAGTTTGTACCAGACCTCGGTGGTGCCGCTGCTCATGATCCCGGAAGATGTGCAGTGGCAGCCAGTGGATCACATTGTGTATGGGACCCGTTTCGACGAAGAAATCACGCGGCTGCCTGCCGTGATGAGCCAGATGGCCAAGGTATCCGGGGCGCATGTTTCCTGCGTCAACGTTACCACCCCTGAGCTCAGGGGAAAGCCTTTCAAGGAGCCGGTGCTGGAGAAAATGTTTCGCCTCGACCTCGACCCGAGCTACCAGGTTTGCTTTTACTCGCTTTTTCACAAAGACCCGGCCCGCGGTCTCAAGGCCTTCACCTCCATGTATCGCACCGACATGCTCGGCCTCCTGTATTTGAAAAAATCGGGCTTCAGGAAGCTATACCAGCGCTCGCTCGCCCGTCAACTGCTTGCTGAGCTGCCGATTCCCGTGCTGGTGGTGCCCCAGTGATGTGTGGTACAGGTGTTTTTTTTCAAAAGAACCCACTTTTTCAGCGAGGCGAACGATATTCGGGGAAACACACTCACCCCGACTCCATGTCTTCTACCCCGACCATTTTGCTCCGCTTTCCCTTCATTTGCCTGGGATGGATGCTGGCCCTTGCCACGGCATGTGATCAATACCTGCCGCCTGCCGTGGCATTTGCCGACACCCAAACCCCGCCCGATTACAGCCTCGCAAGTCATTGGTCGTGCCTGCCCGAGAAAGCCGACGAGGCCGACCATGCCCCCGATGTTGCCAGTCCTGACAACCAGGGCGAGGCAATGGCCGACGTATTTTTCATTCACCCTACCACCTTCATGGAAGCTGATTCAGTGTGGAATGCCAGCCTTGCCGATTCAGCACTGAACCTCAGCACCGATGAGCGGGCCATCCGGCATCAGGCGAGCATTTTCAACCGGGCGGGTCGCGTGTTTGCGCCAAGGTACAGGCAAATGGTGTATGGAGGCTTTGTGACGACGGATGAAGAGGCGAAGCGAAAAGCGCTGGAGCTGGCCTACAGCGACGTGCGGGCGGCATTTGCCTACTACCTTGAACACTGGAACCAGGGCCGCCCCATTATCATTGCCGGGCACAGCCAGGGAGCCCTGCACGGGATGCTTTTGCTCTCTGAGTTTTTCGACGGAAAACCGCTTCAGGCTCAGTTGGTGGCTGCTTATTTGCCTGGCTGGCCCATCGCCAAAGACCGCTACAGCCAACTGAAACCCTGCGAGACACCCGAAGAAACCGGCTGCGTAGCAAGTTGGTGCACTTTTCGGGAGGGCTACGAACCGCCTTCGCTGAACAGCTATTACCAGAATGCCATTGTGGTGAACCCGGTGAACTGGACCGCCGATGGTAGCCCTTCAGATAAGGCGGCCCATCGCGGTTTTTTGATGGGAAACTACAAGACCGTAAAAACCCAGGCCCTGGTTGCCCGGCAGCATGAAGGCATTTTGTGGGTCACGAGTCCTGTACCGCTGGTGCGCATCAAAAACTTTCACGTGGGAGATTTTAACTTGTTTTGGCTGGATGTGCGGGAAAATGCTGAGCTGAGAGTGAATGCGTTTGTTCGGGAAAAATGAGTGACAAGCATGCCCTTGCCGGAATCGGCTGGAGCTGGTGAAAGATTCTCCTTCGTTGGCGCATTTTTTGGGAAGGTGGTTTCCTTATCTTGCCTGCACACCTTGACAGAATAGACCATGTATTCCAGAATTGCCCTGTTTTTCCTGCTAGCCTGCTCATTTCACGCCGCTACTGCCCAGGGAGGCTATGGATGGGGCTTAAGGCCCGGCAGTTCCGGCTATAACGACCGAATCACGGCGTTTTACCTGGCCTATTACCCTTCGCCCCGCCCGGTCATTGTGCCCCAAACAAGGCTAAACATCAATCCCGAGGCCATTCCTGTGGTGCTGGGCTGGAGCCGCACCATGGGTGAGCGCCACCTGCTGGGAGTAGATGCGGGTCTCACCCGCAGAGAGCAACTGGAGGTGCTGGCCGGCTCAACCGATTCCCTGTTGTCCGGGATCACCCCGCAGGTGCGGCTCTCCTATCGCATCATGCCGCTGGGTGGCGATCATGCGGTGGAGCCTTATCTCGGCGCCGGGATTGTGCTGTCGCCAACGATCAGCGACAGCGAAACGCGGCCCTTTCATTCCTTTCAATCCAACAGCCAGCTCATCCTCGGGCTGAGGGTGTTTACAGGAAGTCCCGTTTTTTTACACCTGGAGGTACCCTACACCTTTGCAAACTGGATTACTTATCCCAACACTGGCAGCACAGGGTATGGATTTAATTTGCTCTCAACCGAGTTGCTGGGCCAGTTCTGGCCTCTCTTTGGGGTGGGGGTAACCTGGTAAATCAGGGTTTACCGCGATTTTTTTTCCGGAAAGGGCCTGTTAACTTGGGGTTGGTTCTGCAAACCTGTCCATTTGCCTTCATTCCGTAGCCCTTTCCTGCATGAAACTGTACACCAAGATCCTGATCGGCATGGCCGCCGGCATTGTCGTTGGCCTGATTTACAACCAGTTTGGCCTTAGCTCCTGGAGTGCCTACACGGCCTGGATGGGTGAGATTTTCATCCGGCTGGTGAAAATGCTGGTGGTGCCGCTGGTGCTGGTATCGCTGGTACTGGGAGCTGCCGGGCTTGGCGATATCAGGAAGGTGGGCAAAATGGGCTTGAAGGCGCTGCTGTTTTTCATTGCCACCACGGCAATCGCCTCAGCCATCGGGATTGGGGTGGCCAGTGTGGGCACACCGGGCTCGGGCCTGCCCGAGGAGCAAAAGCAAATCCTGATCGAACAGTATCAGGAACAGGCTGCTGCCAAAACCTCCAGCGCTGCTGCCAAAGACATGCAAAGCATGAGCGAGTCTCAGCGCATTGTCTCGATGTTTGTGAACATGGTGCCGACCAACCCCATTGAGGCCATGGCCAAGGGGGATATGCTGGGCGTGATCTTTTTCTCTCTGCTATTGGGCATCTGTATCACCATGATTGCGGTGGAAAAGCAGGCTCCGCTGGTTCGTGCATTTGACGCGCTCAATGATGCCATTATCAAAATGGTGACGCTGGCGATGGAAACGGCACCCTATGGCGTGTTTGCCCTCATGGTTGGCGTGGTGGCGGAGCTTGGCCTTGATATTCTGTTTCTGCTGTTCAAATATGGGCTGGCAGTGCTAATTGGCTTAATCCTCCATATTGTTCTGACTTACGGCCTGATCTTGCGATTTGGTGCAAAGGTCTCGCCTTTGACTTTTTTAAGGGCTATCAAGGAAGCCATCGTGATGGGGTTCAGCACCTCCTCGTCGAGTGCCACCCTGCCCATTTCCATGAATGTGGCCACGACGAACCTTGGGGTTTCGCGGCAGGTGAGCAGCTTTGTGCTGCCGCTGGGAGCCACCATCAACATGGATGGGACTGCATTGTACCAGGCTGTTGCTGCCATGTTCATCGCGCAGGTGTACAGCATCGAACTGGGCTTTGTGGCCCAATTAACCATCATTCTCACCGCCACGCTGGCTTCTATTGGCGCTGCAGGTGTGCCGGGTGCCGGGATGATCACCCTCGCGCTCGTGCTGTCTACCCTTGGCATCCCGGAGGCGGGCATCGCTTTGATTTTTGGCATCGACAGGCTGCTGGACATGTGCCGCACCGTGGTCAATGTTGTTGGCGATCTCACCCTCACTGTGCTGATGGCCAAAACAGAAGGCGAGGACATCGTAATTCAGACGGGCCGGGATGTTATTCCAGGCTAATGGCTCCTGTGGCGACAGGCTGGAAAAACCTGACGAAGGCGGGTTCATGGGGAAACTTGCTTGAATCTGGGTGTTGAATTGCAGGAATGGTGCTTTTGGGCTGGGGGCTGTAACCTTTGGGCTTTGGTGCGTATCAGGAGGCACTTCCTTCCAACTAACCTGTTTGGAGGCTGGTCTCTTCGCCACAGTTTTCTGATCCTGCCCATGCGCCCTTCCCGCTACGTTTTGGTTCTTCTGCTTCTCATTGTCCTGTCTGAACTGCTCGGTGCACCCCGCTTCTGGCAGCCCGAAGGTCCTGCCGGAAGAGGTGGATTGATCCGCCTGACGGGCCAGTTGGTGGAGTCGGGCACAGGGAGGCCTATTGCCCATGCTTCTGTGATGGTGCAGGCTGGCGACCAGGTGCTGGCTCACAAGGAGTCGGATATCAACGGGCGGTTTGTGCTGCTCGTGCCCGAAGAAAAATGGGCTGCCAGCCTGGCCATGCTCAAGATTCGCTATCGCGGGCATACTTTCATCCAGAACAGCCTGGAACCCGCTTCGCAGCAAATTCAGGTTGAAATCCAGCGCCGGTGGTTGCTCGACCTCCAGGCTGGCGACCAGGGAGGGCAATCCCGGCACAACCTCAGCGACCCTGCTGTGGGGAAAGTGGGAACGGTTGTGCTTCCGACGGGAGTGAATTGATTGAGAAAATTGCCAGATCAATCGGACCAGTAAACCTGGGATTTGTGCAGATTATTTCTCAAGTGCATTCTCACAACAAGCCACATATCCTTTTCCGCTGCACACGACCTCGCAGGTACTGATTTGGTTTCCGGTTCCGCACGAAATGGCTCCTTCCCCACCGCTGTCGCAACTGCTCAGGTTTGCCGCCGTTTGGCAGGAGCAGATGGCTCCCGATTCCACCAGCTGAGCCCAGGTTTGCCCGGAAAGGTTTCGGCTGATGGGAGTTCTGCTGAGGCCGTAACCTTCGTAGGACCCATCTATCTCTTCCGTTTTCAGCAAATGCGGGTCTGGAGAATTCGTAAGTTTCAGCCAGAAGTCTTCTCCGTTTTTGAGGTTGGTCACGATCAGCTGGTCTTTGAGAAACAGCACCTGTGCATTGCTCCAGGTGGTTGGCTCCAGGGTGAATGGTTCGTCGTTGAAAAAAAGGCCATAGACAAGGTCTTCCTCGAGAGAAGGTGCTGATAAATGAACCAGCAGCACAGAGTCTTCGATCAGAAGGAGATCCACACTGCCGGAGAGCAGCTCGCCCTGTTGAGAACCAAATTTTCCCTGATTGAACTCGTCGAGGATAAGTTGCGGATTGGAGAGGGACGCAGTTTGTTGCGGAAGATCCTTTTGTGAATCGCAGGCCAGCAGGCCCAGGACCAGGCTGGATAAGAGCAAAATGTTTTTGAGCATGATCGTGAAATGATGGGAGATGGGTCCAAACCTATTGATATCAGCCGTTTGGGGTTTGCTGATTGTCCAACAGGAGTGAATTAAAAAAAAAGTATTAATTCGCCAAACTTGCATCTAATGATGCAGAAAAACTTAATACCGATCAATCGGATTAGCCAAGGCGGGTAGCATAATCATCTGGTTTTTTCGGGCCTGCTCCTGTTGATAGCTCAGGCTTTTTTTCCGGCAATCGGTGGACAGGTTCGGGCAAAACAGACCTAATGCCCGTTTCCATTTCCATTTTGGCCGGCCAGGAATTTTTCCACTTCCTCATTGACGGGAATATCGCCCTTGCGGATCCGTTCCACCCACTCAATGGGTAATTCAAAGGCCACCGCCAGGTCTTCATTTCTGGATGTCGTCAGCAGGGATTGTGAAAACAAGGTTTGCAGACTCTTGATTTTCCCCAGAAGGATCCCGGCTTGGGTGCCCTCCAGCTTGCCTTTTTCAATCCCCTCTCCAAAGCCTTCCTGCTTGCCTTCTTCAAAGGCCATCCTTTTTATTTCGTTTTCGGCGCGTTCGATGATACCCATACCTTCTTTGTTTTGTGTCTGGTCTGCAACGTGTTTGTCAAATGTAACAATCATTTCTGATTCGGAAAAAGGGAGATAATGGACGATAAAAGTGGTTAGCCGCACAATCGCCTCCCGGTCGTATCCCTTCTCCAGCAGCAGCCTGAGCCAGGCTGTTTTTAATACAAACTGCTCACTGTCAGGCACCTCCTCTGATTTCCATTCCTTCTTTTTCAGGATGGAATCATAAGCCACCAGCAAACCCATCGCAATGGGATTGTCGCTCGCAGCCAGTTCCTCCCTCGACTGATCAAGGAGTTTGTACGTCCCAGAATCATCCGGTATCTTTCTGCATGGACATCGAAAGCCTGCGACTATATTGCCTGGGCAAGCCCGGCACGACAGAAGGATTTCCTTTCGGGGAGCAAACTCTCGTGTTCAAGGTTGGTGGAAAGATGTATGCCCTCCTTCCGCTCGACGAGCCCGTGAGCATCAACCTGAAGTGTGAACCCGGCTACGCTGTGGAACTGCGGGATCAATACCCCGGTGCCATTCGACCCGGTTACCACATGAACAAAAAACATTGGAACACGGTCTCCCTGATCGACAGGCTGGACCCACGATTAATTACTCAACTCGTGGACCATTCCTACGACCTGGTGCTGGCAAGCCTCAGCAAAGCTGAGCGCCTGCGGCTGCAGGAAGAGCTGGAGGGCTGATGCCAGGCAGGTAAGGGCTTTATTCTCTCCGGCGGTCAATCTTTGCTCCCAGGGCATTCAGGCGGTGCTCAATGTGCTGGTAGCCGCGGTCGATCTGCTCAATGTTGTAAATACGGGAGGTTCCCTCAGCAGAAAGAGCTGCCATGAGCAAAGCCACCCCAGCGCGAATGTCGGGGCTGGTCATGGAAATGGCGCGTAGCGGCTGCGCTTTTGCCAGACCAATCACCGTGGCGCGGTGCGGGTCGCACAAGATGATCTGTGCGCCCATGTCGATGAGTTTATCAACGAAAAACAGGCGGCTTTCGAACATTTTCTGGTGAATGAGCACCGAGCCCTTGCACTGTGTGGCCACCACCAGCACAATGCTCAGCAGGTCGGGGGTGAAACCCGGCCAGGGATGGTCGGACACGGAGAGAATGCTGCCGTCGAGGAAGGTGTCAATTTCGCAGACAGAGGATTGGTTCACCCGGATGTCGTTACCGATGATTTCCAGGTTGATGCCGAGGCGTTGGAAGGTATAGGGAATGATGCCGAGATGCTCCACGTCGGCGTTTTTGATGAGCACATCTCCCTGTGTCATGGCGGCCATCCCGATAAAGGATCCTACCTCAATCATATCGGCGAGCATGCGGTGCTCGGTTCCGCCGAGGGCCTCCACCCCATGGATGGTGAGCAGGTTGGAGCCAATGCCATCGATGAGGGCACCCATGCGCACGAGCATGTTGCAGAGCTGCTGAAGGTAAGGCTCGCAGGCTGCATGGTAAATGGTGGTGGTGCCTTTGGCCATCACGGCGGCCATCACAATGTTGGCAGTGCCAGTTACGGATGCCTCGTCGAGGAGCATGTATTTACCCTGAAGCCCGCCGTTTGCGTGAACTTTGAACAGACCTTCTTCGGCGTTGTAGTCGAAATGCGCGCCCAACTGCTGGAAGCCCCAAAAGTGAGTATCCACCCGCCTGCGCCCGATTTTGTCGCCGCCCGGCTTGGACACATAGGCAATGCCAAAGCGGGCCAGAAGCGGCCCCACCAGCATGATGGATCCGCGCAGCTTGCGGGCGCTGTCCCAGTAGGCTTTGGAGTTGAGATAGTCGAGGTTCACCTCATCGGCCTGAAAAAGATAGGTGTCGGCAGATTCGCGGTTCACCTTTACGCCCAGCTCCTGCAAAATGGCGATTAGCCGGTTGACGTCCACGATGTCGGGCACGTTTGAGACGCGGACAGGCTCGGGGGTGAGAAGCACAGCACAGAGAATCTGGAGGGCTTCGTTTTTGGCCCCCTGGGGGGTGATTTCTCCGCAGAGGCGGCGGCCTCCTTCTACAGCAAAATATTCCATGATCGGTGGGTGGGATGAGGTGTCGAATGCAGCGGCAAGATACATCCGGGGAGGCAGAGGGCAAGGCAGATTGATTATTTGCTGTGGCCGGGCCATTCTCTGCAACAACCTGCCGGCACCCAGGCAGCAGTTGCCTGCCATTGTTCGTCTTATTCGCAGAAAAATAGAAGCCCGTCCTTTCCCCGTCCTTGTTAAATGGGTAAATTCCCCTTTCTGATCTGCCCATGAAAAAGACTATCCTTTTCCTGACCTATTGCCTGTGTGCAGGTTCGCTGTGGAGCCAGCACACCGTTGCCCGCCGCTGGAACGAAGTGTTGCTCCAAGCCATCCGCGACGATGTGGCCCGGCCCACGGTTCACGCCCGGAATTTGTACCACACCTCCATCGCGATGTATGATGCCTGGGCAGCCTTTGACACGGTGGCTCAGCCGGTGTTACTTGGGCGTGTGATGGGGAATTTTTTCTTTGGTTTCAATGGAGTGGGACCTGTGGCAAATGTGGAGGAAGAGCGCAGCAAGGCTATCAGCTACGCCTGCTACCGGATCATCTGGCACCGCTTCCGTTTTTCGCCCGGCGTGGAACTTACCCACCGGGCCTGTGACAGCCTCATGGCCCTGCTCGGGTATGACCCCGGCTACAGCTCTGTCAACTATGCCAATGGCGACGGCGCGGCCCTCGGCAATGCCATCGGCCAGGCTGTGATTGACTTCGGCCTGCAGGATGGTTCCAACGAGGAAAACAATTATGCCAACCGCTACTACCGGCCAGTAAACCCCGCTGTTGACCCCAACTGGACCTTTTATTTTACCTCCGACCCCAACCGCTGGCAGCCCCTCTCTTTTGACGTATTCATTGACCAGAGCGGCGTTCAGACACAGGGTACCACCCCGAGCTTTCTGAGCCCGGAATGGGGAAATGTCGTTCCTTTTGCCCTGAAACCGGAGGATGCGTTCAAGTTTACCCGCGACAACGGCAGCTACCAGGTATTTCATTCGCCTGGCGCGCCCCCTAAAATTGAGGAGGCGGGAGGTGACTACCAATGGGGCTTTGGGCTGGTTGTCAAATGGTCGTCTCACCTCGACCCGACAGACGGCGTAATGTGGGACATTTCTCCGGCCAGAATTGGCAACAACCCGGCACTACCGGTGAGCAGGACTGACTGGCGGGCTTTTTTCAGGGAAAATGAAGGTGGCGACCAAAGCCAGGGCCATGCCATCAACCCCGTTACCGGGCAGCCCTATGCGCCGAATGTCGTTCCCAGGGGCGATTATACCCGTGTGCTGGCCGAATTCTGGGCAGATGGCCCCGATTCTGAAACCCCGCCGGGCCATTGGTTCAAGCTGCTGAACGACGTGAATGAGCACCCCGCGTTAAAGCGCCGTTACCGCGGCCAGGGCCCGGAACTGTCGCCACTGGAGTGGGAAGTAAAATCCTACCTGGCCCTTGGCGGGGCCATGCACGATGCTGCGGTAGCCGCCTGGAGCATCAAGGGTTGGTACGACTATGTTCGTCCGATTTCGGCTGTTCGCTACATGGGTCTTGTGGGCCAGCGCAGCGACCCAAACGCTCCGCGTTACAATCCGGAGGGCTTTTTCCTCGAGCCCGGGATGATCGAAACAGTACTCCAGGGCGACACCATGTTTCCTTTTGGGATCGGGCAGATCAAGGTAAAAGCCTGGCGTGGACCCAATTATATCAACAACCCGGAAACCGATGTCGCTGGAGTAGGCTGGATCTTTGCCTCTGAGTGGTGGCCTTACCAGCGGCCTACCTTCGTGACCCCGCCGTTTGCGGGCTTTGTGTCGGGGCATTCTACCTTCAGCCGGGCTGCAGCCGAGGTCCTCACTGCCTTCACCGGCGATGCCTATTTCCCTGGAGGGATGGCTGAGTATGTGGCCAAAAAGAACGAATACCTGGTGTTTGAAGATGGCCCTAGCGTGGATGTTCATCTGCAATGGGCCACCTACCGCGACGCCTCCGACCAGTGCAGCCTGTCCCGCATCTGGGGCGGCATCCACCCGCCGTGCGACGATATTCCCGGCAGGTTAATCGGCATCAAAGTGGGAGAGGCGGCCTTTGAAAAAGCAGATGCTCATTTCAGGGGATTGCTTCCAGCCAATGCGCCTTTGGAGTTGGAGTCTTTGTTTCCTAACCCTGTTACCAGCGGCCAGCTTTTTCAGCTGCGCCTGGACCCCCCGGGCGAGGCAGGAAGTGCGGTCGTGGCTGATATGCGGGGCCAGGAAATGTATCGGCGGACACTGCCAGCCTCTGATCGTGAGCAGTTTGTTCAGGTTCCGACCCAAGGCTGGGCCCCCGGGGTGTATGTGCTTACTGTTCAGCAAGGCAAACAGCGCCGCACGGCCAAAGTGCTGGTGCAGCCATGAGCCGAAGAAAAGAAGGCTGATGTTCAAAAAAATCTTCCGTTTACAAGTGAAAAATCACAGACTTGGGCGTCTATGTTTTCGACTTAAGGTGTACCTTAATTCTGTAAAACCATTTCATAGTCCAGCGCTATTCGTCCCTTTTTGTCTCTAACCTGAGCAGAAAAACCATGAGAAGAACATTTACCCTGACAAACGTCTTTCTGGCGATTGTTTTCAACGGCGCAGCCTGGTTGCCGCTGGCGGCACAGACCCCTTTTCAAGTCCACACGGTGAGTCCGCTGGTTGGAGCTGTGATCGATCCTGTTGAGTATTACCGGTTTGGGTTTCACCGCTATTTTCCGGCAGACAAATCTTCCCTTGTTTCGGCGGGGTGTGTTTTTGATTCTGTGAATGAAGTTTATTGGCTTATTCAACGATTTGAAAGCGGAGACTCCCTCGCCCGGCTGTTGAATGTCCAAGAGTTTGCTTAGGTAGAAGCCAGTGTTACCAGCCTCGGTGCTGCCTTGCTGAAGGCTTGGGAGACCGGGAAAGAACAGCTACCCCGAAAAGTGGACATCACCATGGAGTCCAACATGCGGATCCTGGGTACCTGGGTGGCCGGCGTTGACGATAAGCTGGTGGTTCAGTCTGAGGTCGGAACCGTTGAAATTCGCCTGGAAGATATTTTGTTTTTGCGCCACCTGAGCGAAGAGGATATTTCTTCACTTGGGTTTCATTCGCCCAACGCCACGCGATATTTGTTTGCCCCTTCGGCCATCCCTCTGAAAGAAGGCGAGCGATACTACCAGAACGTTTGGGTGGTCCTTAACACGGTGACCTTCGGCGTTTCGGACAATGTGACCATAACTGCAGGAATTGAGGCTATCTCTACCTTTATCACCATTTTCACCTCTGAAAGAGTAGGCCCCGGGTTAATGGGGAACGTGAAATACGGGAAAAAGCTGGGGGAAAATTTCTACCTCGGTGGTGGGCTGCTTGCGGCTGCCACGGTCGGCGAAGGTATTTCAGAAGGCAATGCAGCACTGGCCTATGGAATCGCGACCTGGGGCAACCCTGATAACCACATAACCATCGGTGCAGGAACGGGCCTGGCCGCTGGTGAATGGATTCAGGGACCCGTGATGGTGGTGGGGGGAACCCATCGGGTAAACCGGGGCCTGGCCCTTGTCACTGAAAACTGGATCATCCCTACCTTTGAACAAAGACCGCCTTTCAGGGATGTCCAGACAGGCGCATCGTACCCGGGTTACACTGACGCAATTGTCAGGATGGCTTTTTCAGGAGGAGTAAGGGTTTTGACGGAAAAGAACACTTTCGACATTGCCCTCGTCACTGCCGGGCAATGGGAGGAATACGGCCTCACAAACTTCAGGCGGGCAAGCTGGGTTCCCATTCCCCTGCCTTACCTCGATTTTGTCTATCAGTTCTGATGGCGGACGTAGTGGTTTGAAAAAATGTGTCCATTTGATGAAAGAGCAGGGGGAAAGCTGTAAGTTGACCCTGTTCATGATCAAAGAATATGCACCGGTATCATCGCATTTTTTCAAATGGTATCCTGGCAGGCATGCTGCTGTGGGCGGCGGCCTTGATGGTCGGCTGCGAACAGCCCGGCCTTCGTGGCAGCCTGACAGGCCCCGCCACTGACTCCGTATTTTTGTACCAGCAACGGGGCCTTGTCCGGGAAAAAATCAAGGCTTTGCCTTGCGAGTTGCAGGGCGAAGCCATGACGTTTAATATGCCGCTGAAAGGCGTGGAACAGGGCTGGTATTTTCTGGGGGTAGCTCCCAACCAGCTCACGCAGGTGTTGCTGAAGCCAGACGAGCATTTGCTGGCGGAGGGCAGCCTGGCCCAGGCGGGGATCCGGCTGAAGGGAGCTGATGGCGTTTCGGCTCACGAAGATTGGGTGAAAGCGGAGCAGCAGTTTTATGTGCAGTCACAGGCCGTGGAGGCCACAAGGAAAATGGCCTTATACAACCTCGACGAGGGAAACCGGGCTGGCTACGCCGATTATGCGGCCCTGGCCTATGGCGAGCAGCAGAAACTGGCAATCTGGCTCGATAGCCTGCGGGCGGTGGATCCATGGCTGGCCCGCGAGTTTGAGCTTAAGCGACCGCTTTTATACCTGCCGGAAAGCGGCGAATTGCTGGCAGCCGAGGCTTTTTCCGTTTATGACCGCGAGTGGCGGAGGGTGTTGGAAGCTATCGGGACGGAGGCGGGGCGCTATCCGGGCCTGAGCCTGGGCACCCGGCAGTGGATGGAGCTTCTGCTGCGCGATCAGCCAGAAGCCGAAGGCTGGCAACTGCAGACAAACCGCTTGCTGGCCATGTGGCAGGCGGGCAGCCTGGCCCACCAAAACACGCTGGCTGTCATGCTGGCAGCCCTCGATGAGCGTACCGATGCGGGTTTTGTGGACTATGCCCGGCAGTACCTCGACCTGTATGGTGGCAACCGGCGAATGGAGAGTTACCTGGAAGGCAGAATTAAGTGGTATGAAGACCGCCAGCGGGAAGAAGAACAGCCCGCACGGACCTACGGGTTGGAGCCGTAGGATCCGCGTTTTTTTTGCACCTCGAATGGGCATAAATTTTTCACGAAAGCAGGCACAGGTTAACGGGAAATCAAACCAGATCGGGCTGTTTCAAGTTGGGGGAATTAGCCTTACCTTCCTCATCCCTAGCCCGGTTACCCATGAACCTTTTTACAAATCTTCGAGGATATGCGCTGCTCGGATTGAGTGCATGCTTGCCGCTGGCCGCCCAGGAGCCAGAATATGCCCCGCCACTGGAAGAAGTTGTGTACACGAATGAAATCATCGACGGCTCCTTCGAGGGGCCCCAGTACCTTTCGCGGCTGCTCAACAGCCCCGACGACCCCGGGCCTCCCATTTCCTGGCTCTGGGACCCGATGGTTTCCCTGAACACCCCCAACCTTCAGCCGGGGGTGGGCGGCATCAATGCCAGTGCTCATCATGGGCTCCGCTATGCCGGTATGCTCGTCAAAACAGAACAAGACGACGGCGTGGTAATCGGGGAAAGCTTTGCTGCCCCGCTGTATTTTCAGCAAGACAGCCCCCAGTTTCTGTTGTTGCACCTGGCGAGCAGCCGGCAGGCCTTTACCGGCTGGATTCCTCCTGATGAACCCAGCAAAGGGGGACGGCTTCGGCTGCTCATCCGCCAATCGACCTACAATCCCAACCTGCCTGACAGCCTGAGCGGAGAAGCGTGGGTGTCGCCTCCCATCACCGGGAGAGCCTGGCAGCCGCAGATCGTCAATTTTAAATCACCCATTCCGAAAGGCTTTCTCATTTTTCAGGCCTGGCCATTGAATGATTCAATCCAAACCATTCGCTACTCCGACATCCTCATCGACCATGTGAGGGGGCCATACCCGGGCTGGCTGGGCCCCTTTAGCTTAGGTCCCGACCGTTTGCTGTGCCTTGGCGACACCCTCTGGCTGGAGGCAGATCCCCAAAATCCCGACATCCGGGTGACCTGGCAGGACGGCACCAGGGCCACCCGCTACCCCGTTACTCAGAACGGATCCTACCGGGCCACCATTTCCTTTCAAGGCTACCAGTTTTCCGATGAAGTGGTGGTGAATTTTGACACCCCGATTGAGCTGGAGCTGGGAGGTGACTCGGTCGTATGCCTGCAAAGTGAGTTGCAAATCGGGCCGGATGCGCCCGGCTACGAAGTTGTGTGGGGAGATGGCTGGACAGCTTCGCCGAGGCTGGTGGACCGCACCATGTTGTATGCCGTGGAGTTGACGAATGGCACCTGTACCCTTCGGGACAGCGTTTATCTGGCAGTGCGGTCGTGCGAGGAGATCGTGGAGGTGCCGAATGTATTTTCGCCCAACGGCGACGGGATCAACGACCAGTTTGGGGCAGACCGTGCCGAGAACATCCGGGCATTTCAGCTGGAGATTTTCGATCGCTGGGGCCGCCCGATGACGACCCTGAACAGAGCTGAGCAGCGTTGGGACGGGCTCGACAGGAGCCAGCGGCCTGCCACTTCGGGTGTATATTATTGGGTGCTGAGCTACCAGGGGCTGGCAAGCGAGGAGATCAGGGTTCTGAAAGGGAATGTGACCCTGCTCAGGTGAGAGGCAGCACCAGCGCAGGATTTAGCCGGATTAATTCCTATCTTTGGCCAGGAAGCTGGAGATATGGATGCATACAAAGTTCTGATTGTGGACGACGAATCCGATATTTTGGATTTGCTCCAGTACAACCTGGAACGGGAAGGCTATAAGGTGGTGAAAGCCTCAGACGGCGAGGAGGCGGTGAGGCTTGCCAAAAAACACCGCCCGGATCTGGTGGTGCTCGACATCATGATGCCCAAAATGGACGGCATAGAGGTTTGTCGTCAGATTCGTGAAGAGGCGGATCTCCGCAAAACTTTTATCATTTTTCTTACCGCCCGGGCGGAGGAATACTCAGAAGTGGCGGGCTTTGATGCCGGTGCCGACGATTACATTTTCAAGCCGATCAAACCCCGGGTATTGATTCGCCGGATCAAGGCCATTCTCCGCCGCGATGCCGAAGGAGAAGGGGCCGAAGTGCTGCAGGTCCACGACCTGATCATTCGCAAAGACGAGTACCTCGTAACCAAAGGCGAGGAAATATTGAACCTTCCCAGAAAAGAATTTGAGCTGCTGCATTTCCTCGCTTCCAACCCCGGAAAGGTGTTTCGGCGCGAAAAACTCCTCGAAAGCGTTTGGGGCGACGTGTATGTGGTGGACAGAACCATCGATGTGCACGTGAGAAAACTTCGGGAAAAGATTGGCAGCGACTATATTCAGACCGTGAAAGGAGTTGGATATAAGTTTCTCGCCGAATCATGAAACCCTTGCTTCCCTCCTCAGTGCAGGTTTCGCTGTACCTGTCTCTGGGTTTGACCCTCCTCTTTGCAGCGTTGAGTTATCTGGGATTTGGCGGGCGCTGGCTGCCTTTCGCCCATATCCTGGCGTTTTTCCTGCTCACCTTTTTCTGCCTGGTCGCTGTGCTGGAATACCTTGTTTTTCGGCGGCTCAAGTCCCTGCAACTGGTGAACCAGCGCGAAATCAAGAAGCTCAAAGACCTCGAAACCTATCGGCGAGAGTTTTTGGGGGAAGTGTCGCACGAGCTCAAAACCCCCATTTTTGCCATCCAGGGCTTTATTCATACCCTGATTGACGGGGCGGTGGATGACCCTAAGGTGCGGATGAAGTTTTTGCGAAAGGCAATGAAAAACAGCGACCGCCTGGCCACCCTCGTGGATGACTTGCTGATCATTACCCAGGCTGAGTCGGGAGAAATTGACATGCGGATCCGCCGGTTTTTGGTGTATGACATGGTGGTGGACGTTGTAGATTCGCTGGAGCATAAGTTTAACCGGAAAGGCCGGCACATCAGGTATGTGGTGAATGCAAACGGCATCGAGCGGCAGGAAGTGCTGGCCGACCGGGAGCGGATCCAGCAGGTGCTCACCAATTTGGTTGACAACGCCATCAAGTATGGGAATTCAGAGGGCAATATTTTGATTGAGCTGGGGAAGCAGGGAGAAAAAGTTGTGGTGTCTGTAACCGACGATGGCCCCGGGATTGCGCCGGAGCATTTGGAGAAGATTTTCCGCAGGTTTTACCGGGTAGACAAGAGCCGGTCCCGCGAAACGGGCGGCACGGGCCTGGGCCTGGCCATTTGCAAGCATTTGCTGAAGATGCATGGCGAAACCATTTCCGTTTCGAGCGAAGTGGGAGTGGGCACCACTTTTAGCTTCACGCTGAAAGCGGCAGAAATCCAATAGCTGATGTCCGGGTAAGGTTTGTGTCAGAGCTGTTTAGGAAATCACACCCGGGCCGGCAACTGAGCCTGAAAAAAAGAATCATGTGCGAAAAATGCGCGGAGGAGACAGGGGCAAAAATGACCTTCAGGGGCTAAATGGGAGGGGATTTCAAAAAAATTGCCCAAAAAACAGACCTTCTTTCGGGGAGTATGTGGAAATTTTGGTAAATTTCCCTTTGTAAGAAAGCACATCCATCAGCGATTTTTCCGAAACGTCAGATTCGGGGCAAGGCTGAGAGATGTGTTTTTCTGTTTATGTTCCCCAATCTCCAATCTCTATTTTCAAATCCCTTACACAAATGAAGAGAAGCTTACTCGTATGGCTTGGGATCATTGTACTCTGGCCGGGGCTGTTGTGGTCCCAATCAGTGCCGGAGTTAATGTATTTCAAATTTGATGGGGGTGGTACCACTGTGCCCAACCTGGCCAGCATCCCCGTTGGCAACAACCCCGCCACTTTAAACGGCGGCCTTACTCAAGGCCCGGGTGGCCAGTTTGGCGGTGCCTTGATTGGCACTGGAGCTCTTTCCAGCGTCGATAACCTGAACACTGGCTGGGCTACCAGCCTGACAGGAAGCTGGACAATCGCCTTCTGGACCAGCAACATCCAGCCCAGCTCCACGCTGTGGTACATCTTCGGTGATGTCAATGCTGGCGGTTTCCGCTGCTTCACCAACGGTGTGGCTGGTGCGAACAACTGGATTTTGCGCGGCACCGGCGTTACAGATGTGCTCGTGAACGGAGCGGCCACTGCGGCTCCCAACATGATTCACTTCGTGTATGACGCTCCTGCCAACCAAATCCGCGCTTACCTGAATGGCGTGCTGGTGAACACCGTGGCCCAAACAGCAGGGTTGGCTGTCAACGGCACAGGCCCCTTCACCGTGGGATCTTATGGAACCAACAACGGACTTCCTGCTCTGGGGCTGATGGACGAGTTCCGGATTTACAACCGGGCCCTTTCGCCCATCGAAGTTCAATCCACCTGGAACCAGACTCTGCCCATCTCCACGGGTCCCAAGGATCTGGCTCTCAGCGGCCTGACTTCGCCTGTCGCCACCCCAGGCTCCTGCTTCGGCCCAAACCAGACCGTTACACTGCTGCTGTATAACTTTGGAACCGACACCCTGAACCTGGCACAAAACAACGCACAGGTGACTGTGAACGTGACGGGCCCGAACCCACAGACTTTCAGCACCACGCTCACCTCTGGTATCCTGCCTCCGGGTGCTAACCAGCCTGTGACCCTGGCCACCACCTATAATATGGGCGCAGGCGGCACTTATGTGTTCAACGGCTACGTTGCCTTCATCACCGGCGGCCCCGATGCCAACTTGAGCAATGACACCATGCCCACAGTGAGTGTTTTCAACTCATCGGTGTCTGTGACTCCCGGCGTGGCGCTCGTGGAAAACTTCGAGACCTTCATTCCGGGGGCACCCAGTGCGCCGGGCACCTTCCAGAATGGCTGGACCGGCGGCGGCGCAGGCTTCTGGTATTGCGCCCAAACCACAGGAACCCAAATCAGCTCACTGGCTACCGGGCCTTTCGTTGACAACACCCTTTACCCCAACCCGGGCGGGAAAGTCATTTACCTCGAAACTTCCTCAGGCGGGATAGGAGCAGAATCCTTCCTCAACTCGCCTTGTATCGACCTTTCATCTGTAACCGCGCCGACGCTCCGGTATGCCTACCACATGTTTGGAGCGACAATGGGCTCTTTGGTTTCGCAAATCCAGCCCGGAGGCTCCGGAACCTGGATCACACTTGACAGTCTTGCAGGCCAGCAGCAGGCATCAGGGACAGATCCCTGGGGCATCAAAACCATCAGCCTTGCGGCTTATGCGGGTCAGGTGGTGAAGATTCGCTTTAAGGGAATCAGGGGGTCGAGCTTTACGAGCGACATGGCCGTGGACGACATTTCGATTTTCGAGCCAGCGCCCAACGACCTCGTGATCACCGAAATGCTCACTCCGACAGTTCCCAACTGTTCTTTTACAGGAACAGAAACCGTGAGCATCAAGTACACTAATGCCGGGAATAACGTCATTTCCCTTGCCAACGTGCAGGCCACCTTCCAGGTAACGGGCCCGAACAACACCGGCCCCGTCACGGAAGTGCTGCCCGCCGGTACCATCAACCCTGGTGACACCCTCACTTATGTATTCACCGCGACAGCAAACATGGCAACGAACGGTGCCTACTCTGTGACTGTCGGGGTCAACTTTACGCCTGCATCCGGTATCACAGATGGTGCGCCCTCCAATAACAGCACTACCATTGCTGTTTCGCCGGGAATCACAGGAACTTACACCATCAACTCGGCTTTGCCGACAGGGGGCACCAACTATGCTTCCTTTACCGCTTTGGCGAATGACTTTGCATCCTTCGGCATTTGCGGTCCTGTGGTTGTAAACGTGGTTTCAGGCTCCGGTCCTTACACTGAGCAGGTGAGCTTCGGGCAAATCACCGGCATGAACGCCACCAACACCGTGACAATCAATGGCAATGGCGAGACACTGCAATTTTTGTCGACAAACACCAACGAGCGGGCCACCCTCAAGCTGAACGGTACCGACTTCTTTACCTTCAACAACCTGAAGGTAGAGGCACTGGGTTCCGTGACCGGAGAATTTGGCTGGGCGGTTTGGCTGACAAACAATGCTGACAACAACACCTTTACCGGCTGCGAGTTCAGGGCTACGGAAAACTCCACCCTCACCAACTTTGCCGGGTTTGTTACCTCCAACACTGGTACCAACGCTGTCGCAATAGGCAATGCCGCCAGCCGCCTGACCGTAACAAACTGTCTTGCAGAAGGTGGTTATTACGGGATGGTGATCAACGGGCCCACAGCGGGAACCTTCCCTGACAGCTGCGTGATCAACAACAACCAGGTGCGCGACTTTTACCTCTTCGGCTTATACCTGCGTAGCCTGAACAACTCTCAGGCCAATGGCAACGAGATCTATCGTGTGGACCGCGCCGCCATTTCGACCACCTATGGCATCTACCTGAACGGCAACTTCTCCGGCACTGTGATCAACGGAAACGAAATCCGGGATCTGGCCGGGGTTGCCACGACAACGGCGACTGCCTTTGCTTTCTATGGAACGGGCGTGGTAGGCAATACCGGTTCTGAGCTGCTGGTGTCGAATAACCTGATTTCGGGCTTCGACAACATGGACGGTGCCGACTACGGGATCTACATGCTCACCACCAACGGGGCGAAGTTCTACCACAACACCGTATCGGTGGACAACGTGAACCACCCTGCAGCGGGCATTGTGCGGGCCTTCTTTCATTCCGGAGCCAACTCGGTGATTGACCTGAGAAACAACATTTTCTCTGTCACGACCAATTCCACAGGCGCCAAGCACGTGGTTTACCTGAGCACCAACACTGCCATCGTGACTTCCAACTACAACGTGCTCCACATGGGCGCAACGGCTGGCAGCAACTCTATCGGCTTCCTTACAGCCAACCAGCCGACGCTGGCCAACTGGCAGTCGCTGGGTTTTGATGCTAACAGTGTAACAGCAGACCCGCTCTTCTCCGGCAGCACCCTGTTCCCGTCGAACTCGGCTGTGGACAATATCGGAACGCCGCTGGCGCAGGTTACAACCGACTTCTTCGGTGTAACCAGGTCGGTCACTCCCGACCCCGGAGCCATTGAATTTGCGCCATCACCCTTTGATGTTGGTGTGAGCGCAATTAAAGGGGTATTCTCCGGATGTGCCCTCACTGCAACGGCTCCCATTACCGTGACCCTCACCAACTATGGTACCGACACCGTGACTTCTGTTCCGGTGACCTACACCCTGAACGGAACGCCAGTGACCGAAACAGCAGTGATAACCCTGCTGCCAGGCACCTCCGGCGATTACACTTTCACGGGGACTGCCAACCTTGGTACTCCGGGCACCTACAATTTCAACGCCTGGAGCAGCTTTGTTGGTGACAACAACGCCTTTAACGACTCCACACTTGGGGTTTCTGGCACCCACTACCCGGCAGTTACGGGCTATCCCTACTTCCAGTCGTTTGACGGGCCAGCCTGGACGCTGTCTGTCACGCCATTCGGCACCCCGGTGATCAACCTCCCCGATGGCTGGATCAACGTGCAGGGCGAAGGAAGCCAGGACTGGGCTGTGAAAACCGGGACGACTCCCTCTGCTGGTTCAGGGCCTTCCGGCGACCATACCTCCGGCTCCGGCAAGTACTTGTATGTGGAAGATACCAGCCCCTTCAACAACGACTCTGTGATCCTGTTGTCGCCCTGCTTCAACCTCACGGGTCTTCTCTCGCCAAAGGTTTCGTTCTGGTATCACTCCAACAACCCGAACACGCCGAATGACGAGAACGAGCTTCACCTCGACCTGTTGGCCAACGGCAACATCATTTATGATGTGATTCCGTTGATTGCCCACAAAGACAACAACTGGAACCTCATTGAGCTGGATCTGTCTGCCTACTTAGGCGGCACTGTGGGCTTCCGTTTCCGGGTGAACAACAACAACAACTTCGGCAACCACGACATCGCCATTGACGACTTCAACCTCGTGGATGTGCTGCCGCAGGATGCAGGAATTACCACGGTTGCTGAGCCTTTGAGCGGTTGCGGGCTGCCCGCAGTGGATACCCTCGTGCTGGCCCTGGCCAACCTCGGTACTGATACCATCTTTGGAGGCCTGAACGTGAACTACACGATCAATGGCGGCACGGTGAACACTGTGGCTATTACCAGTACCATCTTCCCAGGCTTCCTGATTCCGGTGAGCATCCCGGGTGTGAGCTTTGCTGTTCCTGGCGATTACGTGGTAACTGCCTGGACTTCCGGCCTCACCGGCGACACCAACCTGTTTAACGACAGCGTTTCCACCGTTATCAAATCCATTCCGCTGGTAGGAACCTTCCCTTATGTGCAGGACTTTGAGAGCGGCGACGGCGGCTGGGTGAAGGAAACCGCGCAGGGAAGCACCTCGTCATGGGGATTTGGAACCCCTGCCAAACCTGTTATTCAGGGAGCGGCTTCGGGGGTAAATGCCTGGGCCACGGCGCTCAACCTGAGCTTTGTGAACTCTGCCGGGATTGCCGGAGTGTACAGCCCGGACGAAAATGGCTGGGTGATTTCGCCCTGCTTCGACTTCACCAACCTGGGCCAGCCTAAGATTGAGCTGTCTGTGTGGTGGAGTTCAGAGTTCAGCTGGGACGGCGCGGTGCTGCAATCGACGATTGACAATGGCCTGAGCTGGCAGAACGTGGGTGCCCTCGGCGACCCGGATAACTGGTACAACGATGGTACCGTTACCGGTGCCCCTGGTGGCTCACAGCAAGCCTGGACCGGAACCGCAGCCAACAGCTCCGGCGGTTGGGTGACTGCGAAAAACAGCCTTGCAGGTCTTGGTGGCCAGCCTGCTGTCCGCCTGCGCGTTGCCTTCGGTTCTGATGGCTCGGTAAATAATGACGGATTCGCTTTCGACGACATCTTCATCTACGACACCCCCAGCGACGACGTGGGCGTGGTGGCCGTCACTGACCCGTCTCAGTTTGGCTGCAGCGACGATTCTACCCTGGTTCAGGTGCAGCTGGTGAACTTTGGCAGCGACACCGCCACCAACGTTCCTGTATTAGTGAATGTGTCGGGTGCTGGTACCACCCAGCTTACTGCTACGTTCCCGGGTCCGCTTGCTCCGGGTGATACTTCGAGTTTTGTTGTGGGGTACTTTAATACCAATGCAGGCGGCTTGTTCAACCTTGCGGCGTTCACGGCTTATGTCGGCGATACCCTTGTGTTCAACGATACGACCCTTTCCTCTATCGACGTTACGGTGAGTCCGCCTGCGCCAACAGCAGTGTCTGACTCTGTGATTCTGTGTACTCCCGACTCCACCATGCTGATGGTGCTCAATGACACCAGCTTCAGCTATGTCTGGTATGATGCAGCAGTTGGCGGAAATGTGCTGGCGAATGATACCAACATTTTCCAGACCGGTTTCCTCACCAACGACACCTCCTACTGGGTGGAAGCGGTGCCAGGTGGTGGCGGCCCTGCCATCAAAGTAACCGAAGCTGAACTGCTTGGCCCTGACTATGTCGAGATTCAGAACACAGGAAACACCCCGGTGAACGTGACAGGATGGACCATCATCATAGGTGAAGATGGCACCACGAACATCAATACCGTGGCTACTACCTCCAAGACCCTTAACGGCGTGTTGAACCCCGGAGACATTCTCTGGTATGACGATGCCACGGCTTCGGGTGCCAACTACTGGGGTTCCAACATCCTTTGGAACGGCGGTCAGGAAGGCTGGGTGGTGATTCTGGATGCTCAGCAAAATGTGGTGGATGCCATGTTCTTCAACTACACAGATGCCCAGATCCAGACCTTTGCGCCTACTTTTGGAGGTTCAACAATCCAGTTGAACGGCCAGTGGACAGGGGATGGCATTGTGGCTACCGGCTTCCAGAACCTGCGCCGGGTAGGCAATGTTGACAGCAACACCGATGTGGACTGGGTAGGAAATGCTACGGCTAACACAGGCCTCAAAGGCTTGCTCAACCCGGGCCTGAGCTTGCCAGTTACAGGCGGCGGTTCTGGTGGCGGATGCCCATCTGAGCGCACCGAAATCAAAGTGCTTGTTGCACCCGACGTGCCTGTTGACCTCGGTCCTGACGGCATTGAGTGTGCAGGCTTCGTGATCAATGCCTTTGATCCAAGCTTCGCCACCTATACCTGGAGCACAGGAGCAACTACTCCATCCATCAACGCTGATACCACCGGCCTCTACTTCGTGGATGTGACCAACGCCTTCGGTTGTACCGGTTCCGACTCGATCTTCCTGGCTGTTAACCCCAGCCCGACTGTTGACCTCGGCCCAGCTGACACCACCGTTTGCGGTATCCTTACCCTGGATGCAGGCAACCCCGGTTCCACCTTCGTGTGGTCGGAGCCCGGCCAGTTTGGTCAAACCATTGATGTGACCCAAAGCGGACAGTACTTCGTTACCGTCAACCTCCTGGGTTGCGAAAACAGCGACACGATCAACGTCACCGTTAGCCCTGCACCTGTAGTCGACCTGGGTGCCGACCTCACCAGCTGCGACGATGTGGTGCTCAATGCCGGCAACACCGGTTCGAGCTATGTGTGGAGTACTGGTGCAACCAGCCAGAGCATCACGGTAACGCCGCCTGCTGCCGGAAGTGTCACCGTTTCAGTGGTTGTTACCAATGGCGCTCAGTGTGACGCATCGGATGAGATCGTAATATCTGCCGGTGTGGCACCTGTGGTGAACCTTGGCCCTGACCAGACTGCTTGTAACAGCATTACCCTCGATGCGGGGGTTGCCAATGCCAGCTACCTCTGGAGCAACGGTGCCACCACCAAAACCATCACTGCCACCACCAGCGGAACCTACTCCGTGACTGTGACCGATGGTACAGGCTGCGAAGGAACCGACGAAGTGGTGCTGACTGTGGAACAGAAGCCAGTGGCCGACTTCACCTTCGTGAACGCGCAGTTTGGCTACACCTACGACTTCACCAGCACGAGCCAGGGAGCTACCAGCTATGCCTGGGACTTTGGTGACGGATCAGGAACT
>JBGSKC010000032.1:0-88947 GCA_041741415.1 Bacteroidia bacterium | reverse complement strand
CACTCCACAATCCCTTTTCTATGAAAACCCACCTCATTTTTCTCCTTTTTGCCGCGGTTGCGGTTGCAGGTTGCGACCGGGAAGAACCCGGCTTCCCAGGAACCATCGCAGGCCGCACCCTCAACATCGCCACCCGGCAGCCTGTGCCAGGTGCTGAGATTCATTTGCGATTGATGGACAAATGCTCTAATCATCAGGCAGACGAGTGCTGGACTGTCATCGCCTCCACTATCAGCGATGCCGATGGCTACTTCAGCATGGATTATGTGACGCCCACTCGGAGCGCCTATGGTGGCTTGCTGGCTGTCAAGGGCTACAAGGATGGATTTTTTGTCCTCACGGATGCAGGATCTTACACATCTCTGGATAGAGACTCCACCATCGTCGGTATGTACCCCAAAACCTACCTCCGGGTGAGGATTGAGGATGAGTACCCCTACGATTACTCGAAGTATGTGGGGATGAAGTTGTCTCACACGACCTATGTGCCGTGGGATACGGTAATGCAGTTTCCGCTCGATACCGTCGTGATTGTGGAGGGAAACCCGGTACCAAACACGACGGATGGAACCCATAACGGGCTGTTTTATGCCTTAGTTTACGATCGACCCAATACCCTGGGGGCAGTCAATTATCTTCCTGATGTGTTTTGCCCTGCTACTGACACCTGCGATGTTGAAATCCGCTTTTAACTAGTTTTTCTCACTTTTTTACTATTTCCAATCATGAAAAAGACCTTCACCGGCCTTTTGATGGGATTGCTATGTCTCCATCATTCCGCGCTTGCGCAAGTTTTTTACAACGTACAGAACCAGATCCCGGTTCCCGAAATGGTGGATGCCAGTCAGGCGATCCAAACATCCGGAAATGTGGCAGATTATGTGTTTCAGGAGGTATCCAATGTGGTGCAGGGGGTGACCATTAACCTCGATCAGGATACACCGCCGATGCCTTATGAGATTCATTTGCAATCGGATAACACCCTTTGCCAGCTTCGGTTTGCTACTTTCTTTAGTTCCCCCAGTACCCCTTTGAATGGTAGTTCCCCTTTGCTTAGTGTGGAGGTAAGCTACGATAATGCAGCCTTTGTAACTGTCTTTTCCACTACCGCCGCCAACGCAAACCCGGCAATCCCAACGCCCTGGATCACCATGCCTCCAACCTTTCTGACTCCAGGGCAACACATTTTAGAAGTTAGATTTACAATTCCAGGGCTTTTTTCAAATACCATTGTTACGGAGGTTCGCGAATACGATGTAAGGGTCAGCCCGGCAGCCGATGGCTTCTTCGTCGATGGCACACCGGGGAACAATGGCATGGGCAACACGCTTACCCGGTACAGCAATCCGCTGTGCAACAAGACAAAACCCATGCTGGTGGTGGAGGGATATGACTCTGGCAACCGGACCTACGCTGAGTTTTACCGGGAGCGGGGCGACGAATTGTGCCAGGAATTATTTGCCCTCGGTTATGATATCTACGTCCTGAACTTTGGGTCAAATGTTCAGTCGATGGAGATCAATGCCTCGGTTGTTCAGGCCGCGGTTCAGTACCTTTTATGACGGCGAATTAGTCGGGCTGATTGGCGTGAGCATGGGAGGGGTGATTGCGAGGCTGGCAGCCACAAGGGCAGAAGACGAAGGACTCAATTTGCCTGTTGCTGCCCTGATCACAATGGACTCTCCTCATCAGGGGGCTGTGATTGATCCTGAGTTGCAATCCTTGATGCTGATAGCTGACTTAGATGCAGCTTTGTTGGAGACCTTGTTTCAACAACAAATCGGAATGATTCAAAGGGAAACATTCAATCCATTGGTAACGAGAAACTTCGGTAACCAGGCATCAAGAGAGCTTCTTCAGTTTAACATTACGAATGTTCCGGCGAATGCAGCTCTGTCTATTCACCAGCAGTTCTACCAAGAACTTGACGCGTTGAACGGCAACGCAGGCTACCCACTCGAGATCCCCACGATTGCGACTGCGTTCAGCTTTGATGCACCCAATCCCAATGCAGGGAATGTTTGGTTCGAGGCAGGCTTTGTTGATGTTCCAACAGGTACCGTTATTACAGTAGCTTTCTTCTCCCCAATTAGTGGAGCAGTGCTGGTTGTGTTAGATAACCAAGATCTGATTACCCTTGAAGTTGATGGACCTCTCGCAGCAGGAGGATCCTATTTGCCCACCAGCACCACCAACTTTGCCTTGCCACTTGAAGCGATACTGGAAGTCAACCGGACAAACAACCATCCCACCTTCATCCCCTGGACCTCGGCCCTGGACATGACCAACGGCGTGTCACCTATCCGCTACACCATCAGTTCCAATGATCCTGACCCCTCCTTCCATGATCAAATCCCGGGGAACGTGGTGGACCAGATACGGGACCGCATTCGCTCCTTCTCTCCCCCCACCATTCCCGTTGCCCGGACCTACAACTTCACCCGCCAGGTGGGGTCCGACATCCGGCAGAACATGGAGGTGTTTGGGACGCTCAGGATCAATGAATCTGGCTACTCGGGCTTCGCCGATGATCCCGAACCTGGCAGCAGCTTTACCAGCTACTCTGTCAGCACCCAGGGCTGCGAGCCAATTTCGGTGGATATCAGAAATGGTGGTGTTTTCCACCTGGGCGAAGGGGGCAGCCGCACATCCACGGTGCGGATCCGGGAAGGGGCTTCTGTGATCCTCCGCTCCGGTTCCACCCTCCGCATCGACGACAACTCCACGCTCATCATCGAGCCGGGAGCGACCTTCCGGGTGGAAAATGGTGCCAGCATCCAGCTCCTCGGCAACAATGCCGTGCTCCAGATCGAAGGCGACCTTGTGCTCGGCAGCGGAGCTACGTTTGGCTTTAGCGGATCGGGCTTTGTGCGCCTGGGCCTCCCCAACCAGCCCGGCGGGCAGTATGCCAACGTCATCCTCGACGGCAACGGCCCTCACGGCATCTCCCTGACCGGCAGCAGCCCCGCCGACAAAGTCCTCGAAATCATGCCTTTCACCTACCTCGGCCCCGACTATGGCCTGGATGAGTTCACGATCCAGAACGGGCGCGTGGAGCTTGGTGAAGACGCACACCTCAACACCGGCTATGCCGACCTTACCCTCCTTGGTGTTCATTTCACTGCCACCAACCCCAACGAGCCCTTCAGAACCATTTTCGGAAACGGGCAGGCCAATCACCTGATCTCCCAGATTGAAATCGACCACGCCGACATCGGTATCGACTGGCGCGCCTACATGGGAGACCAGGCTTCGCTCACGATGAGCAATTCCTTCCTTCACGACTGTGACATTGCCATCCAAACTCAGTCGAAGAGTGCATCGCTTAGCGACCTCACCCTGGCCAATAACATCAACGGATGGAAAGCGCTGTATCACAGCGGGTTTGGAAGCTTTGCTAACAGCGAGGTAGCCAACCTTGGCCTGGGACGGGGCATCTGGCAGTCTGGCAGCGGGCATGTGCAGGTTACTTCGAGCTCTTTTACCGGCGGAGCCACTGGCATCTGGAACGATGGCACAGGAGCCAGCACGCTTACCTGCACGAATATTACCACAGGTGCTACCGGAATTTACCAGTCGCTGGGCGGTTGGGTGGTGATGGACAATCAGAGAAGAAATTCGGTCAAGGGAGATTATTTCAATATTTTGCTGGACGGTTCGTGGTACACGTTTCTGTATCAGGGGAAAAACAAATTGGTTCCTGCCTCTCCCAATGGAAACGGGCTTGCGATCTATGGAACAATCCTCTTTCCTGTTCCCACAATGTTTGCCAACAACAACAACTGGAACAATAACACCCCCAATCCCATCCCTGCGGGCCCTAATCCGGGGACAGCTCCATCCAGCCCGTTTGACTATATTTTGAATTCAAGCCAGGGCTCAGTGACAATCGCAGATCCCGGCCCGGTGGCCTTCCTCGCCTGCGGCAGCGGTGGCGGCCCTTCCATGGACTGGGTGGCCCCCTGCACGGAATGCCCGATGGTGGCAACCTCAGCAGGCAACCTCCGCCTCGACCAGGCCCTCAACGCAGGCATGAATGAACTGCTGCTGCCAACCTACGACTACCGCGACCCGCTCGATGCCGCTCAGATTTTCCTCGGCAACCTGAACCATTCCTACACGAGCATCACCCCGACCATCAGCAGCTACCTCGACATTGCCGCCTACCGCCTTCGCGAGGCCGTGGAAGCGGGGATTCACCTCAACCAGATCGAAACAGCCGCCGCCCAGCACAGCCCCGCCCTGACAGGCTGGCCCGCCACCCTGCACACGGCCCTTGGCCGGTATGCCCTGACCTGCGCAAACCTTGGCCGCCCTGAAGCTGCCTTTTTCCTGCGCGTGGAGCAGGCCCTGATCTACAACACCGTTGACAGGCCCGCCACCGCCCAAAGCGCCCTGCTGGCCCTGCGCAGCGAGGCTCCGGCTGGCACCCTGCCCCTGATCGACAACTGGACCTGCTTCCTCGATGTGCGCAACCAGGTGCTCCTGGGCCAGCTCACCCCAGAAGAAGCCGACAGCCTGCTGGAGCTGTGCCCTGTTCTGGATACCTACACCGGAGAGGCACAGGCCCCGGCACGCCTTCAAGCAACGGCAGCGCCTGTGTTCACCCTCGACCTGATGCCCAACCCGGCACAGGGCCGCGTGCAGGTCGTTTTCAGCAGCCAGACATCTGCCACGGTCGCCATCCGGCTTTTCAGCCTCACCGGCCAGACCATGCAGGCACTGGCCCCGGTGGCAGTGGAGGCAGGCGAGCATGTGTTTAAGCTGGACATCTCCCGGCTGCCCTCCGGCTACTATGTGGTGGAATGCGCCACGCCGGGCGAAATGCTGAGAAAATCGCTGCTGATCCAGCAGTGAGACCACGATTGAGTTAAGATGTCGAAACCGCAGGCGGGAGTGATCCCGCCTGTTGGTGTTTATCCGGCGGCTTCATAGCCGCCGGGAGAATCCACAAAAACGGACCAGCCTGCGGCTATTGACATGACGCACCCCTGGTGCTGGGAGCGGCGGAGCCTTTGGTCCCGGTTCCAGGACACACCCCTAAATCCCCTCTCAAGAGGGGACTTAACAGTCTGGGCGATGCCACGAATCACTTTCCCCTCCTTCGGAGGGGCCATAGGTGGGTTCTTGCGAACTGGCGAAGCTTTTCAGATTCCGCCTCTCGGCTCCCGCATCCAAACTTCCCGCAGCGATCCCCAACCAGCCTACCCAATCATCTTTTTCGCCTCCCTGAGCAGGCGCGCCTTCGTTTCGAGGTTCATGTCGAGGGGAAGCTGTGCCAGGCCGATGAGGCGGCGCAGGATTTCGACGCCCGCCAGGGGCCAGAGGAGGGCTTCGGAAAAGCCCGGGGGGCGATGGTAGGCTGCCAGCCAGGCGGCACGGGTTTCAGGGCCGAGCTGCGCCAGATCGTTGTGGGCAAGGGTCACGGCGAGGTCAAATTCGGCAGGGCCGAAAAAGCAGAACTCCGGATCAATGATCTTCACGCCATTCAACGTGCGCAGCCAGCTGCCGGGGTAATAATCGCCGTGAAGCAGATGTTTTCCCCTGCCAAGATAATGGCCCGATAAGGCTTCGACCTTCCGTACGAGTTCCTGGTCCCGCTTGTATTCCATCGCCAAATCTTGCAAGCCTGGCGTTACCTGGTCGAGGTTAAATCCGTTTTCCACCAGCAAAGGATAGCGGAAAATGTGCTCGGCGTTCAATTCCCGCATGGCGCGGTTGCTGAAATCGAAAGTCCCTGCGTGGTCCGGGGTAATTTGCCGGTGCAGCAAAGAGAGGAACCCCATGATCTCTTCGATTTCCCCTGGCTTGATTTGTTTGTCGGAGCGGTAGAGGAAGCTGAAATCGCTTGATTCGCCCAGATCCTCCAGCATCATCATGGCGTTTTCTTCGTCAAGAAAC
Organism: Bacteroidia bacterium; assembly: GCA_041741415.1. Taxonomy (GTDB): domain Bacteria; phylum Bacteroidota; class Bacteroidia; order J057; family J057; genus JANQTF01. The sequence goes on along the minus strand of JBGSKC010000032.1, from coordinate 83,046 downwards.
GTCATCTCGGGCGTAGCCGCGCGCAATTCGGGAATTTGCTGGATCAGCTCATAGAAGTGCCCTTCCACCACAACGCGTTCTCTGGGGGCCGGGATACTGGGATATTTTTCGACGTAGGCGCGGGATTGCTTGAGGATAAAGGACCTGAAGCTGGTTCGAATGCGAAGGGTATAATTCATATTGCCCTCGCCGGGTTTTTTGGCAGAAAGCAGGCTCTCAGCGGGGGCGATCCAGTGCTTTTCGCGCAGAAATTGTTCGAGAGCCGGAATCTGTTCTGCGTCGAGGTGAAAAGGTGTCATGGGAAAGGTGGCAAAACGTCTGAAAAAGCTGGCTGTTAAATAAGTAAATTCCTTTTCCCGGCACAACCTGCAAAAACGAGGAAGCAACAGATCTGTCGGTGTCCTGACGCTTCTCTTTTAAGCCTAACGGGGTGTTTGCCGCAAAACGTAGGTCATGGAGAACCAGCCGTAATTAATTTCGATTTCGGTGAGCTGGTTGTTGCGGTAGGTGTAGTAGTTGATGTCGCCCGTGGGAAGTTTGAGGGCATAGCGGCCATCGGCCTGGCGTTCAAGGGGCACATATTCGCCGATTCGCTCAGAAAACACTTTTGAAACGCCCCGTGGTTCAAGGAAAAACATGCTGGTGGCAGAATGAACGATTGGCTGCGAATAGGATTTTTGCTGGCCATCCCGTGTGAAATGGTAGTTTCCTCCCTCCTGCCAACCTTTGCTGTTGGCAATCACGCGGCCATCTCGCTGGTTTTCGGTGCTGGATCGCAGCAGCTTACCGTCCTGAAACACACTGTGGTAGATCACTTTCAGGTCAGTTTGAACGAGCACCCGAATGGCGAGATGGGTCTCCGCCCGGATCTCTGATTGATTGCCCGATAAGTGCCGGTTCACCGTCATGGTGCCTACTTTTTCACCATAAAACATGGCGTCATACACCATCGTCTGGCCTTGCACACTGCCAAGACTCAGCCAGCCCCACAACAGGCCTAAACTCCACAGACGCCTCATGATGTAAAATTTTGTTAGGGAAATCAAACCGCCTACAACGGTAACCAGACGGCGAAGTTCGTTAAAACGCTTGCTGGGGCAAGTTTTTTCCTTCTCTTTTTTCGCAAAACACCTTTCGGCTTTTGTACCTTCGCTCAGGAAGATGAAACACGAAGATCCTGTCCTCATTCTGCGCCGACACTTCGGCTATCAGCACTTTCGCCCGCTTCAGCTCGAGATCATCGAGGCGGTGGCGGGCGGAAAAGACTGCCTGGTGGTGATGCCGACAGGCGGCGGGAAATCTATTTGTTATCAGGTGCCAGCACTCCTTCAGCCGGGCCTCACCCTTGTCATTTCACCGCTCATTTCCCTGATGCAGGATCAGGTTTCGGCGCTCAAATCCAATGGAATAGCTGCGGCTTTCCTCAATAGTTCCCAAAGCCTCAGCGAGCAGCAGGCCCTTGTCGAAGAACTCCTGCTTGCTGAAATCCGGCTGTTGTATGTATCTCCGGAAAGGCTGCTCACTGAAGACACAACCCGCCTGCTGAGCAGGGTGAAGGTGAACCTCATCGCGGTGGATGAAGCCCATTGCATCAGCCAGTGGGGCCACGATTTCCGGCCAGAATATTCCCGCCTCGGCGAAATCAGGCGCGTGCTCCCCGACGCTCCTATGATTGCCCTCACCGCTACAGCCGACCGGCTCACCCGCCAGGACATTTCCGAGCGCCTTTCCCTCCGGAATCCGCAGGGGTTCCTTGCCTCCTTCGACCGGCCCAACATTCACCTCAAAGTAGTGCCCGGCCAGGACCGCATTCAGCACATCGTGCAGTTTGTGCGCAAGCGCCCTGGCCAGGCTGGCATCGTCTATTGCATCAGCCGCAAATCCACCGAGTCGCTCGCTCAAAAGCTGAAAGCCCAGGGTTTTTCAGTCGCTTTTTACCATGCCGGCATGACGCCCCAAGCCCGCTACCGGGTTCAGGATGATTTTTTGAACGACAAGCTCGACATCATGTGCGCCACCGTGGCCTTCGGCATGGGCATCGACAAGCCGAATGTGCGCTGGGTGGTTCACTACAATTTGCCCAAAAACCTCGAAAGCTACTATCAGGAAATCGGAAGAGCGGGGCGTGACGGGCTTCCTTCGGAGGCACTGCTGTTTTTCAGCTATGCCGATGTAATTCAGCACCGGCAGTTCCTGGAAGAAAGTGGCCAGGCAGAGGTAATGGAAGCCAAACTGGAGCGGATGTTCCAGTTTGCACAGGCGCAAATGTGTCGCAGGCGAATTTTGCTGCGCTACTTCGGCGAAGAACTCGAGGCCGACTGCGGCCACTGCGACACCTGTGAATCGCCGCCCGCCTCATTTGATGGCACCGTTCTGGCGCAAAAAGCACTCTCTGCCGTGGCCCGCACCCAGCAACAGGTGGGTATCCAGATGCTGATTGACATCCTGCGGGGATCGCAGCGAAAAGACCTGCTGGCCAGGCAGTTTCACGAAATCAAAACCTATGGCGCGGGCCGCGATGTGCCAGCCAAAGACTGGCAGGCCTATCTTCACCAGTTTTTGCACCTCGGCCTGCTTGACATCGCCTACGAACACGGAAATGCCCTCACCATCACCGGGGCGGGAAAGGAAGTGCTGCTTGGGCAGCGCAAAATCCAGGTGGTGAAACCGGCAGACAGCGCTCCCGTGCCCGCGGCAACGCCCGTTGGCACCGCCAAAGACCGCTTTTTCAAGCCCCTCGAGGATGCGCTCCGCGATTTTCGCCTCCAAACTGCCGCACGGGAAGGCCTTCGTCCTTATTATGTGATCTCCGACCTCACCCTCGAACAGCTCGTGCAGCGGCTACCCCTCGTGCCCGATGACCTCGATGAGGTGGAGGGCCTGGGCAAGGCCAAGCAGGCCAAGTACGGCCCGGATCTTTTGCGCCTGATTCAGCAGTTTTTGATCAGGCAAACCGGGCATGAAGGCCAGTTTCCCAAGGGAGTTTCGCCAAAAGTGACCCTTGCCTGTTACTTGCAGGGCTGGGACATTGCCACCATTGCCCAGAAACGGCAGGCGCAACCTTCCACCATCAGCGGGCATCTGGCAGGGCTCTTTGAAGAAGGCTACGACCTCGACCTTGCCAGCCTCATGAAGCCGGGGAGCCTGGAAATCCTTCGGCAGGTGTTTGCCTTGCTGGGCACCGATCAGCCGCTGAAGGCCTATTTTGAGCACCTTCATGGGAGTGTTGGGTACGACGACATACGGATGGCGCTGGTACTCGAAAAAGTGAAACCGAAGGCCAGAGGCTAAGTATTCGCCTTGGTGGAACTGTTTTGGATATCCGTGCGGAGTTGCTCAATGGGCTGAATCACCTTGAAGAAAAACCGGCTTCGCTGCCGCTCCGAGACTTGTGAAATCTGGTCGGAGCGTTTGGGAAGGTTCTCCAGCCAGAGCCGGACATGTTCGCTATAGCCTTTATGGGCAGTTTGAATGTATTCGATGGAGTTGTAAACATGGAAAGTGAGGAGTCGGTCTTCGACCTGAGCCGTCATAACGTTATCGTTGACAATGAGGTCGTTGTGAAAAATCTGGTAGCTGCCGCCGCGAAAGGAAGGGTTGTTTACCAGTTGCTTTTCCCCCTGCTGGGCCATGAGGTTGAGGGCCTGAAACATGGCTTCGGCCTCGTCGAGGAGGAGCAGGGCCTCACCGGGTTGTTCAAAGAGGCCGGTATCGAGGTAATATCGGATTTGCCGGGCGAGTCCTGTGCTCATGTCGGCGTTCCACACTTCAGTGGAGTCGATCTGGGCATATTCCCGGGCGATTTTCTGGCAAATGTGCAGGATGCGGTTGGTGTCGGAGTCGGTGCTGGCCAGGGAAAACCGTGAGTAAGTGAGGGAGGGATCGTCAAACATTGTTTTTTGCCAGAAAAACAGCTTGAAGCGCAGCAGTTTTGGAAACTGGAACAGTTGAAAGGTGGGCAGGTCTTTGTTGGTGATGATGATCTCCGAGGCTTTTCGTTCGCGCAAATGGCGGAGAAGGGAAAGGAGGTTGTCGAAATACGTGTGGCGGGGAAGATTTCGCTGGGCCAGGCTGGAGGAACGAAAGGTAACAGATCCCGGCTCGTTGGCGAAGATGACACTGTCGAGGGAGAGGCGAAAATGCTGCGCAATGATCCGAAGCTGCTCCACATCCAGCACAGTTTCGCCCCTGATGCGGCGGTAGGAGGCATCCAGCCCCGTTTTGAGCAAGGTGGAAATCTCCCGTGCCAGGTTTACTTCCGGGTGGATTTCTTTGATCCGTTCGAATAGCGCTGCTTGCGTCGGAAAGGGAATGTGGGTCACGGGGAAAGCAGATTGGGATGCCGAACAAATTTGACAGAATGTTCCGGTTTTTCCGAATGCCTTCCTACAAACCAATTCGGCGAAGCCTTGTTCACTGCCAAATTGATCCTACCTTTGGCGGCGACTCATTCAGCCAGAATCTGCCTGTTGTTATGAACCAGCCTGCCCAGCAGGGAGCCAGGGTGCTTCCTACCATTATTCTCACTGTTTTTCTCGACATGCTGGGGGTAACCCTCATCATCCCGATTCTCGCCCCGCTGCTCATCGAAAGCAACGATTTGCTGGGCCCTTCAGTCGCGGAAAACACCCGAAACCTGCTCTATGGCCTGGTAATCGGGATGTTTTCTTTGTTCCAGTTTGTGGGTGCGCCCATGCTGGGAGCCGCCTCCGACAAGTATGGCCGCAAACCGGTCCTATACCTCACTTTGTCTGGCACCCTGCTAGCCTACCTTGTGATCGCCGCCTCGATCTGGTTGTCGAGCCTGCCTTTGCTGCTGCTGGGCAGGGCAATTCAAGGCTTTTCAGCCGGCAATTTGTCGGTCATTTATTCGGCCATCGCCGATGTGAGCCGCCCCGAAGACAAGGCAAAAAATTTCGGGCTGGTAGGGGCTGCCTTTGGCCTGGGCTTCGTCATCGGGCCGGTGATGGGCGGGGTGTTGTCGGATAGTGAACTAGTTTCCTGGTTCAGCTTTGTGACGCCATTTTTGGTCTCTGCAATCCTCGTGGTGGTCAATATCGTGATGGTCAGGTTGTTGTTTCGGGAAACAAACCTCCATCCGCAACCCGGCATGACCATTACCCTGTCCACCAACATTGACAACCTGCAGCGCGCCTTCTCCAATCCGGCCCTGAGTTCTATTTTCATGGTGGTGTTTTTTGTGGTGTTTGGGTTCACCTTTTTCACCCAGTTCATCCAGGTGTTTCTCATTCGCAAATTTGATTTTGGTCAATCCGACATTGGCTACATTTTCGGCTATATCGGCTTCGTGATTGTGCTCACCCAGGGCCTGCTGGTTCGCTATCTATCTGGCAGGGCGGCTCCTGCAGCCATTTTGCGCATTTGCCTGCTTGCCCTGTCTATTGCTTTTTTGCTGCTCCTGATTCCCGACAAAGCATGGGGATTGTATGTGCTCATGCCGCTGGTAGCCATTAACCAGGGCCTGATCAACCCAAACCTCACGGCAACAGTCTCGAACCTTGCGCCACCTGAAATCCAGGGGCAAACCCTCGGAATGCAGCAATCGGTGCAGTCGCTGGCCCAGATGCTGCCGCCGTTTTTGGGAGGCGCGGTGCTGTCTTATTCGCTTTCTTCTCCCCTGTGGCTCGCATCAGCCAGTATGCTGATGGCCTGGGTGCTGTTTATGGCCCGGTCGCGGGGGCCAGTGAATGCACCAAAAAATTAGGAAAGGAGTCCTACTAAAATGCTGATGATCAGCATGATAACAGGGGCTGTGAGCAGGTACAAAAAGCCGATTAAGCCGCCGATAAAAATGGTCCCTGCCCAGGAATGACCATACACCCGCTTGAAAGCCAGCAGGTTGTGAACCACCAAAAGGAAGAATGCCCCTTTCAGAACGTTGGTAGTAGCCGCTGAAGACAGCCCCAGATGGAAAAGGCCAATGGCTGCCGCCAGAACGAGGAAGAGAAGGGAGTGCTGGTTCAGTAAAAAGATGAGGTGATCCAGGAAACGAAGGCCCCTGCGGTGGTAGGCCAGGGTAAAGAGGAGGGAAAAGAAGGGCAGAATGGTGATCAGGACGTAGGGAAAGTTGCTGATTGAATGCTGCAAAAATGCGGCAGGGTCCTGGTTGGCCAGTTCAACTGCTTTTTTCAGACGCTCCTTTCTGTAGGCTTTCCAGCGGCTCAGGCTACCAGAGGCAGTGTCCTGTTCGCTGCCGAAGACCTGCTCCCGGGTGCTGCTGTCCATTTGAAAAACAGGCGGCAGAGCCTGGCTGGAGTCAGGAGGGAGGTCAACCTGGCTCAACTTAGCCCCTTCCTGGAAGCCTTTGCTGAAGTCTTCCGCACCTTTCACGGTCACTTCCAGCTGTCCGATGATCGGGATCATTACAGCCAGGAGGAGAAAGCCTGCCCATAAGAACAGCTTCACAGGGCTCAGCAGCGATTTTCGCATGCCGGCAAGGTAGGCCTGGGTCAGCTGCCCGGGTGCCAGCGCCAGCAGCCGGAGGCTGAGCAGGGTTTTGCCGTTGAGGTGGAATTCCTCCCTGAGTGCGTCGCTGATAAGAGTTCGGAGGCGAAGGCGGCTGATGCCGGTTCTCTGGCCACAGGACGGGCAAAATTTCCATTTCGGTTTACCTTTTTTTCCGCAGTTGGGGCAGAGACGCTCTTCTTGTTGCGTTGGCGCTCGTTCTGCCACCGCTCGCTGCTGGTCTGGCTGAGATGGCAGCAGCTCGGAGCCGTGGTCTGGAGAGGAAAATGGAGTTGGCATAGGAGTATCTGAAAGGGATCAGGATCGCCTTAACGAAGATAAGGAAATCCATTCGTTTTTGGTGAAAATGCAACAACCGGTGAGTGAAAGAGAACGGTATTTGGTAGATTGAAGGTCCTTGGCTGAATCAAATGATTGCAATTCGTTAAACCTTTCGGCCTACCGATATTTATGTATTTAGAACGTCCATCCGTTCTTTCCCTGCTCTTTTCTGCAATCATTGCTCTGATAAGCTTTGTGCCCGGATTGTACTTTTTGCTGGCCGTTGCAGTCGGCTTGCATTTGTTTGGCTGGGACGCCTTTCTGCCAGACACAGGTTTGACTGCAGCCATTCTGTTGTTCAGTTCAAAATCTGGATCTCTGGACACATCTGCCGAACGGACCCACCAACCGGGCTCTCTGTTTTGGCTGGATCTGCTTCCTCTCCCCTCCTTGCTGTGCCATCCGGCCAACGGCAAGCTTGTGGCCGCCAACAGCGCGGCAGCTGGCTGGCTGGGCTTGCAGGGCAAGCAACACCAGGATGCACCAAGCCTGTCGCAATTGCTGTTTCAGGGCCAATTTCATCAGGAAGACTGGGACGGCCTCGTGGCCACCAAGCCCAGCCAATGGCCAGCCTGGTTGGCCAATGCACAGGGAACTCAGTTGTTTTCCTGCCAGTTGCATCTTTCTGCTGCCTCGCCAGAACCCGACCCGCTCCTCCTGGTTCAGTTGTCCAGCGTGGAATTAATTTCCCGGCAAAAGGCTGCTCTCTGGCATCATCAGGGAGAGTTGCCAGCGGAGCATGGCCAGGGGAGTCCTGACAATACCGGCCCCTACCTCATGCTGGATCGCCTGCTGCGCCATTTTCCTTTTCCAGTTTGTATCACCAACCTCGACGGCACGCACTGCTGGTTTGCCTCTCAGGCGCTCTATGACCTGCTCGGGGTGGATTCTGCTCACCGGCCCGACTTCGCCCGCTGGTGGGAACAATCCTATCTGCCAGCCGACAGGCTTCGGATCCAGGAGGCCTGGAACCGGCTGTTCACCGATGGCTGGGTGGAAGAGGTAGCACAGGTGGTGCTGCCTTCGTCCCAGAAAAGAGAAGGCATTGTTTCCCGGCTCACCTGGCGGGCTTATCACAACCAGCAGGGCAACAATGGCCTGGTGTACCATTATTTTCACCTGAACGAACTGCTCGCCACCCGGGAAAGGATTCCTGAACACCTCGAGCGCATGGCCACCCAGAAATCTAATTTTGCTACCTGGGTATGGAATCGCAGGCAGGGTGTGGCACACTGGTCACACCGGTTTTATCGGATGCACAATCTGGCCTTTACCTATCTGCCCGATCCTGTTTTCCCCTTTCCTTTTATGAAAGAGGAAACGCGTTTTGACCTGAAATTTCTCCTCCAAACCATGACCGAGGAAATGATTCCTTTGTCCACAGAGTATGGAGTAGAGCTTGAGGATGGCTCCAAGCGCAGTTTCATCCTCACCATTTCGGAGGTGCAGCGAGGAGAAAACGGGGAAACGGAATACCTCGCAGGTCTCCTGCAAGAGGTAACGATTGAGCGGGAACTGGCCGCCATGCAGGAATCTCTTATCCAGAAATTGTTGCAAAAGCAGCAGGTGCTAAAGGAGTTCTCGGCAACGCTGTCGCATCGCCTGCGGGTGCCCGTGGCGCAACTGCAGGGAATCCTTACCCTCATGCTCAACAATGTCGAGATTCCTTCTGAACAGCAAAGGATGATCTTGCAGGATAGCTCGGCAGAACTGGACAAGGCCATCCATGAGATGACCCAGTTGCTCAACATGGAAAACATCATCAGCGGAATTCCTGAGCTCCATGAATGGCAAAGCCTGCTGCGCCCCATCACCATGGACATGAGTCAGCGGATGATGGAGGCCAGGGCCAGTTTGCACGTCGATTTTTCCGCAGCCAAAACCGTGTTTGGGGTGAAAGAGAACATCCAGGGCATTCTCATTGAACTGCTCAACAATGCCATCCGATTTCGGGACGAGCGCCGCCCCCTCGAAATCCATGTTTCCACCGAATGCAAGCATGGCAAGGTGTGGCTGCACGTCGAAGACAACGGAATCGGGGTAAACATTGAGGGCAAGGAAGACAGTCCTTTTGAGCTGTACCGCAAATTCCACTCCAAGCGATCGGGTAAGGGCTTTGGCCTGCATTTGGTGAAGCTCTGGACAGAGATGCTCAACGGCAGAATCTGGATGACCAGCCAGGAGGGAAAAGGAACGAAGGTATCGCTGGCTGTGCCGATCCGGGGCTAGGGGGGGCATTCCATTTGACAAAAAGGCTTTGACCTATTGAAGCTGCCAGGTGATGCCAGCGGCGTAGGAAGGCGCTACATACAGGTTTCGCAGGGGAACCAGTCCGGGGAAAAACCCTCCTGCCTCAACAGAGATGCCCCATACGCTGTTGAATTCATACCAAAAGCCAAGGCTCGCACCCGTGTAGGCTGTGGCATCGCCCCGCACGAAGCCGAGTTCCGGATGGCGGCCTGGCCCGAGGCTTTCCTGGACCCTGGCTTTCATTTGAAACCACAGGGCCGGCGTTATTTTTCCGCCCCATTCAGCCCCAGCCTGCACCTGATGCCGGAAAGCCAGGCCCTGGTAACGGGTGCGAAGGTTGAACGCGGCAAAAGCGGAGGCATAAAACCTGCCAAAGCTCCGGGATGCTGCCAGGGTGGTCCAAATGTTGAACTCGCCGTCGCCCGTAGGCAGAAAGATGCCGTCGCCCGGGATCTCGAGGTTGCGGGCAAAGGCCATGGCACGGCCAGTAGGCAGCTCGGGCGCAATGGCCAGGGAAAGTGGCGTTTTCCCCTGCAAAATCGCCCATTTCCACTCGATTTTGAGGTCGCCCTGCCCAATTGCCGGACTCGTGGTGGCAAACTGGTTCCACCTCAGCAGGGGTGCATACACCTGAAGCGCCATGCGGTGGCCAAGGCCGTATTCCCCATAAACATGCCAGGTGGCCTGGGTAAATGGCGTCGTGGTGAGGGCCACTTCCTCGGGATTGTAGTAGGTACTGCCCCGGAAAAAGACCCAGTCGCTTTTGACAAATGCCTTGCCTTTTTCTTTTACCCAGCCACTTTGCGCTTGCAGCACACTGGCAGATGAAAGCAATAGCATAAAACCTGCTAGTTTGAAAAAGTTCATGTGGCAAAAAGTTGAGGAAGGAAAAAGGCCCGGAACGAATCCGGGCCCTGTGTTACACAAACAACCAGCTTATTGCAGGGAAGCAAAGCCGAATGGAACATTAGCGCTGGCACACCACAGAATCACGTGGGTGAAATTGCCTCCGGCTGCCGGGGCTACCTCAAAATACTGCTCACCAGCAGCCCGGGTCACGCCGAGCAGGCGCAGGGCAGGGTTGCCGTTGGCAGGGTCCGGGGTGAAGGTTTCGCTGGTGGAGAGGTACACAGTTACCGTTCCCGTAGCGAAATTGGTGGTGAAGCTGTCGCCAAAACGAAGGAACTGGCTGCCTTCCTCGTCGGTTCCCAACTCGGCAATGCCCATGCTGCCGGTGCCGTTTTGAGCAACAAAATTGCCGCTGCGGGTCACACTGAATGTCCCCTGAGGCTGGGTCGGGTCGATGATTACTTCCTCTTTGCAGGCACTCAGCAGGAGAACAAAGGCGAAGAGGGCGAAAAATGGCTTGATGCTTTTCATTGCAGTGAACTTGATGGAGTGAAACAGATTGTTAATTGACTGCCTCAAAGCAAGGCCCGGAAGTTCACAGGAAGCTCACGCGGGCATGACAAAAGAAAAACGGAGGATGGCAGTGGGGTAAAAAATTGACAATGAGGCATTTGGAATTTGTCGGGCAGGAAAAAATTTCCGGAATTTGCCTGAACAGGCACAGGAAAGGAAAAAACGGGCAACTGCGGGGGCGGGCTGTTGCTGCCGCGTGACATTGCCGTATAGCCTTGTGATGATTTTGTGAACAATTCGATCAACCTTCGGGCATGCAATCGGAGAGAAGTAATACCGTCCTCATCGTGGAGGATGCCAAAGACATCGCAGAACTACTTGCTTTGCACCTGAAGGACATGGGCCTGGCATCAACGCGGGTAACCAATGGCTATGACGGCCTCCAGGCCGCGATGCAGGAAGCCTTTGACCTCATCATCCTGGACCTGATGCTGCCCGGGCTGGATGGCATTGAAGTGTGCCGAAGATTGCGGGCCGCTGAGGTGCATACCCCCATTCTCATGCTCACCGCCCGCTCTGAGGAAATCGACAAGGTCCTGGGGCTGGAAATGGGCGCCGACGACTACCTGACCAAACCCTTCGGGATCCGGGAGTTTCTTGCCAGGGTGAAGGCTCTGCTTCGTCGTCAGCAGCGCATGGGCGAGGGCAGCCTTCCCCAGGTGAGTTCCAGGGCCATGAAATTTGGCCCGCTGCTCATTGAACCAGACATGCACAAAGTCTCGCTGCACGGCCAGAGAATAGAATTGTCGCCCAAAGAATTTGAATTGCTGCACTTGCTGGCCTCTCATCCCGGCCGATCTTACAGCCGCGAGCAAATTCTCAACCTGATCTGGGGCTACGACTACGACGGCATGGCCCACACAGTCAATGCACACATTAACCGGCTGCGCAACAAAATCGAACCCGATATGAACAACCCTGCCTTTATTCTCACCACATGGGGAATCGGCTATCGGTTTAGTGAAGATGTAAGATTTTGATTATCAGTGTTTTTACCCAACATTCGGCTTGCAGTTTTCCTTTTCTTACCCAACATGATTAAGTTCACCAACACCCTTTACTGGCGGATTTCCTCGGGCTTGCTTTTGCTTTTGCTGGCGTTGGGAGCTGGTTATCTCACCATCACCCATTTCACTGCCCGCCGCTTTTTGCAGGAAGAAAACCAGCGCTTGTATGGAAACCTCGCCTCCCACACTGTTAAGGAGGTGAGCCCGCTTGTGAATGGTGAAGTGGACACCGTGGCTGTCCAAAAGATCATGCATTCGATGATGATCATCAACCCGAGCGTCGAGGTCTATTTGCTCGATACCCTGGGAAGGATCATCACCTATGTGGCACCCTACAAAAAAATCCTGCTGGAGGCAGTCCGGACAGAACCCATCCAGGCCTTTTTAGCGCAGCCCGATCAGTTTGTCCTCGGCGATGATCCCCGGGCACCCGGTGTTCCCAATATTTTTTCGGTAGCAAAAATCGAAGAAAACGGCGTTTGGATGGGCTATGTATACATCATCCTCGCCAGTGAAGTTCAATCGGAAGTTACCAGCTCTCTGTTTGGGAGCTTTATGCTTGGCCTGGGATCAAAACTGTTTCTGCTCACCCTGCTTGTGGCCTTGCTCATTGGCCTGCTGGCTTTGTGGCTCCTCACCCGCAACCTGAGGAGCCTCGTGGCAGTTGTGCTTCGCTTTCGGGATGGCGACCACCAGGCAAGGGTCCATCAAAGCCTGCCTGGCGAACTTGATTTGCTCGGGCAAACCTTTAACCAGATGGCCGACAGGATCATGGAAAGTTTCGAGAAGGTGCAGTCTGTGGAGCGCCTCCGCAAAGAGCTCATTGCCAATGTTTCCCACGACCTCAGAACGCCTTTGTCCATCACCCGCGGCTACGTAGAAACCCTGCTCATGAAGGGAGAAGGCCTCTCGGCAGAAGAAAGAAAGGCCTACCTCGACATTTTGTCAACCAGCACAGAGCGGCTTTCCAGGCTGATCTCTCAGCTGTTTGAATATTCTCAGCTGGAGTCATTGCAAATCGAGCCCAACAAAGAGCCCTTTTTCATCGGGGAACTGGTGCAGGATGTGGTGGCCCGCTACCAGGTTCTGGCCTGGAAGAAAAGCATTTCCCTTCAGGCTGTTGGGGTGGAGAATTTGCCCTTGATTTATGCCGATCTGGGGCTGGTGGAGCGTGTTTTTCAAAATTTGCTGGACAATGCCCTGAAGTTTACCCCGGAGGGTGGGCAGATCAACATTGAGCTGCGCACAAGCCAGGATCTGGTGGAAATCAGTGTGGCTGATTCGGGTGCCGGGGTTCCCGAAGCCGACAAACACCTTATTTTTGAGCGCTACAAAAAAGCTGAGCCGCAAAACCCGCTGGCTGCAGCCGGACTGGGTCTTGCCATTGTAAAAAAAATTCTGGAGCTGCATCAATCGGCCATCAGAGTAGAAAACCGCTTTCCTTCTGGGGCGGTGTTCAAGTTTCACCTGCCCGTGTTTCATGCCGGGTAAACAGCAAATGGCCCGGCAACAAGCCAGGCCATTTGCTCCGGAGTGTGATCTTGTTACAGCTTCACAAACCTCACCGTTTCGGGTTTTGATGAACCGCTGCGCAGCACCTGAAGCAGGTACATGCCTGCTGCCATGCTGCCGATCTGGCCTTGCCAGTTGGTTTTGCCCGCCTGCACTTCCACGCGCTCTGCCTGCATTTCCTGTCCCTGGAGGTTCAGAATGCGGATGTTTACAGTCTCTTGTTTGTTCGACAGCAAGTCCACATTTAGCACGTCTCTCGCCGGGTTGGGATACACCCGCAGCGAGGCTTCTTCCACTTCAAAGGTTACTTCCACCTGGTTGGAAAAGGAGGTTTTGCCGTCAAAATCAGTTTGGCGAATGCGATAAGACAACCTGCCCGATGGCGGGGTGGGGTCGGTAATGCGGTACTCAACCGGCATATCTGAGTTGCCTGCGCCGTCCACAACAAGGATCGGGGCAAACCCAACGCTCTCTGCGCTGCGCTCTACGGTGAAAAAGTCGTTGTTGGACTCCACTGCCGTCATCCAGAACAGCTCCACGCCCTGCGGACCGGGCTGAGCTTCAAAGCTGAGCCATTCCACCGGAAGGCTGGCAGCGGTATGCACGCAGTAGGTCACTGTTGGGTCTGCGCTGCCCCAGTTGGTGTCCATGCCTCCGGCAGGCCGGCCCGTGTCGCACAAATCAAGGTTGTCGTTCAGGCTGCCGCCGCCATATTGGGTGGTCACTCCGTCAACCTGAATCGTTCCGTACAGGCCGGTGGAAATATCTTGGCCGTGAATGTCGCCCCCGTTGGTAAGGCTTCCGTCCACAAATACATTCCCGCCAATCTCAACATCGCCCGAACCGTTTACCGTCATGTTGCCTCCGATTGTCAGCAGGCCCGATTGTACCAGGTCTTTGTTTACTGTGAGGTTGCCCCCGATCGAAGCCGTACCCGAAAGATCTGTCTCTGCACTGGAATTGATGGTGAAATTGCCTCCTACACTCAGGGTGCCGCTGCTCTCGAAATCGTTGTTGTTCTCCAGATTGCCACTCACAGACAGGTCGCCTTCGCTGTTAAATTCCCCGTTGCTGTTTACCTGCAAATTGCCTGTTACGGTCCACGTGCCTTCGTTGCGGTATTCAGTGTTGCTGTTGGCTTCCACATTTCCGGAATTCACCTCGCCGGTTGTGTGGTTGCGGAAAGTAGCTCCCGAACTGAGAATAACGCTTCCGGTCGTGACGCTGCCGTAGTTGTGGAACTCGGTGTCGCTGGTGTACAGGTTCAGCGTGCTGAACGTGGCCGAAGCACCCGCGTGGTTGTTGAACTGGTTTTCGTCGGTCGAAGAGTTAAACTGAACGGTCACATTGGTCATGGTGCCGTGGTTTTCAATGGTGTTGTCTCCTTTGTTGAATGACATCGAAGACCCTGAAATGGTGCCATGGTTGCAGATGAGCACCTCGTCGTTTCCGTTGTTTCGCTGAATGTTTCCGGAATAGGTGGCACCTGCCTGCACGCAGAAAACAGCCCCGTTTGTGAGGGTGTAGTTGGTGCTGCTGGTTCCGGTGATGGTGATGGTGCAGCTTTCGCAGCCTTCGGCATCGTCGTCATCATCCTCGATGCCTTCGATGGAGAAAAACAGCGCTGCTGCGATCAGGGCCGTGGCACCAATGATGCCAGCAACCTTCATCAGCAAGGTAAAGGTTGACTGCCGGGAAGAAAGCCGATTGTTGTTCTTAGACATGTGTGCGAACTGGTGGTAGGTGAAACATGATCAGGTCACCCCAACAGGCTTGCAGACAGGAAGGGATCACCTGACTACAACAATCGCATGCCAGACAAGATTTGTATTATTCGATTACTTGAAAATCTTTCAGATTGTAAGGTTCGGAAGGGTACAGATCAGCAGTATCCTTATTGAACTGCCGATCGGTTTACCTCCATGCTATCCCGGCTTTCACTGTCATCACTGGTCCGGCAACCCAAACCGCACCCACTCGAGGGGAAACTGGGTCGGGTCAAAGTCCCAGGCTAATGGAAGGAGCCAGTAGGCAATCGCAGTAATCAGGGCAATGGAAATAAGGTTAAGGGCAAAGCCGGCACGGGCCATGTCTCCGATTTTGAGGTAGCCATACCCAAACACGATTGCATTGGGGCCGGTGGCCATGGGGAGCATGAAGGCGCAACTGGCTGAAATAGCTGTTCCTGCCATCAGCCCGAAGGGGTGCAACCCAATCTCCGGAGCCAGGGTAGCGATCACGGGCATGAGCAGGGTCACTGTGGCCACATTCTGGGTTATTTCTGTGAGAAAATTGGTGAACCCGATCAGTAACAGCAGCACCAGCCAGAGGGGCAGCTGGCCAATAGAAGTAAACTGCCCGGCCATCCATGTGCCGAGGCCCGATTGTTCAAAGGCCATGGCAAAGGCAAAAGCACCGCCGAAGAGCAGCAAAATGCCCCATGGCAACTGCCTGGCTGTTTCCCAATCCATTAATTTGCCGGGCTTTGTTTTGGAGGGAATGATGAACAAGGGCAGAATGCCCAGCAGCACGATGATGGTGTCGTTGATGCCAGGAATGAAAGGCTTGAGCAGATACGACCTGCTGATCCACGCCAGGGCCACCAGTCCAAAAATGGCCGATACCCATTTTTCCTCCCAGCTCATGTTGCCAAGGGCTTTTACCTGCTCCTGAAGGTCGGCCCGGCTTGAGGAGGCTGTTTTGGCGGGCAAGGGTTGAGCAACCCTCACGAGGTACCACCAGCTAATGAACAACAAGGCAATGCTGATGGGCATCCCAAACAACATCCATTGGTCGAAGGCAATTGTCGCTTTGTATTGGGTCTCGACCGCTTTGATGAAAATGGCATTGGTGGGTGTTCCCACGATGGTGGCCATGCCCCCGATGGAGGCGGAGTAGGCAATTCCAAGGAGCAGGGCCTTGCCGAAGGGCTGACCTTCTTCCGAATCCGCGCCCATGTGCCTCAACAAAGCCAGCCCGATGGGCAGCATCATGAGGGCGGTGGCTGTGTTGGAAATCCACATCGACAAAAAGCCCGTGGCCAGCATAAAGCCCAGCACAATGCGCCGGGTGTTGGTGCCCACCAGCAGAATGATGTTGAGGGAAATGCGCTTGTGAAGGTTCCATTTTTCCAATGCAAGGGCCAGGATAAAGCCTCCCATGAACAAAAAAATCATCTCCTCGGCATAGGCCGAGCCCATGTCTTTGATGCCCACCGATCCCAGCAGCGGAAAGAGCGCCAGCGGAAGCAGGGAGGTGACAGGCATGGGAATGGCCTCTGTGACCCACCAGGTGGCGATCCAAAGCACAGCACCCAGGGTGCGTGCCGCTACGGGCTCCATGCTGTCCATGGGCAGGACAAAAGCAAACAGGACAAACAGTGCCGGTCCCAGGACCAGGCCAATGCGTTCTTTGGTGATTTTCATTAACCCAACATTAGTCGCCTAAGTAGGAAGCAGCAAGTTGCTGCCTGGAACTGCCATGTGAACATTCTTTGTTTTTCATGGATCAGGCTTTTTGCCCGTTTGGTCTAAGGTGCAAGATACAGGATTCCCCGATGTGTTGAGATTTTTGGGTTTAGGAGTAACTTGCGCCGGTTCGATTTATCAAACAGGCCTTTCCCGTAACGCTTCCACCCAATTTCTTTCTATCCATGCACCTTCCTGAAGCCCTGGAGCTTCCCCTGTTTTCGACGCTTTCCCGCCTGAGCCAGGACCTGGGCCTCCGTTCCTACGCGATCGGCGGGTTTGTGCGTGATTATCTCCTGGGCAGGCCGTGCAAAGACATTGACATTGTGGTAGAAGGCCACGGCATCCAGCTGGCAGAGGCGTTTGCAGCCGCTGTCAACAGCCAGGAGGTAGCTGTATATGCCAACTTCGGGACGGCCATGGTCCGAACCGGCGATTTTGTCGTGGAATTTGTCGGGGCCAGGCGCGAAAGCTACCAGCGCGGCAGCCGCAAACCTTTTGTGGAGGACGGAACCCTCCACGACGACCAGCTTCGCCGCGATTTTACAATCAACGCCCTGTCGCTGTCCCTCCAGCCGGAGGAATTCGGACGCCTGATCGACCCCTTTGACGGCATTCGCGACCTGAACAATGGCCTGATCAGAACCCCGCTTGAGCCCGATGTGACCTTCTCCGACGACCCCCTGCGCATGATGCGGGCGGTGCGTTTTTTTGCTCAGTTGCCCGGCTTCCGGATCGATGAAGCTGCCGAAAGGGCCATTTTTACCCAGACAGACCGCCTCAGCATCATTTCCGAAGAGCGCATTGCCGAAGAGCTCAACAAAATCATTCGCTCCGCCAAACCTTCCCGGGGATTTAACAAGCTTTCCGAGCTTCGGTTATTGCCGCTCATCTTGCCCGAACTGGAGGCGATGCGTGGGGTGGAGGAAATGGAAGGGCGCGGCCATAAAGACAATTTTTACCACACCCTTCAGGTGCTCGACAACGTGGCAGAGGTGTCGGACAACCTGTGGCTGCGCTGGGTGGCCATTTTGCATGACATCGCGAAGCCCCTCACCAAGCGCTACCATCCCGAAACCGGCTGGACCTTCCACGGCCACGAAGACCGCGGGGCGAAAATGGTCCCCGTCATTTTCAGGCGGCTCCGGCTGCCTCTTCACGACCCGATGCGCTATGTCCAGAAGCTCGTTCGCCTGCACCAGCGGCCCATTTCCCTCGTGACGGAGGTGGTAACTGACTCGGCCATCCGGCGGATTGTGGTGGAAGCAGGCGAGGACCTCGACGACCTGCTGCTGTTTTGCCGCTGCGACATCACCTCGCGCAACGAGCGGAAGGTGGTGCGGTTCCTGCGCAACTACGACGAGCTCCAGGCCCGCATCAAGGAAGTGGAGGAGCGCGACAACCTGCGCAATTTCCAGCCGCCTGTTACCGGCGAAATGATCATGAAAGCCTTCCAGCTCACACCAGGCCGGGAAATCGGCCTGATCAAAAACGACATCCGCGAAGCCATCCTCGAGGGCACCATCCCCAACGAGCTCGAACCGGCCCTGGCCTACATGCACGAAATCGCCGGGAAGTATCTGGCGGGGAGGTAGGGGAGAGGTGAGCGAATCCAACCCTTATGAGGGTTACTTGGGGATTCGGTTAGATTAACTATTTTAGATGGAAGGAAGTATAACGCGATCAGGAAAGAAGAATTCATGACGCTGAAGGAGCAAATCATTTTGACCGTGCTGGGGATTGATGACCATCGAACCTTGCAAGAGTTGTTGACTCTGGCAGAGACCTATCGTGCTCAAACTATGAGGGTCTCCGGCGATGCTTCTGATCCAACGAGTTTCCTGCCTTCCTTTTCAACCCTTCAGGTATTCACCGCAGAGGAGGCTTTATCGCCCTATTATGCCTATCCCCATGCCGCTAAGTCTGCCATAGTCGGCCAGTGGCCCGGAGATGAGTCTGTCGACGAATTGCTTCAAATGCTTGAGGCATGAACTACGTTCTGGATACCAGCCTTATCATACATTTGGTTCGCAGGTCTGAGACTTGGCAATTCGTTGACCGTGTGTTTGATCCCTTTGGACCAGGCAACCGTGCCCATCTAAGCTTTGCTTCAGTAGCAGAAATCTTGTCGTTGGCGGCTAAGCTTGGTTGGGGTGAAAAGAAAATGAAGGAATTAATCGAATTATTCAGTCAGGTATCGATCATTGGCACAGCGGGAGACCCCAATGATAAGCTGCTCAGAAGCTACATTGCGATTGATATCTTCAGCCAGGGTAAGCACCCAACTTTATCTCTACCCCAAGGGCTTACCGCGAGAAATATGGGGAAAAACGACCTTTGGATCGCTGCGACAACTCATGCGCTTGGTGCAATACTCCTGACCGCCGATCAGGATTTCTCTCACCTTGACACGGTTTTTTTCAAAGTTGTGGTGATTGAACAGGGATAGGAAAAGAAGGGTCGCTTAGCACCGGGTGTGCAAGCCGTTCAAGATAACCCTGATGAGGGTCGCACCCCCTCATAATGGTTCTGCCAATCACAGCCCCGCCGCCAGCCGTGCAACACAACCGGGCAATGAGTCTCCGTGAGATCGCGGGGATTGATTATTTTTCCCCTCCCATGCAGCACATCCCTGCGTGCCTCCGTTTTGTGTGCGGTCAATCAACGATTAAGTGAGCGTGGTTCGTGCCTGAGAAATACAGCCATACCGGGTTGGTGGAAGGATGCAAGCGCGGCGACAGCCACGCCCAACGCTGTCTCTATGACCGCTTCGCGCCTGCCATGCTGGCTGTTTGCCACCGCTATGCCCGCAAGCACGACGACGCCCTCGACATGCTTCAGGAAGCCTTCATCAAGGTGTTCCAGAACATTTCCAGGTACGACGACCGCGGCTCGCTCGAAGGCTGGATTCGCCGAATCGTTGTCAACACCGCCATCGACCACCTGCGAAAGCACAAGCACCAGCTGCTCGAACAGGATGCCAGCGAGGCGGTCCACCTGAGCTCACACACTGAAAATGCACTCGATCACCTGGAGCTGGAAACCCTCCTCAAAGTAGTGCAAAGCCTTCCCGACGGCTATCGCATGATTTTTAACCTGTATGCCATCGAAGGATTTTCCCATGCAGAAATCGGCGAGCAGTTGGGCATCACAGAAAGTACCTCCAGATCCCAGTACACCCGTGCGAGGGGCCTGCTGAGAAAGCGAATAGAACAGGTTTACATGGAAGAAAAGGTTTACAAGGATGTCGTCTGAACAATTCGAACAAAAACTCCGCGAGCGCCTTGCTCAGGCCGAGATAGCGCCGCCACCTGCCCTTTGGGAGCAGATCCGGGCGGGCATCGCTCCTCCGCCCAGGCGTCGCCGCCCCCTCCTCTGGATGTGGTGGTCCATGGCGGCTGTTTCTCTGCTCGGCATGGGACTGCTGTGGGTGAATGTTGAGCCCGCCGTGCAACCAGCCGCGATTGTGGTGGAGCCAGTTCCCGCAGCGCCCGAACAACCCTGTTCTTCGCCTGCCTCCCCCGCTCAACTGCCGCCTGCCCCCCGCAGGGAAGCGGCAGCGCCGGTAATCCCCTCCCGTAATTCAGCCATCAGCACAAAGGAAGAGAGTCACTTTTCGCCGGAACAACCCACCAGCACGCCTGACTTGCCGACGTCGGTTGAGCCAAAGGTAAATCCGGCTCTCGCCTTTTATGACCCCGTTATTCCAGGATCCGCTGCAACAACTACTGAATTTGGCGGGGCGCTCTCCCCGTTGGCTCCTGCGGAAGCAACCAGCCTTGGCCACCATCCAGTTTTGCCAGCCTCACGACTGATTTTGCCTTCTATTTTACCAGGAAGGAGTAAATGGAGCCTTGATCTTGGCCTTTCCACCGCCTATGCTGCAACTGCTCAGAGTACCATTTTTGTCTCCAAATCCTATAGCGCCGATTTTGTCGGCTATGCCAACCGCGGCCTTGAGACACAAATGGAAGAGGTCCAAGTAGCTTCGGTGCGGTTCCCGATTTGGTATCTAGGCCTGACTTCGGAGTTGGGGTATGCCGTTGCACCCCGCTGGCGGGTGTCGGCAGGATTGCTGGCACAAATTGGCTATGGAGGCCGCGCAGTGCTTGGCGATGTGACCGGGGAAGATTTCGTGTGGGCTCCGGTAGCCAGTTTTGAAAATGCCCTTGACAGCTCCAATGTTCAGTTTCAGTCTCCGGCCGCCTTTCAGCATTACTCAGTTGGCTTACCGCTGAGCCTTTACTGGATCCAGCCGCTGGGCAAAGGGCACATGGAACATGGTGTTGGCTGGACCTTGCTTCGAAGCTGGGCCAGCACCGGCAGAAGCCTGAACCAGCAGGAGGCTCTTCAATTTGACCTTGGAACAAACAATAGCCAGAACCTGCCTGCGCAGCCACCGGTTTCGTCGCCAATTTTGGAAGTGTTGCCCTGGCAAAGTCGGCTCTCGCTGCAAACCCGCTATGTGGCCCAGGCAGGCAGCCGTTTGCAGTGGGTACTGGGTGCCGAAATCAGTACACAGGTCAATCCTGCCTTCGCCGGGCAGGCCGCAGAAAAGCAACGGCCTTTTCAAGTCGGTCTGGAATTGGGGGTTCGCCTGCGCTAAAGAAAAGGCCGGTTAGGAAAAAGCAGGGCGTATGCTGTATTTGCGTTTCGTATTTACCCAGCTTTCTCTAATTTTGGGCTGAACAAAACACGCAGAGACATATATTCATGGCAGAAGTCATCAAAATGCCCCGCCTTAGCGACACCATGACCGAAGGGGTGATCGCCGCCTGGCACGTAAAAGTAGGAGACACCGTGAAACCGGGAGACCTGCTCGCTGAAGTGGAAACCGACAAGGCTACCATGGACGTGGAGTCTGATTTTCAGGGAACGGTCCTGTTTGTTGGTGCCGGCGAAGGGAAAGGGATCCCCGTTGGCGACCTCATGGTTGTGATCGGTGCCCAGGGAGAAGACATTTCGGGCTTGCTTTCTTCTGCACCCAGCGCCCCTGCTGCACCTGAACCTGCTGCCGCCGCTCCAGCCACCCCTAAACCCGCTCCGGCCCCGGTGGCAGCTCCTGCGCCAAGTCCTGCTCCCGCTGCTCCGGCACCGGTTGCTGTGGCTCCTGCAGCTACAGCAGCTTCTTCCGATGGCCGCGTGAAAGCTTCGCCGCTCGCAAAAGCACTCGCCAAAGATAAAGGCATCGACATCGCCATGGTGGCAGGCTCCGGTGAGCATGGCCGCGTCGTGAAGCGAGATGTGGAAACCTTTGTCCCCAGCCAGGCTGCTGCCCCGGCTGCCGCCGCAATGCCCCTGCCCACTGTGATGGGCGAGGAAAAATTTGAGGAGAAAGCAGTCTCCCAAATGCGGAAAACAATTGCCCGCCGCCTCAGCGAGAGCAAGTTTACCGCTCCGCACTTTTACCTCACCATGGAAATCGACATGGACCAGGCTGTAGCTGCCCGCCAGTCGATCAATGAGGTGTCTCCGGTGAAGGTTTCGTTCAACGACATGGTCATCAAGGCGGTAGCTGTTGCCCTGCAAAAGCACCCCGCCATCAATGCCTCCTGGCTTGGTGATACCATCCGCTATAACCAGCATGTCCACATCGGCATGGCCGTGGCCATCGACGAAGGTTTGCTCGTTCCTGTTATTCGCTTCGCCAACCACAAAGGGCTCGCTGCCATTTCTGCTGAAGCCAAAGACCTCGCCACCAAGGCCCGCGACCGCAAGCTCCAGCCCAAAGACTGGGAAGGAAACACCTTCACCGTCTCGAACCTGGGCATGTTTGGCATCGAAGAATTCACCGCCATCATCAACCCGCCCGACGCCTGTATCCTCGCCATCGGGGGTATTCTCGACAAGCCGGTTGTGAAAAATGGCCAGGTGGTGCCAGGCAAAGTAATGAAGGTTACCCTCTCCTGCGACCACCGCGTGGTGGATGGCATGAAGGGATCCGAGTTCCTCGTTACCCTCAAGCAATTGCTGGAAAACCCCGTGCGGATGCTCGTGTGAAACAGTCGCTGCGATCTATTTACCTCAGCCCGGCGTTGGATCATTCCTGCGCCGGGCTTTGTGCATCCGGGGGTCAGGCTTTGGCGTCTTCAGCCCAGAGGAGGGCCAGTTCCACCATGGTTTCAGCGGCTTTTTCCATGTCCTGCCGCGATACCCATTCATATTTGGAGTGGAAGGCGTGCTCGCCGGCAAAAAGATTGGCTGTGGGCAAGCCCATGAAAGAGAGGCGGCTGCCGTCGGTCCCGCCGCGAATGGATCTTTTTTCCGGCGTCAGTCCCACGCGCTTCATGGCCTCCTCAGCCAGCGCAACCACTTTCGGATACTGGTCTAAGACCTGTTTCATGTTCCGGTACTGTTCTTTTTGAATATAGGAAAAAGAAGTACCGGGGAAATCGGCACATACCTCAGCTGCGAGAGAACGGATGAGGTCGCCATAGCCGGGAAGCTGGCGGGCGTCAAAATCGCGCAGGATGAAGGTGATGCTGGCTTCTTCTGCCTGGCCTTTCACTTCGACCGGATGGAGGAAGCCTTCTCTGCCTTCGGTTCCTTCCGGCGACAGGTGGAAAGGGAGTTTGTGGAGCAGGGCCCCGGCCATTTTGAGGGAATTTTGGAGCTTGCCTTTGGCGAAGCCGGGGTGGGCGCTCACGCCATGGAAGGTGAGCACGGCTCCGTCAGCCGAGAAGGTTTCATCTTCCAGGGTTCCGACTTTTTCGCCGTCGATGGTATAGGCGAAATCCGCGCCGAGCCGACGGAGGTCGACTTTGTTCACGCCTCTGCCGATTTCTTCGTCGGGGGTAAAGAGGATTTTGATGGTGCCGTGGGGCAGTTCGGGGTGGGCCATGAAATGGGCGGCGGCGTCCATGATGGCGGCAACCCCGGCTTTGTTGTCGGCACCGAGGAGGGTGGTGCCGGAGGCCGTCACGATGTCGTGGCCCAGTTGCCCGGCAAGATCGGGGTGTTCGGCGAGGCGGATGACAATGCGCGGATCATCGGGCAGCACGAGGTTCTGGCCCTGGTAATTGGCATGAACGAGGGGGTTGACCCCGGCCCCGCTGGCATCGGGCGAGGTATCAACGTGGGAACAGAAGCAAATGACCGGTACGGGGTGAGCCACAGTGGCGGGGATGGTGGCGTAGACGTAGCCGTGCTCATCCAGTTCGGCATAGGAGATTCCCAGTTCATGTAATTCCTTCACCAGCAGGCGGCTAAGGTTTTTCTGCTTGTCGGTGGAGGGCTGGGTGGGGGAGTGGGGATCGGATTGGGTGTCGATGGTGACGTATTGGAGAAAGCGGTCGAGGGCCTGGTGCTGGAAGGAAGCCATGAGCGAATTTTTAGGGGAAAGGTAAGGAAAAAACAGGTCAGAGGTTCAGCATTCGTCAGCCAGCATAGTTGAGGCGGAGCTTACATTCCCTGTTCCAATCAGCCCTGCAACACGGAGGAGAGCGACAATCGCGTTTTTCAGGGATGAGGGGAGGACAGATCTGATAGTTCTCCCGAATATTAGTTTTTGGAAGTAAGTTTGAGACACAAGGAACTGACTGATGAAACCGACCAATCTGTCCATTTTTCTGGCTTTTTTGTTTTCTTTTCTGCTGGCTGGGTGTGAAAGCGAGGCACCTGCATCCACAGACCCCGGTCTTGCCCGGGCGGATGTTCAGGACCTGGGCAACCTGTTTAGCCTGGAGGAGGAGGCGATCCTTGGCGACAGCATCCGGGCCCTTGAGGCCAGCTTAGGGCTGGACCTGGTTGTGGTAACTGTGGGTGATCCTGGCGAAGGCGGCATCGCAGCTTTTGCTCTCGACATGATCCGGAAAATCCAGCCTGGAAAGCCTGGCATGAACAACGGGGCCATCATCTACCTTTCTGAGCAGGTGCGGGAAGTAAAAGTGGAGGTGGGGCACGGCCTCGAATGGGCTGTTTCCGACACCATTGCAGGCTTGGTAATTGAGCAAATGAGGCCCTTTCTGGCGCAGCAACAATACCTTCCGGCGCTGCTTCTGGGCCTACGTGAGCTGGCCACAGAGGGTGCAGCCATTCGCTGGGAACTCGCCTCACCAGATTCTTTGCTGACCGGGAACATCGTGAGGGTGCCGGTGAAGGGATACCCGCGTTCCTACCAGGAGGGAGTTCCGGAGCAGGCACAATTTCACCCCAATTATTTCATCGAAGTGAGCCTCCAAAATGACAGCCTGGTCGTTCCGCTGTACTTTTCAGGGTATATGCGCGATCTGGCCGACAGGATTGTGTATGGCGAAGGACAGGCAGTGGTTACCGCCCTCGTGCTGCAAGAGGAGCCCCTGCTTCTGGGCCTGATGGGCCTTGCTAATGAATAAGGATTGGATGATAAGCAAGTGTGACGAAGCCGGCCCTGCGCAAATGATCGGGCCATCTGGCAGAATGTGCATGAATCTTGTTTTGATTTGCAGGGTTTTTGCAGTAGCTTTTTGATCACGTATTCAATTTTCGCTGCCATTTCCCTGGCCAATTAAGTTCTTGGATGTCAACCATCAGCGCCCCCCTGTATGGCACAGTTCAGTGCGTTTATCCAGTCCTGGGAAAGGACAGGCATTTCTGCCCATGATTCGTGGAAAGAGCGGAATCGGATTATTCTGTTGAATCGCTTTTTCCTGATTTTTATGCCGGTAATGGTAGTCGTTGTGATTATCAACCTGGCCCTGTCGCTGTGGCTTAGCACGGCACTCAATGTTTTGCTGCTTTGCTGCATCCTGCTAGGTCAGTGGCTTACCTATCGGCGGGAGCATCTCCAGGCAAGATGGAGCATTATTTTATTGAGTGTGCTTGTGATGAATGCCATGATTTGTGTGTTTGGCCGGGAAATCGGCGGATACATGACCTTCATGGTGCTGGGAGTGGGCGGGGTAATCATGTTCGACTCCAAACGGGCCAGACTTGTCCTGGTCATGCTCCTGTTTTGCTCCTTTTTTGCTGTGGAGACTTTCCTCCAAATGCATGGTCCGTTCGTTCCGCTGGTGTACCCGCAGCTGCTTTATCCCATCACCTTCCTGCCTAATTTCTTTGCCGTAGGCTTGTTGGTGTGGTTCTTTGGCTCGCTTCAGGAGCAGCACGACCAGCGCGTGGAGGCCGTGATGATGGAGCTGGAGAAAAAAAATGCTGCCTTAGCCCGCTCCAACGCACTGCTTCAAACCTATTCCCACACCATTTCCCATCACATCAAATCACCGCTAAAAAATATCTCCAACCTCCTGGAGGCCTACTCGCGAGGCGAAGCTGGCAAAGTGTCAGCAGCCAAAGCAAATCTTCTTGCCCTCGCCATCCGCCAAAGTTCTCATCTGGCCAGGCTCGTTCAGAACTTGCTGGATTTTTCGACGCTCGACAAAACGGGCGATCAAAGCACCAAAGTTACCGTTTCGCTCGATGCCGTCATGGAGCAGGTAAGGCTCAACCTCGGTGCCTGGACAGAAGAAAAAAATGCCATCATCGATTGGGACAGCCTCCCGTCGGTGAGAATGTGGGAAGGCCACGCTGAGCTCCTCCTCCAAAATCTGGTGGAAAACGGCCTCAAATACAATCGGTCTGAAAGGCCAGTGGTCAAGGTTTCAGGCAGCCAGAAAGGGGAGATGGTCACCCTGCGGATCCGGGATAATGGCATTGGTATTTCTCCGGAATACCAGATCAAGGTATTCGAGCTCTTTTCCCGCTTGCATTCCAACGAAGATTTTGAAGGCAGCGGCATGGGCCTGTCTATTTGCCATACCATTGTTTCGCAAGCTGGTGGCCGCATTCAGCTGCAATCGCTCGAAGGCCATGGAACTGAGGTGATCATCTCCCTGCCGCAAACTGAAGCAGCTGTGGTTGCTGGGCCCCAGCCAGTGAAAGACGCAAAAGGTCAGCTGCTTGAGCAACGCTCATAGCCACGTTGGCGTGAATTTTCAGAAGGGGAGTTTTTACCACAGATCAGGGAGATTCACCACAGATATTCACAGAGGAGAATCAGGTTCCTGATCTGTGAACATCTGCGGGTATCCGTGGTAAATTCTGTCTTTACTGTTTTTGAAAGCGGATGCTTCCTGCAATTTCATTTGCCTGGTTGCGAATCACCAGCAGGTACATGCCTTCGGCAAGGGAGCTGGTATCCCAGCTGCTTTCCACCATGGCGCTTCCCACCTGAAGCTGCCGCTGCTCCAATCCTGTGAGCCGCCCGCGGGCATCTACAATCTCTACCCGAATGGCAATGGGCTGAGCGCCCGTCATTTCCAGGGTGATGAGGTCGGTTGCAGGGTTGGGAAAGAGGCGATATTCAACCTGAACGCCCAGTTCTTCTGCAATGCCAACCGAGCCACTGGCAGGCTGATGAAAGCCCTGGGTCACGATCAAAGTACCTGCGCTGGCTGTAGTGGTGGCGATCTCGCCCACAGTCATGTCGATTTGAACAGTGCCTGCTGTTCCGCTGGTGCCATATGCGCCGATCACTGCACGTTCGATGCTTTGGGCGGCCAGAGACTGGGAAAGAATCAGGAGAAGGAAGAAGGAAAGATTTTTCATGACTCGGGAATTTGATTTGGTGGAAGGTAAGTTAAGCAAAAGCAAGGCAGGTAGGTAAATGAGAGCGATTGATCTTGAAAAAATTCATTTATGGCCGGGCAAATTCCTGCTTTTCGCTACCTGTTGCGGCCAGTGTCGGTTTGTCTGTTTGTGCCGAATGCTGCATCTTGAATAAAAAAACGGCTGCATGGATTCGAACTGGCACCTGGAGGGTTTGCCCACAGCACTTCCTGATTTCCTGAAAGACGAGGAAACGGGCCTGGCCTTTGCCAGTTGCCGCGTCTGCGAGCTCGATCTTCAGTATCCTCCCGCCCCCTACATGGTCGAAAAGGTCATTCGCACCAATCCTGTCTCGGGGATTCGGGAAACGGTCTTCGCCTTTGCCGTGTGCATGGACTGCTCCGAAGAAATGAAGGGCCAGATTTCCTCTGAATCCATGGAAGCCATCAGCCAGTATTTGGCGCAACGGGTCAACTTCTCCCGCCGCATGGAGCTGGCTGCCAGCAACCCTGCGCTGTTTGAACAGGAAGCGCTGACGCGTTGCCTGGTTTCGGGGGCAAATTTGAGGGAAGAACCTGAGTATCAAATTGCTGCCTGCTGCTACGGCGATCAGATGATCCTGGGTATCTGGCCCTATGCCCTGGCGGGCAACACCGTGGCTGAGCTCGGCAGCCTCCTCTCGCAGGAAACCCTGGGCTTCCTCGACGACTTCTACGGCCAGCATTTCGGGATGCCACCTGAATGGGCCGACCTCTTCCGGGAAAGGCCTGTGTTTTGGCTGTAGGTTGAGTAATTTGACAAACTGGCGTCCCGGCAAATAAATTTCTCCGGTAAGCCCTTCATCCGTTCCAACAAACCATTTTGCCAGCGGTTTCAGCTTCCGATTTGTTACCCATCATGATGAATTCTCCATTTCCTACCCGCCTGGCCATTCTGGGTGCCACCGGCTCCATTGGCACTCAAGCCCTCGATGTGGTTGCCTGCCACCCCGACCGCTTTGAGGTTGTGGCGCTCACCGCAGGCCGCAACGCCACCCTGCTTATCGAACAGGCCACCCGCTTTCGGCCGCGCGTGGTTGTCGTGGATGATCCTGCAGCCTACCGGGAAGCAAAAGCCGCCCTGCAGCCCCTCGGCATCGCTGTGGAATGCGGAGCAGAAGCCCTTGAAGCAGTCGTCGTTCGCCCCGATATCGACATGGTGCTCACGGCACTCGTGGGCTTCGCCGGACTAAAGCCAACCGTGGCAGCCATCCGCCATGGGAAAAACATCGCCCTGGCCAACAAGGAAACCCTCGTGGTGGCAGGCGAAATTGTGATGGACCTGGCCCGCCAGCACGGGGTGGCCATCCTGCCGGTTGACAGCGAGCACTCGGCGCTTTTCCAGTGCCTCGTGGGCGAGGCCCACAACCAGATTGAAAAAATCTACCTCACTGCCTCCGGCGGGCCGTTCCGGGGCTTTTCGCTGGAGCAGCTTCGCGAGGTAACCCGGGCCCAGGCACTGAAGCATCCCAACTGGGAAATGGGCGCCAAAATCACAATCGACTCTGCCTCGATGATGAACAAAGGGCTGGAGGTGATCGAGGCAAAATGGCTCTTTGGCCTTGATAATGAGCAGATTGATGTGATCGTTCATCCGCAGTCCATCATTCACTCCATCGTCCAGATGAATGACGGCAGCATGAAGGCCCAGCTGGGTCTGCCCGACATGCGCCTGCCGATCCAGTACGCCATGGCCTACCCCGAGCGGATCGGCAATCCTTTCCCGCGTTTTTCCTTCCTCGACTATCCGCAGCTGACCTTCGAGCCAGTGGACCAGCGTGTGTTCAAGAACCTGGCACTGGCCTACCGGGCCATGGAGCTCGGCGGCAGCGCCCCCTGCGTTTTGAACGCCGCCAATGAAATCACCAACCAACTGTTCCGCGAGGAGCGCATTTCCTTCACCGATATCGGCGACCTGAACGAAGCCGCCATGGAGGCCGTGGGCTGGGTGAATCACCCGGATCTGGAGCAGCTGATGGAAACGGACCTCCGGGCAAGAAAATGGGTTCAGGAAACTGTGCAAAGCCATGCTGGCAAAGCAGTAAAGTAGGCGCCTGAACAGAAAAACCTGCCGAAGCAACCAGGGCTCCGGCAGGCGGGGTGAGGGGAGACATATCAACAAAAGGGGCGAATTTCGCAGGAAATGCGCTGGCTGAGAGGCTGGTTACTGGAAGTTGTGAAAGCGAACCGTGAATCCGAAGGTTCTGGGGTCTCCAAGCACCCCGGCATAGTGGCCTGTATTGCCGGCAGCAGGCAGCAATTGCTCGAAGTAATTGGTGTCGGTGAGGTTCCGCGACCAAAGAAACAGGGAAATCCCTTTTTGTGCCCGGAACCCAATACTGCTGTTGAACAACGCATATCCGGGAACATTCAGCACAGTAGAAGGAGAGGGGTTGGAGGAGAAGGTGGACCGGAAGAAAGCGTCTACTCCCACGAAGTAGTCTCCTGCTGAGCCCATCAGCTTTCCGCTGGTGGACCATTCGGCACCCGCGCTGCCAGCCCACCGGGAGATGCCTGGAAGCTCCTCTCCAGAGATATCTTTGAAGCTGACACCACCCGTTTCTTCCAGCGGCACAGGAGCATTTTTGAAAGAGACATAGCGGCCATCGGTGAGGGAAAGGGAGCCGTTCAGGCTCAGGCCAGAGGTTGGTTGGTAAGCGAGTTCCAGCTCAGCACCCCTGACCCTGACGCGTTCTGCATTGGCCAGGTACCCCCTGTTGACTGCAAGATCCGCCACCTGCACGTTGGTTTGGTAATCCTGGATTTCGGTGTTGAAAACAGTCAGATTCAGGATGGAATTTCTGATTGGCGAGGTTTTTAGCCCCCATTCAAGGTGGTTTACACGCTCCGGTTTCACCACTGCCAGGGTCAGGTCAGGCTCGCCGTTGGATGTCGGGATACCGCCAAGGTTAAGGCCCACAGGTTTGAAGCCGATGGAGTAGGTGGCAAAGGTATTGACTTGCTTGTGGAGCTGGCTTTGGAGGGTGATCTGGCCAGAGTAATTGATGTCTTCAATGTCTGCTTCGAAAGCGAGATTGCGGTACGCTGCTTGTTTGAGGGCCAGCAGGGCGGGATCTTCTGTGGCAAGCCCGCCGAAGGTGGTGCGGGAAAACTGAACCGCCTTGTCGTCATAGTTGACCCGGAACCCTGGCAGGATTGTGAGCCATGGGGCGATGTTCCAGTCGATTTGCCCAAAAGCAGCAGCACTCAGGTTTTGAAAGGCTGGAATGGTGCGAATTCCATACCCGTCAAGCAGCCCGGGTGTTTGCCAGAGCGGGTTCTGGTTGTTTTGAATGAATCTCCATTGGTCGGAACCCGCTTCTTCAATGTGCGCTCCTTTGGGCTGGAGGTCCTGATAGAAGGCGAAGAGTCCCATTGTGCCTGAAACTTTGGGGCTAAACTCCCCTGCGAAGCGAACTTCCTGAGACCATTGGTTGTGAACTGATGGTGCCTGAGACCGCTTCAAAGCCTGGAGACCCAGAAAATCGCGGTCGTTGGAGGGATCCCAGTGCCAGGTGCGCCAGGCTGAGGTGGAGGTCAGCACGCCCTTTCCAATGTTGACGTTTGCCTGCATCGAAACGCCTCCCATGTCCTGATTCGACTGCCAGGGGGTGTCTGTGTCGATCAGCCGGTCGAAAGGATTGGTGCTTGGCACCTGATAATTGAGGTCGGAGATAATCTGCTCAAATTGCCTGAACTCAGCGCGTTGTGTTCTGGTAAAACCGGCATACACAGCAGCATACCCGTCGGGGCGCTGGCGGTTGTAGTCGCCCGCCAGGGTGAAATCGATGTTTTTGCGGGGAACAAACAACAACTGCCCCCGGATGCCCTGGTTGTTCAGGGTGTTTTCATCTTTCTGAGTCCTGACATTGTACAGCACCCCATCGCGGAAAGTAGCAGTGGTGGAAAGCCTGAATGCCAGTTTCTCACCAACGAGTGGCCCCGAAACAGCCGCTTTGGTTTGGATAAAGCCATAGTTGCCAAACGACTGCTCAAAGGTTTGGGTGTGAACAAAGGAAGGCTTTCGGGTGGTGATGTTGAACGTTCCGGCAGTGGTGTTTTTGCCGTACAAAGTGCCCTGCGGCCCCCGGATTACCTCAATTTGCTGCACATCGACGAAGTCGAGGGTGGTGGCTGCAGGCCGGGCATAGTAAACCCCATCGACGTAGAACCCGACACCAGGGTCGATGCCGTCGTTTGTGAGCCCGAAAGTGGATCCCAGCCCACGAATGTTGATAGTGGTGTTGCGCGGATTGGAAGAGTAAAGCTGAACCGAAGGCACAAATTCTTTGATCCTGTTGACGTTGAAGGCAACATTCTGATCGATTTTGGACGCCCCGATCACAGCAACCGGAAGGGGGACAGACTGCAGAACTTCGCTCCTCCTCCGTGCCGTCACCACCACTTCGGCCAGAGAGTTATTCTCCGGTACCAGGTTCAGCACAATTTCATCTAGTGATGAGACCAGATATTCGAGCCGTTCGTAGCCGTAGTAGGAAACAAGTAATTTGACAGGCAGATCCTGAAGTTGATTTCCGCTCAAAGTAAACAGGCCCGCTGAATCGGAGTAGGCACCCTTGCCCGTTTCTCTGACCAAAATGGTCGCTCCGATAAGAGGTTCCCGGGTGAGGCCGTCAACGACCTGGCCTTTGAGCTGCACCTGGGCAAGCAGCATGGAAGGGCTGAGAAGCAAGGAATAAACCAGAATGGACAGGAACTTTTTCATAGCCGGTAACTTAGTCTATAAATCCTACCTGTTTAGTAGGTTATACAAAGATAGGCCTGAATTTTTATCCTACAAATCCGATAGGATATGTTTTATATTTTTTGGGCTTTATTCCTACGCCATCCGCTGCCCTGAAGGCCTTAACCGGCAGACTGGCAGTTTCGACGGGGTTTTTTGTTTACTTTGTGGATTGATTCATTCTCCTATGCTTTCGAAAAAGGCCAAGTATGCGATCAAGGCTCTGCTTCATCTGGCTAAAGACCCCGGAAACCCGCCGAGGCCGGTTGTGCAGATCGCGGAAGCTGAGCTCATTCCCCATAAGTTCCTGGAGGCCATCATGCTCGAACTGAAGCGGGCCGGAATCGTCAATAGCCGAAAAGGGCCTCACGGTGGTTATTTTCTCAAAAAAGAGCCGCAAGAGATTAACCTCGCTGACATAGTCAGGCTCCTGGATGGTGCCATTGCCCTGCTGCCCTGTGTTACCTACCGCTTCTATGAACGGTGTGAGGAATGCAAAGAAGAAACCACCTGCGGGATCAGGGATGTGTTTTTACAGGTCCGAAACCAGACAGTCATGCTCCTGAAAGGTGCCACCCTTGCCTCCATTCTGGAAAGGGAAGCAATCCTCCAACTGTCACCACTCGAGCATACCCCTGAAGATCTTTGATTCTTCCCAGACTGAAGGTCATGCTGCTTTTTCCTCCTGCGCCTGTAACGGATTTGTTCCGCTCCGGCCAATGCTGCCGGGCGCATCAGATTGATTGCATGGAATATCCTCTCCCCGAAGCCTGCCGATCATTCTTCATTTCGGTGATCTTTTAAAAAAATGCTACATTTGCCCCGCTTTTTTTGCCAAATCCATTCCCAACTCTGCCGATCATGCTCGTGATGAAATTTGGCGGTGCCTCGGTCAAAAACCCCGACGCCATCCGCAATGTGGTCAGGATTCTGAAGCGCTTTACCGCCAAGCCCATGCTGGTGGTGATTTCGGCGATCGACAAAACGACCAACCACCTCGAAAATCTCGCTCACCTCGCCCGCGACGGGCGCGGACAGGAAGCTCTTGAGCAGTTTGCCAACATCAAACGCTTCCATCACAACATGATCGAGGGTTTATTCTCCGGCAAAGACAGCGGGCCGGTGCTCAGCAGGGTGGATTCCCTCCTCGAAGAAGTGGAGCGCATCGTGAAGGGAATTCTCCTGCTCGAAGAATTTCCGCCCAGAACCTATGACCGCATTGTGTCCTACGGCGAAATTCTCTCCACCGTCATCGTGGCCGGATACCTGGTTCAGGAAGGCGAGGCAGCACTCTGGACAGACGCGCGGCAACTCGTCAAAACTGACGCCAACCACAAGCAGGCCGGCGTGATCTGGAGCCTAACAGAACAAAACATAAGCCGGGAAGTGGCACCACAACTCCAGCCCGGCAACATCATCATCACGCAGGGCTTCATTGGCTCCACAATCGACGATAAAACAACGACATTAGGCCGCGAAGGCTCCGACTATACCGCCTCGATTTTTGCCCATTGCCTCGGGGCCGACAGCCTTACAGTCTGGAAAGACGTACCCGGCGTGCTCAACGGCGACCCCCGCATTCGCCAGGAAACAATCAAGCTCGACAAGCTCTCCTATGAAGAAGCGGTGGAAATGACCTTTTATGGCGCCACCGTCATTCACCCCAAAACGATCAAGCCCATCTTTAACAGGCAGATTCCCCTTCACGTCAAGAGCTTCCTCGACATGGATGCCCCTGGCACGGTGATCAGCCAGGAAACCAACCCGGTGCAGGTGACCTCCTACATCCTGAAAAAGGACCAGGCCTACCTGCGCATTCGCCCCAAGGACTTCTCCTTCATGGAAGAACTCCTGATCCGCGAAGTGTTTGACCAGCTCTACAAATCGGGCGTAAAGCTCAACCTGGTTCAGAATTCGGCGATTTCCCTGATGCTCTGCGTGGACGACAAGCCACAGAACAGGGATTTTGAATCCCTGTTGCTGGACAAGTTTGAGGTCGAAATGCAGACCGGGCTGAAGCTCCACACCATCATCAATTTCACTGTAAAAGACCTGAAGGAAGCCGTGGACGCAGTGATGGTGCAGCAGCACGACAACAAGCTGTTTATCGTGAAATAGGTGCGGCTTACTCTGGCAGCAGCGATTCAAAACTGATCGTTTTGCCAGTGCAGCGGACCTGGAGCAAATACTCTGCGGCTGCATAGAATTGTTTGGTATCCAGTCTTTTGGCCGCAGCGGGATACTGTGGAAGCAGCATCTCATACACGATAAATCCGAGCAGTTGCTTGTCGTCGAGGGAGGCCTGCAAGGTCTTCATCATCGGAGTTTTGAGAAACTTTTTGTTTTCCCGGTTGCCGTCGAGGAGAGCACCGAGTGCCTCAGCTGCACCGAGGACGGAGAAATCATTTTCGGATGCTCCGTAAGCTTCCTGGTAGCCTGGTTCATAATCCCATACAGCCTTAGCAATGGCATATGGCAGCCAGGCAGTGGAGGCAACCAGTTGCACCGACTGGGCACCGGTCTGGGCCATTTCCATCTGCGGTTCAAACTGCCATTCAGGCAGGATGATTTTGCGGGCTTCGAGCGTTTTGCGAAGGTCTTCCTGAATGCCAAGGTGGTTTCTATTGAACAGGTGAGCAAACACCAGCTGGCGGAGCGCCTCATCGGGCTGGCCGGACATCCGGAAGATGTCTGCGAGCATCCAGTGGGCGAAGTAGTCGGTGGGGTTTTTGACCAAAGCCAGAGCATAGAATTCCTTCGCCCGCCGCAGGTCGCCCTGGATGCCATAGGTTTGGGCAATGTAGGGCAGGACCTTGGTAAAGGTGCTGTCGAGTTCATAAATCTGCTGATAAAGGTCCCGTGCCTGGGCGAAGCGCTTTTCCTGGAACAAGGCTTCGGCCCGGTTGAAGAGGCTGTCCACCTCCGGGCCGGGCTGGAAGGTAAAAATTTCCACCCGGCCTTCCGCATCGGTGATGGTGTAGGTGGTGTTGAACAGCCTGACCCGCTCGGGTTGGGGATACTTTTTCTCGTCGTTGATGTCCAGTTGATAGCCGATCCTGGAAGCCTCCATTATTTTGAAAATCTCAGAAACAGGCTTGATTTCCTGGGCATGGGCGAACCAACTGCAGAGCAGCAACAATGGGAGTAGAAGCGAGGATTTCATGAAAGGGAAAATTGGAAGTGGATTGGAATGGATTTGTCAAAAGAGATAAATTCTTCCTGAAATCCACACAGCACCGACCCGGCTTTTTGAAGTTTTTTTTGGCGGTGAGTGACGTGGGGTGGGGGTAGCGGGCGAACCCTCATGAGGGTTGGAATACTCGTACTGGCCCGGCTTCTTTTTACGACGAGGAAAATACGCCTGCCGACGGGAGGCTGGCCCCAAGCCTGGCGGGGCCGGGCTCAGGACAAGGATAGCAACGAGCCGTTCTCATGGCCGACGAGGCGGAATAATCTGTTCACCCGCAGGAAGCTGGCTGTTGAGGATAGCTGCAGCGCGTTGTGTCCGCCGTCTGATCTCGGCGATCTTTTCAGCCATGGTGGGCAAATGGGACAGGCTGCCAGCAGCTTTTTCTTTCCATTCCCACACTTCCAACTGAGCTTGAGAGATTGTGTTACGCATCGCCAGTGAGTTCTGAAGGGGTGATGATCCGGAGAGGATGAGTATAGCCTTGTGTTGCGACTGATTGGGATGTTTTGCAGGCTCAGTCCATCGTTCTGTCCTCCGGATTTCTCCTGAATATCGCACATTTCCGGGGGATATCCCAGCGTTTTGGCTCCCTTTTTCTGCGCTTACTAGCTGTGAGGGGCGATTTTGGGGTTGTTTAGGAGCGACTAAATCATCTTCTTTCCCTACATAAAAATCGTAAATCTTCGTGTGGAAATAATACAGAGGCCAAAAAATAGTCACCATATCCTGTCATATTCCGGTGTAGGGATAGCTGAGGTTATCCATGACGAAAGAGGGATAGACCGTTGCGTGGGGCTGGACTTCGTTGGTGCTGGTGCCGCCTGGGAAACTCAAACCAATCCAAACGTACGGATTTTCAGATCTTCAATCCAGTGGTTGGGTATTCGGCATCCGCCTGGCCTGTATGAATCAGCCTGCTCGCCATCAGGCGGCCAGCCTTGTCCGTCGCCATGACCCCGCTCCCGTCTGACATCCCGCTTCTGACATCGGAAAAGACAAAATGGAGGTCAGGCAGCGACCGAAACGAAAGAAACCCGGCCAAACAGCCTTTTTCATCCGGTGGTATTTTCTGAGTTTTGAATTAAACAGAAAACTCCATGACGATCCACTCCCATTCGGCCAGGCGCTTGCTTTCTTTTCATTGGATAGTCCTGCTTCTGGGGTTGATCACACTGGCTGCACTTGGCTGGACCCACT
This sequence comes from Bacteroidia bacterium, assembly GCA_041741415.1. GTDB lineage: Bacteria > Bacteroidota > Bacteroidia > J057 > J057 > JANQTF01. Next base: position 46,888 of record JBGSKC010000032.1, on the reverse strand, counting down.
GGACGATCCGGCAATCGACAGCCTCTTATGTCGCCAAAAGCAGGCTGGTGGTGGAGCAGGTGCACCTGCCCTATAGAGCTTCGTTATTGCTGGCAGAGGCTTCGGGTGAGGAAGAAAGAGCCCATTTGGCTGCCTTGTGGGTAGAAGGCTGGGAAGCGCTTCAGAAAGGAGATGCCCGACGTGGGTTTGTGAACGAAACCAGCGAGGCGGAGGCACAATTGTTTGCTGCTGCAGATCCCGCGCTGAGGGAAATGATCAAAAGTCTCAGGGCGGCAGAAACTGTAGAAGCCGGGCTTGCTCCCGCCCAAATCCGTGAAAAGCGCCAGGCCTGGGAGAATGCCCTGCTCCAATATCAGGCTTTGCTGGCCAATTCGCACCAGAACACCATGTCCTGGCTTTCCACCTTTCACTATTTGTTGCTTTTCATGCTGGGTCCAGTCTTTTTCCTGGAATCTTTTCTCATCATGAAGCCCTTGCTCAGTTTTCTCTCTGAATATGCTCATCGCCGGGGGGTTATTCAGGAGGCGCAGCGCAGCCACCAGCAAGTGGTAAGGGATTTGAAAATGCAGGTTCCCCACAACACCGAAACAGCTCCTGCACTTGGCAAAAAAGCACACGAGGAGGACAAGCTGGAAAGCCTGTTATCGGATCAATATCCCGCCAAAATCATGGTGGTAGAGGATCACCCCGCCAATCAAAAGTATGTAATGAAGCTTTTCCAAAAGGCGGGATACGAGGTGGCCCTGGCAAGCAATGGCCGGGAGGCACTGGAGAAGGCGCTGGAGGAGCGTTTTGACCTCATTTTCATGGACATTCAAATGCCCATCATGGATGGCATTCAGGCTTCTTATGAAATCCTGAGGCAGTTGCCTGTGTCGGAACAGCCAGTCATCATTGCTTTCACAGGCAGCGCCGAACCAGAAATTCAGGAACAGTGCCTCGAAGTTGGCATGAAAGACATTATCTGGAAGCCCGTCAAACGGGAACAGGTGGTGGAGAGCATCATCAAATGGGCACCTCGCCAACCCGTAGCCTGATTGGCCAGCTTAATTGTTCATCACAGAACGGGAACCCTGAAACACGTGGATCACAAAGCGAAGCTGCATGGCCAGGTTGCCGAGAATTTGCATGGTGGCTGGTTCCTGAATAGAATTGGCAAGTTGCCACACGGCGTGAACCTGGTCCAGCAATTCATAGGTACTCCGGATGAGGGCTGTAATCGCTTCATTGGGAGTATCAGCTGCCAGCATGGGTTGCACCTTGCTTCTTACCAGGGCAAACTGCGCATCAGGTATGCTGGGCGTGTGGCCCATGGCAAGGAGTTGTTCTGCGATCTGCCTGGTGTTTTCCTGGGTGCTGCGGTCAAGCAGGTGAAGTTTAGGCGTCAAATGAAGCCAGGGGCGCAGCTTGCGGTCCCAGTGAAGGCGGCGAACATTGTTCCCATACACCTGATAATCAAGCAGCAGGGAGTCGAGTTGGGTAACAAGTTCTTCGGCGTCGGAGGAAGGCAGGGAGTGAAAGCGTGTCAGTTTCATGGGGTTGAATAATCAATATTCACTTTGTTGCGAATGAAGTGCCGAATCCCCAAAGCTGCCCAGATGGCAGGAGCCTGCTCCCTTACTGGTCATTTTGGCAGAAAAAGCAGGCCATCTTCGTCCACTTTCACGCTGCCTTTGTCCAGCAGGTAACGCAAAATTTTCTCCCGCTGCGCCAGCGTGCCGGTTCTCACCTCGCGCAGCAAGGCTCTGTATTCAATTCTTCCCTGCAGAAGGCGTGCTTTGAGCGCCTGTTCGATCTGTTGGTATTCTTTGTCGCCAACTTCGCTTTTGTAGCGCCCGATGCACACGTCGCAAACGCCGCAGGCTGCCGGGTTTTTCTCCCCGAAATAGCTGGAAATCAACTGGCTGCGGCACGCATCCTGTCGCCGGGCATAGGCCAGCATGGCCTGGAGCTTTCGCTCAGATTCTTCCTTCAGGAATTCATATCGAGGCCAGTTCAGCAGCTCCTTACTTAGAAGTTGCCGCCCGATAAAAAACCGGATCGTGGGTTGAGCCCTCGGCGGCTGATACCGGATTACTTTCTGCTGGGTGAGCCGTTGAATCAGATTTTCCCACTGCGAGGGTTCGATCTGCAATTTTTCCTGCCAGTGGTAGGGCAAAAAACGCGTTTCTCTCACATATACCTCCCCGCCCAGGGTTCTGAGCAAAAAATCCAGAAACCGCTCCATCCCAGGGTTCCGCTGCTTGTAGGCCCAAAAGTCGGCCGGACTCAGCATCACCTGCACGTAGGCATAGTCGTCGCGGTCATCGCTCATGTCGATCAGGCCTTCCTGATGCAAAATGTGAAGAGAACGGTACAGCGAAACAGGCGTGTGATTGATTTTTTTGGCCAGGCCCGCCACGTCTAGCAACCTGGGCTCGGGGGCGGGTGCTTCGCGGGTGAGGTGATATTCGTTGGCAATCAATTGATATACATGCTGCACCTCCTCAAAGCTGGGGTGTTGCTGCGAAACCCATCGCTCCAGGGTGTGGAGGTCTGCAGGGTTCAGGAAAGCAATGGCCAGGGCCGTTTTTCCATCACGGCCTCCCCTTCCTGCTTCCTGGTAATAGCTTTCGAGGTCGGAAGGAAGGTGATAATGCAACACAAACCGCACATCGGGTTTGTCGATGCCCATGCCAAAGGCGTTGGTGGCTGCCACAACCCTAATCTGGCCCTCCTGCCACTGGCTTTGTGTGTGGTGGCGCTGCGAACTGGTGAGCCCGCCGTGGTATGCCGCCGCCTGGATGCCTGCTTTGAGAAGGTGTTCAGCCAGCTCTTCGGTGGCCTTGCGCGTGCGTGCATACACGATGCCGGTGCCTTGTGTTCGCCGGGCAATTTCGATGATGCGTTCCAGCACCCTGGCCTCTTCCAGCACGAAATAGCGGAGGTTGGGTCGGGCAAAAGACTGGGTAAACTGTTTCACCTTTCGCAGGCCAAGTTGCCGGATGATGTCTTCCTGCACTTGCCGGGTAGCAGAAGCGGTGAGGGCAATGATGGGAATGCGCGGATGTACCTGGCGAATGTCGGCGATGTCGCGGTAGGCAGGCCGGAAGTCGTGGCCCCACTGCGAGATGCAGTGGGCCTCATCAACTGCCAGGAGCCGCACCGGCATGGCTGGCAGCCGCATGCGAAACATGTCCGACTTGAGGCGCTCGGGTGAAACGTAAAGGAAGCGGTATTTCCCGTCCATGGCTGCCTGAAGGCGGCGGTCCATGTCATAGGTATTGAGGTCGCTCGTGATGGCAGTGGCGGCGATGCCGAGGCGCTGGAGGCGCTCTACCTGGTCTTTCATGAGCGAAATGAGCGGCGACACCACGAGGGTCAGGCCTTCGAGCATGAGGCCCGGCACCTGAAAGCAGATGGATTTGCCGCCGCCGGTGGGCAGCAGGGCCAGGGTGTCCTGGCCATTGGCAACCGTCTGCACGATGTCTTCCTGCAGCGGGCGAAAGGAGGCATAGCCCCAGTATTGCTGTAAAATTTCGATCGGGCTGTGGCTGCTCATGCGGAAGCTTTCAGGAAGCAGTGGTAATTTGGGCTCATGAAAAACAAGCCGATGAAGATACGCTTCCGCGCAAGGCTGCGCAATACCGGAGTTGCATTTGCCTGGACCCTGCTGCTAGCGCTGACTGGATTGGGTCCTGCTGCCCATCCTTTTTATCTGAGCGTCACCGATGTGGAGTATTTGCCGGAGGAGCAATTGCTGGGTGTCACGATCCGGGTATTTACTGACGACTTGGAAACAGTCCTTCGGGCCCAGGGGGCGCCTCGGCTCGACCTGGGCTCGGCCACAGAACACCCGGAGGCCAACCGCCGGGTGGCTACTTACCTCGACAGCAAGCTGAGCTGGCGGCTCGACAACCAGCCATGGACCTTTCACTGGCTGGGCAAGGAAGTGGAAAATGACGTCACCTTTTTGTACCTCGAAGCCAGGCAGGTGGCTCGTTTCCCGGAAATTGACCTGATAAACAGGCTATTTTTAGAAACATTTGACACACAGGAAAACATTGTTCACCTTCATTGTGCCGGTAACCTCACCAGTGCCCGGCTCAACAGGGACCAGCCAAATGGGCAACTTTCCTGCAGGTAGGAACTTGTTCCGGACGCCGGATCCCTTTTCAATCAACCCTTCAAGCCATGACGAACAAGGCAGAAGCAACACAACTGTTCGAAAAATCCCGCAAAATGCCCGCCGACCTTGCTGTCAAGGCGCTCAAACAGGTGGTGAAACTGGATCCGGCCCATTCGGAGGCCTACAAAGAGCTGTCGCACCTCGCAGATGATCCGGAAATGGCGGTCTTTTATCTTCGCCAGGCCAGCAAAATAGACGAAGCTGCCATGAAGTCCACCTGGCCAGACTGGGAAGGGGCCTATCAGGATCACCCCGAAACCATGGCCTACCTCAGCACCATCACCACGCTGGCAGTGAAGCTCTTCGACCTCGGGTTGCTGGAAGAAACAATTGAGCTGTTCGAAAAAATTGTCCAGATCGACCAAAACGATACACGGGGCGCCCGCGAAGAACTCGCCAGGCTGTACATCGACCAGGGGCAGGACGGCAAGCTGATGAAGCTGTTCGAGCGATTCCCCGAAGAAAAAGATGCCGGGTGGCTTTACCTCAAGGCCCTGGCCTGGTTCAGAAAATTCGGCGATTCCCTGCAGACCATTCACATTCTGCATCAGGCTTTTCAGGCTAATTCCTTTTTTCCACGCTATTTAGACCTGGAACTGATCATCAGCTGGCAAACTCCGACCTATGTCCGGGTGGGGTCACGCGAAGAAGCCATCAACCTGGCCAAGGTGGTTGGCGAATACTGGAGCCGCGACACCAGTGGCTACAGGTTTTTGCTCGAAACCTGGTATGACTACCGCGACCAGAACGACTTTACCGAAGTGCTGCTGCCCAACGCCGGGATGTTTTATATAATCCGGGCAACGGTGGAGGATTTGCCGAATGTGCCCATCTGGCGGGTGTTCAACATCCCCTCCATCATGCCACTCAGCGATGTTCACACCATCCTGCAGGGCGCTTTCCTATTTGATGACCTCTATCTATGGGCCTTTCAGAAGGGGAATGACAGCTATCTGGGCAAGGATTTCGTTGCAACCGAAGACCTCGACAGCACAAGCTACTCCCACATTGGCTACCAGCTCAACGATTTGCTGCAGCAACCCGGAGACACGATCCGCTACGATTATTTTTACCAGGACCCCTGGCATATTCGCCTGGAATTGCTCGCCGTTCAAACGCCCGAAGAGGTGGAAAAATGCCCCGCCATTCTGGAAGGAATGGGCAATGCCCCTCTTGAAAGAATAGGTCCAAAAGATTGGAACGAATACGCCATTGCCATTTCTCAAAAGCTGGCAGAAGGAGAAGACACCCGCAGCCTCTACAATCCATTTTTATTTAACCTCACAAAGGCCAATCTTGTGTTCGCGGCTACTTCCATGAATGCACTGGGCCTGAACCCGGAGGACGGGCCGGACATGTATGAGGAGGATTTTGATGATGAGGAAGAGTACGATGAGGAGGATGATGATGAGGATGACATCGAAAAAGACGATGATTGAGCTCCTCAAAAACCCCGAGACACCTGTTTGTATGGAAATCCGTCGCGTTTTTTTCTCAGCACTGGCCATGACCGCCCTGCTCTTCCTCCCCGGATGCAAGTCAGTCGTAGCTCCTGATGACTCCTTTACTCCACCCGACATGACAGAAGACCAACTCCGCGACCGGCTGCTGGGCGGATTGCTCGGCTCGGCCATTGGCGATGCAATGGGAGCCCCTACCGAAATGTGGTCGCGCGAGGGCATACAGGCCGAGTATGGCCATGTTTCCGGCCTCGACGACATGGTGCGGGAACCCTCCGCCGAAGGCACCTGGGCCTGGAACCTGCCAGCCGGTGGAACAACAGATGACACCCGCTGGAAGCAACTGCTTGTCAAAGCCCTGACTGCTCCGCAGGATCCGGACCCGGCGAGGGCCCTGGCCATGGTCATTGTGCAGGAGCATGATTCGGCCCTTGCCCGCCTCCGCGCCCAAACCAGCGTGGAAACAGAGCCCTATGAGCAAGACCTTCGTCATGCCCACTGGCTACGGGAATGGGCCAAAGTGGCCAGGCCCTGGCTTGCTGGAGATCACGATCTTTATCAGGAAAACCTGCACCGGTTTTATGGCGGTGAAATGGTTTGTGCAGGGATGATTTATGCCCCGGCAGTGGGCCTTCGCTATCCCGGCGATCCGCTCAGGGCCTATGAAGTGGCCTACCGGATGGACATTTACGACATTGGCTATGCCCGCGACATCACCGGATTGCTGGCAGCCATGGTTGCCGCAGCCTGCGTCCCTGACGCCAACGCCGATTCTGTGCTGGGCGTGATCCGGTCGGTGGACCCGAAGGGCTATTTCCCCAGCAGGCTGATTGGCCGGACAGCCTACCGGATCTATCAAACTGCCTTGTGGATCACGAAGCAGGCAAGAGAGGCCGATGCCGATGCGTACTTCGCAACCAAAGAACCGCTGGTGCGGCTGGCACTGCCGACGACGACACCGGAAGAGCGCCAGCGCTATGCCAGTTGGGGAACAGCCTATCATTTGCTGGACATGGAGCTGCGCAGAAGCCCGTTTCACCCCGACGAAATCTGGCTGGTGACCCTCGCCGGGCTGCTGATGGGAGATTTTCAGGCGGAGGAAACCCTTCCGTTTATCGTGAACTTCGGTCGCGACAATGACACCTCTGCTGCCATGGCGGGGGCTGTGCTGGGTGCCTTGCACGGTGCGGCGGCCCTGCCTGCTCCCTGGCGCGAGGCTGTGCTGGCCACTTCCGGCCAGCTCAACCTCGATTTTCCTGCCATGACCCAGGCCCTGATCGGAGCCTACTGACCCATTGCAGAACTTGCTTGTTGCCAGCTCCTGCGTCTGTGCTTTCCCGGTCGGGGTTCGGCTGGGAAGTAGCTGTTGGCAGTTGGGAAGTCCGATTTCCGCTTAACATTCCATTCATCTTGCGGAAACACCTCATTGACCTGTTGAGGAACCGATGTTAAGAAGAGGGGAGAGGAGAGGTTAAACGGAGAATGATAAGGGAGAAGGATTTGAAGGTTAATTTTTTGATTTTCAATTACTTGTACTTGAAACTGAACTTAACAAAGCGTTAAAGAAAAATTGACCCTGACCGACATAGCGGCGAATTTATTGAGATCATCTTTGTGGGGTAAAAGCAAACATAGAACTGGTCGAAATTTTCGATCTGGTGTCACGCCTGTTTTTTGTCAAAAAGCAGGGTGAATTTGTTGTGCCCTTTTCACACTCATTTTTTCTCAAAAACCCTTATGAAGAAGGCTTTACTTCAGACAAAGAACTACCTGCAAAGAGGCCTCCTGCTGGCGCTTTTCGGGTGCTTCGCTATGATGGGCACTGACCTGATGGGTCAGACCCGGACCCTCAGCGGAACGGTCCTCGATGCTGCCACCAACCAGGGTTTGGCTGGTGCCAACGTGGTGGTGAAAGGTACCCGCAATGGTGCCATTGCCGGCGAGGAAGGTTCATGGACCCTTCAGGCTCCTGCCAGCGCAGACAGCCTGGTGGTAACTTACATCGGGTATGCTACCCAGACCATTGCTGTGGCTGGAAAGACTACCTTCACAATCAGCCTGAGCGAGGAAGAAACCCAGCTCGACGACGTTGTGATCACAGCGCTCGGGGTGGCTCGTGACGAGAAAGCCCTTGGCTACGCCATCCAGACCGTGCAAGGCAACCAGCTCACACAGGCCCGCGAAACCAACCTGGTGAACGCCCTCGCCGGTAAGGTGGCTGGTGTGCAGGTGGTGGGAACACCTTCTGGCATCGGTTCTTCTGCCCGTATCACCATTCGTGGTGATAAGTCGCTGAATATCAACGGCAACCAGCCGCTGTTTGTGGTTGACGGGGTACCCATTCTGAACGATTTTGTGGGCTCCTCAGGCCGTGGCCGCCAGGATGCCGACTATGGCAACCTCGCTGCTGTGGTAAACCCTGACGACATCGAAGCCATCTCCGTGCTGAAAGGTGCCAACGCTTCTGCCCTTTACGGCTCACGCGGTGCCAACGGTGTGATCCTCATCACTACCAAGTCCGGCCGCGGTGCCAAGGGTCTTGGTGTTTCGATCAACTCTACTGTTTCTTTCGAAACTCCCCTTGTTCTCCCCGAGTACCAGAACCAGTATGGCCAGGGCCTCGGTGGTGAGTTCAGCTTTGTTGACGGATCTGGCGGCGGTCTTCGTGACGGTGTGGATGAAAGCTGGGGCCCGGCTTTTGATGCCTCCCTGCTTGTTCCTCAGTATGATTCCCCACGCCGCTACCTCAACGGAACCACGTCTGATTTCCGCGGTGCTGACCTCAACTCTGTTGATGCCGATGGTAACCTCGTCCGCGATGTGACCGAAATTGTGCCTACTCCGTTTATTGCCCGTCCTGACAACGTTCGCGACTTTTTCGAAACTGGCGTTACCCTCACCAACAATGTTTCTATCTCCGGTGGCAACCAGATGAGCAACTTCCGCTTGTCCTACACCAACCTGAGCCAGAAAGGCATGGTCCCCAACACTGACCTGCTCCGCAACACGGTTGCTTTCAGCGGTGGTATCCAGCCGACCGACAAGCTGAGCGTGCGGACTGTGATCAACTATGTGAAGTCTGACTCTGACAACCGCCCCAACAACAGCTACGGAACAGAGAACATCATGTACCTGTTCAACTGCTGGCTGGGCCGTTCTGTGGACCTGTCTAGCTCAGAGGAGTACTGGCAGCGCGGCCAGGAAGGCCTGAGCCAGTTTGGCTTCAACTACAACTACCACGACAACCCCTACTTCAACCTGTATGAGAACACCAACGGCCAGTATGCCGACCGCTTGTTTGGGAATGTGGTTGTAAAATATGACTTCACCGACTGGCTGAACATCCAGCTTCGCTCTGCTACCGACTACAACAGCGAGCTCCGCACCCGTCGTCGTGCTTTCTCGACCCAGCGCTTCCCCTTCGGTAGCTACGGCGAAGAGCGTATCATCCTCGAAGAGCGCAACACCGACTTCCTGGTGAACTTCAACCGTGGCTTTGGCGACCTGAAGCTGAACCTCTCTGCCGGTGCCAACCGCATGGACCGAAACTACGATTTCCTCGAAACCTTCGCTGGTCAGCTCCTGATCCCCGGGATCTACAACTTCGGTAACTCCCGCGTGGAGCTTCAGAACAGCCTGTTCAAATCCAGCAAGCGCATCAACAGCGTGTACGGATTTGCCGAATTGTCCTTCCGCAACTCGATCTTCCTCGACCTGACTGCACGTAACGACTGGTCTTCGACCCTGCCGCTGGACAACAACAGCTACTTCTATCCTTCTGCCTCGCTGAGCGTGGTGCTGAGCGACCTGATGAAAATGCCTGAGTGGGTGTCTTTCGCCAAACTTCGCACCGGCCTTGCCCAGGTGGGTAACGACACTGACCCTTACCAGCTGACACAGGTGTTCAACGCCGGAACGCCTTTCGGTACCAACCGTGTGTATTCTGAGTCTTCCCGCCTGGTGAACCCCGAATTGAAGCCAGAAATTTCCACCTCTTTCGAAGTTGGTGCTGATGTGCGCTTCTTCCTCGGTCGTGTTGGCCTGGATGTGACCTACTACAACATTGCCAGCCGCAACCAGATCATCGGGATTCCCCTTTCCGGCACAACAGGTTACAGCCAGAAGCTGATCAACGCCGGTGAGGTTCGCAACTACGGAATTGAGGCCATGCTGAACGTGATCCCTGTTCAGACTGCCGGTGGATTTACCTGGGAAATGAACTTCAACTTCTCCGCCAACCGCAGCGAAGTAGTGGAACTGACAGACGAAATCAGCAGCTACATCATGGCCGACCGTTACCTGACTGTGGAAGCACGGGTAGGCGAGCGCATGGGCAGCATGTATGGTATTGGCTACCAGCGTGTGGAAGATGAAAACAGCGAGCATTTCGGCGAAATCATCCTGAACAGCCAGGGCCGGCCCATCGCTACCACCGAGCGTATCCTGCTGGGTAACTACAACCCCGACTTCCTCCTGGGTGTGTACAACACCTTCTCATTCAAAGGATTGAACATCGGTGCCTTGTTCGACATGCGTCAGGGCGGGATCATTTACTCCCACACCCAGACCGTAGGTCGCGAAGGTGGTCAGATCATCGAAACCCTCGAAGGCCGCGCCAATGGCTACGACCTGAGTGTGGAAGGAAACGGTGTGTATTTCCCAGGTGTTTATGCCAGCACTGGTGCCAACGGTGAAGTGGTGTATCTGCCAAACGATCCTGCTCAGAACCCTGCTGCCCGCGAGCTCACTGCCCGCGAATACCACACTGCCATTACCCTGGGCCGCCGCATCACCGAAGGCATGGTCTATGACGCTTCCTTCGTGAAACTGCGCGAAATCCAGATTGGCTACACCCTGCCCAACGCCCTCATGGCCAAGACCCCCTTCCGGAATGTGAACATCTCCGCTGTGGGCCGCAACCTGTTTGTCTGGTCAGAAGTGCCTCACGTGGATCCCGAAACGGCTTCTGTGAGCGGTGGTACCATCATCCCTGGTGTGGAGTCTGTGGCCCTGCCCTCTGCCCGCAGCTACGGCTTCAACCTCAATCTCAACTTCTAATCATGTCCCGGGCCCTGGCGCACCTCCGGGATTGCCAGGGCCGGGAATTTGGTTTCACGACTCAATCTGACAATGATGAACTCTGTTTTCAAAAAAATAAGCGTCCTCGGTCTGGCTGCTCTCATGCTGGGAAGCTGCACCAACGATTTCGAGGAAATCAACACCAACGGCAACGCTCCCACTGAAGTGCCTGCTTCTCTGCTCCTTCCGGGCGTGATGCGCAGCATGGCCAATGAAATCGTGGGAACAGGCTGGGGTATTGGCAACATCGTGGTGCAACACACCGCCAAGATCCAGTTTGTGAACGAAGACCGCTACCTCTGGGGCGAAGTCAACGGCATCTGGAACTCCGTCTATGGCAACATGCGGGACCTGAAAAACGTGTATGACCTCTCCGAAGCCCGTGGCCAGAAAAACTACCAGGGCCTGTCTCTGGTAATGAAGTCATGGATGTTTTCGCTCGTGACCGACTGCCACGGTGATGCTCCTTATGCTCAGGCTACCGAGGGCAAATCCGATGTGTTTTTCCCTGTGTATGACGAGCAGGAAGACATCTACGACGGCATCCTGGCCGACCTCGAAACCGCCAACACCCTGCTGGGCAGCAGCCCCGAAGCACTCGCCGGTGACATCATTTTCAACGGCGATGTGATGAAGTGGAAAAAGCTGGCCAACTCCCTGCGCCTGCGTTACCTGATGCGGATCTCCAAGCGCCGCGACGTGAGCGCCCAGATGCAGCAGATCCTCAACGATCCTGCCACCTATCCGATCTTCGAAGGAAATGAGGACAATGCCGCACTGACTTACCTGAACGCTTCGCCGAACCAGTTCCCCATCCACACTTACCGGGTAGGTTCTTTCGACGAATTCCGCCTCAGCAAAACCCTCGGCGACACCCTGCTGGCACTCAACGACAACCGGATCACCATCTTTGCCCGCCCGACTGTGGCTTCTGTGGCTGCAGGAACTCCTGAGTATGTCGGCATTCCTAATGGCCTGGACGATATTGAGGCTCTTACCTACAATGGTGGTGCCCAGTTCGTTTCCCGGATTGGCTCCATCTACTTCGAAGACGCCATTTCTCCAAAAGGATTGTCCATCGCCAAAGGCTTCATCATGGACTACGCTGAGCTTCAGTTCATTCTGGCTGAGGCTGCTCAGAAAGGCCTGATCTCCGGCGATGCCAAAACCTACTACGAAAACGGCATTGAGGCTTCTTTCGGCTTCTATGGCCTCACCATGCCCGCCGACTACATGACCCAGCCTGAAGTGGCCTTCAACTCTGCCAATGCCCTCCAGCAGATCGGCTTCCAGAAGTGGATCGCCCTGTTCTTCCACGGTGTGGAAGCATGGGTTGACTGGCGCCGGACAGGCATTCCTGCCCTCCAGCCTGGCAAAGCCAACCTCAATGATGACCGCATCCCCGTTCGCTTCATCTACCCGATCAGCGAGCAGGCCCTGAACTCCGAAAGCCGTGATGCTGCCGTTTCCCGTCAGGGCACCGACGACATCAACACCAAGGTTTGGTGGGAAAAATAGCCGCTCTCATTCTGCTTGACTTCCAAGTAAAAAAGACCGCCTCGCGAGGGGCGGTCTTTTTGGTTTGGTGCACGTGAATCTCAATGTATGAGTAACTTTGTGCACTAAAGCAAGAAATTAACATTGGTACCATTCTTTTAGAAAAAAATATTCTCGAAATTATTATGGGATGTTAGAAAATATTTTTTAATTTGGTGATGAACCACTAATTAACAGAAACCTATGCTAAGCATCCAATTATCCCCCCCCCCCTTCTGTCAGTATTTAGCCTCTTTGTTTAAATCAATTTTTCTTTTTTGTGTTTTTGGAAACACAATCGGGATTGCCCAGAGCTTTCAAAATCCTTATTGGGTAATCTCCAGTGATCCTCCCAAGCTATTTAAGAACAGTGGGATATTACAACAGAGCACATTGCCATTTTCTCAACCAATGACTTATATCCACAGTGCTGCCAACCACTTTTGGAGACACGCAACAGGTGCTAATGGAATGTTTACCCAATGTGGAACACCTATTTTTTACATTTCTGGCGACTGGGTGTTTGACGAAAATGGGCTAGAATCTGGCTACCTTCTAATGAAGGATTACAGTACAAAAGCACAAAACCCATATACAGGAATTGGATTCAATCTAACCGAAAACTTTGAACAAGTTGTTTGTCCTGTTCCATCAAATCCTAATGAGTATTTTATCTTCACAACAGACAGTTATTTAAATTCTCAATCGGCATCCTTTTTATTTGTTCAAAAATACAATACAATCTCTAACACCCTGAGCTTCCCGACGTTGCTTTTCCAATTTTCTCACTCTCCACTCAGACTTGCGCTCTCTAAGCCCAATGTAACTGGTAACAGGGTCCTATATGCATATGACGGGAAACAGCTAAGAGCATTCCCTATTTCGAGTGTTGTGCAACAAAGTCAACTTGTGTATAACAAGCCTGGTGATCCGTTCAGCGTTGCACCAGAAATGGAACTTTCTCATGACGGATCAAGGCTGGCATGGGCTGAGGCTGATTTTCAACAACCCATCCCATATTTTAGAATAAAGGTCTTTCAACTTCCTTCCTCATCAATCACAACGGTTGAGCCTTATCTTAATGCCTTTAATTATGTTTCAGGCCTTGAGTTTTTGCCTGATGGGAGGTTGGCAGCATCAATAGATTGGAATGGTGCTGCGAATGGATTTGATGGCATAGGCTACTTCAATGCTAACTTCACTGGGTATTCATACATTCCCAACACTTCTGCTTACAATCAAGGGATGATAGAACTTGGGCTTAGTTCTCCCAGCAGTTTTGCACTATTTGGCACCAGTGGAACTAGGATTTGCCGCATCAATGGAACCAACAACTCGTCTCTGGCCTTATCTTCTACATTTTTGATCAGCACTGCAAAAATGTACTCCAACACCTACCCCAATAATTTAGTTCTATCCGTGTATGGATTACCGGATCAAATTGATGGGGAGCAATATCCTCAGGTCAGTTGTGGAGGCAATGAAACAGAATCAATTTATATTGAAGTTGAGGAAGGGTCTCCCCCCACCATTGATCTCCAATTTACTCCGGAAGTCAAGACCAGATAAAAAACTTGCTTTCTGTGGAAGCTATTCACTGAACCTTCATTTTACAACCCTGCAACGACATGAAATCTATCTTGCTGACCGTTATGGCTATCGTGCTGAACTGCACTGCCTGGTCTCAATCTATCCAGTCCCCGGCTGTTTCTGCCTGGGAATCTCTCGCTGCCCAGACTCCGGCGATCTTCATTGAAACAGATTCGGTGCTGATTGCCGGGGGCAAAGGAAGTTTTGTGGGCCCGGTCCTTTATTGGCTCAATGACTCCCTTGACTTTACCAACACAACCTATCCGCAGCTAGCCAATATTCAAACTAATATTGTCGATTTCATTGAAAGACCCGGAGGCGGATTCTACTTCGCGATAGATTTCATTGATCCGGTTACAAACCAGCACAGGATGGGGGTGAACAGCCTTTCCAAGTTTGGCGTTGTGTTGTCGGAAGGGCTTTCCCCAGTCATGGGCAACTATGAATCTCCGGCTGCGATGACCCTGCTGCCAGAGGGCGATGTGGTGATCGTCGGGAGTGGAAAATTAACTGCTAATGAAACCTCCGCAGCCAAGGCCATTCGTTTTAGTCCTGAGGGTCAGGTGGTATGGGAAAAGAATTATGCCACCCTTTCCTCCTCCATCTATGATATCATCAGCACTCCTCAATCTGTTCTCTTTGCAACTGGGTATATCACTGAAAACGAGGGAGTTATTCTGCCCACTGACAGGGTTCACGCAGGTTTCTGGATGAAATTGCTCCCAAATGGAGATACCATTGCCACAAGAAAATTTGGCATCAGAGAAGCTGTTGGCCACGAGATTTTTCTCACTCCGGATCAAGCTCTTTTTGTCGTAGGGGAAGATCGCCCCGGCGAAGGTCTTCAAAGGCTGTTCCTCAGGAAAATGGACCAGGAAGGAAACCTTCTCTGGGAGAAAAATCAGCCATACCGCCTTGCCGACTCTGCTTCTATCCTTGATTACCGCTATCGGCATAGTGCCCTGACGCCTGATGGAGGAGTGGTTTTTGTTCTGAGCGTCAGCTTTCAAGATCCAACTGTTGAGACTCATACTTACGTGGCTAAGGTGGACGAAAACGGAGAACCCCAGTGGAGTGCTCTGTACCCATCGCCTATTGGAAAGTGGAATGAAGCCAGATTTATTTTGCCTCTGTCAACCGGTGGCTATGTGCTTACCGGCACCGAGCAGATAGAAGGCGAATTGTTGCTGCAAACTTTTTATGCCCTGCTGACAAATGATGGCACGGTGGCCATTGAACCTTCTGTTACCATGCACCCCTCTCTTCACGTCAGCCCTAATCCAACCTCTGATCTGGTCTTTGTCCAATGGACGCAACACACCCCAGGGGAGGTTCAACTGACAGTCAGGACATTGAACGGACAGGTGGTAATCACCGAAACCACGCTTGCTCAGGCAGGAAAGGCGGAGCTTTCGGTTTCTCTTTCGCATCTGCCAGATGGTGTGTATGTTTTGGAACTCTCTGACAGTCAGTATCAATCTGCCTTCAGGATAGTGAAACAAGGAAAATAAACCCCAAGCTCACAGCAATGGCCGGGACCACCCACCCCCGGCCATTTTTTTCCCCTTTTCATCCTTTTCCCTTTTATCGATCACCTCTCCTTCACTCTTCTCTGTCATCTCTGTCATCTCTGATCCAGCATCGCCTGCATCTTCCCGATCCTGTCGAGCAACGACTCCGAGGTGAGCTGCCCCCGCGACAAGCGGTCCACCATGATGGGGAAGCAGAAAGGGGTGAACAGCTCAGGCTCGGTGATCAGCAGGGATTTGGTGGCCAAACGATCCATCGCCTGCCGGAGGCGGCCACCGTCCACCTGATAGTCAATCACTTCCCGGTAAGCCTGCTGAAACAAGAGGTTATTTGGGTCATACTGCTGAAAGACCTGAAACAGCAGCGAAGTCGAGGCCTGCAAATGGCGGCTTTTGACTGGTTTGCCCGGAAAGCCCTCAAACACCAGTCCTGCGATCCTCGCCACCTCCCGAAAGCGGCTGCGCGCCATTTCGGTTTCGTTCACGCTGTGGGTCAAAGCTTCCTCCAGGTCGTCGCTCGAAAATAAGCCGGCCTCCAGCGCCTCCTGCAACGGGATTTCCTGGTCCGACAGCAACTCAAACCCGTAATCGTTCATCGCCAGGGAAAAGGTGATGGGCAGCATCTGGGAAATCCGCCAGGCGATCAACGCAGCCATGATTTCATGCACCACCCGACCTTCGAAGGGATAAATGTAAAGGTGATGGCCCTCTTTGCTGTGAATGGATTCAATCAAACACTCGTCGTGGCGGGGAACCGCCGAGCGGCTCCGCTGAAGCTCCAGCAGGGGAAGCAGCTTTTGCATCTCCACCGAGCGAAGCTCACCAGCCAGAAACTGGTCCAACTGGCTGCGCAGCAATTGGGCCATCTGGGTTGAAAGCGGCATCCGCGCGCCCATCCAGCGGGGGATTTTGCCGGTTTTCTTTTTTGATAATTTCACAAGCACATCCAGGTTGCGGATGCGCACAAGCTCCAGGGCCCGGCCCGCAAACCAGAAGGTCTCCCCCGGCTGAATCTGGTTGATAAAGCTCTCCTCCACAGTTCCGATTCTCCCTCCGCTCATGAATTTCACCTGCATGCTCACATCGCTCACGATGGTGCCAATCGACAGACGGTGTTGCAGGGCAATTCGCTTGCTGGCCGGATGATATAAGCCGTCCTCGTCGGGCAGGATTTTTTTGTACTCGTCGTAGGCATACAGGGAAGCACCTCCGGTGATCAGAAAATCGAGGCACCAGTCGAAATATTCCCGGCTCATGTCGCGGTAGCTGAAGCACTGCCGCACTTCCTCCCAAGCCTGTTCCGGATGCAGGCCGTCGCCGGTGGCGAGGGTCATCAGGTACTGGATGAGCACATCCCAGGCCTGGGTAACAGGAGGGCGCTCTTCCACCAATTCCTGCTCCACCGCCTGGCGCATGGCAGAGGCTTCCATGAGCTCCAGGGAGTGGGTTGGCACAAAATACACCTGGCTGAGCTCGCCAGGCCTGTGCCCAGAGCGTCCTGCCCGCTGCAAAAAGCGGGCAACACCCTTGGGTCCTCCCACCTGGATGACCTGGTCAACTGGCCGGAAATCCACCCCGAGGTCGAGGCTGGAGGTACACACCACCACTTTGACCTGCCCGGCGTGGAGGGCTTCCTCCACCCAGCCCCTGAGCTCAGAAGCAAGGGATCCATGGTGCATCGCCATTTGCCCGGCCAGGTCGGGCTCGGCGTCGAGAAGGGCCTGGTACCAGATTTCGCACTGGGAGCGGGTGTTGGTAAACACGAGGGTGGAGGTTCCGCGCCGCAGGATCGGCAGCACCTGCTCAATCATGTTCACACCTAGGTGGCCCGACCAGGGGAATTTTTCGATCACAGAAGGCAGGACCGTGTTCACCTGAATTTCCTTGCGGATGTTCGCTTTCACGAGCCTGCCGGGCGGCAGGCCTGCATGAGGCGGCAGCAGCACCTCCATGGCCTGCGGCAGGTTGCCGATGGTGGCTGAAATGCCCCATACACGAAGGCCGGGCCGCAACTTTCGGAGGTGAGACAGCACAAGCTCCGTTTGAACGCCGCGCTTGGTGCCCAGCAGGTCGTGCCATTCGTCCACAACAACTACCTCCAGGTTCCGGAAAAAGCGGGCGTGGTCTTTGTTGGCAAACAGCACGTGGAGGCTTTCGGGGGTTGTGACGAGCCCTTCCGGCATGGAGCGGCGCTGTTTTTCGCGCTGGCTGGAGGAAGAATCCCCTGTGCGGGCCTCGACGCGCCAGGAGAGGCCCATGTCAGTACAGGCTTCGCTGGTGGCAATGACGATGTCTTTGGCCAGGGCCCTGAGGGGCGTGATCCAGAGGGCGACGAGGCCGCCGGAGGGGCTGCCGGGAGACTGGCCGGGAGACCGGCCGGGATTCTGGCGCAGCCAGTCGAGCAGGATGGGAATCCACATGGCCATTGTCTTTCCGCTGCCCGTGGGCGCATTCAGCACACCAGACTCTCCTGCGAGGTAGGCCTCCATCATCTCCACCTGAAAAGGAAAAGGCTCCCAGTTGCGGCCATGGTACCAGTCGATGCCTCGCTGCAGAATGGGGGAGTGGGTGGACATGAGGAGGGATGAGGGTTGGGTGAATGAATTTGTTGGGAGGAAGGTGATTGAACTGATTCAACGCCCCATTCTCTGCTTTCCCTTAACCCTCATCTCGGCCAGGAGTTTGCCCGCTTGTTTTCATTGGCGAGGCGGGCGGTTTCTTCGACGCGTTTGGCACGGGTTTCCGGGCGTTTGGCGTTGAGGAGCCACTCCAGGATCCCTCTTTTCGCCGATCTGGGAAAGGCTTCCCAATACTCGTTTGCACGTGGATACTTGTCCAGCTCAGCCTGCAGGTCGGCTGGCACCACCAGGTCTTCGACTTCGTCCAAAGCAGTCCAGGTGCCGGTTTGTTGGGCTAATGCCACCATGGCCATCCCGGCTGGCTGCATTCTGCCCTCCGCTTCGAGCCTGGCAATCTTTTCCTTGTTTACCCGCGACCAGTTGCTCTTCGGGCTTCGCGGTGCAAAATACAGCTTGTAGCGTTGCTCATCCAGGCCATTCACCACACTGTCCACCCAGCCAAAGCACAGGGCTTCGTCCACAGCATCCGATAACTCCAGATTTTCAAACGGGGTTCCCTTTTTACCAAAAATTAACCACAGGCCTTTTTCGCTACGATGGTTCTCTGCAAGCCAGTTGCGCCAGTCGGCAAGATCCCTGGGCATGAAGGAAGGGGCTTCTGTTGCCATAGGTTGAGGTTAGTTGGAGTCAAACAGACCTTTGCAGGCTGTTGGTTTTTTCGGCTACATCCGTCCAAGAAGCTCCAGTTCCCGCCGCAGAAAGCGACCTGTATGGGAGGCTTCTACCAGTGCTACTTCCTCAGGTGTGCCCTGTGCGATGATCTGACCACCTTTTTTGCCGCCCTCGGGCCCAAGGTCAATTACCCAGTCAGCCATTTTGATCACATCGAGGTTGTGTTCAATGACAAGCACGGTGTTTCCGCGGTCCACCAACTGGTTGAGCACCTTGAGCAGCAGCTCAATGTCCTGAAAGTGCAAGCCGGTTGTGGGTTCATCAAGCAGGTAAAGGGTGTTGCCGGTGTCTTTTTTCGATAACTCCGAGGCGATTTTCACGCGCTGGGCCTCTCCGCCTGAAATGGTGGTGGCCGCCTGGCCGAGGGTGAGGTAGCCGAGGCCGACGTCATTCAACGTCTTGAGAAAGCGCTTGAGCCTGGGCATGGCGTCGAAAAATTCAAGGGCTACGCTCACTTCCATGTTCAGCACATCGGCAATCGACTTGCCTTTGTAGCGGATTTCGAGGGTTTCCCGGTTGTAGCGGCGGCCCTGGCATTTGGGGCAGGTGACATACACATCGGGGAGAAAATTCATTTCAATGGTTTGGACCCCGCCGCCTTCGCATTCTTCGCAGCGCCCACCCTTCACGTTGAAGGAAAACCGGCCCACCTGGTAGCCGCGCGCCTTTGCTTCGGGCAGGTCGGCAAACAGTTGCCTGATATAGGTAAACAACCCGGTATAGGTGGCGGGATTGGAGCGCGGCGAGCGCCCGATGGCGCTCTGGTCAATCTGGACCACCTTGTTGATCAGGTCCATGCCTTCCACGCCTGTGTGTGGCATGGGTTTTTGCTTGCTCTTGTAGAGGTGCTGGCTGATCAGGGGAAAGAGGGTTTCGTTGATCAGGGTGGATTTGCCCGAGCCTGATACACCGGTTACGCAGATCAGTACGCCAAGCGGCAGGGTGAGGTCGACCCCGGTGAGGTTGTTTCCACTGGCACCCAGCAGCTTAAATTCTGGCCCGGCAGGAGTGCGCCGCTGCGGCCCCGGGTCAATGGTGCGCCTTCCTGAGAGGTAATCGGAGGTGACGCAGTGCGTGGCCAGTACTTCGGCAGGGGTGCCCTGTGCCACCACATTTCCGCCATGAACGCCTGCGCCCGGACCGATGTCGATCAGGTAGTCGGCAGCGAGCATGGTGTCTTTGTCGTGTTCTACCACCAGCACAGAATTGCCGAGGTCGCGAAGCTCCTGCAGGGATTCAATGAGTTTTTCGTTGTCGCGCTGGTGCAGGCCAATGCTGGGTTCGTCGAGAATGTAGAGAACATTTACCAGCTGAGAACCAATCTGGGTGGCCAGGCGGATCCGCTGGGCTTCGCCGCCGGAGAGGGTTTTGGCAGGCCGGTCGAGGGCCAGGTAGTCGAGGCCCACCTGAAGGAGAAAGCCGAGTCGTTTTTTTAATTCCTTGATTACCTCAGCAGCAATCAAAGCTTGCCGCTCACTGAGGCGTTCTTCCAGTCCGTCCACCCACTGGGCGAGGCTGCGGATGTCCATCGAGGAAAGCTGGAAAATGTTGTGGTTGTCGATGTGGAAAAACAGGCTTTCCTTTTTCAACCGGCTTCCCTCGCAGGAGTGGCAGGTTGAAATTTTCATGAATTCCTCTGCCCAGGTTTTGATTTTTTCGGAGGAGGATTGATGATAGGATTCTTCAACAAAGGTTTTGACGCCATCGAATTTGATGCGCAGGCTGCGGGCGGCGCCTTCTTTTTTCCCTTCCAGGATGAAGAGTCTTGCTTCTTCGGGAATATCTTTCCAGGGGGTGGTAAGGGCGAAATCGAGGGAGTCGGCGATCTTGCGGAGCTGCTTGAAGTTCCAGATGTCGCGGAATTCCCCGAGGGGGGCAATGGCACCTCTGGAAATCGACAATTCGTGGTCGGGCACCAGGGCATTCAGGTCCACTTCGTAGACCTGCCCCAGGCCGTTACAAACGGGGCAGGCACCGTAAGGGGAGTTGAAGGAGAAGGTGTTGGGGGAGGGAATGTCGTAGCTGATGCCTGATTCAGGATCCATCAGGTTGCGGCTGAACCAGTAGGTCTGGTCGGTGTCGCTGTCGAGGAGCAATACGGTTCCTTCGCCCGTTTTCATCGCTTTTTGAACGCTTTCAACGAGGCGTTTTCCGTCTTGACCCACCTTGATTCTGTCCACCACCAGCTCAATGTCGTGGATCTTGTAGCGATCCAGCATCATGCCTTTGGAGATCTCGACCACTTCGCTGTCAACCCGCACCTTGGAGTAGCCCTGGCGGGCGAGGTTTTCGAATAGCTCGCGGTAGTGGCCTTTTCTTGAACGCACCAATGGCGCCAGGATGTGAAGTTTTCGCTCGTTGAACTGCTCCAGAATGGTGTCAACAACCTGTTCATCGGTCATTCTCACCATTTTTTTACCGGATACATAGCTCACGGCATCACCAGCCCTGGCAAAAAGCAACCTGAAGAGGTCGTAAATTTCGGTAACAGTACCGACTGTGGACCGGGGGTTTTTGGAGGTGGTTTTCTGCTCGATGGCGATAACAGGGCTCAGGCCGTCGATTTTGTCCACATCAGGCGCGCGGAGGTCTCCGAGAAACTGCCGGGCATAAGCCGAGAAGCTCTCCAGATAGCGCCGCTGGCCTTCGGCATAAATGGTGTCGAAGGCCAGCGAGCTTTTTCCTGAACCGCTCACACCAGTCAGAACGACCAGTTTGTTTCGCGGAATCCGGAGGTCAATATTTTTGAGATTGTGTTCCCGGGCACCCAGGATGTCGATGAATCCTTCCGTAGTATCAATCATGTTGCCGCAGCGCGATGGGTCTACTCCTGTTCGGCTGAGGCGGAAGCAGTTTCTGAGCTGGATACTGCTTCCACGCCCCAATCCTGCACTTTCCATTCAGCCGCATACACATCTTTGCCCAACGGAATTTGGATGCGAAGTGTTTGACTGGCCGAAACCTTATTGGAGCGAATCCAGGGGTTGGCGGTGAGGAGCTGATCGAGGGTAAGACCGTGTTGAGCTGCAAAGCTAGCAAGATCAGGGATATCTTGCTGCACGGGGATCTGCTTAAATCGGAGGGGCGGGTAGGGGTGAATCTGGTTCATGTCGAAGCCATACCGGGCGGGTTGCTCCACGATGCATTTGTTGGCCAGGATGCGAAACAAATACTGACTGGTTTCGCCGTTGAGGTCGAGCTGGTAGTATGATTCCATCTGCTGCGCCTTCATGGCTCTCAGCAGGCGGGGGGATCCCATGTTATAGGCTGCCGCCACGAGTGTCCAGGAATCCAGTTCGTTGTGCAGGGCTTTGAGGTAGCGGGCAGCGGCGTATGTGGCTTTGATTGGGTCGAAGCGTTCATCGAGTTCTTCATTTACCACGAGGCCATAAGACCGGGCCGTTGCGGGCATAAACTGCCAGAAACCACCAGCACCAACGGGAGAAATCGCGTTTGACAAGGCGCTTTCGGCCATGGCCATGTAGAAGAAATCTTCGGGAATGCCTTTTTCACGAAGAATGTTTCGGATCTGATCCTGGTAGCGGAGAACCCGGCGGTAGAGTTGGTGGGTGCCTGATGTGTGGTTAATCTTCTGATTCAACTCTTTTTGCAGGCGGTTCACAACATGCTCAGCATCCATGGGAACAGCTTCTCCGGCGAAGGAAAGCTCTGCCGGAGGCTCGAACCGCATGGGAACGAGGTGGGCTGAGGCAAACCGAAGATCTGGTTGGCTGTTGGCAGAAATGGTGGCCGTAGGAAGGAGAAAAGCGGCAGCAATAACAATTCCAGAGAAAAGGACAATGACAATGAGGGCTTTTTGCATGAAGCGGGTTTGGAGTGGGGGGCTCAGCGAATTGCCGATGCAAACCTGTCAGGTGCTTTGACGAAAAGCGCGACAGAAATGCATTTTTTCTTTCATCCCGTTGAACCTTTCGGAAGGTAAGTTCAGCGAAATGCGGCAATTGTCAGGTAGAATTAGCGCGAACGGCTTGATTTAAAGGGTAAAGTGAGTCTAATGGGCAGTTGACCGTTTCCGAATGAATTCTGCTGAGTCTTGAAATAATCTGAAAAGTCGTAGCTCTCAGAAGTTGGGTTTAACGGCATGTTTGGTGTAAAAGTTCGTCAAATGGGTCACTACCTCGTCTGCGGTGTCCACCATGGTAAACAGATCGAGATCCTGCGGAGAAATATTGTGGAACTCCTCCAGCAAGGTTTGCTTGATCCACCCAATGAGACCTGCCCAGAATTCGCTGCCCACCAACACTACCGGGAAGCGGTCGATTTTGAGGGTTTGAATCAGGGTGAGGGCTTCGAATAGCTCGTCGAGGGTACCAAAACCGCCCGGGAGGACCACAAATCCTTGTGCGTATTTGACGAACATCACTTTTCTGACGAAGAAATAATTGAATTCGATGTTTTTATCGGGATCTACATAAGGGTTAATGTGCTGCTCAAAGGGGAGCTCAATGTTCAGTCCGACTGAAGAACCTCCGGCCAGTTTGGCGCCTTTGTTTCCCGCTTCCATCACGCCGGGGCCGCCGCCTGTTATCACACCGAAGCCTGTGGCCGCCAGTTTTTCGGCAATTTCAGTAGCAAGCTCGTAATATTTGGTGCCGGGCTTGGTTCTCGCAGAACCAAAAATGGATACACAAGGCCCGATTTCGGCCATCTTTTCAAAGCCCTCCACAAACTCTGCCATGATCTTGAACACCAGCCAGGAGTTCTGGGCAGAGGCTTTTTTCCATTCTTTTCTGCGTTCGGAAAAATAGGAACTGATGTGATTCTCCATGAGGCGGATGAATTTTGGATCTACAGCGGGCTGCAAATCTAGGGACTTCCACGAGAATCGGAAAGAGTCGTTTTGGCCCCCGTCCTAACAGCAGATTTTGATCCGGCGGCTGCCAGGTTTGCCGTGGGAAATTTTTGCCCCCTGAAATCCCGGGAGGTTCTTTAATTTGCCGGGGTAATGAAACGAACGATCGCCCTGATGCTGATGGGGGGCTTCTGGCTCTCTGCTTTCTCCCAGATCGGAGGACGGCACATTTACGATTTTCTCAACCTGGCGCCTTCTGCCAGGCACGCGGCCCTCGGCGGCATCAACATCTCCACCTGGGATGATGATCCTGCGTTTGCTGCCCAAAACCCAGCCCTGGCCAACGATTCCATGCACAAGCAACTGGCCCTGAGCTTCGTCAATTACCTGGCCGACATCGGCTACGGGTACGTTGGCTATGCCCGGCACCTGGACGGCATCGGGACCTTTCACACCGGGATCCAGTATGTGGATTATGGAAAAATGCAGGGAGCAGATGAGTTTGGCAACCTCACCGGAGAGTTTGGTGCCCAGGACCTGGCCTGGACGCTCGGTTTCAGCAGGGCGCTGGCCCTGCCCATTTCGGGCTCCTTTCAGTATGGGGCCAACCTCAAGGTAATCAGTTCCTCCCTGGCCCCCGGATTTACCTCTGTGGGGCTTGCCACCGACCTTGGAGCTGCCTATCGTTCGGAGAGCAAGCTCTTTTCTGCTGGCATGAGCCTGCGGAATGCGGGGCTGCAACTCAGTACCTACACGCCAGGAGCTTCCAGGGCCCCGCTTCCCTTCGAAATGGTCGTTGGTGTTTCAAACAAGCTCAGGTACATGCCATTGCGTTTTTCCATTACCCTGATCCAGTTAGAGCATCCCAATCTCATTTTTACTGATCCAGACGCACCTCAGGAGTTTGATTTATCTGGAAACCCGGTTGATCCCCCCAACCAGACCCTCGATCGAATTGTGCGCCACATGGTGTTTGGGGGCGAGTTTCTGCTGGGCAAGTCCCTCCGGCTGCGTGCCGGCTACAACCACATGCGACGCCAGGAGCTTCGCTCGGACGACAGAGGAGGCTTTACAGGATTTTCTTTGGGTGCAGGCCTGCGGGTACGTAGATTTGCGCTGGATTATGGCTTTTCCAGCTTTGGCCTGAATCCAGTTTTTAACACCCATCAGTTTTCGCTGCGGGTGGACCTCCAACCAGCTGGAAACTAGGTGCGCCTGGCTATGCTGGATTTTTTTTATCTGTTTTACCTCCTTTCGAGCCTGGCCTATCTCTTTTTTTCTCCTAAGAAAGAGGTGCCGCTATTTTTGCTCGTGTATGGCTTGCTCCAGTATGCCATTACCCAGTTGTGGTGGTGGCCCGAAACAGATGGCCGGATTGCCGGGCTGTTGTTACTGTTTATTGTGCTCAGCACGGGCCTGATGTTATGGGGAAAGGAGTTGGAGCGGGACCAGGACCGTTATTACGCCACTGTGCTGATGCGGGTAGGCCAATGGCTTTTTCTGGTGGCACTGGCTGTTGTACTTGGTTTTAAGCGCCCTTGGGTGGTAAATGAATCCCTGGAACCTGTTTGGGAAAACCTGGCAGAGGCACGCAGTTGGGGATTTCCGTCATTTGCCAAAGTCGGCGGCAACCTGCTGCTGTTTGGGTTTTGGTTCCAGGTCATCATGGGGTGGGGGGAAAGCTGGTCGTGGAAAAAGAGTCTTCTGGACCTCGGGCCGCTGCTCCTTTACACCGTTTGGATTCTCCTGATCCTTCGCTGGCTGCCGCATGCTGCCGGAGCTTCGATTTCCTGAGGAAAAGGTTTGGCAGAGGGAAATGTGGATGCTATTTTCGCCCCTGATGAAGGAGAATTTCAGGTGGGAATCTTTATTCGCCCTTGACTGCCAGCAGGATAGCCTTTCGCTGCTCATACAAGGGGTTGACGGCCTTGCAGATGCGCGTTTGCTTTCCGAGCATTTTTCCGCAATGGCAGACGGAAAACTGCGTACTTTTCGTTGTAGTTACGTCCGGCAGGATGTAGGGTAGGCTAACCGCCTGATTAACAGCAACTCATACTTTTTAGAGAGCGACGGTATGCATGTTCAACGATTCGGCTTCGTGCTGGCTGTGCTGATGTTGGGTACATCGGCACTGATGGCCCAGCCGACAGCCAATTTTACAGCTAATAAACTCACAGGGTGCAGCAACCTGTCAACTGTGATTAATTTTCAGGATGCTTCCACAGGCAATCCTGTTTCGTGGCTGTGGAATTTTGGCGCAGGTGGTAGCACCTCCACCCTGCCCAATCCTACCTTTGTGTATACCCAGGCTGGTTGCTACACAGTTACCCTCACCGTAACTGACGCCAACGGCCTGAGTAACACACTTACCCAGCCGTGTTTTATTGAGGTATTTCAGGCGCCTGTGCCAGATTTTACCGTCGACAACAGCAGCGGCTGCGCGCCTTTTACGGCTTGCTTTACCAGCACTACCACTGCCAGCAGTGTGCTCTCTTCGTTACAATGGACCTTTTCAGACGGGTCTTCGGGAACCGGGCAGGCTCCCTGTATCACTTTTACCAATGCTCCCGACACCATCAGCCTTGTGCTTACTGTGACAGATGCCAACGGCTGTTCGGGGTTTGCGCAGTTTCCCAATATCATCCAGGTATTTCAGCCCCCTGTGCTGAATTTTGCGGTGAATGTAAACTCTGCGTGTAATCCACCCCTGACGGTCAATGTAACCAACCAGACCTCCACAAGCGGCAACCCAAATCCTACCTATACCTGGCTGTTTCCTGGCGGAACAGTAGCTGGCGGGGGCAGTCAGGCTACTGGATTTACCCCCCCTGCAGTCACCTACACCGCCGACGGTCAATATGATATTACTTTGATTGTTAACACGGCGAATGGCTGTGCCGACACACTCACTTTGCCCAATGCGGTTGGAATCGGCGGTGTGACTGCCGGTTTTTCTGCTTCTGCCACCACCATTTGTGCGGGAGACTCCATTGCATTTCTAAACTTATCGCAGGGCGGGGTAACCTCCTACGAGTGGAATTTTGGCGAAACAGCGGGGATTAACAGCACGGCTTTCAATCCGGTTTACGCCTACTCAACTCCGGGGACCTACTCCGTGACCCTGAGGGCCAACAACGTAGCCTGTGGCGACACGCTTGTTCAAACCAACCTCATCACGGTAAACCCCTCTCCCGTTGCAGCTTTTACAATTGACAGAACGCAGGATTGCCAGCCAGGCATTCCCTTCTTCTTCACCAATACCTCCACCGGATCCACAAACCGGCTTTGGGACTTTGGAGATGGAACTACTTCCACCCAGAACAATCCTCAGCATACCTATGCGGCCATTGGTACCTATGATGTGTGCCTGATCGCCTCGAATGGGAGCGGTTGTTCTGATACTGTGTGCCAAACCATCACCATTGAGCCGATTATCGTAACCTTTACCAGAATTCCGTCGGAAGGCTGTGCTCCCGTGGTGGTTCAGTTTAACGGGACCACCAACTCAACAGATCCTGTTGTGTCCTGGACCTGGGATTTAGGTGCAGGTGCAACTCCTGCGACTGCGAATGTTCAAAGCCCATCAGCTACTTACGCCGTTCCAGGGAGTTACAACGTTACCCTCACCATCCTAACCCAGGGAGGCTGTACCAACAGCAGGACAGTTGCTGGAGCTGTGAGGGTTGGAACCCCTCCGCAGGTTGATTTTACCGCTTCCGATGATACTGTTTGCCTGAGCGAGCCAGTGACTTTTACCTCTACTTTTCAAAATGCCAATTGGAATTATTACTGGGACTTTCAATATGTGGCTCCGGGCAATTTCACCCAGATGGACAGCGTGGCCACGACCATGTATCCCGATACAGGCACCTTTAGTGTGGCCTTGATCGTGGAAGACAACGGCTGCCGTGACACCCTGATCATCGATGACCTCATCTATGCCTCTCCTCCCCGGGCGCAGATTGTGCTGGACAACAACCTGGTTTGTTCGCTGCCTGCGAGTGTCGCCATTACAGACAGCTCGATTGGACCAGCGAATGTGTACAACTACTATGTCAATGGCGTGTTTTACTCGGCTGCCCAAAACCCGCCGCCCATCAACATCACAGCAACAGGCTCCTACCTGATCACCCAAACGGTACTCAATACCCTTTCGGGCTGTACGGACACCTTCACGACGGCCTTGCAGGCAGGAAACCCCATTGCCGAGTTTACGGTGAACACCACGAGGGCCTGCCGCAATGAGCCAATTACGTTCAATAAAAACCTCTCCCAGAATACTGTTCACCACTACTGGTTTTACAACTTTGACCAGTTTCCTGCTACCAGCTTTGTTTCGAACGGTACGCACCAGCGCTCATACGCCGACACAGGCACCTATACTGTGCGCTTGATTGCGGCAGACCAGTTTGGCTGCCGGGATACCATGACCAAGGTTGATTTGATCGATGTCGTTGGGCCGTATGCAAATTTTGCCCCGGATGTAACGGGCGGATGTACGCCATTAACGGTGACCTTTACCGACAGCACCACCACCACAGCTCTGACAAACCCTGTGAGCTGGGTCTGGGATTTTGGTAACGGGCAAACCTCCGTCTTGCAAAATCCATCTACCACCTACACCCAAAGTGGCAATTACGATGTCTCGCTGCTGGTGACCGACTCAGATGGCTGCCAGGATTCTGTGACCCTCCCCAGCCTCATTTCCGTTACTTTTCCCGCTCCGGACTTTTCTGTGGTTGACTCAAGCACTTGTGCCGGGGCTCCCGTGCAGTTTACCAACCTGAGCAACGGGGTAGGGTTGCAGTATTTGTGGAAGTTTGGAGATGGCGATACCAGCACCCAGGCTGATCCTGCCCATGCCTTCCCGCGCGACCGCTCCCTGCCATACGACTCAACCAATGTCTTCTATGATGTTACCCTGATCGTAACGGACGTGAATGGCTGTGTTGACTCGATTACCATGTCTAATGCAGTTTACATTGAGCCATTCCAGGCTGGTTTCAGCGGAGATCCGCTGGTTGGTATTTGCCCGCCGCTTAATTCGCAGTTTTCTGACTCTACCATCGGAACGGCGGTTGCCTGGAACTGGAATTTTGGGGATGGGTTTGGCCAAAGCCAGCTCCAAAACCCGGCTTATGTGTATTTTCTGCCAGGAACGTTTGATGTCCGGCTCATTGCCACCCACGAAGATGGATGCCAGGATACGCTGATCAAGAGTGATTATGTCCAGTTGGCTGGTCCCAACGGTAGCTTCTTCCTCGACCGGGACACAGTTTGCCTCGGCGACACAATTACCCTGACTCTCATCACCACCGGAGCTGCGCTTGTCAATCCAGTGGCCTGGCAGGACGGAGGCGTGGATGTGATTGGCGGACTGACAGGCATTGCTGATACAGTGGTTGTTACCCACGTGTATAACTCTGTTGGCTCTTATCTGCCGGTAGTGGTGGTGCAAGACATCCAGGGCTGCCAGGTAACGCTGCCAGATTCTCCCTTTGTTCAGGTATTTGCCCCTCCGGTTGCGCTCATTTCACCAGACAACCCTATTGGCTGTGCACCCATTACCATTTCCTTTACCGACAGCACCAGCAGCCCCAGCGGCGCATCTATCGTGAGCTGGGACTGGGATTTCGGTGATGGGTCAATTGACAGCATCGCCAACCCAGTTCATGCCTACCAGGACTCAGGTGTTTTTGTCGTGAACCTCAGGGTAGAAGATGAATTCGGCTGTTCTTCCACTGACAGTACGGTAGTGGTCTCCCTGGAAGGCATCGTTGCGGATTTTGCCGCCTCTGACACAGTTGGCTGCTCTCCATTAGAAATTAGTTTTTCTGACCTCTCCTTCAACGGAACTGCCACTTCCTGGAGATGGATCTTTGGCGACGGAGACTCCAGTGCAGCTTCGAACCCAAGTCATCAGTACCTGCAGGATGGGACCTACACAGTGACCCTGATCGTCTCTGACAACCAGGGTTGTTCCGACACCCTTACCAGAACGAACTACATCTTTTTGCGCAAGCCCTCCGTTTCCATTGAGGCCAGCGATTTGGTGGGTTGTAACCCGATCGACATTACCTTTTTTGCACGCAACGTTGTGAGCGACACCACCATCTCGGAATACTTGTGGTGCCTCACGGAGGTTAACCAAAATATCACTGTCTGCACAGCAACGCCATTTGACAGCCTGCTGATTCCCTTTTCTGAGCCCGGGAACTACATCATGACCGTCACGGTAACAGACGTATTCGGATGCTCAGGACTGTCTGACACAGTTTCGGTTGATATTACCAACCGTGGTACCCCACCACCCATTGTAATGCGCCGGGTAACAGTTTTGGACCCCCGGCAAGTTCAGGTGGATTGGCTGCCATACCAGGGAACTGATTTTATCGAATATGCCGTGTATCGGTTGAACGGCCCGGGAGCAGGCCTTATCACGACCATTACCGATGTGAACGCTGTTTCCTTCACCGAATCAAATCCCGCGCTGGATGCAGAGAACAACACCTACTGCTACGAAGTGCTGGTGCTGAACAGCTGCCTCGAGTATTCCGATTCCGTCCTGACCATCGAACACTGCTCCATGGATCTGGAAACCACGCCGGAGCTTGACGCCATCCGCCTTGACTGGACAGCATATGAAGGATTCCCGGTTGGGCAGTATGAGATTTACCGAACCCTTGTTTATGATACGACCCAGGTAACCTTGATCGGTACAGTGCCGGGAGGTACTCTCACCTTCACAGATACAGATATGTTCTGCAGGGATTCGGTAACCTACCGGGTTCTGGCCATCGGCTTTGGGGCCTCTCACCAGCGTTCCTATTCCGATCTCAGCGGTACTACTCCTATTCACCTGGACCCGGTGGATCCGGTGAATGTGATCGTGGCCACGGTGACGAATAACGAGGACGCGACCATTTCCTGGACTGAGTACCTGGGTTACTTGCCGGATTTTTACCTCATCGAACGCTCGGATGACGGAAGGACCTGGACAGAAATCGGCAGGGTGCCACTTGGCGGGCTTAGCTTCACTGATACTTCTGCGCTGGTACAAGCCCAAAGCTACTTCTATCGGGTCTTTGCGGTGGATCAATGCGAAGACATGACACCAGAAGGCTCAATTGGGCGCACGATCTTTCTGCAGTCTCAGCTTGATCCGACCGGGAAAGTACCGGTATTAGGCTGGACTCCCTACGAAGAATGGTCCAATGGTGTGCTGAACTATGAAGTACAGGTGTTTAACGATGCTACCGGAGAGTGGGAGCCTGTTGACATCACCAACGGCAACGTGGTGAGGTATAACGACAGCAAAACCACCGTTGATCAGGCAACCTACTGCTATAGGGTGGTGGCCTATGAAGTAGGAGGCAATGGCTCTCAGTCGGTATCCAATGAGTCCTGTGTGATTTTTGGCCCCGCGATTTTTGCGCCCAATGCCTTCACGCCCAACGGCGACGGCGAGAACGATGCCTTCAAGGTGTTTGTGCCCAATGCTGCTCAGGCTACCTTGTCGATCTATAACCGCTGGGGGGAGTTGATTTTCGAAACCACAGACCCCGCGTCTGGCTGGCCCGGCACCCGTGCCCCCGGTGAAATTGTGCAGGAAGGCGTTTATGTCTTCGTGGTTCGTGGCGTTGGGTTTGATGGAACCCAGTTCTCGCGCTCAGGCTCCGTCACCCTGCTGAGATGATTTCAGTTTTGCCACCAGGCCCGACATGTTTTTTTCGGGGCCTGGTGGCAAAAAAAATGAATAATTTTGTAACGAAAAGACTTGCAAATAGGCGCTCAGCGTGTATATTTGCCATCCGATTGCAAATGGTGGTTATAGCTCAGCTGGTTAGAGCGCCGGATTGTGGTTCCGGAGGTCGCCGGTTCAAACCCGGTTAGCCACCCCTTCAAGCGCACTGGTTTTTAACCCGTGCGCTTTTTTGTAGACGGAAACCTAAGCTGCCCGTAAGGAGAAAGCGGAATTTTCCCGACAAACACCAACCAGTAAACGTTTCTGCTACGACAGTTCCAACAAAGCAAGAGGGTGGAGAAACAAGTTCTCCACCCTCTTTTCTGAATGGCCAAAAAGGTAATTTCCGGCTATTGGACGGTGCAATTCCTTCAGCGCCTGGGTCGCAGGATTATTGCTAGGGATCGCAGCCGGGGATTGTAGACACGCCCTGTGCAAATCCCCTCTGTCATCTCTGTCAACACTTTCCCCTCTTTCATCTCTGATCAGACGGCTCTTTCCCCCACCAGGTATTTATCCATGTGGGTGAGAAAGTCCTGATAGACGCTGGCGATCCCTTCCTGCAAGCCAATCTGGTGGCGGTAGCCGAGGGCATGGAGCCTGGACACATCCATGAGCTTCCTGGGGGTTCCACTGGGTTTGCTGGTATCAAATACCAGGTCGCCTTCGAAGCCAACCGCGTGTTTAACCATTTCGGCCAGCTCGCGAATGGAAACATCTTCTCCAACGCCAATATTGACAAATGGCTTCCCGTCGTAGTGTTCCATGAGGAAAACACAGGCTTCGCCGAGGTCGTCCACGTGCATGAATTCGCGCATGGGCGAGCCATCTCCCCAGATCTCCACAGCCTGACTGCCGGCTACCTTTGCCTCATGAAACTTGCGAATCAGGGCTGGGAGTACGTGCGAATTTTGCAGGTTGTAGTTGTCATTGGGGCCGTAGAGGTTGGTCGGCATCGCGGAGATGAAATTGCAGCCATATTGGTCGCGATAGGCTTCGCAGAGCTTGATACCAGCGATTTTGGCGATGGCATACGGCTCATTGGTGGGCTCCAGGGTGCCGGTGAGAAGGTGATCTTCCTGCATGGGCTGGGGGGCAAACTTGGGATAAATGCAAGAGCTGCCCAGGAACATGAGCTTGGTAACGTCATTCACGTGAGATTGGTGAATGATGTTGGCCTCGATCATGAGATTGTCATACAGGAAATCGGCGCGGTAGGTATTGTTGGCCACAATGCCGCCCACCTTGGCAGCCGCCAGGAAAACGTATTCTGGTTTTTCCGTTTCGAAAAATTCCGCTACGGCGGCCTGGTCTCTCAGGTCGAGTTCGGAGGAAGTACGCAGAACGAGGTTGTGATATCCCTTTTGCTGAAGGGTGCGAACAATAGCGGCGCCGACCATCCCACGATGGCCGGCGACGTAGATTTTAGCTGTTTTGTGCATGGAACAGGCGGCTTTTGGCTTCTTTGATGTCGTTGGTCATCATGATTTCGACAAGCTCGTCGATCATCACCTTGGGCTCCCAGCCGAGTTTTTCCTTTGCCTTAGCGGGGTTGCCGATGAGCAGTTCCACTTCAGCAGGGCGGAAATAGCGGGGATCCACTTCCACGATGAGGCGACCCGTTTCGCGGTCATAGCCTTTTTCGTCCACGCCTTCGCCTTGCCACACAATGTCGAATCCAACGTGTTTGGCAGCTTTTTCGACGAATTCGCGAACGGTATACATTCTGTTGGTCGCGACCACGAAATCATCTGGCTCGTCTTGCTGGAGCATGAGCCACATCATTTCCACATATTCCTTAGCATAGCCCCAGTCGCGCTGCGCATCGATGTTTCCGAGCTTGAGCACATCGCGGAGGCCAACGTGGATCTCAGCGAGGTTGGTGGTGATTTTGCGGGTCACGAAAGTTTTGCCGCGGCGCTCCGACTCGTGGTTGAACAAGATGCCGTTGCAGGCATACATGCCGTAGGATTCGCGGAAGTTTTTCACAATCCAGAAGCCATACAGTTTTGCAACGCCGTAGGGTGAGCGTGGGTAAAACGGGGTGGTCTCCGTTTGGGGGACTTCCTGCACCAGGCCGTAAAGCTCGGAGGTGGAAGCCTGGTAAAAACGTGCATTTGGGCACTGGTTCTGCATCGCGTCGAGGAGGCGAAGGGTTCCCACTGCGTCCACCTGGGCGGTGTATTCAGGCACCTCGAAAGAGACCTTCACGTGGCTCTGTGCACCGAGGTTGTAGATTTCGTCAGGTTTAATTTCGCCGAGCAATTTGTTCAGGTTTGCGCTGTCGGCCAGATCTCCATGATGGAGATGGAGCCTCGGGTGGCCCATCAGGTGGTCAATGCGCTCAGTATTGAACACCGAGGCGCGGCGGATGGTTCCGTGAACTTCATAGTCCTTTTCAAGCAAGAGTTCTGTCAGGAAGGATCCATCCTGACCTGTGATCCCCGTGATGAAGGCTTTTTTCATAAGGAAAAGTGAGTGAAACTGCTTCTGAATAGAGGTCGAAAAGTGAAAAATGTTTCTATTTAATCGCCGTAGCCATAATGTTTGTCGAGGTAGCCGTAGGCCGAAACCGACTTCACATCGTTGATGAGCATGGCGATATTTCTGATTTTCTGGCTGTCATACAGCTCGTTGATCATCTTGAGCGAATCCACGGTGGTGGAGCTGTCGCGCACCACATAGATGTTGAAGTCGGTCATTTTCATGATCACGAGGTAGTCGGAAACAAGGCCCACAGGCGGAGCATCAATCACGACATGGTCAAATTCTTCCCGGAAAGCCTCCATTAAATGGGTCATCCGGTCGGTGGCGATCAGGTCGAGCGGGTTGGTTACCACCGGCCCTGAGTGAATCACATACAGGTTTTCGATGTGGGTGGCAGCCACGATGCTCTTGGCGTCCTCCACTTCTCCGGCCAGGTAATTTGACAGGCCGAGTCCTTCTGGGTTGTCGAAGTAGCGGGTAACGCGGGGCCTGCGCAAGTCCATGTCAATGAGCAGGGTTTTTTTGCCTGCCTGAGCCATCACAGCCGCGATGTTGGTTACGCAGAAGGTTTTTCCCTCGCCCGAGCTGGACGAAGTGACCCCAATGACCTGCTGGTGGACATTGTCGTTGAGGTATTGCATTTTGATGCGAATCGACCGGAATGATTCCGCAAGCGCGGTGCGGCTGTCTTTCGGCACGATGTAGTTGCTGTTTCGGTCGTGGCGGGCCACAAATCCAAGAACAGGCATGTTGGTGCTGGCCTGAATATCCTGGTGGCTGGCAATGCGGTTGTCGAAAAAGTCGCGGGCCAGAATGACCCCAAGGGGAATGACGAGCCCCAGAAAAACCGAAATCAGCATGATGAGTGGCTTTTTCGGCTTGATGGGCGCATTGCCGTCCATCCGGGCGCTCTCGATGATCTGAATGTCCACCTTGGCGTTCTGCACAGCCAGCTCAGCATCAAGTTTGCGGTCTTTGAGCACCGTGAGTTGGTCGGTTTTGATTGTCTTCTGTTCGGTGAGGTCGTCGAATCGGGATTTTTCCCTTGGCAACATCCCGATCCTGCCCCGGATCTCATTGATTTGCTTCAACTGGTTATCCATCAGGATTTCGGAACCCTCAATGCTGCTTTGCACGTTCGCCTTGATGGCGTTGCGTGTGTTTTGAATATTGATCTCGTTGACCTGCCATTTGGGGCCCCGGTTGTTGGAAACCAGCAACTGGGCACGCTCAGTCTGGTAAATAGAGAGATTGGTGATCAGGGCAGCGATACCGGGGTCAGATTTGCCGACGGACGAAGTTGGCAATTCCAGCGGATCGTCGAGGGAAGTAGCTGCCAGCTTGGCTTCGATGCCTTTGTAATAGCGGAGCTGCGCCTCCATTTCTCCGTAGCTGGTTTCCAGCTCGGTCAGAGCGTTGCGAAGAGCCACATCGGTTTGGCCGGCGTCAATGCCTTGCTGAGAATTGGAGGTGATGGCCTGGCGGGTGACGTCAATTTCGCCGGAAAGATCCCGGATCAGAGAATCGAGGTAACTGACCGTTTTCATCCCCAATGCCTTCATTTCCAACAGCTCACGGCGCTTGTATGCTTCGAGCAATTCGTTGATAAACAGCTTTTGAAGATCGACGATAGGCCCTTCGGTGGTAATGTTGATGATGTTAGACCCCTCACCAGCTACAGATACCTGAATGCTCTCCTGAAACATCGCAGTTAACCCGTCTGCTGTGTTAATTCGAAAGTAATATTCCTTGTCGGGGTAGGTCTGCCAGGCCCTGTCATACATCAGGGTGAACTTGAGCAGATCGTTGGATACTTCAACCATCTCAACTGTTTCCCGCTCTCCCTCGAGCTCAATCTCAACAGATTTGATGGGAAGGGTTTCGTCTATAACGAAGTTTTCAAGCTCCCTCACCCCCAGGTCTTTAGAAAGGTCGTAGAGCCATACTTTGTCGGTTTTGGCACGAAGTTTCACTTCCTGGCCGATCCGTGTTACAAAAATGTCCATCCAGACCAATTGGGCGTGGCTGGAATCGATTTTTACCTGAAAAGGCGCTCCCAGAAAAACTTCCCGGGTGCGGAGTGGCTCTTTACTGAAATAGGACACTTCCACGGGTAGTTCCCGCACAGCCTCGCGAATGAGGTTGTAGGAGGTCATGACCCCGATTTTGTCTTCCATGGAAGATTTATTGCTAAGCAGTGCCACCCATGGAAGGTTTTTTTCATTGGAAAGTTCTTCTTCGTGGGGGTTGCCCAGGATGGCCTTGGCCTTTACCCGAAAAACTTTTTCTGCAGTGTAGAGCTTGTAGGCGCCGAAGCTCCCACACAAGGCCACGCCAATGACGAAAAAATACCAGCGCTTCAAAAAACGGCCCAACAGGGCCTTGATGTCGATAGTATCGTCGCCGTAGGGGTTTCCCAGTCCTTTTTGAGTCTGAAACATGGTGTTAGGGCGTTGAAAATAAACTGGTAGTTATTCAGGTTGTACCCGGTTGCTCTGGATGATCGAGATAATGCCCACCGTGGCAGAAATGGTGCTGACCACCGTGTTTACAACCGTCAGGGTGCTGAGGTTGCTACGCTTAAATTTCTCTTCCAGAGGATCCACCACCAGCATGTCATTGGGGAGGAGGAAATAGTAGGGCGAGGAGAGGATTTCGGCTTTTCGCATATCAAGCAACACTACTTCCGGGCCTCTGGAGGTTTGGCGAATGAGCTTCACCTGGCTGCGATCTGCAAAATCAGTGAATCCACCGGCCTGCGAAATCGCCTCAATCAGGTTAAGCTGGTTGTTGTACACATAAAATTGGTTCGGTGTGTTCACCTCGCCCATCACGGATACCCTGAAGCTCACCAGGGTTACAAACACGGAGGCATCTCCCACCTCTGTCTGGCGAATGCGCTCCTCGATCTTGGAGCGGGCTTCGGTGATTGTGAGCCCCACCACTTTTACCTTACCCACGGCAGGCATGTAAATAAAGCCTGAGTCGTTTACTGAGTAGCCGCTCAGGAAGGAAGCTGCAGGATTCACGTTGACGATCCCGACGGATTCCAGCGACAAATACTCCACCTGCTCCGGGTCCAGAGATTTGATGCGGATGGAAAGCACGTCGTTGACCTGAAGCTTATACACCGGCGGGGCGTTCTGGATCAAAGTGGCTTCTCCTTTTTTGAAGGTGCCTCCTTGCAAAATCACGGTTTTGGAGTTGGACAGGCACCCCGAAAGGCTCAGGCCGAGCAGGGTAACCAAAAGGACCAACAGGTGGGGTTTGTTCATGGGGTTGGGATGGGCGAATGATTGAATGGGGTCTGGCGAAACCGGAAATGTTAGGTTTTCCGGGTATTCGACTGACCAAAAATAAGGCCGAACCTTTTGCCGCTCGCGAAGGGAGGCTCCGAATGGAGACTTTTCCATCGCGAACGGCATCAGGTAGTTTCTTTAAAGGAACGATTGATCAGATAAATTTGCTCCGGGAATTAAGAGCTGAGAATCGGAACTGAAGTAGAAGACCGTTCCAACCCCAAACTCTTAGCTCAAAACTCCCCAGGCAAAACTCAAAACACTCTCTTCAGCCTTCTCCCCAAGACGCTTTACCTCGTCTTTTTACAGAATCATCCCGGCAGCCACGGTCTCATTGGTAAATTCATCTACCAGGATCACCGACCCTGTTCCGCGGTTGCGGGTGTAGGGGTCGTTAAACAGCGGCACCGTGGTGCGAATCTGCACGCGACCGATGTCGTTGAGGCCCATGGTCGCATCACCCTCCACCCTGTGAAGAGTGTTGATGTCCACTTTGTACTTTACGTCTTTCACCACACAACGGGCATCGCGGCTGGTGTGCTTAATTTTATATTTGCCATTGGGCACCAATGGCTTGTCGTTCATCCAGCACAGCATCAGCTCAATATCCTGAGAAGCCCGGGGTTGGTTTTCGGGCTTTGCGATCATGTCCCCACGGGAAATGTCGATGTTGTCTGTCAGGGTAATGGTCACCGACATGGGCGAAAAGGCTTCTGTCAGCGGGCCATCAGCCGTTTCGATCGACTTGATTTTGGAGGCAAAACCGGAGGGCAGCACCACGATGTCGTCGCCTGGCTTAAACACCCCGCCAGCCACGCGGCCTGCATATCCACGGAAGTCGACATACTCATCCGACTGCGGCCGGATCACATACTGGACCGGGAA
This sequence comes from Bacteroidia bacterium, assembly GCA_041741415.1. Taxonomy (GTDB): domain Bacteria; phylum Bacteroidota; class Bacteroidia; order J057; family J057; genus JANQTF01. The sequence continues at coordinate 8,987 of JBGSKC010000032.1, read as the reverse complement.
GCGGCTGTCCACATGGTTATAGTCGTTGCCAACGTGAACGGTTTCGAGGGTATACAGCAATGCAGAGCCCTGGTACCAGGGCATGTGCTCCGATTTGTCCACCACATTGTCGCCGCGCAGCGCAGAGATGGGGATGTAGCGAATATCAGGAACCTGGAGTTTTGAGGCGAATTGCTCGTACTGCTCAACCGCCTTTTTATAGGCGATTTCGGAGTAATCGACGAGGTCCATTTTGTTGATACACACCACCAGGTGCTTGATTCCCAGCAGAGAAGCGATGAAGCTGTGGCGGCGGGTTTGTTCTACCACGCCATGGCGTGCATCAATGAGGATGATGGCCAGGTTTACGGTAGAGGCTCCGGTCACCATGTTGCGGGTGTACTGGATGTGACCTGGGGTATCGGCGAGGATGAATTTGCGCCGTGGTGTTGCAAAGTAGCGGTAAGCCACGTCGATGGTAATGCCCTGCTCGCGCTCGGCTTTGAGGCCGTCAGTCAGAAGGGCCAGGTCGAGGTAGTCGTCGCCGCGGGCCTTGCTCGTAGCCTCAATGGCGTCGAGCTGGTCCTGAAACACAGTTTTAGTATCGTAAAGCAAGCGGCCAATGAGGGTGCTTTTCCCATCATCTACAGAGCCGGCCGTGGAAAATCTTAGCAAATCCATGTGAAAAGAGATGTCAGTGTTGTCAGAGATGTCAGTGATGACAGAGATGTCAGTGATGACAGAGGGGAAGGGTCCGCAATGAGCTGAGGAGAGGTAAAATCAGGGCAGACAAGGTCGTCTTCGACTCCAGTCTCGCCTCTCGCAGCGAAGCGGTCTAAAAATACCCTGCCTTCTTCCTGTCTTCCATTGCCGACTCAGAGCGCTTGTCGTCGGCGCGGCCTCCACGCTCTGTGGTGCGGGAAGTAGCGATTTCCTCGATGATGGAGGGAATGCTGTCTGCTTCCGACTCAATTGCACCGGTGCAGGTGGCATCGCCGATGGTGCGAAAGCGAATGGTGCGCTCTTCATATTCTTCGCCTTTTCCTAGCGAAATGAAGGGGGTTTCGGCCAGCAGCACGCCGTCCCGGTTGATAACTTTGCGTTTGTGGGCAAAGTAGAGGCTCGGCATCGGGACGTTTTCCTCATAGAGGTACATCCACACGTCGAGCTCGGTCCAGTTGCTCATCGGGAACACGCGGAAGTGTTCGCCCTTGTGCTTGGCACCGTTGAAGAGGTCCCAGAGTTCAGGGCGCTGGTTTTTGGGTTCCCATTGGCCAAACTCATCGCGGTGAGAGAAAAACCGCTCTTTGGCGCGGGCTTTTTCTTCGTCGCGGCGGGCACCGCCCAGTGCTGCATCGAATTTGTTCTTTTCAATGCCATCGAGGAGGGTGATGCTCTGAAGTGCGTTGCGGCTGGGGTTGGGGCCTTTTTCCTCCACGGCCTTGCCCTGGTCGATCGACTCCTGCACGGAGGCTACGATGAGGCGGGCACCAATGTCGGCGATGAACTTGTCGCGAAACTCGATGGTTTCCTCGAAGTTGTGGCCCGTGTCCACGTGCATCATCAGAAAGGGGATCTTCGCAGGCCAGAAGGCTTTGCGAGCGAGCCAGGCAAGGGTAATGGAATCTTTTCCGCCGGAAAAGAGAAGCACTGGGCGTTCAAACTGTGCCGCAGTTTCGCGGATCACAAAGATGGCCTCGGCTTCGAGTTGCTTGAGTTGACTGAGCCTGTAATCCATTTGTTTGGCAGGATCTAAGGACGAAATAGGTGAAAAGACAAAATTAGTTGGCAGGAACTTCCTGCCGGAGGACCGGGAGCAACGCATCCCAGAGGCGTTCAACGCACTGGAGGAGTTCTTCCTGGTCGGTGTGTAGCTCCAAAAATGGTGCCTCAGGTGCTTCGAAGGGGCTGTCGATCCCGGTAAACTGTGGAATCTGCCCGGCGCGGGCCTTTTTGTAGAGGCCTTTTACATCCCGGGCCTCGCACACTTCCAGCGGTGCATTCACATACACTTCAAGAAAGTCTTCAGGACCAATGATTTGCCGGGCCAGCTCCCTGATTTGAATAGTTGGACTCACAAACGAACAAAGCGTGATCACGCCGCCGTCGAGAAATAATTTGGCCGCCTCGGCAATTCTCCTGATGTTTTCCTGGCGGTCTTCCTCGGAAAAACCCAGGTTTTTGTTCAGGCCCACGCGAATATTATCGCCATCGAGCAGCTTGGTGAAAAAGCCTGCTTCGTGGAGCTTCGTTTCGAGTGCCTGGGCAATGGTGCTTTTCCCAGAACCGGAGAGGCCTGTGAGCCACACCACGGCGCTGCGTTGCTTCAGAAAGGTTTCTTTGTCGCTTCGGCTGAGAATCCGGTCGAAGATCGGATGAATATGTTCACTCATGAACCTGAAGGGATATCGACTGGTTGAGAAAAAGAGAAATCGGGGAAAGTCGGGGGCTGATGTGCATGAAAGGGTTTGCCTGTATTTCGCAGAGGGTCAGACGATGAGTCGTGGCCTTCCTACCTGCTGTACAGGAAAAAAAGGAACGACATGCGAAAGGCTGGCTGGCAGGCAATTCGGGTGAAGGTTCCTCTGCTGGCTGCTGGCAGGCGGCAAAAAGGGCATTAACATGCAGAAAATCAACCCATTCAAAGAACCGTGCAAGGAGGAGTAGTGCCTGTTGACCTTGGAAAAAAGCAGGATAACGCTGAAAGTTACCGTGCCTCTTCCTGGAATCTGGCGCAAAGTAGCGAAAAACCTTGCGCCTCATTTTTGGTTCCTCCGAACGGGCGAAAATATCTGATGAACGGTAATTCCTGCCAGATGCAATGGCTTTGGAGGCTGCGTTCGGTTCTGTGACGGTCTTTGTGTATTTTTCCGCCATGCAAATGATTAGAATCATCAATCAATCCCCATATCCGCTGCCAGCCTACGAAACTTCAATGGCGGCAGGCATGGACTTGCGCGCCGTGTTACCTACTCCTTTGGTGCTGGGAAGCCTGGAGCGGGCTGCTGTGCCAACGGGTATTTTCCTCGAATTGCCCGCAGGGCACGAGGCCCAGATCCGCCCCCGCAGCGGCCTTGCGCTGCGCCACGGCCTTTCCCTTGTCAATAGTCCGGGTACCATCGACGCTGATTACCGGGGCGAAATAAAGGTTCTGCTAGTGAATCTTTCCAACGAACCCTGCACCATCCAGCCCGGCGACCGCATTGCTCAAATGGTCATTGCCAGATTTGAGCGTATCGAATGGGAGGAGGTTCAGGCTCTTTCCACGACAGAACGCGGCTCCGGCGGCTTTGGCCACACTGGCACTTCCTGATTTCATTCGACCAACTCTCCTCTCATGCAACGAATCACCCTCGCTTTTCTGGTCGGGCTGCTGCTGCTCAGCGGTTGCAAAAGCTCCAAATCCACGGTGAACCAGTCTGAGCCACCGACGCCCGTTCGTGTTTTTCCGTTCACGGAACAGGCTCAGTCCATGGTCGATGAACTGTATGTCGATGCCTGCACTTTCCTTATGCGCGGCGACCTTCCTGCCGCCGCCGAGTTGTTCCAAACCATTCTTCAACAGCAGCCCGGCCACCATGCTGCGGCCTACAATCTTTCCCGCGTTCGCCTCGAAGAAAGGGCCTATCCCGCCGCGCTCGACCTCGCCCAGCTAGCGCTGCAGGGAGACCCGGAGAATCGCTGGTACCGCCGCCTGCTGGTAGAGGTCCTGGAACGGCAGGGGAGCCTGAAGCAAGCCGTGGAAGCCCAGCAGGCCCTCACCCGGCTGTCGCCCTCAGAGCGTGGCGACCTTACCCGCCTGGCAGAATTGCAGCACCGCCTCGGCCAGCCTGATCTCGCCCTTTCAACCCTCGATGAAGCTGAAAAGCAATTCGGCCAAACCACCCAGGGTCAACTGCTTCGCTACCAGTGGCTGATGGAGCTCCGCCGCCCGATCGAAGCCGTGACTGTCGCCCGGTACCTGCTCGCTGTGGAACCCACAAACATTCAATACCAGCAGTTGCTCTACCAGGCACTGGCCCAAACCGGCAACCCTCAGGGCGCCATTCAGGCGCTGAAGGACTGGCTCGCAACTTCCCCACAAGAACCGCAGGCGCAGATCCTGCTTTATCAGGCATTGACCGAAAACAACCAGGCAGACGAAGCCCAAACGATGCTGATGGCTGCGTTTAACAATCCGGCTCTCGATATCGGCTGGAAAATTCGTCATCTCGAAGCGCGTCTGCTCGCCGATCCCAACCAGATCGTGATCGTGGAGGAGCTCCTGGTGGCTCTTCGGCGTGCTCATCCTCAAGCCGCAGAGGCCAATGCCCTGGAGGCGAGGATGCGCCTGCAGCCCAATGTTCAGCCCGACAGCGCCCGCAGTTATTTGCGCGCGGCCCTGGAAGGAAATGAAGCATCCCTCGATACCTGGAAACAATTGCTGGGATTGTCCTTTTCCCTGGGCCGTTACGACCACCTGTATCAGGACAGCCAGGAGGCCAGGGAGTATTTCCCCAACCAGGAGGAAGTGCTGTTTTATTATTCCATCTCAGCAGCAGCCCAGGGCCAGACCAGCCGGGCACTTCGAACGTTGGAGCGCATTGAACTGATCCAGCCTGACGACAAGACCCTGCTGGCCCGCACCCAGGCAGAACATGCGCGACTGCTGGCACAGAAAGGCGAAGCCGATGAAGCCAACCGCCTCATCGGCAGCAGTGTCCAGCTTTCAGGAGCCGATCCCTTTGTTCAGGGCAGAAGGGCACTTGTGAGCATTGCGCTGGAAGGAACGGTGAGCAATGAAAGCCTGCGGCAGGCGCGGCAATTTCGCGATGCAGCCAAAGGCCCCGACGGCCAGGCCCTGATGGGGTTTGTGTTGTGGAAAAAGGGCGATTTGACAGAAGCAATTAACACCCTTGAAAAGGCGACAACGCAGGCTGAGGTAGCAGAATGGCTGCTGTATCTTGGCAAGGCCAGGCTTCAGGCAGGAGACCGCGCCGGGGCTGAGGAGGCCCTGCGCCGCGCCAAAGAAGCCGGCGCAGACATCCTTGTGGACGACGAGCTGAACGCGCCCTGAGGTCAATTTTTTCGCCGATTGCGCTTCTCGCACGAAGTTTGCACCTTGCTGGTTACCGCCCCGCTTTTCCCATTGACCTATGAACATTCGCCTGATACTTTTTCTGCTTCTCCTGCCGCTGGCGTGGGGCTGTAAATCTGGCCGTGGCACCGACGGAGAACTCAGCACGAGCTCCTGGAAGGTCGTGGAAGAGCGCGCCCGCACGGAAGAGATGTCCTTTCGGTCTGTCACATTTACCGGCAAAGCCCTGCTCAATTTCCCGGAGGGCAACCTCGATAACCTCAGCGCCAGTTACCGCATCACCATCGTCAAAGACAGCGTCATCATGATTCGCCTGATCAAACTGATTGAGGCAGCCAGGATCATGATTACCCCCGATTCGATTTACGTCCAGGACCGGATCAACAGCCAGCTCATCACCTGCGATTTTGCCCTCGCTGAAGAAACCGTGGGCCTGCCCGCAGATTTTGGCCTGTTGCAGGACCTGCTCCTCGGCCATTACCACCCGATCCCTGAAAACATGACAGTGGTGCAGCGCCGGGGAAACCCCAAAATTTTTGAAGGCAGCGCTGCCGGGATGTTGTTCCGCTATTCCATCGACAGCGACCTTGCCAAGCCTCTGGCCCTGTTTGCCCAGGATCCCGGCCAGCAGCGGCAGGTGGAAATATTGTATGCTGACCATCAGCCAGGCCCTTCAGCAGCCTACCCCAACAGTGTGAACATCCATGTAACAGGTTCGGAGGAATTGTCCGTTGCCCTGACGCACAGAAAAGTAACTTTCGATGAAGACCGCAGCTTATTGAGTTTTGATGTTCCGAATGGTTACACCCGCACGACGTGCCGCTAAGGCGCTAGTCCTTTGTCTGAGCTTTCTCTCCCTGCTCTTTCCGCTTCAGGCCCAGGAAACCTCCAACCGACAGGATTTGGAGCGGGAAATTCGTGTGATCGATCAACTGCTGGCAGAAACCAAGGGCCGCAGGCAGCGCACCAGCGTGGAGTTGTCCATGATCAAGCAGCAAATCGACCTGCGTGAGCGCCTGCTCATGAGCCTCAGCCAGGAGATTCTTACTCACGAAGACGAAATTGGCCAGCTCGACGACCAGATCTGTCTGGTGCAGGAAACCATGGTCCAAATTCAGCAGAACTACGCCGAAGCCATTCGCGCCACCTACCGCTATGTTGGAAACGACAACATCTGGCTGTCCATTCTCTCCTCCGGCAGTCTGAGTGAAGCCTACTACCGGATGCAATTTTACCGGCAACTCACCCGCTACCGGGAGCGGCAACTGGCCTCGATGCAAAAGGCAGAAAAGGTTTATTTGCTGAAACAACAGGAGTTGAGCCAGGCCATCATTGACAAAGAGGCCTTGTGGGAGGAGAAAAAGCTGGAAATGCTTCGGCTGAGCGACAACCGGGAGGTGCAGGAAACGGTGCTGCAGGTGGTAAAGCGGCAGGAAAACAAGCATCAGGAAGAAGCTGAGGAGCAACGCCAGTTTTTGCAGGCTGCCTTGCGGCAAACGCCTGTTGCTACCGGTGGCACTGCCCTGCCAGCTGAAGCGGCACCCGTTCAGGATGTAGGGCAGGCCTTCCGGCGGTCGCGGGGGGAATTGCCATGGCCGGTGAATGACCAGGGCTCGGTGGTTGTGCTGGGGTTTGGCGAACAGGAAGACGTTCACGGAAACGCTGTCAAAAGCGACGGCTGGCACATTCGCACCAGTTTGGGCGAGAAGGCCCGCAGCATTTTTGAAGGAAAGGTGACGGCCATCCAGCGCGTTCCCAACGGCGGCTGGGTGGTGATAATGGGTCACGGCCCCTACCGTAGCGTGTATGCAGGGCTGGCAGAAATTGACGTTCGGGTAGGCCAGCAAATCAATCAGGGGCAGGTGCTGGGCCGTGTGCAAACGGATGAGCGTAGCGGAGAAACCATCCTGCAGTTCATGGTGTACCAGGAGCCCAACAAGTTTTTGGATCCCACGCAGTGGCTGGTAGAGTAGGGGCCTGTGTGACCCCTGCGCTGAGAGAAGTTAGACTGCTTCGCTGTGAGACTGGGGCGAAGCCGCGTCCAGTCTCACGACTGACTCCCTGTATATCGAAAGGTTTGGCTTCGACCCTGACAAGGGTTGAAGGTGGTGGGAGCGCAGAGGCTTCCCGAGGCGTGTTGCGGTGAGTTCCCGGCGGTGGCGGAGAAGGGAAGACAGGGGATTTTTGGCGAGGGAAATTGGTTCCAAACCCTCATAAGGGCTGGAATACTCGTACTCGCCCGGCTTCTTTTTACGACAAGGAAAATGCGCCTGTCGACGGGAGGCTTTTTGCGGCGGCTGTGAGTGCCTGGCGGAGGTCGAGGAGATATAATACCTCGACAAAATTAGACCACAGTTTAGTGAACACTCCCCTTTCGTTGAAGGTTATTCTGACAGGTTTCTCAACCAGCCAGGATACTTTCTCTGATTTTGTTCCGCAGTGCGGGAGAATATCGCCGTCCATGCATGCGGTCAAACATGGCTGCTGCCAGTTCCGGAGCAGTGAGGCCAGGCTGATCCCGGAGAATACTGGCCTTCATGATTGTGAGGCCGTCCTCACACATCTGAATGCCCAGCAAGAAGCGTTCAGCCGGAGACATCGCCTGATTGATTTCATGCTGTTTTTGGTAGGCCCAAAGGCTGGTGTCGCGTGGTAGACTCATAGCAATCCAAACGTACGGATTTTCAGATCATCAATCCAATAGTGGAGGTATTCGGCATCCGCCTGACCTGTATCAAGTAATTGGCGAATATCCTCCATCTGTTTTTCACTTTGAAGCTCCTGGATCCACAGAAGTTTGGATAAGATCAGGTCATCGATGGTTGTGACATACGCCGTAAAACCTGCTACCTCAAGCCGGTGACGCCGTCCAAACTCAATGAGCCGATAACGCCCGGCCTTTCGAACAATGAAATCCAACCGTATCCCTGTGGCCTTGTGGATTAGATTAAACATTCCTTTTCTGGATACTTCTTCTTTTACCCCGATTTCATCAGTAAAAAAATCATCGGCGAATGCACGATTGAAGGCATCAATCTGCTCCTTTTCAATCTCCACGACCAGGTCAATATCCTGGGTCATGCGGGGCACAGTGTACATATTGAAAGCCAGACTTCCCGAAATCATATAGGGAATTCCGAGGCTTTCAAGGCGAACACAGACAAGTTCAAGTACCTTAATCATGTTTCCTTTTTTTTGAAGATACGCAGAAATGCAGCCTGACGGAAAGGAAGCCTATCTGGCTGTGATGAAATCAATCCGCTGCCCAACGGCGGATGAACTGATATCGGCAAACTCGCGAACCTGCCTGCCTGGAACATGTTCGGGAAGAACAATGATTCTATTGCAGGATGTCTATATCGGCGTCGGCGAAAGTCTGTGCTGAGGTTTTTCGAGGCATAATGCTTTTATTTCCTGGGTCATCAATCAAATTCACTCAATAAACCAACAAGAAAAGCAATAAAAAAAACTATCTAGTCCTAACCGCTCCTGAAAAAACTCAAGTAAAATCAATATTGACCCCACAATTGAAATCCAAAACATTTTTGCATTTAAAATCCATTTCGGGCGGAACATAATGATTCCGAGTGATCCTATTAAGTAAAAGGGTATTAATAATAATGTAATGATCGTCAAGGTGTAATAAGTCGGGACAATTATTCTCATTAGAATGATTGGAAACCTTGGCTCCATATGCCAGATATAGTCAACTGAAAAGTCGTCAGGATGTCGGGGAATGTGCCCTATTTCAAAATAGGCGATCATGGTAGCAACAAAAATGAGCGATAACTCTGTCCTCTTCCCATTGCTCGTAACCGCTGAAAAGTAGAAAGAAACATGTACATTTCAACATTCAAAAAGAACCCGCCATGCGGAAGAGTCAATTTAGTGAAAGTCAGCGACAAGCGATCGTCGCCAAGCTGGACGCAGG
>JBGSKC010000031.1:0-38009 GCA_041741415.1 Bacteroidia bacterium | reverse complement strand
GAAAAGCCGCCCTAAACCTCCTGAAGGCAATGAAAACTTTCTACCCGAAAATGAGCATGAAACGGATGCGAAAACAAGCTGCACGAAATGCAAGTTTCAGGAAGGAGATATTACAAGGTTTGGAGATGCGTTAGCCCTAAGAACCAATCCGTAAGACTTTTTCTATAAGCTTAATTGGTTTTGGAGTATCAAAAACCAGTGTCACATTATGAAGAACAGCTTTCATTTCTTGTTTTGCGCTCTGGTTATGCCCAACTTCTTCATGAAGCCAAATAGTGAGAGGTGTTATGCCTTCTTTGACTTCATTTAGAAACTTTTTTAACCTTGGAGTATTATCGCCATTATTGCCAAACCATATTCGATTGTCCCGAATTAATTCTTCCATACGTTCTTTGGAAGTAAGCCAACATCTCCCGTTAGTTGGCATAACCTCTCGACCAGATGGAGTAAATATGGGATAGTCATAGCTCTCCGAGTACGTTTTCACGGTTAAATCACTAGAAGTCCATGGTCCTCTTGGATCGTTATCCGGATTCTTGTATCGACTTATTGATTCCAATGACCGCGGTAATTGATTGATTTTCCAATCGGAATTTCTATACACCAATAAAAAATCATGATTATCCGAAAAAAATTTTGCGTCATTCTGAGGACTGAATTTTTTCTGCCAAATAATGCTATTCAAAAAATTTTCTTGCCCAAAAACCTCATCACAGAGCAGCTTGAGCTGCGCCTGCTCATTGTCGTCTATGGAGATAAAAATTACCCCGCTATCGGAGAGCAGGCGTTTGGCCAGGAGGAGGCGCTTGTGCATAAATGACAGCCACTTGGAGTGGCGGTAGCTGTCCTCTCGGTCCACGTAGAAGTCGTTGTACTTAAAGTCTTTGTTTCCGGTATTGTAGGGCGGGTCAATGTAGATGAGGTCTATTTTTCCCTCGTGGGTAAAGGTCAGGGCGGTGAGGGCGTGGAGGTTATCGCCCTCGATGAGCACGTGGTTGGGAAAAACAGCGGGAGCCGGGTCGGCAGTGGCAAATAGCTGCCCGGCCTCTGCTTCGGGTTCTGGCAGCTCACGGCCCAGGATGCGGCGCTCCACCACCTCCTCCAGCACCGGGAGGCGGGTGCGGAGCTGCTCCTCCATGTCCTCGGGTTTGTCTTCCCACACGAGGCCGTATTTTTTGCGGGTATTCACGAGGTCCATGAGGTAGGCGCGCTCGTCGGGGCTGAGGCCTTCGAGTTCTTTGAGCTTGTGGAGGAGATCGGATTTTTTCATGCGCTGTATTCCGGGCGAAAAAAGTACCTGTTCTCCGTCGGCTGGTCTGCAGGTCCTTGCCCGCACCACCACCAACGGTGAATGGCAATGTTACTGAAAAAACCGAAAAAAGGCAGTCTCCGACTAACAATTATCCCCCCCTCAATCCACCTGAAACTGCTCGCCCAGAAAATAGTGGAACATCAGCAGCTGGCCCAGGGCAGCTCCGAGCCAGAGGCTCCAGCCCAGGGGTTTCCAGCGGGTTTGGTGATAAAGGCCCAGCCATGCCAGGAGCAGGGCCACCACGCTCACAATCAGGAAGTTTTGCAGCCGAAGGGGATAGTTGGGGGCCAGCAGCAGCAGGATGACATACACCCCGGGCAGGAGCCAGCTCCAGTACTTTGCCGGCATGGGCTTTTGCCGGAACAGCCAATGCAGGACCAGCACGAAAAAGGCCGTCGCCTGGGTGTAGCGGTTAATCCCGGTAATCACGGTGCCATTGACGCCCCAGGCCGGAAACCAAAACCAGGTGGGGTTGAAAAATACCACGCTCAGCAAGCCCATGACCAAAAAGACAAAGGAAAACACCTCCGCCGGACTCCCCGCCGGGCTTAGCTCCCTGCCCCGGATTCGCTGAATCAGCCACCGAAGCAGCAGCAGGCCCGCAAGGCTCAACAGCACAAAACTCAACTGACTGAGCCACTGGATCGCCCGCGGCGAGGCCGTTCCGATGGGGATCGTGGGCCAGGCAAACTCCCGCCCCCAAACCGATTGCTGCACCTCCACATAGGCCCCCCAGTGGCCCGTTTGAAGCCACTGGACCCACATCACAAGGCCCAGGCCCAGCGCGGCGGGCAGCACAAACTGCCAAAAAAAACGGGCCCAGGGCCGCCAGGTCCGCAGAGTGTCCATCGGCGCGGTGAGCAGCAACATGCCCAGCCCGGCAGGCAGCAAAAACATCACACTTGCCCGCGTGAGCGAGGCTCCCAGCACCGCCACAGCCACCCACCAGCCTTTCTTTCGCTCCAGGCCCACCAGCAGCAGCACGCTCCAGGCATAGAACAGCGATTCGGTGAGGGGAACGAAAAAGAAAAAGCTGAACGGCCAGACCACAAACAGCACGAGCACGAAGCGATCTACCCGAAACACCGAAGCCAGCCAGCTTGTGGTGATCAGAAACAAGGCTGTATTGATCAGCGCCATGGCCAGCGGCGAGGCATGAAGCAGGGCCCAAAGCCAGGCAAACAACGGAAAAAAGCCCGCATTGCTGGATTCAACCTGCTCAAACACATAGCCGCCTTCGGCGATGGACTGGTAGAACCGGGCATCCCAGGCGAACAGGTCCTGCGAATTCAGAAAAGGTGGCAGCAGGCCCAGCATGGTGGCCAGGCCATACAATTGCAACAGACCGGCAAAGGCCAGCAGCACAGTGGAGCGGGGGTGTTGCGTCCAGTGGCTGCTCATGGCAGGGGGAATTCACTCATCCTGGCGCGGCAAAAATCTTCATCCCCGCGAATGGCCTCCATCAGGGCTTCCAGCCCGTTAAATTTTTTCTCCTCCCGGATCCATTCGAGCATTTCCACCCGAATTACCTGGTCATACAAATCGCCCGAAAAATCGAAGATGAACACCTCGTGCCCCCGCTCAAATTCGCCCATCGTCGGCTTTTTCCCGATGCTCATCATCCCAAACTTCCACCCTTCGGCGAGCTTCACCCGCACAAAATAGACGCCATCTGCCGGAATGAGCTTGAATGGGTCCACAGGCTGCATGTTGGCGGTGGGATAGCCGAGCTGCCGCCCCTGCTTTTGACCATGAACAACAAGCCCGTCAAAGCCATATTCATAGCCCAGAAACAGGTTGGCCGTGGCCACATCACCCGACTGAAGCGCCTTCCGGATTTTGGTACTGCTCACATTCGCCTCATCAATCGCCTGGGCCGGAATTTCCTCGACTTCATAGCCATGCTTCTGGCTGAAGGCCCGCAGCTCGGCAATGTCGCCGCCGCGGTTTTTGCCAAAGCGATGGTCGTAGCCGATCACAAGCTTGTCCATGCCAACGGTTCCCACGAGCAAATCCTCAATGAAGCTCCGCGAACTGGTTCTGGAAAAATCGCGGGTAAAGGGAATCAGGAGCAGGCGGTCCAGGCCCAGGCTGTCAAGCAGGGCAATTTTTTCCTCCAGCGAATGCAGCAGGCGGAGGGGGTTGTTTTCGGGAAACAGCACCAGCCGGGGGTGTGGGTGAAAGCTGATGAGCAGGCTGGTCCCTTCTCTGGCTTTCGCCTCGTCGATGATCCGTGCCAAAATGGCTTTATGCCCGACGTGCACCCCATCGAACGTTCCGATGGTGGCAACCGTTTGGGGTGCCTGGCGATAGCTTTCGAGGGTTTTGAATACGTCCATGCAGGAGGAAAAATCAAAAATAGCGTGGTTCTTCCTTGGACCCAAATGGGCACAAATTGTTTTTGCCCAGGCTGTCCGCTTCTCCTGCGCGGCTATTCGACTTCTTCCTCCACGATTTCTCCCATCGGGGCATCGTTTCCGGTCGGTTCGGTTCCATAGACAAACAGGTCGATGGGAGCACCGACAGAAATGCTGTCTCCAACGGTAGCTCTGGGCCGCTGGCCGAATACCCTGCCGAGTTGGTCGGCAGGACCACTCTCGTTATAGGAAATGCCTCCCAACTGCAACATGCTGCTCGTGATGAGGTTCAGGGCTTCTTCGTAGGAAAGGCCCACCAGATCCGGAATGGGCACTTTGGCTGTGCCGGAAGATTTGGCCACCACTACATCGATTTTGGCTCCAACAGGAACCTGGTCGCCCGCGCGGACGGGCTTACCAAGGTAGGAAACCTCCAGCACGGTGTTTTCGGCGAGGTCGGGCCGCAGAATCACCTTGCCCAGCGAGAGCCGCCTTCCCTCCAGCGATACCTTCGCCTGATAGAGAATCATGTCTTCGATCGGCGGCACGGAGACCATGGGCGGGGTGCGCTGGTTGATGGTGAGGGAAATGCTGCGGTAGGGCTTCACCCGCTTGTAGGCTTCGGGATATTGCTTGAGCACCACTCCGGCCGGGAAGCCTTCCACATAAGTAGAGTCAAACAAAAAGGGCGTGAGGTCGGCATCGTCGAGCACGTCCATGGCTTGCTGCAGGCTCATTTGCTGAACGTCGGGCACTGTAACCCCTTTGCCATGGCGGGCATAGGCGGGCAACAGCAGGAAAAACACCAGCAGATAGAGCAACACCCCTGCTCCCAGCATGAGCAGCAGGGTGCGGAGAAATTCGCGGCTGATGAAATAGCGTAGCATAGGCAATGGAATGTCGGTGGTATCTCGCCGGGAAAGTTACGGAAAAATGCGAATGCCAGGGCCTACATCCTGTCTGGCACCTGCATACCGAGAATTCGCAGGGCATCCCTGATGATTCGCCCGGTGTTGTCGGCGAGCCGGTAGCGAAATGCCGAGGTCACAGGCACATCTTCGCGGAGGATCTTGGCCTCCTGGTAAAACCGGTTAAACTCCTTGGCCAGCTCATAAGCATAGTTGGCAATCAGGGCCGGGTTGTAGGTCTCCGCAGCCTCGGCCAGCACCTGGGGCCAGCGAAAGATCAGCTTGGCGAGCATGCGCTCTTCTTCTACCAGCGGCTCCTCCGTTGGCAAGGCCGGGGAATAATCGGGCAGGCCCATGGCCACAGCCTTGCGCTTCACCGCCTGGATCCGGGCGTAGCTGTACTGGATAAACGGCCCCGTGTTGCCCTTCAGGCCAATCGACTCCTTGGGGTCAAACACGATCCGCTTCTTCGGATCCACCTTGATCAGGTAATACTTCAACGCCCCCTGGCCCAGAATCTCATACAAATCCTCCAGCTCTGCTTCGCTCATGTCCTGCACCTTCGCCAGGTTCTGCGAGGTTTCTTCTTTCGCCTCCTCGTGCATCTCGTTGAGCAGGTCGTCGGTCTCCACGATGGTCCCCTCCCGCGTCTTCATCTTGCCTGTGGGCAGCTCCACCATGCCATACGAAAGGTGATACAATCCTGCGGCGTAGGGCTTTTCGAGCTTTTCCAGGATGCGAAACAGGGCCTTGAAATGGTATTCCTGCTCATTGCCAACCACATAGATGGATTTGTTCATCCCGAAATCGGCAAATTTATCTTCGGCAATCGCCAGGTCCTGGGTCATGTAGAGCGAAGTGCCGTTGGCCCGCAGCAGGGTCTTGCGGTCGAGCTTGTCTTCGGTCAGGTCCACCTCCACAGAGCCATCGGGCGTTACCTCAAAAATTCCACGCTCAATGCCTTCCTGCACCACTTCCTTTCCCCGCAAATACACCTCCGACTCGTAAAAATACCTGTCAAAGCTGATCCCCAGCCGCCGGAATGTGTCCTGCACAGCCTCAAAAAACCAGCCATTCATCCGCTTCCACAAAGCCCGCACTTCAGGATCTTCCTCCTCCCACTTCACAGTCATGTCGTGCACAGCCTGCATAATCGGCGTTTGCCGCTCCGCCTCGCGCTTCTCAATGCCCTCCGCCAGAAGCGCCGCCGATTGGGCCTTTAAAATTTCGTTGAACGCCACATAGTAATCGCCCACCAGCTTGTCGCCTTTCACGCCGGCTTGCTCCGGGGTCTCCTGCTTGCCAGCATGAAGCCACGACACCATGGATTTGGAAATGTTGGTGCCCCGGTCGTTGAACAGGCAAGCAGTCACGACCGTGTAGCCGCAGGATTTCAGGATTTCAGAAAGGCTGTAGCCCAGAATAATGTTGCGCAGGTGCCCGAGGTGCAGTGGTTTGTTGGTGTTGGGCGAACAGTATTCTACCACAACAGTCTGGCCGCGGCCGTGGTCGAGGCGCAGAAAAGCATCCTGGCCCGATTCCTCTGCCACAAACGCACGCCAAAAAGACTCCGACAGCGTGAGGTTCAGAAACCCCTGGATCACATTGAAGGCCCTGATCTCCGGCATGCGGTCGATCAGGCCGATGCCCAGGGTTTCGGCGATCTGCTGGGGAGCGCCAATTTTGTACTTGGTAAGAGGAAACACCACCATCGTGAAGTCGCCCTCGAATTCCTTGCGGGTCTCTTGCAGGGAAAGCTCGGCAGGGGAAATGGTCACCCCATACACTTCATTGGCAATGGCGGCGGCAGTGGCCTGAATGTCTTGAAATAGCGTGCTCATGCGGAAGGAATGCGTTCGGGGCAAAATTGGTGAAAAATCGGGGGAAAGCCAGCAAAGAAGCGAAAGGCAGCCAGGGTAATGTTTCAGCGGAAAATGGCCCGGTTTGCCAGGGGCAAAGTGCTAGCTTGATCATGACAAAGAAAACCGCCAGAAAGGCGGCCTATTGCCATAGATTTTTTTGGGCCTCATGGCCTAATTTTTTTCAAAAATGTTATGCAAGCATAACATTTTCTCTTATCTTCAGGTATTGATTTGGTATGCAAGCCTAACAATATTCCTTTCACCTCATCCCCACTGAACATGGAGACTGCCGTAAGCACCCATCCCATTCAAGGCGGCGAATTCCTGATTCGCTCCACCGCTGCTGCTGATATGTTTATTCCCGAAGAATTTTCGGAAGAACAGCAAATGATGGCGGACGCGTGCCGCCAGTTCATCGAAACTGAAATCATGCCCAACGTTCACCGCATCGACAAAATGGAAGAAGGACTGGTTCCCTCCATCCTCGAAAAGGCGGGCGAGCTGGGCCTTCTGGGCGTTACCGTTCCTGAAGAATACGGCGGTCTGGGCATGAGCTTCAACACTTCCATGCTGATGGCCGACATCATCGGGGCCACCGGGGCATTTTCCACCACCTACGGCGCTCATACCGGCATCGGCACCCTGCCCATCCAATACTACGGCACCGAATCTCAGAAAGAAACTTACCTCCCCAAACTCGCTACCGGCGAATGGAAAGCCTCCTATTGCCTCACCGAGCCCGACGCCGGCTCCGACGCCAACAGCGGAAAAACCCGCGCAACCCTCAATGAAGCCGGAACCCACTACCTGATCACCGGTCAGAAAATGTGGATCTCCAACGCCGGATTCGCCGATATTTTCATCGTATTCGCCAAAATTGACCAGGACAAAAACCTCACCGCCTTCATCGTAGAGAAGTCCTTCGGTGGCATCGCCCTCGGCGACGAAGAACACAAGCTCGGAATTAAGGGCTCCTCTACCCGCCAGGTATTCTTCGAAAATTGCCCTGTTCCCATCGAAAACCTGCTTGGAGACCGCGAAGGCGGATTCAAAATCGCAGTCAACATCCTCAACATTGGCCGCGTGAAGCTCGGCGCAGGGGTCATTGGCGGCTGCAAAGAAGTGATCACAGACGCCACCCGCTACGCCAATGAGCGCAAGCAGTTTGGCGTTACGATCGGCACTTTTGGTGCCATCAAGCACAAGCTCGCCGAAATGGCGGTCAAGACCTTCGCCACAGAAACCGCCTGCTATCGCGCCGGTCAAAACATCGAGGACCAGATTAAAGCCCTCGAAGCCAGCGGCATGAACAAGCAGGAGGCTACCCTCAAAGGCGTGGAGCAGTTTGCCATTGAATGTGCCATCATGAAGGTGCATGGCTCCGAGTCGCTCGATTACATCGTGGACCAGGGAGTGCAGATTTATGGCGGCATGGGCTTCTCCGCCGATGCCCCCATGGAACGGGCCTACCGCGATGCACGCATTACCCGCATCTACGAAGGAACCAACGAAATCAACCGGATGCTCCTCGTGGGCATGGTGATGAAGCGTGCCCTCAAAGGTGAGCTCAATCTCATGGGTCCCGCACAGGCTGTGCAGAAGGAACTCATGGGACTGCCCGACTTCAGCGAGCCCGGCGATGGCCTCTTCGAAGCGGAAAAGAAGACCCTCGAAAACCTCAAAAAGGCCATTCTCATGGTGGCTGGCAAAGCCGCCCTGGACCTCGGCCCGCGCCTCAACGACGAGCAGGAAATCCTGATGAACCTCGCCGACATGATGATCGAGGTCTATGCAGCTGAATCAGTGCTGCTGCGGGCCGAAAAACTCGCCGCCAAAGGCCAGGCTGATGCTGCCATTGCCATGGCCAAAGTATATCTGAACGATGCCGTGGACAAGGTGTGGCTCGCGGGCAAGGAAGCCATTGCTTCTTTCGCCAAAGACGACGAACAAAATGTGCTGGTGATGGGCCTCAAGCGCTTTACAAAGGCCCCGCTGGTGAATGTGAAAGAACTCCGCCGCCAGATTGCCGACCAGATTCTGGAGGCCGGAAAATATCCGTTTTGAGTAAGTAGTAGTTTCTCTTTGCCAAGTGCGGGCGCAGGGCGGTATGCTTTGCGCCTGTTTTTTTAAATGAACGCTAAAACTAATAAATATATCCTAAATCGGATATGCATTAGTCGAGGAATAGTATCATCTCAAACACATCCAATAGAGAAAACTAAACAAAATAACGGTTTTATAAATTCTTCAAAAAGCAGTCCGATCACTTCATTTCCAAATTGAATGCAAATACCAATTAAGGCAGCATAAATATAGGGTTTAACCCTAGTCATTCTGCCATTTCCAGAAGTAATCCCACCTTTGCTTTCTATTTTTAATAACTTGGCCAATAACTTTTGAGCCCGAGGGTTATTGTTTTCAAGATTCTCAATTAGCAGCTTTAACCTTTGTATTTCTTGTTCATCCTCCAATTTTAATTCAATAACTCTTTTGATCCGCTCCAAATCAACGAGCCTGAAATATTCAATTTGAAGCTGATTGAGAGTTCTAACAAAAACTCCTTCAGCAAGTTGAATCATGGAAGATAATCTCAAAACAATGGAAAGAACCAAAATTTGAGTTATATCCATGACGGAATAAAGCAACATAAAGCAGCTTGCCATGGCCGACATTCCCAAAAAAAATATAAAAGATCCTATCCGAGGCACCAAAGAAAATATCACTTCTGGCCGCCTATAAGATTCAAACAGTACGAAAAACAACACCAAATGATAACTCAGAAATGAAGAAGGAGCTAGGAAAACCATTAAAACTTGATACCAGTTCAAATCATTTAAATATCCTGCCGCATAAAAATATAAACAACAGCTCAAAAACAAAACCCAATATGCATTTTTGAAAATCAATAAATAAACAATAATCTTCCTATTACTACTCTTAAATCTAGCTAAGAAGCCATCAAAGATAAAGACAAAGAGTCCTAAAAGGGCAGGAAGCCAAAATAAAAAGTCAAAACTAATATGACCTTTGCCAAGACTCAATATGTCGTTAGGTAAATATAATAACTGGAAAGGGAGAAAAAAAAGAACTGAAGTTATGTGCATCATTGGAGAGAGTATCCACTGCCTAATGGAATAATAACTAGACGCAGCCTTGACTGTCATATCAACCTCCTGCAAGGTTGGAATTTTATGTTTACTCATTGTTAGGTTTCTACAAAAACAAGTATTTGCTCACTCAACAAAAGCAAAAGCGATCTCTTACTTAATATTAGACAGCAAGAGATCGCTTGTTCTATCAAAAGCCCACTCAGATTTTCGCCCGGATAGCCGCAGCAATGCTGGCCATTTCCTCCTGGGGGAGATCGAGTTTCGGGCGCGTGAAGTTGATGTCGTCCATCGTGTGGATGGGCACGAGGTGAAGGTGGGCGTGGGGCACTTCGAGGCCGATCACAGCGGTGGCGATGCGTTTGCAGGGAACCGCCTGCTGGATGGCGCGAGCCACTTCGCGGGCAAAGGCATGAAGACCGAGATAGAGATCGGTGGGCAGGTCGAAGAGGTAATCAACCTCCTGCTTGGGGATGACGAGGGTGTGCCCCTTGGTGAGGGGACGAATGTCTAGAAAAGCCAGGAAGTCATCGGTTTCGGCGATGGCGTGGCAAGGAATTTCCTGGTTAATGATGCGGGTGAAGATGGAGGGCATGGGAAAGGAGTTATCGGGAAATCTCGATGATTTCGAACTGAACTTTGCCGGCAGGGGCTTCCACCTCAACAACGTCTCCGACTGCACGGCCAAGGACCGCTTTCCCAACGGGAGATTTAACCGAAATGCGGCCTACCTTGAGGTCAGCTTCTTCTTCAGCTACGAGGGTGTAGGAAATTTCCTTGCCCAGCTTGATGTTTTTCAGCTTAACGGTAGACAGGATATAGGCCTTGTCGAGATCAACTTCAGAGACATCGAGCACGCGGGCGCTGGCGATGGTGGTTTCGAGCTTGGAAATTTCCATTTCGAGGAGGCCCTGTGCGTCTTTGGCGGCATCGTATTCCGCATTTTCGCTCAGGTCGCCCATTTCGCGGGCCTTTTGGATGGCCGAAGCGATTTCTGCCCGCCCTTTCGTGCGCAGCTCTTGTAGTTTTGACCTCAGTCTCTCGTAGCCTTCCTTGGTCAAGTAGGTAATGTCGCTCATTGCTTTAGGTTCTTTGGCAAAAAAATCTGCGCTCCAGCTCGCTGGATTCGCAGATCATCCTATTATCAGAAATACAAAAAATAGATGGGTCGGCCAGTTGGCCAACCCAAATATTTTTTGCGTGAAGACAAATATACTAAATGTCTATTCTCGCACCAAATGTAAAGGTGCCTTCGAAGGGATTTGAAAAGCGATAGCTCATGTCGAGCGAGAAGGAAGAGAAACTTTCGTTGCCGCTGGCATCAAATTTCCCCGATCCAAACGGTACCTGGAAGCTGGTTCCGACCGCTCCGCCAGTGTGGGCATTGAACCGATCCACCCCAAGGTCGCCAAAAATGCCGGTCTCATACAAAAATGCCCCACGGAGCATCACAAAGTTCCGGTAGTTGTATTCCAGGCCCAGCCCCCCCTGGTTGTAGTAGTAGGAGTTGGAAATAAAAGACCCCACCACGGAAATGGTATTGTCGCTTCCCAGAAAGAAATCGTAGGAACCGCCCATGCTCAGGGTAGCAGGAAGCTCAAAACGCGCGGTGGGAAGCTCAACCCCGGTATCAAATGGGTTTTTCGATTCCAGCGTAACACGCCCAGCAAGGCCGTCACCGCCAAATCGCATCGTGGGACCCACGTTGCGCAGGGCAATCCCCAGCTTCATGCGGTCTTTTTCACCCGAACGATACTGCACCCCGGCATCGAAAGCAATACCGCCAGCAGAAACCTCGGGCGTTGACTGGCTGATAATCCGGGCGGTAGCTCCCACATGGATACGGTCAGTAAATTTTTTGGCATACGTAACCCCAATGTTCAGGAAGGTTGGGCTGAAGGTACCCAGCGTGCCGTCGGGCTGGTCCACGGTAGTACGCACAAAATCGCCAAGGCTCAGGGCGTTGATCAGCAGGCCCAGCGAGCCCCCTGACTCACCGAGCGACTGGGAGAAGCCAAAGCTGTTGATGAAAATTTCGGAACCACGCAACCAGGCGGTGCGGGCAAACAGCAGCTCAGTGCCGGTCGTTCTGGCAACACCAGCCGGGTTGATGAGCGAGCTTTCAATGCCGCTGGAGCCACCCAGGTCCAGCCCGTTGAGGCCAGAACTTCTGGGCATGGAATTGATCAGCAGTTCTGTTCCACCTGCCTGGCCCACACGCTCAGGCTGGGCCGTCGCGATCAAGATTCCACCAAGAAGAAAAAGGAGTAAGGTAAAGGATGACTTCATAAGGAAGGGGTCCTGATAGTCTGATGAGAAAAGAGGGGAGGATGCATGAAGCACCCTCCCATGAATATCAATAGGAATCAAGGTCAACCTGGCGCATCACAGCAAAGAGCTTGATCACTTTTTCGCCCAGATTCTGGCCGTCAATGTTCGCGTCAATGTGGATGATGTACACGCCAGAAGCCACTGGCACGCCGTCGGTGTTTTTCAAATCCCAATCCTGGTCGGGGTCGGGAGAGTCCTTCCGGAACTGCCGCACCAGGTGCCCGTTCAGGGTGAAGATGGAAATCCGGCACTTTTGGGGCAGGTTGGTGATTTTCACCCGGTTATCCAACTGGCCAAGCTCGTAGGAGGAATAAGCATAGTAGGGGTTGGGAACCACCAGCACGTCGTCCAGGGCATCTTTTGCCACCTCCGTATCTCCTGTTGCTGCGGCAATGTCGATGGTGTTGAAGGAGAAAACAGGCAGGTTCGAAGATCCCGGGCGGGTGCCAAATGGTTGATTCACCCGCAGAGAAACGCGCGCATCTGTCGGGATCTCGGTCGGAGAGGCAATGTCAAACCCATTCCCCATCAAAGGAATTCCCACCCAGGCCACATGCTTGTAGGCATCCTTGATGTTGTTGGTGGTAGTGGGGAAATAAAGGGCATCAAAGAAGGAGCCATTACCCGTCGGCTTATCGTCAGCATTTTGGAGGATTTCCTTGATGCTGGCACAACCGTCGTAGGGCAGGTTGGTTACATACACGTAGTGGCGGCCCCCAACGCGGTCGGCATTGGCCCCAAACTCTCCTGTGGGGTTAAAGAGCATGTCGTTGCCCCGGTTGAGCTGGTCCCAGGTGCTTTCTCCAAAGAAAATGTTCAATCGTTCCCCTGTGGTAACGTTGATCGCATAGCCAGGGAAATAGCTCATCCCGTGTTCATCGCGGGTGCGGGCGGTAGCTGTTCCGTTGAGGTCGAGGTTATCGGCCCATTTGCCGGAGAGCTGCCAGGCACCAGAACCGAGGTTGGTGTTGGGACTCGTTTCCACCACAATACAGCGGGACCACTTCGTTTGGTCGCTGGTAAATACAATGTCCACATCTGGCAGGCTGGCCAGGTTGATCAATTCCGAAGGGGCAATCTGCCGAAAGCCGGAAGGCGATTTGATGGGCAGGCCAGGTGAAATTTGCCCGCCACCCTGTGGGTCATTATTGAAAGCCCGGGCAAAGGCAAAGGGTGCCCACCGGCCCGACAAAATGCTCTGAAAATCGCCGTTTTTGTCGTAAATGCCCTCATTCCTGAATGCATATCCGTCTCCGCTGCCGCGGCCGCTGGAAGCATTCGGCCCGCCACGCACCCAATTGAAGGGTTCAAAATTGTCCAGATCTGTCAAGCCCGACAGCCAGGGCTGGGTGGGATCATCAAAAACAATTCTGCCACCAATCACACCAGTATTTCCTTCAATGTCGAGGGTGTCGCCGGCTG
The DNA here is from genome assembly GCA_041741415.1 of Bacteroidia bacterium. Taxonomy (GTDB): domain Bacteria; phylum Bacteroidota; class Bacteroidia; order J057; family J057; genus JANQTF01. The sequence continues at coordinate 24,710 of JBGSKC010000031.1, read as the reverse complement.
GCTCCACGTCTCGCACCACGATGGAGAAGCCCCGCTCCGGCACTACCCGCTCGGTGCCATTCAATGGCAGCGGCCTGGCAGGAGAGCCGTCGTTTCGCTTGCGATAGGTCGAGGCATAGACCTCACTGAAAGGCCCGTTGGGGTTGTCCGATTCTTCCAAAATCCATTCGGCAAACACAGAGTCCACAACAGAGATTCCTAAGGTGGTATCCTGCGAGATCAACCGGTTCTCCACAAAGCGATTGCGGGTTACGTTGAGGCGATAATATGCCCCCCGGAGCAGCTTGGGATCGGTTACTTTAATTGTAATCGGGCCGGAACCATCGAGGAAGGTGAGGGTGGATGCGCTGCCGGTGGCCAGGATCTGGTCCACGGTGGACTCATCCAGTTCCAGGAAGCGCCCTCCGTTGCCTGTCCCATCGAGCATGCTCACCGGAATCCCATCTCCATAGGAAGAGTTCAGGACCGTGCCACCCGCCTCAAAATCAACCTTGTGTGGCATGGCCGATGCTACCCGGAAAAAGCGGTTGCCTTGTACAAACTTTCTGCCATCGGAAGATGTGTCGTTGTAGGCGTAGGCAATCACTCCATAGTAATAGGTGGTGTAATTCTTCAGTCGGGAATCTCCCACCTGGGCAAACAGGTCGCGATCAATCCGAATCGACTGGAAAATTCCTTCGTCTGCTCCCTGCACCATCACCATCTCGGTAATGATGGGCTGGTTCAAGCCCTCGACCTGCGTTTCCAGGCGATTTACAATTGCTCCCACCCCGTCTTTGATATCGCACTGGGCAATAATCCGGGCGCGGTCGGGGTCGTCGAGTTCGTTCGGCCCCACCGTCGCATCAATCATTTGATACACGATGTAGCCCTGAAATTCAAATACGGAGTCGGCCACACCTTCAGCCTTCAACACGGGGTCGGCCTGGCTGTATGTTTCGTTGTAGTTGTTGCGAACGTTGCGAAGGGCTTCAGGGTAGCCCCAGCTCAGCAACAGCTCCTGGTCATATTCTGAAATGGTCAGCTCTGGCGCATCGGGTCCATCGAGCAGCACGAAGTTGTTGTCAAACAGGGCCTGGGCAATGTCATCGGCTGAGAGGAGCTCACAGACAGAGCCAAACTGGCCATTGTAAAAGCCCCTGGCCCACACCACTCCCGTCACGATTTCATTCACCGCCCCGGGTTGCAGGGTAAATGGCCCCGCAGATTGCAGAAAACGGCGGTCCTGGTTGGTAGGGTTATTTGCATTGGATTCTGTCCAGCCTGTTCCGGCACAAGCATCTCCGGAGAACATGTAAGAGGTAGGTTCTCCGGCACCAGCAGGGCCGTAGCCATTGCCTGGCCCGCTCCCGCCCTGGAAATTGTCCACAATCGGAGTCCCGTCCTTCCAGAAGCCAGTTAAGTACCCATAGAAATGCTGAGCAACTTCTGGGTTGCCGGTGAGGGAAAAGTCGTTGTTGTAATAGACGAACTTAGACATGATGATCGTCTCATTCGGCTCATCAATCACGCCGTCCTTGTCATTGTCCACTCCATCGAATGGATCCGCGAGCGGGCCCTGAAAGAAGTCCACCCCGCAGGCAGGCGGGTTGCTGCCGTAGCCGTTAGCTCCTTCGTCAACAGCTGTTGCATTAAATCCATAACCAAGGCCGCGAGCAGTGTCACAACCCACCCAGTCATTGAAAGCAAAGCCGACATCCACGTCCACCCATTGGCCCATGTAGGTTTGGTTCAAAGGCTGGCTGGCGCGGTTCACCACCGTTTGGCGGTAGAAGGTCATGTCATTGACTGCATTCGCAGTAGTGAAAGCAAAGGCCAGGATGTGAATTTCCACCCCGATTGGCTGGCCGCCTGTTTCAGTGTGCACATCCCCTTTGTCGTTGATGATCCACCAGATAGCCTGGTCACCGTCGATGAGGGGGTAGTCTCCCCGTGAAGGGTCGTAGGTGAAGGGGTCGTCGTCCACATTTACAAAGGGAGCGGCATATAAGAGGCTACCATCAGCCCGGAAAGCTTCCAGGGTAATGCCGTCGTTGTCGGTACCAAGATCTGAGTTGGGGTTTCCAACTGCGGGCCAGTCGCGAACGTTGGGGAAATCGCTCAGGTTAAATGGCTCAATATCACGGTTAGAATAGGCCGCGATGTAGGCGTCGATTTCCGCCTTATTGATTTTGGACATCTCATCGTAGCGGTCACAGGTTGCGCGCTCAGTGGCTGCCAACCCTCCCAACGGACCACCCGTGAGCGGCCCCGGCCAAAAGTCGATCCCCGACTGGCGGTAGGTTTGGGCAGCTACACGAAGCTGGCCTGTCTCGTCAAGGCCGCCGATCCAGAGTGAGCTGGCAAACATGGAGTGGCGGTTGCTGCCCTTGGGCACCTCATAGCGAGGGTCGCCAACAAGGTCCCACCACATGTCGCCGCCATTGTGCAGCAGCGCACGCACGTTGTTGATGTCCAACTGAGAAGAAGCACTGGGCGGGAGGCAGGCTTCCGCCGTGCGGAACCCGCCAATGTTCTTGCGCTGAACTCCTACAGGCTCTGCTGCCTGGAGCCAAAGGCCGCTTCCCATCAACAGGCCTAAGAAGATATATCGAATGCTTTGTTTCATAATCAGTTCGGGTTCTCTTCTCCATTAAAAGTTAAACTGCACACCCAGTCGAATCCGCCGTGGCACACTGAACACACCCGGGCTCACCAGGCGGGCAGAGTACTGGTCCACGTAGGCTTCGGGGGAAATCTGAAGGGGGATGAACTGTTTGCCAGCATCGCTGGTCAGCCAGCCGTCATCCGTTGGTAAACCGGTGTAGGCATACACGCCCAGCACATTCTGGGTATTGAGCAGGTTGAGGACCTGAGCGTAGATGTTGAAATCGTAGGCGCGGGTTCTCTCACCATTCTTAATTTTGCCACCCAGCACAAAGTTTTTGTCGGCGCGCAGGTCGAGTCGGTAGGTCCATGGCAGGCGGCGACCGTTGGGCGTACCCACGATCCGGCTTCCCTGGGCAATGCCACCAGCCACTGCCTGGGCAGGGATAGCACTTTGGGTAAAGGGCGTTCCGGAGGTGAGCTGGAAGGACAGGTTAGCACCGAATTCTTCCAGCGGATAAATCGTTTTTGCACCCATTTTAAATGAGGGGCCCCGGTTTTTGCCGTAGAAGCGGTAGTCGAGAGACCCTGCCAAACGATGGCGGGCGTCGCTGTCGATCGGAAGCGGCACACGAAGCACACCCACGCCTTCCAGGAAGCTCACTACCCCGCGGGCAGAGTTGAAGTTCGAGCCGGTAGCATCTGCATACTGGAGGGTGTAGGCAGCGCGAAGCTGCACATTCCGGGTCCGGCGCATGTCGTAGCTAAACGAAAAGCCTTTTACTGTACCAAAGTCGAGGTTGTCGAAGGTGTCGTAGCTAAATGGATACCCATTGTTAAAGCGCCGGAAGCGAATCATGTTGCGCTGCTCCCGGTAAAACGCCGACACCGTAAGGGCCATCGTTTCCCCGATCTTTTGCTTAAAGCCCGCCTCGTAATCGATCGTGATCTCAGGGCGCAGGTTGGGGTTGATCACCGTGGTAGTCGGGGTGTTTTCCAGGAAAGCGTAGTTCGACAACTGGCCTGCCAGCAAAGAGCCTGCTGCCACCGTGCTCTGCCCGGGCCGCTGCGACAAAATGTCGTAGTGGGCAAAGAACAAGGCCAGGTCGGAAATAGGAAAGGAGAAGGAAATACGGGGCATGAACACCGTCTGTGGGGTGTAGTCCTCGAAGGAGTTAGGGCCCACTTCCTCTTCTTTGACAGCAGGCTGCACACGACCGCCCGACAAGGTTCTGATCTCATTGGAGGAAACAGGGGTTCCGTTGCGGTCAAACCAGGATTCGCCGCTGCGGTAGCCAATCACTTCCGAAGGGTTCGTCGCATTGTCCACATAAGGAACAAAGTCGCTGCCAACGCTGGTCGGCAGAGTAAACCCAGGCACGCCAAGCTGGCCGGAAGCAACTTCCCCGGCAGTGTAGGTCGGATAAAGCGAGTAATTGTCTTTCAGCACAGGCTGGTTGGCGTCGAAACGGTCCACCCGCAAGCCAAGGTTGAAGATGATGTCTTCAAACTCAAATTTGTCCTGAATAAAGGCCGACAAATACGTTGGCGAGAAGGCATTTTGTGGACGATTCCCCTCATCGTTGAAAAACTCCTGCCAGGCCACAGTTTCCTGCTTGTTGCCGAGGTAGTCGTAGCCGTAGTAGCTGATCGGTCCAATGCCGTTGGCCAGCAATTCATCGGCACTGAACATATCCAGCGAGAAGAAACTGGGGTCGAGTTCGTCAATATTGATGTAATCAGTGCCATCCACTGGCAGGCCCAGCTTGGCACGGAGATTCCGGTCGAATGTCGTTTGGTCGGCAGAAGAATATTGCTGGGGCACGAGCACCGTGTCCTGAAACTCCCCGCCGCGCGTCACATATTCAAACAAGTTGGGGTCAGTTTCCAGGTTCAGCAGGTGGAAGTTGGCATACTGCCGCATCCAGGTCCAAAGCTGGCGGGCTCCAATCGCATATGCGCGCTCAACACGCTGCTCAAATTCAAAGCCGGCCTTCAGGTTGTGGCCCTTGATTTCAGCGGTGGCCTGCCCCACAAGGCGAAACTGCTCAAAATCAAATTTCTGATACCCCCCTGCATTCGCTCCGATCCCCGAAAAGATGGAATACACCCCTGGCGCACCGTTTCCATTCAGGATGCCCTGCCGGAAAGCGAGGTCGTTCAGGGAGAACAAGCGGTTCACAATTGGGTCCGGATCAAGGAAAAAGCGGTTGAATGGCAGGTTCACAATGCCATTTTCTGCTACGTGGTCCAGGATGGTGGTATTGTAATTGGCCAGCAAAGGATTTCGGGAGGTAGAAGGGTCGAATTGCAGATCATCGAAAGCAAACCCTACCTGCTGCCAGTAGGCTCCGGAGTAGTTAGGATCCTGTGGGTTATCGATATAGCCGAAAATCGGAACCTGGTCAAAAGTAAAGGTTCCCACGTGCCCGTAGTCAAACAGACGGTCTTCGTGAACAGAGTTCTGGAAGCGACGCTGGTAGAGCGAATAATCCGCTTGAACACTGTAAAAAAGGTTTTTTATCGGGCTGTTTTCGCCACCGGAGAAGGTTTGCTGGAAGCGCGCCCAGGCCCGGTAGTTGTTTCCTTCAAACTCGTTTTGGGGATCTGGAGCAAACAGCATGTTGCCGGTTGCCCACTGGTCGGTGTTAATGAACTCGTAGGTTCCGCCGAGCTTGATCAGGATATTTTGGGTAGGCTGAAAGTCAAGACGTGCCAGGCCGCGGATCCGAAGGGACTCGTTAAATGGCTTCATCTGGATCGTGTCCCAGCTATCGCGGGTAAGGAAAGCCGCGCGGGAGCGGAAGCCGAGGTTGTCGGTGGCGATTTCAACAGGACGGGCCTGAAGGTCTTCCAGCACCCCGTTTTTGAGGCCGTATACCCCCGTGTAGGCAGGGTCCTGGTCGCGATTGTAATCAAATTCTCCGTTAATAAAGAAGCCCAAAATGGAGCGGCGGCCCATCTCCTCTTTTTTGGTGATAATGGGACCGCTGAGGTTCACCCCGATCAGGTTATGGCCGTAGGGGTCAAGATATTCGGAAGTAACATACTCCAGGCCTCCGTTCAGGGCTGGGGAAGGTCCCGCTGTGGTGATCGAAATCACACCACCGGTGAAGTCTCCAAATTCGGCAGGGGTTCCTCCCGTAATTACCTGATACTGAGCGATGGAGCTTTGCGGAACGGTCGTTTGTCCGCGAATTTTCAACCCGTCAATGTAGTAAACGTTGGAAGTGCTTCGTCCACCCCGGATCACGAGGCCGCCGTCACCTTCATCCGACTGATACACCCCGGCTGTCAAAGCAGCCACAGAGTTGACATCACGCGTGGAAAGGCGCTTAAAGTCCTCACCCGAAAGCGTGGTGGCCACCACGGGGTCTTTTTCGAAGACAGGATTTCCGAAGATTTCCACTTCATCAATGGTGACATCATTAGACATTTGAATGTCAACATTCCGGGTCTGACCAGGCAGCACCGTGACCCCTTCCAACTGTTTGGTGTTGGTGAGATACCGAACTTCAATGTTGTAGGTACCGGGATCAATGGGGTTAACCGAGAAGCGTCCGTCGTCGTCGGTATTGACACCTTTAACAACGAGGTCACCAGATTTGACGATCACCGTGGCGAACGGGAGGGCATCCCCTTCGGCGCCGAAGACCCGGCCGGTGAGCTTACCGTCCTGAGCCTGAGCACCCAGGGTGGCCAGGGCAACCAAACAAGTGAGGAAATACAAGCGTCGTAGCATACGTGCGATAGGCTGAGGGATTTGATCTGCTGCGAAGGAATAGGCGATAAAATAGCCACCTTGATTCAAGAATTCCAAATGGGTGAAGAACTTGCTCCTGTTCTTTGCTTGCCTGGCAGTTCAGGAGCGGGGTACATAAACCAAGGCAATCACAAGGTAATCAGGGGGAAATCCCGGGCGCTGCGGAAAATTGTCGTTCGGTTACACAATTTTTTCCCAATTTCTCCCCGCTTCATTCCACTTCCCCGATGAAACTAATCTACGACATCGTCAAAAACCTCCGCAGCGCCGAAATCCGGCGCATTCGGCAGCGTATTCAGCAGGCACCCTTTGAGTTTGAGCGGGTGGGCGCTTTGTTTGATCTGGTGACACGCTACGAAGAGCGGGACGAAGAATTTTTCGCCCAAAAAACCTACGGAAAGGCCGCCGACAACACCTTTCGGGTCACCAAATCGCGCCTCAAGCGCATGCTGGAAAATGCCGTGATCCACGATAAAAGCCTCTCCGACTATAGCCCGGCCGTGAATGCAAGGCTCCAGGCACGCAAGCGATTTCTTCAGGGAGAAATCCTCCTGGGCCGCGGGGCATATGCCGCCTCCAAAAATCTGCTGCTTCAGGTTCTGGGCCTCACCCGCAAATTTCATCTCTACGAAGAAGCTTTTCAGGCCGAATTGCTGCTCTACCGCAATTACAGCAACCGAAGCTCTGTCAAGGATTTCGCCAAACAAACCCAGCATTTGCTCGACCTCAACCGCGAGCGCTTTCTGCTTACCCAGGGCGCAATCCTCTACTACAGCCTCACCAACTTATTTGCCCACCAAACTCTCACCGCCCGGGAACTCGCCGAGGCCCGCACCCAGGTTGATGCCCTGGCCGATATCGCCAAAGAAACAGCCCACCCGCAGATGCAGGGCTATTTGTTCCTGTCTGAAATGTATTTCCACGAACTAACCGGCCAGGATGCTGCCGCACTGGGCTTTGGTATCCGCTACCGCGACCTCGTGGCCAGCCAGGAAGAATTGAACTCCCCCCAGCGGCTGGCCATTGCAGAGGGCTATCTCGGCGAAATTTACCTGCGCCTCGGCAACTTCGAACAAGCCGCCCAGGCCTCGGCCAACTCACTCGCCGGGTTCACCAAAGGCCAGATGAACTTCCTCCGCGGACTGGAGCTCGCTTTCCGGACTGCCTTTTTTTCAGGAAAACTCGAAGAAGCAGCCCGTTGGGTGCAGGAAGCCAGAGAACATCCCCTGTTTGGTCAGGAAGATGATTTTGAAGGGTCCCGGCACCTCGAAGGCAGGTGGCACTATTTCCAGGCAGCCCTGTTCTTTCAAAAAAGGCTATTCAAGGAGGCGAACAGGGAGTTGCAGGACACAGGGGCCCTGCTGGCCGACAAACGCGGGTGGAACCTGCTGGTGAGGCGGCTGGAAATTCTCATCCTTCACGAGCTTGGGCATCATGATTTGCTCGACACCAAAATTCAGAATCTGCGGCAATTTGTCAAACGAACCCAACCCGGAGAATCGCCGCTTCGCTCCAACCTGCTGCTACGCCTGCTCTTGCTTTGGCATCGCTGCGGGTACGACAAAGTAAGGACCCTCGCCGAGGGCGGGGAGCTCCTTCAGCAACTGGCAGAAGTGCATGAGTCGAGGTTTGGCGGCGAATCCGACCTGATTCCAGTGGATCTGTGGCTCCAGGCGAAGTAATCAACGATTGGCACCAAAGTGGGTGTCGTCATAAATGATGATCGTTACCTGCTGGTTATGGCGGCTACGGTAGCGCTCCGGCTCATACCCTTCCGTGCTGACCCGCACTTCCCGGGTGGTAGGTGTGAGCACCTGGCCCTGGCCGGGAATAGGAGCACCATGGCCTGTCCAGCCAAACAACCACATAAAAAAAGCGACCAATCCGTTCATTTTTCCTGTTCTTTAATAGGAGTGAGGGGAAACAACATCAGACAACGAAAAAAACATACCCGCGGCAGCCACAATACCAATCAGGCAAACACAATCCTGCAGCGGCTATGTGGCGATGGTGTGCAAAAGCTTTGAAAAAATACCCTGCATGCGGGCGTCAGAACAGATCATTCCATTCTTTCCATGACACAGAAACCGTAACCATTCGCCTATGCCTTCGTCGTCCCGTATAGAAGTGTAGCAGAAGGCTTCATACCCTCCATCCTTTCGGAAACGTTGTATATTTGGTCAAATGCCACTCCTGCCCAATCAACCACCTCATCGAGAGCTTAACCCATGAATTCTTTTTTCGCTTTTATCCGTCGCCCTGCTGCCCTCGCCAGCACGCTGTTGTTGCTTGTTCTGCTTGGCTGGGCTTGCTCAAAAGTGCCTTTCACCAATCGCCGCCAGGCTAAACTGCTGCCAAACACCCAAATCAATACCCTGAGTTTTGACCAGTACAAGGAATTTTTGAGTCAAAACCCTCCGATGCGCAGCGGTACACAGCTGGAGCAAGTTCGCAGAATCGGCAACCGCCTGGTGAAGGCCGTGGAAATCTATTACAATGCCAACGAGCTCGGCGGGGAATTGAAAGATTTTGAGTGGGAATTCAATGTAGTCAACGACCCCACAATCAATGCCTTTTGCATGCCCGGCGGCAAGGTGGTGGTGTACAAGGGAATTTTGCCCGTTACCCAGGATGACGACGGACTGGCCGTGGTGATGGGCCATGAAATCGCCCATGCTTTGGCCAACCATGGCAACGAACGCATGACCCAGCAACTGGGTACCCAGGGAGCCCTGATGCTCGGCGATGCCGTTCTGTCGATGCGGCAGGCACAAGCCACCGACTCGGCCGCTGCAGCCAATGCCGCCCGCACCCGCCAGATTCTCCTGGCAGCAGCCGGAGTAGGTGCCCAGGTGGGCATTCTGCTTCCTTTTTCCCGGAAGCACGAATCCGAAGCCGACCAGATCGGCCTCTACCTCATGGCCATTGCAGGCTTTGACCTGAACGCTGCCGTGCCGTTCTGGCAGCGAATGGGCGCTCAGGGTGGCGCCACACCGCCCGAGTTTATGTCAACCCACCCCTCCCCCGAAACCCGCCAGTCTAACCTCCAGTCCTGGATCCCCGAGGCGCGCGCCCTCGGTGCCAAATACCGCCAGTAAGCCGCATCCACGGCCCCAAATGCCCCTATTTCCTCCGGAAAAACAGGAGGCGGATACAATCGTGCCGTTGAATTGCGTAGGTTTATCCAGTCTCAGATCCAGTTGCAGATAAGGAACCGATATGCCCCTGATCAGGCCCGAACTTCGCCTCAAAGCCATCCAGCTCAACCAGCGCTTTCAGTACACGGTGAGCCAGATCCTCGACCTGCAGCCTGTGCGCGGGATGCTGACTTTCGGGTTTGCGGTTCTGCTGGCAGCAGTGTTTTACCTGCTCTACTCCACCAGCCAGAAGCTGAGCGCCATCCAGGAAAAGAGTGATGCCGCGATGAATGCCCGCGAAGGCCTGATCCAGGCCAACAGCCTCTGGTCGGACCTCACCTCCCTGCAAAACAGCAATGTGGCCCTGGTGCTGAACCTCCAAAACCCCATTACCCGGCAAACCACCCTCGATAAACGAAGCCAGATTGAGCAGAAGTTTACGATGAACGAAGACCTGGTGATCACCCACCTCACCCGGCTGAGCCTGCTCCAGGCAGGCTGGGTGGAGACCATTCTGCCAGGCTTGAGGGGCGCTATTCTGGACGATTTTTCTCGCCAGGCGGAAATCAGAAAGCTTCTCTGGACCCTTCCCGACCAGACTTTTGTTCTCCAGGCGCGGCCCGGCAGCCAGGAGCCCGATTCCACCCTTCCCCCGTTAGCACAACCGATGGGCAAGTACCGGGAACTCAGCCATCTCGTATTGGAAAGTGAAAAATTCGCCTCCAGGGCCCTGCGATTTCAGCAGCAGCTCCGAACCGAGTGGAACTCCCAGATTCGCACCTACAACGAAGAAATCAAAGAGCTTTCCAAGCGGGTGAATATCCAGATCGGAATCGCCGTCATGCTCCTGATCGTGCTGCTGCCCATCATGATCGTGATCTTCCTCAATGACCTCAACCGCAAGCGGGTCGCCCAGCAGCGCCTGGAAAAGGAAAAAGACCTTGCCCAGGAACTCGCTGAAGTGAAGCAGCGCTTCCTGGCCAACATGAGCCACGAGATCCGCAACCCGCTTCACGCCATCATTGGCTTCGCAGAGCAACTTGCCCAAACAGAACTTGCCCGCAACCAGCGCCATCTGCTGGTGCCCCTGCGGCGGTCGGCACGCTACCTGCTCGCCCTCATCAACGACGTGCTCGATTACTCCAAAATCGACACCGACAACCTGCGGCTCGAAAAATCAGGCTTTTCCCTTCCCCTCATTTTCGAGGAAGTCGAATCCACCTTCCATAGCCAGGCGCAAAGCAAAGGCATTGAATTGCTCAGCCACCTCGCCGAATCTGTGCCGGCTGTGGTGCTGGGCGACTCCCTGCGCCTGCGCCAGATGCTGCTCAACCTCGTGGGCAACGCCATTAAATTTACCGAAACCGGTAACGTGAAATTTTCGGTCAAAGCCGACAAAATCACCTCCTTCCGCGCTGATGTCATCTTCACTGTCGAAGACACAGGCATAGGTATCCCCGAAACTCTGCAACAGGAGATTTTCTCCGAATGGACCCAGGCCGACAACCGCACCACCCGCCGGTATGGCGGCACCGGCCTTGGCCTGGCCATTACCCGCCGCCTCGCCGAGCTGCATGGTGGCACCATTTCCCTCACCAGCCGGGAAGGCGTGGGCACCACCATCGTGCTGCGCATTCCTTATGAGCTCGGCACAGAAAAAGACCTCGAAGAACAAAGCATCGATACCGGCAACCGAATCTCCTGGAAAGGCAAACGCGTGCTGGTAGCCGACGATGAGCCATTCAACCGGATGCTCATGGAAACGCTCCTGCACCGGATGGAGATTGAGACGGTTCTGGCCGAAAACGGCAAACAAGCCCTTGAGCTCCTGAGGACAGAGTCTCTCCACCTGGGCCTCGTGGATTTGCAAATGCCGGAAATGGACGGCTTCATGGTGGCCCGGCTCGCCCGGGAAGCCAATATTCCTACTCCGCTCATTGCCGTCACAGCCACCGCTACCAAAAAAGAAACCGACCTGGCCCGGGAAATGGGCATGAAAGACATTCTCCTCAAGCCATTCGAGGAAAAAGACCTCGCGCGTGTGCTGGCCAGAACGTTTACTGATCAACCCACCATCCTTCCTGAAGGCAACATGAAACCAGCTCCTGCCAGCGAGGCCGCAGCTCTCCCCGACGACACCGGCTACCACCTCGACCACCTCCGCAAGCTCACCGGCAACCAGCCCAGAGCCATGAAAGCCCTGCTGGAAGCCTTCCTCCGCTCGGCAGATGCCCAGCTCCTCGCGCTCGACCAGGCCCTGAAGCAGCACCACCTCGCAGATGCCGCCGCCGCAGCTCATCGCCTGGCACCCGCCTGCAGGCATCTCGGCCTCGAAAAACTCACCCTCGCACTCAAGGACATTGAGCTCAACGGCGCGGAGCTCGACGCCTCCGGCAGGTGGGAATCCACCCTCTTTGAGGTCATTGATCTGCTGAAAAAGTCCGCCCGGCAGGTGCGCCAGGATCTGGCAAGTTTGGTAGTGTAGGAGTGGGGCAGCCTGGCACTGTCACAATCCGATCTGTTGAGAGTGATACTCAATGTGCCGGAAGATGGCGTTTGTCATTCTTGTCCAGGTTCCTCTGCTGCTCCGGCTTCATCGGCAAAAGGGCCTGAAGTTCGTCTTTTAAGGCATCAATATGAAAGAGAGGAGTTGCCATAAAGTCGTGAATTTTCAAGGTTGAACATCTGGCTAACGCAGCTTTGACGCCTCGCGAATCTCTGCGATGAGGCCACTTACAGTGCTCCTCACCCAATCGTCTTGATCAGCGAGGAGAGCAGAAGCACTGTAGGGGTATCGCTTTTCTTTGTTCGCAGAACCACGAAGAACAAAGGAATACTCATCCAGAGTAAGTTCCAGCCTGATTGTAAAAAAAGGACGGTTGAGACTGCTTTTTAACCCCCGAAACTCCATCTCAAATCCAAGCGAATGAAGCCCCGGGACCGGGCTTTCTTCTTTCAGGCTGGCTAACCCGGCCAGCAGGTTTTGCTGCCAGCTGCTGCCTTCTGCAAAGTGGGCAACAGCAGCGTTTCTGTTCAGATAAAACCAGTGTCTCGTCTCGTGAAATAGTTCCTGAAGAGAGCCCGATTTTGAGAAAAGTTCTTCCAGCAGGGGAAAAAGCCCGTCTTCCACCGTTTGCAGCAGGCTTCCCCAGGTTTTGGGTACCGCTACCTGCTCTTTGGCGGCCAGTTCCTGCTTCAGCAGCAGGATGTCTTTGTCAATTTCATCTTCGTCTTCAGGCAAGTCGCCGTTGAGTGCGAGCAGGATGAGCTCCAGCGATTCCAGTACACGGTCTGCAAAAAACTGATAGAAAAGATCTCTGGACCCGCCATAGGCCTGGATGTCTCCCAGCAGGCGATAATAAGCGGGCTTATGCTCCTCTTTGATGATAACCGGCGGCAAACCGCAAGCGATCAGAAGGAGGTTGGAGAGGATGCGGGCAGTGCGGCCATTCCCGTCAAAAAAAGGGTGAATGGTGAGGTAGTCGATGTGAAAATCCGCAGCCAACACCACAGGATGGAGGGCTTTCGGATCCTGATCCACAATGCGGGTCAAAGCAGCATTGGTGCGATCCACGAGGCGGTGCATCAGCTCAGGAACATCGGCTGGTGATGCAAAATCGATCTTTTCGAGCTTGTAGTTGATAATTTCGTTGGCATCCTTTTTCCAGTTTCCGGTAAGCTTCTTTTCTTCCTCTTTTTCAGGATGGATAATGGCCCTGTGAATCTCTTTGATCCGCTTTTCGGAGAGTGAAAGTTCCCCCTTCCCCATTTTGAGCACCTCCAGTACGACCTGGTCATGGCCGTTCATTTCGGCAATGTCGCGAAACGGTTTCCCTTCCACCGCGATATTGCCCACCATCACGGTGCGGGTTTCCGGACGGGTGAGGGTCCCGCCTTCGATTTTGTGAGAATGGTAGTTCCAGTCCAGACGAAACCGATAATGGACCCGCTTCAACACCTCCTGAGCAAAATGGCTTTGGGCATTGATCAACTCCAGATTGGTCTGTATCTGCCGAAGCTTTTCGGAAAGGGACATGGCTACAGGTTCAGATAATGTCATGCAGGCGCGATTCACCGCCTGCCCATTTTTCCGCTGTTGGAAACACTGAAGAAAGGTATTCTTTTCTTTTGAAATTTCTCCGGAAGAACAGCAAGAAGCCGGATCAGCCTGTCACCCCCCTTACCGCTTCGCCACCTTGCCGACGTGCCAACCCACTGTCACAAACCAGCCCCTGCCCTCGCCTGGAATGATGCCCGGCCCGGGATAGCTCACCGCCCGCCGCGTGAAGTACATCTGGTTGAACACATTGGTCACCCCGGCATCCAGGCTCCAGCTTCGCCATTTGTAGCGAATACTCACATCCGCCACCTGATAGGCAGGAATGAGGCCGTTGACCGCACTGGAGCTCCGCAGGGCGTTGGTGGCGTCGGTAAATTGTTGGCTCACATGCGACATTTGCCACTGCGCCTCCCAGTTCCCAACATGCCAGGACATTCCGCCGCGCCACATCACCTTCGGCACAAATTCCACCTCCTTTCCCAAAATCGACAGGTCGCTGGTGTTGACATAGCGGGCCTGGTTGAGGGCGATGTTTGAAAACAACACCCAGCCCAGCGGAAAGGTGGGCCCTTTGATCAGGCGAAGGACATCGGCTTCCACCACGGCCTCGGCCCCCAGGGTGTAGGAGTCTGCGATGTTGGTGCGGAGGCGATAATCGAGGTACAGCGGCGGCTGGTCGGCCCTGAGCAGCAAGCCAATGCGGTCATTGTAGCGGAGGTAATAGAGGCTGATGTCGTAGCGAAACAGATTGCCCCGCTGGCCGCGCAGGCCCGTATCGAGGGTGAAGCCCGATTCGTCCTGAATATCGGGGTCGATCTGGAAGTTGGGATTCACGATCCGCAGGTCGGAGAAGGTCACGGCACGGTAGTTTTCGGAGACATTGGCGTAGCATTCCAGCCATTTATTTGCCTGAAACGACAAACCGAGACCCATGAGGAGGAAGGAGCGAATGCGTTCTTTTTCCTCTTCCACAATCTGATCGCTGACCACGTTTCCGGCAAAATCGAAGACCCGCTGGCGAAAATATCCCTCTGAAAAGGTGCGGATATGCTCCCAGCGAAGCCCGGGCGTCACGATCCAGCGATCCCCCAGCCGGAAGACCTGCTCGGCAAACAAGGCCAGATTGGCGTTGGGAAATTCATACTCAGCGCCTTCGAGCAGCCCGTCAGAGGCAAAAGTAAAATCGGGCCCTGCCCCGGGGAGGCCATCGCCCTGGCGCTGGGTGGTGTGGCCGCGGTAGAGCCGCGCGCCGATCAGAAGGTCGCTGCGCCGCTGACCGATGTTGAACTGGTTCAGCCAGCGAAATTCGGCTCCGCCGTTGAGATATTCGTCGCTGATGAGGTTGCGGGTCTGGCCAAAATCCGCCACCGTGATCCGCTCCAGCAGGCCCAACGCTTCGCGGGAGGAGGCATTGCCAAACACCCGCAGTTGCAGGCGGCTCCGCTCCGAGAGCTCCTCGTCCCACTGCGCAGCGAGCAGGTTCCACCGCACCCTGAACCAGTTTCTCTCCCGGATCGACTGCCGGGGATTTTGGGCGAATTGTGCATCGGTGAGGCCGCCGGGCTGCCGGGCGAGGTAGCGCATGAGGGTGTATTCGAGGCGAAGGCTCCTGCCCGGCCGGGGCTGATAGCGAAGCTGGCCAAACGCCGTGTGGCTGTCAAATTCACTGTTGGGCCGCCAGCCCGCCCCTGTGCGAAGCTGGTGCAGGGCCTGGTAGGACCATTTCCCGGAAGTTCCCGACAAACGCTGGTAGGATCCCAGAAAGCCGAAGGCTCCGGCAGTGGCCTGGCCTTCCCACAGCAGCTTATGGCCTGGATCGGGGTCGCGGAACACAAAATTGACCATGCCGCCAAACTGCGGCCCAAATTGCAGCGAAGCCGCCCCGCGCACCACTTCGATGCGCTGGAGTGCCTGCATCGGCGGACTGTAATAACTTTCCGGGTAGCCGAGGGCGTCGGCAGCCATGTCGTAGCCGTTTTGCCGGGTGTTGAAGTTGGCGCTCCGGTTGGGGCTCAGCCCGCGGCCGCCAATGCCCAGTTGCAGGCCCGCTCCGTCGCTTTCCCAGACGTGAATTCCCGCCACCTTCACAAACATTTGCCGCGCCTGGTTCGCGCCTTTGTTGCCCAGCACATCCTCCAGCAACACTACCTCCGTTTTTTTTCCCGCATAAATGCCCATTCCCTCCACCTCTCCCATGCTCCTGAGGCCAAGGCTGCGGCCTGTTCCCTCCAGTTCCACAGCGGCGAGCTCGTAGCCTGCTGCTTCCAGCTGGATCTGCATATCCGGGCCGGTATATCGCCCCTCCCAGCTGCGAAAGCCCGCCGCCGACACCCGAAACAAAGGATTTTCCTCCGCCGAACTGACCTCCCAGCGGCCCTCGCTGTCGGTCAGGGTGCTGAGACCGGCATCGGGAAACAACAGCGTTGCGCCCTTCAGCGGCATTTGCTGTTCGTCCACAACCCGCCCCGAAAGCAGGTGCTGGGCTGGCAGTTGCCGGGCTGCCGCCACGAGGAACATCAGGGTGAGGCAACAGGCTAATCGGCTCATGGGGAGGAAGTTGAGGGAAATGGAAGCACCCAGGTTTTCTGTGCCCAGCCATCGCGGAGGGCGGCAAGGTTCACGGTCGGGTCAATGTAGAACTGGCTGGGCCTTCCGTTCATGGTCACGTACACCTCAGCGCGAACTTCGGGCCGGGGCTGGCCGGGCTGCTGATAATGGTCGGCAAGGAAATGGGCAAACTGCAGGATCATATCCGGCTGAAACGACATTTGCTTCTCCTGATGAGGCAGCAAAAATTCACGGTTATCGACAACGCCTTCTCTTCCTGTCGCGGGGTCTTTGACATAAAAAGTCGCATCGCCCGCCTTTTCGACAAGCATCACCCGCCAGGAAAAGCGGTAGCCCTCCTCGTTCCAGAACAGGTTGCCGTCATAGAGCAGGTAGCGCCAGGGAAACAGCAGTTGAAAGCAGAGGTAAATGCCCGCCAGGGCCAGGGGCCAGCGGGGCGGGGAAACCCATTTGACTTCAGCCACCTGAACCATTCGCCCAACAAACAACCTCTGAAGCCGCTGGTGCCATTCTGCCGAAAAAAAGAGGGTGGTCAGGCAAATCATCACAACGGGAAACACCCCGATCTGGAACAGCAGCCCGGTGAGGAGGTGAAAAACAACAACCGCAGCAAATGCCCAGGGCCGCGTGAACCGAACCCACAGCAGCAGCGGGATGAACGCATCATAGAGCATTCCGGCCCAGGAAAAGAGGTAGGCGGTAAGGGGGTAACGAAAGGTCCAGCCGATGAGGGGAAGGTCGTCGTGGGCGGGCAGCCAGATGCGCAGGGGCAGGGCTTCGAGGAGCCAGTCATGGTTGATTTTGGCCCAGCCTGCAAAAAAATAGACAAGCGACAACTGCACCTGCAGCAGCAACATAACATATCGCGGCACCTCGCTCCTGGCAATCGCGGGGTTGCGGGCCGCATCCACCGACAGGGCCCCGTGGGCAGGCAGCAGCACCATCAGCCAGCTGACAAGGCTCACAAAATAGTAGTGATTGAGGTACCAGGTGAGGTCGATGAGCTCGCAGTAGGTGAAGCAGAGGGCTAGCACAAAGGCCGAGATCCGGTAGCGAAAGCCAACGGCCACCCCGAGGCTGGCCAGGATCATGGCCGCATGAACGGCATACATGCCCCAGGCTGGCAGGGGCTCCACCCAGTCAAACCCGAAATAGTGAAAATGAACCCGGGGCTCCACAAAATGCTCCTCTATCCAGCCCATCGCCCAGAACCGGATGGTGCTGCCCAGCATCAGCGCGCCAAACAGCACCCGAAACGTCACCAGCCCGGCGATCGGTGCCGGGCTGGTCAGCCAGGAAATCCCGGCCTGCACATTCAAACGAGCCAACCGGCTAGTCGCCATCGCCGCTGTCGTAGGTGATGGAAATGCCCAGCAGCGAAGACATGTCGCTCTTCAGGTAGCGGGTGAGTTTTTGCAGCTCCGTGTGCAGTGCCTCCACCGCCGCAGGGTTTGCAGCAAGCAGGCTTTCCAGCGAAGCGTTTCCGAGCGCATCGAAAGCGGCAACAGCGGCTGCCATCTGCGTGTGGGTGGAGGCCACCAGATCCGGGCCGCCTGCCACCGACTGAAGGTATTCCTCAAACCCCGGCTTGCCCGAGGGGCCACGCCAGATGGCTTCCACAACAGCAAAGTGCTCCCGCGCCAGCTGGCCCGACAAGCCGCTGAAATGAGCCTCTGCCAGCGAGGCATCCGGTCCGGTTTGACCAGGGCGCACACCAGCGGGCAGGCCCACCTTGAAGTTTTTCAGCATTTCGTAGCTCGCCACGAGTCCATTGTAAAGTGCTGACACAGAGCTGCCTGCGTCGGTGCCACTGTTAGCCAGAAAACTCTCCCGGTAAGCAGTCCAGTCCTGAAGCTGCTTCTCTGTCGCTGCCGAAAAGGCCCGGGCTGCAGCCATCAGGTATTGCCTGCGGCGTTCGCCCTCTGCGCCTGAAAATTCGCCTGCCACTTCCCCCGGTTCGCCCCCAAACAGCAGATACTCAAGACCATACAGGCCCCTCGTGTCGCGGTCGAAGTTGGCGAAGCTGGTATCCCCGGCGGCGAGGTATTGCTCCAGCAGGGCAGTATCCACGGGAAAGGTGCCGAAATCCTCCTGGAAGGTGCCAAAACTCGTTTCGGCGGGGCCGAAGTTGTAGGGCAGCGTCCGTTGCCAGGCGAAGGCAAGTTGCTCCCAGGCCAGTTTTGCGGCGCTCAGGGTGGTTTCATCAGGCTGGGCGGCAAAGGCCTCCACAGCAGAAAGCAGCGGCGCCTGCAGGGAATCAAGCCGTGAAAATGCCGGGATGATCAGCTCCTCCCAGGTGCCCGTGAGGAGCTCCTTGCGGTCGAATTCATCACCCGGATTCACCGGGGCATTGTCGCAGGCTGCCAGCAGCAACAGCAAAGCAAGAGCGTGTATTGGCTTCATGATCAGCGTCCTTGTTCGGAAACCCAGTTTTTGCGGAAGGAAGTCATCTGCGCCTCGCTAAAGCCATAGGTGCTTTGCAGCTCCGTGATGGCATCTTCGAGGTTGGGCAGAACCTGAAAGGAGTTTTGCACGAGGAGGTAGCTGGTGGAGGCGCTTTCAACGGGTGCGAGGAGCAGCTCCAGGATGCTTTCGAGTTTGTCGGTGGCAATGATGCGCGAGCCTTCGGGCAGGCTGTGCCAGCCGCTGAGGAAGCCTACGCCTTCGGAGTACGCATGCAGGGCCGAGCCGATCTGGGCGTCGGTGGGGTTGGTCTGGCTGAGGCCGTCAATGGTGGCGTAGAGGTAATTGATGACGGTGGCGGCGTTGGCGCGCTCCCAGTTTTGCTGGATGGCGAGGATAGACTCCGCCTGCTCTGTGGGGTAATCGTCAGCGACGGGAATGGCGGCCTTGAGCTGGATGAGGTTTTGGCGAATGGCGGTATAGAATCCTGATCCGTCGAGAGGATCGCGGCGGGCGGCGTATTTGGCCATGAAGCGGTCGGCGTCGCTGTGAAGCGTGGTGTTGTCGCTGTTGCGGAAAGCGGGATAAGCACCGAAGAGGGCGAGCACGCGGTCGGTTGTTGTTTCGTCTAATTCCCCTTCGAGCAACTGGAAAGCCTGATAATAGAGCAAAGCACCAAAAAGACCCTTTTCGACCATTTGCTCCAGTTCGAGGCCGGTTTCGTCAAACAAATAGCCGCCATAGGTGCCGCCGTTGCCGTCCGGCGCTTTGACGGGGTCGAATTTACCGCCGCTGGCAGCTTTCATTTCGGCGAGGAAAAGGTCCACCCGGGCGCGGTAGCTCGCAGTGCTGAGGTCGGCGAGGGAGGGCGTAGCGTTGAAAAACGCAGCTAACTGCCCATCGGAAAAAGTGTACCCTGCGGTGCGGCCTTTTTTCATTTCATTGGTGAGGGCATTGAGCTGGGAGGCGAGGGCGAGCTCTTCGGCGGCGTTGGCGTCGAACTGGCTGCCGTCGTAGTTGGCGGGAATGTCGAGCGGACCGGGATTAAAGAGGTCGCAGGCGCTGAGCAGCAGCGCGAGGGAGAGGCAGAGGAGAAGTTTGGGCGCGTTCATGAGGTTTGTTTATTTAGACTAATTCTAAACTCGCCAGCAAAACTAATCGCCTCTTTCGCCGTGGGCAATACCCGTTCTTCGGTAAAATTGAGGGAGCGGGGTACCTAATGTTGGGTAGAGGGGGGAGAGATGTCAGAAGTCAGAGGTCGGAAGTCAGACTGGAGCGATGTCATGGTTCGGCGACGGCTGAAGCAGCCTGCTCACCATGACAATGGAAGGCGTCGCCTGCATTCGCGTCATCCTGAGCAGGCCTGTAGGCCGTCGCCGAAGGAGGGCGCTGTGGTCATGGTTCGGCTTTGTCATGGTTCGGCGACGTCTGAAACAACCTGCTCATCATGACTAAGCGGCTTCGCCGCACAGCCCCCGGCGGGGGCGCTATGTTAATAGCACGGAACCCAACATATTTTTTCCCCACCCGGCGGCCTGAAGGCCGACGGAAGATCCACAAAAAAAAGGCAAGCCGACGGCTATTAACATGACGCACCTCCGGCGCTGGGAGCGGCGAGGCCGCATGTCAAAATCCCCCTGCAGCGAAGGCCAGGCGCAGCCCTCCGGTCCCGGCTCTCGGTTCTCGGCTCTCGCATCCAACAAAATGTCACTTTTCAGCCTGGTCCCCCCCCCCAGCCCCCCTCCCGGGCGTCAAAGCCCGCCCTCAGGGGGGTGAAGAAAAGGTACCGCCGGAACCAGCGGCCTTCGCTCCAGGCTACCAGCCGCTGCTCCTTTCTGCGAATGTTCGGCAGTTGCCTGCTCCGGATTCAGGCTCAGATTAACCTTGCACGCTTCTCTGTTCCGTAAAACAAAGAATTCTGGCCATGGCTTTTCTCGGGCAAGACGGAACCCATTGTTGTTGTTCCTGTTGTTGGGATTGTTGTTGTTGCGGTTGGCAACACGACAGTTGTTGTCATTGTTGTTCCAGGAGCCGCCGCGCAACACGCCCAGCCTTTTCAAGCCTGATTCCTTCAGCGTCAAGTTGTGAAAAAATTTTCATCTGAAGCTTCCGTGTTTTGGAAAAAGAAGCATGGGCTGTCCAGCAAATGATCCTTTCTTCCATTTTTTGCGGCGTGAGCCGGGCTGATCCTACCTGATTTTTCATGATCCTCAACCGCCGCCGGAATCTCCTCACATGCTCTTTCTTCAGCAGGCGATGATGGCGAAAAACCCGGTGGCCCAAAAAGGGAATGCCGTTCTGCGTCAGATGAATCTGCGACTTTTCCGGGTGCAGCCGAAGCCGGTATGGTTCCAGAAACTGGCTGATCCGATTCTTCATCACTTGCAAGTCTTCTTTGCTCTGCGCAAGCACCACAAAATCATCCACATACCGGATATAGCCGGGACAACGCAGGGTTTCTTTCACGAAATGATCCAGCGGGCTGAGAAAATAATTCCCAAACCATTGGCTCGTGAGGTTGCCGATGGGAAGGCCTTTGCGACGGGAAAGCGGGGTAAACAAATCATCGCCGGGAAAATAACCCTCCACAGGTTCTTGCGGGTTGCTGTTGTCGATGATGGTATCGATCAGCCACAGGGTATCACGGCAGCCAATTTTTTTGCGAATCAGTTCTTTGAGCTTTTCGTGGTCAATGCTGGGAAAAAACTTCCGGATATCGCATTTCAGGACATATGGGTATTTCCGGGCAAAAGACTGATACCGGATGATCGCCTTGTGAGTGCCTTTGCCCACCCGGTTGGCATAAGTATCGGAAATCATGGTTTTCTCCAGAATCGGGGTAATCACGTTGCACAACGCATGATGAACCACCCGGTCCCGGTAGGGTGCAGCAGAAATCATCCGTTCTTTGGGTTCTTTCACATAGAACGCATGATAAGCGCCGGGTTGATAGGTTTTGTCAAGGAGTTCCCTGCGAATCTGGTGAAGCTCTTTTTCCAGGTTCAGGTTAAATTTCGCTGTGGCGTCCTGAAATCGCTTGCCAAGTTGGGCCTTTTTCGAGGCCAGCAGCAGGTTTTCAAATGCCACCACCTGCCCAAAGAGGTTCTTTGCCCGCTTCATGCCTTCAGCCAGCCTCCTACCATTCTCCCGATGCCGTCCACCTTTTCTGTCGAAACCCCATATGCCTTGATGGACAGGCATTGCAGGTCCTTGGACAACCGCAGGAGGTAGCGGATTTTTTCCAGCCGCAAATTCACCGCCTGCAACACCGCCTTCTTCTCCCCTTTTGGTGAATAATACGCCTCCAGCAACCCCTCCAGCACTTCCATCAACTGGGTCTGGATACGGTCGCCAAGCAAAAATTTTTGATCCCGTGGAAATTTGCTCAACTGAGGCACCACATACAGCAGCAGATCATAGGTGTGCGTGATGACATTCTCTTTTGATGACATAACCAAAAAACAAAAAAAAATCGCCGGCTTCGCCGGGATGGTAAAGAGAAAGAAGAAAAAGCCCCAAAGGGTAAAAGGGTAAAAGAACGCAAGGGTTAATCTCGGGCAAGACGGAACCCATCGCCGTTGCTCCCGTTGTAGGGAACGTTGAGGAGGCGGCTGGCAACACGACAGAGGCCGTCAAGGTCGTACCAGGAGCCGCCGCGCAACACGCGAGATGTTCCACTCGTTGGACCTTTCGGGTTTTGGGTTGGGTTTCGCTTGTCTAAGGTAGCATAATATTCTGCTCCATACCAGTCTGCACACCACTCATACACGTTGCCGCTCATATCATAGAGGCCAATGCCGTTGGGGCTTTTAGTCCCAACCGGGTGGGTCTGATCTTCAGAATTTTCGCCATACCAGGCGAAGGTGCCCAGGGCAGCAGCGTCGTCTGTTCCGGCATAAACGGTACGACGGCCACTTCCGCCTCCGGCAGCATATTCCCACTCCGCCTCCGTGGGAAGCCGCCAGTTTTGCCCGGTTTGTTCACTCAGCCAGGCCGCATATTCCGTTGCGCCATACCAGGTCACTCGTACCACAGGATGACGCTCTTTACCTGCCACAGGCTGCCAGGTCTCACCAGTTTTCACAAGGCCCCATTCCTCATATTCATAAATCATTTCCTGCCCGGCATAAGCACCCGCTTTCACCGTCTGCGAGCCATAGGCATTCAAAAACGCCGCATACTCAGCGTTCGTTACCTCATACCGCCCCAGGTAAAAGTCGCTCACAGTGACAGGGTGCACGGGCTTTTCACTATCCAAACCATCCTCACTCCCCATCTGAAACGTCCCGCCCGGCACAGGCACCATTTGGGGCACAATGATCCGTTCAGCTTCCTGCAGCACGAAGTCGGCGCTGCCTGCGCCCGCGCGCCACATGCCCGTGCGGGCCTCGTAGCCGGGGGCAGAAACCCGGAGGCTGGCCTCCCCGGTTTCTGGCGGCAGACTGAGGCTGTAGCGCCCGTCTGCCCCGCTGAGTGCCTCCGGCCCGCCCTCCACAGTTACCCTGGCACCCGAAACAGGCGCTCCGGCGGCGTTGCGCACAGTCCCGCTGAGGCGCAGCACCTCCGGCCGCAACAGCAACAGCAGGCCCGTGCCGCTCACTGCTGTATCCAGCGAGAAATAGCCCGGCTTTTCCAGGTGGAGGATCACCTGCTCGATGATCTCCTCCTCCGTTTCGGGTGTGCCCGTTGCCGCCCGCAGGTAAAAATAGCCCGCGGCATCGGTCGCCGTCTGGAAGCTGCCTGCAAAGGTAACCGCCACCCCTGCCAGCGGCTGCCCCTCCGGGCTCCGCACAATCCCACTGAACAGATAAACGAGGCTGTCGCTGCCGGGCACCACTTCAGGAACCTCTTTCAGCAAAAGCTCCAGGCCGCCCCGCAGGCGGGGGTTCCAAAGGGTGTCCAGGGGTTGGTAACCGCCCTTGCGCAGGCGCAGCGGAGGGATCAGGGCCCCGCGCAGCAGGCAGGTGTCTATGCCCCGGATCAGGAAACGGCCCCGGCTGTCGCTCAGGGCATTGCCCGCGCTGCCCAGGGAAACCGAAACCCCGGTAAGAGGCTGGCCCAGGCTGTCGCGCACGGTCCCGCTGAGGTCGGCGCTGCCCCGGCAATCCGGGTCGCGGGCCAGCAGGCTGCTCAGGGCCTCAACATAGGCCCGGGTACCCACACAGGCCAGGCGGCCTGCCTGCGCCAAAGCATAATGGCTGGCGGCAGTATCACCTGCATTGTACCGGCGAATGGCGCGGTTATACCAGGCGATGGAGGTCTTGCAGGCCAGGCTGTCGCGCAGAGGTGAGCCCGCCAGGCCTTCGTCTGCCACCTGCCGCAGGGAATCGAGGCGCAGGGTATCGGCCTGCTGCACAGCGGGGTACATGTGGTGCTCCAGCCAGGCGAGCCGGGCGCTGTCGCTGGCCAGACAATAGCTGCGGCCATCAGCGCTCACGGTCTCCCCGGCGCAGGGGCTGGCAGGGGGCGGCAGTGGCAGGGCCAGCAGGGCGGCACACAGACCCAGGGCAATGCCCGCAGCCCAGGGTTTCAGGCCAAAGAAAGGCTTGCCCTGCTCATACACCAGCCTGCGCAGGCGGGGCGGCAGGGCAAAGTCGAGCGGCCCGGGGCGGTCGAGGTAGCCCAGCAAGGTGAAATCGGCCTGCTGGCCCTGCAAAAGGCGCTGTCGCAGTTCTTCCTCCAGGGCGCGGCGCTCCTCCCGGCTCAGTTGGCGGGTGAGCAGGCGGTTGACCAGCAGGGTCATGCGGTAGTCGTCCCAGGCTGCAGACCCCTCAGGTGGCGGGCTTTGGAGCAGAAGCTCGTGGATATGGCCGCGCAAATCCTGCGTCTGGGTTTCGCTCAGGAAGCCAGCGCCGAGGAGTTTTTCCCGGATCTCGTCGGGCATGCGTCCGTCCTCAAACCAGGGCAGGCGCACAATCTGCTCCAGGTCGCGGAAATGCAGGGCCCGGTCCTGTATGCAGCGGCTGCCGAGGGAGAGCGTGAGGTCCCAGTGCAGGCGGGGATAGAGGGCGCAGGCGGCGATCCAGGCGAGGTGCCCGGGGTCGAAGTAGCTGCGCAGGGCGGCGATGAGGTCCCCTTCGAGGCGCAGGGGCTGCCGGGTACTGCTGCGGCGCGCTTCGAGGATACGGCTACGGGTGTCGGCGGCCTGGCGGCCCTCCCAGGCCGCAATGAGCTCACCAAGGCCCTCCGGGCC
>JBGSKC010000030.1:0-65106 GCA_041741415.1 Bacteroidia bacterium | reverse complement strand
ATGCCCGCTGACTCTGTCCGCTCTGCTCCCAGTTCTCAAC
The DNA here is from genome assembly GCA_041741415.1 of Bacteroidia bacterium. Taxonomy (GTDB): domain Bacteria; phylum Bacteroidota; class Bacteroidia; order J057; family J057; genus JANQTF01. Next base: position 65,066 of record JBGSKC010000030.1, on the reverse strand, counting down.
TAGCGCGAGCCATTCACTTCGCGTTTTTTTGTTAGTTTTCATCGACACAAGCTACTACGCGATCATGCCTGGCGACAAGATGCGGTTGCTTGGGCGGATACCTCACCATGCTGTCCACCATCAAGCGGGAAATCGGCGACCTCGGCAAGATCAAGCGCCTCGTGAAAACCCTCGGCATGGTCAATTCTGAGCCTGATTTCCATGACCAGCCTGCTGTCATCAATGGCTTCAGCCAGCTGATGGTGGATGTTCTGGGCGAAGAGCTCGGCAGGGGTGCCCGGAGTGCCGTCGGGATGATCCTGCCGCGCAACATGGCCGTGGAAGTGGAAGCCATCTTCGAACTGCACTGATATGGAGCGCTGGTACGCCGTCGGCAATGTCAACGACCTGATCAGTCCCGCGCTGCTGGTGTATCCCGACAGGATCCGGGAGAACATCCGGTCCATGATCGCCATCGCGGGCTCGGCAGACCGCCTGCGGCCGCATGTCAAGACCTACAAATGTGCCGGGATCATCGGCATGCAACTGGAGGCGGGCATCTCCCGGTTCAAATGCGCCACCCTCCCGGAAGCGGCGCTCGCCGCCAGGTGCGGAGCCAAAGACATCCTCCTCGCCTACCCGCTTGTCGGGCCCGTGAAAGAAGGATGGCTGCGGCTGCGCAGCGAATTCCCGGACGTTTCCTTCTCGTTTCTGGTGGATCACCCGGATCAGCTCCGCGAATGGCGCTCGCTGGGGCACAAAAACCTGAACGTATACATCGACCTCGATGTGGGAATGCACCGCACGGGCATCTCCTGCGAAAAGGCCGCCAGCCTTTACCAGGACCTCACGAACGGGGACACCTTCGTTTTCAGAGGGTGGCACGTTTACGACGGGCACCTTCAGCACGAAGCAACTGAAGAGCGGAGCGCAGCCGCAGAACAGGCCTTTGCTCCCGTGCTGGAGTTGATGGCCGCCCTTTCCCTGCCAGACCACACTGAGATCGTGTGCGGCGGCAGCATCAGTTTCCCCCTGCATGCCGGGCACCAGAACCGGATTCTGTCACCCGGCACCACCCTCCTCTGGGACCACGGGTATGGCAGCAGGTTCCCTGATCTGCCGTTTGACATCGCGGCAGTGCTCGTCACGAGGGTCGTGAGCAAGCCCGGCGACGACCGCCTCTGCCTGGACCTCGGGCACAAAGCCGTCGCCTCCGAAATGAAGGCCCCCTGTGTATTTTTCCCGGACCTGCCCGATGCCGTCATCGAAAAACACTCCGAAGAGCACCTCGTCGTCGCCTCCCCAGGCGCAGGCAAATGGAACATCGGCGATGTGCTGTATGGCTTTCCCTACCACATCTGCCCGACTGTGGCGCTGCACGAAGAAGTGGGGGTGGTGCAGGATGGCCGGCTGGAAGGATTTTGGACAATTGAGGCCCGAACCCGAATGTACCACCTATGAATGCGCCGCAACCTCCCCTGATATTTGACGCCCACCTCGATCTGGCGATGAATGCGCTGGAATGGAACCGGGACCTGAGGTGGGAAGTCGTGGAAATCAGAGCGTTTGAGCAGGGCATGACCGACAGGCCCGACCGCGGCAACAGCACTGTGTCGTTCCCAAGTCTGCGGAGAGGAAACGTCGGGCTTGTCGTTGGCACCCAGATCGGGCGCTTTTCGAAGGTGCGAAGCAAGAACCCCGGTGCCAGCTGGAACTCGCAGGAGCAGGCCTGGGCCCAGACACAGGGGCAGTTTGCCTGGTACGAAGCCATGGAAGAAGCCGGGGAGATATCCCTGATCACCGGGCTTGACAGCCTGGAGAAGCATCTCCTCCGATGGGAGCAGGAGGCTCATCCGCCCATCGGCATGATCCGCAGCCTCGAAGGGGCGGATTCGCTCATCAGCCTCCGGCACCTCGAAAAAGCTTACAGCCAGGGGCTCAGGGCCATCGGCCCGGCACATTACGGCCCGGGAGTGTATGCCCAGGGCACGGACGCCACGGGAGGGCTTGGCGCGAAAGGCCGTGAACTGCTCCGGGAAATGGAGCGGCTGAACATCATCCTGGATGCGAGTCACCTGTGCGACGACAGCTTCTGGGAGGCACTCGATCATTTTCGCGGGGCGGTGTGGGCCAGTGCGGCAACAACTGCAGGGCGCTGGTGCCGCACAACCGGCAATTTTCCGACGAGCAGATCAGGGCCCTGACAGACAGAGGGGCGGTGATCGGGGTGGCGTTTGATGCGTGGATGCTCACGCCCGGCTGGGTGCGAGGCAGCTCCACCCCGGCCAGCATGCAGGTGTCGCTGCAACAGGTGGCAGACCAGATCGACCATATCTGCCAGATTGCAGGGAATGCCTCCCATGTTGGCATCGGCTCCGATCTCGACGGCGCCTTCGGAACCGAACAATGTCCGATGGACATCGACACGATTGCCGATCTGCAGAAGATCCCTGCCCTGCTCCGAAGCCGGGGCTACCGGGAGGAGGAGGTGATTAACATCTGCTCCGGGAATTTTTTGGGCTTTTTGAGAAGGGTGTGGGAGGAATAGGAGGATAGTACTTACGCTGAGGCTGTGCGGGACAGGTTTTACTTCCACTCTGTGTGCATCTGTGGAGAATCTGTGCAAATCTGTGGTGAAAACATAAAAGGTGCCGATCTTTGAGTATGGGATGGAGGAGGTTGAAGAAGACCTAGCGAATGCCTCCGCTTCCCAATCGCTACTCCCGCACATACAATGAAATTTGACCGCTACCTCCCGAATGACAGATTGAAGAACTACATAAAATACTATGTGGTATCAGAGAATGATGCCGAAAGCGAGTACACCGTTTTCCCAACTACCGGGCTTGTCATCGGGTTTCAATATCAGGGGCAGCTCTCCGCAATACAAGACAGCACGGCCCACAAGCTGAGCTCCGCAGGTATTTCGGGAATGGCAGACAGGTACAAGGTCTTCAAAAATTCAGCAGATATCGGGACTGTCCTTGTGTATTTCACGGCAGTGGGGTTCGCCCAATTTTCCTCCTGCCCCGCTCATGAACTTTTTGATGCCAGCCTTCCGCTTGACGATGTTTTCGACAAATCCAGCGTCGCTGAGTTGGAAGAGAAATTAGCTGCCGCTGCCACAGACCTTGAGAGAATCCAGGTGGTTGAGCAGTTTCTTCTGACACAGCTTAACCATATTCAAACAGACAGGCTGATTGTTGAAGCGGTCAAATTGATTTATCTGAGCAGGGGAATGATCAAAATAAGCGAATTGAACCGACAGTTATCGATCAGCCAAAGCCCTTTTGAGAAGAGATTCAGAAAACTTGTCGGGACATCCCCTAAGAAATTCGCCTCCGTTGTTCGCTTTCATTCCGCGCTCTCCCGCATGAACGGGGAACATTCACTCACAGAAATTGGCTATGAGAGCAATTTCTACGACCAGGCCCACTTCATCAGGGATTTCAGGCGCTTCACTGGCCAGTCACCTGAAAAATATAAGCGCGCCCTGAGGAAAAACGATTTTTTACAATCCTGAGGGTCCTCAGCCCGGCATTTTTGCAGGGTATTTTCTGATTCTCATTTTACAACTTAATCGCCATACGATGTTCACAGCAGAACAAATCAAATCTGCCCACAGCCGGGTCAGATCAGGAGCCGATTTCCCCGCCTACATCGCCGAGATCAAGGCATTGGGAGTGACCGATTACGAGGCCTTCGTTTCAGACGGGCATATTGACTATCACGGGGCCAACGGCTACACCGTAAACCTGCCTGCCAGATACGCCCCCCTCGCCATTTCTGAGGCTCCACAGCCCGAGGCCTTCAAAGCAGAACTGGTCGCCCACCAGCAAGGCAAAACGGACTTCCTGACCTTCATCAGAGGATGTGCTGACTTCGGCATCGAAAAATGGGCCATCAGCATGGGCCAGATGACCTGCACCTACTACGACCTGGCGGCACGTGAGGTCCTGGTGGAGGAGATCCCCCGGTAATCTGCGCCCGGAAGGGATAAATTGCCCTGCCAGATAACTTGCCCAAAGTCGCAAAATCTGCAGGTATCCCCCCTACCCCCTCATCAACTCCGCGGCGTGCCGCATCGCCGAGTCGCTGGGGCTGTCTCCGCTGAGCATCTTGGCAATTTCGAGCACGCGATTTTCTTCTGTGAGCAACGCCACACTGGAGGTTGTCATGTCGTTGAGCACTTCCTTGGAGATTCGCAGGTGAGCATTGCCCTTGGCGGCGATCTGCGGGAGGTGGGTAATGGACAGAATCTGGAAACGCCGGGAGAGGTCGCGCATCACGAGGCCGACTTTGTTGGCAATTTCCCCGGAAATCCCCGTGTCGATCTCGTCGAAAATAAGCACCGGAAACTCCGAGCGGTCGGCCAGGGCGGCTTTGATGGCGAGCATCACGCGGGAAATCTCCCCGCCGGAGGCAATCTGCCCCAGCGGCCCTGCCGGCATCCCGGGGTTCGCCTGGATCATGAAATAGACCCGGTTGAAGCCGTGACTGGCGGGTCGAAGGCGTTCTGCTTCCATGGGGAGCCAGCCATCTGCATGCGACATTCGCTCAACTGCCACTTCAAAACGGGCCTTCTCAAAGCCTACCTGGCGCAAAATCCCAATGATTTTGTCTTCCAGCTGCGGCTTGGCCTCTAACCTCCTGGCTTCCAGCTCGCTGCCAGTCCTGGCAAGCTGCTCCTGGGCAAGCCCGAGCGCCTGCTTTTTCTGCTGGATGCGCTCCTCGAGAGAGGAAAACTCCTCCATTTTTCGTGTCACCTCAGAGAGGAGGTCGAGCAGTTCCTGACCATCTTTTTTGCCATACTTCAGCCGGAGCTGGTGGTAGGTCGCCAGGCGCGATTCCAGATAGGCAAGCCGCTGAGGATCAGCTTCTACCGTATCGAGGAGGCGCTGCAGCCCCATCGCGCTGTCCTTGATCTGCTGGCCCATTTCCTCCAGCCTCAGGACCTCTTCCTCCAGGGTCTGGCTCACGTGGCGCACTTTGCGGAGGTTTTCCAGCACGGTGCTGATCTGCAGGTACACGGAATCATCGCGGAGATACAGGATCTCGGCACCGCCGCCAACGGCCCCAATGACCTCAGCGGAGTTTTGCAGGAGGCGAAGCTCCTCTTCGATTTCATGCTCTTCGTTGGCCTTAAGGTCGGCTTTGGCGAGATCTTCCTGTTGAAAGCGCAGGAATTCCAGTTGCTGGCGGGCGGAAGATTCCTGGGCTTCCAGGGCCTGGATCTCCCGGCGCAGGCTTTCGCAGGCTTTTAACTCCTGGGCAAATTGTCCCAGCAGGGCCTCGTTGCCTGCGTAGAGGTCGAGGAGTTCGCGCTGGCGGTCGGTATTGAGGAGGGATTGATTTTCGTGCTGGCCGTGAAGGTCCACGAGCAGGGAGCAAACGTCGCGGAGGAGGTCGAGGGTAACGGGCGTATCGTTGATGAAGGCGCGGGACTTGCCTGCGGGGCTGATTTCGCGGCGGATGATGAGGCTTTGGTCGGCGAGGTCGAAGTCGTCGTAGTGAGCCAGTTGCGCCATGGTGGCGGGTGAGAGGCGATGAAAACGCGCTTCGACAACGCATTTTTCCTCCTCCCGGAAGACCACCGAGCTGTCGGCACGCTTGCCCATGATCAGGCCAAGGGCTCCCACGAGGAGGGATTTACCGGCACCAGTTTCGCCGGTGAGGATGACCAGCCCGGCCGGAACATCGACCGCTACCTCGGCGAAGAGGGCGTAATTGCGAATGTAGAGATGATGCAGCATATCAGCGAATTCCCACTGCCAACAAAGTTAGCATTTTCTCCTGAGAAACCATTCAGGCTTTGTCAAAGTTAAGGAGAGAAATTCTCATCCCCTGAGAATGAAAAGGAAGTCGTATCTTTTGTTTTACCCTTTCTTCCAAAGCCATGCGCATCCTCATTGGCCTTGTCCTGTTGTTTTTGTGGGCTTGCACTGACCCGAACACCCCTGTGGAGCCTACACCGGCCCATTGTGGCAACGGAATCCGCGACAACAATGAAGAGCGGCCCGATTGCGGAGGTCCTTGCCTTGCCTGCGACCCGCAGCTGCCTTGTGTGGAGGAAAGCGGGGCGTTTTTCTTCACCGAACTGCCAGCGGGAATTGTCACCCGGGTGTATTGCCAGCCCGACAGTGGGAACTGGCAGGCAGTGGGCGACTTCGGCACGCTGGTGATATGGTTTGATTCCACGGAGCGCCCTGTGGCCGGAAGCAGGTATCAAATGGGGCGCTGCGGGTTTCCGGAACGGGGCTATGTGTGCGCGAGGCTGCGGCACAAGGCATTTCCGGGCTTGTATTTGTATGCGGAAAGCGGCAACCTGGGGGTGACTGAAGAAGGCGGCGAACTTCGGTTCCGGTTCTGCAACGTCTTCTTTGTGAGCAGTGCTTCCAGCGTAGGAACTTATGTTTCCGCAGCGTTTCGGTGCGAGTAAAAAAAATAGAAAATTCTTGGCAAAACCAAGTTTTTCATGCAAGTTTGAAACGATCGGAGGGCATTCTCTGCGAATTTGTCGAAAAAATGCCCGTTTCCCCTTTCGCTTTTCCTTGTCAGTTTTGCCATTATTCCAATGACACCTTTTCTGCTCCTGGTCTTGATTCCCGCTCTGCTGCTCATTGAGAGCATTGGGATTCTTGTAAGCGGGCGGTTGTGGCAAACGGAAAGGCTGAAAAAATAAGCAACTTATTCCAAGACACCCACAACGGCCTTTCTGCAACAGGAAAGGCCGTTTCTGTTATCTCAACAACCTTCCAATTTACCCCACATGCCCAAGACCCCACAACCCAGCTTTATGCTTGATGGCGAGCTTTATCGCGGTTCGAGCACCAGGGCTAATTTGCTTTCTCAAAGCCTTCACTACGGCGTGGCCGTTTTTGAGGGCATTCGAGCCTACAAAACCAGCGAAGGAACCCACCTTTTCCAGGCTGAAGCGCATTTTGCAAGGCTGAAGTATTCTGCCGACGTGATAGGCCTCGCCCTCCCCTACTCTGTGGAGCAAATGGTGGAATGGTCCTATCAACTGCTCCGGGAAAACAAATTCCTCGATGCCTACATCCGGCCCCTGGTGTTCGCTGGCACCGAAATGAGGCTCCTGCCCGCCGAGGAATCGCACCTCCTCATTGCGGCCTGGCGCTGGAACTCCTACTACGGCGATAAGCTCACCCGGCTTCGCACCTCTTCCTTCCGACGCCCCGACCCGCGTACCCTCAACATCGAGGCCAAAATCTCCGGTCACTACGTCAACTCGGTCATGGCTACCGCTGAAGCCAAAAAATTTGGCTTTGACGACAGCCTGCAGCTCGACTGCGAAGGATATGTGGCTGAGGCCTCAGCCGCTAACATTTTCTTCGAAAAAGAAGGGGTTCTGTACACGCCGCTGCGCGGCAATATCCTCCCCGGCATCACCCGGCAAGCCGTGATCGAACTGGCAAAGGAAAGAAGCATCAAGGTCGAGGAAGGAAGGTTTACCCTCGAAGACCTTAAACAAGCCGACGCTTGCTTCCTCACAGGCACCGCCGCCGAGGTTGCCGGGGTTTCTCACCTCGATGAAGTGGAGTTTCCGCTCCCATGGGAAGATTCTATTGGCTACATGCTTTCCTGCCAGTACAGAAAGGTGGTGGTTCACCCAAATTTCGAGCGGACGATTATTTGACGAGGCAAACTAAGGCTCCAGGCAGCAGAATATCGCCCCTTCCATCGACCTTATCCCTTCATCAGACCGTCAAGATTGCATGGCTTCTCTTCTTCCCGACCTACGAAACGTGACCCTCACGGCTGCCGATGTGGTGGCTGCCAGTCACAGGCTCAAGGATGTCAGCCGGGTAACTCCGCTGGAATTCAACCAGCGGCTGAGCCAGCGATACGAAGCCGAGATTTACCTCAAGCGTGAGGATTTGCAGGTGGTCCGCTCCTACAAATTGCGGGGGGCCTACAACAAAATCAGCCAGCTGAGCCCCACTGCCCGTTTGCAAGGCGTAATTTGCGCCAGTGCCGGCAACCATGCCCAGGGGGTGGCCTATGCCTGCCAGGCTCTGCAGATTTACGGCCGCATTGTGATGCCAGAAACCACCCCCAGAATGAAGGTGCGGAAGGTGAGAAAATTCGGTGGCGAATGGGTGGACATTGTCCTGAAAGGAGACACCTTCGATGATTCCTTCCACCACGCCACCATGCTGGCAGAGGAAACAGGCGCGATCTTCGTCCATCCCTTCGACGACCCCGATGTGATTGCAGGGCAGGGAACTGTGGCCAAAGAAATCCTCGATGCGTGCGGAAAAATGCCTGATTTCGTGGTGGCACCCGTGGGTGGCGGCGGGCTTTGCGCCGGGTTGAGTATTTATTTCGGATCATCCAACCAGCGGCCCCGGCTCATCGGCGTGGAGCCACTGGGCGCTCCGGCCATGTACGAATCCCTGAAGGTGGGAGAACCCGTGTTGCTGGAGGAAATAGAAAAATTTGTCGACGGAGCAGCCGTGAGGAAGGTGGGCCAGCTCACCTTGCGCATTTGCCAGGAAGGCCTGGAGCAGGTCTTGCTGGTGTCAGAAGGAAAAGTTTGCACAACGCTGCTGGAGCTGTATGAGGAAGAGGCCATCGTGGCCGAACCAGCAGGAGCCTTGTCGGTGGCTGCCCTCGACCAGATCAGGGAGCAGATCAGGGGTAAAACCGTGGTGTGCGTGCTCTCGGGCGGCAACAACGACATTTCCCGGACGGAGGAAATCAGGGAGCGGTCGCTGCTCGACCAGGGCCTGAAGCATTTTTTCATTGTGCAGTTTCCCCAGCGGGCGGGAGCCTTGAAGGAATTTGTGGCGGAAGTGCTGGGCCCGGGCGACGATGTTGTGTTTTTCGAATACATGAAGCGCAACAACCGGGAAACCGGCCCCGCCGTGGTGGGCATTGAATACCTGGAGCCCGGCGCGCACCGGCAACTCCTCCGCAGGATGCAGGAAGCCAGGTTTGAGTTTGAATCGCTCAATGGTAACCCCAATTTGTTCAGGTTGCTGGTATAGGCACCAATCCCGGACGTTTCCCGCAAGGCAAATGGCTCATTTATCAGTTTTGGCCCGATTCTTCGTTAGCCAGATACATTCACCACGACCCATTTGCCATGCGCGTCCTTTTTTTCGGTTGCTTTCTTGCCCTGTGTTTCTCTTCTCTGTTTGCCCAAACCGCCTCTCCCTTTCCCGGGCGCTATGAGCTCGTTGGATACCTGCTTCAGGAAGACAGCCTGCGGCTTGTGCGCTTTGTGCCCGACTCCGTTCAAAGGTTTGCAGATATTTTCACCTTCACTGCCAGCGACTCGATAACGCACGACTTCATCGTTCCCGAAGGCATGGGAGTTTGTGGCAACGGCCTACTTTACCTTTCTGCAGGGCACTTCCGGTTTAAGCCCCAGGCCAACACCCTGCTGCTTACCCTGGAAGGCGGCCATCTGGTGCAAGACCAGTTTCTCTACAAAGCCAGGTATCAGCTCAGCCCCCTCGACGAAAACACCTGGTTGCTGGTGCGGAAAAAGGTGAAAAAACTGGCTTTAAACACAGATGGGCAGCCGACTTTTGGATCGACTGCCGCACCCGTACAAGAGCGAACATCCTCCGGAGCCATCTCCGGACTTTATTGAGCAAAAGGGCCGGGTAGGATCCGCTTGGCAGCCATGGTGCGCCCTGCCTGCGTGACACGCAGGAGGTAGAGGCCCTGGGCCAGGGATCCGGTTCTGACGGTAATCAGATCTTGATGCGCAGACAGAGATTCTTTGAAAATCATCCTGCCTTGCATGTCTATGAGTTCTGCCTCCAGGCCGGTCAAACCGCCGGGGTTGATCATTTGAATGGATTGGGTGGACCCCTGTGTGGTTACAACTCCCAGCTGAAAGCGGTCCATTTCATCTGCAAAAGGGTGCTCCTGGCGTCTGCGACCCGTGCCAGGGTCGCCACTTCCCGTTCCGCTGCCCTGATACTCCAGGGTACACCAGTTGGGGTAAACCGCCAGGTTTGACTCCTGATACACAAAAGACTGGGAACCACCTTCGGCCGTTCTGTTGACCGCCACCGGAGTAACCATCACGGTGTAAGCATCGCTGCTGCCCTGCACGGTCGAAAGGCAATGTCCATTATCGTCCATCTGTCCGTCGCTCACTGGTGCCCGCAGCAGCAGACCGCGCCTCCGGGTAAGTTCCAGCCCGTAGTTCCTCACTGAGGTGTGTCCTGCAGCTGCAAACTGTTCGTAATCAGGCAGGTAAATGATGTCTGTGAAGCCTTCTCTCACCTCAATATCGGGCGAGGGGAAGTCCGAATAGCTCTGTACCCAGCGCAGGTCGCCCAGGGTGTCGAGGGCAAATACAACAGCAGAGGTTGCGCTTCCGCCTTGAACTCTGGCCGTTCCGGCGAGGAGCAGCCCGGCATTCTCCGGGTATCGGCTGTTCCGCACGCCAGCAACCCCTTCAATCTGCAGCGATTCATGGTCCTGAAGGGCCAGGTGGCGCAGGAAACGGCTGCTTCCGTCATCGTTAATGGCCAGCACAAACCCCAACATCTTTCCATCAGCCAGCGTCTCCACCGAACCCGCCACGAGGAGGTAACCATCCGGATGCCATGCCGCATCGGCAGGACGGTAGGCAAAACCCGCTTGTTCGAAAGAAAAAGCCCAGCCAAAATCCAGTGCGGTATCCACCTGCATCACAAAGGTGTGAGGAGACAAGTCTGCCGAGCCAGTTCCCACCACATAATAGGTGCCCGCGTCGCCGGGAACGAGTTCAACGGCTTCGTTTTCTGTGGCTGTTTCAAACGCATATCCGTCAATCCGCCGCCCGTCTTTGGCAAATCTTCCCAACAGCAGATCGGCAGGGTAAAGGCCATCGTCGGGGCCCGACAAGGTATAAAGCTGTTGTTGGCGGGGGTGAAAATCAAGATCTTCAAAGCCCCAGTTTGGTGCCATGACCGACCAGTTGATTTGTCCGGAGCCGTCCATCGACACGATTGTTTTCTCACTCCCCCGACCCAATCCCTGAAAAGCCTGCACAAGGGCACCACCGAGGTACACATTCCCTTCGCTGTCGGTGGCAATGCTGGCAGACCGGATGCCGTTGGCGCTGGTGGAAACTCCGCCAAACCAGGTGCGGGCTATCACAGGCTCGCCCTGGTGATTGGTTCTGAGGTAAAAGGCGCGGTTCATGTAATCAGGCGAAGGGCCTTTGAGGTCGCCGGTGAGCATGAACTGGTTGGTGCCCGGTACCTGCATCAGTTCGCGAATCTGGAAAGATTCACCAGCGGGAAAATCAGGCACCACCAGATCCGCTTTGAATGTCTGGCCCAAAAGGCTCAAGGGTAAGAGGAGGGAAGAAAAGAGGAGAAGGTTTTTCATGTGTTCAGCCGTGTGGGAGAAGGCTGATACAAACCTGCAATTGTTTCGAAAATTTGGAAAACCTCAATATTGGAATATGTTACAGGATCCGGGAGCGGCATCACAGGCTAAAAACAGCTATCAGATGCTCCAGAGCTTATTTTTCATCTACTTATTTCGAAAAATCGATACAAATATTCCGCCTTTTCATCATCGCCCTGCAGGCTATATTGCGCCAGAGCCCGGTTATCGGGAAAAGCCATTGAAGCCGTTTTTGCCGGATCGGAGAACATCCCCTTCAAAAACGCCACTTCCGGACCGCTGGCTGGCGCTCCGGAAGTATCGTAATCAAGGCCCCGCAGGCTCCGGTCAACAAGGCCGGAGGCGGGAGAAGGTGCAGTCAGCGAAGCAGACCCAGCTGAAAAGAGGCCGTTATTCGCTGTATTCGGTAAGGATGAAGATTTTCCCACCAAATTCAGCCACCACCGACATCACGTAAGATGCCTCCTCGAAAGTAACGCCTTTGTCCACCCGAAGGGCGATGGCGTCATTTTCCTTGTCATCGTCGGTGAGGGTGGCCTCGATCAGCGGGGCAAGATCCTCTTTGGCGCTCATTTGCTGGTTGTTCCAGGCATAAAGGCCGCCGGGCGCGATGGTGATGCTATTCTGAGACTTGCTGGGCGATTGCGAGGTGCTGGAGGGCAGGTCAACTTCAATGGAAGACTGCGTGACGAAGCTGGCGGAGAGGAGGAAGTAAATCAGCAGGAGGAACACAATGTCGGACATTGTGGCGGTGCTGAATTCGACGCTCACCTTATTTCTGCTACTAAGGGCCATGGGCAAAGGGTTGAAAGACGACAAAAATGGGCAGAAACGACGGTGCGATTATCTCGCGGGCTCCTGAAGCAGGTCAATGAAGGAAGTGGAGGTGAGCTCCAGCTTGTACATCACCTTGTTTACCCTGGCAACGAGCGTGTTGTAGGCGAGGTAGGCGATAATCCCCACCACAAGGCCTGCTGCAGTGGTTACCATGGCTTCGGAGATGCCTCCGGCGAGGTCGGCGGCGTTCACGACACCCCCTTTTTCTTCAATCACAAGGAAGGCCTTGATCATCCCGATCACGGTACCGAAGAAGCCAAGCATCGGGCCTGCACCGGCAATGGTGGCGAGGATGGAAAGGCGGCGCTCCATGCGGTAGATTTCGAGCTTGCCGACGTTTTCGATGGAGGCTTCAATGTCTTTGAGGGAAGAAGTGCCAAGACGCTCAATTCCCTTGCGGATCATGCGGGCGAAGGCGTCGTTTTTTGAATCGCAGAGGCCTTTGGCAGCCTGGATATTGCCAGAAAGCACGTGCCCTCGCACCTTGTCCATGAAATCTTCGGAGTCGGTGTCAGATTTGCGAATGGTGAGATAGCGCTCAATGTAAATAAAAATGGCGATCACGAGCAGTACCAGCAATGGGATCATGGTCCATCCGCCTGCCATGAGCATATCGAAGATGGACTTGGGGGCACCAGTGGCTTCAGCGGCTTCGGCGATGGGTGCGATGGGGTCGGTTTGAAGCAAGAAGGGCATAGGAAGATGCGGTTGATTCCTGAGTGAAAGAGGTCAAATGATTCCTGACATTCGATTCATTCCTTTCCCCAACGAAGCAAGACGGTAAATCCTTGTGATGCATTCGCAGAAGGCTGGTAATGATGCTTCAATATCAGGGAATTTTTTCAAGTGCCAAAAAGAAGGGGATAATTACGACAAAACCGCCGCATCTCCTAACGGACGCGGCGGTTTGTGATGAATCAGGACATCTCCTGGCCCGGGCCGGAAGATCAGGCCTTTGCAGGCTCGACAGCTTTTTTGTCGGAGTAGCGCTCCAGCAAATCGAAGGCAATCGGGCTGGCCACGAAGATGGAAGAGTAGGTACCAATTCCCACCCCAACCACAATGGCAAACATGAAGCCGCTGATGACATCCCCGCCGAACAGCACCAGGATCAAGGCGACCAGTACAGTAGTGCCTGAGGTGATGATGGTACGGCTCAGGGTTTGGTCGATCGAGGCATCATAGACAGTAGCCAGGTTGCTCGTTTTCATTTCCTCCAGGTTCTCCCGGATCCGGTCAAACACAATCACGGTGTCGTTGATCGAATACCCGATGATCGTGAGCAGCGCCGCAATAAGGTTCTGGTTCATTTCCACATTGAGAGGAAGATTCTCGAACAGGCTCAGGAAGGAGAATACCCCGAGGGTAATGAGCACGTCGTGAAACAGCGCCGCGAGGGCACCAGTTGAGTATTGCCACTTGCGGAAGCGGATCAGGATGTAAAGGAAGATGACGATCAGGGAGAAAATCACGGAGTACACTGCTGCTTCCTTGATGTCGTTGGCAACGGTTGGACCAATGTCAGACACGCTGATCTCATCGTCCAGTTTCCAGCCTTGAGCACTGCCGTAGTTTTTGTTAACCCCCTGCTTCATGACTTCAATCACACGCTCAGTTGCAGCGCGATCTTCTACCAGGTAGTTAGTCGTCACCATCAGCTGGTTGTTGCTGCTGAGGGTTTTCACCACGAGCGACTGGTTTTCGAAAGCTTCGGTGAGGTCGCGGCGAATCTGCGCTACATCATCAGATTGCAGGCCCTTTGCATTGCCCTCAGCATCTGTAAACGCGATGGTAAACTGGCGGCCACCCTGGAAATCGACACCCGTTTTGAATCCAATGGTGAGAATGGCCAGCAGGCTCAACACAATAGCAGTGCTGGAAACGATGTACATCGTCCGCCTGCGGGCGATCATCTTCAGGCTTAGGTTGGAGAAAATGGTGTTTGACCATTTGAAACCGAAATTCATGGCCCCGGCACCCTTGTTGCCATAGAAGTCGAGGATGAAGCGGGAAATAATCAGCGCAGCGATCAGCGTTGTCACAATACCGATCATCAAAGACACGGCGAAACCACGAATCGGGCCTACCCCGAAGGCATACAGGATCACACCTACCAGGAAGGTTGTGATGTTACCGTCCATAATGGCACTAAAGGCGTTGTCAAAACCAGCCTTGATAGAGGCCTTCAAGGTTTTGTCTTTCCCTAATTCTTCCCGGATACGCTCGAAGATCAGCACATTGGCGTCAACGGCCATCCCCATCGTCAGCACGATAGCGGCAATACCTGGCAGAGTCATCACCACCGTGAAGGCAGCTGAGGTGCCAAGAATGAAGAGGATGTTGGCCAGCAGGGCCACGTTTGCCACCACGCCCGCTTTGGCATAATACAGCGCCATGAAGACGAGGATGGCCAAAAAGGCAATGATGAAAGAGGTGAGTCCGGACTGAATATTGTCTTTCCCGAGGGTTGGTCCAACGGTTTCTTCTCCTTCAATGCGGGCAGGAACCGGCAACTGACCAGCTTCCAGCACGTTGGCGAGGTCTTTGGCAGTCTCCACTGAGAAGCTACCCGAAATACGGGTCTGGCCAGTGGTAATCGCGCCTTCCACTCGTGGGAAGGAGTACACGCCGTTGTCAAGCAAAATGGCGATGTGACGCCCCACGTTGCCCTGGGTAATGAGGCCCCACTGTGCGGTTCCTTCGGAGGTCATGCTCACAGAAACAATCGGCTCACCGGTGTTGGGGTCGAAGTCCTGGCGGGCAGTGCTCACAGCATCTCCTCCCATGGCAGGGCCTTCGTCGATGGTGCGAATGGCGATCAGTTCGAGATAAGCGCTGCCTTCGTCGGTTGCGTCATCCTGCTTGAAAGACCACACAAAGCGCATGTCTTCAGGGATCAGCTCCTTGATTTCATCACGCCTGAGCATTGAATTCACAGAGGCAGTATCGCTGGGAACGGCATAGCCAACAAGCGGGGTATAAGGTGTTCCCTGGGCAATGGCTTCGAAGTTGGGTTGAACCAAACGAGCAAACAGCGGGTTTTCACGACGGAACTTTTGGCGCTCTTTTTCCTGCTCTTCGGGAGAAAGGCTGGCAAAATCGCGGGTGGTGTCGGCATCCTCGCTGGCCAGACTGGTGTCGGAGGCACTGGTATCTGTGGCACTGGTGTCGCCAGCGGCAATGGCCGTGCTGTCAGTGGCAGTAGAATCCGTGGCAGCAACCGTTTCGGTGGTGTCAGACAGGCCTTCGAGCTGGCGAAGCCGCTCGTTGATGTCGATCAGCACAGGGAAGGCATCCTGGAAGGAGTAGCAGGTGTAGAACTCGAGCTTTGCAGTGCTGCGCAGCAGCGTACGAACACGCTCTTTGTCTTTTACCCCTGGCAGTTCGAGCAAAATCCGGTCGGTGTTCTCCTGCTTTTGCAATGTTGGCGACACCACGCCAAACTGGTCAATCCGTGCACGGATGATGTTGAAGGTACGGTCCAGGGCTGCATCAGCCTTGCTTTGGAGGATTTCAGCCACCTCGCCGTCGGTAGTGCCAAAAGAAATGTCGAGGTCTTCACTCGTGAAGATGGCACCCAAGGCTCCTTCGGTGGGGTTGATTTCCCGGAAGCAATTGATGAAAAGAGGAATGTAAGGCTGGGCAACCTGGCTGCGCTTTTCGCTGGCGCAGGCAAGGGCAGCCTGGAACGAGCTGTCTTCGGGCGTGGCGGCAAGCTCCTTAAGAAGGTCTTCCATCACCACTTCGAGGGTCACAAACATCCCTCCCTGAAGGTCAAGACCCAGGGTGAAGGAGAGGTCGGCGGCCTTTTTGCGGTCTGGCTCCAGCTCGGCCAGGGTTTTCACATACTCATCGTACGTGACAGAATCTTCGCCTGACCATTTGCTTTGGTCGGCAGGAAGCTGGTTGAAGGCGGCTTCGGCCTCCGAAATTTTACCATTGAGGCTAAACTGCACATACGTGTAGTACAGGTTATAGGCACAAATGGCAATGAAGATGAACAACAGCGAAAGGACTGTATTCTTATTTTTCATGAGAAAAGGAAAGATTAGACAAAAGGAATGGAGAGGCCCGCAGGTTCCAGCTGATCAGCGGAAAGCGGGTCATATCGCTCCCGGCAGGGAGACACAAAACCATACAAATCCCTATGGACCGCGAATGAGGATGGAGCTTTGAGTTCCGAAACAGGGCATGGGTGCTGGCTGCCAGCTCGCCTCCTCACCGGCAAGCGCCAGGAGAGGGAGAAACCCGTCGGTAAACAAAGCTGCAGGGCCTGCTTCCTGCTGGGCAGGTGCCTCGCTGGCCAAGGCCAGGACAGGCAGGGCGGCCTCCGAAAGTGACTGAGAGTTCCTGACTTCCACCTCCGAGATGACCCGGATAAAGTGGTGGAAAAAGCTCACTTTGTTAATCCGCCAGAATCCTACCAGCGACATTGTCGCCAGCAAGGGGAGGAAAATGCGATATGTGAGCCAGGACTTGGACATCATTCAGGCCGCGAATATAGCCGAAAGATCCGAGAACGCCAACGGCCAGGACTTTGATTTTTCAAGACAACCCAAGGGCTTCGACGGTGATGGCGCAGGGCCATCCTGGTAAAAAATATTACCGCACCCTGCAAGATGATGGATTTTTGGCGTGATGACCCTGAGCCAGTTCAGGCCCAAAAACAAGCCCACTCCGCCTCTGGGCGTTATTTGGCTGAATATTTCCAAAACCAGCCAATGGCCACCCTGCCTTTTCTTGTCCCGGCGAATGAGTTTGCAAATCTTTAGCCTGACAATCTCACATCATCTCCCCTTGGACCTCCCCTCTTTCACCCTCCAGCTTTTGCTATCTCTAGCCGGTTTCCACAGGCTGGCGAGGGTGAATTCCTGAATTTTTCATTGTAGCACCCATTTTCGCGGCCTGTTCTCCATCGAGAAGAGGCATTTTTTATTAGATCCATCATCCACTCAGCCCCGGTCATGAACAATCGCGTCCACATTTTTGACACCACTCTCCGGGATGGAGAACAGGTTCCAGGTTGTCAGTTGAATACCTCAGAAAAAATCATACTTGCCAGGGCACTCGAGCAGCTTGGCGTGGACGTGATCGAGGCAGGCTTCCCTATTTCCAGCCCGGGCGACTTTAACTCAGTGGTGGCCATCTCGCAGGCTGTCAGTGAACCCGTGATTTGCGCCCTGTCCCGCGCCGTGGAGGCCGACATCGAATGTGCGGCACAAGCCCTGCAATTCGCGAAGCGGAAGCGAATCCACACCGGCATCGGTGCTTCTGATATGCACATTCGCCACAAATTCAACTCCTCGCGCGAAGCCGTGCTGGAAAGAGCCGCACAAGCTGCCAAATTTGCCCGCAACTTCACCGACGATGTGGAATTTTATTGCGAAGACGCCGGCCGCGCCGACCTTGAGTTCCTCGCCCGCATGGTCGAAACTGTCATCGCCGCAGGTGCCACCGTCGTCAACATCCCCGATACCACAGGCTATTGCCTTCCCGATCAATACGGCCATATTTTTCATTTCCTGATGAACAATGTGCCGAATGTGGACAAGGCCATTCTTTCCGCTCACTGCCACAATGACCTCGGCATGGCCACCGCCAACTCAGTAGCAGCCCTTCGCAATGGCGCCAGGCAGGTGGAATGCACCATCAATGGCATTGGCGAGCGCGCCGGAAATACCTCCCTCGAAGAAACAGTGATGGTGCTTAAAAGCCATTACGACCTGCTCCGGCTCGAAACCGGCATCGACACCACCAAAATCTTCCCCACCAGCAAGCTCGTTACCCGCCTCATGCGCATGCCTGTGCAGCCCAACAAGGCCATTGTGGGTCGCAACGCTTTTGCGCATTCCTCCGGCATTCACCAGGACGGCGTGCTGAAAAACCGCGAAAACTACGAAATCATCGATCCGGTGCAGGTGGGCGTGCCGTCGAATTCCATCGTGCTGACCGCCCGCTCGGGCAAGGCTGCCGTTCGCCACCGCCTCGAAAAACTTGGTCTGCAGGTAAACCAGGAAGAACTGGCAGGGCTCTATCCCCGCTTCCTCGAGCTGGCCGACGCACGCAAGCAAATCAACGACGAGGACCTTTTCGAACTGGTAGGCAAACCCCGTGTGCGCCACAGCCTGAAACTCGAAGCCTTGTCGGTTCAATGCGGAAAAGGAACCCCGGCCATGGCCCAGGTCACCATTCGCCGCGACGACACCCTTCTCTACAATGAGGCAGAAGGCAATGGCCCGGTGGATGCAACAATCAAAGCCATCGACAGCATTCTGGGTCTGAAGGTGGACTTGGTCGAATACCTGGTTCAGGCCATTACCGCTGGCAGCGACGACGTAGCCCAGGTGCACATCCAGATTGGCCATCACGGCAATTACTACCACGGCTACGGCTCCGATTCCGACACAATCACCTCGACAGCCCAGGCGTATCTGGATGCCCTCTCGAAGGTGTGATGAAACCGCTCCGCAGCTTGTAGAGACGCGATTAATCGAGTCTCTACAAGCTGCGGAAAGCCCAAAACCCTCTAACATCTCCCCTCTGACATCTGACATCTCACTTCTCTATGACCAACACCCTTTTTGACCAGCTCTGGGACCAGCACGTGGTTTCAACAATTGAGGGAGGCCCCTCGGTGGTGTTCATCGACCGGCACTATATCCATGAGGTGACCTCGCCGCAGGCTTTTGATGGTCTGCGGAGCCGGGGCATCCCTGTGTTTCGCACCGACCGCACCGTTGCCACCGCAGACCATAACGTGCCCACGATTGACCAGCATTTGCCGATCAAAGAGGCCCTTTCCCGCAAGCAGGTGGAGGCACTTGTGAAAAACTGCGGGGAATTTGGCGTCGAATTGTTCGGTCTGGGCCACCCCAACCAGGGTATTGTGCACGTGATCGGGCCGGAGCTTGGCCTCACACTGCCGGGCATGACGATTGTTTGCGGCGACAGCCATACCTCCACCCATGGAGCTTTCGGCTGTATCGCCTTTGGCATCGGCACTTCGGAGGTGGAGCAGGTTCTGGCTACCCAATGCGTTCTGCAGACCAAGCCGAAAAAAATGCGCATTACGGTGAAGGGTCATCTCAGGCCAGGGGTATTTGCCAAAGACCTCATTCTCTATGTGATCGCACAACTTGGCACCGACGGCGGAACTGGCTATTTCGTCGAATATGCGGGCGAGGCCATCACGGCGCTGAGCATGGAAGGCCGGATGACTGTGTGCAACATGAGCATCGAAATGGGGGCACGCGGCGGCTTTGTAGCGCCCGACCAAAAAACATTTGACTACCTCAAAGGCCGGCCATATAGTCCGCAGGGCGAGGCCTGGGACGAAGCTGTTGCCCGCTGGTCCACCTTCCAATCGGGCCCCGACGCGCAGTTTGATGCCGAGCATGTGTTTGACGCTGCCGACATTGAGCCTATGATCACCTATGGCACCAATCCTGGCATGGGCATCGGGGTGAGTCATCGCATTCCCATGAAAAAGGACACTAAGGACGCCAGCGAGGCCGCAGCCCTGGAAAAAGCACTTGCCTACATGGGCCTCGAGGAAGGCCAGCCGATGCTCGGGCAGCAGGTGGATTATGTGTTCATTGGCTCCTGCACGAACTCCAGGATGGAAGACCTGCGGCTGGTGGCGGAGTTTGTCAAAGGAAAAAAGAAAGCCGACCATGTGGAGGCCTTTGTGGTACCTGGTTCCCAGCAGGTGCGGAGGCAGGCGCAGGAAGAAGGCATTGACATTGTGCTGAAGGAAGCAGGCTTCGAACTGCGGGAACCCGGCTGTTCAGCTTGTCTGGGCATGAATGAGGACAAGATTCCGGCGGGGAAATACTGCATTTCCACCTCCAACCGCAACTTTGAGGGGCGGCAGGGACCGGGAGCCCGCACTTTCCTGGCCTCGCCGCTCATGGCGGCGGCAGCAGCCCTGGAAGGCAAAGTGGTGGATGTGAGGGAGGCTGTTTCATAATGAATTCTCCCGGCAAAGCGCTGTTCTGCCACTCACATTCTTCAGGGATCTCTATTCGAAAACACCTTTCATTTCATTCCTTCATGACCCCTCTTCACACCCTTCATACCACTGCTGTGCCTTTGCCGATGGAGCATGTGGACACAGATCAGATCATCCCGGCGCGCTTTCTGAAGGCGACTTCGCGGGAAGGCTTCGGCGAAAACCTCTTTCGCGACTGGCGATTTGACGCGTATGGCAACCACAAGCCTGGCTTTGTGCTCAACAATCCTGCTTTTCAGGGCCAGATCCTGCTGGCGGGCAAAAACTTTGGTTGCGGCTCCAGCCGCGAACATGCAGCCTGGGCACTGGCCGACTATGGCTTCCGGGTGGTAGTGTCGTCGTTCTTTGCCGACATTTTCCGAAACAACGCGCTGAACAATGGTATCCTCCCGATCCAGGTTCCGCAGCAAACACTCGACACCTGGCTTGCCCTCGTGCAGCGGGACCCGCGCACTGCCTTCGTTGTTGATCTGCCAGGCCAAATCATCGAAGCCGCAGGCGTTCAGGTGCCATTCGACATTAACCCCTACAAAAAAACCTGCCTCCTCAACGGGTATGACGACATCGACTACTTGCTGAGCCTGCGCGAGGAAATCGCCGCTTTTGAAGAGGCGAGACAAGCCTAACCCTTGTCAGGGTTTGGCTTCGACCCTGACAAGGGTTTTGAGAAGCGGGAAGCCAGATCGCTACGCTGTGAGAAGCCAAAACAGAGGCGAAGCCGATCCAATCTGAACTCTGACTTCTGACCTCTGACTTCTCTCCCCTCTCATCTTTCACACACCCAACTCTTCTATGACTGCTCATATCGCACTGCTCGCCGGAGACGGCATCGGACCTGAGGTGACCCTGGAGGCGCGCCTCGTGCTGGAAACGATTGCTGCTCAGTTTGGCCATGAATTTCACTTCACAGAGGCCCTGGTGGGCGCTGCCGCCATCGATGCCACCGGCGACCCCTATCCGGAGGAAACCCATCAGTTGTGCATGGCATCGGATGCGGTGTTGTTTGGTGCGATTGGTCACCCGAAATACGACAACGACCCCCACGCCAAAGTGCGGCCGGAACAGGGCCTGCTGCGCATGAGAAAGGCCCTTGGCTTGTATGCCAACCTGCGGCCTGTGGTGTCATATCCCAGCTTGTTTGACAAATCTCCCCTCAAGAATGAGCGGCTCGAAGGGGTGGATTTCCTTGTGCTGCGGGAACTGATTTCCGGAATTTATTTCGGCGAACCGAGGGGGCGCTCCGAAAACGGCAGCATGGCCTTCGACACCTGCCTGTATCGGGTGGAGGAAATTGACCGGATGATTCACCTTGCCTTCGAGGCTGCCCGGAAGCGCCGGGGAAAAGTGACCCTGGTTGACAAGGCCAATGTGCTGGCTACCTCGCGGCTGTGGCGGGAACGCTTTCAGGCCATTGCCCCGCAATATGGTGATGTTCAGACCGAAACCATGTTTGTGGATAATGCCGCCATGCAGTTGATCCTCAATCCTGCCAGCTTCGATGTGATGGTGACCGAAAACCTGTTTGGCGACATCCTGAGCGACGAAGGATCGGTGCTGGCGGGTTCGCTGGGAATCTTGCCTTCGGCATCTGTGGGGCTTCACACGTCGGTTTTTGAGCCGGTTCATGGTTCCTATCCGCAGGCGGCGGGCCAGAACAGGGCAAATCCGCTTGCCGCGATTTTGTCGGCAGCCATGCTGCTCGAAACAGGTCTTGGCCTTGTGAAAGAAGCCGATGCAGTGAAGCAGGCTGTGGATGCCGTCATGGCAGAAAATCTCGTAACCGAAGACCTCGGCGGCAAACTGGGCACGCGTGAATGCGGGGCTGCAGTGAGAACTGCTCTGGCCGGGATCACTGTGAGATGAGTAGTTTGTGACATGTTCCTACCCGGCTACCCTTCTTCTTCCTCCCGTTTCCAGATGACAATCCCGACCCGCCCGATGTGATCGAGGAGTTCCCCGGATTGGATATGGTGATGAATGGACAAGTCGATTGTGTAAGGCATCAGCAGATCATCCAGTCTGGTGTCAAGCCGGCAAAGGTCCCGGAAGGTGAGATCCGGCCCGACGAGGGTCAGGTCAATGTCTGAAGCAGGACGAAAGTTGCCTTTGGCGCGGGACCCGTATAGCAGGACCTCTTTCAGCCCCTCGATTTGGCTGAATTCTCTGAACATCTGCGTCAGCATGTGGGCAGGAATCCCTCCAGTAGAAACCAACTCTTTTTTCATGATCAACCGGCTGAGCTCAGCGAACCCTTTCTGTCATGACAGCATTCAGTTCCTGAAACAAGACAACATACCGCTCTTTGATTTCTTTGGCAATTTGCCGGGCAGTTTCTTCATTGTAGGTGTGGGAAGATTCATTACGGCTTTTTATCATCCCCATCCAGCCTTCTCCATCCTGAATTAAGCCCATACGATAGGCCTCCCGGGTTGCGTCACGGGATCCAGTAATATCGGTATTCCCCTGATCAGCAAAATAGTCTTTGATTAATTTCCAGGAAAGTTCGTGGGTAAATTCAAAAGCCTGGATCAACCCCTGCTCCTCCAAATCCGAAAGTGCGCGGACCTGAGCCAGTTCTACTGCGCTCACCAGCCTTCCGAGTGCTTTTTGATAGTGAGAGAGCCGTTGCTGCCAGCGAATGTCCATAAGAAGCGAGGTCGATTTCAGGACAAGTTCAGATTTTTTTCCCAATCAACCGAACAAAGACAGCGTATCCGGCTATCGGGCGGCGAAGCTGTTTGGCCTTCCGCTTGTGGAAAACCAGCCTTTTCACGACCTTTTGGCCAAAGCGTCTTCTGAATGAAACATGGCTGGTTCTTCGCCCTTCTGGCAATCATTTCTTCGCCTGCCATTGGGCAGCAACAACTGGGCAAATACTGGTTCAAGCAACTAGCAGAACTGCCCAGATTAGATCCCTATCAAATTCTTGATCCGGCCGGATACCTCGTTTTCCCCACCTACGACCCTGTTCTCACCCTCTCCAACGGCGACCTGGTAGTTGTATGGCGGCCTGAATTTGCCGGCCAGACCCGCCGCCGGGTGACGCGTTTCAACCTGTTCATGGAGCCTGTCTGGGACCAGGAGCTGTCTTTTGACATCGAAGAAGAGCTGTTTTTCTTTTCACAGACCAACGACACGCTACTCCTTCTCTCAGCCCACCTCGACAGCCGCAACAAGCGCCAATTGATCCTCGCCCGATATCTGGAACCAGATTCCGGCCTGCTCCAGCGCCAGGAAACCCTGCTCGACTGGCCGGGAACAGACGATTCGCCTCTCTTCTTCTCCGTTTCACCCAATCACAAGGTGATGGTATTTTTCCAGCTTCAGCGGGAGCAGGGAGAGCGCAGGGTGCTGTACTATACCGATTATCTCAACAGCCGGGGCGAGCTGGGGTTCCATGCCCATCGATACGATGCTGTTCGCTATCAGCTTGTTACTCCTGACCTCGACCTTCTCGAAAGCGGAATTTGGAACCTGGAGCCGGGAAAAAAGGACAAATTAC
The DNA here is from genome assembly GCA_041741415.1 of Bacteroidia bacterium. Taxonomy (GTDB): domain Bacteria; phylum Bacteroidota; class Bacteroidia; order J057; family J057; genus JANQTF01. The sequence goes on along the minus strand of JBGSKC010000030.1, from coordinate 41,355 downwards.
TCGACCTCAGCCTCGACGATGAAGGCAGCCTCTACATCAGCACCTACACCAGGCCCGACCAGCTGACAATTTCCATGCTCAAGCCTGGCGAGAATGAAGCCCGCTCCCTCACCTACCGGGGGTTTCCGGCCATTGACCAACTGCGCTACCTCTACGACACCGGCTTTCCGCCGTATGTGATGGGACCGGGAGAATTGCTCCTGCCGATGGTGGAGCGAATTGACAAAGGCCGCCACATGGGCATTCAGGCCGTGGAGCTGGTGCGTTTTGATTTTTCAGCGAATACCGTGGGCGTGAGTCACCGTGCCGAGTCGGCTTCGAGCTTGCTGGTTGCCCTGGAAAAAACGAGAGAAGAAATTAACAACCGGCGGCTGCGCCGCTTTGATCAGTTTGTGATCCGCGATGTGACCCGCCTCCCCGATGGGCGAACCTGGGTGACGACCCAGTTTTTTGCCCACGATCAGTTTCGGGGAATGGCAAACAGTAGTCCGGATATTTACCGCCAGCAGGAACAGGAAGTCGGGGAGCTGATCATTTTTTCCTTTGACAGCAGCGGAAAACCCGTTCAGGCCATCATTGTGCCCACCAGTCAGCACCTGCGAGGGGTTCGCGACAGAACTAATCTGTATGCCGACCTTCATTACGACTTTCCGGCGGGCGAACTTCGTGTGCTCATGCGCGAACCATCTGGCGAAACATACCGGGGACCAGAACGGCTGTACCTCCGCAGGGTAAACCTTGAATCTGGGGCTGTGTCGAACAGGCAGCAAATTTACGAGCCAGACCGCCGAACCCTGCATGCACCGTTTGCCTTCATCGAATGGATCAACGCCGACATTCTTCATCTGCTTGCCTATGAAGGAGACGATGAACGGATCTACGGCGTAATCATTAACCTTGCTCAGCCGGCAGAAGGCTCTTCAAATTGACAATTCGGAGGAGTTCCGGTCTTTCTCTCTGAAACATTGCCACCGCAAGGGTTAGTTGGAAAGGTCACCCAGCCAGGATCAAGCGCTGGAAACGGTCTCAGAACCAGATTTCTACGGGAGTTCCATTTCGGGTAAAGCACCGTGGAAGAATGTTGGGAATCAGCACAGATCTGCTGCATTTCCCTATATTCGTCCATGAACTTCTTTATACTGGAAGTGCTGGGCATAGCACTGGCACCAGTGGTGTTTCTGTTCACCTACATTTACCTGAAGGATGAATACGAGAGAGAACCGCTGAAGTATTTGATTGTCAGCTTTTTACTCGGCGTTTTCAGCGCGGTGCCGGTAGTGATGCTCGGCAATTGGGTGGAAGGTTACACCGGCTTCCGGCTTTCGTCACCTTCCTGGCTGGAAACCCTCGCCTATGCCTTCATTGTGGTGGCCTTCACCGAAGAGTGGATGAAATACCTTGTACTCAGGTGGTACATGTATCCGCACAAAGAATTTGACGAACCCTACGACGGCATCATGTACGGAGCGGCCATTTCCCTTGGATTTGCCGCCATTGAAAATATCCTGTATGTCGTTACTTCGGAAGATGCCATCGGAACAGGCCTTCTTCGCATGTTTACTGCCGTTCCGGCACATGCCATGTTTGGCGTGCTGATGGGCTATTTTGTGGGAAAAGCAAAGTTCCTGGGAACAGGACCCAAAGCCTTTATGGAAAGGTGCAAAGGCCTGCTGGTAGCCATTTTTTTTCATGGCTTTTACGACTTTTTCCTCTTCCTTGGTACCGAACAGGAGCTGCTTACGATCTTCGCATTCGTGGCACTGGCCCTCGGAATCTTCCTGGCGGGCCGTGCCATCAGAACACATCAGGCCACTTCGCCTCACAAAGAAATTGACCCGCCTCATTCCGAATTGCTCCCCTGACATGGATGATGCCCTTCTGTTTGACTTGCTCGAAAGAGCTCACGACCAGTTCAACCGCCCCGATTTCATCGACAACGACCCCATCCTGATCCCACACCTGTTTTCCCGAAAAGAAGACATTGAAATCGCGGGCTTCCTCACTGCTCTCCTGGCCTGGGGGCGAAGAGACATCATCATCAGGAGCGCCAAAGATTTTCTGGCACGGATGGACATGGCCCCCTACGATTTTGTCACACAGGCAAGCCACGAAGAAATGGCCCGCCTCGATAGCATCGTGCATCGCACATTTCAGGGTCCCGATGCCAAAAGCCTGGTGCTGGGGCTTCGCGAAGCATATCTTCAGCACGGCGGACTGGAGGGCCTTTTTTCGCGGGGAATACATCCCAGTCATACAGACGTCGAAGTCGCGATCATCCACGCACGCACCCGCCTCACAGCTGCTGAAGGATTCGCACCAAGATCTGAAAAACACCTGGCCAATCCTGCTAAAGGCTCCTCTGCCAAACGCATCAACATGTTTTTGCGCTGGATGGTTCGCAAAGATCGAAGGGGGGTGGACTTCGGCTTATGGACGCAGATCAGCCCGGCGCAGCTCGTTTGTCCGCTCGACATCCACACCGAAACTGTGGGCAAAGCCCTCGGGTTGCTCAGCCGCAGCCAGCGCGACTGGAAAGCTGCGCGGGAGCTTACTGATTCTCTTCGAAGGTTTTGCCCCGAAGACCCGGTCAAATATGACTTCAGCCTTTTCGGCCTCGGGGTCACAGGCGCATTGCACGAAAGCCAATGACATTCTGATCAGGAAGCAGTGGGGTTGCCTGAACCTGGAAAATAGGCCTTGAGAGCCTCAAAATAGCGTTCAAACGCATCGATTCCTTCGGAAGTGAGAAAACAGGTGGTTCGGCTTTGGGCTCCTGCACCCTGCTTATCAGTGCGGAGGTAGCCCGCTTCTTCGAGGTTTTTCAGTTGAATGGACAGATTGCCCTTCGTAGCTCCGGTTTGTTCCATTAACCAGGAAAAGCTGGCCTCCTGCCTTGCCAGCAGCAAGGACATGATGGCCAGCCGGAGATGCTGATGCAGCACAGGGTCAAGTTCGGGCAGCATTGGTTAACGATTGTTTCGCAGCCAGTAACCAGGAATCAGGTAGGTAAACAGCATGGCAGCGGCCAAAAGCAGCAGTTGTTCTTTCATCCCGGCCATGGCTGCAACGATGGCCAGCAGCCAGGAAACAAGAGCCCCGGCCTGCAGCGGCCAGGCCCGGAGCAGTCCGCCGCTTACATAGGTTCCGATGCCATACAGGCAAAGGTACATCGGGTACAGGTTCTGAAAGCTGATCAGGCCGGTGAACCCGATCCCCGTGAGGATGAAAAAAACAGCACCGAGGGCCGTCCAGACCAGTTGAATGCCATGGCCACTCCAGCTTCGGCCGGGGCGCGGCTGTTGCATTTTTTTGCGAACCCAGCTTGCTGTGAAAGCGGCTCCACCCAGCAGCGCGATCGCCCATACCCAGGCCGACTGGCCAGGACCAGCCACTTCCCACAGACCATAGTGAACCAGCGAAGCAACCAGCACAAGCCAACCCCACACCAGATAAAGGCTACCGTCGTCCTTTACCTCTTCACGGGCCTTGTTGATCATGTCCCGAATCAATGCCAAAGATTCCTGCTCCGTCATGGCTACTCGTCGTTGGTTGGTTTGTGCACCCCGGATTCCCGGTCAGAAATGTGCAGAATGGCTGCTGAAGCAAAGCCAATGCCCATCCCGACAAACATCCCGGCTAGAAAATGGCCGGTGAACCAACCAATGCCCATGCCCGTGAACATACAGGCAGAATAGATCAGGCTGCTTAACGAACGCTTGCTCATGGAAAGAAAATTGTTGGTGAAACAAAAGGTTTATTCCATTGACAAGCTGAAAATAAGAAGGTTTAAATAATAAACCTAATTTTTCTCTGGCCGGAAACAAGTCACCCGGATTTTGTAATTTTCCAGCAAATTATTCCCTCATGCCCAGTTTTTTTTCCTGCCTTGCTGGTTTGTTCCTGTTGCTCTCCCTCTCCAACTGCTCCACACCGGCTGAGGAAGCAGCTTCTTTACCTTCCTCCAAAGAACCCTCCTTCCTTTCCCCGGTTGATTTGTATCCAGGTTTGTTCGAAGCCGTTCAAATGGGAGATGTTTTCCCCGACACCAAGACATTTGCCGATTGCACGCCCAAAGCCGACCCAAAAGACATCTTACGGGCTTATGTAACCGAAAAAGACAAGCCGGGATTTTCCCTCGCAGCCTTTGTAGATACCTGGTTTGAACGCCCGCACCAATACGCCTCTGGTTTTCAGGCAGATACTGCAATGGAACTACAAGAACACATAGAACGGCTCTGGCCAGTACTCACCCGCCAGGCTGATGACAGCATCGCAGGAACCCTCATTCCTCTCCCCCACCCCTACATTGTGCCGGGCGGGCGGTTTGGCGAAATTTACTACTGGGACTCCTACTTCACCATGCTTGGCCTTCAGGTGTCGGAAAACCACCAGGGCATGATCAAAAACATGGTGAACAACTTTGCCCACCTCATCAACACCATCGGGTATATCCCCAATGGCAACCGGAGCTATTTCCTGGGGCGCTCACAGCCGCCTTTCTTCTCCCACATGGTGCGACTGCTTGCAGAAACAGACAGTACGGTGAAACTCACAGACTACCTCGCCGCCATGGAAACCGAATATCTGTTCTGGATGGAGGGCGACAGCCAGCTCACCGAGGCCAAACCAGCACACAGGCGCGTGGTGCGCATGCCCGACGGCAGCTTCCTGAACCGCTACTGGGATGACCGGCCACAGCCAAGGCCGGAATCCTATCAGGAGGACGTGCTGCTGGCACAAAAAACAACAAGCCAGCCAGCCGACTCCCTCTACCGGAATCTCCGCGCAGCCTGCGAATCTGGCTGGGATTTCTCTACCCGCTGGCTCCAGGACCCGCAGGATCTCGGCACGATCATGACGACCAACATTCTGCCTGTTGACCTCAACGTACTCCTCTGGCACATGGAACAAACCCTGGCAGAGGCATGCGAACAGGCCGGGCAAACAGCCAAGGCAAAAGATTATGCAAAATGGGCGGAGGAGCGCAAGCAAGCGATCCGCACCTATTTCTGGGACGAGGGCAACGGCATTTTCACCGATTACCTCTGGACAGAAGGCACCCAAACAGGCATTCCAACCCTGGCGATGTGCTTCCCGCTGTGGATGGAACTGGCCACTCCCGAGCAAGCCCAGGCCTGCGCCCGCCTGCTCGAAGAGCAAATGCTCGCACCGGGAGGATTTGTTACGACCCTGAGCCGTAGCGGCCAGCAGTGGGATGCGCCCAATGGCTGGGCTCCCTTGCAATACATCTCCATCGCCGGCCTGGAGGCCTATGGCCATCACGACCTCGCTGCAGAAGCTGCCAGGCGCTGGATCAGCCTCAACAGAAGTGTGTTCAAAGCTTCCGGGCGGCTAACCGAAAAATACAACGTGATGGCCGAAGGCACTGAAGCCGGAGGAGGAGAATATCCCGTTCAGGATGGCTTCGGATGGACAAACGGTGTGCTGCTGTGGCTACTCCAGCAGCGAATGGCAGGCGCTATGTAGGCATTGACCAAAAAAGCAGTCTTTTTGACAATCAACGCCAAAGATAGCTGATTGCCGAAGTTTGTTGGGTAAGTTCAGAAAACCGATGAAGCAATTCCATCGTTTGCTCTTTACGGATAAACACCTTGCCTATGCTAACCAGTGCATATCGCCCCATTCCTGGCCGTTTTTTGCTTTCCGAGCCCTTTATGGAAGATGATAATTTCCAAAGGTCTGTGATCCTCCTCGTGGAGCATGGCCCGCAAGGCTCCATGGGCTTTATCCTGAACCGGCAGCTCAAATATGTGCTCGCCGACATCATTGAGGATCTCCCGGGCCAGCATACCCCGGTGTTTCTCGGCGGCCCGGTTGATCCAAACTCTCTTCACTATGTTCACCGCCTGGGCCACCTCATCCCCGAATCCAGAGAGGTCATGGACGGCCTGTACTGGGGAGGCGATTTTGACACCGTTCGGAAACTCATCGTGAGCAAATCCGTGCAGGAAGAAGACATCCTCTTTTTTGTCGGATATTCAGGCTGGGGGCCAGGGCAGCTTCAGAACGAACTAAGGCGCAAATCCTGGATCATTGCTCCGGAAAATACCGAATTTGTTTTCCAGGAAGACCACCAGCACCTGTGGCAGTCGCTGCTGAGAAGCATGGGAACAAAATATCAGATCATCTCCAATTACCCTACCGACCCTATGCTCAATTAGGGTCGGGGTTCGGAAAATGGCACGGAAAAAAGCTGCAACCCCGTTGTATCTTTGTCTGAACCTCCTCGTTTTCATGAAGGAAGCCCATTCCTTTGTCCATTCGCATCGACATGAAAGTTTCGCTCTCTTTCCTTTTTCTCCTGATTGCCGGGCAATTGGCGGCTCAAACGCAGTTTCAGCTTCAGGGCAGGGTTCAACCTTGCGATTTTGACACGGTACGCCTGTTTTACCTCGACGGGGTTTCCCTGAGGGAGGCAGCTAAGGCACCAATTCAGCGCGACGAACAGGGAGCCTATTTTGCCATGGGGTTTGCTTTTATTCCTCCCGGCTTCTATTTCGTGGGCAATGGCAACCCCAGCCAAACCAAGCAGGTGATTTTGGGAATCGACTCGCTGGTGTTTCTACAGGGAAGCAGTGCGCAATTCGACCAGGCTGCGGTGGTTCAATCCCGTGCAAATCAGGCCTTTTCACAGGCCCTCACGATCTCCAACCAGCTTCAGCAGCAGTCGAATCAGATCAACCGGCAGTACCAGATGCTTAAGCAGCAGAAGCAGCCAACCGAAGCGGTGGAAACCCAACTACGGCAGCTTGATGCACAAAAACTAGCCCTGCTGGATTCTGCTCAGTTGGTGCACCCCCTGCTGAGGCAGGCCCTCGCCTTGCGAACCTACCTGGTGGGGCCAGACAAGCAGCAACCCTATCCATCAGAGCTCGATTTTTTTGCGGCAACTTATTTTTCACAAGCAAACCTTCAGGACACAGTATACCGGTTCATGCCTCTGCTCAACGAGGCTTTTCACACCTATGCTCAAACCCTGGGTAGCGTGAGCCTGGCCAAAGAGGCGGTTCTGGCATTTTGCGATCGGCACCTGAAACCCTTGCCACAACCCGGACCAACACACAAGGCAGCCATCCTTGGGCTGGCGTCCGGCTTTCGCGACAATAACAACGATGCCTTTGCCCATTACGCCAACCAATACCTCCAATTATATGGCCCGCAGGACAACCCAGCTTTTGCGGCTCAGCTCCAGCAGGAAGTGTTTGCCCGGCAGGCGCTGCTGGTGGGTAGTGTTGCTCCCGACCTGCGCCTTCCTTCGCCTGAAGGCGACAGCATTTCCATCTCCGATTTTCGCGGACAGGTACTGCTTCTTGATTTTTGGGCAAGCTGGTGCAGGCCCTGCCGCGTTGAAAACCCACGGGTGAAGGCCATGTATGACAAATACCACGGGCAGGGTTTTGAGATCCTGGCCTTCAGCCTGGACCGCAGCAAAGACGCCTGGGTGGGAGCCATTCAGCAGGACGGGCTGCCATGGGTTCACGTCTCAGACTTGGCCATGTGGAGCAGTACAGCCTCGCGCCAGTTCCAGGTATCGGCTATTCCCTACACCGTGTTGCTGGACCGGGAGGGCAGGATTGTGGCCAAAGGGCTTCGCGGCCCGGCGTTGGAGGCACAGGTGGCAGCATTGCTGAACGAAGCAGAAGAATGATTGCCTGACAAGTAAAGCAAGCCCCCGGCATTTCGAAATGAAAAGCCGGGGGAAGTTTTTTACACATCCTTTATTATTAAGCCAGAGCAGTAGGCGGATTTCGTTCCTCCAACTCCTCGGGAAGGGTGACGCTGTAAATAATCTTTCTAACGGTGTCGAATTGCAGGTAAGGAAAATCCTCCAGAATCCGCTCAATGGCATCCGCGGACCGGAAACCCTGGTCCCGGTAGTCCTGGTAGCGACGTTTGATCTGGAAATCGCGGATGACCTTTTGATTCAACAGGTTGAGTTTTTCCAGGGTGAGATACAGTTCGTCGGAGACGATCTGACAAATAGGATTGTTCATAGCTCCTCTCATGATTGAAACAAACAAATCAGAGGAAAGCTCACACCATGGGCAGTTCTCAATTAAAAGGTGAATCCGAGGGTAGTTACCAGGGAGGTCTTGGTCGTGGTAGAGACCGCAGCAGGGTTGTACACCTCAATCGAGTTTGTGAGATAAGGCGACAAAAGATCCTGTTGCTGCTGGTTCATTAGGGTAACGTCGAAGAAAAAATTCGGTTGCCTGATGCCCACGCCTCCCGAAAAGATCCTTCTTCCGCCTGAAGCAATAGATTGAATGGTGGCCAGATCGGAGTAATCGAGATATTCTTTGAGAGGCTCGGTGAGCGGATCGCCAAAAATAGCCATGCCACCTCTCACCCGGAATACCCCGAGGCGAAGCTCTCCACCGACCCGGTAATTGACCGCCATTTGGTAAAAATCCTGAATGTTATCGTTTTCAGGCCGGAAATTATAGTCGTCAGCATCGAGGCTCGCGGAGGTAAAATCCACGACATCCACATCCGCTGAAAGAAAACCGGCTTTACCAAACAGATACATCGCACTGAGGGTTCCCTGATAGGGGGTCACCAGGCTGTATCTGTATTGCCCGGGCTCGAGTTCCGCACTCAATTCTTCAGAGCCAACCTGGCCGCTGGGCAGAAGGATGGCGTAGTTCTGAGCGAGGCTGATATTGAAGCGGTCGGTGAGGTTAAAATAGGAGGGGCTGTGCAGCGCAAGACCAATGCGAAGAGCATCAACAGGCCGAAAAATCACCCCCAGCTTGACATTCACCCCCGTTCCACGAGTCTCGAAGCTGGATTCGTAGCGAATCTGGTTCATGGGTGATTCGAGTGCGAAGTTGGGGTCGTTTTGTAAAAACTCGTGTCGGTTATTCACGTCATTCTCCTCAAAATAGAGCGTTTGTTCGTACCGAATCGATTGGACTCCCAGCGTAGCTCCGAAATACAAAAAATCTTCCAGGTTGCCAGCGAGTGAAAAAAACAGTTCATTCTTTCGGCCATTCTCTTCAAAATCAAGGGTTTGCTCAATGTTACCGCCATTGACAGCCGGATAATAGAAAGCAGGCTGATTCAGCAGGGTATCGACAACATAAGTCCGCGCGGCAAGGCCTGCAAAGCTGTTGGGGTTAATGAAGTCGCGGGTTTCTCCGGTAGCATTGGCCTGTTCGGCAAAAAAATCCGAAATCGAGCTTTCAGTATTAAACCCTGTCACATTCAATCGGCGGCGATAATGGTCCAATTGATTGACGCCAATGGCGAAGGTATAGGTTTTCAGTCCTTCCTCCACTTCTTTACGCTCTTTGCCATTGTCGTAGTAGTTTTTACCTGTGAACGCAAAGCCCCAGGAAGGAACGTTCATGAGGTTGTTTCGACGGGTGGTCTGTCCGTCAAGGAAAGACGAATTGGTATTGCTGATGAGAAATTGTGGGGTGATGGTGGCAACAGAGGTTCGATAAAGCGCCAGTCCGGCAGGGTTGAGGGAGGCGGAGGCCAGATCAGCCCCCACTGCGCCGTATGCACCACCAAGGCCGATTGCCCGGGCGCTTCCGTTCAGGCTGGATTGAGAGTGCCGGAACGCTGTAGACTCATCCTGGGCCCAGGCAAATGCGGGCAACATCAAGCTGAGGAGTGCAAAAACAATCAAGCGGTTCATAACTCGAAGGTATATCTGAGGCGAAGATAAAAAAAACGGACAGGTGATGCCCGCCCGGTTGAATATGTGTGTCTAACTTTTGATCCTAAGGACGGCGGGAGCCGGAACTGCTGGAAGGCCTGCTGCCGGAGCTTCCGCTGGAAGAGGGGGTGCTGCTGCGGCTCGGGGAACTGTTATAGCTGGGAGAGCTGCTGCGGCTCGGGGTGCTGCTCCGGGGGCTGCTTTCGTAGCTGGGGCTGCTGCTTCGCGGGCTGCTAGGCGTACTGTTGTAGCTAGGGCTGCTGGGGCGGGGAGCAGACTCGTTGTAGGTGCGGCGCGGGCTATTGTAAGAAGGCGTGGCCGCAGGGGTTGAGCTGCGATCAGAGCTGGATGGTGCCGCAGAAGGGCGGGGAGGGCTGGTCGAAGTCGAAGGATAAGAAGGCCTTGTGTACACCCTTGGCTGCACAGATTCACTGCCAGCAGGAGCGCTGCCTGGGCGGGTACCTGTTTGTTGTGTGCTTGGCGCACCAGCAGGCCTGGTGTAAGTTGAGGGCGTTGTGGTGGGGCGCGAAGCCCGTTCTACGTTGCTACGTGGCTGGAGATACTGGCTGCTGCTTGGCCTTGCACTGGTGGCAGTGGTTGATTGAGCAGTAGGGCGTGAGCCTGTACCAGTGGTTGTGGCGCTCGTCCTCGAAGTGCTGGGCCGACTGCTTGCAGGGCTATAGGTGGTCTGCGCAGCACCTGTGTTGGCTGTGGGGCGGCGGTAGCTGGCAACATTGTTGTTGTTACGCGCCAGGCGGGGATTGCTGGCAAAGCCTGCAGCACCGTAGGGGGGGCAATAGTAGGCGGAGTTAAAGCCGCTGTAGAAGCCATTGTTAAACCCGGCAGCATAGGGATTGCCCCAACCGGGTGCGAAGAAAGGATCATACCCATAATAGGCATTCACCCACGGGTTGTAATAGTTGAATGAGTTCCAAGGGGCAAAGCTATTCGCCCAATAAGGATCATTAAACCCGAAACCGCCGTAAGGGTTGAAGCTGTTCCAGCCGAGGGTGGCACCAAAACGGGGGTAGTTCCAGTTGTACCAGCCGTTGGCATTCCAGGTGTTCCAGTAGGGCGTACCCATCACGTAGTAAAGGTCGTTTGTAAAAAACGGGTCGTAATAACGCCAGGAAGCGTCCCCGCGAGAGTTGAAACGACGAACACGGCGAGAGAAATAGAAGTCATCCTCGTCGTAATACTCATCGGAGTAGCTGTCCACCGGCCTGCGGTAGCGGTCGGCATTGTAGGTGTAGTTATCAGGGTCTGGGGCCTGATAAGTGGGCTGAAGGGGTTCGGGCGCTACTTCGGAGGCCAGAACGACGGGGGCATCATTGCGTGAATGATAGACGTCGTCGTACTCGCTGCCTGAAGCGGCATACCGGCTGCTAGTACAGGCTGTGAAGGCCAGTGTGCTAGTCAGAACTAACAGGAAAGTTGCCGTTTTCATATTCAAATTTGCTTGGTGCCAAAGAGTTTCAATGGGACAATATACACAATTCCCTACTTGCCTGAGCAACGGGGTTATAATTGGATACGAGAGATTTCCGGCTTGGTGTCGGACAAATGATCAAGCGTGTGCAATGTGAGCAGAACTGTGTAGTTCGGACAAAGATTTCTCCTGGCCCCTCTTCCTTAGTAGGGAAAGCCTTCGAGCACGAAGGGCTGATACTCAGGGTGGCGGCGGATGTAGGCCGCCACATAAGGGCATAGCGGCATGATAGTTTTGCCCTCTCTGCGGGCAAAATCGAGTGCGTTTGACACGAGGTGGCTGCCGATACCCCGGCCTTCGAGGCCAACAGGAACTTCGGTGTGGGTAAACACAATCATAGAACCTCTGTCGATGTACTCTGCTATGGCCAGTTTCCCCTCTGCCACGAGTTCAAAACGCCGCTTCTCAACGTTGTTCTTCACTTCACCCAAAGCCGGTTGCGGATCATTCATAAGCATAAAAGAAGGAATGGACGTTAGACCCACTCCTTCATTAAAAGGTTTCAACAAGCTGAAATTATTTTCATTTTAGCCAACCAACCCATACCCACCTCCGCGAATGTAGGTTTCCAACTCTTGAATCTGGTTTTGCTGACTATTAATGATGTGCCGCACCACGTCGCGGATCGTTACTACTCCCACTAATTTACCATCTTCCTGAACTGGCAAGTGGCGAATGTGTTTTTCATTCATGATCATCATGCACTGGTCAAGGCTGTGATCAGGACCCACACAAATCACCGGGCTGGTCATCAGGTCGCGGACAAGGGTCTGACGCGGATCCATGTCTTGCAACAGCCCCTTCCGAACAGCATCACGCTCTGAAAAAATGCCCCGCATGTTGTCCTGATCGTCCACCACCACCAAGGCACCTACGTTTTTGATTTTCATTTGCTTCAAGGCTGTATACACACTGGCTTCCAAGCCAATGCTCCAGACCTCATGTCCTTTTTGAGAGAGTAGCAGTCTTACCGTAGTCATAATCCTAATGTGTTAAATGTCAGAGGGAAAGAAGCACCCGGCAAGTGGGGGAACTACCGGGATATAGGCTCCTGAAAAGAAGGATGGGGTAAGAATTTAGAAAATTGATTCGAATCATGCAATACTTTTTCCTCTCCGACTCTCCCACTCCCGAAGGATTCACATGAGAAACCCGTCATTCGACCAACTAAGCTTGATTTCTCCCATGATTTTTTTTTCATCTATGGCTCAAAAAAAATCGCCGACTGAGCGGCTTGCACAGTCGGCGGCTGATTTCAGCAAAAAAGGAAACGCTTATTCTGCGATCAGGGCCTGCAATGCCGCAGCAGGTTGAATCAAACGGCCAACGGCTGCCGCATCTTCGCCGGGCATCCCCGTGCTCACAAGCAGTTCGTACGCCTCTTCGGCGGTAACATCAGGTCGAAGCGAACGCATCATACCAACGAGTCCAGACACAATCGGGGTGGCCATGGAGGTTCCGTTGTAGCTTTGATACTGGCTGCCAGGGGTGGAAGACAAAATATTGACGCCGGGAGCCGCGATGGGCATTTTCAGCGTAGTGTTGGTATTGGAAAATGATGCCTTGCGAAGGTCGGGACCAACGGCGGATACACAGATGACTCCTTCCACATTTGCTGGCGAAAAGCGGCTGGCATCAGCATTGGAATTTCCGGCGGCAACAATCACAATTGCTCCTCGCTTTCGTGCATAGCGAATGGCATCTACTTGAGATTTAGGCGGGCGACCGCTGAGCGAAGGACCGCCAAGCGACATGGAAATCACGTCGGCACCATCTTCAGCCGCCTGGATAATTGCCCGTGAAACGCGAAGATCGCTGCCCCGGCCATAGTCGTCGAGTGCCGCATAACCAGTAAGGGTAAGGTACTTACCTTCCCAGTTCATAGAACCGATGCCTTTTCCATTGTTGGCAATGGCACCAGCAAGGCCGGCACAATGACTTCCATGCGAGTGCTTGTCATAGTCGCCGTCGGTGTTGCTTTTCTGGTAAACTGCTGCGAGGTCTTCATGGTCACGGTCCACCCCGGTATCGACGATGGCAACTTTGGCCTTTTTCCGCGGACCATGGTTTCCGAGGAAGGCATAAACCTGCTCATAGGAAAGAGCCTGGGCATACCATTGCTTTCCAAAATAGGGGTCATTAGAGGCGACGAGACCATCTAAGGGCAGTTCACTGGAATTTCCCGGACTGGGCACTTCACGATCAAATACCCCGTTAGGAGCCACCTGATCAACATTTTCGGTATCGGCTTCAAGCTCAAGCTGGAGGCGCTGGGCGTGGTGTGCTGGTACAAACACAAGGTAGTATTTGCTTAGGTCTTTGTCTTCGGAAAAATCCACCATGGGAAAAGCGAGTTCGGCCACAGCATGGTGGCGGTGAAGCAATTCCTGCAAGGCTTTCTCATCAATAAAATCATCTTCTCCAAGCTCTACCAGCAGTTCAATGGCATCCCCACGTTTGGCAGGTTCCTGGTTGGTGAGGGAATGATAGGCAAAAGCCAGTAAATAAATAAAGCTGCCTGCAAAGACCGATAACAGGCCGGGGAGCAGAAAAAGTTTGGGCTGGCTTCTATTGACGGCAAGCCAAGCCGAGGCGATCGCCATCCCAATACCAGTATCCAGCAGAAAATGTGGAATTCTGAGCCAAAAACTTCCCTGCGGATATGTGAGCTGGAAAATAATGGAGACCAGGAGCAAGAGGAAAGTTGGCAACGGATTAAACTGCTTGCCTTTTTCCTTCTTAAGGATTTCGCGGGCAAACAGCAGAAAAGCTGCTGCTACCAATCCGGTTCCGATCAAATGAGAGGTCCACATACGCTTTGCTTTCGAGTCAAATCAAGAGCCGGGACCTGAACGAATCAGAGCCCGGCTAGGGTGTTAGTTGGCTGCCTGAATGGATTGAACTTCGACTTGGCTCCCCCACATGAAGATGCTCATGCCATGAGCTGGCTTAACCTTCGCGGTGACTTTTTTACCTTCCTGGCAGAAATCAGCAGGTAATGGGCCTGTGGGCTGATACTGTTGCCCGTCTGCACCCAGGATTCCCCAAAAGCCTCCGGCAAGGTCAACGAATGTCACGGTTCCAGTGATCTTCATAAATGAGAATTAGTCTAGCATGGTGGCTACGGAGAGCGCAGAAAAAAGTTGTTTGGGAAGAACCATAGAAGTAGGGAGTCAGATAAGAATCGCCCTTGTTCCGTGGCTGGCTTTTCCGATATTGAAGGAAAATTCTCCATTGTCCGGCGTATTTCAGCCGTTCGGAGTACTCTGCTGGCAAGCCTGAACAGGCCGCTTTACCTTCGCGCCAGCGAAATCGGACAGCCCCGGCAGGTCCCGTTCTTCCTTCCAATCTTTCCTCTTTTCATATTTTCACCCCTGATTTCATGCACCACCCGCATCACTACGTGATCATCATGGCCGGGGGCATCGGAAGCCGATTCTGGCCCATGAGCCGCACCCGATTCCCCAAGCAATTTCACGATATCCTTGGCCGTGGAAAAACCCTGATTCAGGAAACCTTCGACCGCTTTGCGGCCATGGTTCCCTCTGAAAACATTTACATCGTTACCAACGACCGCTACCTCGACCTTGTCCAGGAGCAGTTGCCCGGAATTTCCCGCGACCAGATTCTCCTCGAACCCGTTGGCCGCAACACTGCGCCTTGTGTAGCCTATGCCTGCTACAAAATAAAAACCCGCGACCCCGAGGCGGTGTTTGTCGTGGCTCCTTCCGATCATTTGATTGCCCGGGAGGATGTGTTTGCAGAGAAAATCCTCCTTGGTCTTCATGCCTGCGGAGAGCAACCGCTGATCATGACCCTCGGCATCACCCCTACCCGACCAGATACTGGCTATGGCTATATCCAGTTTCTCGACGATAGCCACGGCCTGGGCTACTACAAAGTAAAAACTTTCACCGAAAAGCCTAACAGGGAGCTCGCTGAGTCGTTTCTTGCCTCTGGTGACTTTGTGTGGAATGGCGGCATTTTCCTTTTTTCCTCCGAAACCATCACACAAGCTTTCGAGCAATTCCTGCCTGATATGGCCGAATTGTTTGCCGGCATCTCGGAAAGCTATTATTCTCTGACGGAAGAGGCAGCCATTGGTGACACCTATTCTGTTTGCAAAAACATCTCCATCGACTATGGCATCATGGAGAAGGCGGAAAATGTGTTTGTGATTCCTGCCGATTTTGGCTGGTCGGATCTCGGCACCTGGGGATCGGTTCATGAGAACACCCAGCACGACTATTACGACAATGCTGTGCATGGCAAAGCCAAGGTGTATGAATCTCACAACAACATGGTGAAAACCACCAACCCCAACAAACTCATCGTGCTGCAGGGGCTGGATGGCTATATTGTAGTGGACACCGAAGATGCGCTGCTCATTTGCCGCAAGGACGAAGAGCAGTTCATCAAGCAGATCGTTGGCGACGTAAAAGCAGATGAGGGCGAGCCTTATGTATAGGCTTTCTCGATAAGAGCTTATGAAAAACCGCCGTCAGGAATGTCCCGACGGCGGTTTTTGTTTGAAGAGAAGAGAGGTTATTCGGTAAAAACACCAGCATTCTGGATATCATACAGCTTAAAGTGCTGCCCGTTGGCGTCGTTGTAAGTAACCGTGAGATCGTAGAGATTCAGGTGAAGGGATACCCCGCGGGAATCGTCCCGGAGATAGACAGACCATTCCTCCCTGTTCGCAAGAACAAAATTTTTCTGGTCGCTTTCAGAAACGATTTCTACCCAGTTCACATCATCCACCATGTTGATTTCCACCACATTGCTGGTACCCGGCGCCACCACCTCAAACCATTCTGCCTCCAGGCCAGTAACCCCTACTCCACTGCTACCAGAGGATTCTTCCTCCTGCAGCGTTTCATCAGCTGGCGTTTGCGCTTCTTCCATCGTGGCAGTTGCGTCACCGGCTGCCTCCTCAGGATCGCCGCTCATTAATCCGATCAGAATTACAAGCCCGACCAAGCCACCAATGATGTACAAGCCATACTTTTTCCAAATGGGAGCTCCATCTGCACCGGGCCGGGCTTGGGCCTGAAAGGCGGATTGAGGCTGGAAGGCAGGCTGTGGAGTGGCTGCATGAGAACTGGAAGCCATGACAGGCGGAGGGGTAGGAATTTGTTGCAGGGTTTCGGCGGGCAGGTCATCGAGAAACGACAGGAGCCGGTTCACGATTCTGTTGCGCTGCATATCCAGGGTGTTAAAATCCTCGGTGGCGCTGCGGTTGAGCTTGGCATACTCCGAATAGGTAGAGGCCAGCAGAATGACTTCGTTCTGTAGATCAGTTCCTTCAACAGCCTTTTCGACGAGTTTTAGTGCCTCGTTGATCCGGTTTTGTTTGATCAGTTCAATGAGTTGATTCTTTTCCATGTGCAGGGGTGGATAATTCCTGAGTTTGAAATTACCCTTTTTGCCTGAGAATCAAAATTTTTCGCCACCCGCCTGTCTTGATGGCTGGTTCCATACTACCCAACCCGGCCTTTTACTCAAAAGTCACCTCTACCACAATCGGCGTCGAAACCGAAAAACCGCCTACAAAACCGAGTCCGTTCGCGCCATCTGCTGCCAGGATGGTTGGCTCGGTGAAGCTCAGGGGATCGGTGGAAACATAGTTTTGCCGAAATAGCGAGCTTCTCAGTTCTTCAGCTTCAGCGCGGTTATGGCTCAGCATGCCCTGGACCTGAAACTGAATGGTTTTTGAACCGCCCCGCATCACCTCCAGCCCATCCCCGCGAGACATCGGCAGATTGGGCACCGAATCCAGGTCAATGCCACCATTCAGCTGGTCATAACTTCGGATTTCGTAGCTTCCCAACCCTACTATGGCCTCCTGCACACCGGGCTCGCTTACGGGCAAAAACCACGAATAGCGGGCAAAATCTACCGAAAGCGTGTCCTCAATCCGTTCGTAAACATTTTCATCCCGACGAATCAGGTACTCTTCGATCACTTGCCGGTACTTGACAAAAGGCCTGTGCATGATTTCGGCCACAGAATCCCGGACCTGGTAGCGCACCAGAAGGTAAAACTGCCGGGACACGATGTTTACTGGCCTATCGTACTGGCTCCTGGCCTCCTGGCGATAGGCAGTGTCTTTCACCAACACTTCGGCGGAAACATCGGTGGGAGGAAAGGGAATGTAGCACTCGCGAAGGGCATTGTCCTCGCCTGCTTCGACAGAAAAATCATACCAGGTTCCCGCTTTCAATCGGGTAGCTCCTTCGTAATAGCGAAACCGCGCATCGGGAGCCTCTACCATGTGGAAATTAGGGTTGCGCCCTAAGCCCGGAAACAGACCCTCCCAGATGTCAAACGGTACTGGCCGATAGGCCCCCAGCACGAGCGATTCACTGCCAGCGGTGCCCGAAAGCCGCACATCAGCCCCTTCGAGAAAAGGCGGTTCTGCGTTGCCTTCCACCCAGCCGTAGTAGGTTTGCGTTCTGCCCACCATGATTTGGGGGAGGGAATCGGCAAACAGCGCTCCATACAATGTGAGTTTCGGCTGGTAGGCAGAGGCCTGAAAATCGACGATTTTTTCGCAGGCACTGCTCAGCATCATCGACAGAAGGCCCAGGATAATGATGCCTGCCCGACCTTTGCCAGGCTTCGCGGAAACCTGACCAATTGCCTGTGAGATATGTCCGTTTGGAGTTGTCATGTTCTCGGAAAGTTGCGGGCTGAGCCCGGTTCAGTGGTCAGAAATCGAACACGTAGGTGAAGGTGGGAATCATGGGCAGCAGCGAAACCTGCCGGCCCACGATGCGGGAAGCATTCGCGCGAGGATCCCTTTCGGTGCCGAGGTAAAGGAAAAACGGGTTCCGGCGATTGAGGGCGTTATAGATGTCAATGTGAAAGCCCTGGTTCACTTTCGGGCCGGGCTTGGTGTAGCGCAGGCCGAGGTCGAGCCGCTGGTAGGCAGGCATCCTGAAAGAGTTTTTCCGGTCGT
The DNA here is from genome assembly GCA_041741415.1 of Bacteroidia bacterium. Taxonomy (GTDB): domain Bacteria; phylum Bacteroidota; class Bacteroidia; order J057; family J057; genus JANQTF01. The sequence continues at coordinate 23,217 of JBGSKC010000030.1, read as the reverse complement.
AATCCACATAGGTCGTTTGGCTGCCTGGGCCTACAGGCACGTTGAAGAATCCCGAAGGAAGGGTAACGGCATTGCCCGTTCCATACACCACCACCGAGGAAAAGGACCAGCGCTCGTTGAAGCGATAGACGGTCACGAGGGAAATATCGTGGCGGCGGTCGTAGCGGAAGAAAAATTTATCCCCTCGGTTTAGGTCGTCAAATTGCCGCCAGTTCCACGACAGGGTGTAGCTCAGCCAGCCTGTGAGCCTGCCGCTTCGCTTTTTAATGTACCATTCGGCCCCATAGGCCCAGCCCTTCCCAAAAACCAGCAAAGACTCATAGTCGTCTGTCAGGCCGCTCACGCCTTCTGCAAAGTCGATCTGGTTGGTCATCGTTTTATAGTACAATTCCACGCTGGCCTCGAAGCGGTCCTCACTGAAATTTTGAAAATAGCCCACTGCAAACTGGGCAGCCCGCTGCGGAAGTACGGTTCTGCTGCTGGGCAGCCAAAAGTCGAACGGATTGTTGATGGCCGAACTCGCCACCTGGTTGAGATACTGGTTCATCACGGTATAGCCCCCTTTGATGGAAGCATTTGGGCCAAGTCCCAGCCTGGCAGTGAGCCGTGGCTCCAGGGCAATGTAACTGGTGTCGTCGCCAACAAAGGCAGGCGCCCTCAGCCCTGCCTGCACACTCAGCCGGTCGCTCAAAATAATCTCATCCTGCACATACAACGCTGCCTCGTGTGTGAAAGCCCGCGACAAACTGCGAATGGTGGTGTCCCGGTTTTCGGCTACAGGAAATCGCGCTTCGCTGCGGTTGGGAGTTAAATCGTGGTACACATAAAAAGCCCCGAATTTAATTTGATGCCTCGGCCCGGGATAGTAGTCGAAATCGACCTTCGCGCTCCAGTCGCGCACCTCACTTCTCTGCTGGGAGAAAAAATTTCCGAAATACTGCTGTGTTTGGCCGTTGGCGTATCGGTTGTAAATCAGGCTGGTATTTGCAAATAACCGGCTGCTGAACAGGTGATTCCAGCGAAAACTCACCGTCCGGTTTCCCCAGCCCAGGTCGAAGCGGCTCGTGTCCTGGTCGGGTACCAGGGTTTCGTCGATAAAGCGATCCTGGCCAGCATATGTGCTGAGGTAAATCCGGTCACGGTCGCTGAGGCGCACATTCACCTTGGCGTTGAGGTCTTGCAAAAAATAGGCTTGGGTGCGGCCAAATGGCAGAAAAGGCCGGATGAGCAAATCGAGGTAGGAGCGCCGGGCCGACAACATGAAGGAAGCGCGGTTTTTGAGAATCGGGCCTTCCACCATCAGCCGGGAAGCAATCAAGCCGATGCCTCCCTCCATGTGGTAGGACTGCATGTTTCCTTCCTTGGTCGCAATGTCGAGGATGGAAGACAAGCGGCCGCCGTATTGAGCGGGAAAACTGCCTTTGTAGAGAGTAACGTTTTTAATGGCCGAGGAATTAAACACACTCAGGAAGCCCGCCAGGTGAAAAGGGTTGTAGAGCTGTGCCTCATCGAGGAGAATGAGGTTTTGATCCGCCGCACCGCCTCTCACATAAAAACCCGCCGAAGCCTCTGTGCCCGACTGAACGCCGGGCAGCAGCTGCAACACTTTGAGGATATCCACCTCCCCCCCAATGGCCGGCAGCAGTTCCACTTCATCAATGTTGAGGTCGAGCACGCCCATGGTGGGGCGCTCCACATTTTCGCGGGCCTTCTGGTCGGTGATGAGTACCTCTTCGAGCTCCAGCTCTTTGGGCTCCAGGAAAAAATCCTGCCGCTTACCAGCCTTTGGCAACACCTTGATTTCCAGCCGCTGAAATCCGGGATAGTCGGCACGAATGAGAACACTATCGCTGGAAGGAAGGGTGAGCGAATAAAACCCGTATGTGTTTGAAATCGCACCAAGGCCTTTTGCAGGCGCTGCCACCACGGCACCGATCACGGCCTCGCCGCTGCTGTTGTCATACACAAACCCACTAAGCACCTGCTGGCCCATGAGTGGGAGCGTGCACAGAAGGAACTGCAGGGCGGCCAGAAAAATTCGGTTCATGTGGGCTCGATAATCAAGGTTCAGTACCATCAGGCCACAAAGCAGCCCAGGTGCAAGGGCAAACTTAGCCCGGTAAACCTTGATAGTTGTATCCCTAAAAAAATACCTTTGCCCGAATCTCAGCCCCCTGTACCTTGCCCGGTAAATGTCTGACCCTGTGAGAAAGTACCTGCTCCTGTTTCTGGTTCCTGTGCTAGGCCATGTTTCGCTTCAAGCTCAAATTCTCGGATCGGTGCCCGAGGGCAAGGGGAAAGTTTGGAACATTCATTTCGTAATCGACCCAGGGCTCACCACTGCATGGGCCAATTACCGGGATTCCTACCAGGGCGAGCGCTTTTTGCCGGCTACCGACAGCACCTTTTCCCGCTGGACCTGGGCCAACTGGGACACCACCAACAAGCGGGTGCTGGACTTTTACAAAGTCGGAACGCTACGGCTGGGAGTGTTGGTAAATCTGGTGGACCAATGGTACATCGGGGTCAACTACTGTGGTTACCTGATCCAGGGGTTTAATCCTTCCCAGACCAGTGGCTACAATTATGTGTACTGGCCATTTTACTCGCTTTCGGGCAGTGTGCAATACAATTACGCCTTCCCATTTTTGCAGCAACGGATCAGCCTTCAGCCAACTTTGTCTGCAGGCACCTATCAATCGGAACGAACCTTTGAGGGCATAGGCCAGGAGTTGTCGTTTGAGGGGCGCCTGGCCCTGGCGTATCAGGTTAATCAACGAAAAGGCCACGAGATACGGGTTTGGGGAAATTACCAGCACATGACCTACCGTTCGGTGGAGCAAAGCCTTGTGTTTCCGGAGCGACAGCGCAGCGTAGCTACAGACTGGAGCCTCGTCAGCGCAGGGGTTGGGCTGGTGTGGCATTTGTCGATTGAAGAAGACCCCGGGCTTGACGAAGGCGACAGGCAGTCTAAAAAACGCCGAAAAGCCAATCGCCTGGACCGCAAGCGTGAGCGCCTGGAGCGGAAGCTGGACAGTTGATCGCCATTAGTCCCAGCTCACCGACAAAGTTCCCCGCACCTCCGCCAGCCCCAGCACTACCGCTGCCACAGCATGCTGCGCCGAGGCTGCTCCCTGGAAAGCATGGATCAGCGGCAAGTCCTCCCAGCCAGTCAAATGCCGGAGAATGAACGGACTGCCAAATAGCAACACGGCCGAAGGCCCGGATGCCAGCAAGCGGTTTATTTGCTCAATGGCTTCCTCACCCATCCCAAATTTGTCGCGCGCCTTCACCTGAAAGCCATGGAGGCTTAGTACCCACGGACCCTCCGGCACAGGTGGCAGGCTTTTTTCCTCCGCTCCCACCCGAAACACTTCTACTTCCCAACCCCTTGCGGCCAGGCTTTCGGCTAGTGGAAGGCCTGAGCCCAACCCTTTGCTCAGTTGGTGATGCTTCAGTTCGTCGGCTCCCCCCAGCGGAAGCTGGCAGGCCAGGAGTTTTCCCCTCTCCGGAAAAATGGTGCTGCGCTCACCCCAGGCCAAACTGGCGGCGTGCAAATCCTGAATGAGTGCCACAGACTCGGGGCGGTGCAGGTCTTCGTGCAGCCGCACAGAGGTCGGCACCGGGTCGGTGTGGGCATCGGCCCAGCGCTTGGCCGCCAGCACGCGGCGGCAGCGGGCACGAAGCTGGCCAAGGTCAATTTCTCCCCGCTCCAGGGCACGCTCCAGTCTCAGCAGCGCAATCCGCACATCGCTGGGAAAAAGCAGGATATCGCTGCCAGCCTGAAAGGCCATCAACTCGATTTCGCCGGGCGGGTGATGTTTGGTCACGCCCTTCATGTCGAGGGCATCGGTCACGACCAACCCTTCAAAATCGAAGCGACCCCGCAGCAGTTGGGTCACAACGGGCTCAGAGAGGGTGGCACCGATGTTCGGGCGGTCATCGAGTGCGGGCACCCGAAGGTGGCCCGGCATCACGGCGGCCACGCCAGCTTTGATCAGCGCTTCGAAAGGGGGCCATTCCACATTCGCCATCCGCTCCACACTTTGGGAAAGGGTGGGCAAATCGAAATGGGAATCCACGGCTGTGTCGCCATGTCCGGGAAAATGCTTGGCCACTGCCAGCACCCCGGCATCCTGCAAACCTTCCATGTAGGCCCGGGCTTTTCTGATGACCAGGGCAGGATCCTGGCCGAAGGATCGAAAGCCGATCACAGGATTGGCCGGTTCCACATTCACGTCCACGCAGGGGGCAAAATTCATGTGAATCCCCATGCGGCGGCACTGCTGGCCGAGGTCGCGGCCCATGTCATAGAGGAGCTGGTCATTTTTCACCGCTCCCAGGGCAATCTGATGGGGAAAGGACAGGCTGTTGTCGAGCCGCATGCCAAGGCCCCATTCGGCATCAATGGAGATGAGCAGGGGAACCTGGCTGGCAGCCTGGTAGCGGCGGGTGAGGTCGAGCTGGCGCTCCGGTGTTCCCTGAAAAAAAATGATGCCGCCAATGCCGTGTGCCTCAATGAGCTGGAGGAGCTCATTTTCGTGTTCGGGGCCCCTGTTGGACCAGCCTGCGAGGTGGAGCAACTGCGCCATTTGCTGGCGGGGGCTGAGCTGAGCAAGGGTGGATTCGACCCAGGGATCGAAGAGAAAATCGGCAAAAACAGGGCGCACAGGCGGGGGGCTGAGGGTGAAAGCTTGCCTAAATTGGGAGAAAAATTTGGGCAGGCCATCCTGCTGACCAGGAATTACCAAAAGCAATTAGCCGCCAAAAAAGATGGGAAGGAAGGCGCTGGAGAGCACATAAAAGATAAGTCCAGCTCCCAAGGCGAAAAGCTGGTCCTGAGGGCCAATGCCATACGAGTGTCGCACAGCTTTACCCTGCAAGCTCAGGAGAAGTGTCGCAAACACAACCAGAATGAAGGCGATTATGAGGGTTCCAATTCGCTGATCGGAGGGAAAGAAGGAGTCGGGATGGTGGTAAGGCTCCGTGGTGAGGGCCTGGAAGAGGGAGTGAAAAAGGGTAACCACCCGTATAGAAAGCAGAAAAACGAGCAGCAACCACCCCCAGCGACGGCCCTGAAAAGTGAACCAGGCCATAGCCATGGCCATGAGTGCAAGGGGAAGAGTCAGCAATACCGAGATCCAGCTTCCTATCTGGAATAACCCTACCCCGCCAAGGTGCCGGGCAATCTGAAAGCCCAGAAAACTCAGCAAATAGAAACTTGCTACTACCCGAGGCCATCTTTTGCCGGAGGAAGAAGCCATGAGTAGTTGAGTTGAAGAACCAGGGTCAGTTTTCGTCAATCAAAAAAACCACCTCATTGGGCTTGGACATGAGGTATTTTTCGCGGGCGAGGCGCTCGAGTTCTTCCTCGTTGGTTTCGAGGCGAAGACGCTGGTCGTCGAGGTCTTCATTTGCCTGCAAATACCACTGCTCGTCTTTGCGCGCCTGGTCGATCTGATCGGCCATGTTGAGCTGGGCCGGAACACTGTATCTGTCAAAAATCATCATCCACCCGGAGGCAAATGCCAGCACAATCAGGTATTTTGTACCGGTTGCCTGGTAAATTTTGGTCCACAAACCACGCAGGAAAAGGGGGAGTGAGAACTGTTTTTCCGTGTTCATATCTCTGAAAATGAAGCCAATAGCACCTATGACTGAAAGAATCGCTTGAAAGATAGGTGGTTTCTGCGAATCGGCCAAATCTTGTGTAAAATGACTCGCCGGGAAAGCGCTTTCCTGCACCTCCCCTACCCTGCCAAACAGCACGGGATGATTGAGTTTTGCCTAAAAAATCGCCTGTACCAGTGCCACCAAACCCCAGATAAACAATCCCACCACCGCTCCAATGGTCAGGACAAAAACCAACAGCACTGTGCCCAACCGGGCCTGGTATTTACCCTCCTGGTAGTGTTTTCTCAGCAAACGCAGGTTGCGCCTGTTGGCTTTGAGGCTCACATCCACAAAAATGCCCAGCACCGGCACGCTTCCAATCACCAAATCAACCACCACGTTGGCCATCATCATCACAATCACCTGCGCCCGGATGCCATGTTTCGACATAACCGCCACCATCCAGGCTGATACAAGAAAGGAAGCGAGATCTCCCACCCCGGGAATGAGGCCAATCAGCGGATCAAGGCCAAATCGGATGTTTGTACCAGGAATGCGAAACTGGCTGTCCAACAGGTGAGTCCATTGCTCCAACTGGTCCAGCGAATCGAGGGCAGCTTTTGATTGTACAGGAGGGATCACGGATGTCATGACAAAATCGCTTTGCATTTACACGGGCAAACCTGCTTCAGGTCACTATTGGCGGTTCCGGTAGGCAATGCGGCTCGCGGCAGTTTGCCGAAGCCGGGCCAGCACTTCTTCTGCGAGTGCTTTCATGGGGTCGGGCGAACGAAAGGCGGCATTTACCCTGGGCTCCAGTACATCAATCCGATAAAGCAAGCTCATCACCCTGCCCGGGTCTTCTGCCCACAAGGCCCTGAGGGAAGTTTCAATTCGCTCCAGCAAAGCCAGCTTATACTCGTTTTCCGAGCTTTTTTCCAAAAAAACAAGCTCCATCTCCGACGCCTGGATAAAGGACCGGTCTGCTTCTTGCCACAATTCGAGCGATGTTTCCATGTTGTGGTTCAGCTAAAAATCTCCTCAGCCCGTCAAAACCGAAGCAGCGTGGCTGCGGGGCGGTCCAGGTACCAAATCAAATCTCCGTCGGGAGGGCTGATATGCGAGGCCGGGTATTTCTCCGAGCCCTCTTTTTCTTCAAATATCTCAGAAGCGCGCTCAGCTTTGCTTTCCCCTGTGACCAAAAATCCCACTTTTTTGGCCTGGTTAATGACCGGGCCGGTGAGGGTGATTCTTTTCTGGCCCGACTCCGGGTGAGTGGCCACTGCCGTCCAGTCGGGAGAATGGAGCAAATGGCTTTGGTGCGGAAAAATGGAGGCGGTGTGCCCGTCGGTTCCTAATCCCAGCCAAATCAGATCAAAGACTGGCAGGCCGTTAAGAATGGGCATGATGCGCTTCATCTCCGCGGCATACCGGAGAGCTTCCTCCTCCGGGTCGGCCTCACCTTTGATTCGGTGCACATTCTCCGGCGGCAGAATGATCCCGCGCAGGAGCGACTCCTTGGTCATTCGGTAGTTGCTATCTGCATGATCTGGAGCTACGCAGCGCTCATCTCCCCACCAAAGGTGCACATTCCCCCAGGGAATAGATTCCCGGTATTGAGCGGCCAAATGCTCAAACAGAATTTTGGGCGTGGAACCACCGGAGAGGGCAATGTGGAAAGGGATCCCGCGCTTCACCTGTGTGGCGAGGTCGGAGGCGACGTTTTGGGCCACCAGCTCCGCGGTTTGGGAGATTTTGAGAACAGAAGACATGGACAACTTCGGCTAGGTAAACAAAAGGAAAGCAGTGGCTGCCTGATTTATAGCACCAATATGCTAAGTTTTACCATGGCAGCCACCCTGTTTCTCAGGAAAGGAAATGCCGGGACCACATTGCTACAGCTCGCAGTAGTTGCCGTCGTCGGCGAGGTTTTTACAGGGGTAACGCCAGCCCATGTTTTCTCCTTCGACCATGGCATCGACCGGTTCTGGCCCCCAGCTTCCTGCGGGGTAACCATACACCGGGATGTCGTCGCGGGTTTCCCAGGCCTTGAGAATGGGGTCAACGAAGGTCCAGGCAGCTTCCACAGCGTCTCCACGGGCATAGAGGGTGGCATCGCCCAGCATGGCATCCAGCAGCAGGCGCTCGTAAGCACTTGGCACATAGGTGTTCTGGAGGTCGGAGTAATGGAAATCCATGTTCACCGTTTCAACCTGAAACCCGGCTCCGGGCACTTTCATTCCGAATTTGAGCTTCACGCCCTCATTGGGTTGAATCCTGATGATCAGCTGGTTACCGCTCAGCGGACTGCATACGTCTTTGAACAGGCGGTGAGGCGTTTCTTTGAACTGAATCACAATTTCAGTGACCCGTGTTGGCAGTCTTTTTCCTGTTCTGATATAAAACGGAACGCCTCCCCAGCGCCAGTTGTCGATGAAAAACTTCATGGCCACGAAAGTCGGGGTGCGGGAATCTGTCGCTACCCCTTTTTCCTGGCGATAGCCGGGGGCTGCTTCTCCCCGAATGTGCGACTCGGTGTATTGACCCCGAACGACGTATTTGGCAACCTCTTCCTGAGCAATCGGGCGGAAAGACTGAAACACTTTGAGCACCTCATTGCGGATGGAGGTGGCCTCCACCACAGAAGGCGGCTCCATGGCCACCATGCCCACCACCTGAAGGAGGTGATTCTGGAGCATGTCGCGCAGCGCACCAGATCCGTCGTAATACCCGCCCCGGTCTTCCACCCCGATGCTTTCAGCCGAGGTGATTTGCACGTGGTGAATGTATTTGCTGTTCCACAAAGGCTCAAAAATGCCGTTGGAGAAACGCGTTACCAGCAGATTTTGAACCGTTTCCTTGCCCAGGTAGTGGTCGATCCGGTAGAGCTGATGCTCACGGTAGTGGCGCAACAGCGATTTGTTGAGGGCAATTGCCGATTTGAGGTCATACCCAAAGGGCTTTTCGATGATGATTCTGCGAAAAGCGCCGTTGGCTTCCTTATTGAGACCTTGTTTTGCCAGGTATTCGGGGATTACAGAATAGAGGGAAGGCGGGGTGGAGAGGTAAAAAATGTAATTTCCCTGAGCGTTTACCTCTGCATCGAGGGCCACCAGCCGCTCGCGGAGCAGGGCATAATCTTCAGCCGCCTGGGTATCGATGGCCTGGTAAAAAATGCGCTGGAGAAATCCCTGGAGCTTGCTCTCGTCAGTCGCTTCTTTGTTCGCAAACTCTTTTACCCTGGGATCAAGGCGGTCGCGGAAGGCCTGATCGGTATATTCTGTGCGGCTCACACCCAGCACAGCAAAGCCTTCGGGCAGCATTCCCTGGCAGTGCAGGTCATACAGCGCCGGGATGAGCTTGCGGAAGGTCAGGTCGCCGGATGCTCCGAAAATGACCAGGATTTGATTGGATAAAGAGGCCATGGTTTGCAAAAATGGGAAGCGAAGGAAGAAGGTGTCCGATGCAGTAATGATACAGCTTATGGGCGGGGCCTCGCCTTAGCGGTTAGCTGAACCAAGGCCTCGCCCGGCTGGTAAGGGCCTATTCGTCAGCTTTTTTGATGGCATGGCCACCAAACTGGTTGCGGAGGGCAGCCAGCATTTTCATAGCAAATGACTCTTCCTGGCGGGATTCGAAGCGGGTAAACAGCGAGGCGGTGATAACGTGGGCAGGCACATCGAAATCGATGGCAGTTTGCACCGTCCAGCGGCCTTCACCGCTATCGTTCACAAACCCTTTGATACCGTCGAGCTTGGGGTCTTCATTTAATGCATTTCCGGCGAGCTCCAGCAACCACGAGCGCACCACAGAGCCATGCATCCACATGCTGGCAATGGCGGGGAGGTCGAGGTTAAATGGCGATTTTTCCATGATTTCAAAGCCTTCAGCATAGGCCTGCATCATGCCGTATTCAATGCCGTTGTGCACCATTTTCACCAGGTGGCCTGCTCCTACGGCTCCGCAGTGGAGGTGGCCGTTTTCGGGAGCCAATGCCCCGATAATGGGAGCGATGTGGCTGGCCGCTTCCGGCTCAGCTCCATACATGAGGGAATAGCCGTTTTGCAGGCCCCACACCCCACCTGACACGCCGCAATCCACAAAGTGAATGCCTTTGGTTTTGAGGGTCTCTGCCCGGCGAATAGAATCTCTCCAGAATGAATTTCCCCCTTCGATGACGATGTCTCCAGGCTTGAGCAAACCAGACAAAGAATCAAGGGTAGCCTCCACGGGAGCTCCCGAAGGAACCATCACCCAGATCACTTTCTTGTCGGGCAACTGAGAAACGAGGTGTTCAAGGCTGCTGGCAGCGATGGCACCTTCACTGGCCAGCTGTGCCACGGCTTCTTCTGAGCGATCGAAGGCCACCACTTCGTGGTGATGCAACATCAGGCGCCGGGTCATGTTGGCACCCATTTTCCCAAGACCTACGAGACCGATTTTCATTGCGAGCGGGGTTAATTTTTCCACAAGTTGAGACGTGCGCCAAAGCAGGTTTGTCCGCTTCCTGACGGCGTTGTGAAATAGGGAGTTTGAACAGAGAAATAAAAATAGGATTCCTCCCTATGACCCGGCAATGGAATTATTTTTTCCCGCCTAGCGGCAGATAAATCACAACTGTTGGCCCTACAAAAACCGAAAATTAATGGCCAGGGTGGCAAAAACGGGCACTTTTACCCCTGCTACTTCACCGGGAATCCAGGCGGGCATCGCGGAAACTACCCTGATAGCTTCTTCGTCGCAGCCATGACCGATGCCGCGCATCACTTCCGGGCGGATGGCCTTGCCTGTTTCATCGATCACAAACCGGAGATAGACAGTGCCCTGAATTTTGTCTCTGGAGGCTTCGACAGGATAGCGAAGCTGGCGTGACAAAAAGCGGTGGAGGGCACTTTCACCGCCCGGAAATGCCGGCATGATATCGGCCTCGCTGAGGGGGCCGTCGGCGGCAACCCGCCGCCTGATTTCCCGCGCCCGCGCCTCGTCCATCACATAGGGAATCACCTGCGCGCCGGAATCGGGCTGGGCATTGCTCTCCCAGTCGGCTGTGGAGCCTCCTGCCAGGCTTTGGCGGGCCTCCATCAGCAGAGCATACTGCTGCACATCGCGCAGCAACAGGGTGTCGCCCGTTTGGTCGTCCGATACACTCAGGCCCATCGGAGCCTGCATGAGCAGGGCCTCCACACGGCCGCGGTCGAGTTCGGCCAGGGAATACACCGGCACCGAGGCATCATCCCCGCCGGGCAACCATGCCCACAAACCTGCGGTAACCAGGGCCGCCCCCGCAGCCACGCCCACCAGGGTCAAGAGGCGGCGCTGACGATGCCGCCTCTCCTTTTTCTCCCGCTCCAGGATCAGCTCAAGCAGTTCTGCAGTGTTGGCCATGACTTAGATCGCTTACCCCTAGAGTTGAAATTTTTCCTTAAAATCGCTGTACACCTTTGGCCCGATCACCTCTCCCAAAGCTGTGTGCGCCTGTGCAATCGAAGCATCCAGCGACAAATCCCGCGGACTGAATTCCACAAAGCGGATTTCGAGGTCTTTAGACAAATTCCACTTGCGCTTGTTGAGCACCAGGATATTGTCGGGGTTGAGGTTGCCATGGGAAACGGGCAACAACTGGACTTCCTTGAGCAGCATCAGGATGAACTTGAGGTCGGCACTGCTGAGTTCTTCCATGCCTTTTTTGCTGGCAAGGCCGTTGCGCTGGGCAAACTCACGGAGGGTTTGCCTTTCGATGTATTTCCGGTAAAAATACATTCCCTCGCGGGCCTCGCTCATTTCGCTCATTTCGCCGAAATAAGCCAGCTCCTTTTCATACACCTTTCTGAAATTGCCCACAGCTTCGCCATTGCTGATCAGCTCGGCGCGGAGAATACGTACCACTTTCACATCGCCATCCTGATGAAAGGTGGCTTTGCGGGAGATAAAATCGGCGTCGGGTAGTTCGCCCTTCCAGGTAAAGATGTCGTCCATGCTCACCTGCTCGCGCTTGCGGGAAGGCTTCACTGCGGTTTTGGCCATCACGGCCTCTGCTACTGCCGGGCCGCCTGCCATCACGGGTTCCAGCACAGGAACTGCCTGAGGTTCGGGTTCCTTCACCACATCCGGAGCTGGTGCCGGCACAACGGGGAGCTTGGGCGCTTCCACTTCTTTGGCAATGACCACTTCTACCACTGGGGGCTCGGGCATTGGCGGGACTGCCACCACGACGGTAGCCATGACCGGGAGTTCCTCCTCCACAGGAGCCGGAGGCGTTGCCACCACAGCCAGAGCGGATTCTGCCATTGTCAGGCCTACTTCCTCTCTTTCCTGCACCAGTTCCACCAGGCTCAGTGCCTCGGTAATGTTCCAGCGAATCACCAGATCCGGAATGCCCAGGGTGGCGCCTCTGGAAACAAACATGGTTTCGTATTCTTCTCGCTTTTCAGGGCGTGTACAAGTGTCTTTGATCTCCTGGAGCAGAAGGTCACGCTCGTCTTTCATCTTCAGCTCAGCAGCGATGGTTGCTTTTTTCGCTTCAGCTTCCCGCTTTTTGGTTTCTGCTTCTGCCATTGCAGCTTCAGCTTCCTCAATGGTTTTCAACCGTGCATGGAGGCCCATCGCCGTTTGATCCCATACCGCACGCTCTTCCTCTTCGGCCGGGAGATGGAGCAGGGCATTTAATTGACAGGTTTCCTTCAAGAACGAGATGAATTGGGGGTGATGTAGATAACTGCCCATGAGCCAGATCTGCGCGACCCCGTGCTGACGGAGCTGATCGAGGTCCAACTGGGCTTTCAAAGCCTGAAAATCGCCTAGCATGAGGGCGGAGAGATCTTCGATGGCGAAGTGCGCTTCCGCCTCAATGGTGACGTTGCCTACCTGGCGGGAGATCTGAAAATGGGCTGGCAGTGGCTCCTGGCTGATTTGCTGCGCCAGTTCTGTCTGGGTGGCAGCATCCAGATTGAGGCCTGCCTGAGAAAACTGCTTCATCAGGTGGGCGAGCACCTTTTCGCGGCCAAATTCAGGACCAAACTGCGGCAGGCGGCGCTGCGCGACCTTTTCATCGCGAAACAAGGCCCTTGCTCCCAGCTCAGCTGTGGAGGGAAGGGTTGCCATGGCTTTCCGCTCAGCTTCAATCCATTCTACCGACTTGCCGAGCCCCATGAGCACAACAGCCTTTTGCCCGGGCTGCAATTCACTCTCGCCGCCATACAGGAAGGGCCATACCATGGCATCAACCTGGGTGAGCTGAAAATCATTGGCCCCACTGCTCCGGATTGCCGAGTTGAGGCTGAGACGAAGCTCTGAGGGGTCGCTCTGAACAGCGGTGGCCACCATTACCGGACAGGCCCGATCGCTGCTAAAGGAATACCCTGGAGTGGTCCGGGCTTCTGCCAGAAGGTCAGGTAAGCGTTTCAGAAGTTCTTCTTCCGGATGGCGACTGTTCAGTTTCCATTCGCCCTTTACTCCCCAGGAAAGGTAGTGTAGCTGGTCGTCCTGGAGCAGTGCAGCAGCAAGTTGATTGGGAGATAGGAAGATGGCTAGCATGGGAAAAATGCGGTGAGGAATGGGTAAGAATGGGTTTGGAAGGTGCGAAAAGAGCGAACAAATCCAAAGGCCATCCCGGTTTCCGGGTGCCTGGGTGCAATTTGTCTGAGGCGGGGGAATGGATTGACTGAACGAAAAGATTCGAAACAAGAATAGTTCCAAACTTTCGCGCTGATGGTCTGAAGAAATGAAATGAAGGCTGCTGGCTGGCCGCCAACGGGATGAACGGTCAGAATTGGAGAGTCAACGGATCAGCCGATTGTTCGGGAAATGCGATGAAGCTGGATCCTGTGCCGGATTCCGCGATCTTCAAGCCAGTGGAGACTGGTTTGGCAGTCAAAGCCGTGCTGGTTGAGCAGGCTGATGAACTCTTTGGCGATGTGGCGGGAGGGCTCCGTGAGCCAAAGGGTGCCACCTGGCAGCAGGAGTTGTGTGAATGCTGCCACAAGGGGCTGAAAATGCCTGGCCTCATAGGCCACATCTGCTGCGATGATCACCTTTGTGGCCATGGCCGGGTCGGGTTCCCGCCAGTCGAGGTGAGCCACAGAGGCCCCGGTGCCAAGGTTGAGGCCCCAGGTGAGCCTGGCCATGGCAAGGGCGTCGTCGAGGTAGTCGGTCATCAGCACCTGGCTGGCACCGGCAATTCCGGCTGCAGTTCCAGCCAGGCCCAGCCCGCAGCCCAACTCCAGCACCTGCTGCCCCGCCACTAGGGCAGGGTTGGCGAGCAAATGCTCCGCCAGCACCAGGCTGCTGGGCCAGCATTCGGCGAAATAGGGGATCCGCTCGTCCTTCACATCTTCATGATCCGGGCCTTTGGCAATCAGCTCATCCAGTAATTCCTCCACATTCCCCGCCAGCGGCACCCGAAGTCTTTGCCCGGCCACTTCTCTTTCCTCCACCGTTAGCCTGAACCGCCCGGCCAGATCCGACCATCCGAAATCGTTTGTCATCGTCCTCGTTTCTCCCGGCAAAGATGGGATTTCCTTCCGCAACTTCCATTGTGTCGCGCCACCACCTTCAGCCGGGTGATTCTTGCGAATGCAGCACCGAAAAAGGACTCTCAGTCAATTTTGGCAAAATCCACCACCTGACCTGTCAATCTTTTTGTTCATTTTCCCGGCTTCAACGAATATAAATCGAATTTTCGCTCGCATGGATCGCGCCATTGAGAAAAAAACCTGGACTACCCGAAAGTTGCTGCTCATCGTGGGGCTTCCTGTGTTATTGCTGGTGCTGGCCCTGTGGGTCATCAACCAGGCCAGCACGACCCGGCATACAGTAAGCCGAAGCCGACTGCAGGTGTCGCGGGCTGCTCAGGGTGCCTTTCAGGAGCGCATTCCCATCAGTGGTGAGGTGCTGCCGCAACGAAGGGTGTATATCACGGCCGTGGAAGGCGGGCAGGTGAAAGCCTTGTATCTGGAAGGAGGTGAACAGGTAACCACAGGCCAGGCCCTGCTGAAACTCACCAATCCAGGGCTGGAGCTGAACTACATGAACCTCCAAACCAACCTGCTGGAGCAGGCCGACCAGCTTCGCAACACCCGTATCACGATGGAAAACACAGGGCTCCAGTTGCGGGATCAGCTCATTCAAATTGAATATATGATCACCGACCTTGGCCAGCAATACGAGCGCAACCGCCTGCTGGTCAGGGACTCCGTCATTTCATTAGCAGACTTCCAAACAATCGAAAACAACTATCGCTACCAGCTCCGGCGTCGGGAACTGATGCTGGAGCGCATTTCCCGCGACTCCCTGCTCACCCTTCAGCAGTTGTCGCAGGTGAATAACTCTCTCGGCCTTGTTGACCGCAACCTGGAAGCGATTAAGCAAAGCCTCGACAACATGACAATCAAGGCTCCGGTATCGGGGCTGATGTCGGCACTGCGGGTAGAGGTGGGCGAAAACGTTACCCAGGGCCAAACCCTTTGCCAGATTGACCTGCTCGAAAGCGGATTCATGGTGCGGGCCCGGGTTGACGAGCACTACAACGGAAGGGTGTTTGAGGGGCAGGAGGGAACCTTCCAGTTCAATGGCACCGAACACAGGCTGCAAATCCGAAAGGTGTATGAGGAAGTGGTGAACGGCACCTTTGAGGTGGACATGGAGTTTGTGGAAACCCCGCCAGCCGACATCAAGCGGGGACAAAATTTGCAAATCCGGCTGGCGCTGAGTGACGAAACCCAGGCGTTGCTCATTTCCCGGGGAGGGTTTTTCCAAAGTTCGGGAGGGCGGTATGTGTATGTGCTGGATGCTTCAGGAAAAAAAGCTGTTCGCAGAACCATCAGCATTGGCCGCCAAAGCGATGAGCACTACGAAATTTTGTCGGGTCTGGAGCCCGGCGAGGAATTGGTAACGAGCAGTTATGAATCCTTTGCCGGCGCCGACGAACTCACCATCACTGATTAACCCATCCGGCCTCGTGTTACCAATGCTCGGGAGAGGGCAATAGCGCCATTTGCACTTTGTTTCTGTGGAGCTGGTGTGCCCTGGCAGTGGCATCCACTGAGGTTCGCTTCACCACGACCTCTGCTGAGGATTGCTCCGGCCGGGCAAGCAGCAGCAAAGAAAGAACCAGTGCCAGCAACAAATTGGCAGTGATGGCAACGGTAATCAGAATTTTTGCCTGGGCCTTCAGATCAAGGGTTTGCTGGGGACGCAGTTTGAGGGAACTCATACTCCTACTATTTCACAAGCAAGAATAGTTCAATAACTGGATTTTAACCAATCAATACTATTCTTCATCTAACAGAGAAAACCTTTACCGTGAGCGAAAGCAAGGCTACTCTTTATGGTTAACCGGGAAGTGCAAGGGGTGGTAATACAAGATTAAAGATCAAACTCCGGGCCAGTTCTCTGTGAGTGATGGAGAACCGACCCGGATGTGGGAGAATTTCCATGCTGTTGAAGGAGAAGGAACCCTGGCGACACAGGTTTGCCTAGTCTTTCCTTACCCAGCGAACCGAAAGGTGCTTTTCCTGCCCACGTGTTAGCTGCGCCTGGGTTTCCCAGCCATCGGGTGCGGGGAGGCCGTCGTAGCGAAGGCTGGTACCGACCAGCAAAGAATCTTTCATATGAAAGGCGATCTGCTGATCCACCCAGGTTTCACCTGCCTCAATGGTCCCCCCAGAGCAGGTGAGCAGTTCGCCATCCTCTGGCCGAAAACTCACTTCTGCGAAGCGGTCATCCATCACGAGTTTCCAGGTCTGGATGTCTTTTTTTCGGACAGATTGCCAGGGCTGAGCTGCTTCCCGGAGGGCTTGCATCTCCCATGCGCCCGCCAGCAGGGTAGCTTCGCTGCTTTCTACGCGCTCAAAGACCTCGTTCATCATCTGCCCGTCGATGTCGCCGGTGTGATACCATCGCCCGGCTTCTAGGCGGGCCTGGAAGGGCAACTTTCGACCGACAAGGGCCGGAGTGATGGTGTGAAAAGAGATCTGCTCGGTGTAAACCCCGTTTTTAAAGTTGTAGGTGCCACCGCCTGCAGAGAAAAAACGCTGGCTTTCCTCGTGGTAAAAGGCAAAAATAAAATGACCATCCACCAGGATTTTCACCATGTCGAGGCCCAGCGAAGCCACGGGCTGGTCGCGGGTCATGACCATCCGCCAGGCGCCTTCCAGGTCTTCAGAAGCAGGAGTAGGAGGAGGCAGCGTGGTGCCAGACAGCAAGCAACAGCACAACAGGAACAGGCCGGCGGCCTTTGTGAAGAAAGGTTCGATTGTTTTCATAATCAGGGGCTTGGATGAAAAAAATGAAGCTAGAATCTAACTGTTTATCCTGAATAATTCAAGCCTCGAATGTTTTTTTTCGTCGCGGATTTCAATCCAGCCATTCTCTGCCTGTCAGCTCCGGGGTAAAGCCTCTGTGTATTTCCCAGTCAAACCTGGATCGTTTGTTCCATTTTCCCTACCTTCACACTGCCCCGAACGAAACATTCCTCAACCTGACTTCATGAACGAACAACGCCATGTGAGGGTCGCGACCTTCAACCTGTTGAACCTGGCCCTGCCGGGCAAGCCGATCTATGGCCGCGACCACCTGAGCCAACGGGAATACGACCAAAAGCTTGACTGGATTGCCGGGCAACTGGACGCGATGAAGGCCGACATTGTCGGGTTCCAGGAAGTGTTTCACCCTGAGGCCCTTGGAGAAGCCCTGCTGCGAACCGGAAAGATGAAAGATGCCGCCTACGTGGTGGCGGGTGCCACCGGCGATTTGCCGAGAGTGGCCCTGGCATCGCGCTTCCCGATTGTGTCCTACGAAGTATTCGATACCTGCCCCACGGCCCTGACCTTTGAGGGGGCGACCATCCCGGTAAATACCTTTTCCAGGCCAGTGCTGAAGGCGACCGTGCTGTTTCCAGGCAACCACGAAGTCAATGTATATGTGGTGCATTTGAAAAGCAAGCGGCCGCATTTTGAGGAAGGTGAAGGCAGAGAGAACCCGCTCGACCTTGCACGCGGGCAAGCCAGGTCCCTGATCCGCAGGGCTGCCGAGGCCGCTGCGCTTCGCGAGTTGCTGCTACGCGACCTCCGGGTGCGGCAGCGCCCTGTGATCCTGATTGGCGACATGAACGATACCGGAACAGCTGTTACCACACGAATTGTGAGCTGCGAGCCACCGCACCGCAAGTTTCCGTTGGAGGTGAAACGGTCGATTTGGGACGTAATTCTCTACCACGTCAAAGATATCCAGGCCAGAAAGGCCCTGGTGGATGTGTATTTCACCCATATCCACAATGGCTTTCACGAGGCCCTCGACCACATCATGGTGAGCGAAGAGTTTGTGAGGGAAAACCACGCTGGCATTGCGGAGGTGGAGTATGTACGGGTTTTTAACGACCACCTGATCGATGAAACCCTGATGGATGAGGACATTCCCTTGTGGCGATCCGACCACGGCCAGGTGGTGGCGGTGATCGAAATGAAGCGGAGCCAGGAATGAGTTTTGGCTAAAATTCCTTCATTCCTTTGAAAAGTACTTCCTTCAAATAAGATTTCCGCCATTTATTTCTTAACTTACCGCTCAGCAGCGGGAGCAAAGCCCGGAACATGATTCGACACACGCCTTTTATCCGTCGGCTCACCTACCTCATAGGGTTCACTGGTATTGGCCTTGGCGTTCTTTCGATGTTGATGTTGCTCGGCTACCGGGCCTGGCTCCAGCGGCAGCAAGCCAGTTGCGAGGTATGGCTCCAGGAAATCATTTTCCCTCAGGCCATTTCCGGTAATGTGCTGGAAATCAGCCCAAAAGATTCCTGCCATGTGCTGCTGCGCCTGGATTCGGGAAATGAGCTGCTCTTTTGCAGCTGCGCCGATCAGCCAGCATTTTCTGTTCCTGCTATTGGCGATTCCCTCCACAAACCTTCAAAAAGCCTTTTCCTCGACATTTGCCCCTCCCCCGATCTTTGTGCCACGATTCAATACCCTTGCTGTGAATGAGTACCATTTGCCTGTTGCGCCTGAGCGAGCAGAACTGCCGCCAGCGCCTGCATCTTCCTCCAGGACCAGGGCCAAAGCACGGATCAACAAAAATGCCTCCCCGGCAAACCCAGTTGCCCAGGCCGAGGTAGTTACCCCGGCTCATCCGTTGAACGAAGCCCTCCTGAAGGCAATCCGCCTGTGGCGGAAAAAGGATAACCGCCTTTGGTCGGACGTTGAGGCAGAAGAATTGCCCAAAACTTTTTTTTACAACCTGCACCAGGCAGAATGGAAGGAAAAATCCAGCCTGGCCCAGTCGCTCCTCTCCTATTTTCATCATCCCGATCGCCTTCAATCTTCTATTCTCGAAGTGGGTTGTGGTTGCGGCTGGCTCTCTGCCGCACTGGCCAAAAATCACGACGGACCAGTGAATGGGCTTGATATCGACGGCGTTTCCATCAACCAGGCAAAAAAGCTGTTCCAGGCCAAAAACCTTCGGTTTGTCGAGGCCAACTTCTTCGACCCTGCCATGCCCCAGGCGAGCTTCGACCAGCTCATCGTGATGGATGCCCTGATGTGGTTTCCCTCCATTCCCCAGGTGATCGACCAGGCAATCAAATATCTCCGGCCAGGTGGAGAGATTCATTTCCTGCACCACGCTTTTTTGCCCGAAAAGCAACTGGCCAGCGCCAGGGAAAAACTCCAGGGCTATTTCCAGGAAAAGCAGATGGAAGCAGCCTTTGATCAGGTGCATCTTCACTCCCAGCAGGAACTGGCTGCCTATCCTTTCGAGCGAATGATCCGGCCCTCATGGTGGGGAGGTCTGATGCGCCCGCAGCAGGAAAGCCCCTGGCTGAGGCTGAAGTTGCAGTAGATCAGGGGGGGCAGGGCCTGCTCAGGAGACGGTGCTGGCGACCATCAAGGTCGCCGAAAAGGAAAAAACAACCCCTCTGTGATGCTATTGACCTTCGCCCCCGCTAGGGGCGGCCCTTCCCTGTGCCGCAGTCGGTCGAGGGGGAGATAAGGCATCCTCTCCTATCCACACTGCGGATGTTAATGCGGCATGGCCTTTATCAGAGAAAAATCGTATCTTTCCATAAATCTCCTGCCAAGATGATTGTTTCCACCATCTTTGATGAATTTACAGAATTTGTTGCGGCCCTGCGCCCGGAGGAGGTCGTTGCCTTTCGGCCTTCGGCCCGCGCCAGTGCCCGTTTCGAATGGCTGGTACATCAGGAGAAAATACGCTCCCTCACGGTTGAGGAACGCGGCGAACTGGAAAACTTTGAGGTTCTGGAACACATCATGCGCCGCGCAAAAGCTATAGCCCGTTTACGATTGGCCGGATGAGTGAATACATCTCAGATCGCCTGCGGGCGTTGGTAGCCCAACGTGCCAGATTTACTTGTGAATATTGCCTTCTGGCCGAGGCAGATGCTTTCCATGCGTTTCACCTTGACCATATCGTGAGCCTCAAACATGGGGGGACTACCGAGGTTGATAACTTGGCTTTTGCCTGCCCGTTTTGCAATCGCAACAAAGGGAGTGACGTGGGCACTATACTTCCTGAGACCGGTGAATATGTTCGCTTTTTTCATCCAAGGCTGGATTCATGGTCAGATCATTTTTTCCTTGAAGAGGGGGTCATTCACGCCGTAACACCAGTTGGCCACGCGACAGTAAACATCCTCCGGTTCAATGAGCCGCAAACAGTAGAAGATCGCCGCTTGCTTATTCGGATCGGTCGATACCCTCTTAGAAGTCAGTAATGCGACGACGCCCGCAAGTCAATGGTTAATATTTTTGCCGCAATGAGGCAAATTTTCCAAAATTCCTTTTTTTGTCAAATTTTGAATATCGTAGACTTTTTAATGTTCATTCCATGATAGCCCCTCCTCAAAGAAATAAAACGATCCCAATGCCATTTCATCCGCCACGATCCCTATCTTTCTTGCTCATTGCCTGTTTCTATGAAACCTTTTCTGCTTGCGATATTTCTGCTTAGCCAGATGATGGCCCAGCCCACCCTTCTCTTGCGCCACGCAACTGTGGTGGATGTGGCCGGCGGGAAGCTGTTTCCCGACCAGGATGTGCTGATTGTGGGCCGGCGAATCGCTGCTATCAGCAAGCACCCGCTGCCAGACCAGCAGTTGCCCGGGGGAGTGGAGGAACATGATGCCACAGGGCAATACCTCAGCCCCGGCTGGATTGACAGCCACGTGCATTTTTTTCAAAGCGGCGGCCTCTACACCCGCCCCGATGCCATTGACCTGCGCAATATCCGCTCTTACGAAGCAGAAATGGCCGCAACAGAGGCCCTTCGCACCGATTTTTTCCATCGATACCTGGCTGCGGGAATCACCTCCGTTGTGGATGTAGGCGGCCCGATGAGCAATTTTGAAGTCAGAAAGCAGGCTGGCACCCTCGCCGGTGAGGCCCCCCGGGTTTTTGCCACGGGCCCGCTCATTTCCACTTATGTCCCCCCGGCCCTGATGGTGGAAGATGCCCCGATCAGGCTGGCGAAAACGCCGGAGGAGGGCCGGGCCCTTGTTCAGGCACAACTTTCCTACCGCCCGGATTTCATCAAGATCTGGTTCATCGTTTTCCCTGACGAAGATCCCACCGATGCCACCGCCATGGTCGCTGCCGTGATCGATGAGAGCCACCGCCACGGCCTCAAAGTGGCTGTCCACGCGACTGAACTGGCAACTGCCCGGCTGGCGGTTTCGCTGGGAGCCGATGTGCTTGTTCACAGTGTGCAGGACAAAGAAGTGGATGAGGCCTTTGCCCGCGAGCTGAAGCAAAAAGGCGTATTTTATATGCCCACCCTGCTTGTTGGAAAGGGCTACGATCAGACCTTCCGGGCACAGCCCGCCATTACCCCTGCAGACCTGGCCCTGGCACAGCCCGGCGTGCTGGGAAGCCTGCTCGACCTGAAGCACCTGCCCGGGGAGCAGATACCCGGCTGGGTGAAACGTTTTCAGGCGATGCCTGCGGCCACTGAGGCGGAAATCGCACTCATGAGCAGCAACCTGCGCAAGCTCCACGAGGCCGGGGTGGCAGTCGTGACCGGTACCGATGCAGGCAACATCGGCACCCAGCACGCCAGCTCCCTGTTTGCAGAATGGGAGGCCATGGCCGCGGCCGGACTGTCGCCCGCCGATATTTTGCGGGCTTCGACCATGATTCCGGCGAACATGCTGGGGCAGAAAGACAGCCTGGGCCAGGTAAAAACCGGATTTCGTGCAGATTTGGTTCTCCTGAAGGTGAACCCGCTGGAGCAGGTTCCGGCCCACACCGACCTGCTGGCTGTTGTGGCTGCGGGAAAAATGAGTCTGCCTGCCGACCACCTCGACAGCAGTCCGGAGGCCATGGCCCAGCGCCAGCTCAACGCCTACAACCTGCGCGACCTCGACGCCTTTGTGGCCTGCTATGCGGAGGAGGTGGAATTGTACCAGTTTCCCGACCAGCTGATGGGCAAGGGCCGCGAAGCCATGCGGGAAGGCTACGGGCCCATGTTTGAGCAAGCCACGGAGCTCCATTGCGAGCTTGTGAGCAGGATGGTGCTGGGCAAAACCGTGGTTGACCGGGAGCGGGTAACGGGATTCGGGCCCGGGGTGGTGCTGCATGCCATTGCCATTTACGAGGTGGAAAATGGCCTGATTCAAAAAGTGTATTTCATTCAGGAATAAGGGCTGGGCAGCACTGGCAAGATTGAGCGGTTCGACGTAGTTTTAGCCTCAGTATGAGGATAGTTTGCTTGTCGGATACCCATGGGCTTCATGGGCAGATTGCGGTGCCGGAAGGAGACCTGTTGCTCCACGCAGGCGATGTGAGCGCGATGGGAGAGCTGCGCCAGGTGGAGGAGTTTCTTTCCTGGTTTGCCCTGCAACCACATCCGCACAAGGTATTTATTGCCGGCAACCACGACTTCCTGGCGGAGCGGAACCCGGCACTGTTTGAGGAGCTGGTCCCGGCGGGGATTCATTACCTGAATGACAGCGGGGCGACTGTTGCCGGGCTGAGGATCTGGGGCTCGCCAGTCACGCCATGGTTCTACGACTGGGCATTCAACCGGCGGCGCGGTGAGGAAATCCGCCGGCACTGGTCCATGATTCCGCCGGGCATTGACATCCTGCTCACACACGGGCCGGTGTATGGCATCCGGGATCTCACATTTGATGGCAGGCTGGTGGGCTGCGAAGAGCTCAACGCCAGGGTGTGGCATGTGAAGCCGAAGCTGCATGTGTTTGGCCATATTCACGAAGGCCACGGGATCACGGAAGTGAATGGAACTACTTTTGTGAATGCAGCGGCGCTGGATGTGCACTACAAGCCTGTGAATGCGCCGATTGTGGTGGAGTGGGAGGGGTGATCATCCGAAAACGGGCCTGGCGGGCATTGTCCAGGCAGGACTCAAGGTGATGAATGGAGCCCTGAAAGATCCAGCCTGGCCCTGATTTTGGGAGATGTTGTAATTCAAGACCTCAACACTGCAATGAGTTCATGCTTGAGGTGCTCCCCATCGACTGGACAAAAAAGGCCTTTGAATAAGGTGGCTTGTTGAGGTAGAAATACGAAAGAACGAAGTAAAATTCTGGTCTGAGCATTGGTTATTGCGGGACTTTTCCACGGTTTCAGCCGGGGCCCC
>JBGSKC010000029.1:0-69190 GCA_041741415.1 Bacteroidia bacterium | reverse complement strand
CGGTGCGTCATGTCAATAGCCGCAGGCTGACCCGTTTTTGCGAATCCTTCTGCGGCATTGATGCCGCAGATGTGTGAAAATGAAAATATCCGCCGTAGGCTATTAACATAGCGCCCCTGCCGGGGCTGGGAGGCGAAGCCGTTCAAGAAGCGGGACATTGAGAATCGGGAGGCCAGACCGGAATCAAAGCATTTCTCCAGTCTCGCCTCTCAATATCCCCCACCTCAACATCTAACTCCGCGTCGCTGAAAACCGATTAGCCACACACCTCTCCAAACAAACATGCCAGCCATGAATCTCTCCCGGCTGGCATGTTGCTTCATAACATCTACGAACAGAAGGCTTCTCTGAATGATCTCCTTCCTTCTGTTACCCTTCCCCTTCTTACATCACTGTCATCACTGTCATCACTGTCATCACTGTTTCACCAGTCTTTTGCTCACGCTCTGCCCGCCTTCGCCCACAGTCAGCAGGTAGGTTCCGGCAGGCCAGCCGGATACATTCACCTGAACAGCAGCTCCCGGAGCAGGCAGGGCGATGGTCTGGATGGTCCTGCCCTGAAGGTCCATGACCCGGACCGTGGTACCGGAACTGGTTTGTGGCCCGCTGTACTCAACATTGATGATGTCATTAGCCGGATTCGGATATACGCTCAACTGCCATTGTGCGCCAGCTCCTAAGCTGCTCAGCTCCACCGTGTTGCTGTAGGAAAACGCGCCGTCAATGTCAACCTGCCGCAGCCGGTAGTAAATGGCAGTGGTGCCGCTGTATGCAGATGGGTCAGTGAATTGGTAATCACTTCTGGTTGTGCTGTTTCCCTGTGCGGCCACCGTGCCTATCTGGGTAAAGGCCACGGCATCATTGGAGCGTTCGACAGAGAAATAGTCTGACTGCGACTCCGAGCCGGTAGCCCAGCTGAGGCTGGCATTTTGCCCTTCCCATTTCGCCTCAAACGACAGCCATTCCACCGGGAAACTCGGCGCACTCATGCTGATGATGGTTTGGGCCACGTTGCTCCAGGCTCCGCCATCATCTACCGACACTTCCACGAGGCGGTCACTCAGGTCGGGCGAGCCTGCCTGGTTGGAATACACAATCGACTGAATCACAGCGGTGTAGTCGGCGAGGCTGGCCAATCCGCTCAGGGTAATGGTATGTTCATCTACGCCAGGAGTGGCAGTTATGCCCAAAGCTGCGAGGTCGGGTGCGCTCATGGTAAGGACCAGTCCTTCATCGGTTCCGTTGAGCGGGTTGATCAGCTCAATAACCGCGCCCACCAGCTCAATGTCATCGGGATCCGCAATGGCAGTGTGTGTGCCGGATGAAATGGCAGGCGAACTGATACCAACAATGCATTCGGTCTGGTAATCCTGGCCTGTTTCGTCGCCGTCGAGGTCGAGGGTAGGCGGATGGGAGCAGGAACGCAACGAAACAATTGTCCTGACGGCACCGGGGAATCCTGGTGTTGCTCCGTGGGTGGTATTGTGGTGGATATTGCTGCTGCCTGAGCTGCTAATGAACACGCCGGCTTCTCCTCCAGCCAGATTGGTGATCAGGTCGCCGGGCAAGGCCTGGGTGGTTACAATGACTCCACCGCCGCCGCCACCGCCGGGCCCGTGCTGGGAGGCTGTGTACAGATCAGCCCCATCCCCCCCAGATACATCCACCGTAAGCAAAGAGGATCCTACCCAGGTTTCCACATCCAAAACCAGGCTGCCGCCGCCGCCGCCACCAGACGTGCCATCATTTACATGCACATCCTGCGCGTTTTCGCCGCCAGCCAAAATGGAAATGCCACTTCCCACCTCTACCCTGGGAGAGACGAGAAACACGATGCCGCCACCATCTCCTGCCGGGATGGATGCGCCATTGTTCTGATGGCCGCCACCGCCGCCGCCGCCAAGGATGATGCGGTTGGGGTCGGAGGCATACACCGAAGCCAGGGATACCCCGCCTCTGCCGCCTTTGTCGAGGTCGCTGCCGGGTGTGCCGCCCTGCCAGCCGTGGCCACCCTGGCCTCCGGCCCCGTAGTTGGAGCCGCCACCGCCACCGCCGTTGTGCTCGTTGCCGCCGCCGCCACCATTCGCTGCTTTGCCGCGGCAACCGTTGGAAGCAGTCGAGGCAATGCCTTCGCCTTTAAAGCCGCCTTCCCCACTGCTTACCTGGCAGCCATATATTAGGCCGCCGTTGGTAGAGCTTCCGTTGAATTCTCCTCCGATGAACCCTGCCCCTTCGGCGTCAATGTCGTCGTTCAGATAAACGACATCCGTGGCCCAGAGCACAAGGACTCCGCCGGTCTGGCCGTTCCATGGCTGTGGGGTCAGTTCGCCGACCACCTCCACATCCTCGTACTCGGGTACACGCACGACCTGCACCTGACCTTCCTGTTGGTAGGTTTTGCAGAGATCCACTAGGAAATTGAGGGAATTGCCCTGTACATCGCGAATTCGGATGAACTCGTAGCCACCTGCATTGGCGGGATCAGACAACTCCCCATAGGAAGCTGTTTCAGACTCATCGACATCGGCACCTTTCATCTGGATGACAAGCACCCAATCTCCCGGTGAAAAAGCCGATGGGTCATCGACCATGACGAAGTCCTCCCCAATCTCGGTCACAGCGGCGTAGTCGTTGATGATGCCACTGATTTGATCGGGAGAGGACGAAGGCCAGAAGTACAGAGCTGCGGCGATTGCCGTGGCGGCGAGGGTGCCGCCGCCCCATTTGGAGAGCAAGGAGGAACTGGTTGTAGCAGACTTGGACAGTTTCATTCAAAAAATATTCTCCACGCAAAAAGATCCCAAGCCGGTCTTTTCACAAATGAGAATAGGGGAAAATCTCACGGGGAGTTACTCCGACGGTGCCATGGTCTCTGGCACATCGGATTGTAGGGAGCGAAGGTAAGCGTTTGACAATTCAGCGACCTTTTCCTTCGTCCAGGCTTCCTGCTCCCAAACGATATCAGCTTCATCCATTGCTTTTTCTGCAAACATTCTGGCTAGAAAACTGCGGATCTTCTTTAAATCTTCCTCAGGGACATTCAGAGAAAAGATCCTTAGTAGCTCCCGTTGCAGGTTGGTCAAAGGTGGAACTGGGTTTTCCATGTTGTTGAGAATCTACTTGTCCAAGCGAGCTATTTTATAAGGTATCCAGAAATTGGAATAGTTCCAAATTCCTGCCATCCGCTCAAATAATAAGCCTCACCCCAGCCATTAGCCGGAGTGAGGCTGCACAATGTGGTTGAATGATCAGGCCACCACGTTTACCATGCGGCCTTTGACAACGATGAATTTCTTCACCTCTTTGCCTTCTGTCCATTGGAGGACTTTTTCATCGGCCATGATGATGGCCTTCACGGCATCGTCGTCAGCATCTGCCGGCACCACAACCTTTGAGCGGAGCTTGCCATTGATCTGAACGGGCAGTTCGATGCTGTCTTCCCGGAGGTATTCTTCATTGAGTACAGGGAAGCGGGCTTCGAGAATCGAACGGGGGTGGCCCAGCATTTCCCAGAGCTCTTCTGAGATGTGTGGCGCAAACGGCGACAACATCACGGCCAGCGGTTCCAGCACCTGCCGTTTCCGGCAACCCAGGCGGGTCAGTTCTTTCACAAGCACCATGTAGGCGGGCACGCAGGTATTGAAGGCCAGGCGCTCAATGCCGTCCTGCACCTGCTTGATGCACTGATGGAGGAGCTTCAATTCTTCTGCCGTGGCTTCTTCGCCAGTCACTGCCAGGCGGTTATCGTTGTCCACATACAGGTTCCAGAACCGCTTCAAAAAGCTGTGGACCCCGGTGATGCCGTCGGTGTTCCAGGGCTTGGCAATGTCGATCGGGCCGAGAAACATCTCATACATCCGCATGGTGTCGGCACCGAACTCCCGGCAGATCTCATCGGGATCCACCGTGTTGTATTTCGACTTCGACATTTTCTCCACCATCGGTACCGTGCGAAACTCGCCCTGCTCATTCAGCCGGATCACGTGGCTTTCCTGACTTCGCCAAGCTTTGAAGCCTTCCACGTTCATCACGCCATTTCGAACGAGGCTCACGTTCACATGAAGCTGAACATACTCCTCCTCATTATCCACCAAATCCGCCGACACGAGTTCGTTGGTTTGCTTGTGGCGATACATCATCTGGGAAGTTCCCTGGATCATGCCCTGGTTCACCAATTTTTTAAATGGCTCATTGACAGGACACTGACCGATATCATAGAGGAATTTGGTCCAGAATCGGGAATACATCAGGTGGCCTACCGCATGCTCAGTTCCCCCGACGTAGAGGTCAACAGGGAGCCAGTATGCGAGTTTGGCGGGGTCGGCAAATGACTCCGTGCTGGCGGCATCCACATACCGAAGGAAATACCAGCTTGACCCGGCCAGGCCAGGCATGGTGTTGAGGTCGCGGGTGCTGCCATCGGGCAGGGTTATCCAGCCTTTTGCCCGCCCGAGTGGCGGAAGGCCGTCGGGCGAGGGCTTGTACTGGTCGATTTCGGGCAATGTGAGGGGCAACTCGCTGATCGGCATAGCTTTGGCGACGCCCTCCGGAGTGTACACAATCGGGGTGGGCTCGCCCCAGTAGCGCTGGCGCGACCAGATCACATCCCGCTGGCGGTAGGTAATTTCCTGCTGGCCAATGCCCTTTTCCTCCAACCATTGCACCATTGCCCTGATGGCCTCGTGGCCTGTCATGCCGTCGAGAAAGCCGGAATTGATCATGCGGGCGTCCTTGCTGTCGCAGGGCCCTTCTTCCATGTTGCCTTCGTTGGTGATCTGGAGAATGTCGATGCCGAATTTCCTTGCAAACTCCCAGTCGCGCTGATCGCCGGAGGGCACTGCCATGATGGCACCGGTTCCGTAGGAAATCACGACATAATCGGAGATCCAGACGGGCACCTCCCGCTGGTTCACAGGGTTGATGGCATAGCCTCCGGTAAATACCCCGGTTTTGTTGGTATCGGCCATCCGATCCACCTCGGAGCGGTTGGCAGCCCAGACGACATATTGATCCACCTCCCCCTGTTGTGCAGGGGTGGTGATGCTTTTCACGATGGGATGCTCGGGGGCCACGACCATGAAGGTGACACCAAAGAGCGTGTCGGGGCGGGTGGTGAACACTTCGAGGGTCTGGTTGCTGCCTTTCACGGCAAATTCCACATGAGCCCCCTCTGACCTGCCGATCCAGTGGGTCTGCATGGCTTTGAGTGAGTCGGTCCAGTCGAGCTGGTCGAGGTCGGCGAGCAGGCGGTCGGAGTAGGCGGTGATGCGCAGCATCCACTGCTTCATTTTGCGCCGCTCCACGGGGTGGCCTCCCCGTTCGGATTTGCCATCCTTCACCTCTTCATTGGCGAGCACAGTGCCGAGTGCCGGGCACCAGTTGACAGAAGCGTCGGCGAGGAAGGCGAGGCGATAGTGCATGAGCAGGTCGCTCTGCATGGCGGGCGTCATGGCGGCCCAGTCGGCGGCGGAGAAGCGCTTGCGGTAGGAGGAAGCTGCCTTTACAGAATGGTTTCCATTGGCGGCAAACAGCTCCACGAGCTCGCTCACAGGGCGGGCTTTTTCGGCCTGTTTGTCATACCAGTGTTCAAACAGCTGGATGAAGATCCACTGCGTCCATTTGTAATAGCCGGGCTCGGCGGTGGAGAGAAGCGCATCGGGGTCGTGGTGAAACCCGAGGTTGGCCATTTGCTCCAGGTAGCGGGTAATGTTTTTCTCGGTGGTAATGGCAGGGTGAATACCGGTTTCGATGGCGTATTGTTCGGCGGGGAGCCCGAAGGAATCGAAACCCATGGGGTGGAGCACATTGTAGCCCTGAACACGCTTGTAGCGGGCCACGATGTCGGTGGCGATATACCCCAGCGGGTGACCTACGTGTAGTCCGGCCCCGGAAGGATAGGGAAACATATCCAGGGCGTAATACTTGGGCTTGTCGGACAAGGGTTCAGCGACAAAGCTTCGGCGAGCTTTCCAGGCGGCCTGCCATTTTTTCTCGATGTGTTGAAAATCGTAGGTTCCCATGAAAAAGGAGGGTCAAATTGCGCATCACGAGCCTGCAGGGGCAAACTTCGCGGCGCAAGATAGCAGGAAAAGGAGGGAGGACCAACGGTGGAAAAAAACTGAAAAGAAGAGATTTGGGGAAAATGATTCTCATTTCATAAAGATTGTGTAACTTTTGGATGAAACGAGTGCTTGTCTACCATGAACCTTGCCGATTTCTGTCCATTATTTCGCCTTCTTATTCTCCTCACAGGATTCCTGGGGGCCGTAAGTCCACTTGGCTTTGGCAAATCAAAAACAGCCTCCTATTCCATAGATTTCACAGTTAGCCAAACCGCAGAACATCAAACCAACATTCTCCGAACCTCTGACGGGATCAGCCCTTTTCGGCTCGGGGATCCTGCCTTTTTTCTCTCTCCAACACAAACGATTCCCGTTACCCAGGCTTTTCCTTTCCTCACCCTGGCTCCCACCGCCGAGGCTACCAGTTTTGACCCTTCCATTCTCCAGCTTCAGGTGAGGTTTTCGACTGATGATGAAACCTGGTCAGACTGGCAAGCCATTACCCACTTTGAAGAAGGCCCCCAAAACGGACAACTCTACGTCGGCAACCTCATGTACCTCGACACCACCATGCGGTATTTTCAGTACATGGTGCTGTTTAATCAAAATGTGCAGTCGCTGGCCGCTGTAAAGCTCAAAAACCTTCGGTTCGACTTCTTTTCTCCCGGCCAGGTCCAGGTTGTTGGTCCCGGCTCCTTTTACCAGCTCCCCGGCCACGGCAACGAAGTTACCCAGTGCGAGTGCAGCCTGCCTGCATTTGCCAACCGCACCGACTGGAACTGCCCCGACGGCCAGGCTCCTTCCTGTTCGGTGCCTGAGTTCACCCCCACCACCCACATGGTGATCCACCACTCGGCAGGGCCCAACACCAGCATCAACTGGGCAGCTACGGTGCTGTCGATCTGGAACTTCCACGTCAACACCAATGGCTGGTGTGACATTGGCTATAACTGGATTATCGACCCCAACGGTGTGATCTATGAAGGCCGCGGTGGCGGCGACAATGTGAGGGGGGCTCATTTTTGCGCGACCAACTCTAACACCATGGGCATTTGCCTGCTTGGCACCTTCACTTCCCAAAGCCCTAGCGAAGCCGCCATCAATAGCCTTCGCAAACTCCTTTCCTGGAAAAGCTGCCAGGAAGACCTCGATCCGTTGGCCATGACCTTTCACCCTTCTTCTGGCAAAACGCTCCACACGATCTCAGGCCACCAGGATGGCTGCGCTACTGCCTGCCCGGGTGCTTCGTTTTACCAGGATCTTCCCAATCTCCGGATTGAGGTTGATACCGCTCTAGCAGCCTGCCAGGGCCTCAGCTCCATTGATCAGGACCTGGCACTTGACAATTTTCAACTCTACCCCAATCCTGCCAGCCATGAAGTCAGGCTCAGCTGGGATCAGCTTTCCCCGGCAAAAGGCACGCTCCTGCTCATGTCTGCGGAAGGCAAGGTAGTGAGACAGATGAACCTCAGCTTATTTCCCGGCTACATGCGGTTTTCGGTGCCAACAGCCGATCTGCCTTCAGGGTGGTACCTGCTTCAGGTCGAGGCAGGCAGCCTGGTACAGCGCAAAAAAGTTCTGGTAAGTCAATGATTGTCAAATCACCACGTGGCTGTTTCTGGTCCCTTACCTGAAGTCCAAATAGCTGGTTCCCAGGAAGCTTTAGCGAAGATGGCAAATTCAGATCCTTCGGGACACTCTTGGCGAATGCTCAAATTGGAGCTAATGCCCATTTCCATTCTGGCTGGCCAGAAATTTTTCTACCTCCTCGTCGCCAGGTTTATCTCCCTTCCGAATGCGCTCAACCCATTCAATTGGTAATTCGAAGGCTAATGCAAGGTCTTCGCTCTTCGTTGTAGTCAGCAGCGACTGCAACAGCAAAGACTCCAGGCTTTGAATTCTTCCCAACAACATCCCGGCTTTGGTGCCTTCCAGTTTACCTTCCAACTTGCCTTCCTGTTTGCCTTCCAACTTGCCTTCCAGTTTGCCTTCCAGTTTGCCTTCCTGCTTGCCTTTGGCAATGCCTTCACCGAAGCCCTCCTCGAAGGCCATCCTTTTCAACTCGTTTTCAACGCGCTCGATGATGCCCATACCTTCTTTATTTTGTGTTTGGTCTGCAACATGTTTGTCAAATGTAACGATCATTTCTGATTCGGAAAACGGGAGGTAATGTTTGATAAAGGTGGTCAGCTTCTCAATCGCCTCCCGGTCATACCCCTTCTCCAGCAGCAGCCTGAGCCAGGCTGTTTTCAACTCAAACTGTTCACTGTCAGGCACTTTTCCTGATCTTCGCTGCTTCTTTTTCAGAATAGAATCATACGCCACCAGCAAAGCCAGGGCAATGGGGTTGTCGCTCGCTGCCAGCTCCTCCCGCGACTGGTCCAGCAGTTTGTAGCTACGAAACTGATACCGCATCTGGCTGTTCCCATTTTTCAGGCTGAAGGCCTTCGGGCGGTAGGTTTTGTAAGGATCGGTCAAAATCGCCAGCGCCTCCACCAGCCTGCCATATCGGTCGAAAATCCGGTAGGCGTAAGTAAACATCCTGAATTCGAAGTCTTTGTCGCGGTAGCCCTGCACCTCCAGGTGAATGAGCAGCCATTTTTCCTCACCACTGTGCAGCCACACTTTCACCAGTTTGTCCACGCGGCGGTCCTTCCCCTCTCTTTCGGGAAAGAGCTGTGTGAGCTCCTGTTCGAGAAACTCCACGCGGTCGTAATCGATCTTGTCGGCCAGATTGGGAAAAAAGAAGGCCAAAAGTTGCGGAAAGAAATCTTCGATGATGCCTTTCCAGAGAATGTCAGGTGTAAGCATGCCCAAACCTCGCGGCTGAACGGCGGGCAGCCAAACACAAATTTGGGGGTTTGCTCAATAACGCACCTCATGTTCACTTTGCCAAAGTGGGCATTTGATTCGATTCAACAAGTTTTCTACTCATGAACCTGGCGATCCTGAGGGATTTTTGCTCAAATGTCATCGGTAATTTGTTTCCTTCTTCTTCCCTTTTTTCTTCTACCGAAGTCCATTTTTGCTTTCCAGATATGCTCTGCACCCATTTTCAGGCTGACACGGCCAGGGAACCGTTCGAAACCAACTCATTGGAGGCAAAATCGATCATGGCCTGCTGCAGGAGGGCATAGTAGCTTTTCAGACAAACATCGCGCAGGTCGGCATCGCTGCCAAGCGACAACCAGGCCTCTCCACGCCAGTGGTGGCTGGCTTGCGGAACCACTGGGTTGAACTTGCGGGCCTGAGTACCAAGCTGGTCGGCCAGCAACCGGATCACATGCAGTGGCGTGGAACGCCAGAGGCCGGCATCTAACACCAGGCAATCTGCTCCCATTTCCCTGAAATGGCGATAGAGTTTTTCCTGCCAGGTGTAGGCCCGCACCTGCCAGTCGGGGTCGCCAATGGCCTGGGCAAGCGACGGGAGCCGCTCATCGGGGTGCTGGATAAAAAAGAGGTGGAGATCGTCGGCGAACAAACGAAGATCAAGCCCGAGGGCATGGGCAGCAGGACTTCTCAGCACTGTGAGTTCAGCATGAGTGGTAATGGAAACTCCAACATGGGGGGCAGCTTCCCTGGCACCAGTAAGGCGAAGAAACTCTCTGGAAAAAGGATCGCGAAGGCCAGCAGTGCCTGAGTGGCTGGTTAGGCTTCGCATGAGTCCTTCGGTTTGGCCAAGGGGGCCAGTCCACACACAGATTCTGCGGTAGTTCATTCGCGAGGTAGTTTGGGAAAAGGATCGGTAAGAATCCTTCCGAAAATTGAGTTAAGTCCTTTATCAAAAGTAGCAACGTCTTCTATGAAATAATTGGCCCCATTTGCCCAACATTGATACTTTTTTTGCCCATATTGAAAACCATATATAAAATCCTGACAAATGAATACCGCCCATCCTCCCCTGCCCTATCACCTTGAAGCTTCGGCCCATGAGTCGTTCAAGGTGCTGCTCGACGAAGGGGTATATTTTTTCACCCCTTTCCATTTTCACCGGGAATGCCAGCTTACTCTGGTGCTGGAGGGAACCGGCACGCGGGTGATTGGCGACAGCGTGGAGCGGTTTGGCGAAGGGGAAGTGGTGTTGATCGGGTCGAATCTCCCGCATGTGTTTCGCAGTGATCCCCATTACCACCTGCCGGGCAGCCAGTTGCGGGCCAGGGCAATTTCCGTTTTTTTCAATCCCGACTTTTTGAGCGAGCTGTTTTGGCAGCAGCCCGAAACCCGCGGCCTCGCCACATGGATCGATTCTGCCAGGCGGGGCATCGTGTTTTCCGGCGAAACCCGCCGCAGAGCCGCCGAAGAGCTTCGTCGTCTCCAGGCCATGAGCCCCGGGTTTCCGCGCCTTCTCGCGCTGCTCGATCTGATTTACCGCCTCTCGCGTTCCCAGGAAAGCCGATTTCTCGCTCGCACAGAAGTGCTCCCGCCTTTCCGGCATAGCGACAGCCACAAGCTGCACAAGGTGTTTGAGTTTGTAATGAAAAACTACCAGGAGGAGGTTCGCCTGGAGGAAGCTGCTTACCTGGCTTCTATGACGCCTGCGGCCTTTAGCCGCTATTTCAAACGGCAAACCCGCCGAACGTTCTCAGGGTTTGTACAAGATATTCGGGTGGGGGCGGCTTGCAGCCTTCTGCTGGAAACGGATTTGCCCATCGGCGACGTTGCCTTCCGGTCGGGGTTTCACAACCTCAGCAATTTCAACCGCCGTTTTAAAGAAGCTACGGGCAGCACTCCGCGAGCTTATCGGGCTACTTTTGCGGGGTGATGCAACCGGGCGTTTGCAGGAAAGACTCGGAAGCAGGTTCACCACAGATTTACACAGATTCAGGGACTGGGTGCAAGCGGGGCTTGGATTAGGCTCACCACAGATTCACACAGATTCAGACACAGATTTTCACAGATGCTGGGACCGGGTGGAGGCGGGGCTTGGCTTAGGCTCACCACAGATTTACACAGGTTCAGGCACAGATTTTCACAGATTGCTTGTGAGTGAACAGGCAATCTCCACGTTGCTGGCGAACGATCGGGCTAGTTTTTCTTTCGCCGCAACACTTCCTGATGCAGCAGCGCCACCTCCCGGCTGGCCTGTCCGGCGACGGAGGTGTTTTCCTCGGCCCGGCGAATGAGATAAGGCATCACGGCTTTAACCGGCCCAAAGGGCAAATACTTGGCTGCATTGTACCCTCCATGCCCGAGGTTAAAGGAAATATGGTCGGACATGCCGAGCAACTGTGCAAACCACACATGAGGATGATTGGCCGGAAGCCCCTTCTGCTGCAGCAACTGGGCCAGCAGGGAGCTGGATTCCTCGTTATGGGTGCCAGCACACACGGCTACATGCTCAATGTTCGCGACACACAACCGTAAAGCTTCGTTGTAGTCGCGGTCGGTGGCAGCTTTGTTGGGCTGCATCGGCGTGGGATAGCCCATATCTTCTGCGCGGCTATTTTCCTTTTCCAGATACGCACCACGCACCAGCTTGACTCCCAGCAGATAGCCGCGCTGTCGGCTTCGCCCGATCAGGCCGCGGAGATATGCGAGGCGGTCGTGGCGATAATGCTGGGTGGTGGTCCAGATCAGCGGTTTTTCCTGGTTAAATTCCTCCATCAGCTCTTCGGCCAGGCCATCGATCACATCCTGGATCCAGCTGTCTTCGGCGTCGATGAACACAGGCACCTGATGCTGGCGTGCCGCCTCGGCTATTTCCCGGAGGCGATTGCGCACCAGCTGGTAGGCCTCCTGCTCAGAAGCAGAAAGCGCCTTTCCTGCCTGGATATTCGTCAGCAGCTCCATCGAAGCAAGGCCGGTTACCTTCAATGCGCTGAAGGCAACTGCCTCGTGCCGGCTACCATGAACAAGTGTCTGGATGATCTGGCGCTTGGTTTCTTCAAAACCATCCTCTGTTTTTTCGCCTTCTACCGAATAATCGAGAATGGTGCGAACACCGTAGGCCATGAGTTCTTCTGAGCGGCCCGCTGTTTCCTGCAGGGTTTCCCCACCCGCAAACAACTGATAAAGTGTTTTTTTCACCACCCCCTTCACTGGAAGGCCCACCCGGAAGCCAAAATTGAGCAGCGGTGGCCCCACCTTCGTAAGGAAGGGCGAATCGATGACGCGGAACAGCCAGTAGGTTCTGAGCAATCGTGCGTCAGACTGCGCCTGGAAGGCCAATGCTGTGTTGCTGAAGTCGATGCGGGGGGCAACCTCTTCCATAAATCGTGGGGATGGAGATGAATCAGGGTTGGGTGATGTGGCGGTCTTCGGTGGAGGTGAGGCCTTCCATGCGGGGGTTGGGCGGTGGGGAGAACATGATGGACCGGGGCTGGGCGGAGAGGTAGAAGTATTCCAGCGTCTTTTTTCCGGTCACGTACTTAACCTCTGATTCGGAGATTTTGTTGAGCCGGGTGCCATCGTTCATCATCGTATCAGTGCCCACCGGCAGGCTGTGGAGCAAGGGGGTCCAGTCTTTGGAGTAATAGTTATGCAAAAAAACGCGCAACTGATAGCCGCTGTCGGTGTTCACAGCCACGGGGAAGCGAGCTGGTTCCTGGCTCTCAGCCTGGCTGTAGTAGTCGTCGCGGCGCCAGCCTACCACGAGCGGGTCGCTTGTTTCCAGGGTGCCGGAGTCGGAAATAACAAATTGCAGCACCCCGTTTTTGACAGGAATGGGGGGCGCGCCTTCAACGCTGTATCGAATGGCTACCCATCCTTCAAAGCCTTCCGGAAGGAGGTAGGCGCGGTTGGGCTGTTTGTCGAGCAGCCACAAGGCAACCAGCATGGCGCCAAGGGTGGCAAAGCCAATCAGGATAATTTTTTCGACTTTCTTGAGGGGGCGCTTCGCCATGAAATGCGGGAGGTTAACAACCCCCAAACTTACACTGCCCGGCGGGAATGGGCAAGTGGATTTTAGACCGCTTCGTAGCCGGAAACGAAACCAGGGGCCAAGCCGGTTCTTATCCCGCTTCTTAACACCTCTCCTTTCAGCATCTCACTGCTCCCTCTCACACCATTTCCTTCAGCTCCGCTGTGATGCGGTCTGCGAGGGCGTCAGCTTCTTCCTGGCTGCGGGCTTCGGTGTAAATGCGGATGATCGGCTCGGTGTTGGACCGGCGAAGATGTACCCAGCTGTTTTCAAAATCGACCTTGATGCCATCCTGGTCGTTGATTTTTTCGTGTTCGTAGCGTTGCCGGAAGGCTTGCTCCAGTTCCTCCACCCGAATTTCCGGAACGAGGGTAAGCTTGCGCTTGGCCATAAAATAGTCGGGGTATGTGGCCCTTAGCTCGCTGGCTTTGATTCCAGACTTTACCAGGTGCGACAAAAACAACGCAATTCCCACGAGGGCGTCCCGGCCATAATGCAGCTCGGGGTAAATGATGCCCCCATTTCCTTCTCCACCTATGATCGAATCCGTCCGCTTCATGATTTCGATCACGTTCACTTCTCCGACCGAAGAATAATGGTGGCGGCACCCATGGCGCTCGGCCACATCGCGCAGTGCCCGCGAGGAGGACAGGTTAGACACCACAGTGCTCTTCGTGTGGCCCAGCACATAATCTGCCACAGCGACGAGGGTGTATTCTTCGCCAAACATATTCCCCTTCTCATCCACAAGCACAAGGCGGTCCACATCGGGGTCAACGGCAATGCCGAGGTCGGCACCATGCTGGCGGATGGCCGCAGCCAGATCCTGAAGGTTTTCGGCAAGAGGCTCTGGGTTGTGCGAAAACCAGCCGCTGGGCTCGCAGTGAACCCTGGTGATTTTTTTCACGCCCAGCCTTTCCAGGAGCTGAGGAACGAAGATACCGCCACTTGAATTTACCCCGTCCACCACGATATGGAGGTTGGCTTTTTCAATGGCATAGCGGTCCACGAGCGGCAAGGCCAGAATCTGGTCCATGTGCAGGGTGCCCAAGTCGGTTACCTGCCTTACCCGGCCCAGTTGCCGCACCTGCTTAAAGTCAAAGTATTCGTTGTTGAGAATTTCGAGGATTTCCAGCCCGTCTTTTTTGGTAACAAACTCTCCTTTGTGGTTGAGCAATTTGAGGGCGTTCCACTCCACCGGGTTGTGGGAGGCAGTAAGAATAATGCCACCTGCAGCCTGGAAATGCGGAACAGCAATCTCAACGGTTGGGGTGGTGGACAGGCCGAGGTCGATGACCTCAAAACCAAGGCCCACGAGGGTGGCCGAAACAAGCTGATGCACCATTTCGCCGGAAGGACGGGCGTCACGGCCAATAACCACGAGCTGTGCATTGGGCTTCTTGAGGCTTAGCCAGGTGCCGAATGCAGCGGCAAATTTTACCACATCCACTGGGGTGAGGTTGTTGCCAACAGCGCCGCCAATGGTGCCCCGGATGCCTGAAATAGAGGAAATTAGCGTCATAGCCTCGTGGAAATTGGTGCAATTCGACGGCCAAAGATAGAGAAAAAATGAGGAGCCGACACAGCCAAAGATACATTCCTGGCCAGATGCCTGCTTTATTCGGATAAAAAGCCCGGCCATGAGTGTTGTTTGGAGCAAAGGCGGAAAAACAATACTGCAACATTGTTGCAAAAAGAAAAATCTCACCCTATACTTGCAACACTGTTGCAAAATCAACCCGAATTACCCTTATGAAACCCATCCACCTCATCGCCGGGCTGCTTGCCCTGAGCCTCTGGTCCTGCAAAGACAAGGAAAACATCATCAGCATCGAATTTGAAGAGCCGCTTGCAGGCGAAGTGGTGGCCAATGCTGCCGATGTCCATATCCACGTTCACATCACCGCCACCGACGAAATGGACGATGTCGAAATTCTTCTCCACCCCGAAAACAACACCAGCGACCTGATCCTGGAGGTTGACGAGCACGTCCACGGCCAAAGCGAATACGTGTTCATGGAAGATCTGGACTTGTCGGGCTACCCTTCCGGGACCGAATTCCACCTGGAAGCTGTTGTTTGCGCAGACCACGACTGCACGGAGAAAACAACCGGCGACATTACCTTTTCCATTCCCTGAGAAAAGTTTACGGGTATCGAATTGCGCATGGGGCTGGCGGAGGCTGGCCCCATGTTTTTTGTTAATTTCGACCATGAATTTCCAGAACAACATCGCCTATCTAACAGAAGCACAACCAGCCCTGCGTTCACAATTTTCGGGATGGGACCTCTGGCTCACCGGGGAAGATCACCCCAGTCCGGGCGAATGGCTTCGCCTGTCGGAATTGTCGGGACACTCCCTGGAGGATTTGCTGAAAAAGAATCTCCGGAAAATCCGCCAATGGCATGGGCACCGCCCCCGGCTCATTCTGCTGGATGTTGACGGCACCCTTTCTGACGGAGGGATGTACTACACCGAGTCGGGCGACCAGATCAAGCAGTTCAATGTGAAAGACGGCATGATCATTCACCGGCTCATTCGTCGGCAAGGGGTTATGTTTGGGCTGATCAGCTCAGGGTCAACGGGCACCATTATGCAAAACCGGGCAGCAACACTGGGCATTGAGCGGGTCTATTTCGGGCGGCGACCGAAAGTGGAAGTCATCGAAGAATGGCTGGCCGAGCTGGGCATTAGCTGGGCCGACATCGCTTACGTGGGCGACGATCTCAACGACCTGCCGGCCATTGAGGCCGCAGGCGTTTCGGCCTGCCCCTCAGATGCCGCCCGGCAGGTGCGCGAGGCCGCTGATGTCGTTCTCAGGCTCGGGGGCGGGCAGGGCTGTGTCCGGGAATTCCTCGAAGAAGTCCTCGGATACGAGGTTTGAAACCGATGCAGGAAGCAAAACCACAGGCGGAGCCATTTTCTGGCCTGCCTCTCACAATCCCGTCTTAGCTTTTCACAAACGCTTCACAAACACCTCATCGGCGTAGCACCAGAGCCATTCTTCGCCCGGCTCTGCGGATTGCACAACGGGATGCCCGGTGGCATGAAAATGCGCAGTGGCGTGTTTATTGGGGGAGCTGTCGCAGCACAGCGTGGTGCCGCAGGTCTGGCAGGTGCGGAGGTGAACCCAGCGGCTGCCTGTTTTGACGCATTCTTCGCAGACTTCCCCACGGGGTTTGAGCGGTGGCTCCAGGCTGGAAAGATGGGCGCAAAGGGGTGGATGAATCATAATCAGGGCGAATAAGCAAATGGCACGTTAGCAGAAAGATAAGCCCTGTTTTCCTGAACTCCTCCGAAATGCGGACTTTTTTTGGCCATATCCACGATGGCAGGAAAAGCTGATGCATTTGTCACCCCAGCCTCATCACAAACCGCGCCCCTTTGCCAGCCTCCGACATGAGCAGCAGTTCCCCACCATGCGCCAGCATGATTTGCCGCGACACAGAAAGTCCGATCCCCTGCCCTTCTGGTTTGGTTGTAAAAAATGGGGTAAAAATTTCCTCCTCAAGGCCCGGAGGAACCCCCGGCCCGGTGTCGCTCACCTCGATTTCAGCTTGCCCCCGGGCGCTCAGCCTGCCTTCCATCCTGATCTCACCACCAGTTGCTGGCAGGGCATCGCGTGCATTCAGCACGAGGTTGATGAGCACCTGCTCCAGCAGCGAAGGATCCCCTTCCACCTTCAGTTTTTCAGGAAAACACCTCGCCTCCACCCGGATGCCGCTCTCCAGAAAACGCCGTGCAAAAAGCTGCCGGACACTTTCGAGCAATTCGCAGAGAAACAACTCTTCCCACTGTGGCTGAGGGAGGCGCGTCACTTCCCGGTACGTTTGCACAAAGCTCATCAGGCCTTCGCTTCTCCGCTGAATCAACCCGAGGGCTTCCCGGATGTCGTGCTGGCGATGCTGCAAGTCCTCATGCTCACGCAGCCCGGTTTTAGAAAAAACCATGTGATCCAGCGTGCGGGTGAGGGTCGTGACCGGGGTGAGGGAATTGAGGATCTCGTGGCGCAGCACCCGTGTCAGGCGCTGCCAG
Organism: Bacteroidia bacterium; assembly: GCA_041741415.1. GTDB lineage: Bacteria > Bacteroidota > Bacteroidia > J057 > J057 > JANQTF01. Next base: position 52,234 of record JBGSKC010000029.1, on the reverse strand, counting down.
GCCTCCGTTTCAGCCCGCTCCACCTCCCGGCGAATATCCTGAAAGGAAACAAGCAGGTAGTGATGTTCCCTCAATTGAAACCGCGAGGCCGACACCAGCAGGGGCACCACCTCCTGCCCGCGGTGAAACCGGAAGGCTTCCTTGGCACCATGAGGTAGTTGCCGAAGAAACAGGGCCAGGTCGGTGCCGATGTCGGTCAGTTCCATGAGGCGGGGCTGCTCCAGCAGGCGGCGGGCGGCGGGGTTCGACAAATGAATATGTTCGTCGTCGCGGATGGCGAGGGTGGGAATGCTGAGGTGGTGGATCACGGCTTCGAGGTAGCGATAGCCCTCCTCTTTCTCTGCACGGATGTTGCGGAAGCGGTCCATGACCTGCTCCAGCGATTGCTCCAGTCCCTGAAACGGGGCGCGTTTGCCGGGCGAAAACCTGGCGGTGAAGTCGTCAAAAGAAAGGCTTTCAAAAAAGCGCCGGAGCAGCAGGTCGCTGCGGTCGAGAAAGCGAAAGAGTAGCCATACCTGCACCAGGCTTGCGATGAGCAGCAGGATGCTCATGCCGAGGTAACCCTCCTGAAAAGCCAGCCAGGGAATGGTAGCCATGGTGGTCATGAGCATGAGAAGACGCAGCAGGAGCCGGGATCGGTAAGTGTACATTGGCTGGTAGGTATGGGCGGATAAACTTCAGGGGAAGGCCGGGAGGTCAAAGGCCATACTTTTCGATGCGCCGGTACAGGGAGGTGCGGGTAAGGCCGAGTTCATTGGCAGCATGGGTAATGTTGCCGGCATGTTTGCGGATGGCCTTTCGGATAACCATTTTTTCAACCTCTTCGAGGTTAAAGGAATCGAGCTGAAGGCCGTCTTCAACCAAAGGATCCTCCTGGGCAAAGAGAAAATCACCAGGCTGCAGCACTTCCTGTTCGCTCATGATGATGGCTCTTTCAATGGCATGTTGCAACTCGCGGATATTCCCTGGCCAGTGGTATTTGGCGAGCCGCACAAGGCTGGCAGAGCTGATGCCGGTCACGCTTCGACCGTAGCGCTGGGCATAGAAGCGGGTGAAATGCTCAGCCAGCAGCGGCAGGTCGTCTCTGCGCTCGCGAAGGGGCGGGAGCTGAATTTCCACGGTGTTCATCCGGTAAAGCAAATCCTGCCTGAAGGTGCGTTCCTTCACCATTCGCTGCAGGGGCATGTTGGTGGCGCAAATCAGGCGAATGTCTACGGCAATGGCTTTGTTGCTGCCTACCCGCGTGATGCGGCGCTGCTGGAGGGCGCTCAGCAGCTTGGCCTGGAGCGGCAGGGAAAGATTGCCAATTTCGTCAAGGAACAGGGTTCCTTTGTCAGCAGCCTCAAACCGCCCTTTCCTGTCCTCCCGGGCGTCGGTAAAGGCGCCTTTGACATGGCCAAACAGTTCGCTTTCAAACAGGGTTTCGGAGATCGCGCCCATGTCCACATTGACAAATGGACCTTTTGCCCTGCCCGACTGGTCGTGCAAAGCCTTGGCCACCAGCTCCTTTCCTGTTCCGTTTTCGCCGAGAATCAGCACATTGGCATCGGTTTGGGCCACTTTGTCGATGGTGGCAAACACCCGCTGCATGGCTTCACTCTGGCCGATCATGGCAGGAGTGCCGGTAGCGCCGCTATCTGGCAGGGGGCGGTGCTGGCGGCGCTGGCTGCCAAACGACAAGGCCCGCTCAATCACACCGAGGAGCTTGTCGTTGTCCCAGGGTTTCTGGATAAAATCGGTAGCCCCCATTTTCATGGCCTCAATGGCAGTATCCACGTCGCCGTAGGCAGTAATCAGGACCACAGCCGCCGCAGGATCGCTTTCCAGCACTTTGTGGAGCCAATAAAACCCTTCTTTGCCGGTTCGGGCGTTGCGGGAAAAATTGAGGTCGAGAAGAATCAGGTCAAATGGCTGGTTGCGAATGAGTTGGGGCAAATGAATGGGCTGCGACTCGGTAGCCACCAAATAGCCCTGCGTTTCGAGGAACAGGCGGGTGGCCGTGAGAACATCGCGGTCGTCGTCAATGAGGAGCACTTGGCCTTGGGAAGATTTCATCAGAGGTGAGGGGTCATGACGTAGCGAAACAGGAAGATCCGGAAGTCCTGAACGAAGGACAAGAGGGAAGGCTTCATGGTTCCGTTGTTTTCGACTAACCGAGCAAAAAAAACTGCCTTTTGACGAGATCCGGAGGATCACTCAAAACACCAACCATTCTTTCCTGTGTTCGCATGCGTACAGTCCAGTGTCGAATTCGTTCAATGAAAATGAAAAAAATGACTTATTTTTTAACTAAAACACTGACTATCAAATTACTATAATTGGGCTTATTTTTTGATATACCTTCGCTAGCATCAAGCTGCTCAACATTATGCTCATCAAAACCGAAGCCCTCAAAAAAATCTACCGCACCGAGGAAATTGAAACCACTGCCCTCAACGGAGTATCGCTCCACATCGAAGAGGGCGATTTTGTGGCCATCATGGGACCTTCGGGTTGCGGAAAATCCACCCTGCTCAACATTCTTGGCCTGCTCGACAATCCTTCGGAGGGCGATTACCTGTTTATGGGGCAATCTACGGCGCGTTTTTCTGAGCGGGAACGGGCAAAACTTCGCAAAGGAAACGTCGGGTTTGTGTTTCAGAGCTTTAACCTGATCGACGAACTGACAGTGTATGAAAACGTGGAGCTTCCGCTCATATACCTCAATATGAGCAGCGGCGAGCGCAAGCAGCGTGTGAAGGCTATGCTGGAACAGCTTCAGATTATGCACCGCATCAACCATTTCCCCCAGCAACTTTCCGGCGGACAGCAGCAGCGGGTGGCAGTGGCCCGTGCGCTGGTTACCCAGCCCAAGCTCATCCTCGCCGATGAACCCACCGGAAACCTCGACTCCGAAAACGGCAACGAGGTGATGAAGCTTCTCACCGAGCTCAACGAAGTTGGCACTACCATCGTGATGGTGACCCACTCCGAGCATGACGCCTCTTTCAGCCGCAGGATTGTTCGCCTGCTCGACGGCCAGATCGTTTCCGAAAGCAAACCCAGCGCCTTGCGTAGCGAACTTGCCTGATTTTGTGGCTTCAGATTTTTGTTGACATCTGTCTCATGCTTCATCATTATTTACTTATCGCCGGTCGCAGCCTGCTCCGCAACAAAGTGCATAGCCTCATCAATTTGTTTGGGCTGTCGCTGGGCCTTGCCTGTTGCCTCGTGGTGGTCCTGTATGTTCAGGATGAGCTAACCTACGACCATGTTCACCCGAAGCGGGATCGCATTTTCCGGGTTTCCACCCGCATGACCCAGACTGGAGAAAGCACCCATTACGCCACCTCCAGCATGGCTGTGGGGCCTGGACTGTACCAGGACTACCCGGAGGTGGAGGCATTCTGCAGGGTGCTGCTCCGGATGCAGGAAATCACGGTGCAGGTCAATGACAAGCTGTTCAATGAGGCCCATATTCAGATGGTGGATTCTTCCGTCACTTCGTTGTTTCAGTTCGAATTTATTGAAGGAAATGCCGGGGAGGCTATCCGCCCGAAGGGGGTCGCTATCTGCGAATCGCTCAGGAATAAGTACTTCGAAGGCCCGGCTTTGGCCAAATTCATGAAGCTCAACGGCAGCGACTACATGGTTACTGCCGTGTTTCGCGATTTGCCAGCCAACACCGACCTGCCCATCAGGGCCATGACTTCCCTTCAGAACCTGCCACCCAGCACCCAGCAAGCATTTGTGACCGACTGGGGCCGCATCATTTTTTATACCTACCTGCTCTTCTCAGATCCCGCAGATGCGAAGTCCTTTGCCCCCAAGCTGGATCAGTTTGCCGAAGCTTTTCCCATCCCGTTTTGGAAAGAAAATGGGGTGGATGGAGACATTCGCTACTCGCTCACACCGCTCAGCGAGCTGCATTTTGCCCGCGACATGGCCTACGACACCCCGAAAGGCAACCGCGATTATCTCTTCATTTTTTCTCTGGCAGGCATTTTCCTGCTGCTCATTGCCTGCGTCAACTACATCAACCTCTCCATCGCCCAATCCACCCGCCGGAGCGTGGAAGTCGGGATCCGTAAAGCTGCGGGTGCCAGCCAAAACGACCTTGTGAAGCAATTTCTGGGGGAATCCGTCGTGATGACCTTCCTCTCGTTGTTCCTGGCTCTGGTGCTGGTGGAGACCCTTCTTCCTGCTGTGAACGGCCTGGCTGATAAACATTTCGCCTTTATGGACCTGTTCCAGCCCACCCTGGTGGTGGCCATGCTGGGGCTGGTTTCGCTGGTGGGCCTGCTGGCTGGCATGTATCCGGCCTATTTCCTGTCCATGATTCGTCCGGCGGAGGTGCTTAAAGGCCAGTGGCGACTCAGCGGCAGGCAGTGGCTGAGAAAGGTGCTGGTGGTAGTGCAGTTTTCCATTTCCCTTGGGCTGGTGATGGCCACGCTGGTGGTGGGAGAACAAATGCGGTTTTTGAAAAACCAGGATCTGGGCCTGCGAACGGACGAGGTCATCGTGTTGCGGCTCAGCCCTGCCGACACCGTTCAGCAGCGTTCGCTGCCAGCATATAAAGCGGAGCTGGCGGCATTCTCCGGTCTGAAAGCCCTGGCTAGCAGCGGCGTACAGGTACCGGGAGAGAGAACTGGCTCCCTGTTGTTTCGTGTGGAAAAAGAAGGCCGTTTGCAGGAAGACCATTTTAATGTAATCTCGGTGGACGAAGATTACCTGCGGGCCCTGGACATTGAACTGGTGGCGGGGCGCAATTTTGAGCGCGGACGCAGTACCGACGAGGCCCAGGCATTCATTGTGAATGAAGCCTTCGTGAAAAAGCATGGCTGGACCGACCCCATCGGCAAGCGCCTGCAATGGGGCCTCCTGCCAGATGACCAGGCCGCATACGACGGCCAGATTGTGGGCGTGGTGGAAGATTATCACTATGCTTCCCTTCACAACGTGGTGGAGCCGCTTGTAATCCTTTTCACCCCCAACAACCCCAGCCGCCTGCTGCTGGTGCCAGCTCCCGGGCAAACTGCCAGCCTGATCAGCAGGATTGAACAGACCTGGGCCTCCTTTGACCCCAATCACCCGCTGGAGTGGTTTTTCCTCGACGAATTTTTCCATCGGCAATACCTGCAGGAAGACCGCCTGATCCGCATTTTTAGCTGGTTCAGCATCTTTACAACCCTCATCGCCTGCATGGGCCTCTTTGGCCTGGCATCGTTTATCACGCAGCAGCGCACCCGCGAAATCGGGATCCGGAAGGTGATGGGAGCAGAACCCCGGCAGATTCTGCTGCTGCTGTCGCGCGACTTCCTGTGGCTGGTACTGGTGGCCCTTATGATCGCCACTTTGGCAGGGGTGGTGGCACTGCAAGGATGGCTGGAAGGCTTTACTGTGCGGGCAGACCTGCCCTGGGTGTGGTTTGCCGTGGCAGGGATTGGTGCCTTGCTGCTGGCTTTTGCCACTACCAGCTACCATGCCTACCGGGCCGCCAGCCTGCAACCGGCACGCTCCATGAGGATGGAATAGCCCTTTGCGGAATTTGCGCCTGAGCAGAATTGCGTTCCTTTGACGGGAAAGAGAAAACCGCCTTCATCCGGGAAACCAGGAATAAAGGCGGCTTAATCAGGCAAAACCAGGTTTTGACCCGGCGCCTCAATCTCTCCTGATCACAATGTTTTCCAGCACCAGCATGTCCATGCTGGTGCGGAGATAGCACTCAAGGGCATGCTCGGGTGAGTTCACAATCGGCTCATTTTCATTGAAGGAGGTATTCAGCAAAATGGGCACATTGGTTTTTTGCCGAAAGGTGTCGATCAACCGGTAATACCTCGGCGCGTTCTCGCGGTCCACGGTCTGGAGGCGGCCTGTGCCGTCCACGTGGGTCACAGCAGGAATCTCAGCCCGGCGGTTTTCCTTGATTTTAAATACCTTTTCCATAAACGGCACCTCGTCCACCTGCTCGAAATAGTCGCCCGTCCAGTCTTTCAGAATGGAAGGGGCAAAGGGCCGGAAGCTCTCGCGCTTCTTGATTTTGAGGTTGAGCAGCTCTTTGGCATCGGGCCTCCGGGGATCGGCGAGGATAGAGCGGTTGCCAAGTGCACGCGGGCCAAACTCGGCCCTGCCCTGGTACCATCCCACCACACCACCATTCACCAGGCAATCCGACACCACGTCAAACAAGGCATCATCGCTGTGGCGCTGGTAGGGAATGTTGCGCCCCTGGAGGTATTCTTCGATGGCTTCATTGCTGAAGGAAACCCCTGTGTAGGCGTTTAGCGCCGGATTTCTCGGCAGGCCCTTGTCGTGATGCAGGTAATACAGGGCCGACCCGATGGAGGTACCGGCGTCATGCCCAGCAGAGGGAACATAGAGCCTGTCGAAGCTCGTGTTCTGGATCAGCTTGCCGTTGGCAACGGAGTTTTGGGCCACACCGCCCGAAACGCAGATGTTTTTGAGGCCTGTTTTTTTGTAAAGGTCTTCGGCCATGTGAAAAATGGCCTCCTCGCACAGTCCCTGGACCGAGGCGGCCAGGTCCATGTGGTATTGGGTGAGTTTTTCTTCTTTCTGACGCACGGGCCCGAAAGCCTCGATCATCGCATCGGTGTAGTTGGGGCCCACCCAGGGGCTGCTGTCTTCCCAGCCCATCTGAATGCCTTCCTTGAAGTGGCGGAAATATTTGGAATTCAGCTCAAAGAGGCCGTTGTCCTTCAGGATCAGCACGTCGCGGAGCTTGTCCATCATGTTGCGCTGGCCGTAGGGAGAAAGCCCCATCACTTTGTACTCGTCGCCGTAGTGCGGGAAGCCGAGCAACTGGGTGAAGGTTGTGTAAAAAATGCCGATGGAATGGGGATAGGACACCGAGTCCATCACGTTGATTTTATTCCCCTTGCCGGTTCCGCGCATGGTGGAGGTAAAATCGCCCATGCCGTCAACAGAGAGAATGGCCGATTCTTCGAAATCAGATGCAAAAAACGCACAGGCCATGTGGCTGCGGTGGTGTTCGATGAATTTGACCTCGGCCTTGAGCTGGCCGGGATCTTTGCCGAAGGCCTTGGCGATATCGCCTTTGATGCCACGGATTTTGATGGAATTCATGGCCCGGTCCTTGATGGCCGAGAGGCTCATGAGGTTTTTGATGGAACGAATGATTTTCTCGTCGATTTTGGCGAGAGGATCCCGCGACACAGTGATCACATCCACTTCTTCCAAACCGATTCCTGCTTCCCTGAGGCAAAATTCGATGGCCTCAGTCGGCAAACCAGCCCAGTGTTTAATTCGCCGGAATCGCTCTTCTTCAGTTGCGACGATCAGCTCATTGTGCCGGTAAATGCAAGCGGAGGAATCGCCATGATAGGCGTTGATGCCAAGGGTGTACATAGTGCAGGTGGGCTTGGATGGAAAAAGCGAAACGGGCCGGAGCGGCAAAAAGAAAAGAGCGTCGGATAATTGGTTGGCCGGTAAAAATAGGTCGAATCCAATACTTTCGAACCTCATTGTTAGAAAATCCGGGAAAATGCGCAAGGCAGAGCCAAAAATGGGCCTTCCCTGGCAGTGAAACTGCTGTTAGCCAAAGAACAGTTGCCGGTAACTTTCCTGCAAATTGGAACTCTGCAAGTATGCCCCGGCGAGGCTTCCCGCCTTTCCGGAAGTACTTTCCCAGGCAGCCTGGTCCCAGCCAATTGCCTCCTGAAGGGCCTCCCGGAATGCCTCCGGGCGTGCCAGTGGCAGGGCCCAGCCCGCCCCCTGCTCATTCACTGAATTCCAGGGGGTTTGGTCGCTGATGAGCACAGGCAGCCCGCTCACAAGGGCATCAAAGATGGCATGGCCAAAATTTTCGCCAGCCGTGCATAGTCCGAACAAATGGTAGTCGCCCTGGCGCTCCATGATTTCGTGATGCGGTAGCGAACCCAGTTGCCTCACGGTCACGTTGTTTGGCAGGCTTTGAATTACCTCCTGGCAACGGGCCCAGTAAGCCTCGTCTTCAATGGGGCCGATCAGGTCTAATTCTACGCTTCCTGCCGATTCGCCTACCCGCTCCAGGAGGTAGTCCACATGTTTGATCGGGTGAATCCGCGAAACGGATACCACCCTGAGCTGGCCCGGCTCCTTGGGCGGCAGTTGGGAGCCCCGCCCTGCCACCATCGTCGGAACGTTTCCTGCTTGCACAACGGCTGCTTTTGAGCCAAAATGCAGCTTCACATCCTGCACCTCCTGTTCATCGGTGGCCTGCCACAGCACGCGCTTGTGAATTCCCAGCAACCTGATCAGGGCAAAGTACAGCCGTTTTTTTGCCGAACCGAACCGAACTGCTCCGGCCCTAAGCATTCCCCTTGGTGCCAGCACAACCCTGCCAGCCAGCGGCCTGGCTATGTGCTGCAACAAAGGCCGGATCGTAAAAGGCAGGGAAAACATGCCGTTGAGATACAGCGTGGCAGGCCGCAGGCGGCGCAATTCTTCAGCCACAAGGTTCAGTTGATCCGGGCTGGCATACCACACTTTCATGTCCTGCTCCCAGTCCACCCAACAATCACACTGGATGCCAGGATAAGGGGCAGAATCGCCGTGGTCGCGGTCGCCGGTAAAGATGCGAATGCAGGCATCGGGCTGCATGAGCCTGGCAAGGTTCACGATAGAGCGGATGGGCCCGCCTGCTTTGTAGCCGGGCACAAACCAGTCGATACAAATGGCCAGAACGGGTTTATCAGCGGGAGTTGTCTTCATGGGGCAAAGGGTCGAGGCCAAGGGTATCAATCAACAAATGAGCCCAGGAGGCAGGGGTGATGGACTGGGCAAGGGCTTTGCTTCGCTCTCCCATGAGCGGAAGATTTGCCTGCTGGCTCATGGCTGTTTTCAGGCAGGCCAGCAGGCTGTCAGGATCTCCGGCAGCGAATACCCAGCCATTGTAGCCGGGCCTGAGGAAGGCATTTTGTGCCCCGACAGCATCGGAAAGGATCAAGGGGTACCCGGCAGCGGCAAATTCATGCACCACCACCCCCCAGGGTTCCTGGTGGCTGGGGAGCAAAAACACCCCGCCAGCCTGCATTTCTTCGCGGAGCTGGTCGGGCTGGGCAAAAGGCCGGTGCTCCACAAGCTTTGACCCGGCCAGCAGGCCCTCCATCGGGCCCGACCCAATGGCCAGCAAGGGCCAGTCATATCCTTCTGCTTCCAGTCGCTGAAAGGCTTCCACCATGAGGTCTATTCCTTTTTCCTTCACCATTCGGCCCACATACACAAAGCGGCGGGCCATTTCACCAGCGGCGGGGAGGCTGTACCTGTCCACATCTGCCGAATATACTCCCATCAGAATCTGCTTGCGGTCGTAACCGAGACGCCGGGCATACTCAAATTGAAAGCTCCCCGCCACCCAGACATGGGAAAAGAAAGGGCGCACAGCCCATCGGCTCAGCAGGCTGGCTACCCGCTGCCGGAAGCTTCCATTCCATTGATTGTCGAGCCCAAGGATCACGGGTATGCTGCGGGATTTGAGCTGTTTGGCCATCTGTTTGTACAAAGGATCACCCCACCCGCTCACATAGGCTCCCACTATTTTTCTGCCCCGAAGTTGCTCCTGCAAGTTCGCTGAAGACCACTCATTCCGATCTTTGAGCACCATTCCCGGCAAAGTTGGCAATTGAAAGGGCGAGAGCGGATCGGGAGCCTGGCGAACGACCCATACCTCCACCCCGCTCAGGCGGGAAAATACTGCCAGACAACGGAAAAAGTAGTCGGGCAAACGCCGGTACAACACCAGAAACAACCCTGGCGGGCCTTGTGTGGGGTTATTTTCCATTTGGCAGAGCGCGGTTAACGGTTCCGAGAAACACCAGGCTGATGAAAAAGTAGATGGAAAAAGAGTTCAGCGATGCGGTGAGCCAGGTTTCATAAACGGCCGAAAGGAGCATAGCAATGACGTAAGCGGTCATGGACCAGCGATCTTTGGCGTAGCGGATCTGGGCGAAGATAAAAATGAGAAAGGCAATGGTGCCAATCAGCCCGTTATTGAGCATCAGGGTGAGGTAAGAATTCCAGGTGGAGCCCATTTGCCGAAAATTTTGAAGGGCCTCTGGCACCTGTGTGTCGTAAATAAATTCAGCATGAGCGAAGCCCCCTCCCATCCAAAAATGATCGGGGATGTGGCCAAGGGCAAAGGTCCATGACAGCAAGCGCCCGGATCCATCCACAATCGACTCGGCACGGAGCGCCTCCCCCAGCCCCAGCTCCACCAGCAGGGCCGGTATATCGATCGAGGTAAGGAGCAAATACACCGAGGGAAGCAGCACAAAAAAGAAGGTTAACCTGCGGGAGCGATAATGAAACCACCACAAAAGGCCCAGGTATAACAGCACGCCCATCAGGGAATTGCGGCTGCCAGAGAGCACCAGCGACAGCAGCAGGGTGCCAAAATAGAAGTACCATGCCGTGGGTACTTTTTTGCGGAGGATGTGGTAATATTTGATGAAAAACGGCACAAATACCAGGCAAAACAGCCCAAGTCCGTTGGGATTGCCAAACAGGCCCTGGTAGCGGTCGCCCAAAGCCAGCACCGCCGGGGTAAGGTAATGGATGATCAGGCCCAGGGCCATCACCAGCCCACTGGCTTGCAACAGATCGGTGAGGGCATGTGAAGACTGTCGCAACCAGTCGACGTAAAAATGAAAGGCGATGAAAACGATCAGCAGATAGGAAAGAGTTTTTTGGAAAGCGACCCCTGGCGTTTGGCTGTTGATCGCCAGCGAAACCAGGGCAAGCAGAAAAAAGGGCCAGATCCATGAAAAGCCCTTGAATATCCGGTATCGCTTTCGCTGCAGGTCCACGATGGTTTGGATCGTGAGGATGAGCAGGACCGTTATACGGGCGGTTTTCCAGTAGTCCATGTCTTCGGTGCGGGCATCGCCGAGGATCAGGATCACGAGGTACCACATGGCCAGAAGGTCGCGCTTGCCCTGCAGGGCCCAAATCAGGGCAAACCCCGTGGCTGCCAGCAAGCCCACCGGCCCCACCGCCAGGCCTGTTACCAGCGACACCGGCACTGCAAAAAGCAGGATCGGTGCGTAGCGCTTCAGGAAAGATGGCAGGTGAAGATTCATCGACTCAGCGATAGGTGCGGCTCCTGGCCTGTTCGCAAATTTGCTCAAAAGTATCCGACATAAAATCTGCGATTCTTTCCCAGGTAAATCCTGCTTCCACCCGCTTACGCGCCACCGATTTCATTTTGTCAATGCTTGCTGCCGGCGTGTGAAGCACCTGGTTCAGCACCGCAGTGAGCTCCCCCACCTCCCCCGGCGCAAGCAGCCACCCCACCTGCTGGTCCACCACTTCTTCCACAGCGCCAACCCGGGTTGCCACTACCGCACAACCGCTGGCCATTGCCTCAAGGATCACTGTAGGCATCCCCTCCGAAATCGAAGGACAAAGAATCACATCCGACGCCACCAGCAAGCCCTTTAATGTGGCCATGTCGGTAACCAGTCCATGATACAAAATGCGGCCATCCCTCAGGCGTTTGTCTTCTGGCACAGGACCCACCATGTGCAGTTCAAACTTTGCAGCCGCAGGCAGGCGCCTGATCGCTCCAAACAGCTCCTCAATACCCTTCAGCCGCTCGTAGCGGCCCACAAACACCCATTTCTGAACAGATCCGGTTCCCGGCCATGACTCTGCGAGCCAGTCCTGCTGAATGCCGATGGGAATCACCCTGATCTTAGCCTTCGAAACGCCCTGCCTCAGCAGAATGTCTGTTAGCCCTCCTCCCAGGCTTTGAACCACATCTGCGCGGCGAACAATCGACCTCACAAATGGCCTGAACAAGGCTCCTGCCACAGCCTGGCGCCGGTTGGGAGGCAGCTGAAACATGTTCAGCCCGTGGAAATTTACCAGGACTGGGGTCCTGTCGGATGTTTTTTCCCTCGCCATCAGCCAGGCCCACGCAGCAAAACCTTGGGCATAGATCAGGTCGGCAGGAGGAAGAGCTTCGATTCGCTCAGCTATCCATTTGCTGTAGGTCCAGTTTTCCCACAAATAATGGCCCGGAAAAGGAAACTGGCTCTTTGGAAAAGGCAGGTAGTAGCTCTCAATGCCGGGCGCTGGCTGAAACGGATCTTCTTCCGCTTTGCCTGAGTGAAACACATTCACCTCCCAACCACGCTTCCGCATTTCCTCCATCAGGATGGAAGAGTGCTTTTGAATTCCCCCGATTTCGTGGGGAAACAATCCGGTTGTCAGCAAATGGAGGTTCATGGGGAAGTGGTAAATGATGGCAAACTCAGGCAGGGATGCCACGCCAGCGCCGGATCCAGGGAAGCACCTTCAGCAACAGGGCACGCGCCCCGGGAATGTTTTTTCCCAACTTAAGGAAATGGAACATCCTGACTTCAGACAGGCTCAGATCGGCTTTTCGTTGTTCAATGTCGGCAAGGGCTGCCTCCAGCCCGGCTTTGTCTCCCGCCTTCATGAGTTGTTTGGCTGCTTCAAGGTGGTAGCGGGAAACTGTCTTTTGGATGAATGGCCGGTACGCTCCTGCCAGGACCTTGTCCATTACCTCCAGTACCTTGATTCTTGTTCGAAATGCACTGGCACCCTGGTGGTCAATCAGTTGAGAAGAAACGCTCTGGGCATTTTTCCGATAAACAGACATTACCTGTGGCAGGTATCTCACATTCCCCTTCGAGGCCAGGAAAATCCCGATCGGAATATCTCCGCTGGGCAAATCGTAAAATTCGGGAAACACCTCCGGAAAGAGGTTCCTCCGGTACATCATGCTGCCGCTGTGAATGAACCAGTCGCGCAGAATCAGGTCCTTCGCCGTGTAGCTCACCTCCGTTATCTCCGGGTTGTAGTTCCTGTCAAACCCCTCCACTCCCTCAAACACAAGCCTTGAATTGTGAAAGCAAAGGCTAAAATCGGGGTGACTGTCGAGAAAATCTACCTGGCGCTGCAATTTCAGCGGGTCGGTCCAGTAATCGTCGCCGTCCAGCATAGCCACGTATTCGCCGCGCGCAGCATGGATGGTGGAAACGAAGTTGAGCTTGCCGGGGATGCCCGCCCCCTTTTGCTCGTGCAAAATCAGCCTGATGCGATCCGGAAAGCGGGCTGCATACTCCTGCAGAATCTCCCGGGTGTTGTCGGGCGAAACATCATCCCCCACAATCACTTCATAGGGAAAGTTCACCTCCTGCATCAGAATCCCGTCGAGGGCCTGGCGCACAAAGCGGGCGTGGTTATAGGTAATGACCGAAATGCTGACCTTAGGAATGTCCATCTTGTGGGGTTAGTCGTTTTGCCAAACGGCGTAGCCAATGCCATCCAGCCCGAATCCGTTGCCGTTGTAGAAAAGGAGCCGCTTTCCTCCCACGTCGAGCAGGTAGGGATAGGCAATCATCTGGCTGTCCCAGCCGTCCTCCGACAGGGAAATCCCGGCGCGGGTGTCATCTCGGTTCCAGGCAATGCCGTCCTGCGACTCTGCGTAGCCGATTTTGTAGCCCTCCTTCCGGGAGGTGCGGTAATCTTTGATGCTGCGGTGGCAAAACCACATTTTATACCCTTCCTCATCATGCACCACCGCCGCCCTGGCATTTGCCTCAAAGGGGTGGGCATAGGGAATGGCCACCTGGTTTTTTCGCTCCCAGATCACCCCGTCCTTTGAACTGGCATATTTGATCTGGTACTGGGGCTCCGAAATGCCGTCGATGAGGTGGTGCTTTGTGCAGCCGCAGTACCACATGTTCCACTGCCCATTTTCAAACAGCACCTTTGGCGTCACGATGAAATGAGGCTCGAGATGGGTGCGGTCGAGGATGGGGCCGGGAAACGCTTTCTCAAAGGTTTTTCCGCCATCTTCACTGATCGCAAGCCCGATGGAATTGTGGTACCGCACGGTGTTGCGTACATTCCAGCCGATGTAGAACAGGTATTTTTTCCCGTCCACTGTCACCAGATCGGAAGGCATGGCTCCGCAATCATCAAATGCGCCGATTTCCCCGAGGTCCAGGACAAAATTGTCGTGGACGTATTCCACCTGAGAAGGATCTTCGGCCAGCACCTCGAAATACGAAGTCCGGGACCTGCCCTGTCCGTCGCGGGTGCTGTAGTAAATCCTGATTCTGCCGTTGTCCAGCAAATCAGCCACCGGAATCTGGGTATGGCTTTGCGACCACCAGAAATCGCCGGGGAGGTTTTGCCGCGAAAAAATAATGCCTTTCTTCTCCCACATCTCAGCCTCCTGTTTTGTGTGAAATGCTGTCGAGCTGGTCGCTTTTGGCCTCGCGGGGGGTGGATTTAGCGGCAATCCAGATCTGGCCCGGCGTGCTGTCTTTGGTCAGGATCGCGCCCATGCCCACAAGGGTTTCGGGTGCCACCACGGTTTCATCGCGCACCGTGGAGTTGACACCAAAGAAGCTGTGGTCGCCAATTTCGCAGGCACCGGAAATCACCACGTGGCTCGTGAGGAACACGTGGCTGCCAATGTTGGTGTGGTGGCCAATGTGGTTGCCGCTCCACAACACGCAGTTGTCGCCAATTTTGACATAAGGCTGGATGGTGTTGTCTTCGAAAATGAAGCAGTTTTCGCCCACGTTGAGGTCGGGCCAGGTCGTGGCTTTCGAGCTCACATAGCTGATGCAGGAATAGCCCTTGGCTTTCGCCGCCTCAAATTTCTCCCGCCGCAAATGGCTCATCCGCTTGAAGCTGATCGGCAGAAACATCTTGTACTCCGAAGGGGAATAGTGTTGTTCCACCTCCTCGAAGGGCACCACGGGCAGGCCCTCAAACCGGTTGCCCTCGGGCAGGTAGCCGCTGTCCACTGTGAATGCCACCACTTCGTAGGGGCTGTCGTGATTCAGGTAAAAATGGGCCAGGCTCGCCAGTTGGCTCACACCAAAAATGACGACTTTGGGATTCCTCTCCATGATGAAGCTTGGGTTATGGTGGAAAGTAAATGGGAATGGTTGAGTTCGTGGAAGGATGGTTCGGCAAAATGGCCCTGGCTGATCACGGAAATGCCGTCAATCACCAGTTCCCCGCCATCCGGACCGCGGAGGTCCTGGATCAGGTCCCAGTGGATCGCCGAGCGGTTGCCGTTGTCGGCCACGGGGTAGGCATTGCCCAGGGCCAAATGTATGCTGCCGTGCATTTTTTCATCAAACAAAATATCGCCGATCGGCCTGTCGATGCAGGGGTGGGTGCCCACCGCAACTTCTCCCACATACCGCGCCCCAGCATCGGTGTCAAGCAGGGCATTTAGCATAGCAGTTTCTCCTGCGCATTCGGCCTCCACTACCCTGCCCCGCTCAAAGCGCAGTTTCACCTCCTCAAACCGCCGCCCGTAGTACCAGCTCGGCACATTGAACACGATCAGGCCCTCCACCGATTCCCGCACCGGGGCTGTGAACACCTCGCCGTCGGGCAGGTTTTTTCTCCCGTCCGACACATATACCCCCGAAGGAATCAGTTCCATCCGCAGGTCGGTTCCGTTGCTGTGGCGGATGTGAACATGGGTTCCCCGCTCCAGCAACTCCCCCAGCGGTTGCATCGCCCTGCCGAGGGCTTCATAATCCACCATCAGGCTGCCGAGGTAATACTCCTCAAAGGCTTCGAAGGTCATCCCCGCCCGCAGTGCCATGTCTGCCGTCGGCCAGCGCAGGTACAGCCAGCGGAGGTAGCGGTTTCGGTATTGATAATGAACAGGTTGAATAAAATGGGTGAGCAACTCGCGCTGCTTTGCCTCCGGCACCGAGGGCAGTCCGTCGGGTACTACCGGGGCCCGCAGGCCCAAAAAAGCCTGGCAATTGCGCAGCATTTCCAGCTCCCGCTGCGCCCACTCCTGTATCTCTTCCACGCTGGCGTGGGCGGCCTGCCAGTTCATCAGGGCCTGTTGCTTGACAGACAAAATGGTGCGCCCGCCCGCCGCGCGGATCGCGCCGTCAAAGGCCATCACCACTTCCGGGGCCACGTCAATCGCCTCCAGCAACACGGTCTCGCCCTGCTCAATTTGCAGGCTGTGACGGGTCACGAGATCGGCAATCGCCGGAAGAGCCCTGGCTTGGGTCATGGTTACACGAGGGTATAATTGTCGAGCATGGGCCGGATGGCCGCCGGACTGTTAAACATCATCACATCCAGGATCGAGAGGTAAGGAACGAATGGCTCTGCCAGTTGGGAATAGGGGCTGGCTGCCGGGCGAATGAACTGCAGTTCCATGCCTTGCGCCGCAAAGCTTGGTTTGTCATACAACTCCTGCCCTCCGATGGCATTGAGGTAGCGGGTGCCGCCCAGTTGGCGGCAGATGTCCAGCACCCGCTCCTGGCCATTCAAATGCTGGTTGTCAAATACCACACTGCTCTGGATCCACTCCGGCGTCAACTGCAGGTGTTCGCTCACTACCCGGAGGCTATGGTGCAAAAATCGCCCGAGGCGAAGGTCGTCGTAGCCAAGGCAGCGCTCCGTGAGCGCCAGCACCTCTTCCAGGTGCGGAGCCTTCCGGTATACCTGCTGGAGGGTTTTGAGGAATTTTTTCTGAAAAAAGGGCAGTTGCCGTGCATCAACCTCGATCTCGCCGATGCGCACATTGGAACTGGCACCTGCCAGCGGCATAGTGAACATCTGCTTGCTGCCCGGGGCAGTTCCCAGAACCTGGTTGCGGTTGATCCAGCCGCCCTTGATAAAGGTCACATCGTCATACCCCACAAATACATCCACCGCTGCAATCAGTTGATAATAACCGATGTAGGGAAAGAGGTAGGGCTGCATGATGCCGACTGTTTTCATCCTTGCTTCAGGCTGTTGAGTACGGTTTCGACAATGGCAGCGGCATCCTCTGTGCTGAGGCCCGGATAGAGAGGCAGGCAGAGCACCCTTGACGACAAGTCTTCCGACACCGGGCAGGCCTCTCCTTCCACAAAAGGCAGGCGGTTGAGGGAAGGGTAAAAATACCGCCTTGGATAGACGCCCCTTGTGTTGAGCCGGGAAATGGCCTTGAGCAGCGCCAGCTCGGTGGGAAAGAGGACCGGGAAGTAGGAATAATTGTGGCGGGTGACCGAGGCCAGCGCACTGCTGGGCCGCTGGATGGCCGACCCGGCCAGCAACCGGTCGTAGGTGTCGCTGATTTCCTTCCTCGATTTGAGGATGTGGTCAATATCGTCAAGCACGCAATGGCCCATGGCCGCGCACAGTTCGTTCATTTTTCCATTGATCCCGGCAAGGTAGTAATCGTCGCCCACGTGACCGAAGGTGGCCATTCTCCGCAGGGTTTCATAGGCTTTGGGGTCTTTCACAACCACAGCACCGCCCTCCACTGTGTGAAACAGCTTGGTGGCATGGAAGCTCAGGGTGCTCATGTCGCCATAGTTGAGGATCGACTGCCCGAGGTACTGCACCCCGAAGGCGTGGGCACCGTCGTAAATCACCTTGAGCCCGTGGCGGTGGGCAATGGCCTGGATGGCCTCCACATCGCAGGGCAGGCCATAGACGTGAACCGCCATGATGCCCGTGGTTTTTTCTGTAATCGCCGCCTCAATCTTCGTGACGTCGATGTTGAGGTCCTGCGGATTGATGTCCACAAACACCGGTTTGCAGCGCTCCCACAGGATGCTGTTGGTGGTGGCGACGTAGGAAAAAGGCGTTGTGATGATTTCGCCGCTCAGGTCGAGGGCCTGGATGGCGAGCTGCAGGGCAATGGTGCCGTTGTTGACAACCATGAGTTGCCGCACCCCGAGGTGTTCCTTGAGGCGTTCTTCCAGCGAATGGAGCACAGGCCCCTGGTTGGTCAGGTGGTTGCGGTCCCAGATTCGCTGGAGATAGCCGATGTACTTTTCAATCGGCGGTAAATAGGGGCGGGTAACGTTGATCATGGAGGGTAAATCGTTCGGTTTCGTGAACAATCAAGTCAAAATTTGGCTTTCTTTCATGGCTTTTCGCCTCAACTTCGACTGGTTTCTTACAGGGTTCAGGGCAAAGATGGTGGTACCGGGAGTTGGTTATCTGCCTGGGTAGTGCCCATCCAGGTGCGTACACGGGCAGGCAGCGGCAAACCCTGCTCGCCGGCGAGGCGCAGGGCCATGAGTAAATCCGGAGAGCGAAAAAGAACTTGGCTGAACAGGTACATCATGCCGCCTGCAACTCCTGCCGCCAGGAAAAACCACCAGGTGTTGACTACGGGTGCAGCCAGCAGGGTAATGAGCCAAATAGCCAGGCCCATTGCAGTGGCATGAACCGTGGGTAGCAAGGCCGGGGCAATCACAGACCGGCCGGAGGTGCCCAGGCATTCGGCCATCCACTTCACCTTCATCCAGATGATCGGGATGGTGATAATTAGTTTGCCCACCAGTACCCCCCACACGCCCCAGTAGATCCCGACCAGGGTTGCCACCACCACCACGGGCTTTTCAACGAGGGCAATTTTCATGATCAGGTCCTTCCTGCCCATCGACATCACGGTGGTATCCGCAATCCGGCTCAGGGTGGAGGCCACGCCCAGCACCGCAAACACCTGGAGATAAGGCACCATGGGCATCCACTCAGGGCCATACAACAAAAACACCATGGGAGCCGCCAGGGCCACCATCAGCGCCATCACCGGTGCCACAAAAAAGGTCATCGCCCCTGTGATTTTCAGGATCAGTTGCCGGGCCTGCACCATGTTTCCCTGTATGCCCGACAAGCTGGGAAACAGCACCCGGGTCATCACGTTGGTGAGGATGCTCACCGGAAACAACACCGTGAACATGGCCCGGTTGTAGTGGCCGAGGCTCTGGTTATCCACCATTTTTCCGATCACCAGGCTGTCGGCATTCATGGAAAGATGCCCCAGAATCCTGTTCACAAACAAATAGGCAGAAAAGCTGAAAGATTCCCGGAAAGATGCTTTGCTGAAGATCCTGCGTGGCCGCCAGGGGCTCATGAACCAGAGCATCCCCGACATGATGAGGCTGCGGCTCAGGTGCTGAACCACAAGGGCCCACACGCCCCAGCCTGCCCAGGCTGCCAGCAGCGACAACAGGCCGCTGCCCACAAAGCCAGCCACGTCCACCTTAGCCAGCAACTTAAACTGCAGCTCCCGCGAAAACTGCGCCCGCTGGATCACTGTCAGGCCCTGAAACAGAAAGATGCCGCCCAGCACCAGGGTAATGGGGGCCAGCTGAGGCTCCTCATAAAAAGCAGCCAGGAAGGGAGCAGCCCCCAGCAGAAGGAGGCACAACAGGATCCCCGTTCCGGCATTTACCCAAAAAACAGTGCTCCAGTCCGCCTCCTTCACCTCCTTGCGCT
This sequence comes from Bacteroidia bacterium, assembly GCA_041741415.1. GTDB lineage: Bacteria > Bacteroidota > Bacteroidia > J057 > J057 > JANQTF01. The sequence continues at coordinate 32,989 of JBGSKC010000029.1, read as the reverse complement.
GAATCAATGCCTCGGCAAAGCCAAACTCCAGCACAATGTTGGCGATGCCAGTGAACACCAGCACAATGCTGATCAGCCCGAAAGCCTCGGGGCCCAGGATCCGCGCCAGCAGCAAGCCCACCAGGAACTTGGACGCCTCGGTGCCCAACTGGCCCACGGCACTCCACTTGAACCCGGAAATGGTCTTGGCACGATGATCTGACATGTGAATCCAGAAGCTGAGGCGAACAAGGAAAAAAGGCGAAGGGAGAGCAGGATATTAGCGAACAACAAAGCTGCGGGTTTCTGACCGCTGCCCTGCCCTGAGCCGCAGCAGGTAATAGCCCGGCGAAAGGCCCGACACGGGAAGCTCTGCCGTTTGATCGGAAAGGCTCGGTGGCAGGGAAGCACGTTCGAGCAGTTGCCCGGTGAGGGTGAGCATTTCGATTGTCAGGGGCTGAGAACTGGCTTGCCCCTCTACCCACACAGCAAGCGCTTCCCCATACCGGATCTCCCAGCGGAAAGGCAGGAGGCCCGCCGCCAGGCCCACTGTCGGATTTCGCACCGCCACCACCAGCTCCAGGGTATCTTTGCCGCACTGGTTGCCTACAATCAGCCGCACGGTGTAATCTCCGGGGAGGTTGTAGGTGTGAACAGGGTTGGCCTGGGTGGAGGTGGAGCTGTCGCCAAAGTCCCAGAGGTAATTTCCAAAGCCGGAGGCATTGAAAAAGCTGGCCGTGAGGGCGGTTGTATCAAAGGAAAAATTGGCTGTTGGGATCTGGGTAACTGCAACCCCGATGGTGTCGCGGCCCTGGCAGCCGAAAGGGTCAGTGACCACCACGCTGTACAAGCCGCTGGCCTGAACCGTGATGACCGGACTGCTGGCACCGTTGCTCCAGGTGTGGGTCAGGGAAGGAAGGCCGCTGGCCAGTTGCAGAGACACGCACACAGAGGTATCGTTCCCCAGATTAACAACAGGATTCGGGGTAAAACTGGCGATAGAGACCGTATCAGTGAGAAAGCAGCCGTTGGGCTCAGTGAGGCTTACCCAATAAATGCCGGGCAGGTTGGTGGTGATGGTCGGGGTGGTGTCGCCGGTGCTCCAGAGAATGGTGGCATCGGGGCCGTAACCGCTCGACAAAAGATCTCCGCAGAAATTGCCATCCGGGCCAAGGTCAATCTGCCTCGGCATGGCAAAGCCGATCTCATAGGTCACCACGCAGCCCTGACCATCGTCAGCGGTTACGGAGTAGGTCTGCGTGTTGTCAACCACAATGCTGGCCATTGTAGCCCCGGTGGACCAGAGGTAGCTGGTGGCACCGGTCGGCCCTTGCAGGGTGGCCGGCGAGCAGGCGTAAAGCGAATCGGTCAGTTGGTTGGGCAGCTTGATGTTTACCGTCACGGGCGTTCTGGGAACGGAACAAACCTTATCTGCCCAGCGCCAATTGAAAAAATTGCCGTATTGGGTGATCAGCGGGGTTCCTCCCGTGAGCCGGATGCCATTGGTAGCCGGTGGGTAGCTGTAGGAAAATACCAGATAGTAATTCCCGGTTCCCTCTTCCAGCAGCAGTTGATAGTTATTCCCCACAGGCAGGTCCAGGTTGAGAATCACCCGGTTGGCCCCGCTGATGGGGAAGCGGTGTCTTTGCCGGTAAATTTCAGTACCAGAGGTGTTTCGCACCACAAGGGTAGCTTCCGGCACCTGGCCGCCACCGGGGTTGGAGGACTGGGCAAACACATCTACCGAGATCAGGCGTCGGGGCTGTGTGAGCTGGAAATTGATCCCTCTGGGCGCGGTCACAGCAAAATATCCGCCTCCGCTTCCTGCATTCGGATTGGCCAGGCCCACCGTGGTGAGGGAAGGCAGATTGACGCGCTCTACGAAATAAGTGGTGGTGTCTTTTACAAATGGTTCAAACTGTGCGCTCTGGTTCAGAAGGGTGCCACCTGCCAGCTGGTTGTACCAGAGAACCATGTTGGCATTGTTAACCCCGTTCAGGAGAAGGGACTGAGATCCGCACAATGTGGTATCTGTCAGCACCGGACTGGCCGGAACCGGGATCAGTTCCAGGAAAACGCTGTCCCGCGCAGTACATTGGCCCAGCGCTCCTTCCACCCAGTACAGGCCTGTTGTATTTGCTGTCAGACTGGAAGTGGTGTTGCCGTTGTTCCACAAGTAGGAGCTTCCGCCGGAGCCTGTTACGTCCAGCAGCAGGGTAGTCCCGCAAACGACGGTGTCGCTGCCCAGATCGAGGACCGGGATCGGCTGTGATACTACCAGGATGGTGTCTGCCTCAGCAGGGCATTCTGCTGCCGCGACTTTCCAGTTGAAAAAAGCGATGTACTGGTTGGCTAATGGATGACCGCCCCGCAAGGCAATCATCGAATTGGTCTGAGGATACACCGCCGAAAGCACGGTAAAGAAGTTGCCGGCGCTGGTTTCCAGCACCAATCGGAAATTGGTTCCCACTGTGAGCGGAAAGCCCAGGGAGACCACATTAGCACCCTGAACCAGGCCGCTTACCTCTTTGCTGTGCAATACCGTTCCTGCACTGTTGGTAAGACTGATCTTCGCTGTGGCCCCTGCGGAAGAAAACACAGTCACGCCAACAAGGGTGGAAGCCTTGAGTACATCGAATCGGATGCCACGGCCGGCAGGCACAGCGAGATAGCTGCCGCCAGGAGGAGCTACGGCGGGCGTCAGATAGCCCGCAGAATCAAGTCCTCCATAGTTGAGCGATTGCACCAGCAGGGTGCTGTTGCCGGGAACAGAAAAATTCAGGTTGGGCCCCTGCCCAATCAACGGCCCGCTGAGGCTGTCGCGCCTCCAAGAAATAAGACTGGCCGAAATCCCGGATGCCAGGGTGATGGTCGGGAAGCCACACACCGTTGTGTCGGTGAGGAGGGAGGCAGATGGAAAGGCTACCAGCTCGATCTCCACACTGTCGCGGGTGGTGCATTGCCCCAGGCTGCCTTCTACCCAGTATAGTCCGGAGGTGCTGGCTAACAGGCTGGAGTTGGTGCTGCCGTCATTCCACAAATAGGAGCTCCCGCCCGAGCCGGTCACGTCCAGCAGCAGGTTGGTGCCGCAAAAAATCGTGTCGTTGCCGAGGTCGATGGTGGGAATTGCCTGCGAGGTGATGGTGGTGGTATCCACCCCGCCGGCACATTGTGCTGCCGCTATTTTCCAGTTGAAAAAGGCGGTAAACTGCCCGGCAAGGGTATGTCCGCCGCGCAAGGCGACCATGGAGTTGGTCTGTGGATAAACAGCGGAAGTCACAACGAAAAAGTTTCCTGTACTGGTTTCCAGCACCAGCCGGAAGTTGGTTCCCACGGTGAGCGGGAAGCCCAGTGCCACTACATTAGCCCCCTGCACGAGGCCGCTCACAGATTTGCTGTGCAGCACGGTTCCGGCACTGTTCGTAAGGCTGATTTTGGCTGTTGCATTCGCTGAAGAAAACACGGTAACCCCCACCAGGGTGGAGGCTTTCAGCACATCGAAGCGAATACCGCGACCCGCTGCCACAGGGAAATAATTGCCGCCTGGGGGGGCTGCTGCCGGGCTGACATACCCTACCGAATCAATACCACCGTAGTTCAGACCCTGAACTACCAGGGTACTGTTGCCGGGCACCGGAAAGGGAAGATTGGGGCCCTGCCCCAGCAGGGTTCCGCTGAGGCTATCGCGCCTCCAGGAAATGATATTCGCCGAAATCCCCGATGCCAGGGTGATAGTCGGAAAGCCACACACCGTCGTGTCGGGAATCAGGGGGGTAGCAGGAATGGTCACTACCTGCACCTTCACCGTGTCGCTGCCGGTGCCGCTGAGGTTGGTTACCTGAACCCAGTATGTGCCAGTAACTCCCACCGCAATGGTTTGGCTGGTATCTCCGGTGCTCCAGAGATAACTGGCACCGGGATTTTGGGCGTTGAGGATCACAGGTCCTCCGCATTGAACCACATCAGGACCGAGGTTCACCACGGGCTGGGCCATCACCGGGGAAAAAAGTCCCAGCCAGCAGAGAATCACAATTGCCAATCGACGATCCATATTCAAAAAAATAGAGGTGCAGGTTAATCAGTGTTGGACCACAACAGGAGCCGGGGCGAGTTGTCCTGAAGGCTCATGATGCGAAATTCTTCCCTTGACAGCAACAGATAGCGAATCTTTCGGCTGATCAGGCCTTCGGCCTTTTCGATCAATTCAACCAAATACTTTTTGTCGGGATGACCCACCAGAATCAGGTCGATCACCTGGCTGTCCATGCCCCTGGCCAGATCGCCCGAGAGGTACACCAGCTCCAACTCACCCAGCCGCTTGATCACGTGGTCTATCACCTGATCCAGCCCCATATATTTGATCAAAATCCGATGAACTTCTTCAAACAACGGATGCCGGGTGTTGGCCCGAAACATCTTCTTGTTGCCGTCCATCTCTGAACTCAGCATTCCTGCCTCCTCCAGCCGGTTCAGCTCCAGTCGTATGGCATTTGTCGATTCCCCAAACTCTGCCTCCAGGTTGCGCAGATATCCCCTAGTGTTGCTGTTGAGAAAAAATTTCACCAACAACTTGACCCGGGTTTTGGAAGAAATGAGGGTTTCCAGCATGGTGCAAATTGAGTATTTTTCTTACTCAACTTGCAAATTATTTTTCGCTTACTTCTAACATCCCGCCTGCTTCGTCGCCCCGGTCAGCTTCGCCAGGCATACATCCGCTCGATGATGTCCACCACCTTCATTCCCTCCAACGCATTGATCGCGATGCTGGCCCGGCCACGAAGCACGTCTATCACGTTTTGAAAAATGAAATGATGGTTTGCCGCCGATCCTTTGTAGGGTCCATAATCATTGGGGGGGGCCGAGGCCGCCAGCTCCGGCATCTGATAGCCCTCCACATGGCAGTGAACCACCTCATTCATATACTGCCCGCTCACCTTCACGCTTCCCTTTTCTCCGATAATGGTGAGGCTGCTTTCCAGGTTTTGGTCCCACACCGAGGTGCTGTAGTCCAGGCTGCCCAGGGCCCCGCTTTGCCTGAAGCGAAAATGAACCTGCCCGCTGTCTTCAAATGCGATGCTGTGCTGGTGGCTCAGGTTGGCAAACCGCGCTGAAATGTCTTCGATATCGCCCAGAAGCCAATACATCATGTCGATGAAGTGGCTGAACTGGGTAAACAGGGTGCCGCCGTCGAGCTCACGGCTGCCGTGCCAGCCGCCGGGCCGGTAGTAGCGGTCGTCGCGGTTCCAGAAGCAGGAAATCTGCACCTGCAGAACCTTGCCCAGCCGCTGCTGGTCCAGCATGTCTTTCAGCCAGATGGCCGGGGGGGAGTAGCGGTTTTGCATCACACAAAACACCTGCCTGCCCCGGTGCAGGGCTTCAAACATGACCTGCTCACAGTCGGCTTTGGTGAGGGCCATCGGCTTTTCGATCACCACATGGCGGCCACTTTGCAGGGCCTGTACCGCCTGCGAAGCGTGCAAACCGTTCGGTGTGGCGATGCACAGCACATCAAAGGCCGGGCCCTTGGTCAGCAGATCAGAAAGCTGGTCAAACCAGGGAAGCTCCGCCGCGACACCTGCCTGCTCCGCGCTGCGCACATCACACAGGGCCACCACTTCTGCTTCGGGATGCTCCCGCAGCAGGTGAAGGTGGCGCTGGCCAATTCGGCCCAACCCCACAATGGTAAAGCGGACAGGCTTCATGGCGGAGGCAGAACTCATGGATCGGTCGTTTCAAAAGGAAGTAAGCGAACGGAATGCTGATCAAGTTGATAAAGCTCTCCATTTTCCGGACAACGTGCCAATCCATCCTCGCCAAAATGTAACCTGTGGCCCGCCTTGCTCATCCAGCCCGCCAGGTTCCCTGGATTTCCCAGCACAAGGCCAAAGGCTGGCACATTTTTCGTCACCACGGCCCCGGCACCAATGAAGCTCCATGCACCCAGCCTCACCCCACAGACAATCGTAGCATTAGCCCCGATAGTGGCACCGCGCTCGACAACAGTGGGCAAATAAGCATCCCTGCGGGGAATGGCGCTGCGCGGGTTTTTCACATTGGTGAATACCACCGACGGCCCGATGAACACCTCCTCCTCACAGATCACGCCGTCGTAGAGGGAAACGTTATTCTGCACCTTCACCCCATCGCCCAGGACTACGGTCGAGGCCACAAACACATTTTGCCCAAGGCTGCAGCGTTTGCCCAGCCGGGCCCCCGGCATCACATGGCTGAAATGCCAGATGTTGCTGCCTTCACCAATCACAGCGCCTTCGTCGATCACAGCAGTGGGGTGAGCAAAATAGGATTCGGGCATGGCTGATCGGGGTTGATTAGACAAAAAACGACCTGACCCCTTCGATGATCCTGCCCAGAATGTCGCCTGAGAGCTCGGTGTGCATGGGCAGCGACAACACTTCCCGGCACAGCATGGCAGTGTTGGGGAGCTCGCCGGGCACCTGGCAAATGTCTTTGAAGGCCAGTTGTTCCTGCAGCGGAACGGGGTAATAGATCATCGAGGGAATGCCGAGTTGCTGGAGGTGCTGCTGAAGGGCTTCACGGCGGCCATCCAGCACCCGGAGAGTGTACTGGTGAAAGACGTGGTCGGAGTGGGCAGCGCGGGCCGGGCAGATGAGGCCGGAGAGATCGGCGAATGCTTCATCATAGGCCTGGGCGGCGCGGAGGCGGGCGGCATGGTAGTCGGAAAGGTGGCGGAGCTTGATGTCGAGTACGGCGGCCTGCATGGAATCGAGGCGGCTGTTGACCCCGATGCGGTCGTGGTAGTAGCGGCGCGACTGCCCGTGGTTGGCGATCATGCGGGCGACTGCGGCTAATTCGGGATTGCGGGTCATGATGGTACCACCATCGCCGAAGGCCCCGAGGTTTTTAGACGGAAAAAAGGAGGTGCAGCCAAAGCTGCCCACGGTGCCGGCCATGTGGCGGCTGCCGTCCTGATACCGAACTGCGGCGCCGAGGCTCTGGGCATTGTCTTCGACAATCGGGATGCCGGTCTGGCGGGAAAGGGCCTCCATAGCTTCGAGGTCGCAGGCCTGGCCAAAAAGGTGAACAGGAATGAACGCCTTTGTGCGGGGAGTGATGGCTGCTTCGATGTGGGCAGCTGTGCAGTTAAAAGTGTCGGGGTCCACGTCAACCAGCACGGGGGTGAGCCCGAGGAGCCCGATTACTTCGGCGGAGGCAACGTAGGTAAAGGCGGGAACAATGACCTCGTCGCCGGGCTGCAGCCCGAGGGCCATGAGGGCGATCTGGAGAGCGTCGGTGCCGTTGGCCACAGGAATGACCTCCGCACCATCGAGAAACTGGCTGAGATGGTGGGTAAATGACTGAACCTGAGGGCCCTGAATAAAAGTGGCAGTTTCCATGCAATCGTGAAGAGCCTGCTGAACTTCTTCCCGGATCCGGTCATACTGCCCGATCAAATCCACCATCCGAATGGGTTGCTCCATTATTCTCGCGCTTTTGCCTGCAAACCTACAAAATGCCCGCGGCAGGTGGGGAGAATTCCAGCGCCCCCGAAACAGAAACTTTTGGGATTTCTAGTCGGGTTGTTCAAAAAAAATGTTCAATTTCCACCCGTTTTATAACCCAGCCTCCCTTGCTGTGCCCTCACGCCTGCGTCATTCTCTTTCGCCGTCCTGGCAAGCCTGGCTCATGATCCTGGCAGTGACCCTCATTTGGGGGAGTTCCTTTCTCATGCTCAAAAAAGCGCTGGTAGTGCTTCGGCCTGACCAGGTGGTGGCGGGGCGGATGACCATCGCAGGGCTGATTTTCCTGCCATTTGCCCTGCGCCACCTCCGGCGGGTGAGTGCTGCACAGTGGTGGAAGCTGCTTCTCTTTGCCCTCATCGCCAACATCGGCACCTCCCTTTCCTACGCCATCGCTCAAAGCCGGATCGACAGCTCCCTGAACGGTATGTTGAACACCCTCACCCCGCTCATGACCCTGGGCGTTGGGGTGTTGTTTTTCCGCCAAAAAGCACGCCTGCTTCAGGTTGCGGGCATTTTGCTGGGCCTTGCAGGAGCGGGCTATCTCGTGTTCCTCGCCAAAGACAGCCAGGTGGGCGTTGTCAATGCCTTTGCCCTGTTTGCCATTTTAGCCACCCTGGGCAACGGACTGATGAATAACCTGATCAAATTCCATCTCCACGACCTTCGCCCGACCGAGGTAGCTGCGTTCACTTTTTTCATCACCCTCGTTCCCGCTCTGGTCTACTGGCAGGCCTCGGGGGCAACCGAAGCTGTGCTGAGCCACCCGTTTGGAGGCTATTCGCTCTTGTTTATAACCTTGCTCGCCGTGCTGGGCAATGGTCTTGCCTTATTGATCATCGCCCGGTTGGTCCACTTGAGCAGTCCGCTGTTTGCCAGCCTCACCACCTACCTCATTCCCATCGTGGCTTTGGGCTGGGGGCTGTGGGATGGTGAGCAAATCCTTGTTGAGGAAGTGCTGGCCATGCTGCTCATTTCTGCCAGTGTTTATCTGGTTAATGTGCCTGCCAAGAGCTAAGGGGCGCGTTTGCATGGAGAAAGTGAATTTTCACATGTTGCAAAAACGTGTAAGTTTGCTTGTTCAACTCTTTCCTCCCACATGCGCCTGCCCGACCTTCTCACCACTGACCGACTTCTGCTTCGCCCCCACATGGCAGAAGACTTCGAAGGATTTTACTCCCTGATCACCAATTCTGAGGCCACCCGCTACGTGAATCTCGCCGAAGAGGAGCGCTCCAAGGAACAACTGTCTCAGTTTTTTGAGCAGGCCATTTCTTCCCGGAACAGCGACAACCCGGTATTCGGACTGGCCATTATAGAAAAAGGCTCCCGGCGATATGTGGGTTTTTGCGGCCTCAGCCCGCTGCCCGATGGCAGCGGCACAGAAACGTACTACGTTCTTGATCCCGCCATCTGGGGACAAGGCTATGCCAGCGAAGCGGCTGCCCGGCTTTTTGAGTTCGCTTTCTCCGTGCTGGCGCTTCCTCATATCGACACCTTCCTCGTTCCGGCCAATAAGCCTTCTCTGGTGATGGCGGAGCGGCTGGGCATGAAGGACATGGGCCTTTCAGATCACCACGAATACGACCAGCCTGTGCATCGCTTCCGCGTCACGAAGGAGTCGTTCCTGGAAGCCTGAAATCAGCGGGGGTCAATCACCTTCGACAATGCGTGAATCACACCGTTGGTGGCTTGCACATCGTAAAGCGGCACCCCGATCGTGTCGTTGATGGAAAGCGTTCCTGCAGAAGCTGAAGACATCCGAATCTTGCCGTTGTCGATGTTGTCGTACAGGGTGGAAAAGGCCAGGGCGATTTCTTCGTAAGTGTGATTATTCGGAATCACGTGAGCCCGGATAATGGCCCTTACCTCACTGTCGGTCATTTGGTCAAAACTTTCAACCTGATTTCTGTCGAAGAAAGTTTCCAGGGCTGAATTGGTGGGAACCAGCACAGTGTGGGGAGCGCTGCCGCGGAACAGAGAGCTCAGGCCGACCCGCACCATTCCTTCCTCAAAAAGGGAAAACTGGGGATTGAGGCGAATAAGGTCAAACAAGGAAGGGATGGTCACCACGCTGTCGATCACATTCAAATAGCCGGTGCGGGTTTCCTCTCCGCCCACGAGGAGGTTGGACTGTTCGTTCAAGCTGAATTTTCCGCCAACTTCGCTGATTTGCATCACCACGGCCATGCTGTCGGGGCTGCGCGGGCACAGGGTTCTGAAGTAGCCGTCAGCCACATCCAGCACATTCAACCCGCCAAACTGCATATGGTAGCGCAGCATAAAACCCAGTTCCTGGCGGGGCACATCCTGCAAAGTGGCATACCCCCTGGCGCTCAGCCAGGCCAGCATGGCCGAATCGTTGGGCGCCAGCAGGGTGAAGGCAAAATTTGCTTTTACATCCTCATCATAGCTCATGAGCTCCATGCCCTCGATGAACAAATTGAGGTCGGTGCGCGCCTCCACTACTTCCCACAGGCTGGGGCCGCTCGGCGGATCAGGCAGGCAAGCCGACAACAGCAGCACCAGCGGTGCCATCAGGATCAATGCAGGAGAAACTTTGGAATTCATTGGAGAAAAGGTTGACTTTTTCATTGCAACAACAACGTTTTTCGGTCCTCAAAAGCTGCCTCAGGCTATCTGTTCCTACCTGCCCACTGCCAGGCCAGGCCCAGGGTCCACCAACGGCCCGGCATCTGAGCGCCGAGCAGATCGGCATATTGTTCGTTCAGCACATTGAACACCTGCCCCTGCAGCGAAACGGATTTTTTCCACACCCACACCTGGGCCTGCACATGCCACACCATGAAGCGGGGTGTCAGGTCGGCACCGATGGCTGCTGCGCTGGCCTCGTCCCGCTCGCGATAGAGGCCCTGGATGCCCAGAGACCCAATCCGGTGGCTCAGCATGCCCCTGGCTGTGAGCTGGTGCCGGGCGGTATTCGACAAATATTTCGACACCACCCCGCCTGCAGTATCTGGCATCAGCCAGGTGTAACCCAGGTCCCAGGCCGCCGTCAACTGCCCCGCAGTGTGGCGGCCACTCAGCCGGGCTTCCAGTCCGGTGAGATTCAGGGCGGCCAGGTTGCTGGCGAATAAATAAGTAGCGCCCGGACTCAGGTTTCCCTGGCGGGGAATGTCTTCATAGCTCGTGAGCACATAGTCAATGAGGTTACGGCCCTGTCTGTGAAACAGCGTGGCACTTGCCTGCAAAGCCGGGGTGATGCGCCAGTCGCCGCCTGCTTCGTAGCTCCAGCTGCGCTCTGCCAGCAAATCCGGGTTGCCCAGGTTGCGGCCGCTGGTTACAGGGCCTGCGAGGTTGGTGGAAACAAAGCGCTCGGTATAGTCGGCTGCGCGAATGCTGCGCCCGGCCCCGCCGCGAAGCAAAACCGCTCCTGCCTGGTAGCTCACATTGAGTTGCGGGCAAAATTCTAGTCCATAATTGCGGTCCTGATCGGCCCGCAGACTACCTGTGAGGTGAAGTCCTTCGGCCAGATTTGCCTGCGCCAGCACATAAGCCGCCGCATGATCGTCCTGATGGTTCCCTCTGTCGCTGCTTTCAATGCTCCTGCGGCTCGCCTGTAGTCCGCCCGCCAGCGAAAAGCGCGGCGACAACACTTCCAGATGGTGCAGGTTCGCATTGAACATGCCGGTCTGGTGCACGTTGGCCGCGACAGCCGGGTTAAACAAAAAGCTGTCCTGCGAACTGAGAAAGCTCAAATCAAGGCGGGTTTCGCGGTTGCTTTCCCTTCGCAGCAGGCGGGCCTGGTTCCACCATCGGGAGGTTTGCTCGCGGGCCTGGTCGAGGGGGCTCAGGGTGTAAAACCGCTGCGCCTGAAACAGCCGTTGGTCCCAGCCGCTTCGCAGGGCCAGGTTCCATTTTCCGGCAAAATCCCAGGCGAGGGCTGCGCTGCCTGTTCTGATGTCAAAATCGGCGCGCTCGCCACCGGGCAGCGGGTGGCCGTCGCTGGCGGCGTAGCGGGCCGAAGCCCCGAATCGAACAGGCCCGAGGGGTAGGGAGGCCCCGGCTTCGCCGAGGAGGAGGCCATGCTGACCGGCCTGGGCCTGCACACGTGCTGCCGGCCCGGCCTCAGCCTGGGCTGCAAAGGTTCTGGTGACGATGTTGATGACCCCGCCTACGGCATCGGGACCGTACTGGGCCGAGGAGGGCCCGCGGATCACCTCGATGCGCTCAATTTCTTCCAGCGTAACGGGGAGGTAGGTGTGGAAATGGCCGGTCAGGGGGTCGTTGATCCTCATGCCGTCCATCAGGACAAGGGTTTGGTTGAAGGTGCCGCCCCGCATGGAGAGATCGGCCTGGGTGCCGAAGGCCCCGCGGGCCTGAACTTCGACGCCCGGCAGGAAGCGAAGCAGCTCGTCGAGCGAGCGCACCGGCAGTTGCCGGATCTGGGCCCGGTCAATCACAGTCACTGATCTCCCCATCTGATCGACGCGCTGCCCCAGGCGCGATGCTTCGATCTGGATGGTGTCATTCCATTGATAATCAGCCTCCTGCCCATACACTATTCGCCCACAACAACCTAGGAGGAGGGCCAGTACCATTCGGTTCATTCGCAAGGAAATTTAATCAGATGCGGCTGCAAAGGTAGGAGGGAAATGGGAGTTTTGAGATGAGGGATAGAAGAATTGCCTGGGTTGATCATGAAAGCTGGCTTTTTCAAACAGTAAAGAGCAGATGTCGGTTTTCCGCCAGAAGGAGCGTACTTCCTGCTTTAGAAAAAAATCACGAAGTTTACCTGCATGATTAGGAAACTCAGGATCAGAGCATTCAAGTCTATTTTCGACCAAACCATCGAGCTGGGGAGGGTCAACTGTTTGATCGGGGCAAATGGTGCTGGCAAGAGCAATATTTTGGAAGCCTTTGGGGTGCTTGGAGCAGCGGCAAACGGGGTTGTGGATGACGAGAGCCTGCTCAGGCGCGGGGTGAGGGCCGGATTACCCAGGTTGTATAAGAGTTCATTCAGCCAAGACCGTACCCAGCCAGAAATCAGGATGGAAGCGACCCGGCACGACGGAGCATACTACCGGATATCTCTGCTCAATCCCCTGGATGAGCCCGAGCCAGCCTGGACATTCAAAACGGAGGCGCTGGGAGTTGAGGACGAGGAGTTATTGTCGGTTGGGGTACGCAATACTTTGAAAATGAACCCCAAAGCTGGCTATGCTGCTCTAAAACTGGTAGAGTTGGCTGCTGATAACCCGGTGTCTATTCTGATGAACAGCCTTCAGACCTATGCCATTTACTCCCCGAATACCCCCACACTTCGCGGTATTGCTCCCGATCAGCAGTCGCGCTTGCCTGTGGGCCTGAACGGTGGGCAACTGGCCGAGGGTTTTGGTGGTTTGCTGAAAGAGGTAGCCCTTCTTGAAAGAGCTGATTTGCTGGATCCTTTGTTCGAAATGATTGATTGGGTCAGTGATATTCAGGCTACCACCCAAGCCGCTGCCCTTTTGTCGCCGAAAGTACCCCGCAGCACCTGGAGCTTGAAATTTACAGACAGATACATGGCACCGAGCCGCAACGAGCTCACAGCCTATGATGCCAGTGAGGGGGCGCTTTATGTCATTTTTGCTGCGCTGCTCTGCCTCTCCAGAAAATCGCCCAACCTCATGGCCATCGATAATCTCGATCAGGCTCTCAACCCTCGTCTGGTTTCGCGGCTTGTCAGTCACCTGTCTGCCTGGCTCCAGTTCAGCAACCCTGATAAGCAATTGCTGTTTTCTGCTCATAACCCGGCGGTTCTTGACGGCCTCGACCTGCAGGATCCGGAGGTGCGCCTGTTTACCGTTAGCAGAAACAACCACGGCCATTCCATTATTCGCAGAATAGAACCCAGTGAGGAACTTATACATCTGAACCAATCCTATCCACTCTCCCGTCTTTGGATGATGGGAAACCTTGGCGCTGTTCCCCATGTCTAACCTGCGAATTGGCCTCGTGGCAGAAGGGCCAACGGATGCTATCCTGATTGAAGCTGCACTGCAAGCATTTGCAGGCCGTCCGTTTGTTCTTTCCCTTTTGCAGCCCGAAGCGAGCCTCCCTCATCTTGGCAGCGGCTGGTGCGGGCTGGTTAAATGGTGCCGCCAGACTGCTTCCCAGGGATACCCGACGCTGGATGCCAACCCACTTCTTTCGCAAATCGATCTCCTGATCATTCATTTGGACGCAGACGTCGCCGGTAAATCCTATGCAGATTGCGGCTTAGCTATTGGCAGCCTCTCAGTAAGCACATCCTGGCCTCCGCTTCCTTCGGGCCTGCCCTGCCCGCCAGCAAATGCCCAGACCCGACACCTTGAACAAGCCCTGACAGCCTGGATGGCACCCGCCCTACCGGGACCAGATAAAACGGTCTTTTGCATCCCGGCTCAATGCACCGGAACCTGGCTTGCTGCAGGACATCTTCCACCAGGAGACCGACTGCTCAGCTCACCTGAATGCCAGGCAGACATAGAAATTCATCTTGGACAATTACCTTTAAATAAAAGGATCCGGAAATCGGTGAAAGAGTATCGGGCTCACGCTCACCTGATCACCCGCAATTGGACTCAAATCAAGGGATTGTGCCCGCAAGCAGCTGCGTTTGAAGCACATGTTCTTGCAGCCATTTAGCATCTGCGACTACGGTTCAGGGCAAAAAGGCAAGAAATGTACAGCAAGCGGAGCTGTTCACTGACCGGCCGGATGAACGCTTCCCACTTCCAGATTCAATATTTCAGCACGCAGGCCTTCCACCTCTATCCTCGCCACCGTAACCGGCAGGGAAAAACGCCGCGGCCCGGCGCTGCCGGGATTGAGGTACAGGATGCCATCGCGCCACTCGATGAGGGGTTTGTGGGAATGGCCGAAGACAACAACGGAGATGCCCGCCGCGGCGGGGTCGAGGTCGAGGTCTTCGCGGGCGTGAACGAGGTAGAACCAGTGGCCGCCGAGCTCCACGGCGGCGGTCGCGGGCAGCAACTGCTGCCATTCGGGGCCTTTGTCGATGTTGCCGCGAATCGCGGTGAGGGGAGCCAGCTCCCGGAGCTGGTCGAGGATGCGGGCATCGCCCACATCTCCGGCGTGGAGGAGGTGATCCACACCCGACAGGGCTTCCAGCGCCTCCGGCCTCAGCAGGCCGTGGGTGTCGGAAATCACGCCGATTGTCATTCGCCGACTTTCATCAGCATCGCGCCGTAGGAATAGCCGCCGCCAAAGACAGCAGCCACCACGAGGTCGCCGGGCTCAAGGCGATCCTGGTTTTCAGACAGGGCAATCATGCAGCCTGCACAGCCGGTGTTGCCGTAGGTCTGGATATTGGACAGCACCCGCTCCATGGGCAGGCCGAGCTGGCCGGCCACGTTCTTGCTGATGCGGAGATTGGCCTGGTGCGGGGAGAAAAAGGCGATGTCGGAAACCTGGTAGCCGTGCTTTTCGACGATGTCGCGCGAGGTGCGGGCCATGTAGTCGCAGGCGTGGGTGAACACGTCGCGGCCATGCTCCATGATGATGCCGCCGTGGCGGGGACGAAGCACAACGCCTTCGGTGCCTTTGCCTACGAGGGCTGCGCCGCCTGTCACGAGGTCGAGAATTTCGAGGTCGTGGGGTCGCTGGCGCTCTTTGGTGATGATGAGGGCCGCAGCGCCGTCGCCCCAGAGGTGACCCGACTGCGGGTCGGACTCATTGGCGTAGAGGCTGTTATGCTCGGACACCACGACAAGCGCCTTGCTGGCTTTGCCCGTGGCGAAATAGCCTTCTGCAATTTCAACAGCATTGAGCAGGGAAGAGCAGGCCGAGGAAATGGTGACCACGGGAAAATGGTCGCGCCCGATTTCCTTCTGGATGATGTGCCCCATGGTGGCGACGGTATCGTAGGGGGAATAGGTTCCTCCGACGATGAGGTCGATTTCGGCGAGGGGAAAGGGAGCGCTGGAGGCAAGGGCTTTCACAGCCTCAACGGCCATGGTGTGGGTATTCTCCTGCTCGCTGGCCTTGCTTCGTGACTGGATGCCGGTGCGGGTCTCGATCCATTCGCTGGTGAGGCCATTGACGGCCTCGAAGTAGGCATTTGGCACCCGGCCAGCGGGCACATAATGAGAAATGGCGGTCAAAAACATGGACACTTTCGCTTGCTGTAGATCCGCGGACCCTGGGCTTCCGGGCAGGCAAACTTATGAAATCTCCGTCATTTCCACACTCCGTTTCGCTGAAGTTTGAAAGGCTAATCCGTTCTATGTTAGGCCATTATGCCTATTTTCAATTCCAAATTTCGCTAGTAGGCTGATCTTCAGCATTCCCCGAAAGGAGGACCGGGGCAGTAGCAGGGAATCATTTTCTCACCAGTTTGCAGAAGCTCACTGCCTCCCCGCTCTGGATGCGGATCAAATACACGCCTTTGTTGAGGTCGTAGCCGGTTTCGTAGATAACCTGCTGATCACTTTTCGATTTCCAGACAGTACAGGGAATTCGTTCTCCCTGCAAATTAAAAACCTGAAGTTCCAGATTGCCATCGCCTGAGGCCACCACGAGCACTTCCCGCGCCATTCGGATGGAAAATGGCTGGCTGTCGCTTTTGTCTTTAACAGGGTCTGTTGCCTGGAGCCACGTTGGCAGCAGGATCATCATCAAGAGGGGTACAAGTACCTTCATACTGGGGGGAATATCACTGGTAAGCAATCGTTTTATGGCAGATCCTGTGCCAGCAAATTTTGAGATGCAGAATTGATCAACTGGTAACCAGCCTTTTTTTCCACATGCGCAAACAGATTTAATGTTTAAACATTTATATTTCAACCTCGTTTTCTTCTGCAATCACGATTGTTATTGTTATGAGCAACTCCCCCGTCCGATCCATCCAGCGCCTTGGCTTTCCCTGGGAAACAGGAGATCCTTTCTTGTTTTGCGTTTACCACGAAGACCACTACCCTGCCGGAAATGAGCAGATGGGCCCGGCTGTTTCTCTGGCTGGCAGACCACTGGGGCAGGATTTTCAGGGAAAAGACGGGTTCAGAATGTATCATGGACGGGAGGTTCCGGGATTTCCGGCTCACCCTCACCGTGGCTTTGAGACTGTGACAATTGCCCGGCAGGGCTTTGTAGACCATTCGGATTCACTGGGCGCAGCGGGCCGCTTTGGCAAAGGCGACGTGCAATGGATGACCGCAGGCAAAGGGGTTCAGCATTGCGAAATGTTCCCATTGCTCAACCGCGACAAGGCCAATCCTTTCGAGATTTTTCAGATCTGGCTCAACCTGCCTGCAGCCAGCAAGATGGCGGAACCCCACTTCGCCATGCTTTGGGCCGAAACCATCCCGACCGTGCATTTTCAGGATCCAACCGGCCGCGAAGTTGCAGTGACAGTAGTGTCAGGATCGCTGGGCGAGGTAAAAGGCCCTACCCCACCCCCCGACTCCTGGGCCGCCAACCCGGCCAACGAGGTGGCCATCTGGACCCTGGAACTCGAAGCTGGTGTACGGTGGAAATTGCCCCCTGCTTCTGCCGGTCTGAGCCGCCGCCTGTATCTCTACAAAGGCAGGGACATCTCCCTCAACACCGAGCGCCTGCTATCCGGTCAGTTTGCTGATCTGTATTCGGAGGCAGAGGTGGAAATCACCAATGGTGGTGAAACTGCCCATTTATTGCTGCTGCAAGGCAGGCCGATTGGCGAGCCCGTTGTGCAATACGGCCCCTTCGTGATGAACTCCCAGGCCGAAATCAGGCAGGCAATGACGGAGTTCCAGCAAACGCAATTTGGCGGCTGGCCATGGCCCCGCCCCGACCATGTCCACCCGAGGGAGCGCGGGCGCTTTGCGCTTCATGCTGATGGACAGGAAGCCATCCCCTCCTGATTCAGCGCCGTTTTTTCCCTTTGTAGGGCTTCTCTGCCTCCTGTTCCTTCATCAGGGAGCGCCAGTCGCTGGGGCCGTTGTCGGAGAAGAACAGGGTTTCCTGGTAATCTTTCGGGTCGATGTCGATCACCTGAATGGGTTTGTTCAGGTAGGCTTCAATGCGCTTGAGCATGGGCCGTTCCTCCTCGCTGCAAAATGAAAAGGCCTGTCCGTGCTCCTTTCCCCGCCCTGTGCGCCCGATCCGGTGCACGTACTGCTCCTCGTCTTCGGGGAGGTCGTAGTTGATCACAAAAGCCACCTGTGGAATGTCAACACCGCGGCCCGTGAGGTCGGTGGCAATGAGAACGAGCAGTTCGCCCTTGTGGAAAGCCTGCATCACAGCCTGGCGCTCGCGCTGGTCTTTGTCGCCGTGGATGGTTTCGGCTACCAGGCCGGCTCGGGCCAGGGCCTGCTGCACACGCTCAGCCCTGACTTTTGTCCGCACAAAGACGAGCATTTTGCTGTCGGGATACTCCTTCACCATGCGCTCGAGAAAGAAGCGTTTGTCATCCATTTCGATGAAGCAAACGGCATGGTTCACGTTTTTGGAGACGGGGTCGTCGGGGGAAATCTGGATGCGGATGGCATTTTTGACGAGGCCGTAGGCTAGTTCTTTAATCTCCTCGTCGATTGTGGCGGAGAAAAAGAGCGTCTGGCGGCGTTTGGGAAGCTTGGTGGCGAGTTGGTGAATGTCTTTGCGAAAGCCGAGGGCGAGCATCTGGTCGGCTTCGTCGAGTACAAGAATCTGGATGGTGTCGAGGTTGAGGTGGCCCTGGCTGTGGAGGTCAAACATCCTGCCGGGTGTGGCGATGAGGATGTCTACGCCATTGTTGAGGGTGGCAATTTGCGGATCCTGCTCCACCCCGCCGAAAACCCGGTAGGCTTTGACGTGGGTGTGTTTGGCGAGTTGGTGAAAGACGGTTGTCATTTGGATAGCCAGCTCATGGGTAGGCACCATGATGAGGGCTTTGACACCTGATTGCCGCCGGGAAGTTTTTTTCTGGTGGAGCAATTGAATGATGGGTATAGCAAAAGCCGCCGTTTTTCCGGTACCGGTCTGGGCCACAGCCAGCACGTCTTCCCCCTCCAGAATGGGCTTAATGGCTTTGTACTGAATGTCGGTGGGGCGCTGGTAGCCCAGTGCCTCGATGTTTTGCTTGAGCTCCCCGGCCAGAGGGTAATCGGAAAATCGCATATTGGGAGTTCGGGGTTGAGAGTTTTGGGTTTTGGGTTGGGAGTTTTGGGTTTTGGGTTGGGAGTTGCAAGACAATGCTGTTCCGGTCTCGGCTCCCGGTTCCCGGCTCTCGCTTCAAAGGTACTTGATTGATTCTGAATTCCCCTGAAAATTGCCAGGCTACCTCTCCACAGCCCATTTTGACCAGGCAGGACGGATCAAAACGGACGGCTTGCAGCTGTTCCCAAAACAACACACATCCCGGGGTCACTTCTTTCTCTGCCATCTCTGTCGCCTCTTACCTCTCTGTCATCACTGATTTTCTTACCTTCATGTTTCCATTCCATTCCCTGACTCAACCGATCTTCATCCATGCATCCATCACAAGGGGGCACCCGTGGCAACCACAGAATCATTCAGCTGGTAAAGTCCTGGGAAAAAAAGGGCAGCCGCTACTATTTCCGCTGCGACGAGAAAGTCTTAGAAGTATCGGTGTATGCCAGTAACATCGTCCGGTTTCGCTACAGCCCCGATGGGAGGTTTGAAGACGATTTTTCCTACGCACTTGTCAATGAAGAACCACCTGAGTCGCCTACTTATGCATTCGAATTGATCGAATCGGGCGGGCGCTTTTTGCTTCACACAGATGAACTGGAGGTGGATATCTCGAGCACCCTGCACCTGAGCATCCGCGACCGCGCCGGGAACATCATCTGCGAGGACCAGGAAGGCTTCACCTGGGAGCCAAATTACGAGTTTGGAGGCAATGTGGTGGCTTGCAACAAAAAAATCCAGGAGCAGGAAGAATTTTATGGACTTGGCGACAAGCCCTACCGCTCCTATTTGCGCGGGCTGCGCAGCGAAATCTGGTCGTCCGACACCTACGGCTATGAGCGCCATTCCGACCCATTGTACAAAAACATCCCTTTTTACTACGGCCTGCACCATGGCCTCGCCTACGGCATTTTTTTCGACAACCCCTTCCGGTCCCGCTTCGACTTTGGGCACGAGCGGGGCGATGTATGCCGCTTTTGGGCAGAAGGCGGGGAAATGAACTATTACTTTTTCTACGGCCCCAGCCTCCTGCGCGTAGCCGAAGCCTATGTTTCCCTCACAGGCCGCCCCGACATGCCTCCTCTCTGGGCCCTGGGCTATCAGCAGTCGAAATGGAGTTACTTCCCCGACCAAAAAGTGCGTGATGTTGCCCAGAACTTTCGCGCCAGGAAAATCCCCTGCGATGTGCTCCACCTCGACATCGACTACATGGACGGCTACCGCTGTTTTACCTGGAATCCTGAACATTTTCCTGAACCTGCTAGCCTCATCGCCGACCTCGATTCGCAGGGATTCAAGACGGTGGTGATTCTCAACCCCGGCCTGAAAATCGACAAAGACTACCAGCTCTATGTCGAAGGCGTGGAAAAAGGCTATTTCTGCCGCAGGGCGGATGGCCCCCTGATGAAGGGAAAAGTGTGGCCTGGCGAGTGCCATTTCCCTGATTTTACTCAACCAGATGTGCGTGCATGGTGGGCTGAGTTGTTTCCGGCTTTCCTGCGCAGCGGCGTTCATGGCATCTGGAACGACATGAACGAGCCCGCGGTACTGGAAATCGGCACTTTTCCGCTCGATACCCGGCACGATTTCGATGGGCACCCTTGCAGCCATCGAAAAGCTCACAATGTGTATGGAATGCAAATGACCAGGGCCAGCTACCTGGGTATCAAAAAGGCCGTTTTTCCCCGAAGGCCTTTCCAGTTAACCCGCTCTGGCTACGCCGGTGTACAGCGCTTTGCAGCTGTATGGACGGGCGACAACCTTGCTACCTGGGACCACCTCTGGATCGCCAATATCCAGGCACAGCGGCTCAGCATTTCGGGATTGTCGTTTGTTGGCTCCGATGTTGGGGGGTTCATTGGCGAATGCAGCGGCGAATTATTCCTCCGCTGGATGCAGCTCGGTGCTTTTCACCCCCTTTTCCGCACCCATTCCTCCCGCGATTACGGCGAGCGTGAGCCCTGGACCTTTGGCGAGCCGTTTACTTCTGCCATTCGCAAAGCCATCGAAACGAGGTATCGGTTTTTGCCCTACCTCTACACCGTGTTCTGGCGCTACCACAGCCAGGGCACCCCCATGCTGCTCCCGCTTTGCTTTCTGGACCAGAACGACCCCGAAACCTTCTACCGGATGGAAGAGTTTGGGGTGGGAACCCAGGTAATTGTGTGCCCGATCGGGATGCCAGGCACCAAAGAAAGAGTCATGTATCTCCCTCAGGGACAGTGGTTTAATTACTGGACAGACGAGCTGGTGCAGGGAGGAAAGGAATTCACGTTTCGGGGAGAACTGCACACCTGGCCTGTGTTTGTAAAGGCAGGAACTGTGTTACCGCACTATCCGGTGATGCAGCACGTGAGCCAGCTGCAACTGGAAGTCATGGACCTCCACCTGTATGCCGGGGAGGCTACCAGCGAACTGTATGAAGATGCAGGCGAATTTGCCGACTACCAGCAGGGGAACTTCCTGATTCGTACATTTAATGTTGTGGAAGATGCAACCGGTTTGAAGATAGTACACCGGAAGCAGGGGCGCTTTAATGTGTCTTATCACAGCTTCCGGGTATTGCTTCACGGGCTGCGTTTTCAGCCGGGCGAAATTCAGGCCGATGGCCGGATCCTTTCGGGCTACCAAACCGAATGGGAGGGCAAACCGGTGTGGGTGGTGCTTGTAAACGAATTGTTCAACACCCTCACTGTGTCGGTATTCCGGCCAGGCAAAGGGGGAATTGCTTCCTGAGGAAGCGTTTTTTCCCCCGAAAACGTGCCATTTGATCTGGTGACACGATCAAGTGCTGAGAAATATGAAAATTTGCATCCGTTGTCGAACCGCTTTGTGGTTGAACGATTGTTTTTTCCTCACCCTAATTCTTACTACTACCGCATGAAACGCCTTCAGCACATTTTTCTGTTCCTTGGCCTTCTGCTCTGGCAGCTGCCGGGTATAGGCCAGATTCTCGACGTAGACCCTGCCTTTCCAAACGTCGAAGACACCGTTACCATCATTTACGACGCCAGCCAGGGCAATGCAGCCCTTGAAGGCGTCTCCCCTGTGTATGCCCACGCCGGGCTGATCACCACCGCCAGTACGTCCCCGACCGACTGGAAGTATGTTCAGGGAACCTGGGGAACCCCCGATCCGAAGGTTGTGATGGAAGATCTGGGCAATAACAAGCACCGGATTAAATACCACATTCGCAGTTTTTATGGCCTGCCGCAGGGCATTACGGCTACAAACCTCGCCTTTGTGTTTCGAAATGCCGCAGGCAATGTGGTGGGCCGGTCTGCCGACGGGTCCGACATTTTCTACGACCTCTATGCACCCGGCCAGCTTGCCGCTGCCATCCTCGACCCTAAGGGCGTGCAACTGGTGGAAGCCGGTGACAGCGTCGTAATCAAAGCCGAGGCCTCCGACTCCTGCAACCTGAGCCTCCTGGCCAATGGTTCGCCCCTTTTTCAAACCACAGGCCGCACCCTGAATTACACTTTTTTCCCCACCTCCGGCGATTACCTGCTGGAGTTTGTGGCAGATAATGGCAGCGCCATCGTCAAAGACACCCTCAAGGTATATACCCGGCCAATCATCACGGTGATGGACCCGCCCTCCTTCACCGAACCAGGGATTACTTTTCTCTCCGACACTTCCGTTCGACTCGCATTGCTGGCCCCGGAAAAACAGTATGTGTATGTGCTGGGCGATTTCAACGAATGGGAACCCAGGTCGAGCGCCTTTATGAACCGCACTGCCGATGGCCGCTTGTATTGGATCGACCTCAACGGCCTGACACCCGGGCAGGAGTATGCTTATCAATACTTCATCGACGGGGTGCTGCGCGTGGCCGATCCTTATGCCACCAAGGTTCTTGACCCCTGGAATGACCCCTGGATTCCTGCCACCACCTACCCTAACCTGAAAGCCTACCCGACCGGCAAAGCCTCCGGCATTGTGTCGGTGCTGCAGCCCGCAGCGCCTGATTATCAGTGGGCTACTCCAGCCAACTGGGACCGCCCCGAGCCGGGCGAGCTTGTGATCTACGAGCTGCTGGTCCGCGACTTTTCGGCTGCCCGCACCTTCCAGGTGGTGCTCGATTCGCTCGACTACCTCCAGCGCATAGGCGTCAACGCAATTGAATTCATGCCCCTCATGGAGTTTGAAGGAAATGAAAGCTGGGGCTACAACCCGATGCATTATTTCGCTGTTGACAAATACTACGGCACCAGCCACGACCTCAAAACCCTGATCGACTCCTGCCACGCCCGCGGCATCGCTGTGATCCTGGACATGGTGCTGAACCACGCCTTCGGGCAGTGCCCGCTTGTGCAGATGTATTGGGATGGCACCCGTCCTGCAGCCAACTCGCCCTGGTTCAACCAGGACGCCACCCACCCCTTCAACGTGGGATTCGACTTTAACCACGAAAGCAACGACACCAAGTACTTCTCCGACCGCGTGCTGAAGTACTGGGTGGAGGAATATCGCTTCGACGGCTACCGGATGGACCTGTCAAAAGGATTTACCCAGGTCAACAACCCCAACAATGTCGGTGCCTGGGGTGCCTATGATGCCTCCCGCATTGCCATCCTCGACCGCATGGAAAATGCTTTGAGGACCATTTCCCCAGAGGTTTATTTCATTCTTGAGCACTTTGGCGGAAACCAGGAAGAAGAAGAACTGTCGGACAAGGGCATGATGGTCTGGGGCAACCTCGTTCACGCCTACAACGAATCCACGATGGGGTATTTGCCTAGTTCCAACTTTGACTGGATTTCTTACCAGAAGCGCGGCTGGGACGATCCGCATGTGGTGGGCTATATGGAAAGCCACGACGAGGAGCGCCTGATGTACAAAAATCTGCAATTTGGGAATGCCAGCGGTAGCTACAGCACCAAAAACCTCAACACCGCGCTTGCGCGCATGGAGCAGGCAGTGGCCTTTTTCCTCACGGTGCCTGGCCCTAAAATGATCTGGCAGTTTGGCGAATTAGGCTACGACTACTCTATCGACTTCAATGGCCGGGTGGGCAACAAGCCGGTGAAGTGGGACTACCTCGAAGATCCCAATCGCTACAAGCTTTACAAAGTCTATTCGGCAGTTGGGCAGCTTCGCCAGTCTTCTCCAGCCTTCACCACAACCAACTACAACATGGAAGTGGGTGGTGCGATCAAGCGCATCTGGCTGAGCCACAGCGACATGGATGTGATGGTGATCGGCAATTTTGACGTTGTGAACCAAAGCGGAACCCCGAGCTTCCAGCACACCGGCTGGTGGTATGACTACTTCAGCGGCGACAGCATGAACGTGACCAACACCAGCATGACGATGAGCTTTGCCCCCGGCGAGTTCCATATCTACACCGACCGTCGCCTCACACAGCCCGACGTGACCCTGAGTGTATTTGAGCAACTGGAGCGGAATCCATTCTCCCTCGAAGCCATGCCCAACCCTGCTGCCTTGCAGAGCGAACTTCAGTTTGTGCTGCCAGCTTCGGAAGTGGCAAGGATGGAAGTGCTTGATTTGCAAGGGCGTGTTCTGCTGCGCGAAGACCTCGGGCGCCTCCCGGCGGGCCAGCACAACTGGAGCTGGAACCTCCAAAGCGCCCAGGGCCAGCGGGTTGCCAGCGGCATGTACCTGGTTCGCCTTCAGGCAGGTGCCCAGGCCGAAACCCTCCGCCTGATGGTGGAATAGAGGTCGGATAACAACGAAATCCAACCTTCTCCCCGTTCTTTGGCGGGTGGAAGGCTGGATTTTTTTTGTCGCAACAGATTGTCTGGCGTTGTCTTTTACACAGGACCAGGCAATCGGAAAACGCCTACTCACTTACCCGGGAATCAGGCACCGAAGCGCAGCGCTTCTTCCAGGCTGAGGGGAGCCAGGCCCGCTTCGATGGCGGTTCGTTTGGACTCAGCCCATGGCGGGAGCTTCAAACCCTGGCCAAGGCTGGCAAGCGGTTCATCAAACTGGAACCCTGGCGGAACGGTGGCCACTTCAAACAGGACCCCTCCCGGCTCGCGAAAGTAGATGGAATGAAAGTACTGCCGGTCGAGCACCTCGGTAGGCATATGGCCATGATTGTACAGCCTGGCCTGCACCCCGAGCTGCGACTCATCGCTTGGTGTGGCAAAGGCAATGTGGTGAATGGTCCCGCTTCCGCCAAGGCCGCGCGCCAGCTGGGGGGCAGCCAGCACTTCAATGAAAGCCCCCGGAGAAGGTTCCGTTCCCAGCACAAAACGCCCGTCTCCTTCCTCCAGAAGCTGATGATCGAGCGACCTTGTCAGGATGTCGAGCGTGCCTTCGGGCTTGGCCACACTAAGCGTGACACCCCAAAAGCCGCGGATGCTCTGTTCTTCAGGAACGGATCCCACTGCTGTGCCGGGTCTGGTATCGCGGCTGGTGGCTACGAGGGCCAGCGGCATACCATCCGGGTCGCGAAACAACAAATCGATCCTGTCGGCGCTTTCCCTTCGCTCAAAAGAAACCCCAGCCGACTTGAAACGACCTTCCCAAAAACCGATTGCTGTAGCCGGAATGGAGAAGGAGGTCAGGGTTGTCTGGCCAGCCCCTACCCTGCCGCGGGCCAGGCCCGGGAAGGGAAAAAAGGTCATGATCGTGCCAGGCGCGCCGGATTCGTTTCCATAATACAGGTGGTAAACGTCGGGGGCGTCGAAATTGACCGTTTTTTTCACGAGCCGGAGGCCCAGCAAGCCGGTGTAAAAATTCAGGTTGGCCTGCGCTGCACCCGACATGGCAGTGACGTGGTGAAGGCCTTGGATGAGGGTGTTCATGAGTGGAAGAAGTAGAGTGAAAAATCCGAAAGACAGAGCTAATACGCAAAAACCATAATCAATGTTTGAACATTGATTTTTAGTTATGTCCAGCCCCCCGATTTTCAGTGGCCAAATTTTCCAGCTAAGATGGTACCTTGTGAGCAGATCATTTTGCAAGTATGAACAAGATATTTCAGTTGGCAGCGTGGGTTGTGATATTGGCAGGCTGCCAGTCAAATGGACCGTCTGGTTCACCTGAAGCAGCATCCGAACCGGAGCCACAGCCTCTCCGGCAGGAGGCAGCGGGGAGCTGGAGCCTCGGGCCGTTTACCCACGGAACCCTTGACATTTCGGTGGAGGGGCCTGTGGAGTCGGGGCTGGGGTTCACCTTATTTAACCGGGAAAACGATTCTGTGAGAATTGACCTGGGCATTCAGCAGGCTTTTTTGCCCAAAACAGCGGGATTTCAGATACAGGCGAAGTGGAATGTCGATGTGGGAGTGTTGACCATTCTGCACGGAGATACCGTTTGTTTTCAGCAGGTGCTGCCCTTTTTTGATGACTTTGGCGTAGCAAAAATCCGGGTAAGCGATCCGGATAGGCTGCGGGTGGATACCCTGCTGAATGCAGTACAGGTGAAGGATCCGGCAGATGTCAAGCTTGTGTGCTGGGGCAACAGCCTGCTGGCCGTTCCGGGTGAAGTGGCCCGGCCATGGACGGTGCAGTTAGCCGAGCAAATCCACAGCCAGGGGAGCTTTCTGCGCATGAAAGTGAGCCACAGCGCGGCGCCAGCCTCCACCCTGCGGCCTTCGCTGGAGGCTTTGCTGAGCAAGCGACCTGACCATGTAGTGGTGAGCATGGGGGAGGTGGAACAGGCAGAAAGCGGAGGAGCCGGGTTAGCGGCATTTCGGGAGCAGGTCCTGACCATTTTACAACTCATCCAGGCGGCGGGTGCCCAGCCCATCCTGGTGGTGCTGCCACCGGTGGGCAAGTCGCAGGCGGAGATGGATCTGCGGGCCTCTTACGACATGGAGCTTCGCAACATGGCCATGCAGGCGGGAGCTTCGGTGGTGGATTTGTGGGACCGAATCCGGGCGGCCGAGCCCGGAGAGTTGCCGCCACTTCGCCCCGATGGCAGACTCAGCCAGGCCGGACACGACCTGCTGGCAACTGAGCTGGCCACCCTGATGCAGTATTACCTGCAATTTGGAGGAAAGTAAATGCATTTGAAGAACAAATCGCTTCCTCCATTCCTATGAGAAAAAGCAGCCAGGTAAGCTGTCCTGCTCCCCTTTCGTGTCTCAACATTCTTCCGTAGGTTCGGGCCTTCAACGAAGCAGAGAAAAGAGAGCTGGCCATGTTTTCAACAAAGTACTCCCTCCTTCTCTGAGAATGACTGGATATGAACCCTACCTACGAACTCGCTTTGTCACTACTGGGAATCGGGATGGTGACCATCTTTCTGATTCTGAGCCTGCTGGTCGGGGCAGGTAACCTGCTGATTTTGCTTGTCAACCGATTCGCAGTCGCTCCGGCCCTTGCTGAGCCCACACCCGCCATTCCACCAGAACACCTCGCAGTGATCCAGGCCGCAGTCAGCACTGCCACTATGGGTCGCGGGCGTGTAACCGAGGTAAAACCGGTTTTTCCTTGATCCATTTCTGAACTTTTTAAAGCTCCCCGCTATTTCCCCCTCCGCTTCCACAGAACATCATGCCTAAAGACCTTCAACTCTGCCTTCTCTACCGCGACATGTGGCAGTCGGCAGGAAAATACATGCCCAATGCAGGTGAGTTGCAGCGGGTAGCCCTCCCGATTATTGATATGGGCTGTTTTTCGCGAGTCGAAACCAATGGTGGCGGCTTTGAGCAAATCCAGCTTTTGTGCGGTAACAACCCAAATGAGGCCGTTCGCAAGTGGTGTCCCCCATTTATCCAGGCCGGAATCCAGACCCAGATGCTGGAGCGCGGCCTGAATGCTTTGCGCCTCAGTCCGGTTCCGGCTGACGTTCGCAAGCTGATGTTTCGGGTAAAAAAGAAGCAGGGGACCGATATTTCCCGGTCATTTGACGGGTTAAATGATGTCCGGAACCTGTATGAATCCATCGAATTCGCCAAAGCCGGGGGCATGATTGCCCAGGCAGCGCTGTCTGTTACCCATTCGCCCCTTCACACGATAGACTATTACCACCAGCTGGCGGCCGACCTGATCGACCACGGTGCCCAGGAAATTGCGATCAAAGACATGGCAGGGATCGGCAGGCCAGCTTCTACCGGCGAGCTGGTTCGACGGATCAAGGCTGATTATCCGAACATCCCGATTCAGTACCACGGCCACTCCGGCCCCGGTTTTTCGGTAGCCACCACCCTGGAGGTGGCGCGTGCCGGCGCAGACATCATCGATGTGTCGATGGAGCCCCTGTCATGGGGAACTGCTCATGCCGACTTGCTCACCGTTCACGCCATGCTGAAAGATGCAGGCTTTTCCCTGCCGGAGGTGAACATGAAAGCCTACATGGAGGTTCGCCGCCTCACCCAGGCCTTTATCGACGACTGGCTTGGATTTTATATCAGCGACAAAAACCGCCTGATGAACTCCCTGCTGATCGGCTCGGGCTTACCGGGCGGGATGATGGGCAGCCTGATGGCGGATCTGGAGCAGAACCTCCATGGACTGAACCAGTGGCTGAGCAAAAACAACCAGCCGCAGCTCACCGAAGACGATCTCCTGATTCGGCTGTTTGACGAGGTCGAGACCATCTGGCCTGCGCTGGGCTATCCGCCTTTGGTTACCCCCTACAGCCAGTATGTGAAAAATGTGGCGTTGATGAACGTGATCCAGATGGCAAAAGGCAGGGAGCGCTGGTCCATGATTGATGACAACACCTGGGACATGCTGCTGGGCAAGGCAGGGAAAGTGCCGGGAGAGATCGCACCTGAGATCCGGGAATTGGCAAATGCCCAGGGAAGGACCTTTTACGAAGGCAACCCTGCCGGGCTCTATCCTGATTCCTTACCGGAGTTCAGGAAGGAAATGGCGGAAAAAAGCTGGGATCCGGGTCAGGATGAGGAGGAGCTGATGGAATTAGCCATGCACCCGCAGCAATACCGGAAATACCGTTCGGGCGAGGCGAAGGCTGCATTTTTGGAGGACCTTGAAGCTCGGAAGCAACCTAAAGCTTCTGCACCTGTGCCCATGGCGGCGTTGTCGCAACCTGGCGAGATGATGATCACGATAAATGGCCAGCGTTACCAGGTGAAGGTAGAATATGGAGACAGCACTGCCCCTTCGGCGGCACCTGCCTCTGCTGCACCTGCTGCAACAGAAGGAGCGGCTGCTGTTGGCGGGTATGAGTTGCTCTCCCCGCTGGAAGGCATTTTTTACCTGACCCGTCAGGCTGGCGACCGTGGCAAGCAAGTCGGCGACCGGGTGAAAAAAGGAGATGTGGTTGGCTATGTTGAGGCAATGAAAGTGTTCAATGCTATTGCTGCTGACCGTGACGGTGTGATCGCTTTTCTTCCTCCCAATGGCACCCAGATTGAAGAAGACGGCGTGCTGGCCCGGCTAAATCCGTAGGCTGGTGCCTCAGTATTTTCATTTGCTCCTCCACCCAACTGATTCGCAGTGAACTTTTTAGAACGAATTTGGTCCATGACAGCCCTGGCCGAACTGGTCAACGACCCGGGCACCGTGCTGATGCTGGGCATTTCCTGCTTTTTACTGTACCTGGGGCTTGGCAAAAAATATGAACCACTGCTCATGGTACCCATCGCGTTTGGGATGCTGCTGGCTAACTTTCCGGGGGGCGAGATGAGCGTACCAGCCAGCGCAGAGGTGGCGGGGATGAGTATCAAGGACATTGCTGCGGAGCATGGGATCCTGGCGATGCTGTATTTTGCCCTGATCAAAACGGGCCTTTTGCCCCCGATTATTTTTCTGGGAGTTGGAGCCCTCACCGATTTTGGGCCCATGCTTCGCAACCTTCGGCTTGCATTTTTTGGAGCTGCGGCCCAGATCGGCATTTTTACAGTCATGTTTGGCGCATTGGCAGCAGGATTCGACATCAAAGAAGCTGCCTCTCTGGGCATCATTGGCGGAGCGGACGGGCCTACGGCCATTTATACCACCATTAAGCTGGCTCCGCACCTGCTGGGGCCGATTGCCATTGCAGCCTACAGCTATATGGCATTGGTGCCTGTCATCATTCCGCTGGTCGTTCGGCTCACCATGACTAAAAAGGAATTGCGGATTCATATGAAGCAGCAGGACCAGTTGTTCCCCCCTAAAACGCCGATCAGAGACCTGAAAACCGCCAAACTTCTGTTTCCCATTGTAACGGGAATTTTGGTGGCCTTGCTGGTTCCTTCGGCCACACCGCTGGTGGGCATGCTGATGTTTGGCAACCTGCTCAAAGAGGCTGGCCCAAGCACTGACCGGTTATATCAGGCTGCTTCCGGGCCGATTATGAATACTGCGACTGTGTTTTTGGGGCTTTGCGTGGGAGCCACGATGACGAGCCAGACCTTTTTGCAGGCAGACACCCTGCTGATTGTGGTGGGAGGATTTCTGGCATTTGCCATTTCAGTGGCGGGCGGCATTCTGGCGGTGAAGTTGTTTAATTTGTTTTCGAAGAAAAAGATCAACCCATTGATTGGTGCCACGGGCCTGAGCGCAGTGCCGATGGCCTCGCGGGTAGCCAACGAGCTTGCCTTGAAAGAGGATCCTAGCAACCACGTGCTGCAGTACGCCATGGCGAGCAATATTTCCGGGGTAATTGGATCGGCGATTGCGGCGGGCGTATTGATTTCGTTTTTGAGCTGATGTACTTTTTTGGTTGATTCGCTGCGAACAAACCCCATTTTCATGGAGCCCATTCGCTGTACCTGGTGTGGAAACGACCCGTTGTATGTTCGCTATCACGATGAAGAATGGGGGCAGCCCTGTTATGACGACAGGAAGCTGTTTGAAATGATTTGTCTGGAGGGGGCGCAGGCGGGCCTGAGCTGGATCACGATTTTGCGGAAGCGGGAAGGGTACCGGGCGGCATTTTACGATTTTGACCCTGAGAAAATGGCTGTCATGACAGAAGCGGAGATTCTTCAGCTGAAGGAGGATGCGCGGATTGTGAGGCATGAAGGAAAGATCAGGGCCTTTGTCAGCAATGCGCAGGCTTACCTCGCCATGAAGGAGCGCGGGGAGACCCTGACAGATTTTGTCTGGAAGCATGTTGGTCACCAACCCCAGGTGAGTCATTTTTGGGAAATGCGGGACTTTCCAGCCACCACCCCTGCTTCAGACTCTCTGAGCAAAGCCCTGAAAAAAGCGGGATTCAAATTTGTGGGTTCCACCACCATTTACGCCTTTATGCAGGCTGCGGGGTTAGTGGAAGATCATATTGAAGGATGTTTCCGTAAACCATCCGCGACTTAATCACATCTATGCACCCGATTTTGATTTTCGACGGCGTTTGCCATCTCTGCAACCAGTCGATCGACTTCGTTATTTCCCGCGACAAGCGTGGACAGTTTCGCTACACAGCCAACCAAAATGAAGCTGGGAGGCGCCTGCTAATTGAGCATGGTGTTGATCCGGATGAAATTCATTCAGTGTATCTGCTTCACGACGGGGTGTTGTATAGTAAATCAACAGCCGCCCTAAAGGTTGCGCGGATGCTGGGGTTTCCATGGGCGCTGGCCTATGTATTCATTGTGATCCCGGCACCGGTCCGGAACCTGGTGTACGACTGGGTGGCACGCAACCGATACCGTTGGTTTGGGAAAAAGGAGACCTGCAGGTTGCCTAGTCCTGAAGAAAGGGCGCTGTTCTTATAGGGATGACATGCAGGGCGAAGCTGCAAGAAATCAACCTGGGTAAAGTGGTATAGCGGGAACGTGGAAGCTGCCCAAAGCAGCTTTTACGGCAGGCAAACTATTGCCACGAACGAGCAGATGATAAGCGACACTGTTGCGAAGCATCTGAATGGTAGCATGAGGGTTAACGCGAGAGAGGCTTACCGCCTGGGTCATTATTTGCTGCACTGAGCGAACGCTGAAGGGCCCTTCGTGGGGGCCTTCAAACAGCCAGTGTTGTGGCTTTTCCTGCCGCAGGTAGTGATGGAGCAGGCTCCATGTTGAGGCCGGAAGCGTTACAAAACGATCACAGCGGGCTCTTCCTCCTTTGATAAAAACACATTTTTGATCCCACTGGAGGTCGTCGAGGCGGATATTGACAGACTCGCTGAGGCGGAGTCCGGCGGTATAAATGAGGGTAAGGATGGCGCGGTGCTTGAGTTTGGGAGCCGATTGCAGCAACTGTTGGACTTCTTCTTCGCTCAGGATTTCTGGCGGAGTAAGATACCTGGGCAAGCGCAGGTCGTGAAAATTGCGGTCCTGACCGAGCACATGAACGAAATAAAACCTGATGGCATTTACTGCCTGGTTTTGTGTGGCGGGTGACCATTTTTTTTCACTGGCTGCTCGTTGGAGATAGGCGCGAATATCATCTTTGGAAACTGTAGGGAGGTTTTTTCCATTGATGCCTTTCAGAAAAGCGCGGAAGTAAGACGCATATACTTTAATGGTTTTATAACTGTAATTTTTGCGCATGAGGGTTTCGACCAGGCTGGAGAGCGCGCTTTCAGCTTGAGAGTCAGAATCCGAGATCGAACCAGTGTGATCTAACGGAAGGGAAATCACTTCCGACTGTCCAAAAAGGTCGACGAGGGCTGTCCAGGAATCTGGTTGGATGGGCAGAAGCCAGCCAAACTTTGGTTTCCAGAAGGCTCCGGGAATGATTTTTAATCGGCGGTGGACCTGTTGGAGGTAATTAGCGGTGCGGACCTGCCATTTGGGCTTGCCTTCGAAGGAGGTTCGGCGGACGAACAAGGGCATAGGGAGAGAAAAAAGGAGTGGTTAGGGTGAATAGGTAAGGCATCATGATCAAAGTTGGGAAGGGGAAAAATGGTGGCTATGGACACTTTTAGTGGCCAGGTAACGGAGAAAGAGGGCTTTGGCGGGGGAAATGAGGATAAAAATGGAGCTGGAATAGGAATTAGCGGGGATTTTATCGGGGAGGAGGTAACGGGAGAAAAAGTTGGGCAGATAAAAAAAATGAAAGATAGTTGGTTGGGTTAGCTGGACTCTACTAATGGTTCTAAGGGTGAATGGTAATGCCGGGTAGTTTTTTACGTATAGCTGCGGCTATACGTCAGCAGCAACGAAAGGAACAGCATTGCCAGGAGGAATTTTCTGCATATAGCTGGAGCTATACGTCAATAGTTCGAAGGGCGAATAGTGCTTCTGGATGGTTTTTTGCATATAGCTTGAGCTATACGTCAGCAGAGCAGAAATTAGATTCGTTGACATGACGTTGCGCCCAAGATATACGCCAACCACCCCAAATTTCTACGCCAACTCCTGACGTTATTCCCCAGCTATAAACAAGGGCTGTCCTTTGAGGCTGCATATAGCTCAGGCTATACGTCAGCAGGACAATAATTAGTCGCTCCTGAAAAACTAATCGCTCATCCGGTTTCTTTCTATGACAAGGAAAGTTGAGCTTGGCCAGCGGGGTGATGGGCCTGAGAATCGGCTGCAGGGTTGGTGATATGCTCTAGGATGCGCCTGAGCCAGGCACAAA
>JBGSKC010000028.1:0-197573 GCA_041741415.1 Bacteroidia bacterium | reverse complement strand
TTGTCCTTTCGGATGCAGGCTCATACATAACTCTCCAAAATGACTCCACCATCGTCGATTTTTACCCCAAAACCTACCTCCGGGTGAGGATTGAGGATGAGTATCCCTATGATTACTCGAAGTATGTGGGGATGAAGTTGTCTCATACGACTTTTGCGCCTTGGGATACCGTGATGCAGTTTCCGCTGGACACTACCATTATCATGGAGGCCAACCCGGTAATTTACAGCAATGGGGCAAATCCCTTGATTTATGCATTGGTCTATGACCGCCCTAATACGTTGGGATCAATCATGCGTCTCCCCAGCGTCATCTGCCCTGCATTCGATACCTGCGATGTTGAAATCCGCTTTTAACTAGTTTTTCTCACTTTTTTATTATTTCCAATCATGAAAAAGACCTTCACCGGCCTTTTGATGGGATTGCTATGTCTCCATCATTCCGCGCTTGCGCAAGTTTTTTACAACGTACAGAACTAGATCCCGGCTTTCGGCTCCCGCATCCAACTGAATGTGACTTTTTAGCATTCATCACCCCCCAGCCCCCCTCCCGGGCGTCAAAGCCCGCCCTCAGGGGGGTGAAGAATTGGCGAAGCTTCCAGTCTCGCCTCTCGCAGCAAAG
The DNA here is from genome assembly GCA_041741415.1 of Bacteroidia bacterium. GTDB lineage: Bacteria > Bacteroidota > Bacteroidia > J057 > J057 > JANQTF01. The sequence goes on along the minus strand of JBGSKC010000028.1, from coordinate 196,952 downwards.
CGGTCTGACTTCCCGCTTCTCAAACGGCCTCGCCTCCAGTCCCGGATCTCGGCTCCCGGTTCTCGCTTCCAAACCCCTCCCGCTCCCAACCTTTTTTTACAAAACCCGCTTGCAACCCGAAGAATAATCCCTACATTTGCACTCCGCAAAAGATAAAGTACGAACTCCATGTACGCGATTGTAAACATTCAAGGCAGCCAGTTCAAGGTTGAAGAGGGCCAGAAACTGTACGTCAACCGCATGTCGGAAGACGCAGGCTCCACCGTGGAACTGAGCGAGATCCTGCTCGTGGACAACGACGGAGCCGTGTTGGTAGGCAAGCCTTTCGTAGAAGGTGCCTCCATCACAGCCACTGTGCTTGACCACATGAAAGATGACAAGATCATCGTTTTCAAAAAGAAGCGACGCAAAGGCTACCGCGTGAAAAACGGTCACCGCCAAGCGCTCTCTCAGATTGAAATTTCCGCCATCAAGGCCTGATTGTTCCACCCCTTCAAGTTTTTTTGTCATGGCTCATAAGAAAGGTGCAGGTAGTTCCCGCAACGGACGTGAATCCCACAGCAAACGCCTGGGTGTGAAAATCTGGGGCGGCCAGTCTGTTTTGGCTGGAAACATCCTCGTGCGCCAGCGTGGCACCAAGTTCCGCGCCGGTAAAAACGTCGGAATCGGCAAAGATCACACCCTCTTCGCTCTCACAGACGGACAGGTCGTGTTTGTTGACCGGACCTTCAATGAAAAAACCCGTAAGGTAGTGTCCGTCGAGCCCGTCCAGGCTTAATTGTCACCTACTGTTACCAAATGGTTGCGCCCCTCCAAATGGAAGGGCGCTTTTTTCATTTGCTCCTGAATCTCCTGGTCCGGTCGGGTTATTTCACAAGCACTTTTCCCACAAATACCCGGTCGGCTTCCACAGTCACAGCATACAAACCCGGAACCAGCCCGGCAGGCAGGCGGTAGCTGTTGCCCTGCATCCTTTCTTCGGTCACCAGCCGGCCCTGCATGTCAAACACCCGAAGGTAAGCAGTCGGGGCCGGGGAGTTCCATCGAATCATCACCTGCCCGTCGGCGAGGTAGCTCACGCCAAGCGGCGCGGTGAGCGGCTCCTTCAGGCTGGTGGCTCCCTCCACCTGAACGCGGTACACAGTTCCCGCTTTGCTCAGCACATAGAGCTCCCGCTCTGCATCTTCTCCAAAACTGGTGAGCTGTCCGTTTGGTAGCAGCTTTCCCTGCTGGGTGCTGTCCAATTGGCTCTGGTCGTTTGTAAACAAGGTCCAGATGCGGCCCGTGGCGTAGTCGCCAAACAGGTAGTGACCCTGAAAAGTGCTGGCCACAGCCCCGCGATACACAAAGCCTCCGGTAACGGAAAAGCCGTTGTTGTTGCCGTGCTGGTAGGCCCAGATGGGCTCCTGGTAGCCGCCGGGGCAGCCCGACTGGTTGAAGGGAGCCAGACCTTCGCGGCAGCGCCAACCGTAATTCAGTCCTGCAGTGCCGGCCACTTCGTGGTTGATTTCCTCCTGCTCATCCTGGCCCACGTCGGCAATCCACATGTCGCCGTTCTGGGCATCGAAAGAAAACTTCCAGGGGTTTCGCCAGCCGGTGGACCAGATGCGGCGGTCGGCGGTGTTGCTGGTGGCGAATGGATTGGAAGCCGGAACGGCAAACCTGGGAGCCTGTGACACGTCGATGCGCAGAATTTTCCCCAGTGGATTAGACAGGGTTTGGGAGCGGTTGCCCGGGTCTCCGCCGGAGCCGCCGTCGCCGAGGGCGAAGTACAGAAATCCGTCGGGACCAAAGCGCAGGCAGCCGCCGTTGTGGTTGTCGAAGGGCTGGGAAATGGTGAATAGAACTTCTTCGGAGGCAGGATTGGCCTGGGCGGGGTTGAGCAGCGAAAAGCGCGACAGCACCGAAGCGCCCTGGCTGTTGTTATAAGACACATAGAACCAGCCGCTGCTGTCGTGGTCGGGCGGGAAGGCCAGGCCGAGCATGCCCCTTTCCCCTGCCGTGCTGTTTACTTTGCTGCGGATATCCAGGAAAGGTGTTGGGTTCAGCTGCCCGCCGGCATCGAGGAGCATGATCCTGCCTGCTTTTTCGACGATAAATAGGCGACTGTCGCCGGCGTGGGCCATTTCAACGGGGAAAGAAAGCCCGGTGGCAAAGGGAACAAGCGAAATCTGAGGCCGCTGCGCTGAAAGTGGCAAACAAGCCAGGAAGGTGAGCAGCCAGGTAAAAGGGAAGATCAGTCGATTCATAGTGTTCAGGTAGAAGTAAGAAAACAGCGAATTTGGTCGAAGGAGAAATAACCGTGGGGGGCACCCAGCTGTAACGCCAAGTGGCGATTGATAGCTGAAAAGCCGGTACACCAAAGTTTCCTAAAGCAGAAACTTCCCGGCGTGGCAGATGTTTGCCCGCAGAAGGGTTACATAAAAATGGAGATTTGTTACAATATTGAATTCTTTTGGCCTTTCCTGGCTGTTAGATTTGCTTCTTTTGAGAAGAACCGATATTTATGCAAGGAATTTCGGGGTGTACATTTTTCTGAATGCACAATTCCCGCAGAACAACTCAATTCAGAACCATTATGAAAATGTCTGCTACAGCATTGAAAGCAATAGGCATCATCGCCAGTATCGCGCTGATGACCTCTTGTATTTCCAAGAAGAAGTATGAAGAAGCCATGACGCGGGCCGCAGCTGAAAAGAGCGCCCTTGAAAGTGCTTTGTCTCAGTCGCGCGCTGAAAACGACCAGCTCAAAGGCGAGTTCTCCGCTCTGGAAACCAACCTCAGCATGAGCAAGCAGGAAATTACTGTCCTGAGCGCCACCATCGCAAAGAATGGCGAAAAAATCGAAATGCTGAAAGATGCTATCGCCGAGGCATTCGAAGTGTATGACCCCAACGCTGTTAAAGTGGAGTTGCGCAATGGCAAGCTCTACATCACCATGGCCAACAGCATCCTTTTCGATGCCGGTAGCGACAAGCTTACCGACAGTTCCAAGCAGGCCATCACCACCCTCGCTTCGGTGCTCACCAACAACCCAGAGATGAACCTCAGCATTGAAGGCCACACCGACAATGACCCCGTGAAAATTCACCGCTCACGTTATGGCGACAACTGGGGCCTGAGCGTGTCTCGCGCTGCTGCTGTGGTTCGCGTTCTCGAATCTAACGGCGTTGCTCCCAGCCGCCTCACCGCCTCTGGAAAAGGTGACACACAGCCTGTTGCCGGAAACGACACCGACGAAGGCAAAGAAGCCAACCGCCGCACCGAGTTCGTGATCTCTCCCGACATCGACGGCCTCTACAAAATGTACAAAAGTAATTTCGCCAACATCGGCAGCGACAATTAATCGCTTCTGCCTGGCCTAATCTCACCTCAGAGGATGCTCCCACAGAGCATCCTCTTTGCTTTTCCCAACATGTCAACTCTTCTTTCCCGCATCTCCCCCGGTTTGCTCTTCGGCCTCCTGTTGGCCGGTGGCACCCTTGCTGCCCAGCACCAGGCGCTCTGGCTGGAAGGCGGCGGTGCAACCCCGGTGTATGCCGTTTCCTACGAACAAGGTCTCTGGGGCAATGGCCGGGGCTGGTCCTGGCTCGGAAAAGCAGGCCTGAGCCTTTCTCCAGCCCAGGCAGCCCTGCCCCTGGCACTCACAGCCCTCAGTCCCGGAGAGCCTCACCACCTCACTGCATCGGTGACTGCCACCGCCCAGATGCGCAACTTCGACCTTCCTCAAACCGACACTTACCTCCTGCTGGGTGCCGGTGCAGGCTACCGCTATCAAAGCCGCCGCCACCCCTGGATGCTGGCGGCCTCCCTCCACCCCCTCATTGTCACCGACCCGGCGCCCAGGGCCCTCATCGACAAAAGCCCCAGCTTCGACATCCGAATTGGAGTAGGGTTTGGATACAGATGGTGAAGTTGAAAACGAGATCCGGGAACATGGGTGATGGCCCTTTTAGCTTAAACTCCCAAACCCCCGCGCTTCTGTAAGCTCAGCCCTACAACCCACAAGCCCCGCTCCCCTCTGTCATCTCTGTCATCTCTGTCATTACTGCACCTTCTGAACCCTCCCGCCTCCCAGCCTTGCCAATTGGTCGATGGCCTCAGCATATCGATCATCTTTCCCCGGCAAATACACCACATCCACCTGAAAGCCTTCCAGCGCGGCCAGCTCCACCAGCGCGGCCAACTCGGGGCAATAGTCAAGGCCGCCGTCGCTTACCAATACCAGCCTGCAAGGGTGGTCCTGCGCTTTCGCCCTCGCAACTGCCGCACCCAGTGCAGGTAGCACATGGGTTTCGCCCTTGCCAGCCAGTTGGTGACTTTGGGCCAGCACATCCTGTAGTTGGGCCGCGGGCACCCCTTCCAACAGCCATTGAAGGGAATCTGAAAAGCTGATCATCGAAATCCGGCTGGTGGCAGGCAATTGGATAGCCCAGCCGGGCAACCACCTCCGAAACAAAGGCAGACGTTCGGGCTGTTGCATGGAGCCTGAGACATCGACCACAAAAATCCAGTGGTCGGGCAGGGAACCCTCCGCAGGTGTGGGCGGCGGAACAGCCACTGGCCGAAAGGTGGGATACCAGCCCAGGTCCAGCCACACCAATGACTGGGAAGCGGTGTTCCATTCGCCGAACAGGCCAGTAAGGGTATTCTCTTCACCCGAAACCTGCGGGAGGAGCACGTGGTTGTACCAAAGGTAAGTGCGGCTCCAGCGAAGGTGATTAGGAAGGGTTTCGGGAGGAAATTCTGTGCCAAGCGAGGCCGTTACCGCGGCAAGGAAGGATTGGCAGTGCCTTTCCCAGCGAATCCAAACGGCTTCCTCGCTCCTGGTTCCACCCGTTTGTCGCCAGCGGGACCTTCGTTGCGGGGCTGCACGAAGCCAGCTATCCATTGTTTGCACCTGGGCCAGGGCATCGTTTCGTCTGCCTGATTTCACGGCCAGCAGCAGTTCGCCGATCATGGTCGTGCCCTCCCGAAAAAAAGTTCTCGCCATCCCTCCCGATGAAGACCCTGCCAGTGGAACGGCCCTCGGCAACTGCCTCTGGAGCTGATACCGGAGCCTGTCTTGCACGATGTTGGCATCCTCCATGGCCACAGCCAGGTCCTGAAGCCGGGCCAGCACCTGCTCGCGGTCAGCAGCTGCGAGCATGGGTTGGCTCAGGTGCCGAAACAGGGTTTGGTCCAGCTCAGACCAGCGCTGATGGAGCATGTCGAGCAGACCTAAGTCGCGCAGGAGAGAATCACGCCTCGCGGGTTGGAGCGCGGCCTGGTGGCGAAGCCATGCTGCTTCGAATGCAGTTATGTCGGCTTGCTGAAGTGCCGGTACAGGTTGTTGGGAGGGTTCAAGGAGGCGAAGATTCATGGCTTCCCAGCGAAAAAGCTGGGCCTGGGCCGAGAGCTGCCAGGCCTGTGCCATGGCTTGTGCTGCCCACAGGGCAGAATCCGCCCGGGGCGACGCCGGCAGGAGATGGCCCATCAATAAAGCAAGGAAACACCCGATTAGCCGTTGCATGGCAGCAAGCTAAGGCGCCAAAAGCGGGATTCGTTTTCCTTTTTCAGCCGTTCATTACGCCTCTTCTTCCTTGACGAAGTTTCTCCTTCCACCAAAGATGGCGTTGCAAGCATCGGGGCGAATTCTGTACCTTTGCCTATGGTTCATTCCGGCGGACAGATTTTGATCTTGTCGGCACCTAGTGGCGCTGGCAAAACAACACTGGCAGGCAAGGTCCTGTCTCAGTTTCCTCAGTTCGAATTTTCAGTTTCGGCTACCACCAGGCCGCCCCGCCACTATGAATCGGACGGAGAGCACTACTACTTTCTCACCCAGGAAGCCTTTCGAAAGCTGATTGACCAGGACGCCTTTCTGGAGTGGGAGGAAGTTTATCAGGGCCGGTTTTATGGTACCCTTCGCTCCGAGATCGACAGGATCCTGGGCAAAGGAGGTTTTCCGGTCCTTGACATTGACGTGGAAGGCGGGCTGGAGGTAAAAAGGCAGTATGGCGCCCGTGCAGTGGCGGTTTTCATTCAGCCGCCGAGTCTGGAAGCGCTGGAAGCAAGATTGCGGGCCCGCGGCTCCGACAGCGAGGCCGACATTCGCCAGCGCATCGAAAAAGCTTCCCACGAGCTGGCATTCGCCGGCAGCTACGACCATATCGTAGTCAACGACCACCTGGATCGCGCCGCAGAGGAGTTGGCCGGCATCATTCGCTCCCTGTTCCTCGTTCACAGCACCTAGCTTTCCTTCACTCCGTTCCCCCATTGTCCATGACCCATATTGGCCTGTTTTTCGGTTCCTTCAACCCCGTTCACGTTGGGCACCTGATCCTGGCGCAAACGGCGTTGAATCTCACCGACCTGGACAAGGTCTGGATGGTCGTTTCTCCGCAGAATCCTTTTAAGCAAAAGCAAAACCTTCTGCCAGAATACGACCGGCTGCGCATGGTGGAACTCGCCCTTGAAGGCCAGGACCGGATTCTCGCCTCCAACGTTGAATTTTCCCTGCCCAAGCCATCCTTCACGATCGACACCCTGACCCATCTGAGCGAGCGCTACAAAAGCTACCGCTTCTCTTTGATCATGGGGGAAGATAACCTCGCCCATTTTCACAAATGGAAAAACCATGAAGCCATCCTGAAATACTACCAGCTTTTCGTGTACCCAAGGGTGGAAAGTGAGCCAAGCCTACTGGCAGCACACCCGCATGTTCAACGTTTTGAAGCCCCCTTGCTGAACATTTCCGCTACCTACCTGCGCGACACGATCCAGCGTGGTGGCTCGGTGAGATTTCTCGTTCCGGATCCTGTTTTCCATTACCTCGAAACCAACGGACTCTACCAATGAACCCAGCCCTGCGGACCGCGCTGCCCAATGTCATCACGGCGTCGAATCTTTTTTGCGGCACCCTTGCGCTGATCATGGTTTGGCAACACAACCTCTATGCAGTTCTGGGGCTGCTGGCTGCGGCCCTGGCCCTCGATTTTGCTGATGGCATGGTGGCCCGTGTGCTGAAAGTGTCGTCGCCTGTGGGGAAAGAGCTCGATTCACTCGCCGATGTGGTGAGCTTCGGGGTGGTGCCAGGCATGATCATGGCAAGGCTTATTCGCGAAGCCAGCGGAGGGATGTTTCCCGACCCGCTAATGTGGATCCCCGGCCAGGATTGGCTTTGGATGACGGGCTTGCTGATTCCTATCTTTTCGGCCCTGCGGCTGGCCCGCTTTAACCTCGATCATCGCCAGGAGGAAGCATTTTTTGGTCTTCCCACCCCCTCCAACACCATGTTCGTGCTGGGGTTGTGGATGCTGATCGAGAGCCCCTCTCTGCTGTGGCAAACCTGGCTCGGCAATCCCTGGGTACTGACGACCCTCACCCTGCTGTTTTGCTGGCTGCTCATCGCTGAGGTGCGGCTCCTTTCCCTCAAATTTCACAACCTGGGATGGAAGGGGAATGAACTTCGCTACCTCCTCGTGGGGGGCAGTTTGATTTTCCTCTTCGTCATGGGCTGGGCAGGCCTCTCCTTCATCATTTTGTATTATCTTGCGCTCTCATTGGCAAATAACCTGCTGGCCCTCGGCAACCTTCGTGGAAAGCAGGTATAATGCCCGGCATTTGCGCATCTATTTCTCAGAAACCGATTCATGAAGTTTACCGCTACCATCCACATCATGCCCCGCCCTGAGATCCTTGACCCCCAGGGCAAAGCCACCTTGCACGGCCTTCATAACCTCGGATTTTCGCAGATGGAGCAGGTGCGAATCGGCAAAAGAATTGAACTAAGCCTCGACGCCGAAGACGAGCAGGCTGCGAAAGCAAACATCGAGGAAGCTTGCCGCAAGCTGCTGGCCAATCCCATCGTAGAACAATTCCGCTACGAGTTCAAGGAATCAGAATAGCGCCGCCTCCACAAATTCGGTGTAGTGAGCTTCCCAGGGATGAGGAAGCTGTTGCTGCTCATACAGTGCCTTCGCCTCACCGTCAAGGTTACCTGTTTGCTCCAGTTCTTGCATTCTTCCCTCCACCAGAAGCAAGCGAATAGCTCCCCCTTGCTGGCGAATCGCATCCAGGAGGTTCTTCCTGAAGGTTTCCTCTATCCACGGGCCTTCGATCAGGAGATTTTTCCCTTCCTTTCCAAATACCGATACGAAGTGCCGGACCGTTCTCAGCAGGTTGGAGCGTAAGTGGTGGCTGTCCATAGGGGTTGCCGGCAGCTCAAAGTGAAAGCGTTCAAAGCCCTCAAAACGCTTGTGAAGGTAGTCCGTCAGGCCAGCCAATGGTGGGGCTACAGGGATGACGGCTTCGAACAAAGGCTTGTTTTCTCCGCGGTCGTGCTGAACAAGGAGAAGTTTTTCCAGTAATTCGCTGCGTTCTTGTTGGAGGGCGTGCCAGAGGGCGTTTTTTCGCTGGTGGCTGGCAGTTTGGTATCTCGACTGTATCTCGGAAAAGGTTCCCATTTCATATTCGACACGGGGAACGATGTCAGTTAAAAACTGGTCAATAATGGCATACACCTGGTCCTGGTCCACACAAATTCTGCCGTGCAGGTCAAACCAGGCAAACTGCCCGAGCAGGCGGAGGTCAACTTTGGTTGCCAGTTGCTTGTATTGGTGAAGGCTGGCCCCTCGCAGCCCCATTTGCAAAGGCGCGGAGTGGTAGCGAACCAGGGAAAGGATGCGCTGGCGCTGGCTGGCATCCACTTCAGGCATGCCGAGGAGTAAATCCCTGGCAATGGGCACGCCTGCCGCTTCATGGCCGCGGGCGCTCCAGCGACCTTGCACCCAACGGGTAACCACGGGTTTTCCCACGTCGTGGAGCAAAACTGCCAGGTACAAGGCCTGATGGTCGTGGTCGGAAAGGGAGAACTGGGAATGGTGCTCCACAAACTGGCTTAACACCAGAAGGGTATGGTTGTAAACTGACCCTTCGGCGTGGTACTTGGGGTTTTGCGGGGTCTCTCGCAGTTGCTGGATCAAGGACAGCGGAAGGGGCAGCGATGTGGTCTCGGTCTCTACCATCGGGATGTGGGGAGGCAAGGCGCATGAAACAGGAAAAAATTACCATCAGAACGACTTGCGCAAGCTACGGGTTCCCATCCCCCGAACAAAGACAAGAGCTAATTTAGCTAACCAGCGTCGCGCCAGGAAACCGCTTTTATCGGGAGTATTGCTTAATGAAGGCCTGTAAATCGCGGTTGGCGCCGTAGATTACGATGGAATCGCCTGATTCAAGGAGCTGGTCGGGGGTGGCTACCCCCTGGATGTTGGCCACCAGGTTGGTGCGGCCAATGGTACTTTTGGCTTCCCGGTGCTTGATAATGGTGAGCACCAACAGGTTGAAATCCTGCCGGACATTCGTTCCCATGATGCTTTTTCCTACCAGGGCTTCGGGCACGTTTATCTCCAGGATCGCATAGTTGGGGTCGAGATGGAAAGAGTCCACAACCCCGCGCAGGCAAAGCTTTTTGGCCCATCGCTCTGCCGTTTCTTCTTCCGGATGAACGATCTCATCGACACCGATCGCGTGAAGGACCTTCTCGTGGATCACGTTGATTGCCCGGCTGATGAGGCGTTTCACTTGCAGGTTTTTGAATATGGCCGTTACCAGGATATTAGCTCCCTGGTCTTCACCGATGGCCACGATGACCACGTCTGTGCTTTGAAGCGGAAGCCCGGCCACCGCCATTTCGTCGCTGGCATCGAGGCAAATGGTATGGGTAACCTTTTCCTTCAATGCTTCCACTTTGCTCATGTGGTTGTCTACCCCGATCACTTCGTGGCCTTGTTGAGTGAGCTTCTCAGCCAAAGAGGCCCCGAAATTGCCCAACCCTATGATGAGGTACTTCATGAGAATCTGAAATTGAATGCGTGAGAGATTGAAACGGAAATAAAATTGAGGGGGTTGAACGGGGAATCAAAACACAAAATTAGCCACCAACCCAGCCTCTGATTTAGAATATATCCCCAAAGCTCCATGTCTGGCTAGTTGATGATGATTTCCTCAGAAGGGTAGCGGTAATTCTCCGGCCTTGCCTGGCGAAATAGGGCAATCATCACGGTGAGCATGCCAACTCTCCCAATGAACATGGTAGCGATGAGCACTGCTTTACTCGGGGCAGACAAGCTGGCAGTAAGGCCAATGCTCAGGCCTACTGTGCTGTATGCCGAAAAACATTCGAACCCAATGCTCAGCAAGTCTTTGTCTTCATCAAAAATAGAAATGGCAAAAACCGAACACCCAATTACAACGAGCGACAATGAAATGACGGCGAAGGCCCTTCGAACAGACAAATCTGAAATTTGACGGCGAAACACCTCGATCCTGGATTTTCCACGCGCGAGGCTTAAAAAGTTGAGGGTTGCCACGGCAAATGTGCTGGTTTTGATACCGCCACCTGTGGAGGCAGGTGCTGCACCGATCCACATCAGAAACATGGTGAGCATCACAGTCGGAAAGCGGAGCGAGGCCATGTCTACGGTGTTGAACCCTGCTGTGCGTGGGGTGGTTGCCCCAAACAGGGCAGTAACGAATTTTCCCCATGGGCCATGGTCGGCAAGGGTGGCATGATACTCACTGGCGTAAAACCCGAGCGTGCCTACCACCACCAGAACCAAAGAGGTAATCAAGGTGATGCGGCTGTTGATATTCAGCACCCAGGGGCGAGCCTGGCTTTTTGCACCGAGCCGCAGAATTCGATCATATAAAAGGTGCTTTAGGTAGGAAAGGACATTCAATACAATGGGGAAGCCTAACCCGCCGAAGACCAGCAAGGCGATGATGACGAGTTGGAGAGAGTAGTTGAATCGAATGGGTTCTTCAAACAAGCCGTTGGTGAAGGTGGAAAATCCTGCGTTGCAGAAGGCGGAAACGGAGTGAAACACAGAAAAAAATACCTTTTCTGTCATGGAAGAAAACAGCCCTGCCTCCAGAGAAAAGAAAATAAGGGCTGCTCCCAGCAGTTCAATGGCGAAGGTGATGACCAGGATGCTGCGCAGGGTCGAAAATACCTCGGCAATACGCTGAGAATTGGTAAGGTCGCGGAGGATCAGCTGGTTCTCGTAGCTGCTGCCTTCCCTGAAAAACTGGCTGAAATAGCTGGCGATCGTCAGGATGCCAAGGCCTCCGATCTGGATTAAGACCAGAATGATGGACTTCCCCAAAGGGGTGAAAAAAGTAGCGGTGTCTACCACGATCAGCCCCGTTACACAAACAGCGCTTGTGGAAGTAAACATGGCGTCAAGGAAGGAAATGCCGGATATGGTAGCGTTAGGTAGCTTGAGCATCAATGCGCCGATGGTGACCAATGCCAGGAAGCTCAGTACGAACAGCTGTGCGGGGTTGAGTGCAGAGCGCCGAAGCTGGATTTTTTTCTCAGATACTTCCCGGATAATGCTCAATAACACAGTTACCCGGAGCCCTGCCGCACTCCAGCCATGGACTTCTTCCGAGACCCAGGGCATGAGTAGCACCACCAATGCCATCGACACGGTGATGCCATCGAATACCCAGACCTGAGCAGCAGGCATGGCTCCTTTTGCCAGGTATCTCAGCGCCACCGAAATCACTCCCAACAGAAGAAACCAGCGGAAAATGACCAATGTTCCCCGCCTGAATTCCTCACTATTGTCGAACCCCAAATCGGTAATGAGGAGAAACACCGCAGCCAGACTCAGCAAAAACGTAGCCTGCCAAACAGCGAACCCCACTCGCTGAACCCAAACTGCCAATTTATTCATACATGCACTTCGCAGGGTGCGACCAACTATTCCGCAAGTTGGAGCGGAAAAGGGAGAATGACAAACACGGAAAAAGGGCCCTTTCCTACCTCACCAGGGTCAGGTTGCCAGTAAAGGCTCGCTCTCCTACCTTTACCACGTAAAAATATACGCCATCGCTGGCAAGGCTGCCTTGTGGATGAACTCCATTCCAGCCTTCCAGTGGCTTGTCACCCTTGTACATCGGGCGGCCCCAACGGTCGAAGATCTCCAGCAAAAAAGGCTCTGCACCTTCATACTGCACCAAATATCGATCCTGAATGCCATCGCCATTTGGGCTAAATACGTTCGGGATAAACAACAACGGGTCCTTCACTTCATACCAGGCAACGCTGTCGCGAATGCACCCACTCGCATCGGTAACCCGCAGGGTGACCGGATAACGGCCCGCCTCCTCAAACCGATGCGAAGGATTGGCCCCGATTCCGCTCTGCCCGTCGCCAAAATCCCAAAAATAGGAACTGGCGTTCGTCCCATTTGCCTGAAACACCACCCGCGCATCCGGCAAATACAAAACTGTATCTGCCGGGGGCTGTGACTGGAAACTCACCCTTCCCGAACCGTGCACCTGCACAGGGTAGCCGCTCATTTCGCTGCTGCACCCGCCAGGGCCCACTACCTCCAGGCTCACAAAATACAGACCCGGCACCAGGAAGGTCTTTACAGGGTTTGGCTCGTTGGAAATGACCCCCTCGTCGCCAAAGCTCCACACATAGGCCAGCTCATTTTCCGCCTGCTCAAAAAAGCGAACTTCAAGCGGTGCGCATCCCTCAGCAAGGCTGCTGGAAAAGTCGGCTACCGGCTGCGGGTGAACGGTCAGCGAAACAGAATCCTCGCCGCTGCAGCCCAGCTCTGTTACCACCACCCGGTACACAACCGACTGGCCTGGGCTGGCCCAGGTCAGGGCGGCATTCGGGTCGCTCAGGCCCGTTGCCGGGAACCACTGGAAGGTGGCATTGCCACGCCCGCCAACCGCCCGAAGCTGCACGGAATCTGCCCCGCAAAAAGTCGTGGTATCGGCAAGGATGCTCACTTCGATCGATGGAACCACTGTGACTGTCACCTGATCGCTGCTGCTGCAGGATCCCTGGCTCACTTTCAGCTCATAAGCTATGGTTCCGTCAGGGTTGGCAAATGGGTTGGGAATGAATTTGCCGCTTAGGGCTTCATTGTTGATCCATTCATAAAAAACCGGCTCCGTTCCCTGCCCGCCAAGCATGGTATGGCTCCCCTGCAACTGAACGCTGTTGCCCAGACAGATTGTGGTATCAGGCCCGGCTTCGGCGATGGGTGTGGGCTTTACTGATACTGTTGCTTCGTAAATGAAGCCCTCACAGCCGTAGCTGGACACGGCAAACAGCTCGTAGGTCGTAGTTTGGGTCGGAAAAGCCAGCGGTGCCGAGGCATTGGGGTTGCTCAGGCCAAGGGCTGGTGTCCAGGTAAACTGGTAGGTCGCCGTGGAATCACCGCCTGCAAGGCCGTTGAGGGCAATGCTGTCGCCCGCGCAGATTTCATAGGCGATGCCGGGGTCGGCAGTGAGAAGGGTCCGCACGTTGACGGTGGTGGAATCGGCTACGCTGGGGCAGCCGTTGGACCAGGCCACGAGGAAATAAGTTGTGGTTTGTGGTGGGCTCGCCATCGGTGCCTGGAGCGAAGAATCGTTGAGGCCTGTGGACGGCGTCCAGGTGTAGGAATATGCTGGTCCGGCTTCGCTGGCAAACCCCAGCAGCAGGGTGCTATCTCCAAAGCATACATCCTGGTCTGGCCCCGCTTCCACCTCGGGCCTTGCCTTGACGAATACAGTTACCGTGCTGAGGGTGTCAAGGGTGGTGTTGTCGCTGCTGCAGCCATTCGCCGATCCCACAATCACGGTATAGATAGTGGTGGTATCTGGAGCGGCGTAGGGGTCAATCACAGTTGAGCTGCTCAGGCCTGCAGACGGGATCCACTGGTAGGTATAGGGGCCGGGGGCTTCCTTGGGGTTGAGAATGGTGCAGCCCAGTTTGGTGCCAAGACCACCTTCGCAGATGTACTGGTCGGGACCTGCATCCACGATCGGCAGCCGCTTCACATTCACCTGAATGCCGTCAATTTCGCTGGTACAACCGTTTTTGTCAGTGATCTGAACGAAGTAGATGGTCGTGTCTGTCGGATTTACAATGGGATTGGAAACAGAGGGGCTGCTCAGGCCGCACTGGCCGGGGTTGCTGCACCACCATTTGTAATAGTAGGGCGCTGTGCCGCCGATGGGCGTCGCCTGAATTTGCACTCCGCCGCTACCCGAGCAGAAAGAGGTGTCTTTGCCCGCAAAGGCCATAAAGCTGGTGTTGACCTTGATCCACACCGTGTCTTTGGTTTCTTTAAATGGCGGACAGGTCTCTTTGTCAATACCTGTAATGATGCTCCGGTAAACGGTTCCGCCATTGGAGCAGTCGGAAGCGAAGCAAACCTCGCCCAGGATGGAATCATTCCGGAACACGACATTCAGGGTGGTGAGGTTCAGGGTGGTTCCAAAGAAGTCCTGGAACTCAGCCGTGTAGGTCAGGCCATTATCCACGGTCTGGTCGGCAATGAAAAAATCATAGCAAAGGTCGTCGCCAATTTCAATATACACGGTGTCTCCCACGGCGTTCAGGCCGCCGAGGTCGTGACCCACAATAGGCGCAATGGTCTGGGGATCACTGATTTGGATGTAAACGGTGTCAAATGCCTGCTTTTCATTGTTGCATTCGCCGTTATCCTCAACCCCCAAAATTAATTCGATCAGTTGCCCCTCAAATTCACAGCCTGGCCGCCAGCAGACTTCTCCCAGCACTGGATTGACCCCCACAAAGGAAAAGGAAGGCCCGTTGGGGTCGTTGAAAATAGGGCTTACCGTGAAGGGTGTGAGGATGTCTCCGTTGTTGAGGTCGGAGAAGTTCAGGTAAAAGCAGAGGCTGTCTGTGGCGTCGGCAAAGATGGTGTCGCCCGATACGGTGAGGTTGTTGAATAAATGAACTATCTGGGGCGGATCGTTGGGCGGCAGGCTGATCTTGATAAATACCGTGTCCGACACAGTCACGGTTTGGTTGCACACTGCCTGGTCCTGCACCCGCAGCACAATCGGCACAATGGCTCCCACCTGGTTGCAATTGGGGGTCCAGCACACGGTGCCGGTGATGGGGTTGGTACCGGATGTTGTCACCACCGGCGGGTTGATGTTGCCAAAAATGGCCCCGGAAGGGGATACTGTCAGGGGATCGCCATTAGGGTCGGTGGCCAGAAAACTATAGCAAAATGCGTCGTTAGCAAGGACGAAAATGGTATCATCAACAAACAGATTGCCCGCTAAATTCGACACAATGGCAGGGCCGGCATTTGCCGGAGCACCCACTTGCACATACACCGTGTCTCTGGCAATTCCCAGGCTGTTGCAAGGCCCGGGGTCCTGAACGCCGATGATGAAGGGGATCGTTTGCCCAACAAAATCGCAGGAAGGATCCCAGCACACAGTCCCGGTCAGCGGGTTATTGCCCGATGTCGTAACGGTAGGTCCGTTGGCATTCGAGAAAATGGGGCTCAGCGGCTGGAAAGTCAAAGTGGAACCCGCGTCAGGGTCGGTGGCCGTGAAGCTGAAGCAGAGATCATCCAGCGCATCTACGAAGATGGTGTCGTTGCTGAAAATATTGCCATTGAGGTTGGTGCTGATCACCGGGGCGTTGGTCACCGGGGGCACTACCCGCACATAGAGGGTCTTCGTGGCAGGAAAAGCATTGTTGCATGGCGAAAGATCCTGCGCCCCCCAGCTTAACTGAATGGTTTGCCCCGAAAAATTGCATCCTGGAGTCCAGCAAATTTGCCCGGTTAAGGGGTTGCTGCCTGCGAAAGAAATGGTGGGCCCGCCCGCAGCAGAAAATACCGGGCTGAGCCCGAAGGTGATCAGCGCGTCGCCAGGGTTGGGGTCTGTTACAATAAAAGGCACACAAAAATTTTCAAGCGCCTCCACAATGATGGTGTCGTTGCTCACATTCAGGCCGGCAAGGTTGGGCGTGATGAGGGGCGGTTGGTTGGGTGGAACTGTGATTTTGATCCAAACCGTGTCGAACACGTCGGCAATGTTGGTGCAGTCGTCAATGTCTTTGGCTCCGATGATCATGGGCACCGTTTGGCCATTGTAGGCGCAGGCTGGTGTCCAGCATACCTGGCCCTGTATGGGGTTGGTGCCTGTCCATGTGAAAGTTGCCTTTGGCGGAAAGAAATTGCCATTGCCAAAAGCCGCAGACACAGTATAGGCATTCAGCACGTCATTGGGCGCTGGGTCAACGACCGTTACATTATAGCAAAACGGCTGCCCGGCGTTGACAAAAATAGTGTCTCCATTGAAGTTGTTGCCCGTCAGGTTGTGACTGATTACCGGGGGAGCACCCTGTGGCAGGCAGGTTAGGATATGAATCTGGAAATCGCGTCGGTTTTCGCTCAGTAAAACCCCGTTTCGGTATTCAAAAACTGAAATGGCAAAGACGAAAATTCCAACCTGATTGGGGGTTACGGAGATAAATCCTGTTTGCGGATCTATGTTAAAATTGTTGGAACCAAAAGGATTGAGGAAGGAGTAGCCTGGCGCAAAGGCAACGCTGTTATAAGGGGGAGGCCCCATCAGGTTGGTGAAGGGATCAACCGTTGGCGGGTTGCCGCCAGTTTGTGGGTTGCCTGTACCCTGGCCTGCGAAATTGGTCCCGGTGTAAGGGTTCACGAGGGCATACACGAGGGAGTCGCCGTCGGGGTCGGTTGCAGAGTGGTCGAAGTTAAAAGGCTGGTTGGCACAAAGAAAGATCGGCGGCACCTGGTCGAAAGTAGGCATGTTGTTGCAAGCTGCCTCGCTGGAAGCCGGCACACGCGCCAGGTAGGAGATCCCCTCCTGCAGCGGGGTAAGCAGGTTGTCAATCGCCTGGTTGCGGCAGCAGCGTGACCAACCCAGAAAATACCCGCCCGCACTTGGCGGCAGGGTGATGGTGGTGCGATAAATGCCCTCCTCCACACAAATGTTGGGTATCGTGGCCACACAGGCATCCCAGCTTGTCGGCTGGATTTGAGGCGTTACCGGCGGAACAACCACATTGACCGTTTGGAAAATGGTTCCCGTGGCCCCGTTGAACACAAAAAGCGTAATGTTCTGGTCGTAGGGGGCCTGCCCGTTCAGACAATCCCGATAGAGTTTCAGGGTTATGTCGTACTCGTTGGTGACCGAGTCAACACACTCATAGTACAATTCTGCGCCAACGATGTGCGTGGCGTGAAGGGATCCTCCCAAGATTCCTCCGAGCAGGAGTAGCGCTGTCCAGAAACGCCTCATGGCTTTGGGATTGAATTAGGTAGTAAACGAATGATGGAGTAGCATTCACGCCATAGGGACTGACTAGGGATGGAGGAATTCGATTTGCAGGGCAGACGTAAAAAACAAGCAGCCTGCTGCGTTGTTTGAAGATCTGGGAAGAAGGTAGGCATTTTTTTGCGGACAAACACAGGCAGTCGGCAGCCTTCCTCTTTATCAGGAATAAAACAACTCTGAGCAGGGAATCCCCCTGATTGGAAAGGTTTTTTTTGGCTTCGGTGGGCGGCCCTGAGGTTGCTTGCCGTCAAAAGCGTAAGTTTGCAATTACCTATGGCAGAGTCCTCCAGCATGCGTGTTATTCAGGCTCCCATCGAGCAGGAGTTGGAATACTTCGAACGGTATTTCCGCTCGGCGATGAAGACCGACGTTGCTTTGCTCGACCGCATCACCCGCTTTCTCATGAAGCGGAAAGGCAAGCAAATGCGGCCTATGCTCGTGCTGCTCTCCGCCCGGCTTTGTGGCGGTATCAACCCCTCCACCTACCGGGGCGCTGCCCTCATCGAATTGCTCCACACAGCCTCCCTTATCCACGATGACGTGGTGGATGATTCCGACAAACGCCGCGGCTTTTTTTCTATCAATGCCTTGTGGAAGAACAAAATCGCCGTGCTTGTTGGCGATTTTCTTTTGTCGAGGGGCATGCTGATGGCCCTTGAGCACGACGATTTTCTCCTGCTCAAGATCAACTCCAAAGCCGTGAAGATGATTGCTGAGGGTGAACTCCTCCAGCTCGAAAAGGCCCGTAAGCTCAACATCGACGAAGCCATTTACCTCGACATCATTCGTCAAAAAACAGCATCCCTCATCGCGGCCTGCTGCGAAACCGGTGCAGCCTCCGCCACTGACGACCCCGAAGTGGTGGAATCCATGCGCCTCTTTGGCGAAAAACTCGGCATCGCCTACCAGATCAAAGACGACCTGCTTGACTACGGCACTGATGATATCGGCAAGCCCCTCGCTATCGACATCAAGGAAAAGAAAATGACCTTGCCCTTGATTCATGTGCTGAACAAATCCTCCTGGAGGGAGCGAAGAAAGCTTATCAACATCGTGAAGCACCACAACAAAGACCCCGAGCAGGTGAAATGGCTGATTCAGTATGTAGCCGACAACGGGGGAATTGACTATTCCCACCAAACGATGGAGATCTACCTGGCGGAGGCACAGGCTTTGCTAATGGGGTTTGAAGAATCAGAGGCTAAAACAGCAATGCTTGAGCTGATGGAGTATGCGATCAATCGAAAAAAATAATAGAGTTTATCCTTTTTCGTGATTCGGATTTTAGTAGTCTGAAATATTTCCCCCTTTTTGAAAGATAGACAAACAAACTGCTGATTCTGAGGATAGTACTTTCATTTGATTTCGGATTTTTTTGATTTTCTAGTTACTTTTTGCGTAAAAAACTTGCAAATCAAATTCCGGTCCACTTATATTTGTATCGGAATCGAACGACGAATTTAACTTTTGAGCATTATGAAATTCAAGTGGATCGCAATGGTCATGGTGGCCGGTATGTTTATGTTTGGCTGTGAAGAAGCTGCTTCTACCGCCGAAACTGCTACCGAGAATGCTACCGAAGCTGTGGAAGACGCTGCTGACGCTGCCACCGAAGTTGCTACCGACGCTGTCGAAACCATGGATACCACCATGGACGCCGCCGCCGAAGCCGTGGAAGGTGCAGTAGAGGGCAAAAACTAATTGTCCATTGCTGAAAGCATGATAAGCCACCTCAATGAGGTGGCTTCTTTTTTTTTGAGCATTTAGCTTTGTTTTCCCCCTACCATCCTGTTCCGGCCCTGAAGATCCCGGCGCAGTTCCACCTCCTCAAACCCAGCCGCCTCCAACAGGCCCACTACCTCTTCGCCCATCCCGGCATTGATCTCAAACAGCAAGCTCCCGCCAGGTTTTAGCGCCTCCCGGGCCATCTGCGTTATTCGCCGGTAAAAAGCCAGCGCATCTTCCGGCGGCGCAAAAAGCGCTAGGGCGGGCTCATGGTCCAGCACGAGTGCACTCATTTCTAAGCGGTCATCCTCAGTTACATAGGGCGGGTTGGACACAATCATATCGAACGGCGGTTCTTCTGCAAGGTCGGCCAGGAAAACATCCTGGTGCCACCAACGAATTTGCACCCCGTGGGCATCCGCATTTTGAAGAGCCACAGCAAGGGCCGCCTCCGATAGATCCATCCCCACTACCGCAGCTTGCTGACCCCGGATCGCCGCCTCCAGTACAAAACTCACCGCCAGACAGCCACTTCCCGTCCCGATGTCGAGCAGACGCGGGTTCACCAGCCCCTCGATTTTCTCCAGCCCCCACACGAGCAATTCCTCGGTTTCTTGCCTGGGAATGAGTACCTCCGGCCCTACTGCAAACCTCCTTCCGTAGAAATAGCCATATCCCATCAGATGTTGAACCGGCTGTCCGGCCAGGAGAGCCGCACCCCCTTCATGAAAAAGTTCCTCCCAGTCAGGATTCCAGGCACGCTCAGGGTGCCGCATCCAATCCCTCCAGTCGGTCTGTGTCACATGCTCCAGCCAGAACCGCGCCACTTGGTCGGCCTCGCCTGCGGCATAGCTGCCAAGCAGTTGCTGGCGCAACGTATGGTAACGCTGGTAAACTTCGTGGTGAAGCATGAGGGGTGTAACCTTTGAATAGAAAGCCGTTATAGCAGCAAATCAAGGAAAAAACAGGTCCTGCTCACAGTATTCAGGGCTTTTTTCTCTCATCAGGCAAGCCGGGTTCTGTATGAATCCGGTTTTTTTTGCTTAGGACTCTCTTTCTCTCGCTGCATAAGGCTCACCGGGCACACCCGATCGACAATAACGAAGGGTAGTTCGGCGTAAAAAATAGGCCTGAGGCCAGATCTGGTCTTTTGATCACATAAACATCTTTTTTGCCGATGACCCAGCCTTACCCGAATCATGTACTGTTTATCACATTCATTTTCGGGTATGAAGCATTCCCTCATCATCGCCTGGGCCCTGATGGCATGTTTGAGCGCCGACCTGCTGGTTGTTGCGCAGCCATCTATTCGGGAAGACGACCATTTCTGGCGTCGCAGAATTGTAAATCGCATCAGCCTGGTGGAGAAAGTCAACCAGCCGCTCGTTCGCCACGAATCGAATTATTACAGTGAGAACGGCCGTTACACCCACACAGACGGCATGATCATGGCCCTGATCGACGGCATGAAGGCCGGGCGTATCGTGGCCTATGATCCCGATTCGTGGGACAACACCTATACATATGAAGAACTGGTAGCCAGGATGCGGGAGTTTGAATCTGTGCTCCAGGCAGCAGATGAAGACGGCTGGGGAAGTGAAGCCGGATTGGCAGAAGCGGAAGCCAGCACCCTGGACCAAGGTTGGAACGAAGAATCAGCAGCAGAATGGAACGTGGGGCAGGAAAGTGAATGGGGTACCCCATTTGACCAGGCTCCGGGTACAGAAACTGTGGTTACCACTCAGGCCTTGCCTGAGCTCGCTCCCTACGAACAAGTTCTGCATGTGGTGGAAGATTACATTTTCGACAAAAACACTTCACGGCTCCAGCAGAGAATCGATTTTTTTGAGGTGATCTGGGTGGACCCGGGAGAAACCCTGCCGGAAAAAGTACTGGCGCGTTTTCGCTGGGTGGAAGTGCGGGACGTGCTGGATGAAACAATGTGGAAATCAAGGTTCAACGATGCGGAGGCCCGTTCTGTGGCCGAGGTGTTTGACCTGCGGATTTTCCATGCATTCCCTATCCAGGTTGGTGGCCACCCCGTTCGGACCTTGATGGAAGCGGAGCGCCGGCGTCAGGAAATGGTGGAATATGAATCACATTTATGGAGTTATTGAAGCGGGAGGAGGCATGATGAGGAAGGAGTAGGGTAGCAGGAGAAGGAAATAAGCCTGGCGCTGAAAAGTGCCGGGCTTATTTTTTGGGAAACTTTGAAACCTTTTTTGCAAATCCCGAAACTGTGCGTAACTTGCGTGCCCATTCGAAAGGAGACCTTACGAGGAAGCCAATTAAATAGGTCATCCACCTTCATGGCAATGCCTTAAGCGCCTGATGGCCAGGTATCCCGGGAGGACAAGTGAGTAAAGACACAGATACCGCTACTGGCGGTGTTGCAGATATGTCTGCCATCTGTGTCTGACTCGGTTGTTTACCGAGAGCCGACGCAGGTCGCTATCATTGCTAAGAAGCTAAAAAATAGCCTCCTGTTATTTTTTTGTTTTGAAGGTTGGAGCTGGAAAATTGAATCAGTACCTTTGCAGCCGCTTTTCGCAAATCGCATACTATGCCTACGATTCAGCAACTGGTAAGAAAAGGCCGCGAGGCCAAAAAAGACAAAAGCAAGTCTCCCGCGCTCGATAGCTGTCCTCAGCGTCGCGGGGTTTGCCTTCGTGTGTACACCACCACCCCTAAGAAGCCAAACTCTGCGCTTCGGAAAGTGGCCCGTGTGCGCCTCACACATGGCAAGGAAGTGAACGCCTACATCGGTGGCGAAGGTCACAACCTTCAGGAGCACTCCATTGTGCTCGTGCGCGGTGGCCGGGTAAAAGACCTCCCAGGGGTTCGTTACCACATCGTCCGCGGTGCCCTCGACACCGCTGGTGTAGAAGGCCGCAAACAAAGCCGTTCTAAGTACGGAGCAAGAAGACCTAAACCAGGTCAGGCTACTGCTCCTACCAAAGGAGGCAAACCAGCCCCAGCCAAGAAGAAGAAGTAATCACCCTGAAATTTCCTCATTGTCATGAGAAAGACAAGAGCCAAAAATAGATTCACTGCTCCAGATCCCCGCTATCAGGATATCCAGGTCACGAAGTTTGTGAACAACCTGATGTCGGACGGTAAAAAGAGCACTGCTTATGGCATTTTCTATGGTGCCATGGATATCATTGAGCGCAAAGGCGAAGAGTCTGGCCTCGAAGTGTTCCGAGCAGCCCTCGACAAGGCCAGCCCTGCTGTCGAAGTGAAATCTCGCCGCGTTGGTGGTTCTACCTTTCAGGTGCCCATCGAAGTAAACCCAAAGCGCAGAGAAGGTCTCGGCATCCGCTGGATCATTCGCTTCGCGAAGTCCCGTAACGGCAAATCCATGGAGGAAAAATTGGCTGCCGAACTGCTTGCAGCTTCCAAAGGGGAGGGTGCCGCCGTGAAGAAGAAAGAGGAAGTTCACCGTATGGCCGACGCCAACAAGGCTTTCTCCCACTTCCGCCTTTAGGTCCATCATTCGCTTTCAGGAGTTTTCAGTAGTTAATCAGCTTTCACGATGAAAAAGGTGCCCCTGGCATATACCCGAAACATCGGGATCAGTGCTCACATCGATGCCGGTAAAACAACCACTACCGAGCGTATTCTTTACTACACCGGTATTGTACACAAAATCGGTGAAGTGCACGATGGTGCTGCCACCATGGACTGGATGGAGCAGGAGCAGGAGCGTGGGATTACCATTACTTCCGCTGCTACTACAACCTACTGGCCATACAACGACAACGAGTACAGAATCAACATTATTGATACTCCCGGGCACGTTGACTTCACCGTGGAAGTGGAGCGCTCGCTTCGCGTTCTCGATGGTGCTGTCGCTCTCTTTTGCTCTGTCGGTGGAGTTGAGCCACAATCTGAAACGGTGTGGCGCCAAATGGAGAAATATAAGGTTCCCCGTATTGGCTTCGTCAATAAAATGGATCGCTCAGGTGCCGACTTCTTTGAAGTGGTGCGCCAGGTAAGGACCATGCTCGGTGGAAACCCTGTGCCTATTCAGGTACCTATCGGTGCCGAGGCAGATTTTAAAGGAGTTGTTGACCTTATCGACGGGAAAGCCATTTCCTGGAACGAAGAAGATCAGGGAATGACCTTCACAGAGATTTCTGTTCCTGAAGATCTCGTTGAAACCGTTAAGGAGTGGCGTTCTAAGCTCATTGAAACTGTTGCTGAATACGATGAAGCTATCCTCGAAAAATATTTCGATGATCCAGACTCCATCACCCGCGAAGAAGTGATCGCAGCCCTCCGCAAGGCAACCATTGCCATGAAGCTGGTTCCCATGATGTGTGGGTCTGCCTTCAAAAACAAAGGTGTCCAAACCATGCTCGACATGGTGTGCGCAATCCTGCCTGCTCCTACTGATATTGAGGAAATCATCGGAATCAATCCCGAAACCCAGCTCGAAGAAATTCGCAGGCCAGATCCAAACGGCCCTTTCACCGCGCTGGCCTTTAAGATCATGACCGACCCCTACGTAGGTCGACTCGTTTTCTTCCGTGTCTATTCTGGTGCTCTTGATGGTGGCTCTTATGTTCTGAACAACAGGACCGAAAACAAAGAGCGCATCAGCCGCATCCTCCAGATGCATGCCAACAAGCAACAGCAAATCGACCGTGTAGAGGCAGGTGACATTGCAGCTGGTGTTGGTTTCAAAGACATCCGTACAGGTGACACCCTCACTGCAATTGATCGTCCCCTCCTGCTGGAGTCTATGGACTTCCCTGAGCCTGTGATCAAGCTGGCTGTTGAGCCAAAGTCTCAAAAAGACGATTCCAAGCTCACTGCCGGCCTCGTGAAACTGGCCGAAGAAGATCCAACCTTCAAGGTTTCTACAGACGAAGAAACAGGCCAAACCATCATTGCCGGTATGGGCGAGCTTCACCTGGAAATCATCGTGGATCGCCTTAAGCGCGAATTCAAGGTGGAAATCAACCAGGGTAAGCCACAGGTATCCTACCGTGAGTCACTCACTGCCAGCGTGTTGCACCGTGAGGTGTACAAGAAGCAAACAGGTGGCCGCGGAAAGTTTGCCGATATTCAGGTGGAAGTTGGGCCAGCCACGAGTGAACTTGAATACGAATTTGTTGACGATATCAAGGGCGGGGTAATTCCACGTGAATTTATTCCTGCTGTTGAAAAAGGCTTTAAAGCTGCAATGAAAGAAGGGGTTCTCGCCGGGTTCCCATTGGACGGGCTCAAAGTTCGCTTGTTTGATGGATCCTTCCACGCGGTTGACTCCGACCAGCTTTCCTTTGAATTGGCTGCTAAAATGGCCTTCAAAGAAGCTGCACGCAAAGCCAAGCCTGTGCTGAAGGAGCCTATCATGGCCGTTGAGGTCGTGACTCCCGAAGATTACATGGGGAACGTGGTCGGTGACCTTAACCGTCGCCGCGGGAAGATCGAAAGCATGGGTGACCGTGGCAATTCCAAAGTGGTAAAAGCCAAAGTTCCCCTCTCCGAAATGTTTGGTTATGTAACCGACCTCCGGACGATCACTTCAGGCCGCGCTTCCTCTACCATGAATTTCTCACATTTTGATCCTACTCCCGCCAACGTACAGGAGGAAGTGGTTTCAAAAATCAAAGGCGTCAAAGCATAGGTGACCACTGCCCTGGCACCTGTCCAGGTCTTTAATTTTTCAGAAGATGACCCAGAAGATTCGCATCAAGCTGAAATCCTACGACCACAATTTGGTCGACAAGTCGGCGGAGAAGATTGTCCGCATGGTAAAAACAACCGACGCCGTGGTGAGTGGTCCGATTCCCCTCCCAACCGAGCGCTCGATTATTACCGTGAACCGCTCTCCTCACGTCAACAAGAAGTCTCGTGAGCAGTTCGAGATCAGTTCTTACAAGCGCCTGATCGACATCTTCAGCTCCAGCTCTAAGACCGTGGATGTGCTCATGAAGCTGGAATTGCCCAGCGGAGTGGACGTGGAAATTAAGGTCTAATCAAACCGGTTGGGGCTCTGTAAAGAGTTTTAGCAGTGGGTTTTTTGTCCAACAAGAGAATAATTGACTGAACAACAATGGCTGGAATCATAGGCAAGAAAGTTGGCATGACCAGCATCTTCGATGAGAATCGGAGATCAGTTGCCTGCACACTGATACAAGCCGAGCCGAATGTGGTGACTCAAATTCGGACCCTTGAGGTAGACGGATATTCTGCCGTTCAGCTTGGGTTTGATGAGGCAAAGGAGAAGAATACCTCCAAGCCCCTGAAAGGTCACTTTACCAAGGCTGGCACGACGCCTAAGCGTCGCCTCGTTGAATTTGACTTCGGCGATCAGAATCCTTCTTTCGAACTCGGCCAAGAGGTGAAAGTGGATCTGTTCGAAGAGGGTGAATTTGTGGACGTGGTTGGCATTTCCAAAGGGAAAGGCTTCCAGGGTGTCGTGAAGCGTCATGGCTTCAGCGGGGTAGGTGCCCGCACCCACGGTCAGCACAACCGGGAGCGTGCTCCTGGCTCGCTCGGGCCCGGCTCAACGCCTTCCCGCGTGTTCAAGGGCATGCGAATGGCTGGCCGCACAGGTGGTGACCGCGTCACTGTTCAAAATCTCAAGATCCTCAAGATTCTCCCTGAGAAGAACTTGTTGGTCATTTCCGGCTCTGTTCCGGGTCACAAAGGAAGCTACGTCATCATCGAGAAGTAACATGGAAGTAGCCGTTTTTCATATCAACGGGTCGGAAACAGGCCGCAAGGTAAACTTGGACGCTTCGGTGTTTGCGTTGGAAACTCCCAACGACCAGGCTATTTACCAGGACGTACGCCTGATCCTCGCCAACCAGCGCCAGGGTACCCACAAGGCCAAAGGCCGTGGTGAAATCCATGGGACCAGCAAAAAGCCGTTCCGCCAGAAAGGAACTGGTAATGCCCGCCAGGGTGACCGCAAATCTCCCCTCTTCCGTCATGGTGGTCGGGTGTTCGGTCCTCAGCCCCGGTCCTATGGCTTCAAACTCAACAAGAAAGTCAAGTCTCTCGCTCGTCGCAGCGCCTTGACCTATAAAGCCAGAGAGAACAACATCAAGGTGGTAGAGTCCTTCTCTTTTGAAGCACCTAAAACCAAGGAGTTCCTCAAAGTTCTCACCAATCTTCAACTGGCAGATAAGAAAGTACTTTTCGTGCTGCCAGCACAAGACCAGGTGCTGTACTACTCCGGTAGAAATTTGCCCAAAACGCAGATTGTGACCGCTGAAGACCTCAATACCTACGACATCCTTCATGCCGACACCATCCTCCTCACCGAGGCTTCCGTTGGGGTGATCAATGAACGACTAGCAAACTAAGGCCATGGCAATTCTCAAGCGACCGATCATCACCGAAAAGACGGCAGGCTTAACCGAGCGTGGCCTTGCTCAGTACGGGTTCGAGGTGGACATCAAAGCTACCAAAGACCAGATTAAATCTGAGGTGGAGCGTGTGTATGAGGTGAATGTTGACTCCGTTAACACCCTCGTTCAACGTGGCAAAGCCCGCTCACGCTATTCCAAGCGTGGTGTGGTAAAAGGCAAAAGCTCCAACTTCAAGAAGGCCTTCGTGACCCTGAAAGAGGGTCAGGCGATTGACTTCTACAAGCACATTTAATTTCTGAAGCGCAGGTGGTTGGTATGGAGGTCGCCCTGAAGTATCCTTCGCAAGCTCCTGCAGAAAGCAAAAATCATGGGCATTAAGAAATTGAAACCCGTAACTCCTTCCATGCGCCACATGAGCGTGTCGGACTTCTCGGAGATCACCAAATCGACTCCGGAGAAATCCCTCACAGCGCCTTTGCGCAAGTCAGGGGGTAGAAACAACAGAGGTCGCATGACCATGCGCCAGGTGGGCGGTGGCCACAAGCGCCGTTACCGAATCGTTGACTTCAAACGAGACAAATTCAACATCTCAGCTGAGATTGTCGCGATTGAATATGACCCAAATCGCAGTGCCCGCATCGCACTGGTTCAGTACGAGGACGGCGAAAAGCGCTACATCCTTGCTCCTGATAAGATTGTGGTTGGTCAGCGCATTATTTCTGGCGAATCAGTTGAGCCGGCCCTCGGCAATGCCATGTTCCTCAGAAACATACCGTTGGGTACTTCGGTGCACAACATTGAGCTGAACCCTGGTCGCGGAGGCGAAATGGCCCGCAGTGCAGGCACTTTCGCTCAGCTGACAGCCAAGGAAGGTAAGTATGTTGTACTTCGTCTTCCCTCCGGTGAAACCCGCATGGTGCTGGCTCATTGCCTGGCTACCATCGGAACGGTAAGCAATCCTTCTCATCAGAATATTGAGATTGGAAAAGCTGGCCGAAGCCGTTGGCTCGGGATTCGCCCCCGTGTGAGAGGGGTAGCCATGAACCCTGTTGACCACCCAATGGGTGGTGGTGAAGGCCGCGCATCAGGTGGTCACCCAAGAAACCGCAAGGGCCTGCCTGCAAAAGGCTACAAAACCCGCGACAAGAAGAAAGCTTCCAGCAAGCTCATCATCAGCCGCAAGAAGAAACGCAAGTAATGGTTCCATTCCAGGGTTGTTGATCGGAGAGCTGAAAGCAATCGGGTTTACCCTTCGCAACACATCCTTCCTCCAACAATCCGTTACCACTGAATATCCATGGCACGTTCGCTGAAAAAAGGACCTTTTATCGACCCAAAGCTCGAAAAAAAGGTATTGGTCCAGAACGAAAGCGGTCAGAAGCGCATCATCAAAACCTGGGCTCGTCGCTCGATGATTTCTCCTGACTTCGTAGGACACACCTTTGCCGTTCACAATGGCAATAAATTCATCCCCGTCTATGTAACCGAAAACATGGTCGGTCATAAACTGGGAGAGTTTTCTCCAACCCGGACCTTCAGAGGGCACGGGGGCAACCGTAAGGACAAAAGACGTTAGGAATCATGGCGGAACAAACGAAGATGACCCGCAAGGAAAAAATTGCGGCAGGTATCCCCAAGGAGCCCAAGCGCAAGCGGGCCTATGCTGATGCCTTGAAAGAAGAAAAGGCAGATGAGATCAAGGTGGTTCTCCGGAACTATCGCTCCTCTGCACGCAAAATGCGAATGGTCGTTGACCAAATTCGCAAGCGTGAGGTGTTCGATGCCATGAACGTCCTCAAACTTACCACCCGCGCTGCTGCTCCTGCGGTTTCTCGCTTGCTGAAATCTGGCATTGCCAGCGCTGAAGAGAAAACGGAGGAAAGGGTTGATGTCGGCACCCACTACATCAAGGAGGCCTATGTTGATGCTGCCAGAATGCTCAAGCGCCTTCAGCCAGCACCCCAGGGCCGCGGTCACATGATTCGGAAGCGCTATTGCCATGTAACGCTCGTTCTGGATCGCATCTTAACAATTGAAGAGTAATCTAAAAGAATAAGACTTTGGGACAGAAGACGCATCCAATCGGCATGAGGCTTGGCATCGTAAAGGGTTGGGAATCCAACTGGTACGGTGGGAAAGATTTTTCCGAAAAGCTTATTGAAGACGAGCAGATCCGCGCGTATCTGAACGCTCGTATCCCCCGTGGAGGTATCGCCAAGATCGTGATCGAGCGGACCCTTCGCAAAATCACCATCACCATTCACACATCCCGACCAGGGATTGTGATCGGGAAAGGTGGTAAAGAAGTGGACAAGCTCCGCGAAGAGATTAAGAAGGTGACGAACAAAGACGTTCAGATCAACATCTTCGAAATCAAGCGCCCTGAGCTGGATGCCGCCCTGGTTGGTCAGCAGATTGCTCAACAACTCGAAGGCCGCGTTTCTTTCCGCCGTGCTATGAAAGGGGCCCTTGCTGCTACCATGAGAGCAGGTGCCGCTGGTTGCAAAATCATGTGTGCCGGTCGTTTGGGCGGTGCTGAAATGGCTCGTACGGAGCAGTATAAGCAGGGACGCATTCCCCTTCAAACGCTCCGTGCCGATATCGACTACGCCCTGGTAGAAGCCAAAACCATCTATGGTGTGATTGGGATCAAGGTGTGGATCTTCACCCGTGAACTTTATGGCAAGGTTGACCTCTCACCAGATGTACAGTCTGAGCGCAAAAACCGCACAGAAGGCCGTGGTGGAGATCGCCCCGAACGCGGAGATCGCGACCAGGATCGTGGCCGTGACCGTGGCGGAGACCGCGACAGAGGAGGTGACAGAGACCGTCGTGGTGGCGGAGGCGGTAGCGGTGGTGGCGGGGGTAACAAGCGTCCCAGGAAATCCTAATTGAAACGAAGTCCAGCCTTAGTTGCTGACATCAAAAGAATAAGACCATGCTTCAGCCTAAAAAAGTCAAGTTCAGGAAGGTCCAGAAAGGACGCCTTAAAGGAGTGGCCCAACGTGGTGCCGAGATCTCCTTCGGCTCCTATGGACTGAAGTCCCTCGAAGCGGATTTTCTGACCTCACGTCAAATTGAAGCTTGCCGGATCACCATCTCCCGCGCCATGAAGCGCGAAGGAAACATGTGGATCCGCGTATTTCCCTCCAAACCCATCACCAAAAAGCCTGCAGAGGTTCGGATGGGTAAAGGGAAAGGTAACCCAGAGTACTGGGGTGCCCCTGTGCTTCCCGGCCACATTCTCTTTGAAGTAGAGGGTGTGCCAGAAGCCACCGCACGGGAAGCCCTTCGCCTTGCAGCGAATAAGCTCCCAATCAAAACGAAGTTTGTTTCCAGAAGAGACCTCCAAGCCTAAGCGTCATGAAGGCCAATGAAATTCGCGACTTGACGACCGAAGAGATCGTCGCTCGCATCAAAGAGGATCAGGATAAACTCCTGCGGCTTCGGCTGAACCATGCCGTTTCGGCCATCGAAAGCCCTTCCGAAATCCGCGCATTACGGAGAGACATTGCCAGGTTGAAAACCATCGTGCGCGAGCGTCAAACAGTAGATCAGAACCCCAACTAATCCTGAGTCATGAGCGAAACGGTGGAAATCAGAAACCTTCGGAAAGTCCGGGTCGGGAAGGTTGTCAGCGATAAAATGGACAAGTCCATTGTCGTGTCGGTAGAACGGAAAGTAAAGCACCCGATGTATGGGAAGTTCGTGAAAAAAACCTCACGATTCATGGCCCATGATGAAAACAACGAGTGCGGAATCGGTGATACTGTCCGAATCATGGAGACCCGCCCCCTTAGCAAATCCAAGCGTTGGCGCTTGGTTGAAATCATCGAGAAAGCCAAGTAAACCCTGCGGCGCATCGCTGCTTGCCGCATAACAAGATACAGCAATGATTCAGCAGGAGAGTCGACTCAAGGTTGCCGATAACAGTGGAGCGAAAGAGCTTCTTTGTATTCGCGTCCTCGGTGGCACCAAGCGGCGCTACGCCCGAATCGGAGATCGCATTGTGTGCTCCGTTAAATCCGCAGACCCTTCTTCCAACGTCAAAAAGGGAGATGTGGTGAAAGCAGTGGTTGTGCGTACCCGAAAGGAGCGCCGCCGCCCAGATGGTTCCTACATTCGCTTCGATGACAATGCAGCTGTGCTGATTGGCAACGACGGCGGTCCTCGTGGAACCCGTATCTTTGGCCCGGTAGCACGTGAACTGCGTGATAAAGGCTACATGAAAATCGTTTCCCTGGCCCCAGAAGTGCTTTAATCCTGCTTCACCAGGAACTCAATCGCTAGCAACATGAAGAAGCTGCACATAAAGAAAGGCGACACTGTCATGGTTATCTCTGGTAAGTACCGCGGCCAAACCGGCCAGGTGCTCCAGGTGAACCCTGAGACCGAGCGCGCCATTGTGGAAGGTATCAACCTGGTGAGCAAGCACACCAAGCCTTCCCAAAAGTACCCCGATGGGGGGATCATCGAACAGGAAGCTCCTGTTCATGTTTCCAACCTCATGATCATGGATCCCAAGTCCAAAACCCCCACGCGCATTGGTCGCCAGCGCGCAGAGGGTGGTAAAGGTTGGGTCCGTTTTGCCAAGAAAAGCGGAGAAATTCTCCCTTAACCTTTCGTAGCACCAGGCGCGGGCCGGAAATTCGCGCCGCAAAGCAAACACGATGTCCAACGAGACCAGAATGTTCAACCGGTACAAGGAGGAAATCCTTCCTGGCCTGATGAAGCAGTTTAATTACAGCTCCGTCATGCAAGTACCCAAATTGGAGAAGATTGTCCTCAACCGCGGTGTCGGTGAGGCTGTCTCCGACAAAAAACTCATTGATGCTTCGGTAGAAGAGTTTACCCTCATCGCAGGGCAAAAGCCTATCGTAACCATCGCCAAGAAGTCCGTCTCGAACTTTAAGCTTCGGGAAGGTATGCCAATCGGGGTGAAAGTGACCCTGCGCAAGGGATACATGTATGAATTCCTCGACCGCTTGATTAACGTGGCTATGCCCCGTGTGCGTGACTTTCGCGGAATTCCTGTCAAAGGCTTTGATGGCCGCGGCAATTTTACTCTCGGCGTGAAGGAGCAGATCATTTTCCCCGAAATCAACGTGGATAAGATCAACAAAATCTCTGGACTGGATATCACCTTCGTGACCAGTGCGCCCACCGACGAAGAAGCACTCGCTCTCCTCAAGGCATTCGGTATGCCTTTCCAAGGTATTGAACGCAAGCAATCCTAACGATATGGCACGTAAATCAAGCATCGCAAGAGAGGCAAAGCGGCGTAAGCTGGTAGAGAAGTACCGCGAGAAGCGTCAGATGCTCAAGGACCAGGGTGATTATCAAGCCCTTGCACTCCTTCCACGCAATTCTTCTCCGGTTCGTCTTCACAACCGCTGCAAACTGACGGGTCGTCCCCGTGCCTATATTCGTCGATTCGGCGTTTCCCGGATCAAGTTCAGAGAGCTGGCCCTGCAGGGCAAGATTCCTGGTGTCAAAAAAACGAGCTGGTAAATCATGTATACAGATCCAATATCTGACTACCTCACCCGGATTCGCAACGCACAGGCTGCAGGCCACAAGGTTGTTGAAATCCCTGCTTCAAACCTGAAGAAGGAGATCACACGGGTGCTCCACGAACAGGGCTACATCAGCAAATTCAAGTTTGTTGAAGAAGGTCCTCAAGGGTCGATCAAAATCGCCCTGAAGTATGACCGGGCCACCAAAAAGCCTGCTATCAGCAAGCTGGTGAGAATTAGCAAGCCCGGCCTTCGCCAATACAGCAAAGTGAAGAAGATGCCCCGTGTGCTCAATGGCCTCGGTGTGGTAATCCTCTCCACTCCCAATGGCGTGATGACCGGCAAGAATGCTAAAGAGCAAAACGTTGGTGGCGAACTGTTGTGTTACGTTTATTAAGATCGAACCATGTCCCGTATCGGTAAACTCCCAATCCCCGTTCCGGCTGGCGTCTCCCTCAGTGTAGACAAGTCGAATGTGGTCACCGTGAAAGGCCCTAAAGGCCAGCTCAGCCGTCAGATTGATGCTGACATTGAGGTGGCTATGGAAGGTGGTCAGATCTTAGTGAACAGACCCACCGAACAGAAGCGCCACAAAGCCCTTCATGGCCTCTATCGCACCCTCATCGCTAACATGGTTATTGGTGTAAGCACAGGCTATACCAAAGAAATGGAAGTGGTTGGGGTAGGCTATAAAGCTGAAAACAAAGGGGCTAATGTCCTTGAACTCAGCCTTGGTTACTCTCACCCCATCGTGATGGTTCTTCCCCCCGAAGTAACGGTGGAAACCGAAACCAAAAGGGGATCTGCTCCCGCCATCAGGCTGGCCAGCCACGACAAAGAGCTGATCGGCCAGGTCGCCGCCAAGATCCGGAGTTTGCGTGCACCAGAGCCTTACAAAGGCAAAGGGATTCGCTTCAAAGGAGAAGCAATTCGCAAGAAGGCTGGCAAATCCGGGGGCAAAAAATAACATTTTGTTGGACTGGGTTCTACCCTCCTTCCAAAAACAGATCAAGCGATGGCAAAGACTTCCGCAAAAACCCTCAGAAGGGACCGCATTCGCCGCCGGCTTCGCATGAGGCTAGCTGGCACGCCCGAGCGCCCGAGGCTGAGCATTTTCCGCAGCAATAAGCAGATCTACGCACAGATCATTGACGACGAAGCAGGTGTTACACTTGTTAGTTGTTCTTCTCGCCTAAAAGACCTACATTTGCAGCCTCTTTCTAAAACTGACATGAGCCGCGCAGTTGGAAAGAAGCTCGCCGAAATCGCCAAAGAAAAAGGCATTGAGGCTGTGGTGTTTGACCGGGGCGGCTTCAAGTATCACGGACGAGTAAAGGCATTGGCTGAAGGTGCGCGTGAAGGCGGCCTTATCTTCTAACCAAGACTATGGAATTAGCAAACGATTTCCGAGTAAAGAGCACCGACGCCGAGCTGGAGGAGCGCGTCGTTAAGATCAACCGCGTTGCGAAAGTGGTCAAGGGTGGTCGACGTTTCAGCTTCAGCGCCATTGTCGTAGTTGGTGACGGAAAAGGCATCGTAGGCTTCGGCCTCGGGAAAGCCAATGAAGTAACTGACGCCATCAGCAAAGGGGTGGACGACGCGAAAAAGAACCTGGTGAAAGTACACGTCGAAAAGGGAACCATCCCTCACGAAATCTTTACCAAGTTCGGAGCTGCTAAAGTTCTCCTCCGTCCTGCCGCTGCTGGTACTGGTGTTCTTGCAGGCGGTGCTATGCGCGCCGTTCTCGAAGCCGCTGGGATCAAAGACGTGATCGGCAAGAGCCTGGGTTCCTCCAACCCCCACAACGTGGTGAAGGCCACTATCAAGGCATTGTCCAACATGCGAGATGCCAGCGAGATCGCCCAAGTGAGGGGGATTCCGCTTTCCAAGGTGTTTAACGGTTAATCTCCCGGAACCCATGTATCCCAAAGTTAAAATCACCCAGGTTCGAAGCATCATCAAGCGCCCCAGCGACCAGCAAGCTACCATGGTAGCCCTCGGTCTCGGGAAAATGAACCGCACTGTGGTCAAAGAAGCCACTCCACAGATCTTGGGTATGATCAAAAAAGTGGCTCATTTGGTTGAACTGGAAGTGACCGAATAATCATGAACCTTCATAACATTTCCCCACAATCTGGAACCACTCGCAACACCAAGCGTGTGGGTCGGGGCCAAGGATCCGGAAGAGGTGGAACCTCTACCCGTGGTCATAAAGGTGCCCAGTCCAGAAGCGGTTACAACTACCGCCCATGGTTTGAAGGTGGTCAGATGCCCCTTCAGCGCCGGATCCCTAAGTTTGGCTTCACCAACCCTTTCAGGGTCGAGTATGAAGTTATTAACCTGGATGTGGTCCAAGAATATGCAGAGGCATTTCCTGGCGAAGTCATTGACCATGACTTCCTTGTCCGCCACGGTCGGATCTCCAAAGCCAACGAGCTTGTCAAAGTTCTCGGCCGGGGAGAAATTAGCACACGGGTCGAAGTTAAGTTGAACAAGTACAGCAAATCCGCTAAAGCAGCCATTGAGGCTGCAGGTGGTTCAGCTACCGAAGTATAGATCAATGAGAGTACTGATCGAAAAGCTCCGGAACATCTTCAAAATTGAAGAACTGCGCAGCAGGATTCTTTATACAATCTTGTTGCTGGCCGTGTTCCGGCTGGGGACTTTTGTCATTCTTCCTGGCATCGACTCTGCAGTCCTCCAGGATTCTTTTTCCAACACCTCCGGCGGTGCCGGCGGATTGTTGGATTTTGTCAACACCTTCCTCGGCGGTGCGTTTGCACGGGGCTCGATCCTCGCTCTCGGCATCATGCCCTACATTTCTGCTTCCATCGTAGTTCAATTGCTTGGAGCTGTGCTCCCTGCCATTCAGAAACTGAGATCAGAAGGGGAGTCGGGGCAGCGGAAAATGAATCAGATCACCCGCTATCTGGCTGTAGTGATTACCCTTGGGCAGGCTGCCAGTTACATTGTGTACCTGAGAGGTCAGTTTGGCGAAGCTGTTTATGGCTCCGGGATTGGGTTTTGGCTGATTACGACTGTTATCCTTACCGCAGGAACTATGTTCCTCGTTTGGATGGGTGAACGCATTACAGACAATGGGATTGGAAACGGGGTATCTCTGCTGATCATGATCGGCATTATCTCGGGCTTCCCAGCTGCCCTGCTGCAAGAGTTCAGCTCTACTTTGCCAATGAAGTTTTTCATCGAGATTATTGCGCTCGGTGTAGTAACCATGGCAGTCGTCGCTCTTACCCAGGCCACCAGGAAGATTCCTATCAACTATGCCCGCCAAATGATGGGCAACCGGGTAGGTCAGCTTGGTGGCGGAACCACTGCCCGTCAATACATTCCGCTGAAAGTGAACAGTGCCGGGGTTATGCCCATTATCTTTGCGCAGGCCATCATGTTTTTACCCGCAACTTTGATTCAGTTTGCCGGTGGAACAGAAAGCCTCTCCGGAGTAGTGCGTGCATTGTCCGACATTACCGGGTTTTGGTACAATATGATCTTCTTTCTCATGATCATTATTTTCACCTACTTCTACACGGCGATTTCGGTGAATCCAAATGAGATTGCAGATCAATTGAAAAGAAACGGAGGTTTCATCCCAGGGATTAAGCCTGGAAAGAAAACCGCCGGATATATCGACAACATTCTGAGCAGGGTAACGCTGCCTGGAGCTATTTTCCTCGGCTTTGTGTCTATCTTCCCGGCAATTGCCATGTTGATGGGGGCCTCCCAGGGATTTGCCCAGTTTTTCGGTGGAACCACGCTTTTGATCATGATTGGGGTGGTACTTGATACCCTTCAGCAAGTTGAAAGCTATCTGTTGATGCGCCACTACGACGGCTTGATGCAGTCGGGGAGGGTCAAAGGCAGAGGCCGCACCGGAGTAGCCGTTCAGGGTCGGAAAGGATAATTCGCTCAAACCATCAATGCTATGGCCGAGCAGGTTATTCTCAAAACTCCAGAAGAAATCGAGCTAATTCGAAATAGTTCTTTGTTAGTCAGCAAAACGCTGGGCGAGCTCAAAAAGCATGTGGTTCCAGGCGTTAGCACCCTTCAGCTGGATTTGATTGCGGAAGCTTTCATTCGAGACCATGGTGGGGTGCCAGCGTTCAAAAATCACGAAGCAAGTTTTGCCAGTTATCCATTTCCAGGAAGCCTCTGCACTTCTGTCAATGAAGAAGTGGTGCATGGGATTCCTTCTGAAAAGCGAATTCTCAAGGATGGGGATTTAATCTCTATCGACTGCGGGGTTCTGCTGAATGGATATTATGGAGACTCAGCCTATACCTTTGCGGTAGGCGAAGTCAGCTCTAAAAAGCTTCGGCTCATGCAGGTTACCAAAGAGTCCTTGTACAAAGGAATCGAGGTGGCCATGACAGGAAACCGGGTAGGAGATATATCTTATGCGGTTCAGAAGCATGCCGAATCTCATGGCTACAGCGTAGTTCGGGAAATGGTGGGTCATGGGCTCGGAAAGAGCCTCCATGAAGCACCGGAGGTTCCCAACTTTGGCAAGCGCAAAACGGGTTCTAAGTTGATCGACGGGATGGTCATCGCGATCGAACCAATGATCAACCTGGGCAAGCGTTTTGTAAAGGTGGAAGGCGACGGGTGGACGATTATTTCAACCGACCGACAACCTTCCGCTCATTACGAACATAGCATTGCCATTGTCAATGGGAAACCAGAAATTTTGTCGACCTTTGCTTTCATTGAAAATTAAACTGAAACAACGTTTTGGCTAAACAAGCTCCGATCAAAGTCGATGGTGTGGTAACCGAGGCGTTACCCAACGCAACCTTTCGGGTAAAGCTTGAAAATGGGCATGAGCTTTTGGCGCATATTGCTGGGAAAATGAGAATGCACTACATTCGAATCCTTCCCGGAGATAGGGTTGCACTGGAGCTCACTCCCTATGATTTGAGCAAAGCACGCATTGTTTATCGCTACAAATGAACCACCGCAGTCGAAGGGCTGCATTTTTTAACAGGGAAGAACAATGAAAGTCAAGGCTTCCATCAAAAAGCGTAGTGCAGACGACATCATTATTCGTCGCAAGGGGAAACTCTACGTGATCAACAAGAAAAACCCCAAGCACAAGCAACGTCAAGGCTAACAACGAACTTATGGCACGTATTGCAGGCGTAGACCTACCAAAGAACAAGCGGGGCGTGATTGGCCTCACCTACATTTTCGGAATTGGGAAAACCACAGCCACCAAAATTCTGGCTGAGGCAGGCATTTCTGAAGATAAGCGGGTGCATGAGTGGAATGATGATGAAATCGTCAGTATTCGTCGCATCATTGGTGACCGATTCAAGGTGGAAGGTGCTCTTCGTAGCGAAATTCAATTGAACATCAAGCGATTGATGGATATCGGTTGCTACCGTGGATTGCGTCACCGGAAAGGTTTGCCTCTTCGCGGCCAGCGTACCCAAACCAACGCACGTACCCGGAAGGGTCGTCGGAAAACGGTCGCCAACAAGAAAAAGGCTACTAAGTAATTTTTTCAGGCTCCCAATCGCGCTTTTCGTTGGAGGTTCAGCCTTAATTCAAAATCATCATGGCCAAAGCTCAAAAAGCCCAACAGGCAATCAAGAAAAGGAAAAAAGTGGATCCCACCGGGCAAATCCACATTTCTTCTTCTTTCAACAATATCATCATTACGATCACCGACCTGGCCGGGAACACAATCTCCTGGTCGGCAGCCGGCAAAATGGGGTTTCGCGGTTCTAAGAAGAACACTCCGTATGCGGCTCAGGTAACAGCAACCGATTGTGCCAAGAAAGCCTTTGACATGGGCCTGATGAAGGCTGAAGTCTTTGTGAAAGGTACTGGTGCAGGTCGTGAGTCTGCTATTCGTGCCATCGCTGCCTCTGGGATCGAAGTGATTCTTATTCAGGACATTACTCCTCTCCCACACAACGGCTGTCGCCCACCCAAGCGTCGCCGCGTCTAGTATTTTTTTTCACCTCGGGTGTCAGATGGCTGGTGGACCGCTTTGGGTTTGCGATCATGCTCATCTGATTTCCTTTTCAACAACGATTGTTCCATGGCTCGTTACAGAGGTCCCAAGAGCAAAATTGCTCGCAAATTTAAAGAGGCCATTTTCGGCCCTGACAAGGTTCTTACCAAGCGTAACTATCCCCCCGGCCAGCATGGTCGCGGAAGACGCCGTAAGCAGTCTGAATATGCTATTCAGCTGCAGGAAAAGCAAAAAGCCAAGTATACCTATGGGATACTTGAGCGTCAGTTCCGCAAAACCTTTGATGAGGCTGCCCGCCGCCAAGGGATTACTGGTGAGATCTTCCTCCAGCTACTCGAAAGCCGTCTTGATAATACTGTGTTCCGCATGGGATTTGCTCCTAGCCGTAGTGCCGCCCGTCAGGTTGTAGGGCACAAACACGTGATGGTCAACGGCGTTGTAACCAATATTCCCTCCATGTTGCTGAAACCAGGCGACGTGGTTACCATCCGCGAAAAAAGCCGTGGATTTGAATTGATCAACCGTAACCTCGGGCGCACTTCCCGCTTCCCCTGGCTTGATGTGAACGCAAGAGAGTATCAAGGCTCTATGCTTAATTACCCTCAGCGCGACGAAATCCCTGAAAACATCAAGGAGCAGTTGATCGTTGAACTTTATTCTAAGTAATTGAGCTTCCGCTCTTTTACTTTCCCCTTTCTTATCAGAAGGCTAATTGATATATATGGCACTGCTGGATTTTCAAATGCCCGAGAAGGTAGTTCTGGAAAAGGATGATGACTTCTACGGCCGATTCCTTCTCAGGCCCCTCGAACGCGGTTACGGCATCACCATCGGCAACTCGCTTCGCCGCGTGTTGCTCTCCTCGCTCGAAGGGTATGCCATCACCTCTATCAAAATTCCAGGTGTTGACCACGAATTCTCTGTCGTGGAAGGGGTTATTGAGGATGTGACAGAAGTTATCCTCAACCTCAAGCAGGTTCGTTTCAAAAAAGTCACCGAAGGCGACACCAAGATTTTCGTTTCCGTCAAAGGAAAGGAAACATTCACCGCCGCTGACATCAATGAGGCTACTGCTTCATTTGAAGTGACTAATCCTAAATTGGTCATTGCCCATCTTGACCCCAAGGCTCAATTCGATATTGAGCTCACCATCAGCAAAGGTCGTGGCTACGTTCCTGCTGAAGAGAACAAGAACCCTCAGGCTAACATCGGAGAAATTGCCATTGACTCCATTTTCACTCCTATCCGGAACGTTCGCTACACGGTAGATGCCTACCGCGTGGAACAACGAACCGACTTCGAGAAACTCGAAATTGAAGTGAAAACGGATGGCACTATTGGTGCTGAACAAGCGCTCAAAGAAGCAGCCAACATTCTGCTTCGCCATTTGATGCTTTTCTCCGACGATTCAATTACCCTCAAAACTGAGGAGCCTGAAAAGAAAGATGAAGTGGATGAGAATTTCCTTCAAATGCGCAAGCTGCTGAAGACACCTCTCTCTGAGCTTGACCTTTCTGTTCGCGCCTATAATTGCCTCAAAGCCGCCGACATTAAAACCCTCGGCGATCTTGTGAGCTACAACATTGCAGATCTGCTCAAGTTCCGGAACTTCGGCAAAAAGTCGCTCACCGAGTTGGAAGAACTCGTGGCTGACAAAAGCCTGAGCTTCGGAATGGACGTGACCAAATTCCGTCTCGACGAGGAATAGGGTCTTTCTTTTGTTTTCGTCGTCATTGCCCAAGAAGTCATGACCCTCCGCCACGCGGGAAGGAATGTTTCTGGCAAGCCCAATGCTTTAAACAATGAGACACGGTAAAAAATTCAACCACCTCGGCCGTAAATCGGCCCACCGCAAGGCCATGCTCAACAACATGGCTTGCTCACTGATCATGCACAAGCGCATCATCACGACTCTGGCCAAGGCCAAAGAACTCCGCAAGTTTGTGGAGCCTCTCGTAACCAAGGCTCGTCTTGATACCATGCACTCCCGCAGGATTATCTTCTCTTACCTCGAAGACAAAGAAGCCATTAAAGAGCTTTTTGCTACCGTGGTTCCTGCCATTGGCGATCGTCCAGGGGGGTACACCCGCATCCTGAAGATTGGCAATCGTGCAGGTGACAATGCCGAAATGGCTTTCATCGAGTTTGTGGACTTCAACGAACTGGCCCCTGCAGGTGGTGTCGGCAAGAAGCGTCGTCGTCGTCGTGCCAGCTCCACTGCAAAGAAAACCCAGGACGCAGCTCCTAAAGGAGCTATGGTTGCCGAAGTGGAAGAAATTTCCGCTCCCGCAGCCCAGGTTGTTGAGGAAGCAGTGGTGATGGATGATCCACAGGTGGCCGAGGAAACCTCTGGAGAGGATAGCAACGAAGAGAAAGCTTAACTCCGGATAGCGACTAGCTAACTGGATCCAAAGTCCAGATATCTTCTGACAAAGTGGCTGCAAGGCCCTGGATTCATTAAAAGAAAAGCCCGGATTCACTTGAATTCGGGCTTTTCTGTGTTATGTTTCAGGAATACACTGCCCGCTCGTAGATCATGGGTATGGCTTTCATCCACCGAATTTGACTTTGAGGGAGTTCCCAGGCTGGAACCTGTTGCATGTCTTCCGCTTGAGCAAGAAGTTGCTGGAATTCTTCCGATTTTCCCT
Source organism: Bacteroidia bacterium (assembly GCA_041741415.1). GTDB lineage: Bacteria > Bacteroidota > Bacteroidia > J057 > J057 > JANQTF01. Next base: position 156,604 of record JBGSKC010000028.1, on the reverse strand, counting down.
GGCTGTGGGCAAGTGCCGCCGAGGTTCTAATGGCAGTCCAGGGATAAATTTTCTGAATCGAAGCGGGAACCTGGACCCAGAAGGAAGCAGCTTCTTCAGGATTTTTTTCTAAAACGGCCACAGCAAAAGCTATCTCCATGGCCAATTGCCCTCTCAGGGTAACAGGATAGCCTTTCCAGGCTTCCTTCAGGATCGCCAGGTACAAGCGCATGGCAGGATAATCTTCTGTGTCAAGAGCTAGTCCATATCGGAGCATCGCTACTGTTGGGTGAATGTCTGAGCCTTGAGGTAACTGGTCAAACGCCTGTGATGGAATGTCTTTGTAGCTGGTTCCCATCATCAGGTAGGCCGTGATCTGAACCATGGCTACTTCTGTCGCAGCAATGTTGCCACCACTCATCAAGCGGCGAATGCGCGTTCCATCTGTCATGATCGGCGATCCCGTTTGCATCGGAATCAGGTTAATGATCCCCACGAACCAGCTCAGGACTCCCGTGATGAGGGAAATCAAAGCCGTTGCTTGCGGAAACAATTCCGAACCATCCGACTGAAACAGGAAAATAGCCAGGATTAGAAAAATAGTACCTGTTATGAGATTGGCCAGTGGCCCGGCGAGGATCATGAACATGAATTTTTTCGCTACCTGCGGATCGTTTTGTTGTGGCAGGGTAATGGACATGCCTCCTATTCCACTTCGGCCCCACTGCACAAATCCCTTGATCTTGTCGTTGGCATCTCGCCTGAATCCTACTGGACCAACGGAGATTAGCCAAAAGCGAAAGCCCTGGGCAATGCCTGCCAGCATGTGGCCTAGTTCGTGCAAAACGACGACAAGCAGATAAGCTATCAGGAAAGCACTCACCAGCAGGGTCACTTTTCCCCAGTCTGGCAATTCAGGAAAATGCTGAAAAACTCCGTCCAGGGAAAACGCGGCCAGAGAATAGCCGAATAGCCCGCCCAGGAGGGCGAAAAGAGACATGAGCGCGATGCGGGTAAGAAGATTTTTCTTCGGCATGATCTGCGAATTCAGTTTTGGCCATTGGTCGCTGCCCCCCCTGAATACTTACCATTTTCCACCCGCTTTATCTGTATTCTAATTCTACTGTTTCACTGAGCGGGTGGCATTGACATGTGAGCACAAACCCTTCTTCTAACTCAGCTGCAGACAACCCTTCGGTTTCCTCCATGGCCACGGTTCCGGAAATGAGCATCGCCCGGCAGGTGGTGCAAATGCCCGATTGGCAGGCATAGGGAGGATCCAGCTGCGCATCCATGGCAGCCCTGAGAACGGTTTGGTTTGGGCGAACGAGAATGTCGTTTGGTTTTCCATCAAGGATCACCACTATTTGCCTGTCTGCCAGGATATAATGAGTTTCGCCATCGAAATAGTCAACTGCTTTAATCGAATCATCAGAGGTTTCATATGCCGCCGCCACCTCAGCTTCTGAAGGGACAGCTGCCGTGTATCGTTCCCGGAAAATATTTGCGGGGTGAACTGCATGGGCCTCCAGCGCCTTTTCGGCTGCATCCATCAACCCACTGGGACCACAAATGTAAAATTGTTTCCGCAGTTCATCAGTCATGAACAGCTCACTAACAAGCTGGTAGATGGTCTTTTGGTCAAGTCGGCCCCGTGCTCCCGTCCAGTCTGCCTCTGGCTGGGTAAGGGTATGGAACACGTGTAGCCGATCGGGGTAATTGGTCGACAGGACTGCAAGTTGCTCCCTGAATATGATTGCAGACCGCTGTTTGTTGCACACCCAAAGGCTCACTTTGCTGTTGGGTTCGGAAACAAGCACCGTTCGGAGAATGGACATGAGCGGTGTCATGCCGCTTCCTCCACCAATGAGCACATAGTGGTTGGCCGCCTCAAGCAAAGGAGTTACCGTAAAATGCCCCATTGGAGGCATAATTTCGATGAAATCTCCTGTCGACAGGTAGTCGCGAAGGTAGTTCGATACAAGCCCGCCCTGTACCCGCTTAATCGTTACACTAAGTCGATGGTCGAGTACAGGAGAACTGGAAAGTGAAAATGCCCGCCGGTAAAACTCCCCATTGATCAGGACCTTCAGGGTGAGATATTGCCCCGGTAAATAGCGAAACAGATCCGGATCTGGGTTGTCAAAAAAAAGCGTATATGCTTCGGGCGTTTCATCCCTAATTTCATCAATAGCAACGCTTATAAATCGGCTCATAGACTTCAGGTTTAAAAGAGAAAACCCGCGGACATCCAAACTGTTGGCTTTCCCTCAACCCTCAAACTTACTTAAAACATCCCGGCCTGAAAATGCTTTTCTCAACATTCCTCTGAAGGAACCGTAAAGCTTTCCGAAAACTTTCAAAAATTACTGAAAGAAATATATGAAGGCCGCTATCCCTGCATCCGCTCATCCCCGCGTTCTCATTATCGGGGGAGGCTACGGTGGCATTACCCTCGCTCAAGGCCTTAGAAAGGCCCCCTTTCAAGTCGTTTTGCTCGACAAACACAATTATCACACCTTCCAGCCTCTGCTCTACCAGGTTGCAACAGGGGGCCTTGAGCCCGATTCCATCGCATTCCCTCTGCGGAAAATGTTTACTGGTCAATCCAACCTGTTGTTTCGAATGGCTCAGGTGAATCAAGTGGATCCTGCCCGAAAGGTGGTTCACACCAACATCGGCGAAATTGACTACGATTACCTCGTTATGGCGACCGGGTCAGTAACCAACTTTTTTGGAAACGAATCTCTTGCTCAATTTGCCCATGGGATGAAGTCCATCCCAGAGTCCCTGGACCTGCGCAGTGTCATTTTACAGCATTTTGAAGCAGCTCTCGAAGCAGGCCCTGAAGAACGAGAAGCCCTGATGACGTTTGTAGTGGTAGGCGGAGGCCCCACCGGGGTTGAAACTGCCGGTGCCCTGGCCGAGCTTCAACGGCATGTACTCCCTCATGACTACCCCGAGCTGGATTTTCAACAAATGAAGGTCTATCTCATGGAGGCAGGTCCGAGGATTCTGGCTGCGATGTCGGAAAAGTCGGGGGCAGACGCACAAGAGGCATTAGAGCTGCTGGGAGTAAAAGTAATGGTTGGTACGCTGGTAAAAGATTACGATGGTGTCATCGTCAGCCTGTCAAACGGAACCACCATCACTACCAACACTGTCATCTGGGCTGCTGGTGTTCAGGGAAACCCAGTCGAAGGCCTTCCTGGTGAGGCAATTGGCAGAGGTAAACGCGTGATTGTTGATGACTTCAGCCGGGTGCTTGGCTACGAGCATGTATTTGCCATTGGCGATCTGGCTTTTATGCAAACAAAAGACTTTCCGAACGGTCATCCGCAGGTGGCACCAGCCGCAATTCAGCAAGGCGAAACCCTCGCAGAGAACCTGATTCGCCTCGAGCAGGGAGCGCCTTTGCGACCATTTCACTATTTCGACAAAGGCTCCATGGCCACAATTGGCAGGAACAAGGCCGTGGTAGATTTCAAATCCCTGCACCTTAAAGGCTGGATTGCCTGGCTGGGCTGGATGTTTATTCACCTCCTTTATCTGATCGGTTTCCGCAACAAACTGGTAGTGTTTGTGAACTGGGTATGGAGCTATATCACCTATGACAAGGGAAACCGGTTGATCATCAGGCCATTCAAGCGAACGAGTGGCGGGAAAAAACAGGAGGAACCTATTGAGCTGGTAAATGCTTAAATGAGCTCGCCGGCTAGCAGTTGGTCAGGAATGTCTGCCTTGTATCTGCTGAATTTTGGCTGTATGCAGGGCAGTGGCGAACCACAAAAAATCCTCGACAAAGGAACGGGCCTCCTGATCGGTACGCGCATCCTGCGGAATCCCATTAAGATCGTACGCTTCTTGAATGAAGGGTACGATCAATTTTTTTGGCATAGGGAATGCACCCAGCGACAAGACCAGCTGCTGCATTTCAGTCGATCCGTTGATCCCGCCAAAACGCCCTGACCCTGTGGCTACCACACCGATGGGCTTGCGTTTAAATTCTTCCCAAAAGTGGTCGATGGCATTTTTCAAAACACCTGTGTAGGAACCATGGTATTCTGGCGAGATGAAAATCAGGCCATTGGCTTCCATAAGGTGCTGGGACAATGCTGGCAAAGCAGGGTGCGGGGTTTGGTCTTTCTTCCAGCGAGTGATCAGGATAGGTGCAGGGTATTCGACCAAATCGAGGAGGGTGGCATCTATGCCAGGGTGCCCTTCGAGAAGGCGAAGGAGATGATAAGCAACCCGGTCGGATTTTCGATCTTCCCTGACAGACCCAAGCAGCAATGCAATTTTCATATGAGGCAAGACAAATGAAGGAGCGAGATTGTTTTTTTTAGAGAAAGGAAGATTCTTTCTGAGGAATCCTTTGGGAAGTTAACGTGAATGTCTACCTTTGCCATCCTGAAAATTAGATACAATGAAGCGCACCTTTCAGCCCAGCAACCGCAAGCGTCGCAACAAGCACGGATTCCGTACCCGTATGGCCACCCCAGGTGGTCGTAAAGTGCTGGCTTCGCGTCGTGCCAAAGGCCGTCATCGTCTCACCGTGAGCGACGAAGGCCGTCAGAAGCAGAAGTAATCCTGGTGGCCACGCCCCCCGGCATCCCTACGGGCGCTTTTCCCAAAGAAGAGCGCCTCTGCAAAAAAAAGGCATTTGCCTATCTTTTTGAGCACGGCTCCTCCATCAGAGTAGGTGTGCTTTCTTGTTTATATACAGTTGCCCCATCGGAGGGCCTGTCTTCCACACCCATCAGTGTGGGCTTTGCTGTTCCCAAGCGAAAGTTTAAGCATGCCGTCATGCGAAACTTGCTGAAACGACGGCTTCGGGAGGCCTATCGTGCCCAGCGCGGTCCTTTGCAAGACCTTTTGCAAGCCAGCAACCAGCAGGTGCTTATCATGCTGATTTACCAGTCTAATCAGGAGCTGCCTTTTCAACAAATTGATCAGGCGGTAAAGCATGCCTTTCGGAAGCTGATCAAGCGTCTTCCCCCCATAACGCCTGCTGCTTAGGTATCCTCTTCCCCATTTTTACGTTAACGATTTGCTACTTGCAAAAGGCGCAGTGCCCTTGTAAGGCAACTGCAAAAGGGCTCTGGCATTTTTGGCTGAGAACCCTTATCTTTTCAGTCATCTTCCGTTACACATCTACTGAAATCGCTTCATGAAGAGGAACTACGTGCTGGCTGGGGTGATGGCCTTCTCTCTGGCTTTTCTCCCAGGGTTTATTACTGATGGCTCCGACAACTACTTCGAGATTTCCAAAAACCTGGACATTTTCGGCAAATTGTACCGGGAAATTAATACCAACTACGTCGATGACCCGGATCCGAACGACCTGATGCAGACAGGGATTGATGCGATGCTTTCCACGCTCGACCCCTACACTAATTATATTTCTGAGGAGGAGGTCGCGGATTATGAATTCCTGACCACAGGTTCCTACGCCGGCATTGGTGCACTCATAGGTAAGAGGGAGAACCAGCTCATGATCATGGAGCCGTATGAGTCCTATCCTGCCTCCGAGGCAGGGCTCAGGGCAGGCGATGTGCTGCAGGAGGTTGCAGGCACCCGCATCGACGGAAAAACCATGGAAGTGTCTGATGTCAGAAATCTTCTCCGTGGCGAAACTGGAACGGAAGTGAAGGTGGTGGTTCTTCGCGGCACAGAAAAACTGACCTTCATGGTCAAAAGGAGTAATATCCGGGTATCAAATGTCCCTTATTATGGGATGGTCAATGAGCATGTTGGCTACATTGCCTTAACCGGATTCACCCAGGATGCTGGCCTCGAAGTTGAGCAAGCCTATCGCGAGCTAAGCCGTATTCATCAGCTAAGAGGGATCATTCTCGACCTTCGCGACAACCCGGGAGGCCGTTTGGATGAAGCTGTGAATGTTACGAACGTTTTTGCTGAAAAAGATCAGCTCATAGTAGAAACCCGGGGCAGAATCACAACCTCCAAGCGGAAGCATATCGCCCCCAAGCCCGCAGTAGATCCTGACATTCCGCTTGTGGTGCTGGTGAATGGTGGGAGTGCCAGTGCCTCTGAAATTGTAGCAGGCGCTATTCAAGACCTCGACAGGGGGCTCATAATCGGCAGAAGGTCTTTTGGAAAAGGCTTGGTGCAAAATATCCGCCCTTTGAGCTATAACACCCAGCTCAAAGTTACCACAGCTAAATACTATACTCCCAGCGGACGCTGTATCCAGGCCATTAACTATGCAGAGCGCAACCCTGATGGCAGTGTTGCCAGGATCGCCGACAGCCTCAAAAATGCCTTCCAAACTGCCAATGGCAGAACTGTGTACGACGGAGGGGGCATAGAGCCTGATGTTCCCGTTGCTGCCCCGCAGTCGCTTACCCTCCTCGCCGAATTAGACCGCCAGGGAATTGTCTTTGACTTTGCAACGAACTATGCTGCAGAACATCCTCAACTGGCAGCTCCCGGCACTTTCCAGGTAACCGATCAACTATATGCCGCTTTCATCGCCTTCGCTAAAGAAAGGAAATTTACCTACCTCACCGAAGCCGAGCGCAAACTGCAACAGCTGGAAAGCTCCGTCCAAAAAGAGTCCTACGCCGCCGAATTAGCTACCACCATTAACGGAATTCGGAAAGAGCTCGCCTCACGAAAAGACCTCGACCTCGCCGCTTACCGGGATCTGATTGAACCGATGATCCGGGAGGAAATTGTGCGGAGGTATTATTTCGAACGGGGAGCTATTGAAACCTCCCTGCAGGGTGATCCCGATGTCGAGGCTGCCGTTTCTCAACTCATGGACGAGGCTACTTACCGGCAACTCCTCTCTCCCAGGTGATTCTTCGCAATTTCGCTTCTCTCCATAACAAGCAGGCAGGAAACTGGTTAATTTGCCAGCATGAAATGGAGTGCCGGAACACAACTAATATTGGGAATTTTGCTGCTCGGAGGGGCAGGCATCCTGGTTGCATTGAACCTCCCAAAACGAATCCCGGGTGGCGAATGCAACTGTGTCCCCTTATCGCAGGAAGAAGCTGTCCGGCAAGCGGACCTGATCTTCCGCGGAACCCTCACCTACGCCACCACCAATTGGATTTCGGGCGGAATGAAGTACTCCTTCCGGGTTGACCAAGCCTGGAAACGGCGTTCTGATGTGTTCACCATTGTTAATTCAGGTTGGGAACAAGATTGCGGAGTGGCTTTTCAGGTAGGGGAGGAGTATTGGGTGTTTGTGAATAAAAAATTTTCCCTCCAAACGAATCGCTGCAATGGCACCGTCCAGGTATCTCAGAATCCTTCGCTCGGAGCGGCCCTTGCACAACTTCCTGAGTCTGAAATAGAGGCTTCCCCGCAGGTCAGGCAAATGTTCTGGGTCATAGGCCTGCTGGGCCTGTTTTCGGTGCTGTTTGTTGCAGCCGTAGTTTTGCGCAAATTTTTCAAACGCTCCTGATTTTCTCCCATGTCCTCCTCTCACCCCGCCGAGCAAGTTGTGATGGATGCCAGCTGGAAAGCTGTGCTTTATGACGAATTCGATAAGGCTTATTTTCACCATCTCAAAGCCTTTTTGCAGCAGCAAAAGCAGGCTAACGCAGTGATCTACCCGCCTGGTAAAGACATCTTTCGGGCATTTAACACCACCCCTTTTTACGACGTGCGTGTGGTCATTCTTGGGCAAGATCCTTACCACGGCCCCGGACAGGCGCATGGCCTGAGCTTTTCAGTTCAGCACGGGGTTGCAATTCCCCCCTCGCTCCGCAACATGTATGAAGAACTTCGCCAGGATGTAGGGTTTGTGATTCCCTCCCACGGAAATCTGGAAGGATGGACAAAACAGGGCGTTCTGCTGCTCAATTCCATTCTAACAGTAGGAGCCTCCCAACCTGGTTCCCATCAGGGGCAGGGCTGGGAGGCTTTCACAACGGCTGCGATTCAGGCGTTGAGCGAACAGAGACAAGGGTTGGTCTTCATGTTATGGGGAAAATATGCCCAGGAAAAAGGGGCGTTGATTGATCCTTCCCGGCATTTGGTGCTGAAGGCCGCCCACCCGTCGCCATTTTCGGCGCACAAAGGGTTTTTAGGCTGCCGGCATTTTTCCAGCGCCAACGATTACCTCCGCGCACAGGGGCATGAGCCCATCAACTGGCAGTTGTAGGTGCCGTTTTGGGGGCTCAGGAAACCGGCTCGGGCTTGCTGGCATACAGGCGGCAAAGCCGAAGGGTGCTGTAATCCAGCCCGAGCACATCATGCGCATCCGTCAGACGGCTTGTTCTGGCCTGCTTGAAATAGTCAGTGCCCCGGTGAAGGGTTTTGTTGTCGAGGTGGTTTTCGATCCAGGGCTTCAGGTCGATCATCCGGGCCAGGTGCAGGTTCTCGAGGTAGTTGTACACGGTATTGACCTTGAGATTTTGACGCCTGGCGATTTCTTCCACCTCAATTCCGGCTTCAAACATCTCGCGGATCTTTTTGTGGCCTGGCGAATGCGCCTTGGCAATGGCGCCATACAACTCTTCGTCGCGGGCCATTTCCCGGCTGATCTCTGAAATGCGGTCGAGAATTTTGCCCTGAAGGTCCCTTGGCATTTTTTCAGCACCATAAATTCGCTGGAAAGCGCTCTCCTCGGCAGGCATGTTGCGCACAATCTGCATCAGGACGAAATTGGTGAAGACTTCGTACGGCTCCTTTTGCTGGGTGGCTGCCTCCTGGCGGCGAAGCTCACGCAACTCGCCCGAAAGCACCAAATGGTACCATTGCATCCGGAACTCTTCCTTCTCAACCAGCAGTGGGGCCGTTTCCTGAAGAAACTCTTCTCCTTTCATCGTGACCGACAAGGTTCCGTACAGTTTGTTGGCGACTGTGAGGTACCCGGCGCGGATGAGGTACCAGCCCACATCCTGGATCAGGCCAAAAGACTCCTCCGACATGGACCCGAAGGTTTCGATTTGCTGGTGGCCGGGCTGCTTGAGGAAGTCGGCGTCACCGCGAACGAGATTAACCAGGTAGGAAAAGCCGTAGGCCCGGTCTAGGAGCAAAACGGTTTTGATGAGCGACTCGGCATACGGCCGGATGTTGATCATCTGGGGTTCTGTGGTTTGTGACATGATGTTTGGGTGTTACAATTTGAACTGAAAAAAAGGGCGAAATCAGGCTGCTTGAGAAGCCTGCCGGGGTTGCTCCAGATCTGATGAGTCAAGGGTAAAGGAGGTTTGCTTCTTGTCAGAAATGTAGAGCCTGCAAAGGCGAAGGGTGTCGTAGTCGAGGCCCAGTTGCTCGTAGGCGTCGCGCAGGAGTGGATTTTCATTTTCAGCGAAATAGGTTATACCTGTTCGGAAATCCTGCTCGGGCAGGTTGCGCTCAATCCAGGGCTTGAGGTCAACCTCGCCCGCTGCGTGCAGGCATAGCAAAGCGCTGCGCACCGTTCCCACCTGAATGTTTCGGCGCCCGGCCATTTCTTCGAGGCTCAGGCCACTGTGAAACATGGTTTTGATGGCCTGATAACTGGGGGTGGTTGCCTTGTGCAGGTATTTTTCCCGGCGAAAAGTGTCTTTTTGGGCATCGAGTTGCTGAATAACTCTCAGCAGGGCGGGGCCGTAGCGGTTGGCCTTGAAGTGGCCAAAGCCCGGAACCCGGAGCAATTCCTCCACGCTCAATGGCTTGAGGTCCACGAGGCTTTGCAGCGAATAGTCGGTGAAAACCCGGAACGGCGGCAGGTTACCTTCCTGGGCAAACTGCTTGCGCAGCAGCCGAAGCTGGCGGCGCAGCTCCGTGTCGAGGGCATTTTCGGCCAGGGCTTTTGCCGTGATGTCAATCGTGGGGCCCTCTGCCAAAAAAGCGTAGCCCGATTCGCTCAGGCCCAGCTTTCCGTAGCGGTCTTCCAATACCTGGAGGTAACCCTCCCGAACAAGGTAATTGACCAGCTTGCGGACGTGGTCCTGGGTGCGGTGTTTCAGTGAGCCATAAGTTGGCAACTGTGCATGAAGCTCTTCCCGGAGCCCGTAGGCGCGGCCTCCTCTCAAAAAGTCGATTACATACCCCATTCCGAAACGATGTTCCAGGGATTCGACTGCGGTAAGAACCAGGCGAAACTCTGCGCCCAGGTCCGTTTTTTGTGTGATCTCAGCGATCATGTTGATAATTTGTTGAAAGTGAAAACAGGTGAAACCTCAGCAAGTAGCATGGTGAGGCCCCGTCGTCTCTGGACACTTTCTCCGGCAGGGTAACGGGAGATTGCCGTTTTTATCATTCACCCGTTACCAGAGGCCGGAAGCTAATAAATTGAAAATCAAATTATTGCGACCTGTTTTTATGCAGATTTGCTGGTAAATGAAACGGTCTTCCCGCTTCCCCATTTTTTTTCCTGAACCAATCCTGTTACCCGTGGTTCCTTTCCCAAATTCTCTTCCATGACCCTACGCCTCCTACTCGGTGACCAGTTGAACGCGCAGCACAGCTGGTTTGCCCGGCCCGACGACCGCGTGACCTACCTGATGATGGAAATGCGCCAGGAAACCGATTATGTGGTGCATCACATCCAGAAAGTAGTGGCGTTTTTCGCTGCCATGCGGGCTTTTGCCGCAGCCCGACAGGCCGAAGGTCATCGCTTCCTTTACCTTTCCCTCGATAACCCGGAAAACCTCCATACTCTGGAGACGAACCTCGAACGCGTGCTGCAAGGGGGAGATTTCTCCCGGTTTGAATACCAGCTCCCTGATGAATACCGGCTTGACCAGCAGCTGGCAATGATCTGCGAAGGCCTGGAAATTCCTTCACAGGCAGTCGACAGTGAGCATTTTCTCACCCACCGGATGGAGCTGGCGGAGATGTTTACCGGAAAGAAAACCTACCTGATGGAGACCTTTTACCGGAACATGCGGAAAAAGCATCATGTCATGGTGGATGCAGCGGAGGCGCCCTGGGGTGGAAAATGGAATTTTGATGCTGAAAACAGAAACCGGTATGACGGCGCCGTTCCCGTGCCTGCCCCGAAGGGCCCTGCCCGGCAGGTCGCCGATTTGGTGAAGATGATTCGCGAAGCAGGAATCCGCACACTGGGGACTGTTGACGAATCCTCATTTGTGTGGCCTGTGACCCGGGAGGAGTCTTTGGCTATGCTGGAGGAGTTTGTACACGAACGCCTGCCATGGTTTGGGACTTACCAGGATGCCATGAGCGAGGCGCACTGGGCATTGTTTCATGCGCGGCTTTCCTTTCCGCTGAATGTGAAGCTGCTGCATCCGATGGAGGTTGTCAACCGGGCGATCGAGCACTGGGAGAGCAATCAGGAAAAAATCGGGCTGGCCCAGCTGGAGGGGTTTGTGCGGCAGATTGTGGGCTGGCGCGAATACATGCGGGGAGTTTATTGGGCTAAGATGCCGTCGTATTCGCAGGAAAATGCCCTGAATCATCAGCGGGTGTTGCCGGGTTGGTTTTGGACGGGAGAAACGAACATGAATTGCCTCCGGCATAGCATTGGGCAGTCCCTGGAATTTGCCTATGCCCATCACATTCAACGCCTCATGGTGACGGGCAACTTTGCCTTATTGGCGGGCATTCACCCCGATGAAGTCGATGCATGGTACCTGGGCATCTATATTGACGCAATCGAGTGGGTGGAAATGCCCAACACCCGGGGTATGAGCCAATATGCAGATGGTGGCCTTGTGGGGTCCAAGCCTTATGTGTCTTCGGCCAATTACATGGATAAAATGTCCGACTACTGCAGGGGCTGCTCCTACGACAAAAAGAAGCGGCATGGAGCCGATGCCTGCCCATTCAACAGCCTGTACTGGCATTTTTACCACCGCCATGCCGACCGTTTGCAAAAAAATCCACGCATTGGATTTGCCTACAAAACCCTTGGCTCCATGTCTGCGACAGAACTCGGCCTCACCCTTGGGCAGGCAGAGCAGTATCTTCAGGACATCGAATCGCTGTGAATGGGAAAAATATTGGGCAATGGAAACAAACTGTTCGCGCAGGGAAAACAACCGTTGGCGCGGCGTTTCACGCACCTTCGCAGAATATAAGGACATTAGCCAACCCAAACCCCACGTTTTTTTCCGGAACCATCCCTAGCCAAACCCATGAATCAACCCCTGCGCTTCTGGTCAGAAGCAACATGCCGCGTATGCACGCTGCTAATGCTGCTATGGTCGCCTGTATTTGCCGTAAACAAGTCATGGACAGGCGCTGTTTCTACTTCCTGGAATGAACCCGGCAACTGGGACCCTGCAGGAGTTCCGGCAGCTGCCGACGAGATTAACTTCTTCCTGAGCGGAGCATCCGCCACCATTGTGGTCGATTCCGGCGTAGCGGCTGTTGGCAAATCATTCGATGCCTACCTGCTTTCCGGGGCAACCCTTCAGCTCACCATTCAAGCCACAGCCAGTCTCACCCTTGATGGCAATGACAATGTTGCTCATGGCATGGCTATCCGTGCTTTTTCAGGGTCCAGCGCCACGATTGACGTGGCAGGAATCCTGGTGGTGAGGGAATACGACTCCCGAAATGTGTATCTATACAATGCCAGCAACGCGGGTATTGTATTCAATAACACTGGCACGATCGAGATCATCGATTGTGGAACCTATGGTATGCACATCGACGTGACAGGCTCTGCCAGTGCCGGTGCGTTCAACCAGTTCAACAACGGCGGGTTGCTCACCCTTCACGACGGCGACCAGTATGCGGTGTATCTGAGCGGCAGGTCGGCCCGGCCCAGCACCTTTGTGAACTCGGGCGTGCTGCGGGCCACAGACATGGACTACCTGCTTTGGTGCAACACAGAGGGTCCATACACCCAAACCTCAACAGGTTCGCTGGAAGGGGAAGGAATCGTTCGGCAGGTGGCCCTGATTACTTTGGCTGGCACCATCCGCCCCGGGCACACCGGGCCTGGGGCTATTTCCCTGGAAGATGGCGGAATTCAGGGCTTTCAATTGGGCAGCGTTCAGCTGGAAGTTGAGGCTGTAGGCACGGCTGGGGTGGGAGTGTCTGGCGGCAACGACCATCTACAGGTTTCTGGGAACTCTGCCCTCACAGGCATGATGGTAGGAGTGAGTTTTGAAGGAGGGTTTGTGCCTGTGAATGGCGATGCCTTTGATTTTCTGAATTTGTCGGGGGCGGCCACTGGCAATCCCACATTTTCTTTGCCCAGCCCTCCGCCGGGATTGGCCTACAACATCGTGATGGTGGGAGGAATGTACAGCCTGGAAGTCAACGCGGCATCTTTCCCGGTAGAGTTTCTGGGTTTTTCAGTCGAGGAGATGAATAATCAGGCGATGCTGAGCTGGGAAACGGCTTCTGAGCTGAACAATGAAGGATTTTCAGTACAGCGCAGCATGGATGGCCTGGTATGGGAAATGCTTGGTTTTGTGGAGGGAGCGGGCAATAGCCAAACTGTCGTTGAGTATGAATTTGCTGATGCGTCGCCAGCAACTGGCAGAAACCTGTATCGGCTTCAGCAATGGGATCTGGATGGTCAATTTTCTTTTTCTCCAACCGTGGAACTGGCCTTTTTGCCTTCTGTGCAAGCCGCGCTCCGCGTGTATCCGGTGCCGATGACCAGCCACGTCACTGTTGAAGGCGTTGAAGGACATGCCACGTTATTAAGCCTTGAAGGGAAGCAGGTTTGGACAGGACAGGTTGGATTGGCACCGCAGGAGCTCGCCGTGGAGCATCTCACTCCGGGGGTGTATTTTTTGCAAATCGACACGCCCAGCCAGATCCGGATCTATGCCAGGCTGGTAAAGAAATAGCCAGGCTCTGCGAAAGAACCTGGCTATTCTGATTGGCTTTTGCCGCCGGGAAGCTGGCAGCAAATGAGCTAATTGACTATCAGCGAATTTCCTCCGGTGGAACTTCCTTGCCGAAGGCTTCGGCCACAATCCTGGCTTGTTCCTCGTCGTGCTTATGATGCGAGCCAGTGGCTGGAGAGGGGCTGGGTTTCCGTCCGATGAAATCCATATTCACCTCTGTCACTACCCGCAGGATAAAGCTCCAGGCACCCATGTTTCGAGGTTCTTCCTGTACCCAAAACCATTTTGCCCCGTTGTATTTTTTGATGACATGCCGGAGCTGGGCAATGGGCAATGGGTAAATCTGCTCCATGCGCAGAATGGCGACATCCTTTCGTTTTTCCGCCTGCTGCTCTTCAAGGAGGTCGTAGTAGATTTTTCCGGTGCAAATCAGCACCCGTTTCACTTTGTCCACCTCCACGTAGGGGTCGTCAATCAGTTCCTGGAAGCGGGTTCCCACGGCAAAATCTTCCAGCGGGCTCACGCAGAGCGGATAGCGGAGGAGTTTTTTGGGGGTAAAGAAGATGAGCGGAATACGGAAATCATAGGTGAACTGCCTGCGGAGGGCATGGAAGAAGTTGGCCGGGGTAGTGATGTTCATCACCTGCATGTTTTTGCGGGCGCAAAGCTCCAGGTAGCGCTCCAGCCTGGCGGAGGAGTGCTCGGGACCCTGGCCTTCAAAGCCGTGTGGCAGGTATTGTATCAGGCCGCTCATGCGCTGCCACTTGGTTTCGGCGCTGGAGATGTACTGATCCATGATAATCTGGGCACCGTTGGCAAAGTCGCCAAACTGAGCCTCCCAGATCACAACGTTGTTGGGGTTGGTAAAGGAGTATCCGTATTCGAAGCCGAGCACCCCATATTCGGAAAGCAGGGAGTTGTAGGCATTGAATTCGGCCTTCTGTCCCGGCTGAATTTGGTTCAGCGGAACCCATTCCTGCTCATTATCGGAGCTATAAATCACTGCATGGCGATGTGAAAAGGTTCCTCTCTGCACATCCTGCCCACTGAGCCGGATAGGGAACCCATCCAGCAACAAAGTACCATAGGCAAGCAGTTCTCCCAGCGCCCAGTCGAGGCGGTCTTCCGCGACCATGGTGAGGCGGTCCTGGAAGAGTTTTTGGATTTTTTTGTGAGCTTTGAAATCAGCAGGAATCTCATGGATTTTCTGCGCAACCTCCCTGAGCAGGGAAATGTCCACGCCGGTTTCGGGTGAATCTCCCTCGAAGTCGTCATTCGTCACGCGGCGAAGGCCCTCCCAGGTTCCCTTTAAGTAGGGCCCATGCTTAAGCCGGTCGCGGGCCTTGGATTCGTCGAGTTCTTCCTGAAGGCGCTCTTTGAACTTAGCTTCCAGTTCCATGGCCATGTTGGCCTCAACGGCTCCGGCCTGGAGGAGCTTCTGAAAATAAATCTGCCGGGGATCCGGGTGGCTTTTGATGATTTTGTAGAGGAGGGGCTGTGTAAATTCTGGTTCATCGGCTTCATTGTGGCCATGGCGGCGATAACAAAGCAGGTCGATAAACACATCCCGCTGGAATTCCTGGCGAAATTCAAGCGCCAGCTCGGTGGCAAACACCACGGCTTCGGCATCGTCGCCATTGACGTGAAACACGGGCGACTGCGTTACTTTCGCTACATCGGTGCAGTAAGTGCTGGACCTTGCATCGAGGTAGTTGGTGGTGAACCCGATCTGGTTGTTTACCACAATGTGCACAGTGCCGCCGGTTTTGTAGCCATCCAGCTGCGACATCTGGATTACCTCATACACGATGCCCTGGGCAGCAATGGCGGCATCACCGTGAATCAGGACTGGTGCCACAGCGCTGAATTCCTGGTTGTATTTTCGGTCAATCTTGGCGCGGGCAGAGCCTGTCACAACAGGGTTGACCGTTTCAAGGTGAGAGGGGTTGGGCATGAGCGACAGGTGAACCTGGTTGCCCTCCGTCGTGACGATGTCTGCGGAGTATCCAAGGTGGTATTTCACGTCGCCCTGGAAAATGGAATTCTCGTAGGCTTTGCCTTCGAATTCGGAGAAAATTTCGTCGTAGTCTTTGCGCAGGATATTGGCCAGCACGTTGAGGCGGCCCCGGTGGGCCATCCCGATAACAAATTCTTTGATGCCGAGGCTTGCGCCCCGCTCAATGGCGGCATCCATGGCAGGAATAAGGCTCTCCGCCCCTTCCAGGGAAAAGCGTTTTTGCCCGACGAACTTGGTGCCGAGAAATTTTTCAAAAATCACCGCTTCGTTGAGCTTACTGAGGATATGCTCCTTTTTCTCAACTGAAAACTTTGGGGTGTTGCGGCTGCTTTCCATACGGCCGGAGAGCCATTTGACGATGTCTGGCCGGCGCACATACTTAAATTCGGCCCCAATCGACTGGCAATAGGTTTGCTGAAGGAGGGCGAGAATGTCGCGGAGCTTCGCAGGGCCGAGGCCAACCTCAGATCCTGCCTGGAAGATGGTGTCGAGGTCGTTTTCGCTAAGGTCGAAATTAACCAAATCCAGGTTGGGGACGTAGGGGCGACGGTCGCGAACCGGATTGGTTTTGGTGAACAGGTGCCCCCGGGTGCGGTAACTTTGGATGAGGTTCAGGACGTTGATTTCCTTTTCTACCAGGCCTGCACTCGGAACGGCTGTGGCAGCGGGGCTATCGCCATAGCGGGCCAGGGCGAGGTCAAAGCCTTCGAAGAAGCGTTTCCATTCCAGGTCCACCGATTCAGGGTTTTGCCTGTATGCCTGGTAAAGGCTATCCAGAAACTCGGGGGTTGCGTTGCTGAGGTAAGATAATTGGTCTGCCATGGGGACTCCGAACAATCGATTCGTTTGCTTGAAAAAACTCTCTCCTGCTACGAGAAATACCTTGATGAGGGGACGTTTTCACGAAAAAATCTAACCCGACTTTTGGTGCTTCCTTGCGGAAAAAGCTTCGCTTTTTTTCCACAAATCCATCAGAAAATGTTCATTCTACTGGTGGATTTGAGGACCACAAAGGTTGCCGGATTTGCAGCGAAATCAAAAAGTATCAGCGAAAATTTGCTGAATTGTTCATGCCCTTGTAAGGGTTGCCGGGAATTTGCAAAACAGCCAATGGCCAGCCTTTCCTGCTATCAGCTTTTGACCTTGGCCGTTCGGCAGGCGTGGAACATTTGCCCGGCATGAAATTCCGAAAATGGCTTGTCCTTGGTATTGGAAAGGCGAATAAATTGTTTGCCGTTTTCCAGCACGTACTCCACATGAAATTCCTTGAAGCCGTTGTGGCCCAGCTCCATCAGGGTTCCGGCGGGCGTCTCGATCGGTGCTCCCAGAAACTGGTATCCTTCTGTACTGGTGCGCCAGCTCTCGACCAGTTGCTCCAGTGGTTTGCTGTCGGTTTCCACCCGAAGGCTGAAAAGTTTGCCCGAATCCTCCAGCACCCAGACACCATCTTCCCCCTGTGCCTTCAATTCCACCCCTGCGGGTAGCATTATGTTGAGTTCCACGTCACCCAGTTCAAGTGCTCTGGGCTCAAACCTGTTAACAAGCCTCTCGCCTTCCGGCGGGTTGGGAACTGCCACAGGCCACGAAGGAGCCTCCACCGGGGCTGTTGCGGCTTCGGCAGGCTGTTTCCGATCGCAGGAAACAAGGGCGAAAAACATCAGGAGGAGAGCCAGGCCTGAAACTGTATGGAACTGCTTCATTACAGGAAAATTGGAGTCTTGAGGAGAAATCAGGTGGCAAACATAAGCGGTCCTGCTCATTCTGCCTAAAAGCTCCTGCTTATTTCACAGGCATTTCCCTTGTCCAAAGGGTGAGCTCGGCGGCGCGCTGCCAGGCCCGTTCGTCGAAGTGGTCCTCCTGGACAATGGGGGTAAATGATTCAGGAAGATCAGCCCTGATGGGGGCGCTTTCATTGTGGAGGCGGTCCAGGGCTGTGATCAGGTAATAACTATTCCCTTCTGCAGGGTGGTGATCAATGAATAACGGAGAGTGTGTGTATCCGAGAAAATGCTCCATACTTTGGGTGCTTTCCATTTCTTTTTCGCCAAACCGATACACAGCATACCGCGTTGCGCTATCGCCATCCGCAGCAAGCGGAGGTGCCTGCCAGGTCACCAGCACGTGACTGAGGTTTCGGCGGGCATTGGGAATTCCGGGAATGCCGGGCGGCAGGGGGTCTTTCCAGGGCATCGGCGGCACCATGGCCGGCACCCTGTGAAACCGGCCTCTCAGGTGGTCTTCAATGCCGAAGGGGTTGTTGTCAAATGAGCTGGCACTGTAAAACACCCCCCCATGGATGCGGTCGGCCATGGCCCTGCGAAGCTCCAGTTGCAGCGGCAGCTGGCTGGGGTTGTCCCAATACTTCGACTCCTGGTTATCTACCAGCTTGAAAGCCGCGTGGCCCACATAGACATGTTTGCCGAAGGAATTGGCTGCCCACCAGGGCAGCAGTTCCTGGTAATTGGCCAGCGGGTGGCGGGTGCTCCAGTAAAGCTGGGGAGCCACGTAATCGATCCAGCCTTTGACAAGCCAAAACCTCACGTCGGCGTGAAGCACATCGTAGGCAGTGTGGCTGCTGGAGGTGGCCGAGCCCCTGGGGTCATCCTGTTTGTTCCGCCAAATTCCTACCGGAGAAATGCCAAATTTAACCCAGGGCTTAACCGCCTTAATCGAATCGCTGAGCGTGGCGATAAATTGATCCAGGGTGTGCCTCCGCCAGTCGTGAATGTCAGAAAATCCGCCTCCATATCGCTGGAAGGTGGTTAAATCGCCCCTGAAAGGATTTCCCGGTTCTTCGTAGGGGTAAAAGTAATCGTCGAAATGGATGCCATCTACGTCGTAGTTTCTGACTACTTCCATGACCACCTGCACGAGGTAGGCCCTCACTTCTGGTAAGCCGGGGTTGAGATAAATGCGCTCTCCATACTGAAAGCACCATTCAGGGCGCAGAAGCGCTACATTGTCGGGAGAAACTGAGCTAAATCGCTGATGGGAAATGGCGCGAAATGGATTGAGCCAGGCATGAAATTCCATGTTGGCATCATGGGTAGCCTGGACCATGAAAGCGAGTGGATCGAAATTTCCGGCGGGAGCCTTGCCCTGGGTGCCGGAAAGAAATTCAGACCAGGGCGCGAGGCGGCTGGGGTAGAGGGCATCACCGCTGGGCCGCACCTGCACGATAAGGGCGTTCATGCCGTTGGCCTCCTGGCGCTGGAGCAGTTCCTGCCATTCGGTTTGGATGGCTTGCCGGGAAAGCCCCTTGGCTGAGGGCCAGTCGATATTGTGGAAAGTGGCTACCCACACAGCCCGGAACTCCCGTTTGGGCGGCGCAGGCGGGGGATCCGTGGCGCAGGCCCAGGCGGGAAACATGAGTGAAATTGCCAGCAAGACTGGTTTCCAGGAAAACAGGGGCTTGGAAAATGCAGGAGCGGTCATGTTACAAGGCGTAGGATAGAAGTGGACAAACCATTGAAAAGACCGTTCCGAGGATAAGATGGCGCGCCGGAAGCCTGGAAAATGGCCAGCCAGGGCTTCGGTTGTTGAAATTAAGATTTTCTTCGAGGAAAGCGTTGACCGTATATCTAATTTGCCGTCCGATCGTTAAGACCAAAGAATTTTTACCAGGGGTGAATCCCTCGTAGCAGCCATGCAATCTGGTTTTTATTAATTCAACATTTCATGAAACCTGTAACGTCCTTCCTCACCCTGCTTGCGCTCCTGATGGTCATGCCTTTGTCTGCGCAGTTGTCTGTTCCGAAATTTTCCTTCACAGACCTGAATGGAGCTGTGTATGGCGCAGACAAGCTCAACCAGTCAAAGTCTGCTTTGATTGTTTATTTTGATCCCTGGTGCGAGCACTGCAACCAGCAGGCCACCTGGATCGCTGCTCAGCGAGAGTCTTTCAGAAACGTGCAGATCCTGTTTGTGACCTTTGAGCCAGAAAAGCAGCCCGTGATTGACTTCAAAAACCGGTATTTCTCCGGCTGGAGCAATGTGGTGTTTCTGCAGGATCTGGAGTTCAAATTTGAGGCGTTTTTCGGCTATACAGACGATCCGCTCTATATTTACTGCTACAAACCTGGCGGAGGCAAAGGAAAATATTTTGGAGAAGAGCAGCCGGCTTCCATTTTGTTAAATAATTTGTAACTTGCTGGTATTCTGATTAATGACCCATGAGTCTGAAAGCAACACTTGATCAAGATTTGAAGACGGCCATGCGGGCCAAAGATCAGGCTTCCCTCCGGACGATCCGCGCATTGAAATCTGCCATTATGCTGGCTGAAACTGCCGAAGGGCGCAGCGGAGAGTCTTTGTCGGAAGCCGAAGAGATGCGCATTCTTACCAAGCAGGCCAAGCAGCGCAAAGATTCCGCTGAGCAATTCCGGGCAAATGGCCGCGATGACCTTGCCGTGGGAGAAGAGGAAGAGCTCCTTGTGATTGAGCGTTATTTGCCAAAAGCCTTGACCACAGAAGAACTTACCGCAGCACTTCAAGCCCTTATTCAGGAAGTGGGAGCTTCGTCTCTGAAAGATCTTGGAAAGGTCATGGGCCAGGCCAGCCAGCGTTTTGCCGGCAAAGCTGACGGAAAGGTCATCGCCGAGATCGTGAAACAACTTCTTACTGAAAGCGAGGAATAACTACGGGAATTGGCCTTTCAGCCAACTTCCTCCTTTATGCCAGCCATTCCCATTTCATTGTTCACCCTGAGTCTTCCCACATGGATTCTTCTACCCTGATACTCAACCCACTCGATCTCATTCTGGGCGGCGTTATCATTTATGGCATGTACCGCGGTGCCACTAAAGGGTTCCTTCCAATGAGCAACCGGGTGATGACCATTGCGATTTCATTGCTGGCGGCGCTTAACCTTCGAATCCTTGCCCAGAGCCTTTATCTCGACTTTCTCAATGTGCGGCTCGAGCCGCAGGTACTGGCCCTGCTTAGCTTTGCGACGGCTTTTGTGGTGGTATATGTGGTGGTTTCCGCCGCGCTCGGTGTTGTCACCAACGGCTTGAGCAAGCTGAAAATCAAACTTGATAACGCCTTGGGTGCCATTTTTGGTGGTCTGGTGGCAACCCTTCTCCTGAGTGTGGCACTGGTACTGCTGGCTAATTTCAATTTTCCCACCAATGAGCATAAAAGCGGTTCTGTGCTCTATCCTTCCGTTCGCAATTTCTCGGGCTATGCCCTGGGAATGGGGCAGGATGCCCTTCAAAAAGCCAATCAGCAGATCAACCGGATCGGGGTTGGCGCGCCCGAAGCTACCCCTGAACCAAGTACCTCTATCCCCGTTCCCATTAAGCCTGGGGCGGTTCGTTAATCCGCCCGTGCCGTTTGCTGCCTCATGATCCTCGTGATCGACAATTACGATTCCTTTACTTTTAATCTCGTGGCTTTGCTCCGGCAGGAGGCGAGGGTAGAGGTTGCGAAAAATGACGAGATAAGTCTGGAAACCATCATCAGCAACCCACCCGCGGGAATTGTGATTTCACCCGGCCCGGGGCGGCCTGCAGACAGCGGCATCTCGGTAACAATCGTCGATCAATTGACAGGAAAAATCCCCATTCTTGGTGTATGCCTTGGCCATCAATTGATTGCAGAACAAATGGGCGCAAAGGTAGTACATGCAGCAAGGCCCATGCATGGCAAAACTACCCTGGTTCTTCACAAGCAAAATAGCCTGTTTGCCAACCTTCCTTCCCCCCTGCAGGTAATGCGGTATCATTCCCTGGTGGTATGCCCGGCCAGTCTTCCTGAGGAGTTGGAGGTAACAGCCTGGACAGAACAAGGAGAGGTGATGGGAATCCAGCACAAAATCTATAATTTAGCCGGGATTCAGTTTCATCCAGAGTCAATCCTCACTCCCCAAGGCCCCGACATGATCCAAAACTGGATCGTTGAGATTCGGGCAAGACAACACCAAGGACTATGACCCCAGAAATCAAGGACATAAACGGCTTTCCCTATGTGGAATCAGGAAAGGGACCTGTGTTGCTACTGTTGCACGGCTTATTTGGTGCTTTGAGCAATTTTCAGGATGTCTTTGATGCTTTCAGCACCCAGTACCGGGTGGTGATCCCGCTATTGCCTATCTATGAAAAATCTCATGCCGATGCTTCAGTAGACGGCCTGACGGATTACCTGGAGGAGTTTGTTGAAACGATGGGGATTGAGACCGCTTCGTTGCTGGGCAACAGTCTGGGCGGGCACATAGCCTTGGTGTACACGCTTCGAAACCCCAACAAGGTGAAGTCGATGATCCTGACGGGTAGTAGCGGGTTGTTTGAATCGGGTATGGGCAGCGGTTTTCCCAAGCGTGGCTCCTATGAGTATATCAAAGAGCGGGTGGCCTACACATTTTATTCTCCTGAAACCGCGACGAAAGAACTGGTCGATGAAGTATTTGAAATTGTGGGAAATAACTTCAAAACTTTGCGCATTCTCCGGATTGCCCGCTCGGCTCAGCGCCACAATATGGCCAAAGAAATTACCCAGATTCAGGTGCCAACCTTGCTTATCTGGGGCCTGAATGATAACATTACTCCTTGTCACGTTGCCCATGAGTTCGACCGCCTGATGCCCAACACAGAGTTGCACTTCATCGACCGCTGTGGCCACGCCCCCATGATGGAACAACCAGGGCCCTTCAACCGTATTGTGTCCGCCTTTTTGACGAAGCACCACGAACTCATCACCTGATATGCTGGTTTCCGAACTCATCTCCAACTACGTGCCTTCCATCACATCGAAAGAACCTGTGACCAGGGCGCTGGATTGGATGAACGAGTTCAAGCTCGGGCAGCTCCCCGTAGTAGATAATCATGCTTTTCTGGGTCTGATCACAGAAAACGACATCCTCGACGCAGCCAGCCTGGAGCTTACGGTGGGTGAGGCGAAGTTTAATGGCTGGGATACTGCCTTCATCCACGAGGGCAATCACGTGTACGACGCCATTGACCTCATGGCGAACCTCAAGCTGGAGGTGCTTGCCGTGCTTGATGAGGAAAGTGCCTACCTCGGTGTGATTACCTTCCGAGAGCTCACTCCTTTTCTGGGCAGGCTTTTCGCAGTGAATCAGCCCGGCGGTATCATCGTGCTGGAGGTTCCCAAAAACGGGTATTCCCTCTCCGAACTCGGGCGGATCACCGAATCTGAAAATATCAAGGTACTTTCGCTTTACCTTTGGTCTCACCCCGACGGCCATGTGGTGTGGATCACGATGAAGCTCAATGTAGAAGACCTTAGCCGCGTTACAGCTTCATTTGAGCGGTTTAACTATCAGATCATCCGCACCTACCACAAGATTGAGCCGCTGGAGGATTACAAGCGCAACATCGAAGCGCTGATGCGGTACCTCAACATGTAGCCCTTTTGTTCATGTGGCGATGCCTGTTGCCTTTCCTGCTCGCCTTTCCCTCCTTTCTGCTGTCGGCACCTGCCACGGGCGAAGTTGTCGTTGGGGCTATTGCGATTGAAGGAGCCAACAAAACCCAGCACAGGGTCATTTTGAACGAAATGACTGTACACCAGGGGGATACCCTGGATTCACACGTGCTGGAAGCAGCCCTCACCCGCAGCCGCGACAATATCTACAACCTTGGCCTGTTCAACGAGGTCAGCATTCAGTCCTTTCCTGTTGGCGATACGATCCACCTGACTGTAAAGGTGGTAGAGCGCTGGTATGTAGTGGGAGCGCCTTTGCTGGAGGTGGAGGAGCGAAACAGTTATGACCTGGTAAATGCCGTACTGGCCCTGGATTTTCATCGCCTGGTGTATGGTGGTTCCGTTGAATGGCGCAACATCACAGGCCGGAATGAAACCCTCACCGTTGGGGGCCACCTTGGCTTTTCACAGCGGTTGTCGGTGGATTTGCTATGGCCAGCCCTGCAGTTTTCCAGGCTGAATACCCGTCTTGGTCTGCGCTACAACAACCAGCATGAAACCATTATCGGCACAGAAGGAGGAAAGGCGCAATGGCGCAGGGTCGAAACGGAGCCGTTGCAAACTTCGTGGGAGGCCTATGCCGGGGTAAGAAAGCGATTTGATCTGTACAAAACCCTGTATGTGGAGCTGCATTATCATTCTTTTCAGTTCTCAGACAGCCTTTATGCCTTTTCGCTGGAGGGTCAACCAGCCAACACCCTGACCAATGCCCGTGGCGTGGATCGATATCCGGGCTTGCTGGTTCAGTTTTTCGAAGATCGCCGCGATTACAGGGGCTATCCGATGAGTGGTTGGAAGTACCAGGTAATGGGCAGGATCACGGGTGGCCCGGCGAAGGTTGCCAGCACCAGCTTTGGCAAAGTGGGCCTGAGCTGGGCGCATCATCTGCCTTTGGGTGGGAGGTGGAATTTTGCCTATGGCAGCCATCACATTTGGACCATTGGCCAGCGGGTTCCCTTTTTCGCGAAAAGTACCCTGGGCATTGATCGCAGTGAATTTCTGGGCATGAGTACCAATCTTCGGGGGTATCAGCCCTATGCCATGGCTTCCACATACCAGGGTGTAGGGAAGTCGGAGTGGAAGTATGCCCTCTTTCCCCGCCAAATTCTGCATATTGATCAGATTCCGTACCCAAAGTTCAGGGATGTCCAATTGGGGCTGTATCTTACTGCGTTTTTTGATGCAGCCTACCTCAGCGACGATTCTTTCAGCAACGCCGACCAGTCCTTTCAGCGCCAGTGGCTCTACAGCTATGGCTTCGGGATGAACCTGATCGGATTTTACGATATGTTGCTGCGCATCGAATACGCTTGGAATCACCTTCAGCAGGGCGGGCTTTACTTTCACGCAGATCTGCAAATCAAATGAACATCGCCATTTTCGGACGGATTACGGAGAACACGGACTTGCAGGTCCTTCGTGAATTTTTTGCCTATCTCCGAGAGAGGGGTATTCGCTACAGCCTCTATCAGAAGTATGCCCGGCAGCTTTTCGACCGCATCCCGGAGTCGTTGCCAGTGGCGAGCACCCCAGTCTTTAGCCGCCAGGAGGAAATAGAAGAGTGTAAATTTTTGTATTGTTTCGGAGGAGACGGCACAGTGCTGGAGGCGGTTCGGTTCACGGGAAGGTCCGGGAAGCCCATTTTAGGGGTGAATTTCGGGCGATTAGGCTACCTGACCAGCATCAACCAGTATGAGCTGGTTCAGGCTACCGACGAGCTGATGCGCGACATGTACCGGATTGACCAGCGCTCCCTGCTTTCCGTGGTGAGCGATCCTCCGGGGCTGTTTGGGGAAAATCCTCATGGCATCAACGACCTGACCATCCACAAGGCCAACAGCAATGAGATGATCACGGTTCATGCCTATATCAACGGCGAATTTTTGAATTCCTATTGGGGCGACGGCTTGATTGTGGCCACGCCCACGGGATCCACGGCCTACAGCCTGAGCTGCGGTGGCCCGATTATTTTTCCCAGTTCGGCCACTTTTGTAATTACGCCCGTAGCGCCACACTCCCTCACGGTGCGGCCCGTGGTGATCCCGGATGACTGGGTGGTTTCGTTTGAAATCGAAAGTCGCTCTGGCGTGGCAATGGTGGCCCTGGATACCCGCACCGAACTTGTCAAGGCAAAAACTTCGATTGCTGTGCGGCTAGCCAATTTCAAAATTCGCCTGCTGCGAATGTCCACCACCAAACACGTTGATAACCTACGCCGCTCCCTGATGTGGGGGCATGACAACCGGAATTAGGGTATATTGCCGCCTGGTACCTGTAAGTGAAGGAGAGAATCTGATTTTCGGGTTATCGAAATATTCTCAATTTTTACCCCTGATTCAAGCAGCTAACACTGAGGCCTATGGCGTTTTGATGTACCATTTCATCTGTCCGTTGGTTTTCTGCCGGGGCTATACTTATTTAGGGCCGGATCCGTTAGAATACCATCGCAGAAGGGTTCTCCTCTTTATTGCCAAAATCGTTGATTCATGAAGGTTTTGAAAATCAGCCTTGTGTTGGGCTTGCTGCTTCTGATGTATGGCGCTGCCACCGCACAGTTCCGTTATGGATACTTTAAAGTGGGTATTTCAGTTGGCCCAACCCATTATTTGGGAGATTTGGACGACGATTTTACCCTGAAATTCACCCGTCCCGGAGTGGGTATCCAAGGCTCTTATCGGTTTAATCCATTCATGACGGCTCGTCTTGGGTTTTATCAGGGATGGATGGGTGCCACCGATGCCGTGTCCACCAACCCAATTCGTGAGCGCCGTAACCTGAGCTTCCGCTCTCCGATTACGGAAGGAAGTTTCACCGTGGCATTCGACTTTCTGCCTACCGACCGCCAGTATAGCTACCGCCCGGTTTATACACCTTATGTGTTTGGTGGTGTGGCGTTGTTTTCCTTCAACCCACAAGCTCAGCTGAATGGCCAATGGTATGACCTGCAGCCGCTTGGCACTGAAGGGCAGTTTCTACCCGATGCAGATGGTCGTTACCCTGAACCATACAGACTCACCCAATTGTCTATTCCAATGGGTGCCGGGGTGCGTTTCGCCATTTCCAAAAAATTTGACCTGGAATTCGAAACCGGGTTTAGAAAAACCTTTACCGACTATCTCGACGATGTGAGCACCCGCTACCCTGACCTGGAAGCGCTCCGGGCTCAAAACCCGGTTGCTGCACTTTTGTCTGACCGAATTGACCTGGTTCAATATCCAGATGGTGCTTCCGCAGTCAATGGTATTCGCGGCGACAGGACCCAGCAAGACTGGTACATTTACTCCAACGTCCGGATCAGCTTCATCCTCGATTGGGTACGCTGTCCGCAGTTCAAATAGCCCTCCACTACAGAGAAAACATTCATGCGAGAGGCTGTGCATACCTGCACAGCCTCTCGTTGTTTTAGCTAAACGGCGTGCAACCTTTCATCCCTTGACGGCTACTATGAGGCTGATGGCGAAGCCTTGGCTTTGGTTTTTTTGACCCACGACTTTGATTACCTTTGCATACTCATCTGATCCTTGATTGAAAGATTTTGGCTCAGGAGGAAAGGCGGACAGAACCCAGGCACATGGCGTCGAAAGAGCAGATTAACCCAGAAAAACTACCCAGGCATATCGCCATCATCATGGATGGCAATGGGCGATGGGCACGCAAGCGAGGCAACCTCCGGGTGTTTGGGCATCGTTCTGCTGTCAAGGCTGTTCGGGATGTTACCGAAGCTGCGGCTGAGCTGGGAGTGGGATATTTGACGTTGTATGCCTTCTCGACGGAAAACTGGAACCGGCCTCAGGCGGAGGTGGATGCTTTGATGACGCTTTTGGTTGAGACCATTTCGAAGGAAACCGCGACGTTGATGAAGAACAACATTCGTTTGCACGCCATTGGGCATCTCGACAGGCTTCCGGGAAGCTGCGGGGCGGAGTTGCAGGCGGCGATGGACAAAACCAAGCACAATAACCGGATGACCCTCACCCTGGCCTTAAGCTATGGCGGGAGGTCTGATATTCTGGAGGCGGCACGCAGCCTGGCTCAGGCAGCCAAAGAAGGCCGTATCCAACCCGAGGCCATTAATGAGGCCATGTTTTCACAGGCCCTCAGCACCAGGGCTATTCCCGATCCGGAGCTCATGATCCGGACTTCCGGTGAGTATAGAATCAGCAATTTCCTTTTGTGGGAATTGGCCTATGCAGAATTGTTCATTACCGACACCCTTTGGCCCGACTATCGGCGGGAGCACCTCTATGAAGCCATCATCGATTTTCAAAAACGCGAGCGCCGATTCGGCAAAATCAGCGAGCAAATTCAGTCCTGACGCTATGAGAAGATTATTGTTGTTCTGCCTGGCGGCTTTGGCAGCCTTCCCCGCCCTGGCCCAGATCAAGCTGGATTACGACAATCCTAAAACCTACCTGCTCGCAGGCCTTACGGTGGAAGGAGCTGAATACAGCGACAAGGACGCCATTGTGGCGCGCAGCGGCCTCGCCGTGGGAAGCACCGTCACCATTCCAGGCATGCAAATTTCTGATGTGGTGCGGCGTCTGTGGGAGGAAAACCTCTTCTCGGAGGTCTCCATTCGGGTGGATAATGTGGTGGCAGATAAAATCTTTTTGATTATCGAGGTCAAAGAACGCCCCCGGATTTCGGAATTTAATTTCGTTGGGATAAACAAAAGCCAGGCCGACGACCTGCGCGAACAGATCAATTTTATTCGGGGAACGATCCTCACCGAATCTAAAAAAACCTCCGCAACCCGCATTATCCGCAACTACTTCATTGAAAAAGGATTCTTCAACATTGCAGTCGATATTCAGGAGGAAAGCGACAAAATCATCCGCAACGGGGTGATTGTGAACATCAACATCAACAAGGGCCCACGGGTCAAAATTGCGGAGTTGCGCGTGGTGGGCAATGAGGCCTTCACAGCTGCAAAGGTTCGCAGCAAGCTCAAGAAGACAAAGCAGAAAACCTTTTGGCGCGTCTGGAAACCTTCCAAGTACATTCCTAAAATCTACGAAGAGAACAAAACTGAGCTGATTACTTTTTACAACGACAACGGATACCGGGATTTTACCATCCTCAGCGACACCATTTATGCCATCAACGAGAGCGAGGTGATCCTGGAAATGAAGGTCGACGAAGGGCCAAAATACTATCACCGCAACATCGCCTGGTCGGGCAACTACAAATACAATTCCGAGATCCTGCAAGCCGTGCTCGGCATCAATGAGGGAGATGTTTACAGCGGGTCGAAAATCGACAAGCGCCTCTTTGGCGACCCAACAGGGTCGGATGTGAGTTCTTTGTACCTCGACGACGGCTACCTCTTTTTTAATGTTGATGCAGTGGAAGTGGCCATTGTTGGCGATTCCATCGACCTGGAGCTTCGAATTCAGGAAGGGCCGCAAGCAACAATCCGCAAGGTTCCGCTTCAGGGCAACACCAAAACCAGCGACTATGTCGTTCGGCGCGAGTTGCGGGTATCGCCAGGCCGCAAGTTCAGCCGCGCAGAAATCATCCGCTCACAGCGCGAAATTCTGGCCCTGAACTATTTTGACCAGGAAAAACTCGGCATTAACCCGGTGCCCAACCCCAACGACGGCACTGTGGACATCAATTTTACGCTGGAGGAACGGCCTTCCGACCAGTTGCAGCTTCAGGGTGGCTGGGGCGGCCAGTATCGTGACCCCAGAACCGGCGAGGTGCTGGCAGGAGGATTTGTAGGGACAGTGCAGCTGGCGTTCAACAATTTCTCCACCAAGCGGATGTTCAAGCCCGAAGAATGGCGTCCGGTGCCTTCGGGCGACGGGCAGCGTGTAAGCTTGGCCATCCAGATGAATGGCGTTGGGTATAAAAACTTTGCCTTTTCCTTCCTGGAGCCCTGGATGGGTGGCAAACGTCCCAACTCTTTGGGCGTGAACGCCAATTACCAGATCATCCAGAACGTTCAATCCACCTATCGCTTTAACCTCCTCAACACTTCGCTCGACTATGGTCGGAGGTTGAAGTTTCCTGATGACTTTTTCACCTCCCGCACTTCGCTGGTTTACAAGTACTATGACATTCGCCAGCCGGGCATTGCCTTCGAAGCGTTTCAAGGGGTGGATCAGGCCAATATTAACATCATCTCCCTGCGCCAATCTTTTGATCGCAGCAGCGTGGATGCCCCGATTTATCCTCGCAGCGGCTCAATCATGTCGTTTTCTGTGGAAGTCACACCGCCCTACTCGCTCTTCGACGGCGTAGAAGATTACAGCGAATTGGGGCCGCAGGAGAAATACAGGCTGCTGGAATTCCATAAATGGCGCTTCAACAGCAACTGGTTCTTCCGAATTGTGGGCGACATGGTGCTGAGCACCAAAATCGAAGGTGGTTATGTGGGTGCCTACAACAACAACCTGGGAATTTCGCCTTTCGAGCGCTACTTCATGGGTGGCACCGGGTTGATCGGCTTTGGATTAGCCCAGCTGGACGGACGGGAGATCATTCCGCTTCGTGGCTACGAAAACAACTCCCTGACCAACAACCAGGTTGGATACCCGATCTACAACCGCGTGGTGATGGAGCTTCGTTATCCATTGACGCTAAACCAAACCTCGCCAATCTGGGTGCAGGGCTTCCTGGAAGCCGGGAACGGCTTTGCCACCTTCCGCGACTACAACCCCTTCCAGCTACGGCGGGCAGCAGGTGCAGGCTTGCGGGTCATGCTCCCGATGGTGGGCTTGCTCGGCTTTGACTGGGCCTACGGATTCGACAACATCGAAGGGTCCAATACCAAGAGCGGAAGCCAGTTTCACTTCGTGATCGGGCAGCAGTTCTAAAGACCTGTGTTGCCTGCGTGAGCATCTGTGTGAGAAAGATTATCCTGGAGCAGGAAAACCGTCCGCCATTTGCGTATTTCACTGCAACAACATGGGCGAGATGATGCCCACTTTTTGACACAGAAACCCTTCGAACGATGAAACAGATTGTATTGACCCTCGCCTTGGTTTTCTTCGCTGGCAGCGTGGCTTTTGCCCAAAAGTTCGGCTATGTGGACACGGACTACATCCTCAACCAAATTCCCGAATACAAATCGGCTCAGGAAGAGGTGGAGCGAATTTCACAGCGCTGGCAGCAGGACCTGGAAAAGAAGTATGAGGACATTGAGCGCATGTATGCCGACTATCAGGCTCAGGAAGTTCTATTGCCAGAGGACGTGAAAGCCCAGCGCCAGGAAGCCATTTTCGATGCTGAGCGTGAAGCCAAGGAATACCGCGAGCAGAAGTTTGGATATAATGGCGAATTGTTTTCCCTCCAGGAAGCCAAGGTGCGCCCGATCCAGGACAAGGTTTTTCGCGCAGTAGAGACAATTGCTTCGCGCAAGCGACTCGACTTTATCTTTGACAAAGCAGGTGGCGTTACCTGGCTCTACACAAACAACATTTTCGACGTGAGCGACGAGGTGCTGACAGAGCTTGGCTATGGCCCTGAGGCTGATGGCAATAACTAGCACGAGGGGTCTTACCTCTCCGTTTTAGCCTTATCAACTTGCAAACATCGGCGTCGGGCAGGCTTCTGCAAGCGGGATAGTGACCCCACGGCAGGAGATCGTCTCAACGCTGATGTTTTTTTGTGGAAAATGGCCATTTCACCCCTCATGGAAGAGAAAACCCTGAGAAGAAACATTCCCGAAAAGGAGAAAGGGCCAATAGGTGGAAATTCGAAAATCTGCCACTTCCACAGGAATGAAAAAGGCCTTATCTTTGCCCGACTTTAGAAAGAAAACATGCAGAACAGAATGGTAAAGTACTTGTTGGCCACCCTCTTTGTTGTGGGCGCGTTCAGCACTGCCCAGGCACAGAAGATCGGTTTCGCCGACCTGGAGTTGATCCTCGCATTCATGCCGGAGGCCAAAGTGGTTGATCAGGAGTTGAACACCTATCAGCAGCAGCTCTCAAAAAACCTTCAGGTGAAGCAGGACTACTTCCAGACCCGCCTGGCCGAGTTTCAGGAGCGCGCAGCCGAAGCAGGCGAAAATCTTCCGGAAACCGAGCTCGCTGCCATGCAGGCGGAACTGGAAAAACTCCAGAATGAACTGGCTAAAAGCCAGCAGGACGCCGAGCAAAGGTTCATCGCCCGCCGCTCAGAACGCCTTGGTCCCGTGCTCAACAAGGTGCAAGCAGCCATCGACAGCCTCGCAAAAGAGCAAGGCTTTACTTATATTTTTAATACTTCCTCCTCCGGCACCAGCATCGTGCTCTTTGGCGGCGAAGAACACAACCTCACCAAGACCCTGATGGAGCGCCTTGGCATCCCCATTCCAGCCGAGCTCACCGAAGAAGAATAACCATTCCTCTCCAGCCCTTTACCCAAAAGAATCTGTTGATTCTACTCAATCAATTTCATCGAACATGAGAATCGCATCCCTCATACTGCTCGCCACCCTCACCTTCGCGGGCCAGGCCTTCGGCCAACTCAAAATCGGCTATGCCGATATTCAGGCTGTGCTCAGCCGCATGCCTGAAACCCAAACCATGCAGCAGCAGCTCAGCGTGTATGAGCAAAAGCTCACCGAGTCGCTGCAGGTGAAGCAGCAGTATGGCCAAACCAAGCTCCAGGAGTATATGGAAATGCGCGAAGGCGCTAACCCGGATCAGGCCCAGCTCGCGGCCCTTGAAGCAGAACTCCAGCAACTCGATCAGGACATCTCCAAGTCCACCTCCGATGCTGAAGCCAAGCTCATGACACGGCGTCAGGAACTCCTCCAGCCTGTGATCGACAAATTGCAAGCAGCCATTGATTCTGTCGCTACAGAGAATGGCTACGACTTCATCGTGAGTAAAGTAGATGGCACTGGTTCCACCATGGTCCTCTATGGCCCTACTGAAGACGATGTGACCATCAAGCTGATGCAAAAGCTCAATATCCCCGTTCAGACAACTGAGGGCGAATAAGTTCCCTTTTTGTTTGTTGGAAAATCCGTCAGGAGCTGGCTTTGGGGCGGGCTCCTGATTTTTTTTCACCCCCATTCGCATCCAAACTCCTCCGCAAACAGCTCCCTGATTCTGCCTTTTACTTCTTCCATATCCAGTTCCCCGCCCAGCTCAGCCTGGAGGGAGGTAACAGCCTTGTCGTCGATGCCGCAGGGAACGATGTGATCGAAGAGGGAGAGGTCGGTGTTGACGTTAAAGGCGAAGCCGTGCATGGTAATCCAGCGGCTGCATTTGACGCCGAAAGCGCAGATTTTCCTTTCTTCAGGAGTCCCGATGCCGAGCCACACGCCGGTGGCACCTGCCACCCGGCCTGCTTCGAGGCCATAGCTGGCACACAGCCGGATCATGACTTCTTCCAGGGTGCGGAGATACCAGCCGAGGTCCGGGCGAAATTTTTCAAGATCAAGAATTGGGTAGCCTGTGATTTGTCCGGGCCCGTGGTAGGTGATGTCGCCGCCCCGGTTGATGCGAAAAAAGCCGATGCCGCGTTCGGCTAATGCTGTTTCAGGAAGCAGAAGATTGGCCTCGGAGCCGCTTTTGCCCAGGGTGTACACGTGGGGGTGCTCGCAAAAGAGCAGGTAGTGCTGGGTATCAATTTTGTGGGGAGGGAGCCCGTGAGCGGCCTGTTTGAGCCCCGTGTTGACGCGCAGGAGCGATTCCTGAAGATCCCAGGCCTGCTGGTAGCCGATGTGGCCAAGGTCGAGAAAGCGAACAAGCTGGCGGGAGGGCGGGGAGGTTTTCATGGGCAAGTTAAACGATTCGATTGCCGTTGGCAGTCACTTTCCTTACCTCCGGCATGGCGGAAATGACGACTTGCTCAACCCCTTCCTTGATTGTTTGGCGGGCGAAGGGGCAGTGGTGGCAGGCACCATGCATGCTGAGGTTGAGCACCCCGTTTTCGTAGGATTCAAACAAAATATCGCCGCCGTCTTCCTGGGCTGCCGGGCGAATGTGCTTATTGAGCAGCTGAATGACGACAGAAGCCACGGGGTCGTTGGTGGGTTTGTGCTCGAGCTGGCGGGCTCCGATGTAGAGGATGGCCTCATCTGCTTCGAGGTGAAGCTGGATCATGGTTTTGATCTCCACAGCGATTTCCTTCCAGTCGGGTCCCTGGCCTTCTTTTTTGACTACGGTAACCGTGTTGTTGTTGATCATGACGCGGTCAACGTAGCGGATCATGAGGAGCTTGCGGGCCAGGGGGGCATCTTGTGCTTCGGCGAAGGCACTGTACTCAAAGGGTTCTTCGGTGAGAATGCCGTTTTCCAGCACAAACTGGAGGGCGTTTGGGTTGGGCGAGCCTTCGATGTGGAGGATGGCAGAGCGCTTCATGAGATCTTCGGTGGAAATTCAAATAAGGCTGCAAAGCTAATGAAAAAGGCTGTGAACTCAGGGTTCTTCACCTAGTTCTGTGTTGAGCAGGGCATTTTGCAGCTCTGCGAGGGTGTGCTGCTTGCGGGCATCGCGGGCTTTTTCGATGCCGGCCTTGTAGATGGTCATGGCTTCCTGGTCTCGTTGAAGAAGGCGGAGGCAGCGCCCAAGCTGGTAGTAAGTGGCGAGGTAGCCCGGATCCTGTGCAAGGAGCTGTTCGAAATACCCCAACGCCGAAGAATAATCTGCCTGAGAAAGATATTCCAGCCCCAGGGAGTATCTCGTGAAAGAATCGTTTGGGCTTTGTTCCAGAAAGGATAACAACTGGACGAGTCGTTGGTTTTCCATAGTGCGAGGAAAGCTATATCTTTGCAGGAAAAAAATACCATTCTTATGCTGAAGATCCTGGTTTGTATCAGTCATGTGCCCGATACCACCACCAAAATCCAATTTGAGGAGGACGGGAGCAAGCTCAACAAAACTGGCGTTACTTTCATCATCAACCCCTACTGCGAATATGGCCTTTCCAAGGCGATTGATTTGCAGGAAGAGGGAAAGAAGGTAGCCATCACGGCTTTGTGTGTAGGCGGACCGGAGGTGGAGCCTACCCTGCGCCGTGCCCTGGCCATTGGGGCCGACGACGCCGTTCGAATCCATGCTGAGCCAATGGACGCCGGGTTTGTGGCCCGCCAGATTGCCAAGTATTGCGAAGGCAAAGAGTTTGACCTGGTCTTCACAGGGAAGGAATCGATCGATTTCAATGGCGGCATGGTGCCTGGCATGGTGGCCGAGCACCTGGGCTTCAGCTTTGTTTCCTACGCCACCCATTTCGAGATTGCCAGCGACGAAGCCGAGTCTGCGACCGTTCGCCGCGAAGTGGACGGCGGGGAAGAACTCATGGAACTGCCCTTGCCAGCCGTGGTTTCCTGCCAGAAAGGCATTGCAGAATGGCGCATTCCCAACATGCGTGGCATCATGGGTGCCCGGAAAAAGCCGCTTTCGGTGGTGTCGCCCGTAGATGCCGACGAAAAAGTTAAAACGGTGGCGCTCAGCTACCCGCCTGCCAAAGGCAACACCCGCTATTTTCAACCTGCGGAGGCTGGCCAGCTCGTGGACGCTCTCGTGGCCAAAGGCCTGATCTAATCTCTCTGCCCCTTTTCCTTCATTACTCGCATCAGCAATCCATCCATATGTCTGTACTTCTTTTTGCAGAAAGCTCCTCCCGTACGTTCAAAAAGCCCGTGCTGGAAGCTGCTACCTTTGCTTATGATTTGGCTCAACAACTCGGCGCTTCCCTTGAGGCAGTAGTCGTGGGGGAGGCCGAAGAATCTGCTTATGCAGAACTGGGCCGCCACGGGGTGTCTGTGATTCACAAAGTTTCTGGCGATGAGTTTGTCAATGCTGCCTATGCCGCAGCCATTGCCAAAGTGGCCGATCTGGTGGGTGCAAAAGCCGTGGTGCTTGCACAAAGCTACCTGGGCCGCGCAGTTGCCCCCAGGGTAGCAGTAAAATTGCGCGCTGCTGCGCTCTCCGGCCTTGTATCTGTGCCTGATCCAGCCCGCCAGTTCGACGCCAGCCGCCTTTCCTACTCTGGCAAAGGGGTGGAAGAAGTGCAGGTTAATGCTGACAGAA
Organism: Bacteroidia bacterium; assembly: GCA_041741415.1. Lineage (GTDB taxonomy): Bacteria > Bacteroidota > Bacteroidia > J057 > J057 > JANQTF01. The sequence goes on along the minus strand of JBGSKC010000028.1, from coordinate 121,448 downwards.
TGGTCATCACGGTGAAAACCAATGGCTACCATGTTGAAGAACATCCGGTATCGTTTGAGGTTAAATCGGTAGAAGCCCCATCCGCAGGCATTGATGCTATTGCCTTGGAACTGATCAAGGCTTCCGAAGGAATTTCGCTCACCGAGGCAGAGGTCGTAGTGTCTGCAGGCCGCGGCATGAAAGGCCCCGAAAACTGGTCCATGATTGAAGAGCTTGCCTCCTTGCTGGGTGCAGCCACGGCTTGTTCTAAACCCGTTTCGGACATGGACTGGCGGCCTCACCACGAGCACGTTGGTCAAACTGGTATCCAGATTTCCCCTACCCTCTACATCGCAATCGGGATCAGCGGCGCGATTCAGCATCTGGCAGGGGTGAGCTCATCGAAAAATATCGTGGTGATCAACAAAGATCCCGAAGCGCCTTTCTTCAAAATTGCAGATTTTGGAATCGTGGGGGATCTCTTCGAGGTAGTGCCTCAGTTGGTGGAGTCAATTAAGCGCGTCCAGGCAGCATAAAAGCATCAGGAAGGGGGAGAGGGCGCTGTGCTTTCTCCCTTTCTTTTTTCAGGGGGATCTGTATTTTTGGAATGCGTGATTTTCTGCTAATTTTGATCAACTCATTTCCGCCTTTTTCTGCGCCTTCCAACCTCAGGTTTTCAAAGGGGTAGGGATCAAATCAGATTCACGTGAAGAAAATTCCACTAGAGATCATTGGGCTATCATCCAGCCATTCACAACTTGGCCACTATGCCCTTATCCTGGGTGAAACCAATGGAAAGCGCCGTTTGCCGATCATCATTGGAGGGGCCGAAGCCCAAGCCATTGCCTTAGAGCTGGAAGGAATTAAAACCAACCGGCCCATGACCCACGACCTGATCTACAACTTCACCCAGCACTTTGGGATCGAAGTGATGGAGGTCGTGATCAATGACCTCAAAGAAGGCATCTTTTACGCACGCCTCATGATGTCAACGCTCGAAGATGTTGTCCACGAGATCGACAGCCGTCCCAGTGATGCAGTGGCGATAGCCGTGCGCTCCCGTGCGCCCATTTATTGCCTTGAGCACGTGATCCAGGAAGCAGGAATTGTGGTGGAAAATGACGAGGAAGCCGAAGAGGGGGAATATTCACTGGCTGAGATTGAAAAATCCGACCCGCTCGAGGAAGAGGATGAAATTATTCCTTCCAAGCCCAAACCGTCGGGCAAAGCTCCTACCAACGAACAATTGGCCGATCTGAAAACCCAGCTTGATCAGGCACTTGCCAGTGAGAACTATGAGAAGGCGGCACGCATTCGCGATGAAATTCAGCGAATGGAGGAGGAGCTAGGGTCGAATTAACCGATCATATTAGTTTTCCGCTGGTTTTTGAGCCTTCATTAGCCTCTCAACCGGAAGGTAATGGTAACCCTTGCGCGCTGGCGGGCAGTGCCTGGCTGCGGGGTAAACCTCCATTTGCGAATAGATTCTTCGCCCAGTTTGGCCAGCTCGGGCTTGTTGTTGGGCAATGCCCGTACGTAGCTCACGGAGCCGTCCGGCTCAATGAAAAATTCATACTTGATGGCTCCCTCTTCTTGCGAGTCGTAAACGGGATATGGCACGGAGACCGGGGTTCTTTCACCGGCACCGCCGCCGACCCCCTCGCCAAAGGAGTACATCCCTCTGGGATCGAGGTTATTGGTGGCGGGTGTTCCGCTGTTTCCGACAGAGCCTGGCTCGGCATTTCCCTGGTTGGCACCGCCGCTGTTGCTGGAGTAGGTAAAGGCGTCATCCACCTGCTGGGTGGGCTGAGCTGGCTGCGTGGCAGGTTTTGTGGGCGTGGTGGTTTGCGGGGCAGGCTTGGCCGGGGTGGTGGTTGGTGTGGTAACGGGTTTGGGTGCCGGGGTGGTAACAGGCCGTGGCGGCGTAGCAGCGGGTTTCACCGGGTTGGGTGTTGGCTGTGGCCGTGACTGCGCTGGCGGGGTGGGGCTGGGATCCGGCACAGAGCGGTCCAGCGTGTTTACCTGCTTGCTTCCCTGGCGGTTATCACCAAAGTCGATGGCTCCCACCAGTTTGTACTCCTTGCCGGGCGGGCGGCTCGGGGTGCGGTAGGCAGTAAAGAAAAATGCGAACAGCGCCAGCAACAACATGATGATCGTTGTGGAAACACCGCTGATGAGGCTGTTTCTGCGCTCGAGTTCGAGGATTTCTCTGGGGACCAGGGCCATAGGAATAATGCTTGCGTTTGGGGAAATGAGGGCGAAAAGGCTGTCATTCCACAAACAAATCAACCACAAAAAACGAAAATTTTCTGGTTGTTTCAACGCCTGGAAGCATTCAGGGGTGTGCCTTCAGGAAAATTTCATTTCCCTGCCTGCTCCCACTCCTGAAGAGCCTGGAAAATCTCCTCCTGAATCTGCACGGTCTTGTCCAGGTTATACCATCGCTGCACCTCTTCGGACACCACTTCATAGGGTGCCTCAGGCTGTTTTTTGTAGGCCATCACAATCGACTGGAGCGGGGCAGGGCGGGGCCCCCACTGGCCAAGTTCTTCTCCTGTTTCAGCGTCGAACGCCACGAGTTTGGGAATGGACCGGCTGCCATTGGTGAGATAGTGATCAAACAGCGCGGGATGCTCATCGCGAAACAAAAGACTCATCCTGATGGCTTTGCCTGCATTTTCCAAATGATGCAGGACGGGCAGAATCTGGGCTGCATCGCCGCACCAGGTTTCTGTAAACACCACCCAGTGATATCGTTTGGTGAGCTGAGCCAGGGCCTGCTCCCAACGAGGTTCAAGCACCACGGTTTTATCGAGGCGCTTCATGCGTTGGGCGTTGAGCTTTGTGAAATGAACCATGCTGTCGGCCTGGTTGGGGCCGGAGGTGGTTCCTTCTGCTGCGTGCTGCCGGACAGCGTCCTGGTATTCGGGGTAGCTAAGACCTGCAGGTAAATCCGAAAAACGGGTCATGAAGTGGTAATTGGGGAATGTGGGAGGTCAACGGGTGGGTCAAATGGCGGGTTCCAGGGCCTGGGGATCAACATGGGCACTTGTCGGCGGTATGACAGGTATTGTTCGCCGAAAAGCCTGATCAATTTGGCTTCCTCGAGGCGGGTACCAAGGAGGAGGTAGGCCCAGCCAACCCCACTGGCAACCAGCATAAGGTCTGTAGGCAGGAGCAGGAAAATGCCCAGCAGCACCAGCAAAGTAGCAAAATAGAGAGGATGGCGAACCCTGCGATGCCACCAGGAGAGCACGAGTTTTTCAGCCTTCAGGGGGCTGGCGCCTTTCCACTGGCTCAGGCCGGAGAACCAGCCGAGGTCATACTGGCGCAGGGCCTGCCGCCCGATCAACAGGCCGGCGAGCAGCAGCAAGCCACCCGGAATGCGGCTCCAGGCAGGCTCCCAAAGCGGCTCATCAGGTAGCTGAATATGCAGCAAAACCAGCGCCATGAAGCCCAGCGAAGCAATGAGGTTGTAGGCGAGACGATACCAGGCGGTGCTCCCGGGCCAGCGGCTGGTGATAAGGCGTTGGACCGGCTCAGCAGCAAGGAGGCTGTGAAGTGCATAATATCCCGTCCAGCAAAGGGCAATCCAGATCATAAAATGGCGCAATCACATCGCGAATAACGCCATTTCTGCATCATCTCCATGAAGTTGGTGGATTGAGCGTGGAGCAATGCCCGGCGAAAAAATGTCATCCCTGGCGTTGGCAGGCAGAGAAATTTGGCTAACTTCTCAAAAAGAATCCCGAAAAGTTCATTCGTTCGTTTCTTCCTCCTTTTCCTTCCATTAACCTATCTTCGACATGCAACAAGCCATGAAGCCCTTTTCAAGGCAACACCTGAGCGTGGTCCTGCTGGGTCTGCTCTTACCCTTTTCTGCCGTCCTGGGGCAATCTGCCCAGGGCCTCCCAGATGCCAAGCCAAAGCAACTCCCGCTAGTGAGCCTGGCAGCCTCCGCCGCCGATGGTACAGAGGCTGCACCGGCAGGCAACCCTGCTCCCGGCACCGGAGGCACGATCATGCCTGATGCCCAGTGGGATTTCCAGTTTGGCTATGCCGTTTCCGACAGCGTGGGGTATTTTTCCAACGCAGGTGCCTACTGGACAGGCACCGAATTTTGGGTATCAAAATGGAACAGCGACACCCTTGCCACCCTGGATTCCAGCGGATCAGTTACCCAGATTTTCACGATTCCCGGCGTAACAGGCATTCGCTCCATAACCTCCGACGGCACCTTTATCTACCTCGGAACAGCGGGTAGTGCCATCAGGAGGATCAACCCAGCCAACAAAACCCTTGTCAACTCGATCACAGTAACAGGCGCGGCCAGCACCATCGGCACCCGCTTTCTGACGTACGACCCGACGCTGAACAGTGGGGGAGGGGGCTTTTACATCGGCAATTTTTCCTCTGCCATCGGGGTGATTTCCATGACGGGCGCTACCCTTACCACCATCCCGCTGGCAACCCATGGGCGGGCAGGTATGTATGGTGCCGCCTACGACGGGGTCAGTGCAGGAGGCCCTTATCTCTGGGTCTTTCACCAGGCAGGCACCCCTTCGAACGCCATTATTTCACAGCTTCAGCTTCCGGCGGGAACTTTCACAGGGGTGAGCTTTGATGTGGCGAACGACTTTGGCCTCACTACTGCGCTGGCCGGGGGGCTGTTCATCGGATCGGGGCTGGTGCCGGGGGAAAATACAATCGGAGGAGTTTTACAGGGAACGCCCAATGTGCTGTTTGGCTACGAACTCGATTTTTCCCCCATTGCGGTAGATGCCCAACTCAACATTGCCCGCCCGCTGCCCGGCTATTCGTCCAGCCCTCTTTTTCAGGGGCCAAGTGTTACGTTTCAGGGAACGGTATTCAATGCCGGCTTCCAAACCCTGAGCAGTGCCAGTCTCAATGTGTCGGTCCGGGATCTCGGCTCGAATACGGTTGTGTTTACCGGTAGCAGCTCGCCGATCGCCATTTCTCCCGCAGGGTCCCAGCCGCTGGCGATATTGCCATGGTCTCCTGGTGCTATTGGTGAATATGAGGTGACCACCTGGGTGAGCCTGGGCGGCCAAACTGACCTGGTGCCGGGAAATGATTCTGTCTTTTATCAATTGGCTATAACAGACTCAGTGCTGGCCAGGTACACTGGCGTTCAGACTGGTAATTTTGGTGTCGGAGCCGGGCCGGGGCAAAGTGCCGCCATCGGGCAGGATTTCACCCTGAGCACCAGCGCCCAGCTTAATTCCGTGACGGTGGATTTTGGCACCCCACCCGCCGGCGTGCAGGTGTCTGCGGCCATTTATCCTTTCAACCCAGGAAACACTGCCCCTACGTTGGTGCCACTGGCGTTTACTGATAGCTACACATTTACAGCGAATGATTCGGCAAATGGGGTGAAGCTGACCCTGCCTATCCAGGGCGGGGCTGCCAGCCTTCCCGCCGGGCGCTATCTGGTAGCAGTGAGCGAAGTTGCCACCAATGTCGGGATTCGTGCTTTCAGCGAGTTTTTTACCTCCGGAACTTTGTGGTTCAAAGCGAACAATGTCGGTATAGGAAACTGGACAGGTGCCGTCAACACAGTGGTGCTGGCCATTGAGATGAACCTCGACCCCGTTTCGACTCCCGTTTTTTCGATTCTGACCCCCAGCCCAACCATCATGCAGGAAGCAGCCGATTCCCTCGACATTCAAGTGAATGTTACGGGCTTCATTAGTGCCCCGGTGAGCGTTGATGTGAGCCTGAGCACCGGCTCCGCCACAATCGGGCAGGATTTTTTCTGGGACGACACGACCCTGGTTTTCACGGCTCCGGGAACCAAGCTTCTGAGACTGAGCATCATCAACGACACCGCCCCCGAGCCCACCGAAGACATCCTCTTCACGATGAGCAATCCGGTTGGAGGGACCATCGGGCAAAGCGACAGCCTGCTGGTGCAGATTATCGATGACGATACCAACCCGCTGGTTTTCTTCACAACCACTTCTTTACAGATCGACGAAAATGAACCTTCCAAGGCCTATTCTGTGATTGGTCTCAGCAACCCCGGGAGCGACTCCATTGCTGTCAGGATCCGGCTTGATCAAGCGGCCTCCTGGGCATTGCAGGGGACCGATTTCACATGGACCGATACCCTTCTCATCCTGCCCCCGGATACCCTTGTGACTCAAGGTATTGTTTTTGGCGGCATTGATGACCTTTTTACTGGACCACCCCAGTTTTTCGTCCTGGTCATTGACTCCGTGAGTCCGGGTGCTCAAATCGGAATCAACAATGAACTGACAGTGTCTTTGGTTGACGACGATGTGCTTGGCTATCCTATAGAGGTAGTGACTGAAGATGCTAACGGCGACGGGTTGCCCGATTCCCTTGGGGTGCGATGTATGCTCTATGGCGTTGTGCAGGGCATCAACTTTGCCTCGCAGGGGTACGAATTTGTGTTGCATGATTTCTCCAGCGGCATTCAGGTATTTTCTCCCGGTCCCTTTGTGGGGGTGCCGAATGTGCAGGAGGGATATGTCGTGGATGTGCGAGGTGTTATTTCGCATGTTAACGGTCTTGCCAGAATTGAAGTCGATACCATGATTGTACAAATCGACGGAGTTCCTCCGGTACCTGCTCAGGAAGTGATCGCCCTTGGAGAGGACACCGAGCACGAACCGGTGTTGCTGGCATGTTACTACCTGGTAAACCCTGCCACCTGGCCCGCCGCCGGGCAAGATGCCAACGTCCTCTTCACGAATGGCCTTGACACAGTGACTGTTCGCATCGACAAGGAAACTAACATTGATGGCAGTCCTGTGCCCCAGGGAATTGTTTCGCTCATGGGTTTTGGTAGCCAGGTTGACTCAACAAGCCCCTACACCAGCGGCTACCAACTTCTGCCCCGCTATGTGCAGGACATTGCCGCTGCCCCGCTTCCCGTGGGATTGTTTGATTTTGCCGATTTCGACGTCGACGAAAGCACCGGAGGACTCACCCTCGACGTGGAGTTGCTCAATGGCCTGCCCGACAGCGCCGTGTTCTTTGTGCGGGTGGACAACAGCAGTACCGCCACCAGCGGCCAGGATTTCTCGCTGGCAGCACCACAGCTTGACCTCGTTGGCTGTCGGGAAAGTGGAGCCGGATCCTTCAGTTTGTCCATCCTCAACGACAACCTGATTGAAGGAACCGAAACAATTGTGCTGGTCGTGGAGCGAACCTACCAGGGAGCCATTACCTTGACTGACACTGCAACGATTACCATTACCGAAACTGATCCCATTGCCGACCAGCTCGACCCGGCCAGCATTCGGATGTATCCCAACCCCGGCCGCAACCTGCTGGTGCTGGAAAGCGAGCTTCGCCTCGAAAGCATCCACCTCAGCGACCTTGCTGGCCGCCGCCTGCTGAGCCTGGAGGCCGGGAGCGAAAGAGCTGAGCTCAATGCAGAGGCCCTTCCCGCCGGGATGTACCTCGTGCGCGTGGAAACGGCCCAGGGCAGCCTTGTGCTTCGCTGGGTGAAGCAGGAGTAGGCAGATCTGCCACATGAAACCGGCATCAGCTTTCGGGTTGGTGCCGGTTTTTATTTTCGGGGGTGATACAGCGCATGGACCTCGCGCAGGTGCTGGCGGTCGAGGTGGAGATAGACCTCGGTTGTGGTGATGGAGGCGTGACCCAGCATTTCCTGCACGGCACGGAGATCGGCGCCGCCTTCCAGCAAATGAGTAGCGAAGGAGTGGCGAAAGGTATGGGGCGAAACACCACGCCGGAGGCCCGCTTTCAGGCAGGCTTCTTTCACGATGTTGAACACCATCACCCTCGACATAGGCTGGCCATTTTTGTTGAGAAACACGAAAGAGCGATGCTCCGGGCGAATGTTAAGCAGGATGCGGGCCTCCTGATCATAGCGTTTCATCCAGGCCAGGGCAGGTTGCCCAATCGGCACGAGCCGCTCTTTGTTACCTTTCCCGGTGATGCGGATGAAACCTTCCTCCTCATACACTGCATTTTTCTGCAGGCCAATCAGTTCCGAAACACGCAACCCTGAGGAATAGAGTACTTCGAGCATGGCCCGGTTTCGCAGTTCATGAGGAAAGCCAGTGTCGAAGGTGGCGAAAAGTGCCTCAATCTCTTCCACAGCCAGCACTTCGGGGAGTTTACGGCCAAACCGCGGGAGTTCGAGCAGGGCGCTGGGGTCGTTGTCCACCTGCTCATCGAGGTAGAGAAAGCCGTGGAAGGAGCGAAGCGAAGACACATTCCGGGCGAGGGAGCGGGCGCCCAGCAGGCATTGCTCCGCGAGGAAATGGAGAAAATCGTGGAGGTGAGCTGGCTGAATGAGGGCAGGGGAGGGGAGGGCGAGGAATTCCTCAGCGAAGAGGCGATAGCGGGCGAGGTCGCGGAGATATGCTTCGCGGGAGTTGGCTGCCACGCCGCGTTCAAGGGACAGGTAGCTTTCGTAATCGTGGAGGGCTTGCTGCCAGGCGCTCATCGTTGCGGGAGGGTGTGGTTAGGCGAATCGGAGGATTTGCCGATATTGACGCTGAATATACATTTTCTCAACGGCTCATTTGCCCGATTCCCATGAAGCTTTTGCTCCTCCACGGCCCCAATCTCAACATGCTCGGCTCCAGGGAGCCTCATTTGTATGGCAGCACCACGCTTGACGATCTGCTCGGAGGGCTTCGGGCCGAATTTCCCCACCTTCAGCTCGATCATTTTCAGACCAACCACGAAGGCGAACTGCTGGAACGCATTCACCGCACTCTGCAGGAAGATTACCAGGGCCTGATCATCAATGCCGGGGCCTGGACCCACTACAGCTATGCCCTTGCCGACGCGCTGGCCATTGTGAAGGTGCCAAAACTGGAGATTCACATTTCCCACATTTTTGCCAGGGAAGCCTTCCGCCACCAGTCGGTGCTGGCTCCTGCCTGCCACGGCCTGATTTCCGGCCTCGGCATCGAAGGCTACCGCCTGGCGGTGCAATGGATGGAGCGAAACGCAGCCCGCTGACCTACTTCAGCTTCACGATCCGCACGCGTGCCGGGAGCCAGAGTGTGGCTTCGGAGCCGACAAGCACAGTCTGTTCATCCCAAAAATCAACGCACTCAAACTGGGTGGGCAAAGGCCAGGACCTCAGACGATAAGCGGTTTGCTTTCCCTGCAGGTAGCGACCGTCAGGAAAGTCTTCGAACACAAACAGCGTAGCCGCTGAATAGGGCACGAAGCCCAGCCATCGACGGAAGGTGTAGGCCACCAGGGCGGCACGCTGGCCGTCGGGGGAGAGGGCCGCAGCCGTGACCACCCTGCGGTGCAGGTAAAGGCTGTCAACAAGGTGTGCGGCCTGAACACCGGGCTGGTCGCTCAGCACGTAGTGTCGGGTGAAGTCGTTGCCCTTATCGATGAGGTTTTTGGTGAACAAATGCAGGCTGTCATTCGCCCAGAAAAAGCCCTCGAGGTTGTAGTTCCACTGGCTTTGGTCAGGAGGAAATGCCTGTTTTTCAGGGTAATGAAAGCGAATGGAATCCAGCTGGCTGGTGGCGGCTGCCCAGCGGTAGATGGTGAGGTCGCGGCGGTTGTTGCGGTTGTTGCCAAAATCGCCGAGGTACCAGTTGCCTGCGTTGTCGGTGCTGAGGTCTTCCCAGTCGCGGTTCACGGCCCCGGGAATCTGGATGGAATCGAGGAGCCTGCCCCCGGCGTCGGTGCAGTAGAGGGTTGGATTTCCGCCGCTGTCGTTGTGCCACCAGAGCGAGTCGTAGGAGGCGATGTGCAGCCCGGATGCCTCCCGGATTTCAGCGGGCAGGTCGAAGCGCCGGGGGAGTTGGGCGGATCCAATCAAGGGGCAGATCAGCAGGAAAGCGAACAGCACTCGTTGCATGCGGAAGGATTTGGTGAGATGCTCAAAGGAACCAAAAAAGCCCGACCTCCCGGCCGGGCTTTCTATTTCTCAGGGCGATCAGGCTCCTTCCTGAGCGGCGATCAGGTTCAGGGCGCTGCCTGCGCGGAACCAGCCGATCTGCTGCTCATTGTATGTGTGATTGCACAGGATGCGGTCTTCGCTGCCATCGGCGTGGCGGGCCACCAGGGTCACCTGCTTGTCGGGGGCAAAGCTGCTCACCAGCAGGTCGAAGGTGTCGCTTTCCTGGATCTTGTCGTAGTCGGCAGGGTTGGCGAAGGTGAGGGCCAGCATTCCCTGCTTTTTGAGGTTGGTTTCGTGGATCCGGGCAAAGGATTTCACGATCACGGCCCTCACGCCCATGTGGCGGGGTTCCATGGCGGCGTGCTCGCGGGAGGAGCCTTCGCCATAGTTTTCATCGCCAATGATGATGCTCTCAATCCCGGCATTGCGCATGGCCCTGGCTGCTTTGGGGTTCTCCATGTACTCGCCGGTGATCGGGTTTTTGGTGTTTGCCTGCTTGGTAAATGCGTTGATTGCACCCAGCATCACGTTGTTCGAGATGTTGTCCAGGTGACCACGGTAGCGCAGCCAGGGGCCAGCCATCGAAATGTGGTCGGTGGTACATTTTCCAAATGCCTTGATGAGCAGGCGAAGTCCTGTGAGGTCCTGGCCATTCCATGGCTTGAACGGATCAAGCAATTGGAGGCGATCCGAATCGGGGGCCACTTTCACCTGCAGGCTGCTGCCGTCTTCGAGCGGGGCCAGGTAGCCCGGATCCTCAGCATCAAAGCCGCGGGCAGGAAGTTCGTCGCCCACGGGCGGGTCCAGGCTCACAGCTTGTCCGGCTTCGTTGATCAGCTTGTCTGTGAGGGGGTTGAACGTGAGGTCACCTGCGATGGAGAAGGCTGTCACCAGTTCGGGCGATGCCACGAAGGCGTTGGTATTGGGGTTGCCGTCGTTGCGCTTGGCGAAGTTCCTGTTGAAGGAGGTGATGATCGAGTTTTGACGATCAGGATTTTCGTTATGGCGTGCCCATTGGCCGATACAGGGGCCACAGGCATTTGCCAGCACCACCCCGCCGATTCCTTCAAACGCATCCAGCAGGCCGTCGCGCTCCACGGTGTAGCGCACCACTTCTGAGCCGGGAGTAATTGTGAATTCTGAGCGGGCTTTGAGGCCTTTGGCAATGGCTTGCTTGGCCACTGAGGCTGCCCGGTCGAGGTCTTCGTAGGAGGAGTTGGTGCAGGAGCCAATGAGGCCCACTTCGAGGGTTTGCGGATAGCCATTCTCCTTCACTGCCTGGGCAAATTTAGACAAAGGCCAGGCGAGGTCGGGGGTGAAAGGCCCGTTGATGTGTGGCTCCAGTTCGTCGAGGTTGATGTGAATCACCTGATCGAAGTATTTTTCTGGCTCAGCATAGGCTTCTGGGTCGCCGGTGAGGTGCTCTGCGACCTGGTCTGCGAGGGCTGCCACTTCGGCGCGGCCTGTGGCGCTGAGGTAGCGGGCCATGGAGGGGTCGTAGCCGAAGGTGGAGGTGGTGGCTCCGATTTCAGCGCCCATGTTGCAGATGGTACCTTTGCCGGTGGCCGACATGTTCCTGGCGCCTTCTCCAAAATATTCCACAATGGCTCCGGTTCCGCCCTTCACGGTGAGGATACCGGCCACTTTGAGGATCACGTCCTTGGGGGAAGTCCAGCCGCTGAGCTTGCCGGTGAGGTTAACGCCAATGAGCTTGGGCATTTTGAGCTCCCAGGCCATGCCTGCCATGACATCCACAGCGTCGGCACCGCCGACCCCGATGGCGACCATGCCGAGGCCCCCGGCGTTGGGGGTGTGGGAGTCGGTTCCGATCATCATGCCGCCAGGGAAGGCGTAGTTTTCGAGCACCACCTGGTGAATGATCCCGGCACCGGGCTTCCAGAAGCCGATCCCGTATTTGTTGGAAACAGAGGCGAGAAAGTCATAGACTTCCTTGTTGACTTCGTTGGCGGTGGCGAGGTCTTCGGCGGCGCCGGTTTTGGCCTGGATGAGGTGATCGCAGTGAACGGTGGAGGGAACTGAGACCTTCTTTTTGCCGGCCATCATGAACTGGAGCAGGGCCATTTGGGCGGTGGCATCCTGCATGGCCACGCGATCGGGGGCGAAGTCAACGTAGTCCTTTCCACGGCCATAGGCCTTCACGGGCGTATCGGGGTGGAGGTGGGAGTAGAGTATTTTGTCGGCAAGGGTCATGGGGCGGCCGAGCACGGCGCGTGCTTGGGCGATTTTGGCGGGGAGTTCCTGGTACACCCGCGCGATTTTATCCAGGTCGAAAACCATAGCGATTGGTAAAGATGATTCTGATGAAGAGAACGGTGGCGAAGATAAAAAAAACTGGGGATGAAAGCACGGGAATGCGTGGCGAATTTTCGCTGGAGTTGGCTGGTTGTGAGATGGTGGGAAGGGGGATATTGGGAGGGGAGATCAGAATGGCTTCGCCTGGGGATTCCTGAGACAGGTCCCGACTTGCCCCTTGTTCAGGCCTCGCCTCCGGTCTTGTTGTGTAGCGGTCTGGCCTTTTTAGGATGGTAATTGGTGCCTGCCGGACGGGGTTGTTTATCCCCTAGAAAAGATGTTTGCTCAGCGCAGAAATAATCATAGGATCCCAAATGAATACAGTTCCCAACCAACTCTCATCCAGCCTTGCTAACTTGAATGAAAGGCAAAAAAAGGTTGCAAATTTTCAGTTGGATTTCGTAATTGCTAGGCTATCATTCCATTTAGCTTCCTATTCACAAGTGGGTGCCTCATGGCTATTACAAAGCAGCTTACTCCCGACCCTATCGTCACAGCTTCCGTGGAGATTCGGTTTGAATTTCAGAATAATACTTCTCAAACGGACCAACGGATGGGCAATATCATCTGTGCTCTTACCCCTATCTTGCCCCGGTTCATCACATCCAATTTTCCAGACTCGTTCAGGGATAAAAGTGGACCCTTTGAGCATTTTCCTGCCTTTTATCTGAGCAATGACGATTTTTCAGTTGGTGTCGGGCCCAGGTCTATTTTGTTCGAAGTAAATGGTGAATATCCCGGCTGGAAGCAATATCTGCCTTTCATAGAGGATGTTTTGTACAAAATCGTGGACTCTATTCAGGAGGCAAAAGTTACCAGATGTGGTGTTCGGTATGCCAGTATTTTTCCAGACTTTTTGAAAATGAGCGATGCTCTTGTTTTCAGAATTGAACCCAATTTGCCTGGCTACTATCAAAAGAATGACTTTGTTCGTACAACTTTCCAGTTGATGGATGGAACTCAGCTCCTTCTTCAAATCGGAGAAAATGTACAAACCCATCAAAAAGGACGAGGTGATCGCACAGGGTTGTACCTTGATATTGATGCTTCAAGGGAAGAAAACCTGCCGACATGGGGTCAGGAACTTAACAGCCTGATTGACCTCCTCCATGCCCACGAAAAACAGCTCTTCGAAAGCTTGATGAGGCCTGAAGTTCTCCAACAATTTCACCCTGCGTTATGAACCAAACAACCATTTCTCTTCCTGTTGTTGGCCAGGGGAGCCAAACTGGAAGTCCGAGAAATTTCTGGATTAACCAGAATCAGACTGGATTACTCTTCTTTTCTGCCGATCAAAAAAATGCTCAGCATGACTACTATGTACTTAGGCTGAACACTGATTTCTTTAATCAACCAACTTTTACCCAGCAACGAGCTTCGACCCGGGTTGAAAGCAACGTCTTAGCTGCTAAATTCAGGGCTGAGAAAGAAAAATATGGTTCCTATCTGACTGAACAGGTCCTTATTGATCCTGAAGAGATCTTCGATGCCCTTCTTGCCCTGCCATTTTCCAATAGTGCCGTGGAGTTGGTGCCGGATAATGTGCTGAAAATCACTTTGGTTCTGCCAGATGGTTTTTTGCTGGCAGTCTCAATGCCTACCAATGAGGTCGACCAGTCCCCTGTTTTTTCCCTCTCGAAAGAAGACGAGCTCCTGATGATTGACATGAGGCCGTTGGCAGACATTATACGGGGTGTCCGGGAGATTCTTCAGGAGAATTGACATGGCAGGCTGGTCCATACCCAATGGGATGATATATCCGCAACATCTCATCCCTAAGAAAAAGTATCGAGACGAAATGGACTTCAACGACTTACTGGACCGATACCCCGGTTTTGAAGTCGTCAGGCGTGTTGACAAACCTGTTGCTGAAGTTTTTAATGAGGTGGGCAAACTAAGGGCTGATTGCCTGCACCCCAAAGATGCCGACAACATGTCTCTTTTCATGTGGTGCAACAAGATGCGCGAAACTGATATTGCCTTCGTTCAGAAAAAATCCGCATCCAACCTCTGGCCAACCAACTGTGAAACCCCTCCCATTGATTTGCTCGAACTTGTCGACTACCGCGAAACCTGTACGCCTGTCTTTGTGCAGGCAAAAAACATACACCTTCAACAGATTCCTTATCAACGAAATGGCCAGGACAAAGAAGTAAAAGCCATGGCTCAAAGGCTGGGAAAAGCTTTTCCGCCGGGAAGTTCTGAATTTTCCTTTACTGCGACAGCCCACCTTCATCATGTACCTGCCTGCCTCAACTATTGGCATGCTGAACTCCGGCTCCTCGACGAAGAGACCCAATCTATTAAGTATTCTGATGCAACGTGGAAAAAAAAGGCATTCCAGACAGCATTAGACGAACTGATCATTCGTTCAGCCTACGCACAAGCCCTGGGAAGACAAACGCAAATTCATAGAGGTCTCTATCAGCAATCCTGGTATTCCCGATTCACGAGCAGATTCAGGAAGTTATTTCATGCCGGAAAACAGTAGCCTTCCCCCTCACCCCACCAACGCCCGCTCCTCCTCACTCAGCCCATACAACCCGCACACCAGCTCATCAATCTCAGCCTCCAACACCAACGTGTCGGCATAGGCATCGACCGCCTTCAGGTGCAGAATCTCGGTGACAAGGGTTTCGATGCGGGGATGCCTGGCTGCTTCTTCCACGATAGGAATCGCCATCACATAAGGGCTCTGCATGGCAAGTGCTCCTCCGTTTAGCTTGGACGCAATCTGATTCAGAAAAAACCAAACCAGCTTCGAATTCAATAAACCCAGCAATCCTAGCCCTGCTCCCGGCATGATGAAGACTTTGTTGTTTACAAAAAACTGATCCTCGTCATAGGCAAATGTCGAATACGTCGCGATCTCCTGGTACATAATCTTCGGCTCCGAAAAGGCCTCGTAGTAAGTTGCTGCAGCTCTTTGTAAGGCGTACCACTCATACCGGATACCAGTTTCTGCTTTGTTTCGATTCAAAAGGGCATTCTTATGAAGCAGAAGGTGCTGATAGACTGCTGGATATTCCTTTTTGAAAGCCTCCTCAGCTTCCGTGGAAGATCCGGCAATACTTGAATCCTCGTGCAGAGGGAAGTGCCAGGGAATAAACAGCACATATGTCTCCCGAAAATTCACCCTCCAGCGCTTAATGTCCTTGCCAGCGAGGAAGGGCTTTATCACCTCCGCGCTGCGGGGATCCCCGGCAATGAGCCTGTCGCGGGTTTCGCGGTCTATCACAAAGGCTTCGTTCAGGCCGGTTTTGATTCCGTAGTAAATTCGTCCGCCGACATACTCGCCCAATGGCACGCCGGTTTGCCGCAGCTTTCCCAGCAGGGCCTGCACTTCTGCCCTGGCGAGGGTCCAGCCTTCGTCTTGCAGTTGGTCGGGCCGCACGTCAAACCACCTCGGGGCCAGCTCAGCTTCCAGTCCCTGGGCATCAAAATCGAGGTGAACCAGTTCCGCCGCCCTGAAAACCGGGCTGGCAGCTTCTCTGGTCATGCTCAGCACGATGGGGTAGGTGGTGGCTTCCTCAAACACGGGCAGGTCGCCAAAGTCGATCAGCGACTTGATTCTGTGCTGCCGGATCCACTGCCGCAGGGCCAGGCCATAGTTGGCCCGCATCCATTTGTTGGGGAAAATGTAGCAAAACTGGCCGCGTGGCTTCAGCAAATCCATGCCCAGTTCCACAAAATAGACGTAGAGATCTGCCGTGCCGGCAAAGGTCTGGTACCGCTCCTCCAGGAGCGGCTTGAACTCCCTGATCTCCTCCTGCCGGATGTAGGGCGGGTTGGCCATCACCACATCAAAGCCCAGGAAGCGGCCATCTTCGCCCAGCACCTCCGGAAACTCAAAGCGCCATTCAAAGCCGCCCCGGTAGCGGGTACCGCTTTTTTTCTCCTCCACCTTCGCTGCCAGCTTGTCAATTTCGGCACTCATCCGCTCCCGCTCTGCCTGCTGCTTTTTGGTGAGCTCCACGGCAAAGAGGGTGTCAGGGCCGAATTTATCGTAGAAGATCTCCTTTGCCTTGCTTAATCTGGCATAGTCGGCGTCGCTTTGTGAAAGCCCGCCCGAGATGCCTTTTTTGAGCTGGTCAATGAGCAGCCGGAGGGCCTGCTTTTCGTCGGGGTCTGTGGCCTGCCGGTAGCCCTGCACGAGGCTGAGGTAGTCTTTCACGCTTTGCCGCTGGCTTTTGAGGGCGGCGGAAATGGGGTCTGAGAGGCGGTAGCGGCTCACAAGCGAGTTGCCAACCTTGATGTTAATGTCGAGGTTGGGAAGGGTTTCGAGGTGATGGTAGCCGCTTTCGGCGCGGTAGTAGGTGTGTTTCAGCAGTTCGATCCAGAGGCGGAGGCGGCAGATTTTGACGGAGTTGGGGTTGATGTCCACGCCAAAGAGGCTGCGCTCGATGAAGGCGCGTTTTTCGCGGAAGAGGGTTTCCTGCACGCGCTGTCGCTCGGATTTGGAGGTGCTGCCTGGCTTCGGGGCCTGGTAGCGGAAAAGGTCGCCGTCGTGATCTTCGATCACGAGTTCATCGTCTTCGACGCGCACCGCCCAGTCGCGGATAAGCTTGCCGTCTTCATCTTCGAGGATGCCGAGTTCAGATTTGATGGCAATGAGCTCATTGAGCGCCGACACGAGGAAGTGCCCGGATCCCACTGCGGGGTCGCAGATGGTAATGCTGTTGATGAGGTCGTTGGCTTGCTTCCGGGAGAAGGGGCGGCCCGGCCCGATGAGGTCGTAGATGTGGTGGAGGGAGGTAAAGGTGTTTTGGGGGTTTGTGGCGTCGCCTGGAGATTGGAACCCACCGCTGGCCGCGGGAGATTGGAACTCACCGCTGGCTCCTGTGGCTTCGCCTGGAGCTTGGAACCCACCCCTGGCCCCTCCAAGGAGGGGAAAGTGATCTGTGGCGTCGCCTGGAAGGTTAGCTCCGGCAGTACTTGTAAGCCCCTCTTGAGAGGGGTTTGGGGTGTGTTCCTGTCCGGCCAGAGATTGGAACCTACCGCTGGCCCCTCCAAGGAGGGGAAAGTGATCTGTGGCGTCGCCTGGAAGGTTGGCCCCGGCAGTGCTTGTAAGCCCCTCTTGAGAGGGGTTTGGGGTGTGTTCCTGTCCGGCCAGAGATTGGAACCCACCGCTGGTCCCTCCAAGGAGGGGAAAGTGATCTGTGGCGTCGCCTGGGCTGTTGAAGTCCCCTCTTGAGAGGGGATTTAGGGGTGTGTTTTCTGCCCAAAACACTGAAAGATCACCCTTTTCATACCCTTGAATGTAAGTCCGAATTGTCTCAAGGACCTTGTCAAGGTTGTGAAACACATCAGTATCTCGGAACCTGAGGACATTGATTCCCAGGGAGTTGAATTTTCTTTCCTTTTCAACATCCTTGTGCAAAACGCCGGGTGAATCATGAGACTCTCCATCCAGTTCAATCGCCAGCATAAGCTCATAACAGAAAAAATCGGCGATGTAGTTATTGAGAGGCTTTTGCCTGTGAAAGTCATATTTGCCTTCAAATTTTCCTTTGAGCTCCTTCCAGAGTATGATCTCCGACCGCGTACTATTGTTCCGAAGGTCTCTGGCAAGTTCCTTTAAATTGGGGTTGTAAGGAATGATGTTTCTGCGGGTAGGGCTTGTGGCGTCATCTGGAGCTTGGAACCCACCCCTGGCCCCTCCAAGGAGGGGAAAGTGATCTGTGGCGTCGCCTGGAAGGTTGGCCCCGGCAGTACTTGTAAGCCCCTCTTGAGAGGGGTTTGGGGTGTGTTCCTGTCCGCCTGGAGATTGGAACCCACGGCTGGCCCCTTTGGCGTCGTCTGGAGATTGGAACCCACCCTTGGCCCCTCTGAGGAGGGGAGTTTGATTCGTGGCGTCGCCTGGAAGGTTGGCCCCGGCAGTGCTTGTAAGCCCCTCTTGAGAGGGGTTTGGGGTGTGTTCCTGTCCCTGAGAGGGATTTAAGGGTGTGTTCTTCTTCCTTGCCGCTTCCTGAAACTTCTCCACCACAGCCCCGCGAATGCTCTCCCGGGCCATGTACATGGTGATGAAGCCCGGCGTAAAGAAGGCCCCGTCCTGGTAGCCATTGATTTTTTCAAAAATGAGGCCGAGAACCGAGGCGTTGATGAGGGATTTTCCGGTGTCAACCAGGCCATCGCGGGTTTCTGCCCCGAAATCGTAGGCGTTGAGGAATTCGAGCAGGTAGCTGAGGGTGGGCAGGTTTCCTTCGCGTCTGTTTTTGCCGTCGCGCAGCACTGTTTTCCCGAAGAGGGGCAAGGCCAGGCTGTCGCGCAGGCCGGAGATGGAGATGGTGTCTTTTTCGAGGTCGGTGGTTTCGAACAGCGAAGAGTTGAGATAGGGAATGTGGGCAAAGCGACTGCCGATGCTGGCCTCCCGCTTATCGGGCTGAACAGCGAGAACTTCAAAAAAGAGGGCGTTGAGGTCGTCGAATTCCCGGATCACGGCGGGGTCGAGGAAGGCGTATGACGGGTCGCCGTTGTGGTACGT
This sequence comes from Bacteroidia bacterium, assembly GCA_041741415.1. Taxonomy (GTDB): domain Bacteria; phylum Bacteroidota; class Bacteroidia; order J057; family J057; genus JANQTF01. Next base: position 102,774 of record JBGSKC010000028.1, on the reverse strand, counting down.
GATGAGCTGCGCTTCGAGGAGCTTGAGGAACAACACGCGGTTGATCCAGGTAATGGCGAGTTCTAGGGCAACGCCAAAAAGCTGCTGGTCGGTATCGGGGCCATATCGGTGGCGGTCGCCCACGCGTTCGAGGCGTCGCTCGGAGCGGATTTTGGTGATCGCGTTTTCGATGAGCGAAGCCGGGTGAGGCTGGTGGGCCCGCTGGATGATTTTTTTGTTCGCCTCCTTTGTTTCTTCAAGGCCCAGGAGGTACAACATTTCGAAGTAGAAGTCTTTGTTGAGGACGTTGGAATCGTTGCGCTGCCGGGTCTGGAGGAGGTGTTCTGGGGAGAAAAATTTGAAGGCGTAGAGCAGGGTTTTGCCGGAGGTATCGGGACCGGAGGCTGCGGCTTTTCGGAGAGATTCGGCGGTGAAGTGGACAACGGGCAGGATGTGGTCGCTTCCTGCCAGGAACTGCTGGAGGTAGCGGTACATCTGGGAGGTTTTGTCGGAGTCGGTGCGACCTTCTTTCCAGTGCTGAAAAAAGCGGAGCAGGGCGCTGTTGCTGCCGAAGGCCCGGTAGAAATCTTGCCCGCTGAAGACAAACCACTGCTGGAGGTCGGTTATGACAATGTGCTTGATTTCGCGGTTTTGGTTGACTTCGCGCTCCCAGAGGTAATAGGTGAGGGCTTCGTGGAGGGCCTTTCGGTTGAGGTTGTCGGGGGCGATCATGTCCGGGCTTCCGGGCCTTTTGAGCTCGAAGAGCACCTGAACAGGGTGATTGGCAGCGTGCTGAATCACGAGATCGGCTTCGTGGAGGCCCCGGTAGGATTTGGTGTTGATGTCGAAACCGGCGTATTCGGTGTCCAGGAGAAACTCCTTGAGGAGGCCCTTGAGGTGCTCTTCGGACTGACCGGCGAGCTGAGCGGCTGCGGCGCGCTCACAAAGGCGCTGCCACTGCTGCGCAAACCTCCCGACGCGGTCGCGGCGCGGAAGTTCCTTTTTGTAGGTGCTGTCGAGCGCTTTGGCAGGCGCGAGAAGGCTGAGCTGCATGGGAGTGGGAAAAGGAGTACTTGCAAAGAATGGCCAAAATGGCAAACATCATTAAATTAAGCTAGCTGCTTCTTTTTTTTTGACAAAATATGCCCAACTGTTTATTTTAGAAGAATACTATTCCCGGCAGCCCCTGAGGAGACTCAAGCTGTCGGGTTTCGTTTTTTTCGGTAGCTAATAATTGAATTATGAACATACAGCGGCTTCGTAAGGCCACGGAGGACTTTTGCCTGAACCATGGCTGTAAACTCCTAAAGGCTTATGCCAATAACCCTGCCTTTCAAGTGGAAGTTGATAGCTCACAGGCGGTTGATATTTTTTTAGAGTCAGGTCTTTTTCATGGAGTCAAAATTTTTTATTACAGCGAGTATGTTTTCGACTATGAACAGGAGCAAGGTAAAGAAGATTTTAATGATTGGAAAGAGGAAGAGTTAGATGTTATCAAATCCTTTGATGGGTCACCTTTTTTTCTCAGGATTTTTTGGCTAGATAACGGATCCATTATCTCATATTCATTTTTTGAAAAGTGGTATCTGGAATTCAGAGAAACCATCGAAACAAAAAAGCATGCTAACGATGAAGGAGATAGGCTTTACACAGAGACGTATAAGGAGAAAATTCAGGAGTGCGCTAAAAAAGTTGCTTCTCACCACAAATTTTTTGCTTACCACACCCGGCCAAGGAAAATAGAGGAGTTGATAAAAATGGCGATTCGGGAAAATGGTTCAGATCTATCCTTAATTATTGAACCTTTCATGGTGAAATCACACGCAGAATCCATTTTTAATGAGAAGTACGCAGCAGAAGCCAGAGAAAGCTTTAGAAGCCATGTACTTGCTCACAAAGCCAGAGGCAAATCAAAGAAAGAGATCATCGCTCTACTTGATGCAACAGAAGGTCTGGTCGATGGATTCTATTACGGCTAATTTGACTTTGAATCAAATTCATGCATGAAAAGGATAGGACAAGCCCGATCAGTCCCGCCTCCAACCTCCCCGGACACACCCCTATATCCCGTCTCAAGAGGGGATTTTTGGAGCCTGGGCGACGCCACGAATCACTTTCCCCTCTTTGGAGGGGCTAGGGGTGGGTTCTTGGGCAAGGTGCGGCATCTAGTCCCGCCTCCAACCTCCCGCATCGATCTTTGCTCCCCCGACACCCACTAAATCCCCTCTCAAGAGGGGACCTTTGCAGCTTGGGCGACGCCACGAATCACTTTCCCCTCCTTGGAGGGGCCAGGGGTGGGTTCCTGCGGAAAGGCGCAGCCTCCAGTCCCGGCTGGCTCTCTCATCCGCGAAACAAAACCCTTGTCAGGGTCGAAGCCAAACCCTGACAAGGGCCTGAGGCCGCTCTTAGCTCCCCACCAGCTTCATGCCGTGTTTTTCAAACAAACGCGCCCCTTCCTCCGGGCCTGGGGCTCCCTTCAGCTCCGACATGGCGCGGAAAAAATCTTCCATTTCCCCGGCAGGCTGAAAGCCAAACAGCATCCTGCCTTCAGGGCTGCGCTGGTCAAAGGTGTGGGGAATGTTGCGGGGAAGGAAAATGAAATCGCCGGGGGCCAGTTCGTATTCCTCCTCCCCGCAGCGGAAAGCATATTGCCCTTCAAGCACAAAAAACAACTCATCCTGGTCTGGATGGACGTGCAGGGGCGGTCCGCCGGGGGTTTTGCCGTGGTATTCAAACAGCGACATCTCCCCGCCTGTATCTGCTGCCGACACTTTCACATCCGCCACACTCACGCCGTCGGTAACGAACCGCTCCCCAATCCTGCTGCTCGCGCCTCTGACAATAAAGCCATTGCGCAGGGTCTCCGACAGGACGGGGTTCGCTTCCCGCTGCAGAGGAGGGCCGACATTCTCAATCGCCGCCATTTTTCCCATTGCGGCATATTCCTCCGGTGTTCCCTTGCCATCGAGTTCGGTAAGCCTCAGGAAAAACTCTTCCATTTTCCCGGCAGGCTGAAGCAAGTAGAACAATTGCCCCCGCTCCGACAATTGGATCCAGGTGTGGGGAACGGTGCGTGGCAAAAAGATCAGGTCGCCTGCGTTGAGCACCTGTTGGTCTTCTCCGACTTTGAACAGGTAGCTCCCGGCGATGACATAAAAGACCTCGTCCTGCCCGAGGTGGGCATGAAAGGAAGGCCCTGCCTGTTCAAATCCGTCATACCAGAAGGCGGAGAGCTGCCCGCCTGTGTCCTGGCTGGAGAGCACCAGGTTGTTGGGATTCACTTTCCGGAAGGGAGTTGCTACGCCGAAGCGTGTTTGGCCCTGCCGGATGACGACTGCTTTGCCGGAAGGCAGAAAGCGGGAAAAGCCGGAGAGCGGAAGCGCAAGGATGGGGAGTGCGCTCAGGCTTCGCTGAAGGAAGGTTCGTCTTTGCATCGGAAGGTGGGTGAAGGGTGAAACTCACGATGCAAAGCTTGTCCCGGACGGAGGAAGGCAGGTGGTAAAAAATAGACATTCTCCGGCTCAGGTTTCCTGGATCCCGAAATGCCGCTCGGGGGCCTGGGTTTCCTGTTCGTAGAATGCCGTGGGAGTCTGGCTGGTGAACGCCTTGTAATCTTTGGCCAGGTGCTGGTAATCGTAATAGCCGCACTGGAGGGCGATGCTGAGCCAGTCGAGGTTGGGCTGGGCGTTTTTGAGGCGAAAAGCACGGTCAAAGCGAACGATGCGGGCGAACTGCTTGGGGCTGAGGCCAATTCGCTGCAGAAACTGCCGCTCAAACTGCTTGGGGCTGAGGCAGCTTTCGCTGGCCAGCCAGTCGAGCCGCTGGCCCTGGGCTGCCTGCAACATGAGCCCGGAAACAGCATCCAGCGGATGCGGATTTTTTTTCGCGCGGTTCACCCAGCCGATCAGGAATTCTTCCACGAGGGGGATCATGGCTGCTACCTCCGGCACGCCGCTGAGACGGGCATTGAGCTGGGTAATTTCCTTCCCGAAGACCCCTTCTGCATCAAAGTATTCATTGGTGAGGGACTGGGCAGGAATGCCTGTGAGGCGATAGAGGCCGGTAGGATGGAACACCACCTGAATGAGGAGGAAGTCCCGGCCAACGAAGCGGTTGGTAACGAGGCTTTGTTTGCCAAACAGGGAGGCACGGAATCCGCCGAGGGGCTTGCCATCCGGGTAGGCGACCGTTTCGGGATCCCTGGGGAAAAAGCTCAGGCAGGTTTCAGGCCGTGGTGGATAAGGTTTGTGGGGAAAAGGGTGATCGGCGCGGGTGAAATCGAAATGCAGCACCCTGTACAGGCGAATAAAGGAGGCAAGTGCCGGATGCGGTTTAAGCTGGAGGTACATGCGACAACGGGGAGCCTAGAGAATAGAAGAGAAGATAAGAAAAAATGGATTCGTTGCTGCATAGTGGAGGGCGAGTCTCTTGCATTCTCCCCAATCTTCCCGAACTTTGTGCAAAAGGTCTCCGGCTCCATGCTCCAGCTTACCCGCATCAAACAACGCTTCGCTGGCAACCAAAAAATCAGGTTGCGGATCGGAGAAGAGGAACTGTTCCTCTCCAATGGCGAGCGCACTTCTATGGCTCTTCCTGACGGCGAGCACGCTGTTGAGATCAAATCAGGCTTTGGGTCGGTTTTTGGAACTGTGATCATTCCTGCCCACAAAGAAATCGAGGTTGGCTTCAAAGTAACGAACAGGCAACTCACCTGGCGGATGGTCGCCATTGCCCTCGTGCTGGTTGGCGCGCTCACCCTCATCTTCGCCTACGACCAAAAATGGGCCTTTCTGCTCATCCTCGCCGCTACCTTGCCCAGCATCATCAGCAACCGAAAGGCTTTGTATGTTGACGTGATCGGCGACGAAATTACCCCGGAAATCCTCGCCGAGCTCGGAATCGACCCCGACGAAGACCGCGACCCCGAAAATTAAGAAAAAGAATTCCTGATATAGTTGGGGAACAACGAGCAAAGCCCTATCTTTGCATTCCATTTTCCATACCCAATGTTTGTGGTTATATGCCAGTAAAACTTCGTCTTCGTCGGCAGGGCAGGAAACAGAACGCCCATTATGCCATTGTGGCTGCCGACTCCCGTTCGCCCCGCGACGGTCGCTCCATTGAAAAAATCGGAACTTACAACCCCGTAGCCAACCCGGCTCAGGTGTATGTCGATCACGATGCCGCTATCCGCTGGCTCGAAAACGGTGCTCAACCCACCAACACTGTTCGCTCTCTTCTTCGCCATGCAGGGGTGACAATTAAATTTGCCCTCAAAAAGCAAGGCAAAAGCGAAGCAGAAGCAGAAGCCATCTTTGGCCGCTGGCGCGCCGACAAGGACGCCAAGAAAAAGAAGAAAATCGTTTCTGTTGACGTCCATGGCCGCCTTTTGGAGCCAGTGCCCGACCAGCCTAAGCGCCTCGTGGTAAAGCCTGCTGCTCCTGTAGTGGCTGAAGAAGTTGCTCCTGCAGCGGCTCCAGTTGTTGCTGAAGAGACGGTTGCCGAAGCTGCTCCCGCTGTCGAAGCTGTGGTGGTCGCAGTAGAAGAAACCGTTGCTGAAGCCGCTCCTGTCGTGGAAGAAGCAGTTGCCGCAGTAGAAGAAACCGTTGCTGAAGCCGCTCCTGCAGTGGAAGAGGTGGCTGCCAAAGTGGAAGAAACTGCTGCTGAAGTTGCTCCCGCAGTGGATGAGGCTCCCGCACCCGCAGAAGTAGCTCCCGAAGAAAAGCCTGCTGCTGAGTAAGCCTGGCACATCTTATTAATTTTCAAGGCTGTCTCCATGCACTTGTTGCGGCGAGGCAGCCTTTCTTTTTGTTCTTCCTCTTCAGCCCATCGATCCATGACCAAAGACCAGTGCATCGAGCTGGGGTATGTCAAAAAAGCCCACGGCATCCAGGGGCATCTCCTGGCTGTGTTTGATGTTTATGACCTGTCGGAATACCTCCGAAGGAAGAAATTTTGGTTTGCCAAAGGCGATAACCCATTGGAGGAGCGTAGCATTCTTTCCATTCGCCCCAGCAAGAAAATGGAGCTGATTCTCCGTGTGGAGGGGGTGAACGACCGCAATACCGCTGAAGAATGGGTAGGCACCAGCATCTTTTTGCCAGAAACGGAATTGCCAGCCCTGCCCGATGGCCATTATTACTATTTTCAGGTGATTGGCTTCCAGGTGGTGGATGAGCGCCTCGGTCCCCTGGGGCTGGTCAAAGACTTTGCCGATGGCACTGCCCAGGACATTCTCATGATGGAGTATGAAGGAAAGGAAGTCCTGATTCCGCTCACGGAGGCCTTCGTAGGCAAAGCCGATTTTGAATCGCGCACCATCAGCACCTCGCTCCCGGATGGCCTTCTTGAAGCTTATCTGGAGTAGGTGGGAAGCTGACTCATCGATTGTTTTCTCAGGTGGTGATTTTGACCGCAGAGGTAGGCGGCAGCTTGGCGTTGCGCAGGGCAATGTGCTGGGCCATGCTCTGGGCCAGTTGCCGGAAGCTCTCTTTCAGCACTGGGTCGCGCTGCACGATCTCAGGCTGCCCGGCTATTCCGTAGTCTGCCATTCCTTCGCGGAGCGGGATCTGCCCCAGCAGCGGGGTTCCCGTCTCTTTTGCCAGCTCAGCACCGCCGCCTTGCCCGAAGAGGAAATACTTCTTTTCAGGGGCTTCATTCGGCACAAAAAACGCCATGTTCTCCACGATCCCGAGCAGCGGCACGCCAATCTGCGGGTTTTTGAACATTTCAGCGCCTTTGCGGGCATCGGCAACGGCAAGGGCCTGCGGGGTGGTAACCACAATCGCTCCTGTTACCGGAAGTGCCTGGACCAGGGTCAAATGGATGTCGCCCGTGCCGGGTGGCAAGTCAACAAGCAAATAATCGATGTCGCCCCATGCCGTGTCAAAAATCAGCTGCCGCAGGGCCTTGGAGGCCATGGGCCCCCGCCATACAACGGCCTGATCGGCCCTGACCAGCACCCCGATAGACATCAGTTTCACCCCATGCCGCTCAAAAGGCAGCAACATGTCACGACCTTCCACCTGGATCAACTGCGGGCGCTCATCCTGAAAACCAAACAACAGCGGCACGCTGGGCCCATAGATATCAGCATCAATCAGGCCCACCCTGGCACCCGATTGCGAGAGCGCAACGGCCAGGTTGGCCGCCACGGTGGATTTCCCGACCCCCCCTTTCCCCGACGACACGGCAATCACGTTTTTCACCGATGGCAGCACCTCGTTGGCCCGGGTAGTGGTGACCTGCGCGCTCATGTTCACCTTCACCACTGCTTCCGCATCGACCATGAGCTTAACAGCGTTGATGCAGGCATTCTGAATGGCCTCTTTCATGGGGCAGGCCGGCGTGGTGAGCATCACGGTGAAGCTCACTTCTTTGCCCTCAATCTTCAGGTCGTGGATCATGCCGAGGGTCACGAGGTCTTTGCGGAGGTCGGGATCATCGACATGGCCGAGGGCCTCGAGCACTTTTTCGCGGGTAATGCCTTTGTTGTCTTTTTTGCCGAACATGAGAGATGGAGATGAGGAAAAGGGAGCAATTGGAAGGGTGAAATTAGCAGAACAACCTGAACAAACCTTGTTTACAACTGGCTCAAGATGCCGATGACCCTTTCCATGGAAAGGCGGTAGGCCTCTTTGTATTCAGCTTCGGAGGCTGGATCGTGGCCGCGGCGCATGTAAGCATGGCCAACGGTGGGGTAGATCACGGGGTCATACTGTTTTCCTGCCGCTTCCATGGCCGCCTGGGTGTCGGGGATGGTGGCATTGATGCGGGCATCGGTTTCGCCATAGAACCCATAAACGGGCACATTGATGCTGGCCCATGCGGAAGAATCGGAGGGGGGGCTGCCGTAGAAAACCATGGCAGCGGAGAGCTGTGAATTGTTGGTGGCCATCAGGAAGGATTGGGCACCGCCCCAGCAAAACCCTGCCACGGCGCTTTTACCATTGCTGGCAGGCAGGGCGATGGCGTAGGCTTGCACGGCGTTCAAATCAGCGGCGACCCGGTCGGCAGGCAGTTGGTAAATGGCGTTGCGGGCGTCGTCGCTGGTGGGAAATTCGCTGGTGAGGTGAAAATCTTCTGAAAAATCGGAGAGCAGATCCGGGGCAATAGCCAGGTACCCTTGTTCGGCAAGGGCATCAGCATAAGCGCGCACCCAATCGGTGAGGCCGCGGTTTTCATGAATCACAATCACGACGGTAGCTTTTTCAGCCACTTCGGGGTAGGCAACAAAGCAGCGCACTTTGCGATCGCCCGATTGCACCTCGGCCCATTCGTGATGACGGGGGGAGGATTCCAGGATGGTAAGGGCAAAATCCTGGGAAAATGCGGAGCTGGTAATCAGGAGCCAGCACAAGAGCATCAGTGGTTTCATTGGGCGTAGGTGAAAAGGTGAGAAGTACCAACCGCACCTTCGGAGAAAGGTTTGGATCATGGTTTCAGGGTCAAATTACGTTTTTCTTCCGTCTTGATGAGGAAATGATGGAGGTTGCAAGGTGGGCCTGTGTGCAGAAAAATCAGCAGGTTGAGCGAATTCATTCATTCAACAAATCCAACTCTCATGAAGCGACTACTCTCCTGCTCGCTGGCCTGGCTTTTTTTGCTCGGCCTCGTTCACGCCCAGCTCCCCGATACCGTCCTGATTGATTTCGGGAACACCCCTTCTCCGGCACCCTGGAACCAGGTCTCTGACCCCGTTGCGGGCAGTGTGGCCGACCTCCTGCTCAGCGACGGCACCAACTCAGGCATTAGCCTGCTAATCGACGATGCTTTTAACAACATCAACCTCAATGGTACCACCACCCCGAAGCCGCAGGTGGGGTTGCCGGGAAGCGCAACGGGCGACAGTTTTTTTGGGAATGTGGGCAGTTTTGGCGGGCAAACACAGCCAACTGCCCGCCTGGTTCTTGGCGGGCTCAGCGCCACCACGGCCTATGATTTCCTGATTTTTGCCTCCCGCATGGGTGTTGGCGATAACCGCGAGGCGCAGTATGTGCTGCAAGGTGCAGCCAACGATACCGTGTATCTGGATGCTGCCAACAACGATTCCCTCGTGGCGCTTGCCAATGGCATTTTTCCGGCCGCCGACGGAACCATTCGCCTGCTCGTTTCCCCCGGCCCCAACAACACCAACGGGACCGGCTTTTATTACCTCGGTGCCGTCAGGCTGTCTTATTTGCTCACCTCCGTTGATACAGTGCAGGTGGATTTTGGCAACACACCCAGCCTGGGTGGCTGGAACAATGTCTCCGATCCTGTTGCAGGGACTGTAGCCAACATGATTACTTCTCAGGGCCTCAACAGCGGCATTGCCCTGGAGATTGACGATGCTTTCAACAACATCAACACCAACGGCACCACCACGCCAGACTCTGCCCTGCATTTGCCTGGAACGGCTACCGGCGACAGCTTTTTTGGCAACGTGGGCAGCTTTGGCGGGCAAACTCAACCCACTGCCGGGTTGCGCCTTTCGGGCCTTGACAAAGCCCGAACTTATTCTTTTTCCCTTTTTGCCTCGCGCATGGGCGTGGGAGACAATCGTGAAACCCGGTATGTGTTGACGGGTGCTGATAGTGATACCCTGTTGCTGGATGCATCCAACAACGACTCCCTGGCGGTTTCGGTGGCGGGGGTGAAGCCAAACGGTGCCGGGGAAATCCGGATTGACATGGGGCCTGGCCCCAACAACACCAACGGAACTGGCTTCTACTACCTGGGGGCCCTGCGCATGACTTACCTCGTGCCCCAGGAAGCAGAACCACAGCCGGAAGAACTTACCCTGCTGGCACCCACGGGCGGCGAGCGCTGGGAAAGCGGAAAGTCTGTTCAAATTCGTTGGAAAAGCACCAATGTGTTGTCTCTGGCCATTGAATTCAGCGATGACCTTGGCCAGACATGGGCCGTGCTCGATACTGTGCCGGGTTTTGGCGGAGCCTTTGCCTGGACTGTTCCCGGAGATACTTCCGGCGAATGCCTGGTTCGCCTCACTGCCAGCCAGTTGAGCGTAACGAGCGACAGCGCGTTTTCCATTGTTCAGGACAACGGACGTGATTGCCACATTGTGGTGCTGGGCTCTTCGACAGCAGCGGGAACCGGGTCTTCCACTGCAGATTCGGCGTGGGTCAATCGCTACCGCAACGAACTCTACCGCCGCGACACCGATTTCAGGGTCACGAACCTGGCCCAGGGCGGCTTTACGACCTATAACATTCTTCCAACCGGAACTACTATTCCCACCGGCGTTAACCAAACCATTAACGCACTGCGGAACATTACCTATGCCCTCACCTTGGACCCGGACGGGATCATCATCAACATGCCATCGAACGACGCGGCCAATGGCTACCCGGTGGCGGCCCAGCTTACCAATTATGAGGTGATTCTGGCGGCAACAGGCGATTCGGTGCCCGTGTGGATTTGCACACCGCAGCCCAGAGATTTTGGTGCAGACCTTGTAAAGGAGCAAATCCAACTGGACCTCCGCGATTCCACATTTGCACGTTTCGATACCTTTGCCATTGATTTTTGGACAGGTTTGGCGAATAGCGACAATGAACCTGAGCCCGCTTATGACTCCGGCGATGGCATTCACCTGAACGATGCAGGCCATTTGATCCTGTTTCAGCGTGTGATGGGTGCTGGCATTCCTGCCGTGTTGCAGGCTGAGAAAACGGGAACGACTTCTTTGTTTGAAACGACAGAATGGCTCACCGGCCTGGTGGTGGTCCCTAATCCGTTGGAAGGCCGTGGAAGTCTGCAGTTTTCCGCGAAGAGAGGTGGCGTAGTTTCAGTTCATTTGCTGGACCTGAGCGGGCGGCAGATTGATACTGTGTGGGCTGGGCAAGTGGCCGCAGGACAGACGGAGCTTCCGCTGGAGTTGCCTGCCTTGGCCAGCGGCTGGTACCTGCTGGAGCTGAGGTCTGGATTCGGAGAAGCGCCCGGCCAGCGATTTGTGAAGCTGCTGGTTCGGTAGTGCTGGCAGGATGGATGCACGGAACACCCTGGTTCGGCAGGGTGAGGAAGGTCGTTTGATTGGTTTTTTTCTGAAAAAAGTGGTCGACGGCAGACTTGGCGAAGGGTTGCCCCGGGAGAAGTTTTTTTTAACGAGTTGTCCATTTTTCATCGGACCCTTCTTGCAAAAAGCCGCCATTTGGGGCCTTTCTGACCCAAAAGTTTGGAATGAGGCAGGAAGGTGCAGACAGTTGAGGGCCACCTTCAAGCTACCGAAAACGATTTACCATCACTCCTTGCGGGATTTTCGTGAGAAGAAATCCCTTTGGAGCAGGACAGCTTTCCGAGCTTTCCCCACGATCTTTCATTCCGTGCATCCATTTTTCATTTCAATTAATCCTATGGATCTTATGCTTACTACTATTCGAAAGACGGGTAAAGCATGCAGACACCTCATGCTATTGGGGTTGGGTTTGCTCTTTGCCACAGGCCTGTTCGCTCAGGGACAGGTATCAGGAACCGTGACTGGATCAGAAGGTGACGCCCTTGCAGGTGCTACTGTGCTGGTTCAAGGCACCACGCGGGGCGTTTTCACAGACGACGCCGGCCGCTACTCCATTCAGGCCGACCGGGGCGCTGTCCTGGTTGTTTCTTATCTTGGCTATGTGAGCCAGACAATTGAGGTCACCAGCAATGTGATCAACGTGATGCTGGAAGCCGACGACGTTGTGCTGTCTGAGGTCGTTGTGACGGGTTATGCAACCCAGCGCAAGGAAGACCTCACCGGCTCCGTTTCCATTGTAAAAGCTGCAGATCTTGTGGCTGTACCAACAGGAAACGTAGCTAACCAGCTTCAGGGCCGGGTTGCCGGGATGACCGTTTCTCAGGACGGCCGCCCGGGATCGCCTACCAAGATCCGTATCCGCGGGTTTGGTTCTTTCCAAAACAACGATCCGCTCTTTATTGTGGACGGTGTGCCTACTACCGACATTTCCACCCTGAACCCGAACGACATCGAGAACCTCTCCGTGCTGAAAGATGCCGGTGCTGCCTCGATCTACGGTTCACGTGCATCGAATGGTGTGGTGCTGATCACCACTAAGCGCGGTTCTCAGGGCGTGCAAGTTGGTTACAGCGGCTACTTCGGTACCCAGCAACCTGGCACAGGCCCCAACAACCTGCTCACCGATCGCGAGTATGCCGACCTGCAGTGGCTGGTGTATAACAACGATGGCACCAACGAAGTTCACCCCTTCTATGGTCCTTCTCCTGCTGCTGGTGGTCCTGCTTCTCCAACACTGCCATCGTGGGCTGGAAACACCAACTGGTGGGATGCGCTTAGCGATCCGGCTTCCATCACCAACCACGACCTCACCTTCTCCGGTGGTAACCGTAATGCCCGCTTCTACTCTGGCTTCAACTACTTCCGGCAGGACGGTGTCATTCTCGAAACTCACTCTCAGCGTCTGAGCGCCCGCTTCAACTCTGAGTTTAACATCAAGGATCGTGTAACCGTCGGGGAAAACTTCACCCTGACCCACACCTCCAACGGTCGTGGTATTGGGAACAACGACGAAGGCGCTCCGATCATGGACGTCTATCGTAACCAGTCCATCATCCCTGTGATCCTTACTGAAGAAGTGGTTGCTCCTTCCCGCACGTTCGTGCCGGGTGAATATGGCGGTGGCGCTTTGGCTCCCCGACTTGGTAACGGTGCCAATCCTGTGGCCAATGCTGAGCGCGACAAAGACGACTTCGGCTTCAATATCCGCATTCTGGGTTCAGCCTTTGCTGATGTCAAAATCGTGGATGGCCTGAACTTCCGCACCACTTTTGGTGGTACGTTTGGAATGAACTACTCCAACGACTACAACTTTGCCACCTACGAGCGTGCTGAAAACATTGCTACTCCGAACTTCACTGAGAGCGCAGGCTTCGGTGGCGACTGGGTATGGACCAACACGCTGACCTTCGACAAGACCTTTGGTGTCCATGACATCCAGGCTGTGGCTGGTTACGAAGCGGTAAAATTTGGAATTGGTCGCGGGCTGTCTGCTGCCCGTGCAGGATACTTCTCTGACGCTGTTTCCTTCCGCACGCTGAGCAATGGTGCCACGATCCTTAACGCCAACTCTGGCGTGGGTACACCCACTGCATTGGTGTCGAACTTCCTGCGCGTGGACTACGGGTTTGACAATCGTTACCTCCTCAGCGCCACAATTCGCCGTGATGGATCTTCGCGCTTTGGTGAAGTTAACCGCTATGGTGTGTTTCCTTCCTTTACTGCCGGCTGGCGGGTAGGTCAGGAAGCATTCCTGGCCGACAACAAAATTGTTTCCGACCTGAAGATCCGAGGCGGTTATGGAACCATGGGTAACCAGTTGGCCATCGACCCTGCTAACGGCTTCTTCCAATTTGGTGGTGATGCAGGATCTTCTTTCTACAGCGTTTCTGGTAGCGGCAACTCCTCTTCTCAGGGCTTCCGTCCTACCAGGATTGGAAACCCCGACGCCAAGTGGGAAACCAACATCACGACCAACGTCGGGTTTGACCTCGCATTGTTGGACAACCGGATCGAGTTCGTGTTTGACTGGTATTCCAAAATTAACGACGACCTGCTCTTCAACCCTGAGCTTCCTGGTACTGCTGGTGCGGCTTCTGCTCCGTTCATCAACATTGCCAAGATGAAGAACACCGGGATCGACATGCAGCTGATCTACCGCGACAGCTGGGGCGAAGACCTGGGCTTTGAAGGAAACGTGACCTTCACCACCTACAACAACGAAGTTTTGAACATCGCTGAAGGCGTCGAATTCTTCGACTTTGGTGGTACCCGGATTGGTGCTTTCACCCGTAACCAGGTTGGCCAGCCTCTGTCTGCCTTCTTTGGCTATGAAGTGATTGGCTTGTTCCAAAGCGCTGATGACGTGGCTAACTCTCCTACTCAGGATGGTGCCGCTCCTGGCTTCTTCAAGTATCGTGATGTGGACGGCGACGGTGAAATTACCCCGGACGACCGTGACTTCATCGGTAACCCGAACCCAGACTTTACCGCTGGCCTGAACCTGAACTTTACCTGGAAGAACTTCGACCTTACAGCGTTCCTGTATTCTTCCTATGGCAACGAAATCTTCAACTACACCAAGTGGTGGACCGATTTCTGGCCTTCTTTCCAGGGACAGCGCAGCACCGACCTGCTGTATAACAGCTGGACACCCAACAACACTGGCGCCACGGTTCCGAAGGCTTCCAACACCTCGAACTTCTCGACCAACACCCAATCGTCCAGCTACTACATCGAAGACGGCTCCTACATCCGCCTGCGTAACCTCCAGCTTGGTTATACCTTCAAGCCAGAAATGGCCACGGTTTTCCAGAGCTTCCGCGTGTATGTGCAAGCTGCTAACCTTTTCACCCTGAGCAACTACAGTGGTGTGGACCCCGAGTTGAACACTCGTGACGACCGCGAAATTGGAATTGATGAAGGTTCTTATCCTGTCGTCAAACAATACCTCGCTGGTGTTAGTATTTCTTTCTAACTCCTACTGCCAAACTCTAATTCAAGGAAACAATGAAGATTCAACAACTCACCAAGCTGCTCGCTGCCATGGCGATGTTTGGCCTGGTCAATAGCTGTTCCAGCGACTTCCTCAACATTACGCCAAACGGTGCACTGGATGAGGCGACCCTCGCGAACGAAAAGGGCATCGAAACCCTGATCATCGGTACCTACGCCATGTTGGATGGAACCTCTTCCAACGGCTTTGGCTGGGAATCTGCTGCCTCCAACTGGGTATTCGGCTCCGTTCGCGGAATGGAAGCCAACAAGGGTTCTGATGCTGGTGACCAACCAGACATTAACCCCATTCAGACTTACTCGGAGTCTTCCAACAACCCCTACCTGAACATCAAGTGGCGTTCGCTGTATGAGGGTATTGCCCGTGCCAACGCAGCGATGCTGGTAGTAGCCAAAGCTGAGGAAGATGGTTCTATCACTGCAGATCAGGCTACCAGCTATCGCGGTCAGCTTCGTGCCCTCCGTGGCCACTACCACTTTGAAGGATGGAGAATGTGGAATACCATCCCTTATGTGGATGAGAACACGGATCCTGCCACAGTGACAAACAGCACCGATGTGCGCGACCAGATCATCGCCGACCTCCAGGCAGGTGCTCAGCTTCCCAACAACATGGGTCAGATTGGTCGCTTCAACGGAACCGTTGCCAAAGTGATCCTGGCCAAAGCCCTCATGCAAATGAGCGGCGACTACGCCGGTGCTCTTACGCTGCTCAATGAAGTCAAGACCTCCGGCACCAAGCCTGATGGGTCTGCTATTGGATTGGCTCCTACTTTCGGTGAGGTGTTCGACCTCGAAAACCGTAACGGTATCGAAGCTATTTACACTGTGCAGTATTCTGTAAACGACGGATCCGGCGGCTGGAACGGCGGCTGGGGCGAAGTGCTTAACTTCCCTTACAAGTCTGGCGAATCTCCCGGCGGCTGCTGCGGATTCTTCCAGCCTACCCAGGAGTTCGTGAATTCTTTCCGCACTGAAAACGGTCTTCCTTTGCTGGATAACTCCTACAACAGCGACCCCGTGCTGAACGACCAGGGCCTGACCCCCAGCGACAACTCCTATGTGGAAGATCCAGGTCCTCTGGATCCACGTTTGGACTGGACTGTTGGCCGTCGTGGTATTCCATACCTCGATTGGGGCGATCATACTGGCTCTGACTGGGTTCGTGACCAGAGCTTCTCTGGCCCCTTCAGCCCTAAGAAGCAAGTTTACAAGCGCTCTCAGCAAGGCAACCAGACCGAAGTGGGTAACTGGACCTCCGGCTACACCGCCAACGGCTACCGCCTGATCCGTTATGCTGACGTGCTGCTGCTCCTCGCCGAGTGCCAGATTGAAACCGGCGACCTTGAAGGTGCCCGCACCAACATCAACATGGTTCGCGGCCGTGCAGCTAATCCTGCTGGTTTCGTGAAAGAAGCTGACGGTACGACCAATGCCGCCAACTACCAGATCGCTACCTATGATGCTGCTTTTGCCAGCGCTGATGCAGCCCGTGCTGCTCTCCGCATGGAGCGCAAACTTGAGCTCGGCATGGAAGGTCACCGCTACTTCGACCTGAAGCGTTGGGGTGTGATCGAAACGGAAATTAACCGGATCCTTGCCTACGAAAAGCCACTGCGCTCTGCCCTCTACGGTGGTGCTACCTTTGGTCCTGAAGACGTGCACTACCCAGTTCCGCTTCGTCAGATCGAACTGAGCAACGGAAACCTGGTGCAAAACCGCTAGGATTTCTCAGCTGAGAATTATGATATCAGCCGCCTTCGGGCGGCTGATTTTGTTTATGGCCATGCCCTCCCTCCATCCTGTGTTATCTTCATTTCCACTTCCCATAAACCGGAGAATTGGTTATTTTTGAGGATAGTACCCTTCGTTAAATCTGTTTCTCAACCCCTATGAAATTCCTTGCCACTTTGTTGCTTGTGACTGTGCTGATGGCTTGTGAGCAACCCCGTTTTGAACGAATGGAGCCCTCTCATACCGGCATTTCCTTCAACAATCAAATTACCCCAACCGACAGTTTCAACATCCTCAAAAACGAGTACATGTACAACGGCGGCGGCGTTGGGGTAGTGGACCTCAACAAAGATGGCTATCAGGATTTGATCTTCGTTGGAAACCAGGTAATGACCCGGGTTTACCTCAATCAGGGAGATTTTCACTTTCAGGACATCAGCAGCCAGCTGGCCGGGCTCGACAGCAGCCAGTGGTTCAGTGGCGTAGCGGTTGGAGATGTGAACGGAGATGGATGGCCAGATTTGTACTTCACTGCCACCTGCAGCAAAGATTCCAGCCTTCGGCCCAACCGGTTGTGGATTCATGGCGGGCTCGATGGCGCAGGCCAGCCGTCTTTCACTGAGCAGGCAGAAAAATATGGCGTCGCCGACCAGGGCTATTCAGTCCATTCGGCCTTCCTCGACTATGACCTCGACGGAGACCTCGACCTGTATGTGCTCAACAACGTGCTCACGGTGGCCATTCCCACCAATTTCCGGCCCAAAATTTCCGACGGTACCGCCATCAATAACGACCAGTTTTACCTCAACAACGGAGACGGAACTTTTACCAATGTCACGGCCGAAGCAGGTATCACCATTGAAGGGTATGGCCTTGGGATTGCTGTTGGAGACCTCAATAAAGACGGTTATCCTGATCTCTACATCTCCAACGACTACATTTCCAACGATTTCGTTTATCTCAACCAAGGGAATGGCACCTTCAAAAATGTCGCCGATCAACTGCTGAGCTACACCTCGAAGTTTTCCATGGGCAACGACATGGCCGACATCAACCACGACGGCTATCCTGATGTGATGACCCTGGACATGCTGCCCGAAGTATATGCCCGGAAAAAGCAAACCATTAACGGCAACAGCTACCAATTCTACCAAAACAACCTGAAGTATGGCTATCAGCCGCAGTTTGTGCGGAACATGGTGCAGCTTCACAATGGCCTGCAGGGCGAAGAAGCCATGCCTTTCAGTGAGGTGGGCCAACTGCTCGGCGTGTTTGAAACAGAATGGAGCTGGTCCCCGCTGTTTGCCGACTTCGACAACGACGGCGACCGCGACCTGCTCATTACCAACGGGTTTCCCAAAGACCTCACCGACAAGGATTTCACCATTTTTAAAGCCCAAACCTATGGTCACCTCGCAACCGAGGAAATGGTGCTGGAGCGAATTCCCGTGGTCAAGGTTTCCAACTACGCCTACGAACAGGTTGGGGACTTGCAATTTGAAAACCGCACCAAAGAATGGGGGCTGGAACTGCCATCCTTTTCCAATGGCGCTTCTTTTGTGGACCTCGATAACGACGGCGACCTAGACTATGTGGTAAACAACATCGATGATCCGGCTTTCATTTACCAGAACCACACCAACGAACCCGGCAAGGCTAAACAGCATTACCTCCGCCTTCAACTGGAGGGAGAAGCCCCCAATACCCTCGCCATCGGGGCCAAGGTGGAGATGTGGGCGAATGGCAAACTCACCTTCCAGGAGCTTAATCTGTCTCGTGGGTATATTTCCTCCGTGGAGCCAATGATTCATTTTGGCATGGGAACCCTTGCACAAGCCGATTCCGTCAAAGTGTTATGGCCAGGCGGCAAAGAGGAAACCTTCCTCACCAATGTGTCTGCCAATCAGCTCCTGACCCTTCGGCAGGCCGGGGCCCGCCCCGCATCGACAAGGCTTTTGGCTGGTGCTGCTTTGTTTGCCAGACAAGAAAGCGTGCTGGATTACCTGCACCAGGAAAATGACTACGTTGACTTTTTCCAAAACCAGCGCATTCTCCCCCACAAGTTCTCGATGATCGGCCCTTGCATGGCCCAGGGCGACCTGAACAACGACGGCCTGGAAGACCTTCTGATCGGCGCCAGCGATATGCTGCCCACACAGGTGTTCCTCCGGAAAGGCGATGGATTTGAAAAAGACAGCATTCCCGGCCTCTCAGACCGGAAAGTTTGCTCCGAGGCCGATCTCCTGTTGCTGGATGTGGATGGAGACAAAGACAATGACCTCATCGCTTTGGCGGGGGGCTACGCGAATGAAGAAAGCGAAGCCTATCTCCATCTCCTCTACCGCAATCAGGGAGGCAGTTTCCTTGCTGAGCCGCTCCCGGTTCCGGCTTTTTCAGCCTCGGTCGTGGTGCCGGCAGACATGGATAAAGATGGGGATTTGGACCTGTTTATCGGGGCAAGGATCCTCAAAGGAAGCTTTCCCCTTGCACCAGCCTCCTATGTGTTGCGCAATGATGGCGGAAGATTCCTGCCGGAAGGGGTGCAGAAAATGGAGTTAGGCATGGTAACCGACGCCGTTTGGTCGGATGTGGATGGCGATGGCTACCCCGATTTGATGGTAACCAGGGAATGGGACGCCATCGCCCTGCTTCGCAATCAGGCGGGTAAAAGCATGGAGCTGGCGAAGGCCCCCAGCCTGGATCGCTACCACGGTTTTTGGTCGGCAGTGGCGGCTGTGGATCTTGATCAGGACGGCGACGAAGACTATGTGCTGGGCAACCTGGGTCACAACCACCGGTTTCGGGTTGGCGACTCCCACCCGCTGCGAATTTATGCAATCGACATCGACGCCAACGGAGCCATTGACCCTGTTTCTACGGCCTACTGGCAGGACGAAAATGGCGCGATGACCGAGTATCCAGTCAATTACCTCGACGAACTAGCGTCTCAGTCGCCCTTTTTCAGGAATCGCTTTACCAGTTATGTCGACTTTTCCCGGACTTCCCTGCCGCAGATTTTTAACCCCGATAGCCTCCCTGCGGAGAGTAAGCGTTGGGTAAATGCTACCGGCCATTATGTGCTGTGGAACGAAGGCAGTGGAAAGTTTCGGTGGGAAGAATTGCCTCGCATAGCGCAAGTGGCGCCAGTCAGGGAAATGCTCATTCGCGATTTTACCGGCGATGGCCGCCCCGACGTCCTGCTCCTCGGCAACGATCACAGCTACGATGTTTCAACGGGTTACTACGACGCCAACCGTGGCCTGATGCTGAGTTGCCCCGAAGGCGGAACCTTGGTGGTGCTCCCCGCTACCCGCACCGGTCTCAACATTCGCGGACAGGTCGAATCTGCCGCTTATTTTGACGGGGAAAGCCCGCTTCTGGTGGTTGGAGTTAACCGGCAGGCACTTCAGGTGTATCGTTTGCTCCGTGCAGCCCAATAAAAAGCGTCCCGCCCCGATATTTTCTACCCTGCCTTTGCCAGAATTCAGAAACCGTCGTATGTTTGCGCCGGAGGTGTGGCAGAGCGGTCGAATGCGGCGGTCTTGAAAACCGTTGTGTCGAAAGGCACCGGGGGTTCGAATCCCTCCGCCTCCGCAAGCAATGAGGCCCCCGAGCGTAAGCGAGGGGGCTTTTTTTGTTGGCGGCAGCGAGGAAGCCGGAGGCTTTCGAAGCAGACGCCAACAAAAAAGCCCGACCGAAGGGAGGGGCCTCATTGCTTGAACCTCCCCCACCGGGGATCAGTTGCTAATCCCTCCGCCTCCGCAAGCAATGAGGCCCCCGACCGAAGGGAGGGGCCTCATTGCTTGAACCTCCATCAGCTCCGGCTCACTCCGAAACGATAACTCCCCTTCACCAAAGCGAAGGGGAGTTATCGTTTGCAGGAAAATAAAGCTATTCGAATCAGGGAGGTTATTCCTTGATGAATCTTCCTTTCCACGCGGCACCCTGGCTGCGAAGCTCATAGAGATACAAACCGGCTGGAAGTTCGCTCAGGTTGATGGACACTTCTTCGGCGCCCGTGCCCTCCTGGGTAGCCACCATACGACCCGCCAGGTCCAGAATGTGGGCGGCAGTCAGGCTCGCACCAGCAACCCGCAGGTGGAGCTGATCCGTGGCTGGTTGTGGGAAAACCTCCACGGCCTGCCGATCGGCCAGAGAAACTTCGACGATGCTGGAGTAGTCGAATTGGCCGTCAAAATCGAGGATGTGGAGGCGGTAGAAGGCAGTGCCAGTTCCGGAAACCTGGTCTTCATAGCGGTAGGCTGGGAGCCCAATGGCTGGCACCTCGCCCACAGGCTGGAATTGGGTTTCTTCAGCGAGGCGGCGCTCCACAACATAAGCCTGAACATTCTCTTCCACCCCTACTTCCCAGTTGAGCGCAACAGTCCCCTGATTGACGAGGTTGGCTTCAAAGGAAAAGAGCTCCACCGGAGCTGGGACAGGCAGAAACACGATGATGTTGTCGATAAAATGCTGCTCGGCAGCGGCCCAGCTTTGTACTGAAATCCGGATTTGCAGGGTGTTTCCCACGATGCCCGTTTGAGAAAATGTGAAGGGGGCAAAATCGTCAAATACAACATAGGTGTCGGGGGCGCTGGTAGGAGCTGTGGCACAAGTCCCGCCCAGGGGACTGGACCAGTCAACGAATGGTCCACCATTGAGGCTGTATTCGATGCGCACCCAGTCGATGCAGTTAAAGTCGCAGCCGGCGGTGCAGCCTTCCATGGTGCCAAGTTCTTCAAGGTCCACCTCAAAGATTACCCCGGCCGGGTAGGCGGAAATATCAATAACTTCGGTGGTGAGGGTGCCTGGGCCGTTGGTGTCAAGACCCTCCATCCGATTGCCTCGTACTTCGAACCAGTCCCCTGGCAGGCAGGTAGCGCAGGCAGCGGTCCAGTCGGCTGCTGGGTTGGCGGTGTTGAGGTTGGCCCCGGTGGTGGTGCCATCAGCATAGGTAAAAGTTTCCTGCCAGATCGTTTGGGCAGAGAGAATACCTGCTCCGGTGGTGAGGAGGAGGCAGAGCAACAGAGATTTTTTCACGGCGAAGTCGGTAGGTTTTTACAAACCTATTCATCCGAATTTAGCCATACATGGGGTAAATGTTAAGTTTGATGGAAAAGAGCCTAGTGTAATTGAAAAATACGATCTTCGGAATAGGATGTATTTATCGTCCTGAGGGTTGTTTTCAGAAGGCTTTTTCCTGCTTCCGACCTGAAAAAATCAACTATAGAAGGCAATTTTTTTGTCAAATAAATGGAAATGTTTATGCTTTCAGGTATTTTCATTTTGGCAAAACAATTAGACATTGAGCAAATAGAAAAAACCTTTTCAAATGAATCTGTTTTCCTCGCTCAGGACAGAAGGAGAAAACATGGAAACGGGTAGAATTAAAGTGCTGATTGTTAGTTAATTAAATTAAGATTAAGCAATTGCGGCAGTGTCCAGCTTTCTCCTTTTTTTAGCGCAAAATATGAGGCATTTCCACCGTTGACTGAGCAAACCGCCAAAAGCAGGTAGTTGATTTGTTCTGGATTTTGAATAAACTTCTTTTCTAAATGCTCACGTTGTTGGTGCCTCCGGCCCCGATAATGCCACGCTGTTGTGTTCTCTTTCTGCTCCAATGTGTCCCATTTTATTCTTGCTCACATGTCTCCTCTTGTAAATTCATCCGGTATTTTCTGCTTGTGCATTGTTCTGCTCATTCCCCCTCCAATTTCTGCCCAAATAACGCAGGAGGTCGAAGAGATTTTATGGACCCAAAGGGTTTGTTTGTGCGAGCGGATCCTGCCAGGGAATCTGTCTACTACCTTACCCTTTGGCCTTGGCTTATTAGCAATTGGCGGGGTGATTGGATATTCGAGGCGAGATGCGAATGCAGTTGGCAAAAAAACAGGGAAGTACCTGCTGGTCAGGCACTTCCCTGGATATAGAATTTTTGCACAAGGCCATGTTGCCTATGGCAGGGCTTTGATGATTTCAGTAAATTCACGCGACTGGAGGCTGGCACCCCCCACAAGTCCGCCGTCGATGTCGGGTTGAGAAAACAATTCCTTCGCATTGGAAGCTTTCACACTGCCGCCATACAGGAGGCTGCAATTGTCGGCTACTTCGCTTCCATAGTGGCCACTGATTTCCTGGCGCAGAAAGGTGTGCACTTCCTGTGCCTGGTCGGGGCTGGCGGTTTTGCCAGTTCCGATCGCCCACACAGGCTCATAGGCAATCACGACCCGGCCAAAATCCTCTGCGGAAAGATGGAACAACCCGCCATGGAGCTGCTCACGGTTTACGTCAAGCGTGCGGCCCGCTTCCCGCTCCGCCAGGGTTTCGCCCAGGCAATAGATAGGAGTAAGGCCCTTGGCCAGTGCGAGGTCGACCTTGCGAGCCAATAGTTCGTTGGTTTCGCCAAAATACTGCCTGCGTTCTGAATGCCCGATGAGCACATGGCTGGCACCCACTGCCCGGATCATATCGACGGAGGTTTCGCCAGTAAAGGCACCGCTCACTTCCTGGTGCATGTTTTGGGCAGCCAGGTGAAAGCGGGATGCCCCTTTCGTCAGGTGGTGAACCAGCGACAGATAGGGAAATGGGGGGGCAAAAACGACTTCGGCCTGGCCGTGATATTCGGCCTCGACCATCGTGAGGATTTCACTGGTGAGAGTTTGCGCCTCAGTAGCGCTCAGGTTCATCTTCCAGTTGCCAGCGGCGATGTGTTTGCGCATGGGAAAAAAGATTGGGGAAAAGAATTAGCCCGGGCAAAAATGACTTTTTTTTCGTGGCTTTCAAATTCTTCGCTCCCGGCCCTGCTCAGGCTTTACGCAACCCGGCTGTTTGCTCAAAAACTGCCGCCATGATGGCTTTATCCGCCTCGCTCAGGCTAATGCCACGCCGCTGCATCACCAGTTCGGCCACTTCCAGGGCTTTGTCCAGCACATAAGTTTTGAACCCCGCTGCCCCACCCCAGGAGAAGGAAGGAATCGTTTGCCGGGGAAAACCATCTCCAAAAATATTGGCCGAAACTCCCACCACAGTGCCCGTGTTGAACATGGTGTTAATTCCGCACTTGCTGTGATCGCCCATGATCAGGCCGCAAAACTGAAGCCCCGTGGAACGAAACCGGCCGCTGGCTTCATGCCATAGCTTCACTTCGGCATAATTGTTTTTGAGGTTGGAATTGTTGGTGTCTGCTCCAAGATTGCACCAACTCCCGATCACAGCATTGCCAAGATAGCCGTCGTGCCCTTTGTTGGAGTAGGACATGAGGATGGAATTACTTACTTCGCCGCCCACTTTGCAGAAGGGGCCCACGGTGGTGTCGCCGCGGAGTTTGGCACCGAGAGCCACTGTTCCGTTGGCACAGATGGCGTGAGGCCTCACGAGGATGGCGCCCTCGCCGATTTGCGCCTGTGGGCCGAGGTAAATAGGGCCGTCTTCGGCATTGAGGATGGCTGCGCGAATGCGAACACCTGGGGCTACGTAGAGGTTGTCGGCACCATAAACCCGGGTGTGCGGGTCGGTAATGGGCGTGGATGGACCCTGTCGCGTGGCCAGAGGAAAATCTCGGGCAATCATGCTCCCGTTGTTGATGAACAGATCTTCCGGAAATCTGAGCCACAATCCTTTCCATCCTAAATCGAATTCCCGCTCCACTGCTCCTTCCCAAAAGCCTGCATCCAGCACCCCGGTCCAGTCGCGAAGCATCTGAGTGGGAACTACAGCAGCAAGCCATTGGCCATCGGGCTGAATCCACAAGTTGTCGGGCTGAAGCTCATTCAGGGCAAGGAGGAGTTCCGCATCCGGCATCATGCCGGAATTAACGACCAGGGCCCAGGCGCTGTCGGGAAGCCTGCTGAAAGACTGCCCCAAAGGCCCGGAAGCGTGGCCAAATACCTGGGTACCGAGCCAGGCTTCCCATCGTTCGCGCTGGGTAAAAATGCCGCAGCGCAGATCCCAGACCGGCCGGGTGTAGGTGAGCGGCAGGAGGTCAAAAAGGCGGTTGTCGTCGGCAAGGACGATGGGTAGGGTCATGGCTGAAAAATCTGAAGCCAAAAAAAGCAAAAGCAACTTGCCAGGGCAAGCTGCTTTTGCTTTTCGACCGGAACAAACCGGGAAAAATTATTGCTTGTCTTTCTTTCCGTAGCGATTGTAGAAACGGTCCACACGGCCAGCCGTGTCGATCAGCTTCTGCTTGCCAGTGAAGAAAGGGTGAGAATCGCTGGAAATTTCCAGTTTCACAAGTGGGTATTCCTTGCCATCTTCCCAAGCAATCATATCCCTTGTTTGGATAGTTGAGCGGGTTTTGAAGGCAAAATCAGTGGAGATGTCTTTGAAAATGACATCTCTGTAGTTGGGATGGATATCTTTCTTCATGACCTGATAATTCGACTTTGGGCTGCAAATATAAGCTAAGCTCTGATAAAACCCAAGATTTGTTCAAGGATTTTCCAGAGAGAGGAGAAAGTAAAGCAAAGTCCGAACTACAGGGGTGCCGGGGTAGGGTAGGGCTTGCCGATGCACATGAGAGGTGGGGGATGGTTGGGGCAGCGGATCGGGCCCTCTGTTCGTTTCAGGAATGAAAAAATCTCTTGCGGAAAAGTGTTGTTTGGCAACGCTCTTTTTGATTAGTTTGGACTGAATTATACGCTAAATGAAAGCTAGCCTTCGATTGGGAGCGTTCTTCGTCTTCGGACTTCTCTGCATGGCAGGGCAGCATCTCTATGGTCAAACTGTGCTGCTGAACTATTTTAACCTCTCTCCCACCGGCTCCGACGTGATCCTGGAGTGGGAAATCCAGGCAGAAAGCGGAGTCGTTGAATACCGGGTGTTCCGCAAATTTAACAACGAACCTCTCCAAGCCCATATCGCCACCCTGGCCCCAAATGGTTCTGGTAAATACCAATACCTCGACGACGATATCTTCAAAAGTGAAACGCAAGTCATCCATTACGAGCTTCAAGTGCTAATGGCCAACGGCCAAACTCTGCCTTTTCAGGCCACGCTTTCCCACAATCCCACTTCGGTACAACGCACCTGGGGAAGCATAAAATCCATGTTTCGATAATTTCTCCTTCCCACCTTGGGTTTTTTTCCGAACTTCTGGCACTGGATTTCCCTTGCCATGCTGCTTCGTTTTCCTTTTTTCTGTTTCCTGCTGTTATTGACCGCCTTTTCTCATGCTCAGCCGCTGAGTTGGAAAATTTCCCTGGCGCTTCGCAACCGCCCTGCATCCATGATGCTGGAGGCCAGGAAGCAACTTCCCGCCACCCCTGGCTGGGGCCCCGCCTGGTCAAAGCTTCGCCTTATCGAAGCCCAGGCCTGGTGGCAGCTCGGTCGGCACGATAGCGCACACGCCGTTTATCTCGACCTGCTCGAGGCCTCCCAGCAGCGCCACGACTCCAGCCTGCAAGCCCTGGCCTGGCAGGGTCTTGCCACAGTCGCCTGGAGATATGCCTATTTCGACCAAGCCCTCGACTACCAGCTTCGGGCCTGGCGCCTTGTCGAAAATATGCGCGACTCCGCTCTGCTCCCAAAAACACTGTACTGGCTTGGCGCTATTCACGCCGACCTGCGCATGTACAGAGACGCAATCAACTACTACCAGCAGTCCCTCGACCTGGCCGCCCGGCAAAAAGACACCTTGCTCCTCGGCATGGTGTGGAACAACATTGGGAGGGCATACCGCAAACAGGAAATTTACGATTCTGCCCGGGTTGCTCACCGCCATTCCCTGCCTTTTTTTGAGGCCATCCACGACTCCCTCGGTATCAGCGACTACTGGAACAACGTCGGCTCTATTCACCGCAGGGAAGGAAGACTCGATTCGGCCATTGCCTATTTCCTCACAGCCCTGGAAATCCAAACCCGGATCGATAACCTCGAAAGCCTGGCCGATGGATACAATGACCTCGGTACAACCTATTCGCAGTTGGGCAATTTTCCTGTTGCCTTTCAATACCTCCAACGTGGGCTCCGGGTGGCCAGGCAAACCCGCCTCCGCGACGATGTTCGCTACGCCTACGCCAGCCTCGCAGCCACATACGACTCCGTCGGCGACTATCAAAACGCTTTGCGATACTATCGGCTGGAAGCAGTGCTGAGAGACTCCCTGCTCCAGGAAGCTACCCAGCGCCGCACAGACCTGCTCACCATGATAGCCCAGGGCGAGCAGCAACGGGCTGAAATCCTCCGGCTTCAGTTACAGGATCAGGAGAAAGAAATCCAGGGGCGGAAGCAACGGCAGTGGTTCCTTGGGATCCTGGGCGTGATTGGGCTGGCGCTGGCGTTTTTCTTCTGGCAAAACCGGCTGGAAAAAAAGCAAGCCAAAGAATTGGCCCACAAAAACCGCCAGATTCACCGGGAAAAACTGCGCTATGAAGAGCTGTTGCACAACGTGTTGCCGAAGAGCATCGCAGATGAAATGGTGGAACATGGCAAGGCTATGCCTAAACTGCTGGATCCGGTGACGGTTATGTTTGTGGATTTTGTGGGTTTCAGTAAATATGCCTCGGGGCGACATCCCCGGGCTGTGGTTGCGGATCTGCAAACATGCTTTGAGGCCTTCGATCGAATTGTGGAAGAGCATGGCCTGGAGAAAATCAAAACCATCGGTGATGCCTACATGTGCGCAGGTGGTGCCCCCGAGCCAAACCCCAGGCACCCTGTGCAAGTGGTTCGTGCCGCACTGAAAATGCAGGAGTTCATGGGTAACTGGATTGAGCAGCAACAGCGGATGGGTGAGCCCTTTTTTCATGCGCGTGTGGGAATTCACTCTGGCCCCGTGGTGGCCGGGGTGGTGGGCCTGCGGAAATTCACCTACGACATGTGGGGCGAAACAGTAAACATCGCCGCGCGCATGGAAAGCGCCTCCGAACCGGGCGAAGTGAATATTTCAGGAGCTACCTACAAGCTGGTGTACTCACATTTCATCTCCCGCCCCCGCGGGAAGATCCAGGCCAAGAGCATCGGCGAAGTGGAGATGTATTTTGTGGATTGGGGGTTGTGAAAAAAAAACGACTTGCCTGAAAGGCAAGTCGCAATAATGAATATTCTCCTCCCCTCACGCAAACACGCCTTCCTTGGTCAGGGGCAGTTGGTTACGCTGGAGGATTTCCTTGGCGAGGTTGATATAATTGATCGCGCCGACGGAGCGGGCATCGAAGGCAATCACGGGCTGCCCGAAGGAGGGCGCTTCGCTGATGCGGGTATTGCGGTGGATGATCGTGTCAAACACCAGGTGCTGGAAGTGCTTTTTCACGTTCTCAATCACCTGATTGGCGAGGTTGAGGCGGCGGTCAAACATGGTAAGCACAATTCCCTCAATTTCCATGTTAGGGTTGAGGCCCTGCTGCACAATGCGGATGGTGTTGAGCAATTTGGCCAACCCTTCCAGAGCAAAATATTCACACTGCACCGGAATCATCACCGAATCGGAGGCCGAAAGCGAGTTGATGGTGATCAGGCCCAGGGAAGGCGAACAATCGAGAATGATAAAGTCGTAGTCGTTCTTGATTTCGGCAAGCACCTGGCGCATGAGAAACTCCCTGCCCGGAACATCCACGAGCTCCACTTCTGCCCCTGCCAGGTTTTCGTGGGAAGGGATGATGTAAAGATGGGGCACTTCCGTTTCCTCGATCAGGTCCTGGATGCGGGTCGGATTTTCTCCAGGCTCATGTTCGTACCCGGGGATGTGCTCGATCATGCAATTGTAAATGCTGTGCTGGACAGCATGGATATCTATCCCCACGCCGCTGGAAGCGTTGGCTTGTGGGTCGGTGTCAACCAAAAGTGTGCGGTATTCCAGGGCAGCCAAGCTGGCGGCCAGGTTCACGGCAGTCGTGGTTTTTCCAACTCCACCCTTCTGATTCGCCAGACAAATAATTTTTCCCATAGCGCAATGGTATGTGTAACCGAGAAGAGCCAGACCAGCGTGAAACAAGGTAGCACATAAACAATTTTTCCGGGACGACCCGGGAAACAGGCCTGGCTAATTATTCACAAATATAGCCCTTTCTAAAGCTGTATTGTGGAGAAGCCAGGAGGTGCAGATAAATTAATGATGAAATTTTTCCACGATTGAAGAAAAAATGTGGAAAAAATGTGGAAAACCCATGTCTTGGTGTGGATTTCTCAGGCCTTTTCCACATCCTACGCTATGCTCACCACCCTGAGCACTTCTCTCGCAAACTGGTCCGGCTGATCCAGATTCGGAAAATAACCCGCTCCTTCTAATATCAATTGGCTCACGTGCTGCTGGCTTTCCAAAGCCTGCCAGGTCGCTTGCATGGCCATCCGGGATCCCAGGTTTTTTTCTACGCTATCCTCCTGACCTTGAAAAAATGCTATCGGAACCTGGCCTGTTGCCTGGATCAGCTGGGTATAATCCTTTCCTTCATGAAGGGGGCGAAGCAGCCGGGCAATCTCCCAATCAGTGGCATAAAATACCTCATCCCGAAGGTAGGAAATCACCTGCTCATTACTACTGCACAGCTTGGCTGCCATCTCAGCCTTTTTCTTGTGATTCGCCAGTTTTCCAGCCAATCCATTGGTTTTTTGCAGGATTTTCAAGGCTCCCTTTAGCCCGCTTTCTGTTGCGGGGGCAGCCATCACCACCATCGACAGCAAGCTGCCCGGATCGCGCTCCAGCAATTCATACCCAATTACTGCGCCGAGGCCATGGCCTACCAAATGGAACGACTGTATGCCCAGCGACCAGGTCAGCTCAATCACATCCCGTACCAGCAACTCCATCGAGAAGTCTTCAGGTGTCAGGCTGCGAGGCTTATCGGACAGGCCGTGGCCGCGCAAAGAAATGGCGATCACCTGGTATTGCTCCGCTAAGGGGTCAATGTTGGGCAAAAAAATGCGGCAATCGGTTCCTGCACCGTGGATCATGACGATGGCTTCGGCCAAAGGATCTCCCTTTTGCCGGTATTCGAGGTTGAGGCCGCTGCTGGTGAGAAAGTAGCGGCTCCTCGCGTTGCTCAGTTGTCGGATCAGTGGTCGCATGCTCGCTATGCCCTGAATAGTTGACGGGCTACTCATAGATGTTTTCATGTTTTCAGCACGAAGATATTGGCTCACGGCTCAGAAATGAGCGAAAAAAATGTAGCCGGGTCAATATTGGAACCGCAAACGATACAAGCTACTTTTTTGCCTGCAAGCCGCTCTCTCAATGGCCCTGTGAGAGCGGCAAGTGCCGCCGCCCCAGCCGGCTCTGCTGCCAGTTTGAATTCGTCAAACATCACTGCCATCATGGCCCGCATCGCCTGGTCTTCCAGCAGCACCACTTCATCAAGGGTGGCCCGGCACAAACCATAAGAGTAGGGCATGGCAAAAGGCGCGCCCAGACTGTCGGCAATGCTGCGAACACGGTCGATTCGCTGCGGACTACCCTCCTGAAAGGAGCGAAACATGGTGTCGGCTCCTGTGGGTTCCACTCCAAACAGTTCAATTTCTGGGCGAAGCTGCCGCAAAGCTGCGCCAATACCCGCTGCCAATCCGCCCCCGCCAATCGGGATCACCACGGCGTCCAGTCCGGAAATCTGTTCCTGCAACTCCAGCCCGATTGTGCCGGTGGCAATGGCGGTTGTTTCGCCCTCAAAAGGGTGGATAAAGGTTCTCCCTTCTTCTTTTTTAATTCGTTCCACTTCCTCAAACGCAATGCTCACATTCGCCACCAGCACCACCTCGGCCCCCAGCTCCCTGCATTTGTTGATTCTTGCCGGGTTGGCGGTCGATGGCATCACCACTTTGGCGTGTGTGCCTGCCACCTGGGCCGCCATGGCCACTGCAATGGCATGATTGCCTGCGCTCACTGCCGTAATACCGCGCTGTTTCTCCTCCTCACCAAGCAGGGCAATGTGCAGCAAAGCCCCGCGAATCTTGAAGCTGCCCCCGGGTTGGAGCAACTCAAGCTTCAGCCAAACCTCGGTATTTTCTCCGGCAAGCTGGTTTTTAACCTGCCCCTGCCAGGGAATCACGGGCGAATACAGCACCTTGCTGGCCAGTTGGCTGGCAGCGGCCTCTATCGACGAAAGGGAGGGAAGACCAGGTGGCATCATGAGAAGAAGATATGTGGCAACAAGGAGCGGGAAGAGAAAAGTTGAACAAGGCAAATGTACAAATTCAAAGGAAAGAGCGGCCAGTGCCGCTGAAGAAAACCAACAGCCCGACGACATTTGCCGGGGCAATATCGTCGGGCTGGAGCGGGGAACCTGGCGGGGGTATCAATCCCGGGAAGCTGGCTCAGGATGTTTGGTGGTAATGGCCATGGTGACTGGGTCGCTTGCTTGTTTGCGCCCCATCGGGTCATTCGCCACCGACTTCACTGCTGATTGCGGCACCGAGAATAACATTTCTCTCGATACCTGCCTGCCGTCGAGGTAAATGACCTGTGGTTCAAGTCCGCCGTGGTTCCTGGTAATCCAGGCAGCGTCAATTTTCGGGGAGCCGTCATCCACATACGAAGCCGGATCGAAAGGGCGTGCCAAAAAGATCAGAATCGCACCATTTTTCCCGCGAGGGCCATATTTTTCGATAGCCTCCGCAGCTTCATACTGTTCAAAATCCTCAATCTGGAGCAAGTCAACAGCCAGGTACTTTGCCCGTGAGACTTCCTCTCCATTGATGAAGTAGAGCGGCTGGAGTTCTGTTTTGAGGTCAGGATCTGACAGCCGGGAGAGGGAAAAGGCAGGCACATATGCCTGTGTCGGGGTATCTGTCCTGGCTCCGGTTTCGTCCACCACACTGATCGGGCCATAAGCGGTTGCGATCGTTGTTTTCGATTCGTCAATGTAAATGGTGAGCCCTTCAAATGGATTCAGCTTAACAGTTGACCCCGATTCCCCTGTTTTGAGGGTGAGGTGCAGGGAAACGATTTGATTACCCTCATACCTGAGCTCGTGTATGGTGCTTTCAATTCCCTGCTGCCGCCATTCAGCGAGCTTGTTGTTGATGTCGGCGCGCTGGGTTTCGGTGGAAATGTGAAACAGGTATCCTTTGATGGGCAGGAGGTTCCCCTGTTCATCCGTTTTGGGGTAAAAGAGCTGGAGTACCCCGTCAGACATGGACCTGAAGGCTTCGAGGGCGACCTCTTCCATCTGGCGGGCCTGGGTGAATACGAAGAACCCGAAAGAGAGGAAAATTGTCATCAGAATGGCCAGCATGGCAGCAGAATAGGAACGGATCTTTTGAGCGAAGAGGCGTTCGACGCGGGCTTGCAACGTAGCGGGAGCAGCGGAGAGATTCATGGATAACCGGTTGGAGGTCAGAACAACTTGTTGCACGCGGGTGAGGGCAATAGCATAGCGATATGGATCGCCGGCAATGTCCACCGCGAGGTCATCGCAACAGGCTTCCCGGGTTCGGCGCATGTCGCTAGACAGCCACCAAACCACCGGATGATAAAAGAACAGGATCTCAAGCAGGTGCTGGATCAGGTTGACGAGAAAGTCGGCTCGCTTGATGTGCGCCAGCTCATGCAGCAGGATCATGTCGAGGTCTGCCGGGCTGAGGCCCACCATGGAGGCGGGGATAAAAATCCAGGGTTTGAAAAAGCCGATTGTCATGGGCTGGATTGCAGCCTCTGAGACCGTTACATGCACCTTTCGCCTGATGCCGAGTTGCTGGCTGAGGAGCCTTGTTTTAGACTGCCAATCTTCGGGCGGAAGGACAATTCCCTGGTTTTTGAGCCTGAAAAGGAACAGGAAGCTGGGCAAGAGCCTCATATAAAAGAAACACACACCCGCTGCCCAGAAAGTGGCCAGGGCAGGGAGGAAGGGAGAAACCGTGTCGCGGTCATTTAAAGCATTGAAATACTCCGTCCTGATTTCCAGGCTGATGGAGGCTACCATGCTGATGACTGAGGCAGTAAATCCCCTGCCGGTTTCAGGGATGTAGTGTTCTTGCCAGAACAGGTGACCGGTGATCATGGCCCAGGCGACCAGCCAGAGCAAGTGAATTCCGGCCAGCCGGTAGCGACCAAGCGGGTCGTTTTTACCAATGAAGCGGGAACTTAGCCAGAAGCTGCTTCCGACCAAGAGGCCTTGCCACAAGCTTTGCATGATCACATGGCCTATCAGGTAGGCCAGGGTCATTTCTCAGCTTGTTTGCGTTTGTCTTCCAACCATTGTTCAAGCGCCTCGAGCTCTTCCTGTTTTGGTTGCGAATCTCCCAATGCATGCATGGCCAGGGAAACCGCAGAGCCACGGAAGGCCGTGTCGATGAGGCGGTTAAGCAGTGATTTGCGCATTTGCCCCCCGGCCACCACGGCTTGATACAGATGCGACTTGCCCTCTCTGGTTCGAACCAGAAGGCCTTTGTCGAGCATGCGCTGCATCTGCTTGAGCGTTGTGGTGTACCCAACCTCCTTGCCGCTGGCCAATCGCTCGTGAACGTCCCGAACGCTGGCTGGCTGGATCTCCCACAACACTTGCAGGATCTCTAGCTCGGCTTCAGATGGATGAGGGTGAGACATGGACTGAATAGCTGTTGTTGCGATGACTGATACAAACATAAACGACGGTTGTCGTAGATCCAAATTCTTTTACGACAAATGTCGTAAAAGGAGCAATTATTTTTTAGGCGATGAATTTGTATGATGAACAGGCGAAGTTTGAACCTAGCTATTTCGCTGGTCTTTGTCAAGCTACTGGCGTAATTTTTTGTTCCTTATCTTGAAAAGTTTGGAGTTAATTGATTGAATATGAGACAGCTAAAATATTAAACAGGTGGGTGATTTTTAGGTAATATATCCTCACACCGAAATTGTTCCCATTTGCTTTACTTTCTGCTGTGACAACGCCTTCGGCTGTTTCGTCCAATTGTTGGCTTACCCTTCCATTTCTTTCACCTTTATTCTTGCCTCTTATGGATCCTACCATCGATTCCGTCAATGATTTACTCCTTCGGGGTCAAACGATGCTGCTGGAGTATGCGCCCAAGCTCGCGCTGGCCCTGTTGCTATTGTTTGCTGGTTTGTGGGTGATCAAACGCCTCATCAACCTTTTGGCGAAAACCCTCAAAAAACGCGAAACTGAGCCCACCCTGCGAACTTTCCTCACCGACCTCATAGGAGTAATGCTCAAGGCCATCCTGTTCATTTCTGTGATAGAATTGTTGGGTGTCAAGACGACTTCCTTTGTCGCTATCCTCGGTGCCGCCGGTTTGGCGGTAGGTCTTGCCCTCCAGGGAAGCCTCGGCAATTTTGCCGGCGGGGTTTTGATTCTCCTGTTTAAGCCTTTCAAAGTGGGAGATTTGATCAATGCCTCCGGAAACCTGGGGCACGTTACTGCGATCAACATTTTTGTCACGACCATCCTTTCCCCCGAAAATAAAACTGTAATCATGCCTAATGGGCCCCTGGCTGGTGGCACTATCACCAACCTTTCGACCAACGGCAATTTACGGGTGGATCTCGTGATCGGCATCAGCTATGGCTCCGACATTAAAAAAGCACGCGAGGTGCTCCTGGGTGTGATGGAGCGGCACCCACAGGTACTTCAGGATCCGGCACCTTCTGTGAATGTGCTGGAGCTGGCAGACAGCGCTGTGAACCTGGCCGTGAGGCCATATTCCACGGTGGCCGACTACTGGGATGTGTATTTTCAGGTGCAGGAACAGGCCAAGGAAGCCCTTGATGCTGCCGGGATTCAGATTCCGTTTCCGCAGCGGGTGGTTCACGTGGTTCAGAGTTGACAATGATGACAGTGATGACAGAGGGGATAATCGGGGGAGTTTGGCAGCGGGTTGCTGTTGCAGTGATTTCAGCGGCTGGAGCTTCCGTGGCGCTATTTCCGGAGCAAATGAACAGGTTGAGAAGATCAGGAGAAGCCTAGATGAACCCTGAGGCTGGGGAGTTCTGGTGGGTGGGTGGTTTTTTCCTGCTCATTTTCAGGAGTTTCCACTATAAACAGGTTGGAGTCTTGCAAAAAAATCCTACCTTCGTAGCCCATTTTAAACAGTACTATGGACATTCAACCAAAGAAGTTCAAACAGGAGTACGAAACCACGTTCATCCTCCTCCCCGATCTGCCTGAGGGTGAACATCAACAGGCAGTTGACAAATTTGTCAAAATG
The DNA here is from genome assembly GCA_041741415.1 of Bacteroidia bacterium. Classification (GTDB taxonomy): domain Bacteria; phylum Bacteroidota; class Bacteroidia; order J057; family J057; genus JANQTF01. The sequence goes on along the minus strand of JBGSKC010000028.1, from coordinate 68,459 downwards.
ATCAAGGATTCCGGTGGCACGATTCACAACATCGAGCACTGGGGCATGCGCAAGCTCGCCTACAGCATTCAGCGGAAAACCAGCGGTTATTATGCCTACATTGAGTTTCAGGCCGATCCCGAGTTTATCGCTAAGCTCGACCAGTCTTTCCGCTATGACGACCAGGTGATCCGTTTTCTGACGGTGAAACTGGAGAAGCACGCATTCGAGTTCAACCAGAAGCGTCGCGATCAGGAATTCGGTCTCCGCAAAGGTGCCCGCGTTCAAACTGTGAAGTAGTGAGAGGAGAGTGCCAGGCACTGGTAGAATGTTTCCCAGGCCGTTTTAACGCTCTCTCCCGCGTCCATTCTCCCACTTTCAACATTTTCGCAACATGGCCAAGCCTCCTGTGATCGGACCTACCGCGGTAAACAAAATCCGCACCCAGCAATCCGACAAAAAGTACTGCCGCTTTAAGAAAGCCGGCATCAAGTACATCGATTACAAAGACCCCGACTTCCTCCTGAAGTTCGTCAACGAGCAAGGCAAAGTGCTGCCCCGCCGCATCACCGGCACCAGCCTGAAGTACCAGCGCCGCCTCGCCGTGGCCATCAAGCGTGCCCGCCACCTCGCTCTGTTGCCTTTCGTCACCGACGGCCTCCGCTAGTTCGGGCCCGGATGTTTAACCGCAGCCTCGCTGCAACAAGTCATTCGACTCCATCATGGAAATCATTCTCAAACAACCGATCCGAAATCTCGGCGATAAAGACGACGTGGTGAAGGTAAAGCCCGGCTACGCACGTAATTTTCTCATTCCGCAAGGCCTCGCCGTTGTTGCCACCGACTCTGCCAAGCGCGCCCTCACAGAGGAAAAGCGCCAGGCCTCCCACAAAGAGTCCTTCGTGAAGCAGCAGGCTACCGACCTCGCTGCCAAACTGGCCGCTGTCAAAATCACCATCGAAACCCTCGCCGGTAATGATGGCAAGCTTTTCGGCTCTGTGACGACCCTCATGATCGCCACCAAGCTCAAAGAAGAAGGGTTTGACATCGACCGCAAAGCCATCACCATCGAAGATGTTCGCGCCGTTGGCGAGTACAGTGCCACTGTTCACCTCCACAAGGAGGTCAAAGCTCAGGTGCCCGTTGAAGTCGTGGCCAAAGAAGCCTAAGAATTCCTTTGGGCGATATCGCCCAATCACTTCTTTCTACAAGCTGCCCGAAAGGGTGGCTTGTTTTGTTTGCAGCTGATTCCATTGCGTTCAATTGGTATCTGCAGCCAAAAAAAAAACAGCCCGGAAGAGAACCCCGGGCTGTTTTTCTGTTTGATGTGCTGTTGATGCTTTTCAGGATCAGCTCTCCGAGTTAATCCTTCCAACTGCTTCCTTGGCTTTGGCATACAACCTTTCAGCTTCTTTCAGATAAACACTGGTGCTGTATTTGGCCACAAACCGATCGTAGAATTCGATGGCATCGAGGTAGCGGTTCTTTTGCTTGTCGTAAATGCTTTCTTCGGCCAGCTGGTATGCCGCTTTAAACTGCATGAATTCCGCTTCTTCACGGTAGCGGGAATCGGGGAATTCAGCGACAAACACTCCGTAGCTGGTAACAGCCGCCTTGAAGTTTTCGATCTGAAAATAGAGGTTGGCGGTTTCAAATTCTTTGAAGGCCAGTTTCTCCCGCATGTCACGGATCGATTTGGTGGCCTCAACTACCTTTTCGTGGTAGGGGTAGGAGTTAATAAAGAGCTGAAACTGGTTAATCGCCTTGAAGGTGAATTCCTGGTCCCTGTAATAGGGGGCCGACTCAATGGCATAGCAAAAGCCTACCATGTAGGCGCTTTCCGGCGTTCGGGGATCATTGGGGTAAAGGCGGGAAAATTGTTCAAAATGGTAGGCCGCCAGGATGTAGAAGCCGCAGTTGTACTTGGCGTAGGCATAGGTATAAAGTACATCCTTTGCCCTTGGCTGCCCGCGGTATGCCGATTGCAGCTCTTCGAGCAGATAGCTGGCTTTGTCGCAATCACCTTGCCGGTAGTAGTAAAATGCCGCCGAATCCTTCTCGGAGATGGTTCCCTTGCGGGCATACTGGCTGTATTGCTGCAACTCAGGGTTACAAGCGGCAAGCAGGACTACCAGGCCCGCCAGCAGCGATAGGTGTTGAAGTGTGGCTTTCATCGAAACAAAGGTACAAAATTCATGGACAAGCTAGCAGCCCGGCCGCCAGGATTCTCCCTTTTGGCTGCTCGCTCAACAGTAGCGGAGTTTGCCTCATAAGTTGCACGAATCAGCCTCTAAGTTCATTTAACCAGCTCTCCGGGCCAGAGCAGCAAAACTTTTTGTTGGCCCCGGGGAAGTTTCGACAATATCCGGGAAATGAATTTTGATGTGATCAACTCTCGGTGTAGTTTTGTGATGGGTAAGGCTGTACGGCCAGATCCCTCTGAACCCCGTGAGGTCCGAAAGGAAGCAGCGGTAGGAGGTAGATCGGCGCGATATGGACCTTGCCCATTTTTTTTTATCTCGTATGGAGCGTGCCGATCAGGTTTTTTTAGCCAGATGCCTCCAATTGGCTCGTTTAGGAGGAGTTAAGGTTCAGCCCAATCCATTGGTGGGTGCTGTGGTGGTCCACCAGGGGCAGATTCTCGGAGAGGGATTTCATCAATATCCCGGCGGACCCCACGCCGAGGTGGAAGCCATCCGGCAAGTCCAGCATCCGGAATTATTGCCTGCTTCCACGCTCTACGTTTCGCTGGAACCCTGCAACCACCACGGCAAAACCCCACCTTGCACGAATCTGATCATTAATCACCGAATTCCACGGGTGGTTGTCGGCTGTGTGGATCCCAATCCCAAGGTCGCCGGAAGCGGAATCGCCTGGCTCAGAGCCGCCGGGGTAGAGGTGGTAATGGCTGATGACCCACGCCCTTTTGAAGAGCTTAATCAGATTTTTTTCACCAACCACCTCCTTCACAGGCCCTTCATTTGCCTCAAATGGGCCGAGTCCGGCGATGGGTTCATCGGGGGCATGAATGATCAAGGCAAATGGGTGCGAACTCTCATCACGGGCCTCCAGAGCCAGCGCCTTGTTCACAAGCTCCGCGCTTCCTACCAAAGCATTCTCATCGGATCCCGCACTGCCGTCGTTGACAACCCCAGCCTCACTACCCGCTTTTTTCCCGGGCCGTCGCCTATCCGACTGATATGGAACTCCAGCAGCCAGCCCATTCCGGGAAAACTGACTATTTTTCAAGTACCCCCCAAGACCCTCGTTTTAGAACGAAATCCCGTTGGCTCCAATAGTGTGGCCATTGCCAGCCATTCGCCCAAGGCTGTCATCGAAGCTGCCCAGCAGCAGGGCATTTCAAGCATACTCGTAGAAGGAGGGCGAAATACCGTGCAGGCTTTCCTCGACTCAGGCTTGTTTGACGAAATCTACCGCTTCCGGAACCTGCACCTCAACATCGTGAAGGGAGTGCCTGCCCCGCAAATCCCGCCAGCCGCCTGGAAAAAAGAGGTCCGGGTCCTCGGACAGGATGTGCTTGAAATTTTCCGTCCGGAAGGTAGCAGGGTTTCCCCTCAACAAAATGCCCTGAGCCTTTTGTAAAAAGCTCAGGGCAGCCGGATTTGTGATAAGATCTCTCAAATCTACCAATTGCAACTGCGGGAACAGTTTTTGCTTCGATCGCGAAACAGCACATAGCGCAAACTTACCGAAGGGTTGAGGCCCTGGTATTCGTTGGTGACAAATGACCATTCAGGCTTCACGTCTGCAGCGAGGGTAAAGCGAAACAAGGTGAGCTCGGCCCCGCCAATCACGTCATAGCCGCTCAGGTCGTTGTTGTCTGGTTCAAATCCTGTGTGCAAGCCTCCGCCGATATATACATTCAGACGGCGTTGAAAAAAGCCAATGTGGCGCTTTGCAAGCAGGTAGCCCTGGGTTTGGTCGAACACGTTGTCTATCACAATTCCTTCCAGGGTTACTTTCCGGCCAATTTTTTGTGCGACCGACAATCCATAACCGTCGTCTTCAAAGCGGGCACCCACCGCTGTGCGATAAGTCTGAGAATAGCCTGTTACAGCCAAGGCCAGCAGGCAGGTAAGCAGAGAGAGTCGAATGAGGGTATTCATGACATCAATGTTTTTCAAAGTGACAATGACCTTACTGGCAACGTTGCACGAGGCTTCAGAGAAAATTTCCTGGTTTCCTTTTCGACCATTCAAGTATCAGTCAAAAAAAAAACTCCCCTCTCCCGACCGATGGCCAGAAGTAGGGAAGCTCCGAAAGTATATGCGTGAAAAAAATCCGTGGGAAATCCTGTCGTCATGCCAACAGGAAAAATGCTGCCTGGTGAAGCTTGAATAGAAAAAGCACAAAAATTGAGGTAGCATATTTTCCTGATTACCAAGAAAATAGCTTCAATACTGTATCTTTTTTATTAGCCTTGCAGGAAAGAACTTCAGTAAATAGTCAGTTGCAAGGCAACAAAGAACAGGCCGGGCGTGGTGGCCTGGTGGTCTGAGCTGGCTCGCTTAACCCGATGTTTAGTCGAGGGTATCGTGGAGGAAGGGGTTGTTGTCCTTCAGACGATAGCGAGACTCGTCGTCCTCATCCAGGCTCAGCCGGGAGAACTTGGGCTTGCTGTCCTTCGAAGGGTCAATCAGGACTTCCTTTCTGAGGTAAGCGGGAGTGGTTTCCATGCCCGACAAGCTCTCAGGGTCGTGAATGTCGTAGGCTTTGGAGTTGAGTTTTTTCACCCTTTCCTCGCGCTCCCGGCGACCAAGGCGGTCGAAGGTGGGCATGCGGGAAGGGGTTTCGTCGAGGCGCACCCGTTGAGGCGCGGAGGGAATTTCCTGAACAGGAGGCTGTGGCCGTTGAATGGGCGGTTGAATAGGTTCCTGTGCAACAGGAGCAGGAGTTGCCTGAACAAAAGCCTGTGGTTGCACACGAGGCTGGCTTTTGTCCACGTCGGCATAGCGGGTGGCAATCACCGTAACCCGGAGGGTATCACCCATCGAGTCGTCATACACGATTCCGTAGATGATGTTGGCATCCTGGCCCGCCATTTCCTGAACATACTCCACGATCGAGGTGGTCTCGTCCATCCTGAGGCTTTCTTCCGAAGCGGTGATGTTGACGATGATGGCCCTTGCACCTTCCAGCCCAATGTTGTCGAGCAAAGGCGAGTTAATGGCTGCTTCCACGGCCTGCATGGCACGTTGCTCGCCCGAGGCGAGGGAGGTTCCCATCAGGGCCTTGCCGCCATCGCGCATGATGGTGCAAACGTCGGCGAAGTCAACGTTGATGTATCCTTCGGAGGTGATGATTTCGGCAATTCCGCGCGCGGCATTGCACAGCACCTGGTCGGCCTCTTCGAAGGCTTTTTTCATGGTCACATTGGAGCCAAGGATCTTGTGCAGGTTGTTGTTGTCGATCACGATGAGGGTATCGACAACGTCCTGAAGCTCCTTCAATCCGGATTCTGCCTGGAGGGCGCGCTTCGGACCTTCAAATTTGAAGGGGGTGGTTACGATCCCAACAGTGAGAACGCCCAGCTCTTTGGCCATGGCAGCCACCACAGGTGCTGCGCCAGTGCCAGTTCCACCACCCATCCCGGCGGTGATAAAGACCATTTTGGTTTGGTCGCGGAGCACTTCGCGCACCTCGTCCATGGTCTCCATGGCAGCCTTGCGTCCTACGTCGGGGTTGGCACCAGCACCGAGGCCTTCGGTTTGGTTGGCGCCGAGCCGGATTTTGTTGGGAACGGGGCTGTTTTTAAGGGCTTGCATGTCGGTGTTGCAGATGATGAAATCCACACCTTCAATGCCTTTCTCGAACATGTTGTTCACGGCATTTCCGCCACCGCCACCCACACCGACCACCTTGATGATCGAGTGTTGATTTTTGGGAAACTCAAATTGCATGATCTGTGTCGTTGAGAATGATACTTTCGGAAAAAAAGAGGCTTGTTCCTGATTACTCGATGAACTCGCCGGAATTGGTAAGGGTACTTTCAAACCAGGTTTTCACCTTGTCGATGAAGCTGATGCGGGGCCCGCTTGGGCGGCTGCCCACCTGGTACTGAGGCACGAAATCGCGGGTTCCGCTGGCGCGGGTTGTCGTCACTTCAGGGGCTTCGAGGCCCATCACAACTAGCCCAGTGGCTGTGGCAAACATCGGGAAGTTCACCTCGTCCACAAGGCCGCTGGCCAGGTGTTCGCCGGGAAGCCCGATCCGGGTGTCAATGCCGGTCACATACTCAGCGCACTGCTTCATGTGCTGGAGCTGAGCGCCGCCACCAGTAATCACGATTCCGGACACAAGCTTGTCTTCGTAGCCAGAATTTTTGATTTCGGCCAGAACAAACTCCATGATTTCTTCCATCCGCGACTGGATAATGCGCGCCAGCATCCGCTTGTGGATTTCCTTGGCGGGCCGGTCGCGGGGGCCAGGAATGGCAATCACCACGTCATCGGTCACAGCATCAGCCAGAGCGCTGCCATACTGAATTTTCAGCAGCTCAGCGTGACGCTTCATCACCTTGCAGCCGTGCTTGATGTCTTCGGTTACGATGTTTCCACCGAAGGGAATCACGGCGGTGTGGCGAATGATGTTGTTCTCAAACACCGCAATGTCTGTTGTTCCGCCGCCGATGTCCACCAGGCAAACACCGGCTTCTTTTTCTTCGGGGGTAAGCACTGCAGAGCTGGATGCCAGCGGCTCCAGAATGAGTTCTTCCACTTCCAGTCCGGCGCGGACAACACATTTGTAGATGTTGTTGGCGGCAGTCGTCTGGCCGGTCACAATGTGGAAATTGCCTTCGAGGCGCACGCCCGACATGCCAACGGGGTCCACGATGCCGGTTTGAGCATCTACCGTGTACTCCTGTGGCAGCACGTGGATGATCTCAGTTCCTGGCTGGGTGGCGATTTTGAACATATCCTCATGGAGACGGTTCACGTCGTCCTGGATGATTTCAAAGTCCGGGTTGTTCAGGGTAATGATGCCTTTGTGCTGCATGGAGCGAACGTGTTCGCCAGCGATGCCCACATGCACCACTTCGATCTTGATGCCTGAGTGCTTTTCGGCCTCTGCCACGGCCTCACGGATAGCCTGAACAGTCTTGTCGATGTTCACAACGACTCCGCGGCTCACGCCTTCAGAGTGGGATTTGCCCACACCGAGGATGTTGACTTTGCCAAATTCATTGCGCCGCCCCACGATGGCGCAGATTTTCGTGGTGCCAATGTCGAGGCCTACCACAATTTTTTCGTTCGGAGAGATACTTTCAGATGCCATAGCGCTGTAATTGAGAAGGTGAAGAACATGCTCGGGAGCTTCTGACCAGAGCAGGACGGAAACAGGTCTTGGGGTTATCGTTTGGTGGCCAGAACCTGGCCCTGGTATTTCACAGATATTTTCCTGAACCGGGGCCTGTCGGCATAGGCCATGATCTGGTCCAGAAAGATTTTCAGATCCCGGAGCTTTTCTTCGATCCGGTGAGGGTGGCCAAACTCCACTTCCATAGGGTCCAGCCGGGGAAAGAGCGTGATTTCTCCGTTGCCATCGATCTGAGCCTCGGAAAAATAGTTGTCCCAGTAGGGGTCATTAGCCAAATAATTCAACACGGGCAGGGCCGAGAGAATGGTTTCGCAGGCGAAAGTGTCCGCGACTGCCTCGTCGAAATCTCCGCGCACCAGCAACACATTCGCTGAATGTTGCCGGGACACCGGAAACTTCTTGCCATAAGCGTCGATGTACACATCTGTCTCGCTGTTGTTCATCAGCCGGGCCACCGGATCGCGCATTTCCACTTGCACATGCAGCACACCCTGGATGCTTTTGTATAGCTCGGCACGCAATACATATGGGCTTTTTCGCAGGCTGTCTTCCAGTTCTGCCAGCGGCAGGCTGTTAAATTTTTCGCCAAGGGGGGCCACACCACCTGCCCAGCCCATGGCCTCCAGCACTTTCTGGTCGTTCATGAAGGCATTGTCGGCTTTCGCGACTACCTCAATTTTGACCTCCTTAAGGGTGACCTCCTGCTGGTACTGGTAGGCCAGTACCACGATCAGGAGAATGCCTGCAACTGAGGCCGCTATGACCCAGGTCTTCGGGAGTTTGACCTTCCCGAGGTTGAGCGAGGGAGCCTGCCGCTTTGGCTTTACCGGCGTGGGCTCTTCGAGCGGCCGGTTGCGCCTCACTGCCTGGGCTGGTTTGTCGGGTGTTTTGATCCAGAGAAACATATTATTTCATTTTCAGGTCGAAGGTCAAACAAGTGTTTTCAAATGGTTGCTGAGGCGGTCCACCTCTTTGTCAATGTCGCCGGCACCCAGACTTAGCACCACGCCTGGGAAGCGGAGGGTTCTGGTGAGCGCATCGGGCAGGGAAACACGGTCCACGAGCTGGGCCTTTTTTCCAGGAATCATCCTGGCAATCATGGCGGCATCCACCCCGGGGATGGGAAGCTCCCGGGCCGGGTAAATGTCCATCAGCAATACCTCATCTGCTTTGGCCAGGGCCTCGGCAAAACCCTGTGCGAAGTCGCGGGTGCGGGTATAGAGGTGAGGCTGAAACACTACCACCACCTGCCGCCCTGGCAGGTAATCGCGCGCGGCTTGGATGGCTGCTGTGATTTCTGTAGGGTGGTGGGCATAGTCGTCCACATAGCTCAGGGCCTCTCCATGGAATTGAACCTCGAAGCGGCGGTAAATCCCTGAGAAAGTGGACAATGCCTTGGCCAGGCTTGCAGGAGAAGCACCACAGCGAAGGGCAAGGGCCAGGGCTGCAGTGGCATTCATCACGTTGTGCTGGCCGGGCATCGGCAGGTAAAGGCCTTCGATCTGATGGCCTTCGCCATGAAAATCCCAGCGAACACCCAGCCCTTCCGGCTTCAGGTTTTTTGCCTGAATATCACCTTCTTCTACCCCGTAGCTCGCATATTGACGGGCCCAGCTTTCAGAGGTAACGGCCTGATGAACAAGCACACGGCCCGCCTGCGCTGCAAACTGCCGATAGCTTTCCAGCATGGACGCCGGGTCGCCATAGATGTCCAGGTGATCCGGCTCTACCGAGGTAATGACAGCTGTATGCGGGTGAAGATGAAGGAAGGAACGGTCGTATTCGTCGGCTTCGGTAACCATCCAGGGTGAATGGCCATGGACAAAATTGCCGCCGAGGTTGCGGGAAAGGCCGCCCAGGAAAGCAGAAGCATCGATTCCGCTGGCTCGCAGCACATGGGCCAAAATTGTGCTGGTAGTGGTTTTGCCATGGGTGCCAGCCACTGCGAGGGTTTGGTATTGGCGGGACAAGAGCCCAAGAATTTCGGCGCGCTTTTTCAGCATGGCAGTCCCAGACTGAGCGGCGATCATTTCTGGCGAATCGGCGGGCACCGCAGGGGTATAGATGATGAGATCCATCCCGGTGAGCCGGGCCGGATCCTGTTCGTAGAACACAGGGATTCCTTCCGCTTCGAGGGCCTTTGTGACCACCGAAGGGCTTCTGTCATAGCCGGATACGGCGAGGCCTTCGCGACGGAAATACCGCGCCAGGGCACTCATTCCGATGCCGCCAATTCCGAGGAAGTACACCCGGTCAATATGTGTTCCGGACAAGTTCATCGACGATTTCCTGAGCAGCCTGGTGTTTCTCCATGCTGCTGATTTGTTGGGTAAGTTGTTGTAACAGAGCGCGATTTTGAACGACCCGAAGGGTTTCAGACACGAGCAGGGCTGGAGCGTCGCTGTCTTTGACGAGCACAGCGGCTTGTTTTTGGGTGAGTGAGAGTGCGTTTTTGGTTTGATGATCCTCAGCCACATTCGGCGAAGGAACGAGGATGGAAGGTTTCGAAAGGGCAACCAGTTCAGAAATGGTGGAACCACCTGCGCGGCTCACCACGAGGTCGGCCGCTGCATAGGCTGCGGCCATGTTGTCAACAAAGGCCATGAGGTGCAGCCCGTTTGCCGGGGCAATTTCCCTTGACAACTCCTCATGGTAGCGGCGGCCGCATTGCCAAACGAGCTGAACACCTTCATTCAGCAGGGTTTGGTGGCCCGCTTTCCAGGCTTTGTTGAGGGTCATGGCACCGAGGCTGCCGCCGAGGCTCAGCACAACAGGGCGGCTGGGGTCGAGCCCGAGCATAGAACAGGCCGCCTCGCGGCTCACGGACTCAAAGCTGCGGATCGGGTTACCCGTTACCACTACCTTTTCGGCAGGGAAATATTTGGCTGCGTCAGCATTGCCTAGCAGGATCCGTTTGGCGCGCGGGGCCAGCCATTTGTTTACCAGGCCGGGGTAGGCGTTTTGCTCACACAAGAAGAGTGGAATGCCCTTCCCCGCTGCCACACGGCCGAGCGGGCCACTGGCAAAGCCACCCACACCGACCACAAAATCGGGGCGGAAGCGCGCCACAATCTGCCGGGCCTGCCAGAGGCTTACGATCAGCTTGAGCGGGAAGAGCAGGTTCCTGCCCACGTTGCGCAGCGATATTTGACGATGAATGCCCGAGATCCAGATCGCCTCAATGGGAAAACCATAGCCGGGAACGACACGCAGCTCCATCCCGCCTTTGGCACCGACAAACAGGATCTCTGCCCCCGGATCCCTCCGGTGGATTTCCTGTGCGATCGACACCGCGGGAAAGATATGGCCGCCTGTACCGCCGCCGGATATGATTACACGTTGGCCCACTTCGTCTGAATTTTGCGTTTGGTTGGGATAACACTAACAGGTGCTACCTTGACAGAGAACACAGGCTTCTTCTTTTTCTGACCGGGAACTGAAGGCTTTTCTCCTTCCAGCGCCTCTCTCGACACACTCAAAATTATCCCGAGGGAAACAGAGGTGATCAGGATGGAGGTGGCCCCCCAACTGATGAAGGGCAGTGGCAAACCCGTGACTGGGAAAATGCCGACGGTAACCCCCATGTTCATCATGGCCTGCAAAATCATGAGGAAGGCCAACCCTGCTGCCATCAGCGCCCCGAAGGTTTTGCTCGCCGTCACGATGCCCACCGTTCTGAAGAGGATCAGGAGGTACAATCCTATGACCACAACACCGCCCAAAAGCCCATATTCCTCCACAATCACAGCGAAAATAAAGTCGGCATGGGCGTGCGGGATGAAATTCCGCTGGGCGCTTTTGCCTGCTCCTTTGCCGAAAAATCCTGCGGTGGCAAAGGCAATGTGCGACTGTGTGATTTGGGCATTGGGTTTATAGGTGGGATCTGCAATGCGGTGCACATAGTCCGACACCCTTGACTCCCAGGTGCTGGAACGTTTGGCTGTTGAAACCAGGATCACCAGGCCGAGCAGAGCTATGCCAATCAGCATGCCGAGGTATTTGAGATCCACCCCGGCGATGAACATGATCATCATGCTGGAGAGGAAAATCAGGATAGCGGTTGAGAGGTTGGTAGGGGCGATCAGGCCACAGATAACCGTTACCCAAAACAGACCGGGCAGAAAGCCTTCGTAAAAATCGCGGATCACATCCTGCCGGGAGGCGAGCAGCTTCGCCAGATACACCACCAGGGCTACTTTTGCGAGGTCCGAAGGCTGAAAAGATTGCCCGAAAATGAAAATCCAGCGGGCAGCTTCGTTGATCTCGGCACCCCGCAGAATGGTGTACAGCAACAAAGGAATGGTGCTGATCAGCAACACGTTGCTAAGCCGGGCAAATACCCGGTAATTCAACCTGTGAACCAAAAACATCACCACCAGGCCCACAGAAATCATGAGCAGGTGCTTGAAGAGATACACACTGATATCTCCTCCCGACATGCGAAATGCCAGGGCACTGGAAGAGGAGTAAATCGCCAGAACGCTGAGCAGTGCCAGCAGAAAGGAGGCGATCCAGATGACTTTGTCTCCTTTCAGTCGAGAGAGAATCCAGCTCACATTGTTAATCGTTGTTGACGAAAGGCAAGCCTTGCCGCCATGGTTGAGTTATTGGTGTTGGGTGATCCAGTTGCGGGCTGACGCAAGGAACTGGTCGCCCCGGTCTTCATAATTGCGAAAGAGATCAAAGCTGGCGCAGGCAGGGGAGAGCAACACGGTGTCGCCGGGTTGAGCCAGCTGCACAGCGGCTTCCACGGCGGCTTCCATGCTCTGAACCTGCACGGTTGGGCCTTGAAAATGCTTTCTTAGCTTTTCGTCGTAGTCTCCCAGAATCACCATTGCCTTGACCTTTTCCCCGATCAGGGCCTGGATCAGCGAGTAGTCATTGCCTTTGTCAACGCCTCCTGCCAGCCAGATGGTGGGGCCAGTCATCGCAGCGAGTGCATACTGAACGGCGTCCACGTTGGTGGCTTTGGAGTCGTTGATGAAGCGAATTCCCTGTGCCCCGCCCACCGGTTGAAGCCGGTGTGCAATGGGCTGGAAGCTGTACAAGCCATCAAGCACCTGCTCCGGTTTCAGCCCGAAAGCCTTTACAGCCAGCAGGGCCGCAAGGGCATTGCGCTGGTTGTGCGGGCCCATGATGGGCAAGCGGGCTATGTCACCCCAGTATTCCCCCTCCAGCCTCAGCTTTTCCTCCTCGACCCAGCCGTTTGCAGCGGCATGAGCATTGAGCGAAAAGCCCCAACGCCTTGCTGCCGTTGACCGATTTTTCAGGAAGGCTCCCAATTCAGGGTCGTCCAGAGAATAAATCAGCACATCGGCGGGACCCTGGTTTTCTGTGATGCGGAATTTTGCCGCACCATAGGCTTCCATGCTCCCGGCATAGCGGTCGAGGTGATCTGGGCTGAGGTTGAGATACAGCGCCACTGCGGGCCGGAACTGGCGAATATCCTCCAGTTGGAAGGAACTCACCTCCACCACATAGACCTCTTTTGGCCCTTCCAGCAGCAAGCGGGCAAGGCTCAGGCCGATGTTTCCTCCCAGTCCGGCATTTACCCCTGCAGAGAGGAGCAAATGATGAATCAGGGAAGTGGTGGTGGTTTTTCCGTTGCTTCCGGTGATGGCGATGATCGGAGTTTGGGTATGCCTTGCAGCAAATTCAATCTCCGAAATCACCTCTTTCCCCGCCTCCTTTAGTCTCACGACAAAGGGAGCAGTGGGCGGAATGCCCGGGCTTTTGACCACGACATCTGCGTCAAAGAACGATTCCCAGGTGTGTTGTCCTTCTTCAAAGGGCACCTGAGCTTGTAACAGGGCTTCTTTCTGCTGAGGCGACAAGCGCCCTGCGTCAGAAACCCAAACTGTATATCCATTCGCCTGCGCCAGCAAGGCAGCACCGATTCCGCTTTCTCCGGCTCCAAGAATCGACACTTTCATCACTAGCGCAGTTTGAGCGTTGCAAACGAAACAAGCATGAGCAGAATCCCCACAATCAGGAAGCGAGCCACGATTTTGGCCTCATGCAGACCGCTTTTCTCGTAGTGATGGTGAAGAGGAGCCATTTTGAAAATGCGCTTTCCTTCGCCGTACTTCCTTTTGGTATATTTGAAATAGCCCACCTGGATCATGACTGAGAGGGTTTCGGCGAAGTAAATGCCGCAGAAAATGGGCAGCAGCAGTTCCTTCTTCACCATCAGGGCCATGATGCCCACTGCACCGCCAAGGGCCAGCGAGCCGGTATCTCCCATGAAAACCTGCGCGGGAAAGGCGTTGTACCAAAGAAATCCCAGGCAGGCTCCAACCAGAGCCGCTGCGTAAATCAACAGCTCAGAAGAAAGAGGGATATAGCTGATGTTCAGGTAGTTGGCGAAAACGTAATTGCCTGATACATAAGCAAACACTCCAAGTCCTGCTGCTACAATCGCGGTGGTTCCGGCGGCGAGTCCGTCAATACCATCGGTGAGGTTGACCCCGTTCGACACGGCAGTGACGATGAACACAACTACCAGCAAATACACCAGCTTGCCGAGCAGTTCGCTGTCGAGCCATTTTTCAAGGAGCGGGATCTGCGAATAGTCGAAGACATAATCCTTGAAAAAGGGGAAGTCCGTGGTATAGACAAAGCTCTTATCGCGGGGGCCAAAGAGCTCGCTTGCCACCCTTGTTCTCAGGGCCGGGTCGATCAGGATCACCTGTTCGGCCCATTCTCCCTCTTTCATTCGCCGCACCCGATACAGGCCAAGGTTGGCATAATCTTCTCCCTCAGGAGCCACGGTAAAGTCCAGTCCGTCGATTTTGATCAGTTCATCGCCAGCCTGAAATCCCACACGTTCCAGCAGGGCAGAGCTACGGACCATGTTCAGGCCGGTGAGGTGGGCGCGGCTTCCTTTGAAATCGGGGTGAAACAACATGGTGAGACCCACGATGAGCCCCAGCCCAATCTGCCCAACCAGCTTGAACCGCCCTTTGAGTCCGGCTTTGTCTTTTTTGAACACCTTGATGTAGTCATCCACAAAGCCAATGAGGCCCATCCAGGTGGTTCCAAGAAGAATCAGCCATACATACCCGTTGGTGATATCGGCCCAGAGCAAAGTCGGGATAAGCACAGCTGCCAGGATAATGAGGCCACCCATGGTGGGAGTTCCAGCCTTGGATGCGTGGTCAGGACCAGCTTTGGAGCTGCGAACCACCTCGCCGATAAGGTTTTTTCGCAGCAGGCGAATGATTCCTTTGCCGATGAGGATCGAAATGATGAGAGAAAAAACTATCGACAGAATCGCCCGGAACGTGATGTACTGGAACACCCCGAATCCGGGGATGTCAAAGGTGTTGTCCAGCCAATCGAGGAAATAATACAGCATGGTTCTCGAAAATTGAAAGTCCCTGAAAAGGGCGAAGCTCTGGGTTGTTCGTCTCTGTTTTCGGTCTTTTGATTAGGTGTGTGCTGCCCGGTCGGATTCGATTTCATCGAAGCTTTGCATCAGCAGCTCCCGGTCGTCGAATGGCAATTTCTGCCCTTTGATTTCCTGATAGGTTTCGTGGCCTTTGCCAGCCACCAGAATCACTTCTCCGGGCTGGGCCAGCCGCACTGCTGTCCGAATAGCCTCCCTCCGGTCGGAAATGGTGATCACCTTGCGGCGGTCTTCCACTGCTACCCCGGCCATCATGTCAGCCAGGATGGCCTCCGGGTCTTCGCTGCGGGGGTTGTCGCTGGTGAAAATGGACAAACCCGACATCCTGACAGCAATGGCTGCCATCTTGGGGCGTTTGGTTTTGTCGCGGTCTCCGCCACATCCCACCACGGTGATGATCCTGCTCTGGCCCTGGTTGATGTCCTGAATCGTGCTGAGCACATTCTCAAGGGCATCGGGCGTGTGGGCATAGTCCACAATTCCTGTGTTTTTAGCAGCAGGGTGAACAATTACCTGGAATCTGCCTTCCACCATTGGAATGCGGCTCAGCCCTTCGATTACCTCATCCTCTTCCAACCCGAGTTCCACCGCTGCCGCAAACACCATCAGGAGGTTGTAGGCATTGAAGGAGCCTCGAAGGGGGAACCATGCCTCTGTTTCTCCAATCCGAAGAAGGAGCCCTTCGAGGGTGTTTTCCAGGATGCGGGCGTGATAATCAGCGAGGCTGCGCAGGGAAAAGAACCTGACCTTGCCGCGGGTATTCTGCACCATCACCTTGCCGTTTTTGTCGTCGGCATTAATGATGGCCACTGCGCCGGGTTTGAGCTGGTCAAACAGCATCTTTTTGGCCTTGAGGTAGGCCGCGAAGGTGCCGTGATAATCGAGGTGGTCGTGGGTGATGTTGGAAAACATCGCCACGCGGAAATCAATTCCAGCGGTTCTCTGCTGCACGAGGGCATGGCTGCTCACTTCCATGAAGCAGTGTGTGCATCCTGCCTCCACCATCTGTGCCAAAAGAGCCTGGATCGCCACCGGATCAGGGGTGGTGTGGGTGGAGGTGCTTTCCTCTCCGGCCACCAGGTAGCGGATCGTGGAAATCAGTCCGCACCGATATCCAAGGGTGGTGAAGAGGCTGTAGAGCAGGGTGGCAGAAGTGGTTTTTCCATTGGTGCCAGTGACACCAGCCATGATCAGTTGCTCTGCGGGACGGCCATAGAAATTGGCTGCCAGCAGGCCAAGGGCCTGGTTGGTGTCGGGGCAATGAACAAAGGTGATCCCTGGGGCAAGGCTGCCGGGCAGGGTTTCACACACCACTGTTTGTGCGCCGTTTGCAATCGCTACGTCAATGAACTGGTGGCCATCCACCTGGGTTCCTTTCACGGCAACAAAGACATCAGATGCTTTGACCTTCCGTGAATCGAAGATGATATGGCCGGTCTCCCGTGTGGTTTCCCCATGAATGGCCTTCAGGGGCACGTCTCGCAGCAGTTCGTTCAGTTGCACAGGGCTGGTGTTGGTGAATGAAGGAGATTAGTCCAAAAACAACGTGATCACCACCCCTTCGCGGGCCCTATATCCCGGCGAAAGCGATTGTCGCCTCACGCGCCCCATGCCTTGCAGGCGCACGCGAAGCCCCATGTTCTCCAGCAGGCTGATAGCGTCCCTGCTGCTCATCCCTCTGGTGTCCGGGATTCGTCCGTTCGACAAATCCACAGGCGTCCAGAATACTCCTACAGTATCTTGTCCTAATTTTACCCATTCGACTTCCAGGTTGGCCAGGCTGTCGGGAATGCGGAGTTCCATCTTGGGGTGAAGTTGCCTGGCAACTGCCACCTGAAGAATTTGCTCCGGCCAGGTGCGGGTGCTGTCGGGCACCTCTGGCAAGGTGGGCGGCAGGGCCATTTCACGGTCCATGGCATAAACCTGCTCAGCAATTTTTCTGAAGATGGGAGCTGCCACGGTTCCGCCGGAAGCGGCTGTTCCGCGGGGCTCATCCACCATGATATACAAGGTATAGCGGGGGTTGTCGGCAGGGAAAAATCCGCCAAAAGAGGCGCGATATTCCTGAACATATTTTCCGTTCACGTTTTTGCGTGCGGTGCCGGTTTTGCCCGCCACCAGGAAGGGCATCCCCCTGAACTGGCGAACTGCGGTGCCATATTCTGCCACGCCGATCATCATGTCGCGGAGCTGAAGCGCCGTTTGGGTCGTCATCATTTGTTCGTTGACGACCTCCGGCCCAAACTGCCTCACCACCTCGGAGTTGTTGCGCAACTCGCTTACCAGCCAGGGGCGCATCAGCTTTCCTTTGTTGGCTACGCCATTGTAAAAAGCCGCCATTTGCATGGGTGTTACGCCAATGGAATAGCCGTAGGACATCGAAGGCAAGGTAGCAATGGTCCAATCGGGGTCCTCCGGGCTGAAAATCATGGGCATAGGCTCACCGTCAAGCTGGCGGTTGGCTGGCTCGTAAAATCCGAAGTCGCGCAGGTGATTCAGGAATTTGTCGGGGTCGGCAGAATAATGCTCGTTGATGGCCATTGAAATCCCCACGTTGGAGGAATAGGCAATGACTTCATCGAGGGTAATTTCGCCATAGGCATGGCCATTGTCTGTAACTTCTTTGTCGTCGTACATGATCCGGCCATTGCCAGTGTCGAGCGTGTCGCAGACATCCATCAGGTGGTCTTCCAGGATGGCGGCGGCGCTGGCGATTTTAAAGGTGGAACCCGGCTCAATGCGGGTCGCAACAGCGTGGTTGTAGGTTTCGGGATAATTGGCGATGGCTTTGATTTTGCCGGTTTCGACTTCCATCAGAATGGCTGTGCCGTATTTGGCAAAATTAGCCTCCACCCCTGCCCGGAGGGCGTCAGAAACGATTTCCTGGATGCCGATATCAAGGGTGGTGATCAGGTCGTAACCGTCGAGGGAAGCCTGTTTGCCATACTCGTCGAGGGGAACATAAGATCCGCCCACTGTTTTCTGTGCGAGGATATAGCCATCAAGCCCGCGGAGGTCGCGGTTAAATGAGTGCTCCAGGCCCCGCACCCCCACTGTGTCGTCAACGAGGGTGCCCAGGGTGATTTTGGCCAATTCCTCGAAGGGGTAATAGCGTTCGTTCTTGAACAATTCGACAATAAACCCCGACTCCCATTTGCTGCGGTTAAGGATGGGCCAGGTTTGGACCACTTCGAGCTGCCGGAAGTTGATTTTGTCGAGGCTCAGATAAATGTGGCGATCCTTAGTAAGGACGCCCTGCATGACCATGTCGAAATACTGTTGCTGAGCCACTTGAAAGAGGCTGTCGTTTTCTGGTTGATCGAACAGATTGGTCAGGTTGGTGGAAAGAACCCGGAGCGAATCGGAAAAATTCTCCCACTTCATGGTATCGATCATGCTGGGGTCCATGGCCAGGCGGTAGAAGGGAATGCTGGTGGCCAGGATGGTACCGTCTTCGGCGAGGATGCTGCCGCGGTCTGCGACCACTTTTTTGATGAAGATTTTCTCCTCTTCTTCCATGGCCAGCCAGTGATCCTTATTCCATTGGAGCACCAGGATGCGCAGGATCACCACCGCTCCGACCAGCACGAAGAAGCCGAAGAGGAGATAAACACGTTGCAGAATATGGTTGGGAGTACTTTTCATGGGAAGAGGAGATGAGACATCGTCAGAGAAAGACCTGGGAACAGAGGGGCTTCTTGAATACAAAAATGCCCCAGGACACTGCAAAGCGCGGTTCCGAGAGCGATGAATGAGGGAAAAGAAGCAAGGAGGGAAGGGGGTGGGAGCGGGGCAGGCTTGTGCAGAAAAGGGGTAGGGGTAAAAGTGAGATGGTTGGGCTAATCGTTGTCGTTGTTGGCTGTCAATTCAACTGGCGTTTGTTCCATTCGGCGCAGTCCCAGGGTATCGGCAGCAGCCTCGATCTCGGAAAAGCGAGCGGCCGCACCCAGGGATGCCCGTTTGAGGAGATACCTCGACTTCAGCTCTTTGGCCGAAGCACGGACACGTTCCAGTTCCTTGACCTGGCTTTCGGCGAGGTGGGCATTCCAGATGTAGCCCATCCCGATTAAAGCCAGGAACACCACGAAGCGCAGGTAATCATCCACCTTGCGGAGTTTAAGGCCTTTTGTGGCCTTTTTTTCCAGCTTCTGCGCCTGTTGGGGCAGTTTTTTGGGAGAGATGATTGGTTGCATACTTCGTTGTCAGGTTGTCAACATGCGGCAAGCCGCAAAATCAGGGGTTTATTTTTTCTGTGCAGCCCTCAGCCTTGCGGAGCGGGCGCGCGGATTCCGGTCAATTTCGTCTTCGCTGGCCTGGATGGCATGGCGGGTGAGAAGCTCCCAGGGGCTGAGCGAGTGCCCATAGACATCGTCTTTGGGTTCTATCCCGGCGAGGTTTCCCGTTTTCAGGAAGCGCTTCACCATCCGGTCTTCGAGCGAGTGGTAGGCGATCACAACCAGCCTGCCGTCGGGGGCGAGCAGCCTGAGCGATGCCTCGAGCAGAGCCTGAAGGGCTTGCAGTTCCCCGTTCACTTCCATCCGGAGGGCCTGAAACACCTGGGCGAGGAATTTGATCCTTCGCTTGGGCGGAATGCAGGTCTCCAGGCAATGGGTGAGTTCCTGGGTGGTTTGGATGGGCGCTTTTGCCCGCCGTTCCACAATCACCCGGGCCACCTTTTTGGAATTGGGCAGCTCGCCGTAGTCGCGAAAAATCCGCACGAGGGCGTCTTCTTCGGTGTTTTGGAGCAGTTGAGCTGCCGAGACGCCTTCTCTGGGGTTCATTCGCATATCGAGCGGGGCATCGAAGCGAAAGGAGAAGCCGCGCTCGGCGGTATCAAACTGGTGAGACGAGACGCCCAGGTCGGCGAGGATGCCGTCGATGGGGCCAATGCCTTGTTGTT
The DNA here is from genome assembly GCA_041741415.1 of Bacteroidia bacterium. Taxonomy (GTDB): domain Bacteria; phylum Bacteroidota; class Bacteroidia; order J057; family J057; genus JANQTF01. Next base: position 48,834 of record JBGSKC010000028.1, on the reverse strand, counting down.
GCCAGACTTGTTCAAAGAACTTAAAATCCCTGGGGATGAAGTGGATGCGGTCATCCTGGGGCAGATTGGCTGCTGCATCGGGGTCTCTGTCGAAGGCCAGGAGCTGGCCTCCCTGGAGTCGTTGCAGGATTTCGCGGGTATGCCCGCCGCCACCCAGGGTGACATCCACATATCTGCCTCCGGGCCGGATGTTGAGCAAATCGACCGAAGGCTGAAGCAGGACGGGCAGGTGATAAGATGCTTCCATCATTCGTCGGATTCGTCAGCATCTTTCATCACTTCCTCGGCCAGGGAGTCAAAGTCAAAGGACGGGTTGGACAACCATTCCTGGTAAGCGGTTTCATCCCAAATCTCGACTTTGTCGATTTGCGCGAGCAACACCAGGTCTTTGCCCAGGTTTAGCTGCTCGGCGAGGCGTTTGGGAATCAGTGCCCGGCCATTGCCGTCCAACGTTACGGGCGTGGCTCCATTGAGAAACATCCGGGTGAAGTCGCGATTTTTCTTTTGGTATTGGTTGCGGGCCTGGATTCTCCGAAGCTCCCGTTCCCAAACTTCCAGCGGGTACATGTACAAACAATTGTCCAGGCCCCGGCTAATCACAAACTCATCCCGCTGATCTTCAGGCAACTGCTTGCGCAGACCCGAGGGCACGAGGAATCGGCCCTTGTCGTCTACTTTGCAGCTGTATTCCCCAATCAGTGGTTTCATTTCTCATAAGGACACACGTCCGTGACACAAGTGTAAGAATTTTTTCCCACTTCCTCCCACTCACTCCCACAAAATTCTCACATAAATTATCAACAATCCAGTCTATCTCTGGTTGTATGCGGCAATTTGTAAATAAAAATGGAATTAAGCAAATTAAATTAGCTAAAAATGCGCTAAAACAATGAAAACAAGCCGATTGTCTTAGTTTTCAGGTGGGGGAAGAAGTGGGGGAAAGGGGGAATGAGGTGGGAGTTTTTTTCAGTTCAGCCAATCAGGTACGTTAGCTTTCGCGGTTTTCGGTTGTTGTTTGTTTGAGCAAATGCCAAAATCCACGTTTTTTCTTTTCCTGCAGCTCTCCCACTTTAGCTGCCATGATGACACATCCTCTCCTCGACTGGGCCACCGCAGTAGGCGATCTCTTCCTCATGAGAGCCTGCCTCGGCTGCGATACTGCCCTCACCCGCCAGGAAAAATTCCTGTGCCTCTCCTGCCTCGATGGCCTGGAGCCTACCCAGTTTCACCTTCGGCCAACCGACAATCCCGCCTTTCGCCAGCTGGCCGGGCGGGTTCCCCTCGACGGGGCTTATGGAATGGCTTATTTTGACAAGGGAGGCACCCTCCAGCGCCTGCTGCGAGAGCTGAAATACGGGCACCAGCCCCAGGTCGGCGAATGGCTCGGGGCACGCTATGGGCGACTGCTCCGCAAAGAAGGCATGGCCATTCAGCCCGAAGCCCTTATTCCCGTGCCGCTGCACCGCCGCAAACGCCGCAAAAGGGGCTACAACCAGGCCGAGCGAATCGCAGCAGGCCTTAGCCAGGCGCTTGAGCTCCCGGTGCTGGAAGGGCGCGTCGTCCGAACCACCTTCACCCGTACCCAAACCAAGCTCTCCGGCCAGCGCCGCTACGACAACGTGGCCGGGGCCTTCTCCGCACCAGGCCCTTTTCCTACTTCCATTCTCCTGGTGGACGATATTTTCACAACCGGGGCCACGCTCGATGCCTGCATCAAAGCGATCCTCCAGGCACCGGTCCCGCCTGCCCATATTCAGATCCTCACGATCGGAATCGCAAGGGGGTAGCCGGGTGCGCCTGTGGTGGGAACCCCAAAAAAAGGTGAACACTGGTTCCCCACCCTTGTCAGGGTTTGGCTTCGGCCCTGACAAGGGTTTTCCTGCAAGGAAAGAAGAAACGACCAGAGGTTAAACAGGTATCAGGTGGCAAAAGGCTATGATAATCAGCATGTTAGGTGGTTCATTGCCAGTTGTGGAGGAAAGGCAGGGAGTTTAAAAAAAAGCCCTCCCAGACAGCTTCTTACCATTATCCTTCCCTCCATTACCCAGGCACGCATACTTTCATAAAGTTTATTTGGTAACACTTTTTCCGGCATCAGAACAGGAATCCTGCCCTCACTTCTAGTGGCAACCACCCTGTTCTGGGTGTGAATCTGGCGTTAAACACGGCTTCATTCAGATCTGAGTTGTTTGTCCGGTACGCTCTAGCCTTCCAGGCCGTGATGACGCTGAGTACGATCCTGGAATGAGCCCAGTAGGTTTCCACCCCGGCCCGCAGAAAGCCTGTGAAGGTGTAAGAGTCAATAGATAACGAGATGGTACCTCCTGACATAGGGGCATCCGGGCTCTGAAACTCGAATTCCTGGTACCCATACATACAGTCATGCTGAAGGAAGGGCTGGAGAAATGGGGTTCTGCACCAGGCTGGCAGGTATCTGGCACCTGCAAAAATGCCCCAGTCTTCGATGTTGGTAGTCCCGATGCCTTCCGGGCCTAACTCTCTGCGATTGGCACCTTCGTTGTAGGTACCGTTCCAGTATTGGAGGCCTGTGGTGATCAGCCATTGGTCATGAACAGTGCGCTCATAGTAGAGCCCGCTAACTGCCCGGTGAACAGGGGTGCTATACCCGGATTCCAGAGGAGCCCCCACTTGGTAAAGTGATAAGCTGAGGCGGTTTGGATGGCTGGTTTGTGCTTGAGAGGCCAGGGACGACAGCAGCAGGCTCACCAACAGGGAGCCAGGCAAAGAATGTTGCGAAAAGGGCATATTTCTCTGTTTAACTGTGGAAAAAGAAAACAATCCGCTCTCCTCAATTAGGCATCAAAAGTTTGGGACAATGAATAGTTTTCTCCCTTACATAAGTTTACAGATTCGCGCCTGATTTCCCAAGAAAGATCAGGGAAAAGTTGCGCCAGGCAGCTCCTGTTACAAAACTGGTTGAGTTTTCAATCAGGTGCTTTCAGAGCCCCGGTGCCGGGTGTGGAAGCTTTGCGCTACCTTCCTTTTTCCGTGCATGGCCACCGGTTCTCCCTCATTTTGCCGCCTGGTATGCCTCTACCGGATGGTCTGTCGCTAAAATCATCACGCCCAGGTTCCAGAGGGAGTCGTACACGGCTTCTCCATAGGCTTCGAATCGCTTGTCGATGCGGCCCATGGTGCCAAGCATGGGCACAATGTCGGCTTTGCGCAGGGCTTCATACAAGGAGGCCGGGCGGGGCGTGGTTCCGGTGAATGCCAGCAGTTTGCCGGGTTCCAGGCCTGCGGCGAGGTATTCGGTCAGGTCATTCTCTGTTTGGATGGAGGCCGAAATCATCAGGTCCGGAGCCAGCTTGTGGACCAGCACAGCGGTTTCGAGGTCGTAGGTGATCATCACCACGTAGTTTTCTGCCCCTGCCTCTCTCACAGCTTCGACAACCATGGGCCAGGGCACCCCCCGTTTCACGTCGAGGGTGAGGATGGACTTGCCCTTTGCCCAGCGAAGTACCTGTTCGAGCCGGGGAATGCGCTGCCGCGTTTGGTTGCCAAAATCGTCCTTCAGGCTCAGGGTTGCTAGCTCGGCCCAGGAGTAATCTGCTACTTTGCCCTTGCCCGTAGTGGTGCGGTCGAGCTGGTTGTCGTGCATGATCACAAGCACGCTGTCTTTCGATAGCTGCACATCACATTCGATGAGGGCAACAGCCCGGCGGGCCACATAGCGAAACACTGCCATGGAGTTTTCGGGTTTGCCTTCGATGTACCTGCCGCCGCGGTGGGCGCTCACGGGCGGAACTGTAGCTGCATCGGGGTCGAGGAAGGTGGAGAGGGGTTGCCTGCCCACACGCAGGTAGGTGGGGGAGCAGGCAAGGCAAATCAGCAGCAAGGGAAGCAGAACAGGTTTCATGGGAAGCAGAGATATGGTGGATAACAACAGGCAAACAGCCGGCCCGGCGACAGGTTTGTTCGGCCCCTGTGGTTCCTTGCTCAAACAACCTGCGGGCTAACTGAGAGGCAAGATGCTACCGAACGGGAGGTAAGTCTGTCAAGAATCCATTATTTTTTCTGCTAAGGCTTCTTTTTTCGCAATGATTTTTGAGCAAAACGAAAAAAGCTGCCCCGGATTAGGGGGCAGCCTCGCAGAATCGTAAGCTAAAGGGTCAGGAATGTCTTATTTGGCTTGTTTCACGATGCGGAACGGCACCGACTCCCCATCGTCGAAGGTTACCATGAGGACATACACCCCGGTAGCCAGCGACTCCAAAGACAGTTGCTTTTCGCCAGATACAGTGTCACTGATCATCTCCTGATACCACATACGACCAGTGAGATCAAAGATCTGTAAGCGAACAGCTTGTGCTTTTTTGCTGAATGCCACCGTGATTTTATCTTCAAACGGGTTGGGGTATACGACAGTCTCAAAGTCGGTGATCGACAATTCGATGACGTTAGAGTATTCAAATTCACCGTTCTGGTCTACCTGACGAATCCGGTAGCGAAGATCTTGTCCAAAGTAGCTGTTGTCGAAGAAGCTGTAATCGGTGGGCTGTGCCGTGTTTCCAGCAGCTTGAACAGTTCCAATGGCTTCGAAGCGGCCAGATTCAACGCTGCGCTCCACTTGGTAGTAGTCGCTGTTGATTTCGCTGGCTGTGCTCCAGTTCACCTCTACCACTCCGTTTGCCAACCATGCGTCCAAGCCAAGCCAAACTACCGGGAAGGCGTTGGGGCCGGTTACGGTCCAGGTAAGGTTGTAAGTCGCATCGGCACTACCAGCCTGGCTCACAGTAATGATGCTGGCGAATGGGCTGCTGGCAGATGCTCCTGCAGTGATGGTTCCAAAGATGAGGCCTGTGGTAGGCTCAATCTGAAGCCCGTTGGGCAGGTTTGTGGCAGCGTAGGCGTACCCGGATCCGTTTCCACCACTTGCAATCACTGGTTCAGACACCACGTCTCCTTCAGCAAAGGTCTGTGGGGCAATAGGAGCGATGGTAACCGGGGAGGGTGCCCCTGCACCAAGGATTTCGATGGCGTAAATCATAGGGTTATCCAGCACGTGAATAAACTCAATATTGAGGACGCCGTCGGTTACGGTTACCTGATAGGTTTCCATGGCACCTACCTTGTGGCCATACTCGGCAGAGAGATCTTTGTTGGTGATCACCTGGTTCCCTTCCATCAACACATTAAAGAGGCGCTTCCCGGGAAGCTGTGTGCCACCAGCACCATTGGCCATGAAGAGGTTTACGAGGAAGGTTCCGTTACCTGTGTTGAAGGTCCACATCATTTCCGGAGCGGAGCCTGGATCCCATCTTTCCTTTGCGAAAAGGGCAGCAGCCGGAGCGTAAGCAGGCACAGAGCTGTGCATAGTGGTGTTGTTGTGGGTGCCGATGTTTCCCGTATTCACAGAGAAACCAGCGCCAGATTGAGCTCCAGTGCCAGTGTTGGCGGCCCAGTCAGGATTAGGAGCATCAAGAGCCGCAACAGTTACGTCTCCGGCATTTACCCTGAAAATGACCACAGGCTGATCTGTGACGGTCACTTTGAAGGTTTGCTCAATGAAGAGGCCGGTTTGGTCTGTTGCACGAATGGTAATGTCTGAAATGGCGTCAACCGATGGGAAGGTTAGGGTCAGAGAGCTTCCGGAAATGCTGGCACCAATGGAGGGGTTAGGGTTGTTCTGGACGGTGTAGGTGAGGTTAGCCGTTCCAGCATCATCGTCAAAGAAGTTGTCGAGGTCGGTGATGGTAGCAGGATCGTTTACAAACTTATTGAGGTCAGGCAAAACTTGCAGCACAGTGGGCTGGCTTCCTCTCACATTGAGGTAATCCCATGTTCCTTCCACTTCCGAGAGCGGCACATTAGAAGTTCCAATGAAGCCCACAGCAAGTGGCGTAGCGGCCTGCTGGATGGCGGTGAGGATGGATCCTTGAGCCATGATGGTGCCTAGGGCAACAAAAGGTCCGTTATCGAGCGAGAAACGAATCAGTACTGCTCCGGTGGCTGACGTTACGGTGAGGTTGAACTTCACAGAACTGCTTGGTCGATTGCCCACGGAGATGTTTGCTAGGAGAGGGGCCTGGGGCACATCATTGATTTCCTGGAATGCCTCAATGCCGTCTTGCGTAATCACAACCTGGATAAAGTTGCTTTGGGTACCATCTCCGATGAAAATGCCAAGCTCGCCATCAGAGGGAACAAACCCTGAGGGGGGAGTTCCATACAGCTGGAGCGGGTTGTCGAAGCTGAGAAGCTGTCCTTCCACGGTGAAAGCGTTGGTGCTCAGATCAACCTGAACGCCATACTGGAAAGCCTTTTCCTGGTTGTTGGCGAGACCTTTAGCCGTACCGGAAGTCATTTGCATGGTCATAGCCCCCACAGCACCACCCAGGATATCGTTCGGGTTGGGATCATAGGAATCATCTTTGCGGTCGAGCCAGTTGAGCCAGTTGGGGTTGGCGTCCCCGTTATTCATCATGCCGGTAAACCCAAGGCCGAAGTAGCCCTTTAATACAGGGTTGTCAGAGTATAACTCATTGACAACGGGCAGCGTGAAGGCGTCGGAACCTGCTGTGAGTGGGTCACCGAGTTGAAAAGGGTCGTTGGCATCCAGGATGCCGTCGTTGTCGTCGTCGGTGTCATTGAGGTCAGAGACCAGGGTTCCACCGGCAGATTTGTCATGGTCATTGGGCTGAGAACCTCCGTTGCAGATGTCAGTGGTGTTGTCAATTTCATCCTGGTTGGTGTAACCATCCGAGTCGTTGTCGCTGGTGCTGCTGTAGCCAGGGTCGCCAGGATTAATACAAACGATCAGGTCGCCTGGTTCAAAGATCTTGATGGATCCGTCGAAAGGAGCCACCCAGATGGTTCCGGGGAAAGGGTCAGTGTCGCCATTACAGGTGATCCCGAGGGCATTTCCACCAAATCCAGTGATGAAGGTTTCGTTGAGAGCAAGCAAGCTGCCGTCGGGGTTGAGTTGTACTCTTTTGAGCACACCGCCATTTTTTCCGGCGATGAGGTTCCCTTGCATGGCCCCACCAAAGTTGGAAGCAGTGTATTCGTCGATGCCATTGGTATTGGTGCTCCAGATGGTCACGAGGTTATCAACAGGACCATCGGGGTTAGCGGCTCCGGGTGCTCTTTGATCCCCTTCCACAACGTTGGCCATGCTCAGGGGCACTGGGGGCCAGTTGGCAGGAAGCGCAATGTTAACGTTGGTGGTTGATCCTGGGGTTGATCCGTCTGGGTCATATTTTTGCGTTCTGAAAACAGCACCTACCGGAGGGCTGGTATTAGACCCGGATGGGTTGGTGTACAAACCAGCACCTGCGGGGTTCGCCCTGATGGGGGTAGGATGCCCGCCATAAAAAGACCCGAAGGTATAAGTCGAAATGTCATTGGTGATAATGTGCAGGTGGTCTTTGTTCTCCACTTTTTCGCCATTAACTGCGGAGCTGCTGCCAGGTTCGCCCGAAATCCAGTTATTGGTTACGTTGGCTGTGCCTTCATTTTCGGGAAGACCACCCCAGCCACCGTTGGCACCATTGTCGGTCACATACACGGCGCCGGACTGGGTAATCACGAGGTCGTAGGCGTTGCGATATCCAGGAGAGAAAATTTGAACCGGACCTCCGGGTACAAGCATGGCTTGGTTCATGCCGTCGTTGCCGCCGAAGGGGTCGCCGACATCAATGCCATTGTAGCCAGAGGTATTAGGGTCGGTGATTCCATTGACATTGGCGCGGGTAGGATCATCAACTGTGGGGAGGTCGTAGATGTAGTCGGTAGTGCCATCATTGAGGACCGGCATTGCGGCCAACTGTGTGAGGTTCACAGAGATGACTGCTGCTGCGAGGGCGTACTCAGTAGTCCACGCGAAGTTTTTGGAAGGAGCGCCGCCGTTGGTGTGGCCACCTTGGGTCACGATGAGGTAATCTACCCCATTGATGGTGGCAAACTCCAACCCATTGTTGGCGTGGTTTTCTTCTGAGCGTGGCAAACCACGAACCAGATCTACCTTCGCCCAGGTGGTACCCGTCCAGGTGAGGCGGGAGATGATGCCAGAGTTGGTGTCCAGACCAAGGTCACCACCAGGACCACCAGTTCTGGCATCGCTGGAGGTAACGTAGATCACAGGATTGGCTGCCGTACCCACCACTGTGATGCCGGTCGCCTCACGTTCGTCAGACTTACCGCCATTGGCAAGCGAGCCGTCGTCGTTGTGATTCTGGATGTTTTTAATTGATTGGATTTCTTCAGAAGCGGTCACGACGTAGTCGTTCGGTCCGTTTCTGGTGATGGTGAAAACGTCAATGAGGCCTCCGTTTTGAAGCACATAAAGTCTGCCATCAGGGCCGAATTCCAGAGAAGTACCCGCGCTAATGCTGCCATTGCCATTAAAATTAAGGTTGCTTTGGCTGAAGCTTTGGGCACTAAGGCTTAGGGGCAATATCATGGCTATTACCGCAAGCCCCCTTATAAGGAGATGGGAAAGCCAGGCCTTCGGGGTCGTTTTCATGAGATTTGGTAGAGAAGAAATCATAAAGGTGAAAAAATGTGAAGGACGATTCATGCGGAATAAGTTTAGCCTGTTCAATGCTGAAAATCCGGTACCCTAAACCCTGTGTTCATTGGCCATGAAACGGTTTGCGAGGTGTTTCCTTACGCTTTTGATGCATTCAACTTTGCTTGTAAGAAGACGACGTTTTTGCGGCCTTTCCTACGTTGTAAGCAATCAAAAAAGGGTTTCAGCTAGCAGACAATGATGACCAACGGAAGCAAAGATAATGCCTGCTGCTCTTCCCTGATGCCTCGATGCATCAACCGGCAAAATACCGGACTGGATTGCAGAAAATCCTTACTAATTCGATTTTTGAATTGAATTCAACAGAGGTTTTGCATGTAATGAATCAGCTCTCAGGAACTCTAATCGCCAATTTCTTTCTTTTTTTCTCTCTCAATCTTTCCTCAGTATTCTTTCCTCAATTCCGTTCTTTCTCCCTGTATAAGAACCGGATTTTATCCCCTTTTGCCACAACCTTCCTCCCTGACCCAACTGATTATTCCATGTCTATTTACGAAAACCCATACTTTTTAGCATTGAGCCAATCGTGCAGCGATTCGCCATGCGTTTGATGGTTTTCTTTTTTCTAAGATGTTTGTTGTGGAGTAACAGGCTTTTGAGGATCCAGAGGCCATCAAAAATGGAGTGTTTTTGCAATGCCTGACCGAATCCCCGGCCCACGCAGTTGTTCCTTCATTCCCGGGCCGGTAGAATGCCGTGGCCACTCCGGTGCTCCAGCGTAGCCACGGCATCTGATTGCCAAAGGTCACGGTGCCTATTCTACTTTCACAAACCGACGGTGGAGGGTCAGTACACCCGGCGCGGTTAGCTCCACCACGTAGGTGCCTGTGGCCAGGTTGCCGAGAGGCAGCTCCACCATGCTTTGCTGGTTAACAACAAAAGAAAGAACTTCCTGGCCCCAGAGATCGAGGATCCTAAGCAGGGAACCTGTCCGAAACGCTTGTGGTAACTCGATCCAAACTGCCTCATTTGCCGGATTGGGATAGAGGTTAAATGATTGTGACCGGTTTACAACCTCCACTGTATTGGAATACTCAGCCGCCCCGTCAAGGTCCACCTGCCGCACGCGATACCGGAGCCAGCCCTGGCCGGGGTCGTTGTCGCGAAGCTGATACTGCCGAGGCTCATTCGACGTTCCTGCCGCGGCAACTGCCCCGATCTCCTCAAAACCAGTACCTTCCCGGCTGCGCTCCACAACAAAGCGGTCGCTGTTTTGCTCGGAAGCCGTGGCCCAGCTCAGCAACACCGAGCCTGCCTCCGCTTTCGCCTCCAGCTCGCCCAGCCAGGCTACAGGAAACACAGCAGCCGGAACCGGCTTCACTTGTATGGCGTTGATTTTGGGGTTGCCAATGCCCGCGCCTTTGTCAAATTGCAGGTTCAGTACCCCGTCGGTCACTGTCGTCACAAAGGTGCGGGAAATCGCAAAATGCTTGCCGTTGCCGCCGCTGCCGGGTTCGGCTGCTGCCGTGGCCCAGATGTCGAAGCTGCTCAGAATCGGCGTTCCCTCCAGTTTCACGTCAAACAAACGCTTGTTGGCGGCATTGTGGAAAGCCTCCACAAAGTAAAGCGTCACCTCCACCTGTCCGTTGCCGGTCGGGAACTGGTACTCAAAGCTCAGGTCATCCCAGTGGTCCGACTGAAACAGAACATCATCGTTGGTGTTGTTCATCGCCACATTCGCCGTTGACTTTTTGCCAGGCGTTGGGGTGAAAAACTCATCTTTTCCAAAAATTTCCTGCCCTTGTGAAAAATAAGTGTTCGTGCTGCCAGTGTTCACATAAAAGGCCCGCACAGGGTCGCCGCTGGGATTGTAGCGCACAGTGACAGCATTCGAGGCAGAGCCAAAGCAGCCATTTTCCTCATTCGCCACCAGAAAAATCTGATAGCCTGCCTCCACGTTTGTTTTTTTCATCGTCACTTTGATCAAACCTTCCCCGTTGGCGTCAAGGGGAATGCTTCTGATTCGCCGCATCGACAGCAGGGAGTTGGTTTCATAGGGCAATTGGTTCTGCGCGCCGGGTGCTGTTTCAAAAAAAGCTGCCTCTGTTTCCAGCAGGGCCACGGTGCCATTGGGCTTGCCGTCGGTTACCTGGAGGGTGAGGTAAATGTTGTCGGTTTCGAGGGTGGTTCCCCCACCTTCAATCGCAAGGCTTGGCGAGGGGCTTGTGGCAGCACTGAGGCAGGCAATCACCCCGGCATTGCTGCCGTCGCTGAACAGCCGCGACTGGTAAGTGCTTCCGCCAACAAAGGTGACCGTCACGGTGCCGCCAACCATCTCCAGCCCCGACACCGAGGCATTGTCCATCGGGCCCGGCTGCGGCATTCCTTCGGTGGAGGTGGGGTCGGCATCAATCGAAAATCCAAAGAATTCGCCCGGCTCAAAGTTGTTGAAGTGAATGGTCACGGATTGGTAGCCTCCGTTTCCTTTGGGGTGGCCTAAGGTATGACTCACGTACCCCGTGATCAGAGGGTCCACATCAACGGTAAAATCTTTCGGGACCAAATCCCCGGCTGTTCCGTTGGGGTCAAACACCATCTCGATCATGGCACCAGTGCTGATGTCCAGCGTCACAGTAGCAATGTTGCCGCCCGGATCAGAGTCGTTGTAGATCTTGAACGACTTGTTGCCATAGGAGCTTTTGTTGATGTCGGAAACGCCTTCGTGGATCGTAAACCGGGCAAGCAAATCAATGCTAAAGGGACCAAGGTCTACCACTTCTATGGCTGATACCATGGGGTTGCCTGCCACTGCTGTGAAGAGGAGGTCGAGGGTTTCGTCAAATGTGGTCACCATGGCCGCCCGAACAGTTCCTTTGTTGCTGCCGGTTTGGGCAAATACATCGAGATCATTCACCAGCAGGCTGCCTTCCACGCTGATGTCAAACACCCTGGCTCCGGCAGTGGCTGCGGTTGTTTCGGCAAAATACATTCTCACCAGCACGAGGTGCCCGCTGTCAACAGGGAAACCCCAGGCCATGTCGCTGCCACCGGGCTGGTCTTCCCGGCAGGTTTGGACGATGGACGAGGCAACCTGGGCAGGCAAAGAGCCATCCGTGCCGGCTGCTGTTGCTGTGCCGTGGGTGTGGGTGCCGCCTGCGAGCAGATACAGTGAGCTGGTTCCTAATGCGGCTGTTCCCGACACGGTTCCCGTGCTCTGGTCTTCGGCCCAGGCCGGGCTGGAAGCATCTGCGGCTGCAGTGGCTGCGCCGCCGGCATTCACCCGAAACAAGGTACTTGCCAAGGCACCCAGCGGCAGGGCTTCGCCCGTTAGCTCCACCACCTGCGGACTGGCATTGCTGCCGTTGTGTGTAAACTCCAGGCCCGCTGATTTGATGCCAAAAGCAGAAGGCGAAAAAATAACCGAAACCGGAGTGCTTTCGCCCGGATCCAGGATGATCGGTAGGGAAGTTGAGAAGGAAAACGAGCCTGCTTCCAGGCCTGACAGAGTAGCTTCGCTCAGCAAAATGGGGTCGGTGCCGGTGTTGCTGAGGGTAAGCATCTGAGCGGCGCCGCTGCTGCCAGCTGTTGTTGTCAGAAAGTGGAGGCGGCTTTTGCTCACTGTAAGCACGCCAAAATTCGGGGGGGTGGGTGGTCCCACGATTTCGATGCCATTGATCAGCGGGTTTTCCACAACATGGCCAAAATCGATGTCGAGCACGCCATCGGTCACCAGCACGTCGAAGGTCTTCATGGTGGCCACTTTGTGGCCCACGTCCGCCACGATGTCGTAGTTGTCGAGGAGTGTTTTTCCTTCCACAAGCACGTCAAACACCCGCTGACCCACGCCGGAGGTGCCACCAAAGTTGTTCATGAAGAAAAGGTTCACCTGATAAACGCCTGCTGTTCCGACGGGGAACTCCCACATCATTTCCGGCGCTGCACCGGGGTCGGAGCGTTCCTGCGAAAACAACTGATTGGGGGCATAGGCTGGCAGGGCTGCTCCCCGGGTTCCGAGGGCTGTGTTGCCTGCGTTGCTGCCGGTGTTGCGATAGGGAGAAGGGCTGCCGCTGTTGTCGGCCTCCCAGTTGGGTTTGGGGCCGTCTGTGGCTGTGATGGCTGCCCCTGCAGCGTTGACGCGAAACAGGACTGTTGGTGCCACCACCCGAACCCAGAAGGTGTCCTGGGCAAAGGTGCCGTCGATGTCTGTTGCCCGGATGATGAGCTGAGCAGTGTCGGTGTGAACAGCCGGGAAGGTGAGGGTGAGCATGCTGTCTGTAATGCTCGTCAGCAAATGGTCTCCGCTGTTGGATTGGACCGAATAAACCAATCCCAGATCCCCCTGATCATCGCTGAAATAAGGGTTCAGGGAAAAGGAAGCTGGATCCGACCCGGTAAAGGCAAAGAGGTCCAGGATTTCCGCCACCCGGGTAGGAGGGGTGAGGAAGTGGACTGGAGGGAAGGCCCGGGCGAACCCTGAAAAGGACACCATTATGAAAAAAAGCAGGAGAACGAAAGTGCGACTGGCAGACAGGATAGAGCTCATGAATAAGGTAGGCGTCTTGAAGATTGCTGGAGCGACAAGCTTGCCCGGAGAAAGGAAAGCAAGTTAAGGAGTTCAAAAGACGCTCCTTCTCTGATGAATACCAGCTTTCAGCATCCAAATGGAGAGTTTGAGGCATTGACCGGGAATAAATACCACGTATGCTGAATTGGCCTTGCCTGCCAGTCTTTGTCCGCCCGATAAAATGAGGTATTCAGAAAAAAAAGAGGGCTGGCTTCCGTCGGGGAAACCAGCCCTGGGGCAGTTTTTCTGAAAAATGCGGGCTTGTGCTTTTGAGCTTAATCTACCTTAAAAACAGAACGCTGAAGCCTCATTCCGGTGCCGGAAACTGCATCGAGGTGGTACCAGCCGCTGGCCTGTTGCGACAGGTCTATTGTTGCTTCCGGCCCTTCGAGCCGGGCTGTTTGCAAGGCATGGCCGTGCAGGTCCTTTACTGTCAGCACGCCTCCCCCGGCGAATTCAGCAGGCAGCGCAATGTGCACCTCGTCCCGGGTCGGGACCGGATAAACGCCGAAGGCTTCCTGCCGGTTCCAGATCTCGGCAACCGATGAATAGGCATAGCCGCCGTCGAGGTCCACCTGCCTGAGCCGATACTCCAGCCTGCCTTCTGGTGCCTGGCGGTCGAGCCACTCATATTGCCTGGCATCATCGCTCGTGCCGGCACCCTGCAAGCGCCCCAGCGGCTCAAACGTGCCCCCGGCCATTCTCCTTTCCACCTCAAAAAAATCATTATTGAGCTCCTGCGCCGTTTCCCATCTCAGCGCAATCCCGTCATCCGTTTTATTCGCTTCAAACCCCAGCCAGGTCACAGGAAAGCCCACTGAGTTGATCAGGATCGTTCCCTGTGTAATCGAGAATGGCTGCGGGGAGTATGTAGGAAACCCGGTGGCAAACTCCAGCGGAACAGGGTCATTCACCAGCAAAATCTGGGTGGAATTACCGGCACCCGGCAACACTGTGAACTCCAGCCGGAAGATGACATTGTTGTTGAAGTTTTCACCCACCGAAATACTTTGCGAGGGGTCTGTCCAGCCAAACTTCAGGAGGCCAGGAGATACCAGGAGAGTCCAGGGGTTGTTGGTTGTGGACAATCCTAAATTGGTAATCGCGGTGGCGCTGTTGGGATCCAGGAACAGATCATCGCCATTCCAGGAAACTGTGCCCTGCATGGAGCCAATTGGCTGAAAGCCTATTGCTTGCAAATCAACCTGAAAGGTGCTGCCTGGTTGCACTGTTTTGGACTCCACAATCAGGTTTTGCGCCGCTAAAAAGCCGGGGAAAGCCGCCAAAAAAAACAAGAGATAGGATAAATACCGCATGGAAAAAATGTTAAGTGCTGATAATCAAAGCGAAGAAAAAAATAGCTGGTCAGCCGGGAGCCCCGGCTGACCAGCCTGTGTCATCAATCAGGTTGAACAGACATCCGCAGGGTGTGCTGCTCGCCGCCTGCTGTGAGCAGGAGAGTATAAATGCCGGAAGCTACCGGCGCACCCGCCTGGGTGGTTCGCTGCCATGGCACTTCCTGCAAGCCCGGGCCTGCCATTGCCTTGTGCTGCCAAACCAATTGGCCAAGCTCATTGTAAATCGCCAGTTCCACTTCTCCGGCCACAGGCACTTCGAAACGGATCAGGGTCTGCTCCTCGAATGGGTTGGGCACATTCTGCAGCAGGCGGTAGCCGCCATGGGCTTCTGCTTCCAGATCAGTCGTGGCGTGCAGCCCGATCCGGGTGCCATTCCCGATCAGGGTGTAGCGCTGCAGCAATCCGTTGTAGGCTTCTGCCGGTGCCACCCCCGCCGTGAAGGTCAGGTCTGAGCTTTCCTGGCCGGTTACGCTCATCTCCAGATCAAACAGAACTGCGCCATCAGGCAGGTTCATTCCCTGGCCGTCATCGCTTACCCACAACATCGGCAACTGGCCCTGGCTGGCAAGGTGGAGGCTGTATTCAGGCGACAACAATCCATCGTGAATGGCTTCCAGCTTCAGGTTCCGGGCGTCCCATTCGAGGGTGTAGCTGAAGGCTGCAATGTTGCGGAACTGTTCTGTCGTCACAGGCACCCGAACCGTCTGACCGCTGCCTCCTGCCGGAGCTTGTGCGTTCATGACCAATTCGCCAAACGAGCTCTCCCGCAGGCCGCTCAATGGCGGATTCCAGGAAAAGTTCACGTCCCCGAGCTTCAGGCCCAGAAAATCTTCCCCGCTGAGGCCGGGGCTGGGCACAACTGCGTAGCTTCTCGACTTTGGCGCACTCCAGGGGTTGAGCGGATCAGGGAAGACATAGTCGTCCGGCAGCATTCTCCAAAGCCCCTGGGTTCCGCCAATTTGCGGGTAGGTAAACAGGTTCTGGAAAATGATGTTCTGGATCAGCAGGTTGTCGAGGGTGGTAATAGATCCCGACAGGTTCACGTCCGCAGCCAGCCGCTGGTAAGGGGTGGCAAATGGAAGGGTGCCGAAAATGTGAAGTTTGATCAGGAGAATGTCCAGGGTGGTAATCCCCGCGTCGGGATCTCCGTCGGTGACTTTAGAGGCTTCCACCTGTGCAGGCTGATTCACCGGGATGCCAAAGGAGTAGAAACTGGCTTCGGTGGTATCAACCGGAGAAAGGCTCTGGATGAACCTGGTCTGCGGAATCGTGTCGCCTCCCATGGTGACGGCGGCGCCTTCCAGCCTGATAAGATCCACAACCTCAATCAGTCCGGTATTCACCACATAGGGCACCACGACTGGCGGCAGGGTCACGAATTTGGTGAATTCCACCGGTATCGGCGCACCCAGCAACTCAATCGTTGTGCTGCTTCCGACAGGGCCGATGGCAACGAAACAAAGGGTAAACAACGTGTCACCATTCGTCAGACCTTCACCGTTCGGATTGGCGATCGGGTTGGGAATGCTGTAGCTGAACAACAACACGTCCGGCGACAGCAGGCTGAATGAATTGGTATCAATGCTTGGTAAGCCATATCCCCCAACTCCCTGGAAGCTCACAACCGCCGGATCCCACACGATGCTTCCCTGGCCGCTGCCAATGCTGTCGTAGTTCTGAACTGTCACAGCCACACACACCGGGAATCCGCTGGAGGCTAATCCCTGTCCCATGTCCACAGTCAGCACGCTGGCCACGGAGCAGGCTCCCGGGTCACTAACTGTGGCAGTAATCCCACAGTTGCCCGCTCCATCGTCACTAATGCTGATCTGGAGATCGCCATTGCCTGCTGTGCCTGGCTGGGTCGTAAACACGGTTGCCACGCCATAGCTTCCCTGCGTCGTCGTGATCCCGGATCCTGAAACAGTGTAGGTGCTGCTCAGGTTGGTTCCGGTTGGGTCCAGGCTAAAGGTCAGGTAGTCGTCTCCTGCAAAAGCCGGAGTACCGTTGTCGTTGCAGGCTACATTTTGTGGGGTAGCCACCAGGCTGATCAGCGTCGTTGTCGTGATCACGAGGCTGTCGCAGCCAAACTGGTTGCTTAGCAGCACCTGGCTCACGCCAGCCTGGGCCGGGTCGCAGGTTGTGGCGGCGAGGTTGGTCGTGTCAGAAGGCAGCAAGGTCGTTGTCGTGATCACGAGGCTGTCGCAGCCAAACTGGTTGCTCAGCAGCACCTGGGTCACGCCCGCCAGGGCCGGGTCGCAGGTCGTGGCCGCGAGGTTGGTCGTATCAGCAGGCAGCAAGGTCGTTGTTGTGATCACGAGGCTGTCGCAGCCAAACTGGTTGCTCAGCAGTACCTGGGTCACGCCCGCCTGGGCCGGGTCGCAGGTCGTGGCCGCGAGGTTGGTCGTGTCGTTCCCACATTCGATTACCTCCACCACGATCACATTCGACAAGCAACTCGTCAGCCCGGTATCTGCCACGACTGCCATGAAATGATTGATTCCTCCGTCGGGACCGGCATTGGTTGTCGGGGTTTGCAGCAGGGTCACCGGGATCGCCAGGAAGCCTGTTGCATCGAGCGTGCCGGTGTAGAAAACCCGGGTCATCGTTTCGTTCGCCTCGAAAGGATCAATGTCGTAGGGAGCTGGTGAGCCAGTGTCAATGTACAGACGGGCATCCCACTGAAGGAGCTGGACATTGGCGTTGGCCGGCCCGGTGACCTCAATGGTTTGGCTGAGGATGGCCGTTTGGGCAGGACCTGCACCGATTCCGGTCATGGAGATGGCAGGAGCCGGGAGATCGGTAGTGGTGAGTTCAGCAATTGCGCCGCCAGGGCTGCCATCGTCAAACAGGCAGCGGGAAATCACAGTGCCGTCGGCAAAGGTGATTGTTACCGTTGCCCCGATGATTTCCGCACCGGAAATGGCACCGGCATCTCCCGTGGTGAGGTCGTTTTTGATGCTGGTCGGGTCAATGTCAACGGAGAAATTAAACTGCTCACCACCGTTGAAGTCGTTGAAATTCAGGGTGATCACATCGTATCCTTCCTGATTGTCAATCCCGTTGTGAGGCTGGGAAAACGGGTCTGTGCACAAGCTGGCGGGCGTCACAAATCCTGGTGTTCCCACCACAGTGTTCGGGGTGAGGCATTTGGCCCCCACATCACCCGCTGTTCCAACCGGGTCAAACACCACATCCATCAGGAAGCCGGTGCTCAGGTCAATCGAAACGCTCACGATGTCGGAGGTGCCTGTGTTCTGGATCTGGAAGGAATTGTTGTCGAAGGTGGAAGCCGGAAGGGCTCCGCCTGGATTGACCTTCACAATTGCAGCTGGCTCGCCGAAGCCGGGCACATATTTCACCACCAGCAAATTGGAGGTAAGGCTCGTGGCAGCAGAAGTAGCGTATGGCCCTGGTGTCGTGACAGCCAGGAACCTGTTTTTCCCGCCCAGGGGCGTTCCGGCTGCACCAGCACCCTGGAACAGCGTCACCGGGATGTCCACCGTTCCGCCTGCCCCGATGGTGGCAGACAGCACAGCTTTCCCAGCCATGGCTTCATTGGCGTAGAAGGTCGTGTCAGATACATTGAATGCCGGGGCTCCTGTGGCGATGTACAAGCGGGAGTCCATCTGCAGAAGGGTCACTACTTCGCCCGGCGTGCCGGTGACTGTGACAATTTGATTGACGTCTCCTACCAGAATTTCTGCGCCAGGATACCCGGCCAGGGCTATGGAAGGAGCGGTGCTGCCAGCTTGTGGCAACTGAACCCTGCCGCCTCCCAGGCTGCCGTCTTCAAACAGCTTGCCTGTCAGAACGGTGCCATCAGCGAAGGTAACGCTCACCGTTGCCCCGACAAGTTCATATCCTGAAACGCCGCCGGCATTGCCTGCTCCCGGAACTCCCTGGATGCTGTTGGGATCCACGTCTGTTGTAAAAGTGAGCAATTCGCCTGCATTAAAATCGGTAAATGCCAGGCTGATCACGTCAAAGCCGCCCTGGCGGGGCACAGAGTAGGGATCAGCGCAGGGGTTGACAGGGGCTACAAACCCGGTGGCTGCTGCCCCGGCGTTGATTGTGAGGCAACTGGCTGTTGCATCACCTCCGGCCCCGGTTGGGTCCCAGACCATATCGGGCAGAATGCCGGTAGCAAGGTTCACTGTTATGCCCGTGATGTTCACGTTCCCTGTGTTGGTAAGCTGGAAGGAGCTGCCGCTGAACGTGCTGGCTCCCAAAGCACCGCCTGGTGTCACTGCAAAGGTCACACCTGGCTGGGGAGGTGCCTGCACTGTGAGGGCCACGGTGGCCAGACCAGGATCATATCCTGTGCCGGTGGCTGTCAGGGTGGCGTTGTAAACTCCCGGAGCCAGGCCGGTTGCGTCAATGGCATATCCATTGTTTCCTGCCAGAACCGCCAGCCAGGGTTCGCTGCTGCTCACAATCAGATCGCCGGGTAAAGGCGTGCTGTTGCTTGTGCTGACAGCAAAAACGTTGGTCGCCGTGCCATTCAATGCCACCACCTCCGTGAAGGAGCCTGGACTGATGATCAGCTCCGGATTTTCAATTACCGTGATGATGCCCTTGGTGGTTCCCGTGAGGACAGAAGCCCCTCCAAAAGTCACCGCAGTGGCAGGTACTGTGAACAAAAAGTCAAGGTCGCTGGCAGGTCCGCCAACGGCTGTCATGTTGATTTGAAGAAGGTCGAAGGTCCCGGATGGGAACCCCGGCCCGAAGTTGCCCGCAGCAAAGTCAATGGTACCTGCCACGTTATCGAAGACCGCCGTAACCAGGGTAATGGGCAATTGGGCAGATCCCACTGCCGAAAGTGACTGCACCTGAAGCACAGCAGGATCGAAGGTGAGATGGATTTCCACCCCGTCCACCGGCTGCTGATTCGCTTCCACCTGAACCATCACCGACACAGGATCGCCCTCGTTCACAGTTTGATTCGCGGGAGTCACGATGAGAAACACGTCAGTCGAAGGAGCAGCCTGAACCTCAATTGTCCTCACCACCTGTGTGGCAGGATTCCCTGCAGCATCTGAAACGTTGTAGGTCACCTGGTACTGGCCCACCGTGGAGGTGTTTACCCCGGAGGCATCAATCACCAGATTCGCTGAAATATCGCCGTCCACATTGTCGCTGGCAGTAGCACCGGGTTCCACGTAGGCTGTGCCTGCTGTCAGGACGAGCGGGTTGGCACCCAGCAGGCTGATCACCGGCGGGGTGTTGTCGGCGATGAAAAAGGTCACGACGGCCCTGGCTTCAGGGTTGGTAAATTCCTGGTGGAACTGGTCGGCCACGATGATTACCACGGTGTTGGAACCTTCTGCAAGGCCTTCAGTGGCGGAAAGTGGCCAGGACAATTGTCCGATCTGGGAGGCTGTGGAGATGCGGTCTGCCGGATTGAGATTGTTGACATCTGCCGGATTGACCCAGATATGGAAGTGCTCGGTCAGGGCAAACAACACATCTGTTGCCGACCACTGGAGGGTCATGCTGGTAGTGGGCAGGGTGCTGCCTTGTGCAGGAAAGGTTATGGCAACCTGCGGCCCGGGCACCTGCACCGTGATGGTATCGGCTCCGGAGGCTCCTTCGGTGTCCAGAACGGTTGCGATGATCTCAGTGGTGCCCGGCCTCACCAGTTGGGCCGAAACAGCGGCGCCGGTGGCATTCGCGGGGGTAAAGACGGTCTGCGGATCGTCCGTTGACCAGCCGATTGCGGCATCCAGGTTGCCATCCTCATTGTCCTGAGCAGTTCCTGTGAGGGCCAGCAGGCTGCCTCTCGATACACTGGCACCGTTGACCGGGGCCGTGATTGTCGCCACAGGAGGGGTGTTCAGCGCTGATACAAAGCAGATATCAAATCCTTTGATGGCGGGGTTTTGGGTGCCTTTCACAAAGGAAATGTTCAGCACGCCGTCGGTAACGGTAGCCTGGAAGGTCTCCACTTTGGCCACGTTGTAGTCGGTGCCTGCGGGTCCTGATGGCCGGTAATTGTCGAGGAACAAGTTCCCCTCTACAATGACATCAAACACCCTCGGATTTGCTGCTTCACCAGTCCAGATTTCGCAGAACAGCAATTTGACATCATAAACGCCATTGCTCAGCGGAAAATTCCAGTCCATCGCCGGGGCGGTACTGTATCGCTCTGTCTGGAACAGCGAGCTCGGGTATCCGGTGTTGTTGGTGGCAATGGGGGTTGTGGTGGCGAAGGTGAGGTCAACCGCGCTGTTGTCGTAGTAGGGCGAGGGGGTGCCGGTTTGGGCAGTCCCGCTTGCTCCGGCTGTGGAAAGGTCCTGCGTAAAGTCGCCCGAAGGGTCGGCGAGAAGGCTGCCACCGGCATTCACCCGGAAGGTGGCGTTGCACACCGGTGCCGGCTGCGCCACGGCGATGGTGATGCTGGCTGATCCTGTCAGGGCCGGGCTGCCAAGGTCGGCCACGCTGGCCGTGATCAGGTGGCTGCCCACAGAAAGGGTACTGAGGTTGAGGCTTGCTCCTGTTCCCAGGATGCCATCGATGCCCGATTCCCATTGAATATTTGCCGACAACACTCCGTCCTCAATGTCTGTGGCTGTCCCGGCGAAGGAAATGGGCAGTCCGACAAAAAAGCTGCTTCCGGTTGCGGGCTGGGTAATCTGGACAGTGGGCGCTGTGTTGGCGTTGTTTGGGCTAAAAACGAGCTGGGTGAGGTTGGCTCCGCCGTTCACATCGAGCCGAAGGGTCTGCAGGCCCGCTGTGCCCAGCACGACCGGCAGGGAGTAGGTGGAGTAACTTTGCCAGCCCCCGCCATTGTTCACAATGCCAACGCTGCCAAGGCTTCCGTTTTCATCCGAAACGGTGAGGGTCGTGGTCCCGGCAGTTCCTTTGGCGGCGCTGATGTCCAGCAGATAGGAGCCCGGGGCCGCAACATTGATCAGGTAGGTAACAAAATCGCCGTTATCAAGATAGCCAATGTTTTGGGCAGCGTTGCTCTCAATTGCCACAGTGAAAGGGGCCTGCGGGGTCGAGCTCCCATACCAGGGCAGCGGGCTGTTAAAGGTTCTGGCGAGGATGGTTCCCGGGATATTTTGGCCGATATCCACGGTAAATTCTTCAGTAACAGGCGGGTTCACCCCGTCGTTGGCGGTGACTCTGGCCAGGTAGGAGCGACCGTCTGCTGCTGTCGTGACCCAGGTAAGCTGGTAATTGCCTCCCCCATTGTCTGTGAAGGTGTAATTAGCCGGATTCACCTGAACCGACGGATTGAACGGGTTGGTGCCGCCAGCGCTTTTGTCGAATAAAGCAATCGTTGCCGCAGGAGTAAAGTCGTCTTGCACTGTAATGGCCAGGGAAAGGGTGGCCCCGGCAGCCAGTTCCTGGTCCGGCACTGCCGTGATCACCGGCGGATTGTCCACGGCCGCCACTACGTTCACGGTCCTGGTAACCTGGATGGCTGCATTTCCGGCGGCATCTGTCACGTCGTAAGTCAGGGAATAAGTCCCGGGAATATTCACATTCACCGAGCCTCCCACCACAATGCTGGCTGTGAGATCGCCGTCCACGTTGTCGGAGGCTGTTGCGCCGGGATCCACAAAGGCAATGCCCTGGGTCCAGGTTAAAGGATTGGCTCCCAGCAGGGTGATTACCGGCGGAACATTGTCGGCGGTAAGGCTGATGTCGAAATAGTCCATGTTGAAAAAGAAGCCGGAGGCTCCGCTCCAGTCCAGCCGGAGGGTTTGCTGGCCTGCCGCCAGGCTCACGCTGGTAGTCACGATGGTGTAGGTCTGCCAGCCTCCTGTGGGGTTCACCGAAATGGAGGCCGGGCCGCCGTTGATTGTCATGGTTCCCACCGGCCCGTTGCTTTTAGCCACGGCAAAATCAATCTGGTAAATTCCAGCCACAGCCACATCAATCAGGTATTCGGCAAAATCGCCATTGGTCGTGAACCCGATATTGGTCACGCCGGAGGCATTGATTTCCACGCCAATCCCATTGCTCCCGGTTCCGGGGTTGGCAGGGCCCTGGTTGTCGTAGGATTCTGCCTGAATACGGGTTACGCCGCTGGCCGCAACTGCCTGATGAACATCCGTCACGGTGAGGTCAAATACCTCTGTTACCAAATTGCCATCCTGGTCACTTACCTGGACCGTAATTGTGTAAATCCCTGATCCGTCTCCATTCGATCCGCCATCTCCAAAAACCGGACTCGCCACCAGTTGCGCGGCATAGCTGCCCGGACTGCTCAGGATTCCCGATTGACTCAGAAATCCGCTGGCATTGAAAGGGTAGGGGTCTGCCTGGGTGCCGCCACCGGCTCCCTGGTTTGATTGCAGCGCCGCAGGTTCGTTCGAGATGCTGCTGATGGTGACAGTGAGGTTGTCGCCGTCGGTGTCAGAGATGGAGAGCGGAATCTGAAGGCTTCCGTTTTCTGCCACTGAGGTGTTTCCAATTGGGCTGATGACAGGAATGCTGTTGGCAGCCTGCGCAGAAATTGTGGCTCCGGTTGCATTCGACAACACACCTGCCCCTCCAAAAGTTGCCTGGGTGAGGCGGGGGAAGGTAAAGGCAAAGCTGATTGTTGAGGTTCCGGGGGAAAGAGCCTCTACCTCAATGGTGGCGAGGTCGAAGGTCCCGGATGGGGGGCTGGCAAAAGTACCGTAGGCAAGGTCAATGGTTCCGGATACATTGTTAAAAACCAGCGCGCTGAGCGGCACAGGGAGCTGCGCCCCGCCAACGTAAGTTGCTGTGTTGACCTGCAGAAAAGCCGGGTCGAAATCGAGGTGAGCCTCCACCCCGTCAACAGTTTGAGCGCCTGCCTGCACCTGCAGGGTGAGCAACACTGTCCCGTTGACTGTCACCGCCGGGTTGGCAGGCAGGAGGACGAGATTCACCTGGGCGCTGAGGCGCGGAAATGAAAGCAGCAGCAAACCCAGGATCAGGCTCCAAGCGGCCCTGGTCGCCGCAGCAAAAAAGCGGGAGCGCCCAGGGAATAGGGAAGAATCGTTCATGGTTTGAATCGTAGGGGGTGAATGAAGCCCTCCGGTGCCAGGCACCGGAGGGGGAATGGGAGGGAATTAGTTGGATGGCTCCTGGCCAAGGGTGTTGTAGTTGCCAGACAGCAGGGAAAAGTCGAGCAGACTCACCACGCCGTCGCCGTTGAAATCGGCCAGGGGCACAAAGCCCGAAGTACCGTTGGCGAGATTAAAGCTGATAACTAGGGTGGAGAAGTCCAGCAGGGTTACAGCATTGTCGTTATTGGCGTCGCCAGCATCCAGCGGACCGAAAGCAGCGGCATTAGGTCCGGCAGCCAGGGTCATTGTTTGCACGGCCTGGAGACAGTTCGGGTATTTCAGGGCAATCTGATAGCTGCCAGGCGTGATGCCCGCCAGTGTCAACTGGCCGTTGCTGCCCGCCATCGCGGTGATGGTGTCTATCGCCGTGGTGGAACCAACGGGATACAGAATGGCGGTATACTGGCCTGAAAAATCGGTTTTCCCTTCCAGGCTGGCAGAAATCGACAAGTCGGCAGTGGTGGGGGTGGTGGCGGCCAGGATTTCAATGCCTTTGATGGCCGGGTTTTCTACGCCGTGGAGGAATTCAATGTCAAGGGTGCCATCTGCAACAGTCACCTGATGCGAGCGCATAAAAGCGCCTTTAGGACCGGCAATCGCCAGAGGGTCGAGGTTGTCCAGTTGCGGAGGAACGGATCCTTCTACAGACACATCAAACACGCGCTCGCCCGGCAGATCAATCTGACCAAACAACTCTGCAAAATACAGCCTCACTTCCACTGTCGTTCCCGCTGCCACCGGAAACTGGTACAGCATTTCGGGCACACCCACTGCATCATACCGCTCCGATTCAAAAATCGTCACCGGGGTTCCTGCTGGAATCGAGGGGTCTGTCATGATGATCGGACCCGGGTGGGCGCCCCCGGCCGAAGCGGTGTAGGTGCTTCCGCCGGTTGAGAGCGCAGCCAGGTAAGGCGTATTGCCAGCTGCTCCCTGGTTGCCGCTGTCCTCACTCCAGTCCGGGTTCGGCGCATCGGTCGCTGCAACTGTCGCACCGCCGGTATTCACCCGGTACAGCACGGTTCCCGGAGCAGGAGGAGCCTGCTGATCGTAGTACAAAATCACAGGGTTTGAGGCCAGGCCGAACCGGCTTCCATCTTCCACAACCGCCAGGAAGTAGTTATAGCCTGCCTCCGGGTTGGAATCGGTGAGGGTCACATTGACAGTTGCGGTCCCCAGCGCGTCAAGCGAAATTCCGGTGGTCCGGATCACGTCCACCACGCTGTTCACTTCATAAGGCAGTTGGTTCAGATTAGCTCCTCCTTCAAAAAAGCCTGCCTCAACCTGCAGCAGCGCGACTGTGCCATTGAGCGGGCCGTTGGTAATCAGGATGGTTTGCTGGGCATTAGAAACTGTGGCGGGGGAAGGGTGGCCCACGGCCTCAATGACAGGAGAGCCGGGAAGGTTATCTGCCACCACGGCTGTCGCACCACCGTCTGATCCGTCGCTGAACAGGCTTCCGGTTTGGGTGCTGCCGTCGTCAAAGGTCACGGTGAGGGTCGAGCCCGCCTGCTCCAGCCCCGACACGCTTCCGGCATCATTGGGGCCGGGGGCGTTAAGTCCTTCCATCGAGGTGGGATCCTGGTCGAGGGAGAAGGTGAACAATTCGCCGGGATTGAAGTCGGTGAAGGTGATTGTCAGTTGCTGGAATCCGCCATTCCCGAGCGGCGCCCCAAAGGTATGGTTCACTGTTCCCACACCAGGGTTGGCGTTGATGGTAAAGGGCTTGGCCGTGAGGTCGCCTGCTGTCCCTGCCGGGTCAAACACCATGTTGGGAAGAAAGCCGGTGGTCATGTCGAAGGTCACACTCGTGATGTTGGCACCAGATCCTGCAGTGTTGGTGATCTGGAAGGAACCTGTGCCGAAGGTGCTGACATTAATGCCGGAGGCCGGTGTCACTTCAATGAGGGCTGTGGAGGCGTTGGATCCGGGGAATACATCCCAGGTAAAGTTGGTGCTCACCACCCCGCTGGAAGGTTTTGAAACCAATACCTGTACATTGAAGGGGCTCATCGTGGCGCTGCCGCCGGAAATAGTGCCGAAAATCAGGCCGGTAGTAGGTTCTATCTGAATGCCCTGCGGGAGGCCACTGGCAGAATAAGTCGGGTTTTCGTTGGGATCTCCGCCGCTGGAGGTCACGGTGAGGTTGATCAGGTCATTCTCAAAGTTGGTTTGATTCGCGATCGGATCCAGCGCAAGCGGAGGAAATCCGGCTCCTGCTCCCAGAATTTCGATGGCATTGATGAGCGGGTTTTCCACCTGATGCAGAAACACAATGTTGAGCACGCCGTCGGTCACCGTCACATTGTAGCTTTCCATGGCACCTGTCTGGTGGCCATACTGTGCTGCGAGGTCTTTGTCATTCGCCACCAAACTTCCCTCTATCTGAATGTCAAACACGCGCTGGCCCGGGGCAGAAGTCCCCGAAAATCCATTGCCCATATACAGGTTGGCGATGAAGTTGCCGTTGCCGGTGTTGAAGGTCCACTCCATGGCCGGAGTCGTAGACGGATCCCATCTTTCATTCGCAAACAACCCTACCGGCGCATAGGCTGGCACAGAGCTGTGGAGGTTGGTAATGTTGTGGGTGGAAATGTTGCCGGTGTTCACAGCAAAGCCGTTGCCGGTCTGGGCTCCTGTGCCGGTATTGGCGGCCCAGTCGGGGTTGGGGGCATCCGTGGAGGTAATCAGCACACCACCGGCATTCACCCTGAACAGCACCACAGGCTGGTTGGTCACCTGCACCACAAAGCTCTGTTCAATGAACAATCCTCCCGGGTCAGTGGCCCGGATCACAACGGTGCTGGTAGCAGGGGTGGCGGGGAAGCTGAGGGTGAGCTGGTTCCCGGCAAGGCTTGCTCCAATGGCGGGGTTGCTGTTGGACTGAACAGAAAAGGTCAGGCTGGCAGTGCCGCCGTCATCGTCGAAATACTGGGAAAGGTCAATCAGCTGATTCGGATCATTCACAAATGCTTCCACATCGGGCAGGGCTTGTGAAATGGAGGGCTGGGCTCCTGTCACCGTCAGCAAATCCCAGGTTCCTTCCAGCTCCACGCCTGTGGTGTGCGACGAGCCGATCAATCCCACTGCCAGATCCAGGCTGCCAGTTTGTATGGCCTGGAGCACAGCTCCCTGTGCAGTGAGGGTTCCCAGGGTGGCAACAGCGCCGTTATCCAGGGCATACTGAACCTGAATTTCTCCATTCACCGGATTGATCTGCAGGTAAAAATCGGCGACATTTCCCGGGCGGTTGGCAGGGGCAATAGCTTGAAAAAGAGGGGTTTGTGAAACATCTCCTGTTTCCTGGAGGGCTTCCACCCCACTCTGGTTCAACACCACCTGAACGAAATTGCTCTGGGTGCCATCTCCGATAAAAATCCCCAGTTCGCCGTTGGCGGGTGCCTGGGCTCCATATAACTGCAGCGGGTCGGTGAAATTGAGCAGGCGGCCATGAACCACAAAAGGCCCTGTTGCTGTGCTCACCTGAACGCCATACTGGAAGCCTTTTTCCTGGTTATTGGCGGTTCCGAGGGCCGTTCCCGCGGTCATTTGCATCGTCATGGCTCCAACAGCTCCCCCCAGAATATCGTTCGGGTTGGGGTCGCTGGGGTCGTCCCTGCGGTCGAGCCAGTTCAGCCAGTTGGGGTTGGCAGCGCCGTTGTTCATCAGCCCGGTAAACCCAAGGCCAAGATATCCTTTCAAAACAGGGTTGTCGGAAAGAAGCTCGTTGTCAACCGGCAGGAGGAAAGCATCGGAACCTCCCACGGTCGGGTCACCCAATTGGAAGGGGTCCTGCGCATCAGCAATGCCGTCGTTGTCGTCGTCGATGTCGTTGAGGTCTGAAACAAGGGTTCCGCCTGCGGTTTTGTCAAAATCATTGGGCTGAGAACCGCCGTTGCATGGATCCGAACCGTTATCCACTTCATCCTGATTCGAGTAGCCGTCGCTGTCGTTGTCGGCCAGCGGGTTGTAGGCCGGGTCTCCCGGCGGGATGCAGATGACAAAGTCCTGAGGCTCCAGCACAATGATGCTGCCGTTGAACGGAGCTACCCAGATGGTGCCGGGAAACGGGTCGGAATCTCCGTTGCAGGTGATCCCGAGCGCGTTTCCGCCGAGGTTGGAAATGAATTCGTTGGTGAGGGTTTGGAGGCTGCCGTCGGGGTTCAGTTCCACTCTCCGCAGCACGCCGCCGTTTTTCCCGGCGAGCAGGTCGCCCTGCATGGCTCCTCCGAAATTAGAGGCCGTGTATTCATCGATGCCGTTGGTGTTGGTGCCCCAGGTGGTCACAACAGCATCGTTGGGGCCGTCGGGGTTTGTGCCGCCTGGCGCGCGCCAGTCGCCCTCGACCGGGTTGGCAAGACCAACAGGCACAGGTGGCCAGTTGGCTGGCAGGGCAATGGTGGGGTCATTGGTGGAATTAGGCCGGGAACCGTCGGGATCATAGGTAAGGGTTCTGAAAATAGCCCCCGTGGTGGCGTTGGCGGTGGGGTTGGTAAACAAGCCTGCCCCAACCGGGTTGGCGCGTACCGGAGTTGGGTGGCCTCCATAAAAAGACCCGAACAGGTAGCTCTGGATGTTGGTTGTAATGAGCGAAAGGTGGTCGGTATTGTTGACCTGCTCACCACCCACCGCCGAGCCACTTCCGGGCTCACCCGCGATGTAGTTGTTGGTGACGTTGCCGCTAACGCCTTCGTTTTCGGGGAGGCCTCCCCAGCCGCCATTAGCCCCGTTGTCGGTAGCATACACAGCTCCGGAAGCTGTCAAAACAAGGTCATAGGTGTTGCGGTAGCCGGGAGAAAAGATCTGAACCGGGCCGCCCTGCACAATCATGGCCTGGTTGAGTCCGTCGTTTCCTCCCCAGGGGTCACCGAGGTCTGCGCCATTGTAGCCTGGGTCGTCGGGGTCGGTGATGCCGTTTACATTGGTCCGGCTGGGATCGTCCAGGGTCGGGATGTCATAGATATACTGCCGCCCGCCGTCGGTGAAGACAGGCATGGTGTTGAGCATGGTGAGGTTCACCGACAAAATGGCCGCAGAGAGGGCATACTCTGTGGTCCAGGCAAAATTATCGGAGGGAGCCCCGGCATTGGTGTGGCCTCCTGAACAAACGATGAGGTAATCGGTGCCGTTGATTGTGGCGAATTCGAGGCCGTTGGTCGCGTGGTTTTCCTCTGAGCGCGGCAAGCCTCTCACGAGGTCCACCACTTCCCAGGTGCTGCCTGTCCAGCTCAGGCGGGTGATGATGCCGGAGTTGGTGTCGAGGTTGAGATCCCCACCGGGGCCTCCGACCCGTGGGTCGCTGGAGGAGACATAAATGACAGGGTTGGAGGCCGTTCCGGCTACGGTGAGGCCCGTGGCCTCCCGGTTGGTGGTGGTTACCAGCGAGCCGTCGTCGTTGTGGTTGGGAATGTCTTTGACACTGAGGATTTCCTCAGAGGCCAGCACGACATAATCATTGGGCCCGTTTCGCTGGATGGTGAAAATGTCGATGGTGCCATTCAGGCTCAGGACATAAAGGCGGCCATCGGGTCCAAACATGAGGGAAGTTCCTGAAGAGACTCCTCCCAACCCGTTAAAGTTGAGCGTTCCCTGAGAGAAGCTTTGTGCCGTAGCAATGGGAAACGGCAGCAGGAGAAAGAGCAGGGGTAAAATAGCGGTGGCCAGAATAGCTCCGCCAAGCCTTTTCCTTGAAAAGGCACGGTTGTGTTGCTTGATCATCATGTTTCAAAGGATCATAGGGGGTTTGGCCCAGGATGAAGTGGGCAAATGGGGAAAATAAATTGTAAGGAATTCCTTAGTAAGTGAAGCGATCATTGAATATTCAGGAAAATATTTTCTTTTTCCAAGCGCTAAAGTGGTCATAATGAATAATTAACAAAGAATAGTCTCGAAATACTTGATTCATGCACTCCATCAAAATAATCTTTTTAGAAGTAAAATTTCACGATGATTTAGTTCGAAACAGGCAATTAACCGAAAAATGAACGGGTGGGATCATTTTGCAAAACAGTATTTAATTGCTTTGACAACTTAGCGATATGGACTTTAAATCGGATATTTTTTCTCCTTTGCTATTTATCAATGGCTTTTTATCGCCCGGCTTTTTTTCACCTTCCTGATCCTTCATTCTTTCGCTTGTTGTTTCCTTAAATCGAAGTATCTTTTCCCCCTCAACTACTTCTACTACCCGAACTCCAACCTTTCTCCCCATGAATCTCATCTGGCTGGACTGGTCGATTATCATTGCGTTTTTTATCATTTCCATGCTCATCGGGCTCATGGCTGCGAGGAAAGCCGGGTCCAGTGCCGCTGAGTTTTTCCTCTCCAGCCGCAACATGCCCTGGTGGCTCCTAGGTTTCTCGATGGTGGCCACCACCTTTTCGGCTGATACGCCCAACCTCGTAACAGACATCGTTCGCAACAACGGCATCGCCGGCAATTGGGCCTGGTGGGCCTTCCTGCTCACAGGCATGCTCACTGTGTTTGTCTATGCCAAGCTCTGGAGGCGTTCTGAGGTGGTAACCGACCTCGAATTTTATGAACTCCGCTACTCCGGCAAAGAAGCTGCCTTCCTGCGTGGCTTCCGGGCCATTTACCTGGGCGTCTTTTTCAACGTCATGATCATGGCCACGGTCTGCCTGGCAGCCATCAAGATCGGTTCCACCCTTCTGGGGCTCGATGGCTGGCTCACCCTGGCGATCATTGCCGTGGTAACCACGGTGTATAGCTCGCTTGGCGGGCTCCGCGGGGTCCTCCTCACCGACTTTTTTCAGTTTATCATGGCCATGATCGGCTCGGTATGGGCCACCGTTGTGATCGTAAACCTGCCCGAAATCCAGGGGCTGGATGCCCTGTTGTCATATCCCGATCTGCAGAGCAAGCTCAGCGTTCTGCCCGATTTCAGCGATTGGGGCGCTGTGGTGACGCTCCTGATCCTGCCCATCGCTGTGCAGTGGTGGAGCGTGTGGTATCCTGGTGCTGAGCCCGGCGGCGGAGGCTACATTGCCCAGCGGATGCTTTCGGCCAAAAACGAAAAGCACGCCATCGGTGCCACCCTCTTTTTCAATGCCACCCACTATGCCCTGCGCCCCTGGCCCTGGATCCTCGTGGCCCTCGCCTCGATCGTGGTGTATCCGATGATCATGAGGCCCGGGCAGCAGCAAATTGCCCTGCACGAGGATGCTCCTGCCCTGCTCAGCACTGTGGGCGCTGCGGAGCAGGCAGCGCTTTCGGCTTCTCTGGAAAAATTCAAAGGGGAGGCACAAGCTGCAGCCGACCAGCTTCGCATCGGGGAATATGACCGCCTGGCCGGCCTCGTGGCTGCTCATCCGGAATCGCCCGAAATCAAATCCCTCGCCTATCTTCAAGCCAACCTGCAACTGCAAGACCCCAAACGCAAGGAGCGCGATCCCCTCGTTACCGAAAAAATTGTGTATCTGCACCTGGCCAACCCCAACATTGAACTCAACAAACTCGGCCAGGACCTCGCCTATCCCACCATGCTGCGCTTTTTGCCTCCCGGGCTCATCGGCCTCATCCTAGCCTCCCTCATCGCTGCGGTGATGTCAACCATTTCCACCCACCTCAACTGGGGTTCTTCCTATATCGTGAACGATTTTTATCTCCGCTTTCTTCGCCCGGAGGCCAGAGACAAGGAACTTGTCAACCTTGGCCGCCTCTCCACCGTTGGCTTGATGTTGCTGGCTTCCCTGCTGGCACTGCTGCTGTCGAGCGCGCTGGAAGCCTTCAACATTCTGTTGCAGATTGGCGCAGGCACGGGCCTCATCTTTATCTTGCGCTGGTTTTGGTGGCGAATCAATGCCTGGAGTGAAATCAGTGCCATGGCCATTTCCTTTATCGTGGCGCTGTATGTGCAGTTGGTTCACCCCCGCTTGTTTGGAGTCGCCCTGCCTGATGCAGTGGCCCTCGTTGGAGGCGTGGGAATCACGACCCTCACCTGGGTGCTGGTTACTTTTCTTACCCCTGCAACAGATTATGCCACACTCAGGCGCTTTGTGGAGAAAATCAGACCGGCTGGCCGGGGCTGGGACGCCGTAAAGAAAATGGCTGCTGAGCGCGGCGATACCATGTCCGAAAGTCCTGCCGCCGGGCAACTGAGCCTGCAGGTCCTGGCAATGGTGGTGGGCTGCGCTGCCATCTATGCTACTCTGTTTGCGATGGGCTATTGGCTGTATGGCCAGGTGCTGCCTGCGGGTATTCTCACGGCAGTGGCATTGCTGAGCGGCTGGGGGCTTTTCCGGTTGTGGCAGCGAATCAAGGAATAAGCCGCACTGACAACATTGCGGGCACAAGCCGGAAAGCCGGGCTGGCTTGGCAGTTTGTGGGCACAGTGCTGATTGTCACCCGGGAGCCTGCGAAATGGCAGAGCTTTTCGGATATGCCTGCCCTACCTTGCGTGCATCATCGATATTATCAAGGTCATGCGCGTCGCTGTTTATAATGCATCCCGATTTGGCTCTGCCGAACTGCTGGGCCTGGGGGCCGGTCAGCACGAGTTTCTGTTTCTGGAAGACGAACTGACGCCCGAGGCTGTGAGCAAGGCTGCCGGGCACAGCGTGATTTGTGCGTGCCCGGCCAGAGGGCGTCAGCGCGACCTGATGGTGGCCATGGCCCGCGAAGGCATTGAATACCTGATCCTTGGAAGCGAATGGGCATCAGAATGGGACCTTCCCATGGCACGGCGATTGGGCCTCACGGTGGTGGGCATTCCTGCCAGGTCACCAAATGCTGTGGCCGAACATGCTATCGCCCTGATGCTGGCCCTCAACCGGCATTTGGTGGAGGCTAACCACCGCATTACCCACGGCAATGTTGACCGCAGCGGCCTCCGGGGGTTCGACGTTCACCAGCAAACCATCGGTATCCTTGGCCTCGAAGAAGTGGGCAAGGTAACTGCCCGCATTTTGCATGGCTTTGGTGCCCGCCTGCTGGCCTGGGACCCCCAGCCCGATCAGGCCTTTGCCCGGCGGTACGAAGTCTATTTTGCTGACTGGGACATCCTGCTGGCAAGGACTCAGGTTCTCTTCATTCACCTGCCACTCACCATGCAAACCACCCACCTGCTCAACGCCAATGCCCTCAAAACCCTGCCACGGGGTAGCATGGTCATCCATGTGGGGCGGCCTGAAATCCTGGACATGGAGGCTGTTGAAGAGGCCCTCGACAGCGGCCACCTGGGCTATTTTGGCTGGGACCTCTTTCCTGAGGAAAAAACATGCACCCAGCACGACCTTCTCCACGAAGACCCCAACTCAGAAACTGTGCTGCGCCTGGCCCGCCGCCCCAACGTATTGATCACCAACCAGCAGGCAGTGCTCACAGATGCTGCTCAAAAACACAGGGCCGTTTCCACCCTGTCTTTGCTGGCTGGCTGGTTGAAAGAAATGGACCGTGACCAGGAACTTGCCAATGTGGGATAAAGAAAAATCAGCCTGGTGGATGACCTCTGTCTTTTGAATATGCTTGTCGAACAAACAGATTGGGTTCGGGAGCCTTAGCCCACCCTTAAACAGACAGACAGTGGAAGTACGTATGAAAAAAATCCTATTCCCTACCGATTTTTCTCCTGTTGCCAACCAGGCATTGGCTTTTTCCATCCAGATGGCGCATCGGATGGGGGCAGAAATTCAGGTGCTTCACGTATTCGACAAGCAGCTTCTCGAAACGGACCTGCTGCCTTTCCATATTTCCAAAGCGTTGAATGCCAGCGATTTTCGTGAGGCAGAAGAACAAGGGATGAAATATGTCGAAACCCTGATGCGCAGAACGGGCAAGCGGGTTCCTCTTCGGGTGACGTTTTTGTTTGGGTATGCGCGAGATCAAATCCTCCAGCTTTGCCAGGCAGAGGAGCCCGACCTGATCGTGATGGGCACATCGGGGGCAACCAATGCGGTAGAACATTTTTTTGGCTCCACTACTTCAGAAATCATGCTCCATGCCCGCTGCCCGGTGCTGGCTGTGCCTCCTGGGATCGAATATGGAGATGTGCGACGGATTGCCTATGCCACCGATTTTCGCGAAAAGCACCTCAAAATCTTTTACAGCCTCAACCAGCTTGCCCATGCCCTCAATGCCGAAATTGTCTGTATTCATGTCGAAACCAAACCCCTCATTCATGCCGATCTGATCTGGCAGGAAGACATGCTGGCACCCGACATGGAATTCGACGCCATTCCGCTCAAGGTCGTTCACCACACCAGGGTGATCGACGGCCTCAAGCAGTTTGTCCGCGACGAGCAAGTCGACATCCTGGCCTTGCAGCCACACGAACGCTATTTTCCCCAACGCCTCTGGAAAAAAAGCGTTACCCAGCAAATGGTACTCGAATCTGATGTACCCGTGCTGGCCGTGAAGGCCTGATCCTTCTCTTCATTCACCCCCAAATCATTGGCCATGAACAAGATCCTCGTTCCCATCGACTTTTCCCCTGTTTCGGCTCACAGCATGGCCCATGCCGTTGAACTGGCCCGCGCAAACCACGCCGAACTTGTGGCGATGCACGCTTATTTGCCTGCTGTGCCCGAGCCTTATATGGTTGTCACCATGGAGGAAGACCTCACCACCCAGCTGGAATCCATCGCACAAAGGCATTTTCAGGAAATGCTCCTCACCCTCTCCCAGGAAGCCCTTGCCCAGGTAACCGTGAGCTTTCGTGCGGATCTCGGCGGCTCTGTGGAGACTATCCTCAGCGTGGCTGAAGAAATTAACGCCGACCTCGTGGTGATGGGCATGAGAGGTGGAAATCCATTGGCAAAAAAAATCTTCGGAAGCACCACCTCTGCAGTTCTTCAGCGAATTCCCCGCGAAGTGCTGGTGGTGCCTGCCCAGGCTGACATTCACTCATTTGATCACGTGATCTTCGCCTCCGATTTGCTGGAAGACGACCTTCCTGTGATCCAGCGCCTGCTCGACCTTGTGAAACCCTGGAAAGGCAAAGTGCAGTGCATCCACATCACTGAGGAGGCAAATGTCGAAGAAGAGCTTCGCTACCGCCATTTCCAGCAAAATTGCCAGTCACTTGAGGGCGTCGAAAACCTGGAATGGGTGCAGGTGGTGGGGAATGAAGTGGTCGATGGGCTGATGGAGCAGGTAGAAAACAGGGGCAGCAACCTGCTTGCTATGCGCACGCACCTGCGGGGAATGTTTGGCCGCTGGTTTCACAGCAGCGTGACCAAGGAAATGGCCCGCCGAACCCAGGTTCCGCTATGGGTGTTTCCCATGGCCCGGGAACTCTCGGAAACCGGGCAGCGCTAAAGCCCTGCCGGCACCTGAATCTCTTCTCCGGCGATGAAAACCCGGTCGATATGGCGACTCGCATAGCCGTAAGGAATCTGTGCAAGCGAATCCATGGGCCGGGTAATGAGAAAATCCGCCTCTGCGCCGGGTGCTAAGGTGCCCAACCCCGGGGTTAATCGCATGGAAAATGCAGCATTGATCGTCATGGCAGATAAGGCTTCCTCTGGCAACATCCGAAGCTGGGTGCAGGCCAGCGACATTACAAAGGGCATGCTTCCTCCCGGCGAGGAGCCTGGGTTGTAGTCGCTGGCCAGGGCCACGGGCAAGTCGGCTTCGATGAGGCCCCTGGCTGGCGCGTAGGGAATGCCCAGAAAAAATGCGACCGAAGGCAGCAGGCAGGGCACTGTATCTGTATCGCGAAGGGCTTCAATTTCCTCCGGGCCACAGGCTTCGAGATGATCCACCGAGTAGGCCCCGGCAGCTACGCCCGCCTGCACGCCACCTGTGCGGCCCAGCTCATTGGCGTGAATTTTTCCGGGAAGTTCATAGGCATCAGCGGCAAGGAGCAATTCAATCGTTTCCTCAGGGGTGAAATATCCCCTGTCGCAGAACACATCCATGAAATCGGCAAGGCCCTCCCCGGCCACTGCCGGGAGCATTTGGTGAATGATCAGGTCGAGGTATTCCCTGCGGCGGGATTTGTATTCTGCCGGAATGGCGTGGGCTCCAAGAAAGGTCGTTTTAACGCGAATTGGCAGCCTTCGCCCAAGTTCGCGGGCCACCCGCAGCAGGCGCAGCTCCGTTTCGAGATTGAGGCCGTAGCCGCTTTTGATCTCCACAGTGGTGGTGCCAAGCTGCAAAATCTCCCATACCCGGGCTTCGGCCTGGCGATAAAGCTCTTCCTCACTCAGCAGGGCCGTGTGGCGGGCGCTGTTGAGGATGCCGCCGCCTTTCAGGCCAATTTCCTCATAACTCAGACCCTGGATGCGATCCACAAACTCTTCGTGGCGGCTGCGGGGATACACCAGGTGGGTGTGGCTGTCGATAAAGCCCGGCAGCACCAGCCTGTCGCTGCAATCAATCCGGGCAGCATCAGGGAAATCGCCGGGCTGAAGGTCTTCCATGCTTCCCGCAGCGGTTACTTTGCCTGCTTCCACGAACAGAAAAGCGTTGTCGCGGCGGTCTGGAGCTGCCATCTCAGCTCCGCGAAGACAGGAACGCCCTTGCTCGTCGATGGTGTAGAGGTGGCGAATGGAGGTGAGGAGAAGAGGCTTCATGAGGATTGGAACAGGCGTCGAAGGATAAAAATGAATGCCTCCCAAGGTAAGAAATCCTCCGCGGCAGAACGTCCTTTCTCCCCTGCGTTTTTCCTGCCGGTTAAGGAAGATTTAACCATGCGCAGGGCCTTTTAACTCTTCATTAGCCAAAGCACATTTTCCTTTCCTCTACCTTTGCTGTGCGTATTCCAATCCCGATTGCAATGAATGTTTTTTCTTTTTCTGGCAATGTCAGACCTCATTTGCCACTGGGCCTGCTGCTGCTGCTGATGCCCTTGTTACCTGTAATTGCATTTGCACAGCAATCTGATAGCCTGGAAATCAAGCAATTACAGGAGGTGAGGATTCTTGGATGGAAGAACCAGTTTCAGGCCATCGACACCCTTCCCGACATCCATCAGGGCTTTTTGATGGCGGGAAAATCGACCCAGCGCATCTCCCTTGAGCGCTCATCGGCAAGCCAGCCCGAGAAGGCTGTCAGGCAGGTATTCGCCAAAGTTCCCGGCGCTTTTGCCTACGACATGGATGGTTCCGGCAACCAGGTGAACCTTTCGCTCCGTGGCCTGGACCCGCACCGGAGCTGGGACCTGAATGTGCGCCAAAACGGCATTATGCTCAACTCCGACATTTATGGTTATCCGGCAAGCCATTACAACCCGCCGCTGGAGGCAATCGAGAGCATCGAGTTGGTTCGGGGAACGGCCTCTCTGCAATATGGAGCGATGTTTGGCGGCATGATGAACTACGTGGTTCGCAAGCCCGACACCAGCCGTCTGGTCAGTTATCGCGGCCAAAGTGCCGTGGGTGCCTGGAACACGCTGAGCAGCTATAACGAGGTGGGTGGCCAAGCAGGCAGGCTCACCTGGCAACTCTACGATTATCGCAGGCGCAGCGATGGCTACCGGCAGGGAAGCAACTCCTGGTCGCAGGCGCAGTATGGACGGCTCATTTTTGAGGTAGCTAAGGGCCTCACCATTACCACAGAAGTCGGCCGAAGCACTTATCTGTTCCAGATCCCCGGTCCTCTCACCGACGCCCAGTTCGCAGAAAATCCCACCCAGGCCACCAGAAGCCGCAACTACTACAGCCCCGACATCACGGTTCCCTCGCTGTCGGTTCGCTGGAAAATGAGTCGTCAAACCGAGCTGAACTGGAGCATTTCCAAGATCATCGGCGACCGGAGCAGCGTGCAATTTATCGGCGGGCCAGAAAGAAGGGATACCCTCAACCGGCAAACCGGCGAGTATGCACCCCGCCAGGTAGACATCGACCGGTTTAACAGCGCCACCAGCGAGCTGAGGCTACTGCAACGGTGGCAGCCCTTTGGCAAACCCAGCTATCTGGCTGCAGGCGTCAGGGCCATCAGAAACGACCTCAACCGCAGGCAGTTAGGACAGGGATCGACAGGCAACGATTACGACCTGACGCTCACCACAGGTTCCTGGGGCCGCGATGTTCACTACAAAACCGACAACCTTGCGTTTTTTGCCGAACACCTCACCTGGCTCACGCCCAAATTCAGCGTTTCTCCCGGCATCCGCATTGAGCGCGGCCTGACCAACATGTTTGGCGAGGTGAGAAATGTCCCGGCTGATCAAGTGCAAACCGAGCTACCCCACCGTTTTGTGTTGCTGGGAGTCAGTTCTTCTTACCGGCTTTCTTCCCACATTTCCTTCTTTGGTGGCTGGTCGCAGGCCTACCGGCCCGTGGTGCTGGGAGAAGTGCTCCCTACCAGTCCGCTGGAAGTGGTGGACCCCACCCTGTCAAACTCTTTTGGCGACAATGCCGAACTCGGGTTTCAGGGCAAATGGGCAGATGGTACCCTGGTGCTGAACCTCACAGCCTTTCAGCTTCAGTATCGCAACAGAATCGGGACACAGGCCATGGAAGACGCGGGCGGAGGTACCTACTTTTTGAAAACAAACATCGGCGATTCCAGAACCCGGGGCATTGAGCTGTATGGAGAATGGGTGCTGGCCCACCGCCAGGATGGAAGCTTGTCGGTGTTTACTGCCACAGCCTGGATGGATGGTGTTTACCTTAACGGCAGCCTGCTGAATTCAGGCCAGAATGTTGATTTAGCCGGAAACAAGGTGGAAAGCACCCCGGCCCTCACCACCCGAAACGGCGTGCAGGGAACCTGGAAGCAGTGGAGCGGCAGCGTATTGTTCCACTATGTGAGCAAAACCTACTCCGACCCCATCAACACGGAAGCACCAAATGCCAATGGCAGCCGCGGGGTGGTTCCGGCCTACTATCTGTTGGATGCCCAGGCAAAATGGCAGCCCAGCGAGCAGGTAGCCCTTCAATTTTCCCTGAACAATGCCCTTGACAGGTCCTATTTTACGAAAAGACCCACGATCTACCCGGGTCCTGCAGTATGGCCGAGCGACGGGCGGGGCTGGACATTGGCTGTCATTTTCACCCCATAAACGGAGAAAAGGCTGTTGATTGCGGCAATCAGGAGGCGGCGAGTGATGCCTGCCGGATGGTGGCATCTGCTTCGCGGATGATCTCGACGATCCAGCCCGGGCGCTCCCAGTGGAGCATATGGCCACCGCCTTCAGTTGCCCAGTGCACCTCGGCCCGGGGCAGGGCAGCGGCGAGTCGTTGGGTGTGGAGGGGAGAGAGAATTTCATCGCTGCGGCTGGCAAGGAGCCAGGTTGGCAGGTCGAGCTGGGCGTAGCGGGCAGAGGGAAAAATTTCGGGGAAAGCGTGGCGCTGGTAGGAGCCCGGGTCGAGCTGGCAATGAATGCCAATGGCCTGAAGCGCTTCGGTGGAGATTCCTTCACCGAAGGCGGCGAGCCGGCGCTGGTAGCCGAGGGAGGCTTGGAATATTTGCCTAAATTTCCCGGTGGAAGCGGGCACAGCCTGGCCCGAAAAACCTGAGACTACGACCATGGCCCTGGCCTGAGCAGACGGTGCCTGTATGCTGCCAGCCTGATGCTGAATCATAGCGTAGGCACCCCAGCCACAGCCTGCAAGCAAGGGTCGATTTAAGCGGAAATGCCTGATAACCAAGTCTAAATCTGCTACTACATCTTCCAGCGATTGGCCCCTTAAACTGGCTGGCGACTCCCAGGCAATGACCCTGTATCCATATCCTGCGAGGAGGGTCCAGAGGGGGAGCATGGCTCCGGCGGTTGCTCCGGCATCCGGGACGAGAATGACAGCGGGTCCGGAGCCACGATGCCAGGCCTGAATCTGGCCCTGAGCGCCCGGGATCGCCACCTGAACCCCGTCGGGGTGGGGGCGAAGCATGGCTACTCCGGGAGGAGCATTTCGCTCCCGAATCATGTATTGGCTGGCCCAGTGGCCAATTTGCCACATGAGCAGCGCAACGCCGACGGCACAGGCCAGGCCGGCCAGCAAAGAAAGAAGTGACATCATCTCGGGCGGGTTTGGGCGTGGGGCAATGGAAACCAAAAGCTACAGAAATCCTCGTTTCCGTCCAAGAGCCTATTCCGGCATGACAGGTTTTCACCCTCAGGCACATCCAGCCATATTCGGCGGGCCTTCTCTTAATTGCCTGAAAGGGGCTGAATTATTGAGAATTCATTAAAAAACTATCAACTCGATAAGGATTTTTCCATTAAACAATCATCTTAGGATTGTATTTTTCTGAACGCGACACGACACTTTTTTCAATTTTTTCTACTTCCATGCCGATTCTGCTGCCCATCAGATGTGGGTAGAAAAGTCATGGCCATGGTGGAGGCATCAGGAACCGATATGAAACAGCCACTCGACAGCTCAGACCAGGGCTTGTCTCCCTGGCAGGACCGCTCAGGCAGCAGTATGTACTGCCACCAGGAGGAGCGCGACGCCTGCGGAATTGGGATGATTGTCCAAATGGAGGGGAAAGCCTCTCATGACCTCGTTACCCGGGCAATTACCATGCTCGAAAGCATGGAGCACCGCGGTGGCAGGGGCTATGATCCGCTGGTAGGCGACGGTGCGGGCATTTTGCTGCGCATCCCTGATGGTTTTTTTCGCACATGGGCTCAGCAGTTTGATCTTCAACTTCCCCTCCCCGGTACCTACGCAGTGGGAGTGGTGGCTTTTTCTAAAGAGACGGCCCTGCGCCAAACCCAGTGGGAAATGGCGATGGCCACCATCGACCGGCGGGGCTTCGAGTTGATCGGCACCCGGGAGGTGCCAGTTGTAGAGGCAGGTCTTGGCGCAGACGCCCTGGTTTTTGCCCCAGCCTATGTTCAGGTGCTCGTTCGCTACCGCCAGCCTGCCGACTCCGACACCCTGGAGCGCAAGCTCTATGTGCTGAGAAATGCCCTCGACAAAAGCTGGGCACAACTCGCTCTCCCGCCACAGCAAAGGCCTTTTGTCGTTTCTTTTTCTTCCCGAACCATCGTGTACAAAGGCCAGCTCGGCACCGACCAGCTTGGCACCTATTTCCCGGACCTGCACGACTCGGCCATGAGTTCCTGCCTGGCCCTCGTGCACAGCCGTTTTTCCACCAATACCTTCCCGAGCTGGTCGCTGGCACAACCTTTTCGCTTCATCGCCCACAACGGAGAAATCAACACCATCAAAGCCAACATCATCTGGATGCAGGCAAGAGAGGCGGTTCTGACTTCCCAGTTGTTTTCGGAAGAGGAACTTCAACTGCTCAACCCGATCTGCGACCCCGATGGCTCCGACTCCCGCAACCTCGACCGGGCAGTAGAACTGCTCATGATGAGCGGCAGAAGCCTCCCCCACGTCATGGCCATGCTCATGCCCATGGCCTGGGAGTCTGATCATTCGCTTCCCGAAGCGCAGCGCGCCTTCTACGAATTCCATTCCCTGCTCATTGAGCCCTGGGATGGCCCCGCCTCTGTGTGCTTCACCGACGGGCGGTATGCAGGCGCTTGCCTGGATCGCAATGGCCTCCGGCCTTCGAGGTATTGCCTCACCCACGACAATCACCTCATTCTGGGCTCCGAAGCGGGCACCCTGGGCTTGTCTGACGAAGCCATCCGCGAACGGGGCAGGCTGGGCCCGGGTTCCTTTTTGGTGGCGAATCTCCAAACTGGCGAGTTGCTCCGCGATGAGGAAGTGAAGCAGATGCTCGCTGGCAAACAGCCCTACGGTGACTGGCTGGCAGGGCGCACCCGCAGCTGGGATCAGCTTCCTGCAGCAGGGGTGCCAACTCACCCTGACCGCGAACAATTGCGGTTCAGACATTTGCTCTTTGGCATCAGCAGAGAAGAGCTGCAAACTGTGCTTGCCCCCATGGCCGGTCTCGGCAGTGAGCCCATTGGCTCCATGGGCATGGATACCCCTTTGTCTATCCTCTCGGATCAGGTGCAACACCTGGCTAATTATTTCAAGCAACTGTTTGCCCAGGTGTCCAATCCTCCTATCGACCCCATCCGGGAGGCCCTGGTAATGTCACTGAGAACCTGGCTCGGGCCAGGCAAGAACCTCCTGGAAGAATCGCCCGGCCAGGCCGATCACCTGCCTTTGAGCAGTCCGCTGCTTACCCCTGTGCAACTGGCTCAGCTCGAAGCCTGGAATCATAAGGATTATCGCACCCGGCGCCTGTCGGTTTGTTTTTCGCCTGCTGAAACCCTGCAAGAGGCCCTTGGAAAAATGGTCCAGGAAGCTGAAGCAGCGATATCAGGTGGCGTGAGCATTCTCATTCTCCACGACCGCGACGCCGGTGAAAACGCCATCCCCATCCCCATGCTGCTGGCGGTGGGCACTCTCCATCAGCGCCTGATCCGGCTGGGGAAACGCCCTTCTGTGGATCTCCTGGCAGACACCGCCGATGCCCTCGAAGTGCACCACGTGGCCACCCTGATTGGGTATGGTGCCACAGCAGTTTGCCCGTACCACAGCCTCGACACGCTGAGTGGCTGGGCAGGAAGCCACATGGATTTTCTGGACAAAGAAGCCGAAGGGTTGCATAAAGCCTATTTGCAGGCACTCACTGCCGGCTTGAAGAAGATCATGTCGAAAATGGGCATCTCCACGGTGCAGTCCTACCACGGTGCACAGATTTTTGAAGTGCTGGGGTTGTCGAAGGAAATCGTCGATACATCCTTTACCGGCTCTGTATCGAGGTTAGGGGGCTTGAGCTGGAACGGTCTGGAGAAGGAAATCAGGAGAAGGCACACCTTTGCCTGCGAACACCGCGACGAAGAAGTGCTTCCTTCCCAGGGAACCTACCAGTGGCGGCTCGAAGGAGAACGGCACGCCTGGGACCCCCAAACGATCCATTTGCTGCAGAAATCCTCCCGGCTCAACGATTACGACCTTTACAAAAAATATGCAGCCAGGGTTGACGACGCCAGCCTGCAGCCATTGAGCGTCCGGCATTTATTTGACCTGATTCCGGCCAAAACACCCGTCCCGTTAGAGGAGGTAGAACCGGTAGAAGCAATCCTGAAGCGGTTTGCCACCGGGGCCATGTCATTTGGCTCCATTTCCTACGAAGCCCACAGCACCCTGGCCATTGCCATGAACCGCATTGGCGGGAAGAGCAACAGCGGTGAAGGAGGAGAAGATCCGGAGCGATTCATCAAAAAGCCCAACGGAGACTGGGAGCGCTCTGCCATCAAGCAGGTTGCTTCCGGCAGGTTTGGGGTCACGGCCCATTATCTCACAGAAGCCGACGAACTGCAGATCAAAATTGCCCAGGGCGCAAAGCCTGGCGAAGGCGGGCAGCTTCCCGGCCACAAGGTTGATGAGTGGATCGGCCGGGTGCGGCATTCGACGCCAGGCGTAGGCCTGATTTCGCCTCCACCTCACCACGACATTTACTCCATTGAAGACCTGGCCCAGCTCATTTACGATTTGCACCACATCAACCCCAAAGCCAGGGTGAGCGTGAAGCTGGTGTCGAAAGCCGGGGTGGGCACCATTGCGGCAGGGGTGGCAAAAGGCGGCGCAGACCATATCCTGATCTCCGGCCACGACGGCGGAACCGGGGCCTCGCCGCTGAGCTCCATCCGGCATGCCGGGCTTCCCTGGGAACTGGGCATCGCGGAAGCACACCAGACCCTTGTCAAAAACCGGCTGCGCAACCGCGTGGTGCTGCAGGCAGATGGCGGCATGAGAACAGGGCGCGACCTCGCCATCGCTACCCTGCTGGGTGCAGAAGAATGGGCCATTGCCACAGCTGCGCTTGTCGTAGAGGGCTGTATCCTCATGAGAAAATGCCACCTCAACACCTGTCCGGTCGGGGTGGCTACCCAGGCCCCGGAGCTTCGCAAGCTTTTTGCAGGCCGAGTGGAAGACCTGATCCACTTTTTTACCTTTTTGGCTCAGGACCTCCGCGAACACATGGCCATGCTTGGCTACCGCACCGTGGTGGAAATGGTGGGCCAGGGCCAGCACCTGAAGCCGGTGGTGGGCAACATGCACGCCAAAGCAGCGAGCCTCGACCTGAGTCCCCTCACCGGAACCTACCCCCTGGGGGCGGAAAAAGAACCCACGGGCTTCCAATTTTCCAGCTATGAAGCCAATTTAAAGGAAAAAGCAGCAGAAGCCCTCGAAGGAGGCCGCCCGGTCACGCTCTGGTTGCCCGTGAAAAACATTCACCGCGCAGTGGGCACAGGCTTGTCGTATGAAATTGCCAGAAGATATGGCGGAGAGGGCCTGCCTGCGGGTCAGATCAAGCTGCACCTGCGTGGCGTAGCCGGGCAAAGTCTGGCTGCCTTTGGTGCAAAAGGCCTGGAAATCCACCTGCGCGGCGAGGCCAACGACTACCTTGGCAAGGGCTTGTCGGGAGCTATTGTCTCGGTTCGGCCCGACAGAGAACCCGATGCCAACAGGCCTCCCGAGGTCATTGCAGGAAATGTAGCATTGTATGGTGCTACGAGCGGAGAAGTGTTTCTGGCTGGCCTGGCAGGAGAGCGTTTTGCTGTCCGGAACTCGGGTGCCACGGCAGTGGTGGAAGGAATCGGCGACCACGGTTGCGAATACATGACGGGAGGCACGGTGGTGATCCTAGGCCCGGTGGGCAAGAATTTTGCAGCCGGTATGAGCGGTGGCGTGGCCTTTGTGCACGATTCCGCTGGCTTGCTTGGCAAAAAGCTTGGAGCAAAAGACCTTGATTTAGACAAACCCACCCATGAAGAACTTGCCAGCCTGCATGAGCTTCTTCAAAAACATGTGGTCCTGACACAAAGCACGTGGGCTACCGGATTCCTGGAGCAATGGTCCAGAAGCTCAGCAGGCTTCGTGAAAGTGATCCCCAGGGCCTACAAAGAGATTTTGGAAACCCGGAAGGCCAGCCAGCCAGATTTTTCCCCCAGCCGCCAAACCGGCTGATCTTGAACCTACCCTTAGCTTTGATCTGATCCATGGCCAATCCCACAGGCTTTTTACAATTTCGCAGAGAACTACCTACTTACCGCAAGGTAGAAGAACGGATTCACGATTTTCGGGAAATTGAACTGCCGTTTCCGCTCGAAAAAACCCGCACCCAGGCGGCACGCTGCATGGACTGCGGAGTTCCCTTTTGCCACAACGGCTGCCCGCTCGGAAACCTGATTC
This sequence comes from Bacteroidia bacterium, assembly GCA_041741415.1. Classification (GTDB taxonomy): domain Bacteria; phylum Bacteroidota; class Bacteroidia; order J057; family J057; genus JANQTF01. The sequence goes on along the minus strand of JBGSKC010000028.1, from coordinate 4,333 downwards.
CGGAGTTTAACGATGCGGTGTATCAGGGAGAATGGGAGCGGGCCTATCTGTTGCTGGCACGAACAAACCCTTTTCCGGAGTTCACAGGCCGCATTTGTCCGGCACCCTGCGAAAAAAGTTGCGTGCTGGGGCTCAACAGCGACCCGGTGACGATTGAGCATATCGAGAAGTCGATTGTGGAGGAGGCCTTTCAGCGGGGCTGGATCAGGCCGCAGGTGCCCGAGCGAAGAGCTGGACGCCGCGTGGCTGTGATCGGCTCAGGGCCCGCAGGCATGGCAGCAGCCCACTACCTCAATCAAATGGGGCACTGGGTCACAGTGTTTGAGCGCGATGAAGCTCCCGGCGGCCTGCTGCGCTACGGAATCCCCGATTTTAAGATGGAAAAGTGGGTGATTGACCGTCGCCTGAACCTGATGATCGACGAGGGGGTCGAATTTATCTGCGGGGTGGAAATTGGCAAACAAATCACTGGCGTCCAGCTCCGCGAAGAGTTTGACGCCGTGGTAGTGTGCGCCGGGGCTCCTCACCCCCGTGATATGGAGTTGCCGGGCCGCGACATGGCCGGGATTCATTTTGCCATGGACTACCTCACCCAGCAAAACCGGATGGTGGCGGGTACCTGGCGGGCTGACCGTGAGCCGATTATGGCCAAAGGAAAGCATGTGATCGTGATCGGCGGCGGCGACACGGGCTCCGACTGCATCGGAACCGCCAACCGCCAGGGCGCTCTGAGTGTGAGCCAGATTACCTGGGGGCCGCAGCCCTCTACCGAACGAACCGACGACAACCCCTGGCCCGAGTGGCCCATGACCCTCCAAACCACCAGTTCGCATGAAGAAGGCTGCGAGCGCGACTGGTCGGTGATGACCCGCGCCTTTGTGGGTGATGAGAACGGGCATATCAGGGCCATGGAGGTGATTGACATCGAATGGGCCGAAGGCCGGAAAAGCTACCGCGAGCTTCCCGACACGATCCGGGAGCTTCCCTGCGACCTTGCCCTGGTGGCCATTGGCTTTGGCGGGGCAGAGCCCGGCGGGCTCTGGGACCAGCTCGGGGTAACCCTCGATGCCAAGGGCCGCCTGACGGGAAAGCGCTTCCACACCGACGTGCCGGGGATCTTTTCTGCCGGTGACGTTCACCGGGGGCAGTCGCTCGTGGTCTGGGCGCAAGCCGAGGGCAGGGATGCCGCCAGAAGCTGCGATGAGTGGATGCGAAGCAGGGAGTAGGAGGTGTAATGCTGCGGACTGGTCCCGATTTTACACTCTGGGGACCAGGACGCCAAGAAGAGCCTCGATATGCTCAGGTTTCTACTGGCAAGGCAGGGCGGCCTGGGCGTTTCAGTCATAGGCCTGATCCGGGGCAAAGGTATGTCCTGGGAGACATTTATTCCGGAGGTGACGCCAGTCAGCTACGCCATGATGTGCCTGCTGCGACAGTTTCAGCGAACCGAAGAGCAGACCTGCCAAGTCGTTTCCCTGCTGATGAAAGCAATATATGGGATCAGCTACCGCCGGAGGGTGTACCGAACCAGTATTTGGCGGGGTAGGGGAGTGTTGAATATGGACGAAGCCAAACCAGCAGTTGACCAAATGCTCCTTCCAATCCCCATATCTCACAGTCTCTCTTCAACCCCCGGCCTGGGCACTCGTCCTTCCCCGGCCCGTGATGCTGCGGGAATAGCGATTTTTCATGAGCTACAAACCTCTTCTCAGGCGCCTGCTCCCGGCCGGACTGCTTCTTGGCATGGTACTCCTTGTTGTCTCTGCCTGGCAGTACCCAGGCGGATCCAATGCAGATCCTTCGTCGGAGGGGTTCTACTGGGTGCACAATTTTTTCAGCGACCTGCTGAACCCGGTGGCCGTCAACGGAGACCCCAATGCCGCCCGGCCCTGGGCTGTGGCGGGTGTGCTGGCCATTTCCCTCTCTTTGGCCAGTTTTTTTTTCCGGTTCTCCGAACGCATTCCCCACTGCGGGTCCGCCAGGGTCGTTCGCTGGAGCGGGATAGCAGCCTCGCTGTTTGGCCTGCTCGTGATCATTCCCTCTCAGCACGATATCATGGTGCTGCTCTCCGGCATTTGCACCCTGCTGGTGTTTTTTTACCTCATGGTGCTGGTGATGCCATCGAGGCACCAGCATCTCAAAATTGCCTCTGTTGCCTTCCTCGCCTTGTTTTACCTTACCTCAGCGATGTACTTCGCCAATTGGATGGTGAACTTACTGCCTGTGATGCAGAAACTCATGCTATTGGCTGAGGTTTGCTGGGTGATCTGGCTGGACAACACCGTAGAGCGCGAAGACATGCTCCCGCGGAAAGCGACAGGGAGGTGAGTGTGTAGCCTGTTGATGAGAAGGAATTTGTTGGGGGATCAAATCCGGGACTTTGTCGCGTTCACGGGGAGTGTCCAGGCAAGTGTGTATTTTTCCTGCACCACACCCTTCCCATGCGCTTCTCTCTGACCTTCCTCCTTCTGCTTGCCTTTGGAACAGCAGCTCATTCCCAGCCTTGGACGCTTAAAATCGACATCACCATCTGAGCTACTCCCCTTGCAGGTCGCTGAAGGACGCAGGCCGGGAAATCCGGCCTGCGGCTCCGCTGGCCATCAATGTGGCGCCCGGCGGCGGGTTTGTGATGGGGGAGGAGTGAGGGGGGGAGTTGACTGAGGGCAAAAGTTGGGTTAGCATGGAGGGCTTCCCAATAAACAGACGAAGGTAAATCCGTTGATAAGGAAAGCTTTATTTCCTTCCCACAAGTTTGTCCAGCCATGTTATTCTGTTTTTGACCAGACCCAATTTTCTCTTTTGCGGGTTCCAAAGTAAATTTGTCTGTGCAGTAGCATTGCTTTCGGCCAGCTCCGCATAAACGGATGCTTGCTTTGTGTCGCCTTTGTATTGAAAAATTATCGCCATGGCTGAATAGGTTATGTATTTTTCGGAAGGGAATGCTAATTGATTTTTGTTGATTTTTCTTGTTAGTAATTTTTCAACATCGTCATACAGGTTAGTTTTGTTTAAACGGATGGCTGTTTCAGAAAAGTTCAAATATGCAGTTGTGATTACGTTGGGAAATTCATTTTCAAATTCAAGCGCCTTCTGAAAATACATCAGTGCGGTCACAAAGTCTTCCCTTAGTTTGTGTATTTCACCTAGCGAGTTATAAGTTTGACTTTTGTTAGTCTTGTCATCAGGGTAATCAGTCAATATCTTGTTCAGGAGGGTCTCAGCAACAGACAGTAAGTATTTATCTTTCGTTTCAATAAGTTCGGTTGCCTGAACCCTCAAATATTGGACTCGATTGTACTCTCTTGCGCGTCCGAGTTTAGCGAAGAATTCCTCTTCGTCTTTGGTAGTCCAGGTTTTTTTTCTGTACCAATTTGTCATTGTCGGGCAGTTTCGAAATAACTACTAAGGTTGTGATGCCGGGTAAAGGGGCAGATTTTTCGGAGCATATTGCATTCGATTCGAAGCACATAGCTCCGGATCAGCACTTCGGTTTTGCTCAGGCAAAACCTCAATTTAGCACTTGCCTTTCTCATTAATCAACGATCCTCAAGTGGTTAAGATCTTCAGTCAATATTTTTTTTTCAGTATCGGTTAATATTTCTAATAATTTACCTTTCATTGATAATCCATTACGTAAAATTTCAAGCCAAATAGGATCGCTTAGTATCGCTGCGTGGTCGAATGCATCATTTCCCGGTGGGTTATATTTTTCCAAAGCTTTATGCCAGTCTTTTATAATTCCAAACTCCAGGTCAGTCAACCAGCCGATGTCCAGAGCATATTTATAGTTGTTGTCAATCCCTAAGTCGTCAAAGTAGCTACACATAAATTCAACAAATGACCAATGCGGATTTGTCCTCTTCCCCTAGGCCGCTACCGCTGAATAGTAGAAATTCCCCTTGGTTTCTTCAAACTCATCCGGGGTGAGGTACCCCAGGGAGCTGTGCGGGCGGACGGTATTGTAGGTCATCCACCATTGCTGGATCTCCTGGTTGAGGGCCTCGAGGCTCTCAAACCACACTAAGTTGAGGCACTCCCTGCGGAGGGTGCCGTTGAGGCGCTCGATAATGCCGTTTTGGGTGGGCTTGCCGGGCTGGATAAACCGGAACTCTATCTTCCGTCTCTCGTCGCCGGCCCATGTTTTGAGGGCCTCAGAAATGAACTCAGGTCCGTTGTCAGAGCGAATATAGGCGGGTTTGCCACGCCAGGCAATGACCTTGTCGAGGATGCCGATCAGCGTCTCGGCTGTGATGCTCTGGTGGGCCTCTGTCCAGAGGGCCTTTCGGGAGCACTCATCAATGATGTTGATGATCCGCACGGGCACCTGCGCCGG
>JBGSKC010000027.1:0-57813 GCA_041741415.1 Bacteroidia bacterium | reverse complement strand
AGCCATGTCCAAATCAGCAGGCTGATCGGTTTTTTGAATTATTACCTGCGCTTTTCAAACCCAAAAATGAATGCTACTTTTGAACAAAGCATCATCCAACTAACACAAACTAAGGAACCTATGGGAATCCTCGAGCGAATTCAGGACGAAATCAAGGAGCAGGCCTACAAGCAGGGCTTCCGCTCCGGGCGAAAAGACGGACTGGAGAAAGGCAAAGAACTTGGGTTGAGCAAAGGCAAAGAACTTGGCCTGAATGAGGGCAAAGAACTTGGCTTGGGTGAAGGCTTGAGCAAGGGAAAAGAGCTCGGTTTGCAGGAAGGAAAGCAGGAAGGCGAAGTCCTGGGCCGGATCAAAATGCTGGTATCGCTGCTGCTCAGCTCCATGATCACCATTACGAGTAATGAAGACCTTGCCACCACTTTCCAGCTTCCGCTGGCCTGGGTGGAGCGCATCCGCAGGGGTGATGTGCCGGAAATTGAGGAGGTTCGCGAACTGCTCGCCAGCCAGAATGGCGACGGAAACGGCCATTCTCAATAATATTTTTCAGAACGTTTTTTGAGCAAACCCTCAGAAACGCGTCTGGACGTTCTTTTCCACTGAACTTCGGCCCGGCTACCCGCCTGTTCGTCACAGAACCTCCAGAGGCCCTATTTCTGATCAGACAGAGCCTTCCAGCCGTTTCCACATCTCATCCTTCAGCTCTTCGAGGCCTTCGCGGGTAATAGCGGAAAAAAATACGTGGGGAAGGTCACCAAGGCTGGCTGAGATTTCCGCCTTCAGCTCATCATCCACCATATCTGCTTTGCTGAGACCGAGAAGACGGGGCTTATCACTCAATTCGGGGTTGTAAAGCTGCAGTTCCCTGAGGAGAACATGATATTGGGCGAGAACGTCTTCGGCATCCACCGGCACAAGAAAAAGCAAGAGGCTGTTGCGTTCGATGTGGCGGAGAAACTGGGTTCCCAGCCCTTTCCCGGCGTGAGCTCCTTCGATGATGCCGGGAATATCGGCCATAACGAACGAGCGGAAACCGCGATAATCGACGATTCCGAGATTCGGAACAAGGGTGGTGAACGCGTAATCGGCGATTTTTGGCTTGGCAGCACTCACCACCGACAGCAAGGTGGATTTTCCGGCATTGGGAAAGCCGACAAGGCCAACATCAGCCAGGACTTTCAGTTCCAGAATAGCAGTCATTTCCTGCGCCTCTCCGCCCGGGGTAGCAAAATCCGGTGCCTGATGGGTAGGAGATTTGAAATGAGCATTCCCTTTGCCTCCATAGCCCCCTTCGAGAAGGATCATTTCTTGTCCATCTTCGAGCAATTCTCCGATGAACTCTCCGGTTTGTTCGTTTTTCACTGTCGTACCAAGCGGCACTTCCAGGATTTCATCAGCCCCGCTTCGGCCCGTTTTGAGGGCCCCTGAACCTGCTTGACCGGGCTCTGCCTTGATAAACTTGCGGTAACGCAGATCGAGCAAGGTCCAGAGCTGGGCATTGGCGCGCAGGATCACGTGGCCACCGCGGCCGCCATCTCCTCCATCAGGGCCACCTTTTGGTACAAATTTTTCCCGCCGCCAGGCTACTACGCCGCTGCCGCCCCTTCCGCTTTGAAAGTAAATCCTGACGTGGTCAACAAAGTTATTCTGCATACCGGGCAGTACGTGGCGGAAAGTGAAAAAATAAGCGGAGCTGAAAAGGAAATTCTGATGTGTCCAAACAGCGAAACAGGGCACTGGCCTCCGTGGCCCTGCCCGGTTTCACTTTGAATGCCATTTGGCGTCAGGCGAGGTGAGGTGCTAGTACCCCGGCGATGCGCCCGCTGATTTCCTCAATGGTGCCAACGCCGCCAATGGTGCTAAACTTCTGCTGCTGCTGGTAGAACCGGGCCACAGGCAGGGTTTCTTCGTTATAGATGTGGATGCGCTTGATCGCAGTTTCCTCATTGTCATCTGCCCGGCCACTTTCCTGGCCACGCAACACGAGGCGCTTCACGAGTTCCTCCTGCGGTACTTCAAGGGCGATCATGCATGTGATCGAGGTGCCGTGGTGTGAAAGCAGCGAATCAAGGGCTTCTGCCTGAGGAACGGTGCGGGGAAACCCATCGAAAATGAAGCCATTGGCGTCACGATTGCCTTCGAGGCGTTTTTCGATGAGTTCAATAACGATTTGGTCGCTCACCAGTTGCCCCGCATCCATGATAGCCTGCACCCGCTGGCCCAACTCAGAGCCAGAGGCCCGCTCGGCCCGGAGCATGTCGCCGGTAGAAAGGTGGATCAAGCCAAATTCGTCGATGATCTTCTGTGATTGGGTGCCTTTACCTGCCCCGGGAGGACCAAAAAGTACAATGTTCAGCATAAGAAATGGAAGTTAGGATCGTCGAGAATGGGGATTGGGGAGGGCAAAATAATGATTATCCAGATGAGCGGAAAAAGAATTATGTTTCAATCAGCCAAACTTTGCTTATTGACGAAGCCGACCCTGCTTCCGGCATGAATTTGGGGGAGGTAATATGGAGGCTGTTTTAGGCTTGGATAATCCGACAGTTGGAAAGTTATTTGAACTCGTTCATTAGCTCTTTCAACCACTTCTTCAAAGACAACATGAAACTTGTAAAATTGCTGCTGGGACTTTGCTTAATGATGGGATGGGTCCAGGGAAAGCCTGCTGATCCACCAAGGGAGCGGATGTGGGAGTACCTCATCAATGAGCGGGTGATGGATTATCCTTTGCGCACCGAAAATTTATTCAGGCTGGCTGTTTATACTGAATTAAAGGGCCATTACCAGCCTGCTTCCGATGCCCTGAGCCTGGAGTTTGGGCCTCTCGCCCAGCTTCATTTTTTTGAAGGGCATTGCCTGCTCAAAACCAACGACGGCCAGGTATTCTCGATTCAGCGGGGTGGCGGCCCCACGGTTCAGTCGGAGAGTTTCGACGCTTCCCTCGACCGCTTGTTTGATCGGATGCCCCTGCTCAACGACGCAACAGCCAACCCTGAAGTCATTGCCCATGTAGACGACCACCTGGCACGAAAAAACCTCGAGCCATTTGACAAGCTCTTCCTTCGCCATTTGCTGGTTCACTATGGCCGCTACAATGCCGAACTTGATGCAGTAGAATTTCACTCAGACTGGCTTCAGAGTGCTGCTCCCCAGGGAGCGAATTTCCGTGAGCTGGACGCTCCTCTCAAAATTCGCCTTGACAATCATATCCTGCGTGGATACTACCTGCAGTCGGGTGGAACTGTGTTTGTGGAAGATGTTCCCCGGACTGTTGCTTATGCCACTGGCGAAGAGTATGGCGAGAACGTGACGGCTTTCAAGGTATTCATGGAAAAATTGCTGGTACGTTCTGTTCAGTATGTCGTTCAGGAAGACACCCGCCGTCCCGAAGTGGAAACGGCGCGCCGGTCAGGCGGTCAGCTCCCTCCCGGTTACGCCTCTGTTTCTGCAGCTACCCAGATGCAGGAGGGACAGGTCGAAGCCCTCTACGCCCCGGAAAAATGGATGGGCCTGATGCTCGGAATCCTTCGCGCCCGCAACATCAACATCGGCGATGGCGATGTGATCCGGTATTTCGTCGATCTTGATTACTTTGACAAGCTCTACGCGATGATGCTCCCTGAAGAGCAGAGCAAAGCGCAAGCGTATTTGCAGCGCCGGGCTCAGCCCTAAGAGCGCGATATTGAGAGTTAAAATCTTGATAAACAGAAGATAGCGAGAAGCGAGATTAAAGTCGGAAAGGACCTTGATCTGGCTTCTCGCTTTTGATTTTCCCAGGATGACCTTTATCCTTTTTTCTACGCTGGCATCGCTACTTCTCGGTTCTCAACCGCTCCTCATAGTTGTACACCGAGGGCAGGTGCTTCGTGGAGTTCACAGAGCAGCCGAGGTTCTTTAAAATACCATCGCTCACACGATAAACCCAGCCATGGATATAGGGAAACTCGCCGTTGTCCCATTCTTCCTGAATGAAGGACACCATGGAGAGGTTGTTCACTTGCTCGAACACGTTCAACTCGACGAACCGGTTTTCGCGTTCCTGTGGGTCTTCAATGGCATCAAGTTCGTGCTGGTGCAACCTGTACACGTCTTTGATGTGAACGAGCCAGTTGTCTAGAAAGCCATAGTGCTGGCTGGACATGGCTGCCCGGATGCCGCCGCAACCGTAGTGGCCGCACACGATAATGTGCTTAACGTGGAGGTACTTCACAGCATAATACACGGTGCTCAGCAGGTTGGAGTCGGTGTGAATCACCATGTTGGCGATGTTCCTTCCCACGAAAATGGAGCCCGGCAGCGCGTTGGTGATCTGGGTGGCGGGCACCCTGCTGTCGGAGCAGCCAACCCATAGAAATTGGGGCGACTGACCGTCTGCGATCCCTTCGAAGAAGTGCGGCTCGAGGACGTTCGTATTCCTCACCCACACCCGGTTACCTTCCAGGAGGGTTAAAAATGAATCTGGCATAAATTTTCCGTTGGTTATTGCAAATGGGTCGTTAGGAAAGATACAGGAATTTGGCGTTCTTATCTTGGTTTTTGGCGTTCTCAAACGAGAAAATCTCTGGATTTGCCAGGCTTATTTTCCCAAAGTGCTGACTGCCAAGGCCAGATTCGGGCATAACGCCCCGTTATCATTAGCGACCAGTTTAGCCCTTTTATGCATGACCAGTTTTCTGATGTATTTTTCCAGGCGTCCTTTCCTTTCCACTTTCCTCTTAGTACCGGTTCTGATGCTGGCCTCCTGTGCAAGGCCTGCTCAAGGGCTGACGGAGGAAGGAGAGTCTGACCTAAGCGATTTACAAGCGGCAGTTGTGACCTATTTTTACCTGCCGCAGTTTACCTTCCCCGAATTTTCGCCCCAGGTATTTGGAGCTGATATTCAGGATGTTGGGTATGACCCCGTGAGTCGGTGGGTATATCTTTCAGTGCCAAAACAACAAGATGATCATTTGCAAAAGGCCCTGCTTGCCCTTTGCCCCGATACCAGCTTGCTGGCCTACGCCCGTGGCTATGAAGTTGTGGATTGGCTGGGTCCTAACCCTGATCGCGACGCCGATACAAGCCGGGCCATCCTGCGCCTGCCGGCAGCGGCCATGGTCCTCGACTCCACCCGTGTCATTCGCCGGAAACTCGGCCGAAGGGTTGTGGAGTTTTCTCTCGCCGAACTGGCCCACAGCTTTCGTTACCACTACGCCTACAACGCCCCTGCACTGGCTCTGGCACCAGGTCCTGGCAACATTGCCTACGTAATCGCCAACCATGCCGCGCCCATCTCCAAACCCGGCGACCCCGTCCTGCAAAGGCTGGTTAGCCAAATCATTCCTTCCCTGCTCCCCTCTCGCGAAGACAGCGCCCAGGAACTGCTGAATTTTGTGACAAAAGCCATTCCCTATACCCACCATGGCGACCTCGAGATCTTTATGAGGCCGGTTGACGTGTTGCTCGCCGGTACCTCCGACTGCAGCGGCAAGGTGATTTTATATGGTTCCCTGCTCAACCAGGTCGGGATTCCTTATTTGCTCGTGTATCTCGAAGGCCACATCACGATGGGCGTAAGGGGCCGGTTTCCGCAGAAAAACGGGATGTTTTTCGAGCACGAAGGCCACACCTATACTGTAGCAGAAACCACGGCTGAGGGGTTTGTCATTGGCCGTTCGGAGCTCATTGAACCCATGCCTTCCTGGCAGTTCAAGTACCTGCAACGGCCGGGGGCCAATGAAAAGCTGTACGACATCTGGAAATCAGATTCGCTGGAGTTTGCCGACCATGTGGATTTGAGCGGGTACCGGGCCGCAGCCCTTCCCTGAACAACAACTGGCTGGTTAGCCCAGATACGTTTTCAGTCCTTTGCTGCGGGAAGTGTGGCGAAGGCGGCGAATGGCCTTTTCCTTAATCTGGCGGACACGCTCGCGGGTGAGGTCAAATTTTTCACCGATCTCTTCGAGGGTGAGCGAATGTTCCACGCCAATACCGAAGTATAGGCGAATAACCTCTGCTTCGCGCTGGGTGAGGGTGCTGAGGGCGCGCTCCACTTCTTTGCTGAGCGATTCGTTGATCAGCTCGTTGTCGGGATTGGGCTCGGCGTCGTTTTCGAGCACGTCGAGAAGCCGGTTTTCCTCCCCTTGCACGAAGGGCGCATCAACCGACACGTGGCGGCCTGAAATCTTGAGCGTGTCGGCGATTTCATCCTCCGACATGTTTTCGAGCACTTCTGCGATTTCTTCAGGGGAAGGCTCGCGCTCAAACTCTTGCTCCAGCTTCGAGAAGGCTTTTCCAATTTTGTTGAGGGCACCCACGCGGTTGAGCGGCAGGCGCACGATGCGCGACTGCTCGGCGAGGGCCTGAAGAATGGATTGGCGAATCCACCAAACGGCGTAGGAAATAAATTTGAAGCCCCGCGTTTCATCAAACCGCTTGGCAGCTTTGATCAGGCCGAGGTTCCCTTCGTTGATGAGGTCGCCGAGGGAAAGACCCTGGTTTTGGTATTGCTTGGCCACAGAAACGACGAAGCGGAGGTTGGCTTTGGTAAGTTTTTCCAACGCAACCTGGTCGCCCTGCTTGATCCTGCGCGCAAGCTCGACTTCTTCATCCGGGGTCAACAGCTCGACTTTCCCGATCTCTTGCAGGTATTTGTCGAGGGATTGAGATTCCCGGTTGGTAATCTGCTTGCTGATCTTTAGCTGTCTCATGTATCGCGGGGTATGTGTTCTGTGGAGAAGGGGCTTTGGTGGCGTAAATATAGGGCAAAATTCCTATTCAAGCCCGTGAAGATAGGATTCGAGCCTTACACTGTCAAACCTGTGCAAAATACCCGACGATGGAATTCCGCCCCTGGCTGGAAATCGGGAACCTTACAACGGAGACACAAGCGGAAAGTTGCTGAAAGTGGCGCGAAGGTAGGCAAAATACCCTGATTCTTCGCGCTCTTCCTACTCGCTGATGATGAACGATTTAACGCCTTTCATTACCGCTTGTTTTGCCACCCGGTTCTTACCGGATCTCTTGCGAAATGAAGCCTGATCTTTCTTTGGTTTCATGTTTTCGGCCTGATAAATCTTTCGTCCTTGCGCTTGTCTTTCCTTTGCCTTATTCTGCAGAGATGAAGCCTACAGAACTCATTTTCCAACCCGACGGCTCGGTTTACCACCTGCACTTGCTGCCGGAGGATGTGGCTGATTGCATTTTGCTGGTGGGCGACCCTGGCCGGGTTGACCGCGTAGCCCGCCACTTCGACTCACTCGACATGCGAAAGGAGAAGCGCGAGTTTGTGTCTGCCACTGGCTGGTTGAATAGCAGGCGAATCACGGTATTGTCAACCGGAATTGGCACAGACAATATCGACATTGTGCTCAATGAACTGGATGCCCTGGTTAACCTGGGCCCGGATGGCGGGCGGCTTCCTGCGCAGCGCCAGCTGAAGCTGTTGCGCCTGGGCACCTGCGGCGGCCTTCAACCAGACCTGGCTCCGGGAGAACTGGTGCTCAGCGCCATCGGCATAGGCTTGGACGCGCTGGGGCAGTACTACGTCACTTCTCAGGAAGCAACAGGCGACATTCTTGCAGCGGCACGGAGGGCGCTCGCAGAAGCCCCGGGGATCGCTGCCCTGGCCTATGCAGGCTTCGCTGATCCTGCTTTGATTGACCTTGCGTCGCGGCGCTTTCCTGCGCTGGTGCCGGGCATTACCTGGACAGCCGCAGGCTTTTACGGGCCTCAGGGCAGAAGCCTGGGTAGGGTGCCACTGCGCCTGCCCGGGCTGCCAGAACAAATGGCCACCGTTCAGGCAAATGGATTTCGGTCGCTCAACCTCGAAATGGAAACCGCAGCTATTCTCTACCTCGGCAGCGCCATGGGGCATCGCTGCGGCGCTTTGTCGGTTATTTTGGCTAACAGACCCGAGGGCCTGTTTCACCCCCATCCCGAAGAAGCGGTGGAACGGCTCATTGAGCAGGGCCTGGAGCTGGCAATGGCTTGGTTTTCAGGCGAATAATTTTCCGGTTCATTAGCCCATGATGGCAAGCATAGAGAAAAAAGGTTCCGCCAGGATCGCATTTCCTTCTACGCGCGCTGCCAAAAGTGCCTCCGGGCGGGTGACGCCTTTCGTGAACATCCGCCAGGCCACAGAATCAGGGACTTCAACGAGGGTCGCGGGTGACTGCTCATTTGCCTGACTCAACTTCCATTTTCCTTCTTCCCAGGCAAGGTCGCAGGAAAAAAGCGCTTTGCCCGTAATCTCAAAGCGAATGACATCTCCCTCCTGCCCTTCCACATGGCGATAGTGATGAGGCAAAGCCCGCATAGAGGTGTCGAGGAAGGGGATCATAAATTCGGATGCCAGCAATGGAGACTCTCCCCCAACCGCCTCACGGATCTGTTGCTGGTGATGCCATTTTTCGGTGTATTCTCTGGCAATGTGAAACCAGTTCAGGGAGGTCGTTTCACCCGCCCAGGCCACAGAGAAAGCGGCTGGCGCGAAAGGATCCAGGCTGGCCAGGTGTTCGCAATAGGCTTTTCCACTGATTCTCAGCAATTCTACCAGAAGCGAAGGGCTTAACCGGCGCATGGCCTTCACCCAGTCGGCGTTGAGGCGATTCAGGAAAACAACCAGATCGGCATATTCGTTGATTTCACCGGGCGATTCTCCGAAATAGCCATCCCGGAGCATCGACAGGGACCTCAGGTTACCGTCGAGGAGATGGGCGGCAACGTCATGTACCCGCCAGCCCGGGGCCAGGGTGGGGGCTTGCCATTGGTCGGGAGACAATTGGGAGAGAAGGCCAACCAGGAGCTCGTCGAGCTGAACGAGCTTCGGGGCAAGGAAAACGGGCTGAGGAGGTTTCATATTTGCCAGTTACAAACCTAATATGGAAATCCCTGGCCACATGACCAAGGGATTGCATTACCTCGCCATTGCGGCATGAATCTCATCTAAAACAGCCTCCAGGGGCACACGCCGAGCGTCAGTTTCCCGCCGCAGCTTCCATTCCACCTGCTCCTCTGCCAGGGTTTTCGACGAAAGCGTGATGCGAATGGGCATCCCCCGCAGGTCAGCGTCATTGAATTTCACGCCGGGCGAAGCCATTTTTTTGCTTCTGTCATCATACAGCACGGTGATTCCGGCTGATTTCAACCGGGCATACAACGCTTCTGCTGCGGCCACCGTGGCTTCTCCGTCGGCCAGGGAAACGAGCTGAACCAAAAAGGGAGCTGCGGCCGGAGGCAGGCAAAGGCCCTTGTCGTCGTGATATTCTTCCGCCAGACAAGCCAGCAAACGCCCCATCCCGATGCCATAGGAGCCCATGATGATGGGGGCAGGCCTGCCGTCTTCGCCCATGAAAAAAGCATTGAGCGCTTCGCTGTATTTGGTTCCCAGCTGAAAAATATTCCCCACTTCCACGCCCCGAAAGGCCTTGAGCACGCCACCGTTGAGGCTGGGGGCACCATCCTGGGCATTGACAATGTCAGCCACAAAATCCGGCTGAAAGTCACGGCCATGGTTCACGTTGAGGAGGTGCTGGTTCTCGGCATTGGCTCCCGCCACGAGGTTGGACAGGCGGGGCAGGAGATCATCTGCCACCACAGTTGCTTTCCCGGGCGCTATACCAACGGGCGAAGCATATCCCGGCACACAGCCAGCTGCGCGGATGGTGCCTTCTTCGGCGGGCCGGAGCGCAGCACCACCCAGTACTTTGCTCAGTTTTACCTCATTTACTTCGTGATCGCCCCGAACAAGTGCCATGACCAGGTGAGGTCCTTTGTCCGAAGGCGTTTCATAAAAAACCACTTTTGCCGTTTGGCCGGGGGAAATTCCGAGAAACCGGCAGAGGTCTTCGATTGATTTTGTGCCGGGGGTGTCCACCACCTGAAGAGGCAACATGGCAGCAGGGTCGGGAGCAGGCTTGGCCATGACAGCCACTTCGCGGTTGGTGTATTCGCCGGTAGAAGTGTCCAGAAACACGGTGTCTTCGCCAATGGGGCTAAGGTACATAAACTCGTGGGCCACCTGGCCACCCATCATGCCGGCATCACTGAGAACTGCCACCACGGGAAGCCCGACCCTGGCCATGATCCGGAAATACGCCTCATATTGAGCCTGGTACTGTTTGTAAAGGCCGTCCCAGGAGCTGTCGAGCGAATAAGCATCTTTCATCCTGAACTCCCGCACGCGAATGAGCCCTCCCCGGGAGCGAAGCTCGTCGCGGAATTTGGTCTGGATCTGGTAAACCAGCTTGGGAAGCTGCTTGTAGGAAGAAATTTCACTGGCTGCGAGCGCCGCGACCACTTCTTCATGTGTCATGGCGAGGACCATGGCCCTGCCGGCGCGGTCCTGAAAGCGCAGCAGCGACTCGTCGATGCTGTCATAGCGGCCGGTTTGCTGCCACAGTTCGGCGGGGTGGACCACCGGCATGGAGATCTCAACCCCGCCCACTGCATCCATTTCCTCTTTGACGATTTTTTCAATGTTCTCGAGGCTGCGAAGACCCAGGTGGAGGAGCGAAAAAATGCCAGTGGCGAGGGGGCGGAGGTAGCCAGCTCTCAGCAGCAGATCATGGGAAGCGAGGTCGGCATCGCGGGCTGATTCGCGGAGCGTGGAGCCAAGGAGTTGGGAAAGGCGCATGGCGTTCTGTGAAATGGGCGATTTGCGAAGGTAGGTTTTTTGACAGGATCGGGAAAGTTGGTTTTTCAGGTTAGGGTGTCTAACTTCCTGCCCCAGCTCCAATTCTACATGAACGACTTCCTCCCCATCCAGTCCATCGACCACGTCGAGTTCTATGTCGGCAATGCCAAGCAGGCCGCGCATTTTTACAAAACCGCCTTCGGTTTCCAGTCTGAA
Organism: Bacteroidia bacterium; assembly: GCA_041741415.1. Taxonomy (GTDB): domain Bacteria; phylum Bacteroidota; class Bacteroidia; order J057; family J057; genus JANQTF01. The sequence continues at coordinate 46,982 of JBGSKC010000027.1, read as the reverse complement.
GCCTATGCAGGCCCGGAAACCGGAGTGAAGGACCGCGCCTCCTATGTGCTGATCCAGGATAAAATTCGCCTGGTACTCACCACCCCGCTTCAACCTACCAGCGATATCGCTGCGCACATTCATATGCACGGCGACGGTGTGAAGGTCATTGCATTCGAAGTGCAGGATTCTCTTCGCTCCTTTGAGGAAACAGTCAAACGAGGTGCAACCCCCTACCTTGTTCCACAGCGCCGGGAAGATGCAAAAGGCGAGGTCATTCTGTCCGGCATTCACACCTACGGCGACACTGTTCACCTTTTTATCGAACGCAAAAACTACCAGGGCACCTTTTTGCCAGGCTACCAACCCTGGGTCAGCGAATACAACCCGCCCAGCACCGGCATCCGGTACATTGACCACATGGTTGGCAATGTCGGCTGGAATGAAATGAATCGCTGGTGTACCTTCTACCGCGATGTCATGGGCTTCAGCCAGCTTGTTTCCTTTGACGACAAAGATATTTCCACCGAATACACGGCCCTCATGTCCAAGGTGATGGCCAGCGGCAAGATCAAATTTCCCATCAACGAGCCAGCCGAAGGAAAAAAGAAAAGCCAGATTGAAGAATACCTCGATTTTTACAAAGGCCCTGGCGTTCAGCACATTGCGGTAGGGACTGGCAACATCCTGGAAGCTGTGCGCGCTTTGCGCAGCCGCGGGGTGGAGTTCCTGAAGGTTCCTGGCACCTACTACGACGAGATCCTCGACCGGGTAGGGGAAATTGACGAAGAGCTCAGCGACTTAAGGGAACTGGGTATTCTGGTTGACCGCGACGACGACGGGTATTTGCTTCAGATTTTTACCAAGCCCATCGAAGACAGACCCACCCTCTTTTTCGAGATCATTCAGCGAAAAGGTGCCCGCTCCTTTGGCAAAGGAAATTTCAAGGCTCTCTTCGAGGCCATTGAGCGGGAACAGGCCCTTCGGGGTAATTTGTAAGTTGTCGCTGCAGGTCGCTGATAATCAGTTCACCGACTTTCCGAGGCAGCGTTGATATTGGCGAATGGTTTCCTCGATTCCCAAATAAAGAGCATCACTGATGAGCGCATGGCCAATGGATACCTCTTCAAGGGGCTTCACCATGGTGTGAAAATGTTGAAGGTTATCCAGGTTAAGGTCGTGTCCGGCATTCACGCCTAACCCGATTTCGGCGGCGTAGGCAGCAGACCGGGCAAAAGCTTCAACTGCATTGGGATTGCCCGCCAAATAGGCCGAAGCATACGATTCTGTGTACAGCTCAATGCGATCGGCACAAATCTCCCGGGCCCCGTCGATCATGTCAAGATCCGGATCGACAAAGAGGGAGCACCTGACCCCCGCTGCCTGGATTCGCTGCACAATTTCCAGCAACATGCCTTTGTGGCGCTGGATATCCCAGCCATGGTCGGAGGTGAGCTGGTCGGGCGCGTCGGGCACGAGGGTGCACTGAGCAGGGCGCGCCTGCTCAATCAGCTGGAGAAAAGATTCAGAAGGGTAGCCCTCGACATTCAGCTCGACTGACAAATGCTCTTTGAGGAGAAAGACATCTGTTCGCCTGGCATGCCGCTCATCCGGCCTGGGGTGAAGGGTGATGCCATCTGCCCCAAACCGCACGCAGTCCCGGGCAAATTGCAGCAAATCGGGGAGGTTGCGCCCTCGGCTGTTTCGCAGCAGGGCCACTTTGTTGAGGTTTACAGAAAGTTGGGTCATGGTCGAAAAGTGGGCAAATGATGAGCAGGGAGCAGGCTAAAGGTTTCCAAGAATAAGGAGATGGTTGCGCCTAAGTCAGACAAGAATCCCCCGGCTTTCCCGGATCTCGGCCAAATTTTTATTCAGCCACCCGGCCACCTGAGCGCGGAGCAAGTCTCCATCCTGGCCTTGCATAAGAGGTCCAAACCGAACCACCATACCAGTGGAAGGTTTGCTGAAGCAGCGCAGAAAATGCGGCACGAAGGTGTCTTTGCCCACCCAGGCGTCGCGGGGGTCGAGGTATTCAATGGCCACGGGCACCACAGAAAAGCCGCCTTCAGCAGCAAGGTGGTACATCCCTGGTCGCAGCTCTCCCAGCACCGGCGCTGCATAGGTAGTGCCTTCCGTAAAAACGATTACCGAGCGGCCCTGATCCAAAAAGTGTCCCATCGCCTCGCGTGTATGCCGGCGGCTTTCCTTGTTATCTCGGTCAACGAATACGGTTCCCACGAGCCTGGCACCCGACCCGATCAGCGGCCAGGCATTTACCTCGGCTTTAGCTACAAAGCACAATTCGAGCAGAGGAGGAAAGGGAACAATGTCGATGTAGGAGCGGTGGTTGGGCAGCACCATAGAGCCCATGGGTGGCAGGTCTCCCTGGTACTCGATCCTGATATCGAGAAGCCGGGTGCAAAGCCTGGACCATCCGGCCAGAGTTTGCCAGGCGGCCTTACGTTGTGTGGCTTCAGAAAAGGCCACGATTCGCCATAAAAACAATCGGCTCACCTGAAAGAAGGTAATCCCAAGAAAGGCAAGTAGCCGGAAAATACCACGCAGGAGGTTCATGCAGGCAAAAGTAGAAAAATCTTTTCCTTGGAGAGCCTGTTTTCAGGGGCTAATTTTCCGAAGCAAACCCAGCCCCATCATGCGTCAACTTTCTTTTACCCTTCTCTTTGCGCTGGCCCTCTGCTCGCTGCAGGGCCAGACCCTTAGTCCTTCGGCCACCATCAGCCTGATCACAGCGGCACCCGGGGCGGAGCTGTACTCGGCCTTTGGCCATAGCGCTATTCGCGTCAGAGATCCTCTGCATCGCATTGACTCAGTCTGGAATTACGGCACCTTCGACTTCAACACCCCGGGCTTTTACCTCAAGTTTATGCAGGGAAAGCTCAACTACATGATCGACAAAGATCCGTGGGGAAATTTCGAATACGTGTACCACTACCTCGGCCGCAGCTACGAGGAGCAGGTTCTGAACCTGAACCAGCATCAGAAGCAGCAGATCTACGATTTCCTCCGGGAAAACTACCGGCCCGCGAACCGATATTATCTCTACGATTTCTTTTTCGACAATTGTGCCACCCGGCTTCGGGATGTGGTGGAGCTCGAGCTGGGAGACAGCCTCCGTTGGGGGCCTCCGACCAGGTCAGGGGCTAGTTTTCGGGATTATCTCCATGAATACCTCACTGAGAAGGCCTGGATTTCCTTTGGAATTGATCTCGCGCTGGGCGCAGTGGTGGACCGGGAAGCGGATGTCCGGGAGCAAATGTTTTTACCGGATTACCTGGCAGCCGCATTTGGCGGGGCCGAAGTTCTCACGGCCGCAGGATGGCAGCCGCTGGTGGAAAACCGGCAAAAGCTGTATGAGGGCCCGGATTTGGTGAAACCAACTCCCTGGCTGGTACATCCGCTCAGCATCGGCCTGGTGCTGCTGCTGGCGATGGGCTGGTACACATGGAGGCGCTGGAAAGGGTCACGGCTGGTGTGGCCGGATGTGCTGTTTTGGAGCGTGTTGGGTCTTACTGGCGTGGTAGGCGCCTTGCTGTGGTTTGCGACCGATCACACCGCCCCAGCCCAGAACTGGAACCTTTTATGGATACAGCCCCTGCACCTCGTGGCAGCGTTTGGGTTGGTGCGAAAGCAGCGCCGGAGCTGGCTTCGCTGGTACCTTCTGATAGCCGGAGGCATTGGGCTGGTTCTGTTGCTGGCTGGGCCCTGGCTCCCACAGGCTTTCCCGCTGAGCTTCTACCCCTGGTTTGCCATGGTGGCCCTCAGAGGACTGGCCGGGTATAAAGAGTGGTAAGAGATGTAGAGATAAGGTGTTGGGAAGGCCTGTTTTGAAGCACGATTCGCCTGGAAATACGATGGTGGCCAAACGCGTTTTTCAGGATTTGCTCAAAAAACGCCCTGAAAAAAATCAGTATGAATACCCGTTTCCGTTGCCGTTGCCATTTTGGCTACTGAGCAGCTCGCGAACCTCCTCAATTCCCGGTACATCGCCCCTCCGGATACGCTCCACCCAGTCCAGCGGAAGCTGGAAAGTGGTGGCGAGGTCTTCATTACTCGTAATGGTGATCATGGAGCTGAGCAGTAGCGATACCAGCATTTTAATCCGGCCCAGGACTTCGCCTTCTTGTTTGCCTTTGCTCAAGCCTTCGTTCAGGCCCTCTTCTTTGCCTTCCTCTTTGCCTTTCTCCAATCCATCCTTCCGCCCGGAGCGAAAGCCTTTCTTGTAGGCTTGCTCCTTCAATTCTTCTTCAATTCGCTCGAGGATTCCCATAGGTTCCTTAGTTTGTGTTAGTTGGATGATGCTTTGTTCAAAAGTAGCATTCATTTTTGGGTTTGAAAAGCGCAGGTAATATTTCAAAAAACCGATCAGCCTGCTGATTTGCACATGGCTGTGGCCCTGCTGCAGCATCAGCTGCGACAACTGGATTTTGCTGGCCAACTTGCCCAAGTCGTCCTTCTTTTTCAGGTGAATCTCATCCCACACCACCACTAACGCCAGGGCGATCGGGTTGCCGCTTGCCAGCAAGTCAGCCCGGTTTTGGTCCAGCACTTTGTAGGTCTGGAACCTGAAATCCAGCTGGGTTTTGAAGGCTGAAAGCTGGAAAGCTTGCGGATGGAAGGCTTGCTCTTTGTCGGTAAAAATGGCCAGGGCTTCCACGAGCTTGCCGTAGCGGTCGAAGATCCGGTAGGCGTAGGTAAACATCCGCAGGGCAAATTCTTCGTGGCGGTAGCCCTGCACCTCGAGGTGCAGCAGGATCCAGGCCTCGGAGCCATCGCGCCGCCAGACTTTGACAAGCTTGTCCACGTGGCGCCGCTTGCCCTTGAACCCAGGAGCAAGCTGCTGCAACTCGGAGTCGAGAAACTCCACCCGGTCGAAGTCGATGAGCCCGGCCTCGGCAGGGTAGAAAAACGCCACCAATTGCGGGAAGAAGTCTTCGATGAGGCCCTTCCAGAGGGTGTCTTTTTTGATGCTCATGCCCAAACCTCGTGGTGGAGCGACGGGCAGCCAAACGTATTTTGGGGGATTTGCTCAACAGCAGATGAACGTCGATCAAAGACCATTCCTGGAAACACCCTTTCGGCAGAGATCTCTTCGTTGGCTTTATTCGCAATTATTAGCCATTTTCCCCGTCTAAATCCAGCTATCCATGGTCCGCACCATTTCTTTCCTACTTTTTGCTCTCATCTCAGGGGTTTTATCCGGCCAAACATTGCCTGTGTCGGCCCCGCCAAAAGAAGGCGTCAGCGAATATGCTCCCTCGCTGCACCCCGACGGCAAGACCATCGTGTTTCAGTCCGACAGGAACGGGGATTGGAGCATCTATGGCGCCCATCTCGGCAGCCAGGGCTGGGGCGAGCCGTTTGAGGTATTCCAGGGAAGCCGGGAAGGAAATTTTCTTGGCGGGCCCAGCTTTTCTGCAAACGGTCGTTCCCTGGTTTTTTTTGCTGACATTCTCGGAAGCAAAGGTTCGCTCGATTTGTTTATTGCCAGCTTTGACCCGGCAACCCGCACATTTGGACAGCCAAAGCCTTTTCCAGCACCCGTCAACACCGAGGGCTATGAGGCTTTCCCTTCTCTGAGCCCTGACGGTAAAACCCTGTATTTTGTCCGGAACCTTCCCGCGCCCGAAGAAGGCAGCGAGCCAATCGAGGAGTCGGAGGAGCTGGGCGATTGCTACCAGATCATGATGGCACAGCAGCGAGCCGATGGCTCCTGGGGCGAACCCGAGCCTTTGCCTGGCCAGATCAACCAGGGCTGTGTGGGTTACCCCCGCATCATGCCCAATGGGCAAATCCTTGTTTTCAGCCGCTTCGAAAACGACGGGCGGCACGATTTCTATGCTACTGGCAACACTGAGGAAGGCTGGTCGGAGCCAGTGCCCCTCACAGCCCTGAACAGTCCGCAGGACGAAAAAATGGCCTCCGTGACCTACAATGGCATGGCCGGCGTCTGGTCGGTGAGCCGGGAAGATGATACCATGCTGGACTCGCTGGTGTGGAAGGGCAATGCCCCTTTCGGTGCAGTGGCGGGCTGGGTGTGGGTGGACCTCCGGGTTTCCGATCCGGAAGGATCACCTATGGAAGCACAGCTTGAAATCAGGCTGGAGGGGACGAAAAATATGGTTCCCGTTCGCCAAATTGGCAGTTCGGAGATCGTTCAACTCCAGGCAGGTAATTCCTACCTGCTCAGTGTGTTTGCTGAAGGCCATGATTTTCAGGCTTTGCCGATGGACCTAAGCCAGGCCACAGGCCCCGATACCCTTCTCCGGGAGGTGGTGCTAAGGCCGCTCAAAAAGGAGATCGTGATCAATTTGCCGGAGCTCACCTTTGAGTTCAATTCCGCCAATATCTCCCCTTCCGCTACCCCCATCATTCAACTGGCAGCCTCTTTCCTTCAGCAGAATGAAGGCGTAAAGGTGGAATTAGCTGCCCACACCGACGACCAGGGCGAAGAAGGCTACAACCTGGATCTTTCGCGTCGAAGGGCAAGGGCCGTGGTGGATGCCCTTGTAGCTGCCGGAGCGGATCGCAACAGGCTCGTGCCGAAAGGCTATGGAGAAAGCGAACCCGTGGCCGACAACAGCACCGAAGAAGGCCGCGCCAAAAACCGCAGGGTAGAATTCAGGGTTCTTACAGAAAATTAGGCGAACTTCGAACTATGAGGGTGCTTTCTGCTGATTTCATTTACCACCCGGAAGGCTGGCTCAACGACCATGTTCTCGCCATTGACACTGAGGGCCAGGTGCTTGCCCTGCGCCCCCGCCAACGGCAGGATCTGGTGGAACGATTTCCCGGCTACCTGATCCCGGGCCTGGTGAATGCACATACTCATCTGGAGCTGAGCCATTTACGCGGACAAATTGCTGAAGGAATCGGAATGGCAGGATTCATCCGGGAGGTGTTTCGTCTGCGAAATGCCTTCTCCGATGAACAGCAGCACCGCGCACTTGGCGCTGCCTGGCAGGAAGCAGTAGATGCCGGCACGGTGGCCGTAGGCGACATTTGCAACACCAGCCTCACCTCAGAAAAGAAGCAAACCAACAATCAGCTACTCACCCATAGCTTTTTGGAGCTGCCAGGGCTGGATCCTTCCCGTGCCGGGCGGGTGTGGCAGCACGGAGAAACCCTGCGCCAGGCATTCCTGCATTTGCCACATTCCTTTACCGCTCACGCCCCCTACTCCACCTCGCAGCCGCTGATGGCCACGATCTTTGCCCACAGCCGCCATCTGTCCATTCATTTGCTGGAATCGGAGGCTGAATGGACCTTGTTTCGGACCGGCCAGGGCCCGCTGGCAGAAGCTTTTCGCGATTTTGGGCTCGTGTGGCCCCCGTTTCCCGAGAAGCGGCCCGATACTTACATTGCCCGGGGAATTGCCCCTGACAGCAGGGTGATCTGGGTGCACGGCTTGCAACTGGATGCCCGGGGAATTGAACAATTGCCCGAAGCAGTGCCGGATAGCTACTTTTGCCTTTGTCCACGATCGAATCATTTTCTTCACCGCCAATGGCCCGATCTGGCTTTGTTTGAATCTGTGAGCCAGCAGGTTTGCCTGGGAACAGACAGCCTGGCAAGCAACCACGACCTGAATATATGGAAGGAAGTGCGGGCTTTGCAGCAACTACCCGGAGCCCCCGACTTTCACCGGCTGGTGAGCTGGGCCACTACCAATGGTGCCGCAGCTCTCGGGCTGAGCAAGGAGGCAGGAAAATTCAGGGTGGGAACCAGGCCCGGGGTGTTGTGGGCACGAACGCAGTTTACGGAAAGCCTGGAAAGAATTGACAGATGATTTTGTAGTTTCGCGGATCATGGAAAGAAAGAGGCATTCATCGAAAGATCCGGCCATTTATGAAATTGGCCCTTACCTGGTGAGCAGCGAGCTGGGGGAGAAATTGTTCCACTGCGACCTGGAAGCCTGCAAGGGAGCCTGCTGTGTCGAAGGAGACCTGGGGGCACCCCTGGAAACGGAAGAGCTGGCAATTCTTGACCAATACTTTCCGCTGATCAAACCCTACCTGCGGCCCGAAGGCGCGGCAGCCGTTGAGGAGCAAGGCACCTCAGTGTTTGATTTTACCTATAAATATTCCACCCCGCTGGTACACGGCAAGGAGTGTGCCTACGCTATTTTTGACGAAAAAGGCATCGCCAAGTGTGGCATTCAGGCGGCTTGGGAAGATGGGGTGATTGACTTCAAAAAGCCCATTTCCTGCCACCTCTACCCTATCCGGGAGGAGTCGGAGTATTTCCTGCCACTGCTTCGCTACGACCGGTGGAGTGTCTGTTCACCTGCGTGCAAGCTGGGCAAAAAATTGGGGATTCCGGTGTATGAATTCCTCAGGGAGCCCATCGTCAGAAAATATGGCGAGGCCTTCTACGAAGCATTAGAAATTGTTTTTCAAGGTAAACAAGCCGCAGGCGACAACGCATGAGCCGGGTTACCCTCCTCAGCTTCGCACATCCCGGCCGGACAGAGTAGGCAATCTGTCAAACTCTTTCTTATCTTGGTGCGGGGAAAATTGACCATTTTCTCCCCGGATGATGATCCCCAGAGAACTTGATTGCATGGCCTGGCCGTGCTCAACACCTGTGTCTACTCTCATCCTCATCCATCATGAAATCTGTTTTCTTCTTCCTGGTTCTGTGGCTGGCATCCCTGCCCGGCATGGCCCAACTCGTGCTGGAGCGCGACATTAACCTCGAAGCTGCTTCCTCTCAGCCAGGGGGCATTTTTGCGGAGCTGAACAACATCTTGTATTTCGTGGCAGATGATGGCATCCATGGCCAGGAGTTGCATCAATTTGACCTCTCCACGAACCAGTCCAGGCTCGTTTCGGACGTTCGCCCATTTGAGGATGGTAGCGGAATTTATCAGGTAATTGCCTTCGCTAATAAAATTTACTTCAACGCCAACAATGGGGTTGGAATCCATGACTACCTCCATGTGTACGACCCCGCCACCCAAATCACTTCCCGCCTGAGCGACGCCAACAACGACGAACTGAAGAACCCCGGAAACTTTTTCGTCTTCAGCAACCAGTTGTTTTTTGCGGCAGAATTTCCGGGCGCGGGCACTGAGCTGGGCCGCTATGACCCTGCCCAAAACGTGTTTGAACTGGTGGCCGACATCCACCCAAGCGGAAACAGCAACCCTGGAAGTTTTGTGCAAATCGGCTCGGAGCTGTATTTCCTTGCCACCGACGACCAAAGCAACAGCCAGCTCTGGCGTTATCTTCCCCTTTCAGACACGGTAGAGAATGTACAGTACCAAAGCGCCAGCCAGGTGTTTCCGGGCATGGGATTTCTTTATCATCTTGAGGGAAAGTGCTACTTCCGGGGCTATACCCAAGCCACGGGCGATGAACTTTTTGCTATCGACCTGGCCAGCAACAGCCTGCTGAGCATCCCGGAGGTGTATCCCGGTATTGCGAGCAGTTCGCCTTCAGGGTTTGTGGCATTGGGCGGCAAATTGTATTTCTCTGCCCGGACAGCGGGCGCAGGGCGCGAACTTCATGTGTATGACCCGGTAACCAACCAGGTTTCCCAGGTGTTTGACTTCTGGGTGGGCGGTAACGGAAATCCGGGCGATCCTTTTGTGTCGGGGAACAAGCTCTTTTTTACCGCCAGCGTGAACGAAAACGAGCGAAAGCTCTATTCCCTTCAGCCAGGACAGGCCACACCCACTGTGGAGGCCAGCCTCCCGAATGGCAATGCCCCTAATTATTTGACCCCACTGGCACTCGCAGGCGGTCGCCTGTTTCTTTCCTGCAACCTCCTCGCCACCGGCACGGAGTTGTATTCCTTCCCGGTGAGCGGTGGCAACATAAGCCTTGCTGCCGACATCAACCAAACCACCATCGGCTCGGACCCATATAGCTTTGCATCATTTGCGGGAAAGCTCTATTTCGCAGCCAACGAAATCAACAGTGGAGCCGAGATCTGGGTGTATGACCCGGCAACCGGCCAGGTCCAGATCCTGATCGACGGCCCTGGCAGCACCAACCCCAATGGCCTCACCGCGCTTGGAAGCCGGCTTTACTTCTCAGGAACTCACCCTGTGCAGGGCTACGGCCTGATGTACGTGGACAGCGCCTCGGGACAGGTAGTTCCGACCTCTTATTTTACCCCCGGCAGCAGCGGCCACATCACCGACATCGTGGCGTACGCAGAAAAAATCTACTTCTCGGCCATTGACAACGCCCTGGAGCGGGAGCTGCATGTGTATGACCCGCTGACCAACACCGCCAGCGTTGCTGCCGATATTTACCCCAACGGCAGTGGCAGATCAGAGGGTTTGTTTGTGTGGGAAGGAAAACTCTACTTCCAGGCCGACGATGGCGTGCACGGGACTGAACTGTGGTCCTTTAATGACAATACCCAGTTTGCCAGCCTCGTGGCAGATATAAACCCGGGAAGTGATGGAAGTAACCCTGAGTGGTTCACGGTTTATCAGGGAGATTTATATTTCGCCGCCTTCAGGACCGGGGTTTCCACCGAAATTTTCAGCTACAATTCCGTGGCAGACAGCGTGACCCAGCGCACCAATGTTTCAGGCAATCTGAGCCCGGAAAACTTCGCCGTATATCGCGACAGGCTCTATTTCAATGGCCGCTTTCCTGCCGGGGTGAATGCAGAACTGGGCTGTTACGACGCCGCCCTGGACACGACCTACTTCGTGGAAGACCTTAGCCCCAGCGCCAGTAACCCCCGGGATTTGGTGGTGTTCAATGATTTGCTGTATTTCTCCACCTTCACTGAGCCTTATGGCCGGGAGCTTTGGGTGTTTAATGACACCGCGCTCGCTATCGTGAGCGACCTTCGGCCAGGCGTGCCCGGCGGCGATCCTTTGTACCTCACCCTGTTCAATGAGAAATTGTATTTTTCGGCGAATGACGGATTGCGAGGCGCGGAACTGTGAAGCATGGCCCAGTGTCTGAACATTTTTGTAGACAGCGAGGCTTCTTTTGGAACGAATGACGATGGCAGCATCGACCTGACGATCAATGGCGGACTGCCGCCCTATCAGATTGTGTGGAGCACCGGCGACAGCACGGAAGATTTGACGGGCTTGGCCCCCGGCATTTACACGGCCACAGTGAGCGACGCCAGCGGCTGCCTGTCTGAAATCACAGCGGAGGTACAGTTTGTGAATGGATTATTTGCACCCACCACGGCAGTGCCTGTTTACCTGCTGCCCAACCCAGCCACCGAAACCTGCGAGGTGAAAATTGGGCAGGGCCGCTTGCTGGAAGTCGTGGTGTTTGACCTTCATGGCCGGGAATGTCTGAGGGCCTATCCTGAAGGAAATACAACTTCGGGGAAACTGGACCTTGAGCAGCTCAACCCGGGAGTGTACCTTGTGCAGGTGGAAACGAATCTGGGGTTTGCGACGAAGCGGCTGGTTGTTCACCGATAAAAACAGACCGCTGTGAAAGCTTGACAGGAGGTAACGAAGAGCCGGGACCGGAGGCGAAGCAGGCTGAGCCCTCTTCGCTGCGAGAGGCGAAGCAGGTCTATTCTGGCCTCTATTTCTGACCTCTGAATTTCCGCTTCTCAACATCCTGCCACTCAATCCCCGCCCAATCCGTATCTTCGCACCAAATAATCCGGCTACTCATGTCTTTATGGTCTTCTCTCAATCAGCGCAGTACCAGCACCTGGATCGTGGTGGCTGTGGGAGTTGTGTTTGTTGGGCTGATTGCGTTCCGAAACGCAGGCAACGCTCCTTCTGACTTCGATCAGCGAATCCTGCAGGCCCGTGAACAGCGCGAGTTGTTTCTTAGAAATTCACCTGTTAGCCCAATTCCAAGGGAGCAAAAGCCCGAATTTCAGGGGTTGACTTACTTTCCACCCGAGGCGGCATTCGTTGCCACTGCTGAAATAGAGCTTTCTCCCCGGCCCGATACGGTCCGCATGCTGCTTTCCAATGGCCAGTCGGAGTCCATGATCGCAGTAGGCACCCTTCGCTTTTTCCTCAAAAGGCGTGAATACCAGCTTCGGGCTTTCCGACCGGTGAGCGCCCCTGTCGGCAGCGATTTGTTCGTTCCTTTCACCGACCTCAGCTCCGGCACCCTCACCTACGGTGGTGGCCGTTACCTCAATGTTCCCGCTCAGAAGCCCATTCGCATCGACTTTAATCTCGCCTATCACCCCGATTGCCTCTACAACGACAGCTATGCCTGCCCGATTCCACCCGCCGAAAACCGGCTGGATGTAGAAATTACAGCCGGAGAACGCCTCCCGGATCTCAGGCCATGATGCCAGCGGTTGGTTTGTGACGGCAAAGCCGTGGACTTTCCCCCTGCATTCGCTAGCTTCGCATTCATGAGCGGAAAGAAGCTGTTTGTTTGTTCTCTGTGCCTGGCCTTGTTTTCTTTGGGAATGGGCCAATCTCTTAGCTATCTGGAGCTGGAGGCCAAACTTCATCCTCAACATCAGCGCATTGCCGGCACGCTCAGTGCCCAGGTGCGCGGGGCCCTGCAACCCGATGTGTGGTCGCTCCCTGCAGGCCTGGAAGTCATTCGAATTGCAGTCAACGAGCAACCCGCCACTTTCCGCATAGTTCCTGGCGGGTTTACCATCCAGGCACCTGCTTCCCAGCGGAACACCCAGCGGATTAGCATCCTCTTTTCCGGCACAGGCACCACCTCAGCCCTGGACTTTCACCTCGACGAAGACGGCCATCCCTGGATCAAACTATCGGATGCTGGCGCTCAGGCCTGGCACCCCAGCCCACCTGCTCATTGGGAAAAACCCGACAGCATGTGGGCCTCGCTCATTCTGCCGGAGCCGCTGCGCCCGGTCACGAATGGCAGGCTGGCAACTGTTACTCCCTGGCCCGGCGGAGATCAAAAATGGGCATTCCAGCAAGCATTGGCCGAAAATGGCAAACTACCCGATTGGTTTGTCGGGAATTATGTTCGGTTTACCAACATGCAACAGGGAGAAGGCGGGCTGCAGGAATGGCAGTTTTGGGTGCCAAAATCCAGGCTGGAAGCAGCGCAGGTACACTATGCCGAGGTTCCCTCTATTCTCAAAGTGCTGGAAAGACATTGGGGCCCGGCACCAAGCACCACCACGGGCAGCCGCAGGTGGATAGAAGCCCCGGGTGCCAACCTTCATGGAAGCCGTTTATATGGCCGAAAAGCGCCCGGTTATTCGCCTGTTCTGGTGAGGGAAGTGGCTTCCTTTTGGCTGGGCCCGCTGCCTGTGCCCGGCGAATCTCCTGTTCGGGAGGCTTTGTTCCAATATGCTGAATGGCTGTGGATCGAATCGCAAAGCTCCGAAGTGGTGCGGCAGAACACGCTGGAATCCTATCGCACACAGCCCGACTTATGGGGAGCCTGGTTGTTTCAGCACTGGGCAACGCAGGGAACTCCTTCCTGGTCGCGGACCTGGAGCCTTTTGCTCAGCACTGCCCGACAGCCCGGCGCCACCGACAGCCAGCTGAGGCAGCTGCTTGCCAGGGAAGGCGGCCAGGAAACGGACATTAGCCTAAGGCAATACCTCGACCGGAAGTCCATGCCTGTGATGGAATTCATGACAGAAAAGCGCCGCCGGAAATGGGTGCTTCGCTATCGCTGGATCAACGTAGAACGAGGCTTTTCCTGGCCCGTAGAAGTGCTTCACCATGGCGAGGTTATGCTCCTGCACCCCACCGATCAATGGCAGGAAAAAGACCTGCCCAAGGGCGGCGGAAGGTCCCTCATGATCGACGAAAGCCAGGGCTTGTTTGAAATCCTTGCCAAATGATAACCTCTGCCCGCCTGCCCTTCTTATTAATCACACCCCTTCTGCTCCTTGGCTGCTTGCTCTTTCCACAGCACAGTTTGGCCCAGCGAAAAGGCAGGTCCAGCCAACCTGTAGCTCCATTGTCTGATCAAATCCTGGACGCCGCCATCAAAACGGTTGAGCTTTTTCCCCAAAATCAGCGACTGGCTCCGCCTGTCCACTTTATGGGCTCTCAGGAGCCGCTCATTCTGGAATTTGACGAGCTCCGCGATCCGGAAAGCCGGGAATCGGACTTTTTTGTTGACCTCCAGGCCTGCGATGCCAACTGGCTGCCAGCCATTTCCCTGCCCATCGAATTTTACGAAGGCTTTACCCAGGACCGAATCCAGGAATACCAACGCTCGGAATTCACCAAGGTGGGCTACGTTCACTACCGCTACGCCTTCCCCGAAGAGGGGGAAACCTTCCTGAAATCAGGCAACTACCTGCTCAAAGTGTTTCGCGATGGTAACCCGGATGCTGTGGTGCTCACCCGCCGACTCGTGGTGGTAGAGCCCCTTGTGGGGGTCACCCTCGCAGATGAACTGTCGCAGGCTCCCCGCCGCCGCCGGATGGAGCGACTCTCCTTGCTGGTGAATCCTGGCAGTCTGGAACTGTTTAACCCCATGACTGACCTGCAGGTGAGGCTCATGCCCAATGGCAGGTTCGACCAGCAGATCATTCTCCAACCCCATAGCCTCATAAATGGGCAGGTCCGGTTTGAGGGTTCTTTGCTCACATGGTTTCCGAACGGGCACGAGTTCAGGCCGCTCGACATTCGCAGCACCCGCTTTTGGTCGGCACAAATCCAGGAAGTAGAAGCCCGGGAGGAGGTGGACGACGTGTTTCTCTTTTCCGATCAGGCCTGGGAGGTGAATACGTTTGGCAGACAACCCGACCTGAACGGACAATTTCTGATTGAGGTGCAGGAATGGCAGCGTCCCGAAGTGCAGGCCGATTATGTGTATGTGTATTTTTCGCTGCAACGCTCCGCCCCGCTGTCAGGCGGTGAAGTGTTTGTTTCCGGCAAATGGCTCGACTGGCAGCATGGTGCCGCCAACAGGATGCGCTGGAACGAGGAATTGCATCGCTACGAACTTGAACTGCTGATCAAACAAGGCTACTACGATTTTCAGTATGTGACTGCGGCGGCAATGGGCGCAGAAGGGGAGGCCAGCACCTTTCAGGGCCGGCTAACTGATGCGGAAAATGCTTACTTCGTGCTGGTGTACTTCCGTGGTCCGATGGACCGAAATGATCGTGTGGTAGGGTATTGGGCGGTGAATGGCTGATTATTTCAGACGAAGGCTGTCGCGGGTGGAAGCCCAGGCGGGTTCAAGGGAATCAGCGGATTGATAAGCGGCCTGCGTCATGTTCACCCCAGGATCTCCGCCTTCCAGCAGAGCGTAGAGTGTGAGGCCGAGGCAAGCCAGGGACAGGAGCAACAGAAATATGTTTCGGATTGGTTTCATGAGTGTGTGGTTAAAATCTGATTGTAAGCTAAAGAATTAAAATGAAGGGATGTGGTAAGATTGTATGAGCGTGGTGATTGACTAGATAAATGCGTGTTTTGACTCCTGAATTTGTGCTAGCGGGCGAGTAAGTCGAAGCGAATGCCGATTGTCCATTTCAGCTGAGCACCGGGAAGGGAAATGGGCAAGTGGTGGTCGGGTTCAACGGAAAGGGGCGGGCAAAGCGGAGCTTTGATGCGCTGGCCGGGCCTTGGGCCGCCAACTCCCCAGGGAGGTTGTTGCTGCATGCTGCCGCCATTGTCCCACCATTCATAGCTGCCCGCAAGGAGCCCGCTTTCCCGCCACCAGGCACCTACGCCGAGGCGCAACCAGATGGGTTGAGACGCAGCTTCCAGAGGAACATCGAAATGCATGCCGCCCCCCAGCAGCAAACTGCTCGACACCTGGGTTTCCATGTGGGCGTGTGCCACGGGAACTTGCAGGTCCTGGCCGAGGGTAGAACCGGCTGAGCAGCCGCTTACTTCCTGGTGCCAGTCCCAGGCTGCGCCGAGATAGGGTGATACTTCAATCCGGTCGCGGAAGCCAACACCATACCGGAGGCCCGCCGTGAGGCTGCCGAGGAGCCCCCACCAGCTTTGCTCCAGCTGTATCGGCCGGTTGCGCCCCGGCCAGATCGGCGTGCCGGGCCCTGCAGCCCAGCGATAGCGCCCGCCTTCCATTCCCAGTGATGCCCAGGCATGACCCCGCCGGTATTCCAGCTGGCACAGAACAGGAAACCCGATATTGGAATTCCGCCAGATATTCTCCTTCTGCCACCAGTCCGACGCCAGCAAATAATTCTCTCCCACCCCCACATGCACAGACAACGACTGCCCCACGAGGGAGGCCGCCGGTAGTATCATGAATCCCAGGACCATTAGCTGGTGAGCAACGGAGCGCATGGGGGCAGGTGGGTTTAGAGATCAGACGAAGCAGGAAAGCAATTCGCTGCCTGAGAATCGGGGTAAAAGGTCAGCATTCTTGTGAAATTTTTAAGGGCAAAATGAGTCACCGTGCAGGTTTCGACTGGCACTGTGCCGAACATAAAGAAAAACGTGTCGTTGCCTGGTTCCTGACGTGTTGTTGCTTTATTTTTACCAGTAACCCGGCAATAAGACCCCAATTACACCTTCCACTACGGCCCGGAAATGGAAGAACTCCGGGACAAGCATTGCAAATGAGGAGGGGCGGGTTGAGGGTGGGCGTAGTGGTGGACCAAACTTTATCCTTGCGACCTGGTCCTTGTCCTCCGTCACCGAAACTCCCGCAAAGCCTCTTTGAAGCCTGAGGGAAAAGACATATTCTCCTTTCCCAAAATCCCCTATCTTCCCTCTCCAACCTCTTCCCATGTATCGTGCCTTGTTGTTAGTAACGCTTCTTTTGATTATGTTTCTTTCAGGCTGCTCCAGCGTGGAAGTAAAAAAAGTCTGTTCACCTAACAATCCGTGGAAATGTATTTACCTGAAACGAGATGCACGGGGCCTGAACTACGAAGTATCAGCAATCTCAAACAATAGCGCCAGAAAGGTTGACAGTGACTCCAAAGAAGATGTGGTACTTCCTCCATTTGCAGGCACAATGTTCTATAAGTTTGAAAGCGGGTTGTTGGTCATTAAGGTTCGTAGATTGGACTCAGAAAATAGATTCAGGAAATTGGCTATTCCTTATCAATTGGTGGAGTTTTCTAGCTATCCGGAATATTGGGACTATATGGAAAATCATGAACAACTTGGCTACAAAAAATTTTAATGGTGCGTTTAGCATCCTAGAGCGTGCCTGAAAAATGCCTCTTGTGGTAACAATTACCAAAGTGTAAGCCTGATCATCGCCAGGAAATGTTCGGCTTTCTTTCCGCAACTTCTGAATCTTGTCCTGCTCTGTGAACATCTGTGTTCATCTGTGGTGGGCTCTCCTTCAGGTATTCTTGCCACAGATATTCGCACATAACCTCCCCACTTCCACAGTAGTGAACCAAAGCCCCGCTCAGGCAGCAACCCTCAGGACCTCCCGCCCTGCACCGCTTCTCCCAGCTGATTGCCCGACCACGCCGACAACCCGCCCAACAGCCCGCCCAGCAGACTGCTCAGCCCGATCATCACCCAGTGAGGCGAGGGCAGCGCATCCGGACTTTGGAAAATAAGGGTAAACACATCGGTGGAAAGCTGATGGCCGTTGGCCTGGTCAATCAGAAATGCCTTCACGCCCCAGAGCACCGCAATCGCCAGCAGCCCCGCCAGAAAGGCCCGGGCCGGAGGGGTATTCTTGCCATACAGCCGCCGCCTGCGCTTCTGCGACAACAGCAACCCAACAGTAAACCCGGCAATGGCCACCGACCAGAAAGGGAGCCATTGCTGCAGCAAAAAGGCCAGAGCCAGAATCAGAAGGAATCGAAGAAGGAATCTCATGTCTGTGAAATATTGACAGGCGGGGCAGCAGGAAACATGTGCAGGGCCCGGGTATAAAGCCAGGCTGGGGTCAGGTGGAGGGTTGGAAGGTCATGGCAGCGCGAACAGTGCCTGTGCGGTCACCGGCGGAGGTCATCCGCCAGAGCTGGTAGTACTCTCCGACCGACCATTTGTCGAGAAAAGCATCGTAGCGCGGGTGGCCGGGATGGCCTACCTGTCCGCCAGGGTAAATGCCGTAGCCTGTCGGCTTGTCGCCCAGCGACACCACCATGCGCCAGGAGGGCCCGTGGGTGCGGTCGGTGGCATTGAGCACATGCCGCACCCCGTCCGTCACAACCATCCTGTTGAACGGAGCAAGCACCCGCGCCAGGTGCCGGACATGGGTCCCCTTGCGGTCGCCCCAGTTCCAGTCAGACTGTGTGGGGAAATCCCCGCTCAGCTGTCCCACGAGTTTGTCGAAGGTTTCATTCACCAGGCGGCGGCGGTCATAGTGAACGGAGGAGCCTGTTTTCTGGTAAAATTTGAACTCTGTGGAATCGCGCAGAATCCGCACAGTGGTGGCCCAGCTCGGCCAGTCGATCGGCACCTCCTGCTCGCATTCGTCCTGCCAGATGGCCGTCATCAGCGACTCCCACCAGAAGTGAAAGAGGGTCGCCGCCTCTTTTTCCCTGTCGTAGCGATAGTCCCAGCTTTTCAGCGCCCGGTAGGCCGACCAGCTATAATCTTCAAACACCGTGGTGTCGAGCTCTGCCAGCATCAGGGGGAGGATGTCGCGGGCATAGGTGCTGAGGGCGTCCTGCTGGATGGCCATCATGTCTTCGACAGTAGCGGAGTCGGTTTGCCGAAGCAACTCAAACAGACGGCGGCCCCGGGAGGCATCATAGCCGCCGGTGTAGTAGTAGGGATATTCCGGTCCGGTGGGGTGCTGGTTGGCCGAGCCAACAAAGCCCTGAGCGGGGTTCACGACGTGGGGGTTGTGGGGCTGGGGAATAAAGCCCTGCCAGCGGTGAGCCGGGTTGCTGCCATCGAGCACAAAGCGGCCCTGTTCCTTCCAGCGAAGGGGATTTTTGCCCTGCTGCCAAAGGGCGATGTCGCCCGCGGCACTGGCGAAAACGAAGTTTTGAGCCGGGCAGACAAAATGCGTGAGAGCCGCCTCATAGTCCTTATAGTTGCGGCTGCGCATCAGTTCCAGGAAAGTTCTGATCTCATTGCCAGACTCATGGGCCATCCAGCGCAGGGCCAGCGGTTTGTCGGTGTCGCCAAAAGCCTGGTCATACATCACCGGCCCGATATCCGTGTAGCGAACGCTGTCCAGCATGGGGGCTCCTCCCTTCACAAAGTAGGTATCCACCCGGATTTCCACCTGCTTCCAGCCGTCGGCGTAGCGGTAGGCTTTCTGCGTGGCGTCCTGGTATTCAATTGTGTAAAAATCCATCACATCCTGCGAGCCGTTCGTGACGCCCCAGGCGATGGAGTCATTGTAGCCAATCACGATGCCGGGGGCGCCGGGCAGGGTAACGCCATAGCAATTCATTCCCGGCACCACAACCTGGGTTTCATACCAGATGGAAGGAAGGTTGAGGCCGAGGTGGGGGTCATTGGCGAGGAGCGGCTTGCCGGTAGCAGTTTTGCTCCCGGCCACGGCCCAGTTGTTGGATCCGATGCCTTCGGGGGTGCGACCGAAGGGTTGGCTCACGCCTGCGAGGCCCTCGGGCAGGTAGCTGGCCGGAGCAGCGGGAGGCGCTGGCATGGTAGAATCGGCGGGCCAGAGCGTCCCGGCGGGCACAATGGGATCCGGGGCGTAGGGATATTCGGGGTAAAGAAGGTCGAAATAGGTTCTGCCAAACAGCTCCATGGCGTAGGAGTACTCCAGGTCGGAGGCTCCGGCGGCGAGCATATCAGCCATGTACTTCATGAGCAGGGCCGACTTGTAGGGCGACCAGGCTTCGGGGCGGTAATGAAGAATTTTGAACTCAAGGGGCCAGTCGGCGGGTGACATCTGGTCAATCCAGGCATTGATGCCGTTGGAGTAGGCTTCGAGGAGGGCATAGACCTCGGGGTCCTGCTCCCTGATCATGCGGATCGTGTTTTCGGCGGCCCAGGGAATGCCTTTTCGGCGGGCGGTGCGGTCGAGGTTGAGCACTGCAGAGTCGGGCCCCACGCCGATGAGCTCACTGAGCCTGCCTGCTGCCGCGCGGATCTGAAAATCCATCTGCCAGAGGCGGTCTTTGGCCGTGAGGTAGCCCTGCACATAAGCAGCATCGGTGAGTTTGTCGGCGAAAATGTGCGGCACATCCCGCTCGTCAATCACCACTTCCACCTTCCCGGAGAGGCCGCTCAGCGGGATAACCGGATCCGGTTTCTCTTCGCCGGAAAAAGCGTTTTGCCAAAACCCCTGAAAAGGATCCAGGAAAGAGCCCAGCGGAAAGGTGGCAGGTCCGACAGGAACAAGCAGCAGCACCAGAAAACCTGCGGTGAGCAGCAGAGAGAGGAGAAAGTTGGTCCAGCGCATGAGGCAAAATGAACAGGATGGAAGGAAGCAAGTTAATGCGGTTCTCCGTAAAAACCGACGGAAACATCTCCCCGGCTTTGAATCTTTCTGTTGCCGGGGGGAGCCGGGGTTTGAGAAATGGGCTAATTTTTCCGTCTTTCGCCCTGAACCCGATCCTTCCGGATCTTCCTGTCCTCCGTTCATCCACTCCCATTCCCAGCCCTTCTATGCAGCAACCCGCACAAGACCGCCCATTTGAACTGCATTCGGAGTACACCCCGGCTGGAGACCAGCCCCAGGCCATTCGCCTGCTAACCGAGGGGGTGAACCAGGGAGAAGCTCATCAAACCCTGCTGGGGGTAACTGGTTCCGGAAAAACGTTCACAATTGCCAACGTCATCGCCGAGGTGCAGCGCCCAACGCTCATCATTAGCCACAACAAAACCCTGGCGGCGCAGCTCTATGGCGAGTTCAAGGAATTTTTTCCCCACAACCTGGTCGAATACTTCATTTCCTACTACGACTACTTCCAGCCCGAGGCCTACATTCCCACCACCAACACATACATCGAAAAAGACCTGGCCATTAACCAGGACCTCGAAAAACTGCGCCTGCGCGCCACCACGGCCCTTGTTTCCGGTCGCCGCGATGTCATTGTGGTAGCCTCTGTTTCCTGCATCTATGGCATCGGAAAGCCGGAAGACTTCCTGTCCAATGTTTTCTATGCGAATGTCGGGCAGGTGATTTCGCAGAATGTCTTCCTCGACCGCCTCGTCCGCCTGTTTTACAGCCGCAGCCAGACCACCTTGGAGCCCGGCAAATTCCGCGTCAAGGGCGACACTGTCGATATTTTCCCCGCCTACGACGATGTGGCGCTCCGCTTCCTCTTTTTTGGCGACGAAATTGAACGGATCGAGCGCTTTGAGCCGGGAACGGGTAAAAAAATCGACCTGCTGCGCGATTACACCATTTACCCGGCCAACCTCTTCGTTACCCGCCGCGAATCCGTGCAGCAGTCTATCTTCGAAATTCAGGATGATCTGGTCAAACAAGTCAAATATTTTGAGGACCAGGGCATGTACATGGAGGCCAACCGCCTCAAGGAGCGCACCGAGTTTGACCTCGAAATGATGCGCGAACTTGGCTATTGTTCCGGGATCGAAAACTACTCCCGCTACCTCTCCCGCCGATCTCCCGGCTCCCGGCCCTATTGCCTTATCGACTATTTCCCCGAAGATTTCCTCCTCGTCATCGACGAAAGCCACGTCACCCTTCCGCAGATCCGCGGCATGTACCACGGCGATCGCCAGCGCAAACTCACCCTCGTGGAACACGGTTTTCGCCTGCCCTCCGCCCTCGACAACCGGCCTCAGCAGTTTGACGAATTCAACTCCCTCGTTAACCAGGTCGTGTACATGAGCGCCACCCCGGCTGAATATGAGCTGGAAAAAAGCGCGGGAATTGTGGTGGAGCAAATTGTGCGGCCCACCGGCCTGCTCGATCCACCTGTGGAAGTGAGGCCCTGCGGCAACCAGGTGGATGACCTCCTCGACGAGGTGGACGAAGAAGTGAAAAGGGGCAACCGCGTGCTCGTAACCACCCTCACAAAGCGAATGTCGGAGGAACTGACCAAGTACCTCGGCGACCTCAACATCAAGGCCCGCTACATTCACTCCGACATCGACGCGCTGGACCGGGTGGACATCCTGCGGGACCTTCGGGAGGGGAAGTTTGATGTGCTGGTGGGGGTAAACCTGCTTCGCGAAGGCCTCGACCTGCCCGAAGTGGCCCTGGTGGCGATTCTCGACGCTGACAAAGAAGGCTTTCTTCGCTCAGGCCAGTCGCTGATCCAGACTGCAGGCCGTGCTGCACGACATTCGGATGGCCGGGTCATCCTGTACGGCGACAAAATCACCGACTCGATGAAGCAGCTCATCGATGAAACCGAGTATCGCCGCAGCCGGCAAATGGCCTACAACGTGGAGCATGGCATCGTGCCGCAGACTGTTCGCCGCCATACCCGCGACATTTTCCATGACGCACTTGGCAGCCGCGCCAAATCCCTCGAAGAGTTTGAAGAAAAGGTAAGCATTGCCGCCGAAGCCGCCGCCGAATACATGACCCAGGATGAGCTGAAGAAGAAAATCGCCAACATCCGCAAGGAAATGGAAACAGCGGCCAAGGAACTCAACTTCGTGGAGGCTGCCCGGCTCCGGGATGAAATGTATGCCTTTCAGGCGCTGATGAAGGACAAAAAGTAAAAATGGGCGGCTTGTCGGGTGAATGAAAAATCACACGGCGGGCCATACCTCCCAGTAGGCGCCCGTGGGATCTTTTTGCCAGTTTACCCGCTCCCCGGCCTCTTGCAACATTCGCCGAAACCTGTCCAGCACAGGTCCCTCGCCCAGGTTTGCCTCCTGGCATTCATACTGAACAAACCGGAAAAGGTCCAGCCCCGACTCCCGCCAGCGGTCTTCCCAGTCAGAAAAATTTGCGCCATGAAGTTGGCTTACCTCCCATGCCGGAGGCCGGCTTGCCTGCGTTTCTGGCAGGCGTCCCGGCCAGTCAGGATGAACCACCACGCTGAGCTGGCTGTGCAAGGCCAGCACCTGCCCTTCTGCCACGAGGCGCGACAAGCTGCTGTGCAACGCGGTTTCGCCCCTGGCGAGGCCATCGATGACTGTCATTCGCCGAAGATGCGCCGGATCGGAAGGAGCAGAACCCTGCGACAAGCGGCGCGCTGCGGCTGAAAGTTCGCCGACAAGCGCTTGCTGAAGGGGCTCCCATTCGGGATAGAACGCACTCCGGATATTGACCGCCTGAAGGTGGCGTGCCCATTGTTGCCAGGTCGCTGCCGTGGTTTGCCGAAGCTCCTCCTCTGCATTTAACGGGAGATAAGCCTCCACGAAATAGATCAGGCTGCGCAGGTCTGCCATTCGCCGAAACAACTCCTGGCCCAATTGCCTGCGTCGATCCACCTCTTGCTCCCGGTCGGTTGCCGTAGCGAGTTGCAGCACCTCCTGCCCGGCCAGGATGCAGAGTGCCTGGGCCGAAGAAAAATTGGGGCTCAGCAACCGCAACGCCAACAGGCTGATGCCCGGCTGTAAGACCCCTTCCAGGAGCAGCAGCCAGCCCTGACGAATCAGTACGTCCAGGCGGGAGGCATCCTGCCCAACCAGCGAAAGGCCTTCCTCCATCGACAGGCGACCCTGCGGGGAAGCCAGCATGGCGGAGAGCAGGTTGCGCTCCTGAAGCAGGTCTTTCCAGTTCTGGAGGTTCATGGGCAAGCAAGAGGGGTTAGTTTTGGGTAAAATTGCCTGATTTTTCCCTGGGAAAAACATAATTTCGGTGCGAAAGTTGATCCAGCATGGAAGTCTGGAAAAAAATCGTCGGATACATCACGTTTCGCAAGCCAGGGCCGGATGAGCCCACCAGCGAAAACCTCAGGATCATGCACGGAATCAACAAGATTTCGCTGCTGGTTTTTTTGTTTGCCCTCGTGCTGCTGGTTGTTAAATGGTTGCGCTAGGAAAGACTTGGGGTGGGTAGTGCAGGGGGTGAGAGATCTTCCGGTGCTTTCACCTTTCTCCTGGCCTTGCTGAGCGGGTGTATTTCGTTTCATTTCGCTAACCCCAAAGCCTTGGCCGTCGAATCCTACCACAGCCCACAGCGCGTAGAGCGGGTTAAACGCCTGCTCAAGGCTCCCAATGCCCGGGTTCGGGCCTTGGTCTCCCTCCTGCATCCCAGTGAAGTAGCACAGGTGCTGGAAGATTCTTCAACGGAGATTCGCACCAAAATCATCCAGCAGGTACCCGCTGAGATCATTTCGGAGGCCATTTCCGAAATGGATGAAGACAGCAACCCCGGCGCGATCCTCACGGCCCTCCACCCCGAAACGGCTGCCCAGCTCATCATGGAGCTGGCACCTGATGATGCCGCCGACTTGCTGGTGCTCATCCCGGATGAGTATAAGGACAAGATTCTCGCTTATTTCCCCGCAGAGGAAGAAAGCGTAATCTCCCAGTTGCTTACCTACGAGGAAGACTCTGCCGGGGGGCTCATGAACCCCGACCTCGTGAAGGTGCGCGAAACCATGACCAAGCTGGAAGCTCTGCGCGAGGTCGTGGCCCAGGCAGAAGAAAACGACGATTTCTACACCATCTACGTGGTTGATGAGCAGAACCAGCTGTTAGGGCATGTGGGGTTCAGGGATCTTTTTTTGGCTAAGAATGCTGAGCTTATCCGGGAAATTATGGACCCGGATGTGGTGTCGGTCAATGTGGACATGGACCAGGAGGAAGTGGCCAAGCTGATGTCACAGTACAACCTTCCCACCCTGCCTGTGGTGGACGGGCAGGGAAAACTCATGGGCCGCATTACGTTTGACGACGTGCTGGACGTGATCGAGGAGGAGAGCACCGAGGACATGCTCAGTTTTGCGGGGGTTTCTGAAGATGAAAACCTGCGTGGCGGTTGGGCCAACTCCGTGCGCAGCCGCATTCCCTGGCTGCTGATCAACCTCGTGACAGCCACCTTGTCTGCTTTTGTTATTTCTCAGTTTAGCAGCACTGTAGAAAAGCTCGTGCTCCTCACCAGCCTGATTCCCATCATCGCCGGGGTGGCGGGCAATGGTGCCACCCAAACCCTGGCCGTTACCATTCGCCGCATTTCCACCGACAGCCTGCCTTCCAGAAGGGCCTTTCGCGTGATTCTCAAGGAGGTGAGCGTGGGCATGATCAACGGCCTGATGCTGGGAGCCGTGGTCTCGATGGCTGTTACTTTTCTGAACCCCAACCCCGACCCTCAGTTTGTGGCAATGATGGGCATGGTGGTGTTTTGCGCCATGTTTTTCAACATGCTTCTGGCCGGTTTTTTGGGCAGTTTCATTCCCATTACCCTGGAAAGACTGGGCGTTGACCCCGCAGTAGCTTCCTCCATTCTCATCACTTCCTTTACTGATGTGATGGGCTACCTGCTGCTCTTTGGCTTATCAACAAAGGTGCTCATTCCCCTGATGAACGAGCTGGACAAGGCCGGCTTTCAGTTGCTAACGCCGGTGTTGTGAAGGAGGGATTTCCCGCATTTCCCAGGCATGCATTTGCCAATAACCAAGGCTGAAAAGAATCTTCCTATTCCGCCAGCCGTGCAGAAAAAGGCCGCTTGAACCAGCCCATTCTCAGAAAATTTTGCGTACAATTGCATATGAAACTGGAAGTTCCGCAACTTGATCCTGCGCTCTGGCTTCGCCTGAATATTGAAGCCAGACACCGTGGCCTGGCCGTCTCAGAGCTATTGCTCGAGGCCCTTCACCAGTTTTTGGGCATGCCCTCTGTCCGCCAGCAGGCTGAAAAGCCCACAGATTTCGACCGCCTCGCAGGCACCTGGACGAAGGAAGAGGCAGCAGAGTTTGAGCGGAACACTGCGGCTTTCGGCAACATTGACCCGGATATCTGGGCATGAGTACCTCCGTGGTAATAGATATCAATGCCTGGTCTCCGTCCTCAACCCTTATCTACCCATCTCACTGGCGGTGCGCTCTGGTTCCCCTTCATCATTTGAAATTTCTGCTGCATTTCCCGGAAAAAGCATATATTCCTTCTGGCATTGTCCAACATCAGGTGCCGGAACCGGGCCTTCGTCGTACAACCACATATTCATTTTATAGTCGCAAAAACGAGACATGGATCTGCTGATCAAGGAAGAGCTGTTGAAAAAAGCCGAGATCACGGCGGAGGAGCTGTTGGTCGAAATGGCGGCACATCTCTACGATACGGGTCGGTTGTCTATGGGGCAGGCCCGAAACCTGTCAATGCTCAATCATCTTACTTTCCAGAAAGAACTGGCCCGGCGCGGTGTCCTGATCAAGTATGATTCGGAAGACCTGCGCATTGACAGGGAAAATCTTAGAAAGCTCCGCCAAAGGTCCTCCTGACAGATGTGGCGAATAAAATAGGGCATCATATGATTGTCATTAGCGATACCTCGGTAATTTCAAATCTGATGCAGCGGAAATGGGGATCGTGATCACGGGCCTGCTGGGTGTTTTGATCGAGGCAAAGGAACTTGGTCTCATCCAGGCAATCAAGCCTTTTTTGGATAGGCTAACTGGTGAAATTGGGTTTCGAATCAGCAACAAATTATACCAGGAAGTACTGGAATTAGCCAATGAGTGGAGGCCATGAACAGCTGAGGAACCGCAAACCAGGTAATTCTGCTGCCATTATCCACTTTACCTCTCACTTGACGCAAAGGCCGGGCCGGCTGGTTTTTCCTCATCAGATTGGGTGGCGGAGGAAGGCGGAAACACGATGTCTTTCAACCGGCGGGCATGAAAGGAAAGGGCTGGCTGGTCGCCAAGGGTGCCGAGGGCGAGCTGGCAGCGCTCCAGAGCCATTTCTGGCTGATGGAGTTCCTCCAGGCTGAGCACAATGGCCAGTTCCCGCCAAACAGCGACAGACCAGGGCACTTCTTCCGTGGGGTTGAGTTGAATCATGGCTTCCCTTGGTCGCTGGTGAGCGAAAAAGCCAAGCGCCAGAATCTGGGCCACCACGCCCTCCGGGCTGCCACCCAGGTAGCCGTTGGCAAGGCGGTGCCGCTCCATGAGCCGCTTCAACTGGAGGTCAGAAGCGCCTTCGGCCAGCACATAATGAAGCTGAAGCTGCTGGCTGCCGGTGTGCGAGGCATCGCCCCATACCAGCAAATCGGCGTGATAAATTTCAGCAAGACGACGCGCATCTTCTTCCCGGTCGGGGCAGGAGCCTGGCGTAAGGTAGGTTACCTCCAGGTTCAGCTCTTTTGACTCCGGGCTTAGCATGAGAAAGTCGCGCACCGCCATTTCATCCCACACTTCGGTGGGGCTGCATCCTTCCTCCCGGTTGAAGGGTAGCAGAATGACCCGAAAGCCTGCGCTGTCGGAGAAGGTGGAAAAATAGGCCAGTCGGTCGCGCTGCTCGTGGCTCAGCTGCCAGCCCATTTGCCAGAAACCCACCATCAGCAATCCCACGCCAAGACAGGCACTCATCACGGTAGCGAGTATCCTGCGGCGCGGCTGAAAGCGAAAATCCTCGCGGGAAGTAATTTCTGCGACCCGCTCCTCGGGGATGCCCCATTCGGCCTCGAAGCCATTGGCGAGAACCAGGGCCTGTGCCGACACCCTCGCCTCCTGCGGATGGCGATATTCCAGCTCTTCGCGGCGGGCCTGGTCCAGGCTCCGCGAACCCTCCTGCAACACCCACGAAGACACTTGCTCTTCTTCCTGCTTTTTTTTGCTGGCAGGCTCGGCAGGCCGGGAAACTTTGGGAGTTCCCAGACAGATTTTTTCGTCGAGAAAGTCTATTTTGTGGGAAAAAACGAACATTGCGCTGCCTGTCGCTTCGTCTGAACGCTGTTCCCGCCAGTTCCAATAGGCAAATGGATCGGAGGGAATCGGAGTCACCGGCCCTGCCTCAAGTCGCTCCCATGCCTGGCGAAGGGAGAGCCCTTCCAGCAAGCCATCGTACCAGCCTTCGGCAAGTTTTCCATTTCCGCACAGCACCACATTAGCCCCTCCAAACAGCATTTTTTCACAAAACTCCGCCGACTGAACCCCCTCGATCCAGACCCAGACGAGGCCTTTCACGCGGTCCAGTTGCAGGGCATCCCCTTCGATTTGCCGCTGCTTGCCCGCATAGTCATTCATCCACCAACTGGTCGTGAGCTCCCCCCCTCCCAACAAATGAATCCCGCTGATTGGTTGTGCAGATCCCTGCCCAGCAAACACCTCAGCCGCCACTGGCGCAGCGCCATGGCCTTCGCGCAACCACAGGAACCCCTCCCGGCCTTCGCTCAGCTCGCGGTGCCGTGACCGCAGGGCCTGGGTTCCCTTCGTTTTGTTGGAGGCGTGGGCATGAGCAAGGAAAACAGCAGGACTGCCAGCATGCATGATGCAGGATTGGATTGGGCAATAAGCGGGGGATAACTTTAGTTGGCAATAGCTATGCCATGCCGGGCCATCCAAAGGTCCAAACCGGCCCGATCTGCACAATAAGGCATGCCAGTGGAGGTTTTTCCGTGCAAGTTTGCGAGAAAGGTCAAATGATTGATTGTTCGCGCATTGCGATCAGGCCTGCCCCTGTTCAAAATCGCTAAGGGCCGCCAGCACCCGGTCCTGCTCTTCGTCGGTCATGCCGTGGAACAGGGGAATGCTGAGGCAGGACGCATAAAAGGCATCGGCACAGGGCAGCGGCCCCGACTGCCGGGCGGTTTCGGCATAGCCAGGGTGATGGTGCAGGGGCACGTAGTGAACCTGCGGAAAAATCTGCCGGCTGCGCAGAAAATGGAACAGGGCCTCCCGCTGAGGGTGGCGGATCACAAACAAATGCCAGGCGTGGCCTTCGTTCATCGGAGGCAGGCCATAGGTGCTTCCGGCGAGCGCGTCGTGATAGCGCCTTGCCAGGTCCTTTCTGCGCTGCAGCCAGGGCCCGGCCATGGTGAGCTGGGAGCGGCCAAGGGCTGCCTGCAAGGCACTCAGCCTGCCATTGAGGCCCAGTTCGTGGATTTCATAGTACCAGGGCGGGGATCCTTCCGGCAAATGGTCGAAGCGACGCTCAATGCCGTGGGTTCTCAGGTTGCGCAGACGCTCAGCAAGCCGGGAATCTGCGGTGGTGATCATCCCGCCTTCTCCGGTGGTGAGGTGCTTCACCGGGTGAAAGGAAAAAATAGCCAGATCGGCAAATCGCCCGTCGCCGCAGCGAAAGCCGGGGCCTTCTCCTCCGGGGGCGTGGCAGGCATCCTCGATAATGCGGAGCCCATGTTTCCCTGCCAGACCATGCAGCCGGGGCATGTCAACAGGGTGTCCGGCATAATGCACCGGCAGGATCCCGGCAAAAGTTCCCGCAGGGGAGGCTTCGAGCAGTTCCTCCACCAGGTCGAGGTCTATCAGGCCGGTGGCCGGGTCCACATCTACCAGGCGAATCTCACCGCCACACAGCCGGATGGCATGGGCCGTGGCAGCAAACGTAATGGGGCTGGTGATCCAGGTCTGGCCGGTGACTACCTCCAGCGCCATGGCGCAGAGATGAAGGGCCACGCTGCCATTCGCCACCGCCACCGCATAGGGAGCGCCGATATACCGGGCAAACTCCGCTTCAAACGCTTCGATTTCGGGGCCGCCACTTAGCCAGCCGCCCTCCAGCACCCGAAGAACAGCAGCTTTGTCTTGTTCGGTGATTTCCTGCCGACCGTATGGAATGGGGGTCATCGTGGTAGGGTTGGCGTGAACAAACAGCAGGATGACCTTCCCGGCTTGAAAGATGATCCTGCTTGTGAGGAAACATTAGCGCCGGGAATAGTTAGGCGCTTCTTTGATGATGGTCACGTCGTGGGGGTGGCTTTCGGTGAGGCCTGCATTGGTGATGCGAATGAAATGCCGGGTTTGGAGGGTTTCGATGTTGGGGGCACCAGCGTATCCCATTCCTGCCCGGAGGCCACCTTCCAGTTGGTAAAGCACTTCGCCGACCTGGCCTTTGTAGGAAACACGACCCACAATCCCCTCAGGAACGAGCTTCGCGATGTCGTCTTCCACATCCTGGAAGTAGCGGTCTTTGCTGCCTTCCTTCATGGCCTCAATGGAGCCCATGCCCCGGTAGGTTTTGAATTTGCGGCCTTCGTAGAGGATGGTTTCACCCGGGCTTTCGTCGGTGCCGGCGAGCAAGCCGCCGAGCATCACGGAGCTGCCTCCTGCCACGAGGGCTTTGACGAGGTCGCCGGAGTATTTGATCCCGCCGTCTGCCACAACGGGCACGCCAGCAGGGGCAGCGGCCTTTACCGCTTCGAGCACAGCAGTGAGCTGCGGCACCCCCACCCCGGCAATCACGCGGGTGGTGCAAATGCTGCCTGGGCCTACCCCCACTTTCACGGCATCAACACCAGCTTCAATCAGGGCCAGGGCACCGTCCCGGGTAGCCACGTTGCCGCCAATGACGTCGAGGTCAGGGAAGCGCCTTTTTACTTCTTTGATTACCTTCAGAACGCCAGCCGAATGGCCGTGAGCGGTGTCCACGGTAATGACATCCACTCCGGCTTTGGCCAGTGCTTCGATTCGGTCGAAGGTATCGGGCGTAACGCCCACAGCTGCGCCCACGCGCAGGCGACCGAGGTGGTCTTTGCAGGCTTTGGGAAAATTTTGCCGCTTGATGATATCGCGGTAGGTAATCAGCCCAATCAGCTTCCCGTCGGCGTCGACTACGGGAAGCTTTTCCACTTTATTTTGCCGGATGATTTCTTCTGCCTGATCGAGGGTGGTCCCTTCGGGTGCCACGATGAGGCCTTCGGCGGTCATGTAGTCTTTGATCATCCTGTCGTTGGCAGGATTGAAGCGCAAGTCGCGGTTGGTGATGATGCCCACGAGCCGTTGGCTATTGTCCACGATGGGAATTCCCCCGATACGGTGTTCCTGCATGATGCGGTAGGCCGTTGCGAGGGTGTCTTCGGGGCTGAGGGTGATGGGATCAACGATCATGCCGCTTTCGGAGCGCTTGACCTTGCGAACCTGCTCGGCCTGTGCGTCGATGGGCATGTTTTTGTGGATGATTCCGATTCCACCTGCTGCAGCCATCGCAATGGCCATGCGGTGCTCAGTGACTGTGTCCATCGCCGCGCTGACGATGGGAAGGTTGAGCCGGATGTTGCGGGTGAGCAGGCTGGAGGTATCGACTTCGCGGGGAAGGATCTCGGAATAGGCAGGGGCGAGAAGAACATCGTCGTAAGTCAGTCCTTCGAAGAGAATTTTGTCGGCCACGGACATAGCAAATACCTGAGTTGGGGATATTTGCCGGACAAAGGTAGAACCTTTTTCAATGGAGTGGGGAGAAGTGAGCGGGAAAATTCGGCAAAAAGAAAAACGCCCGCCAGAATGGTTCCGGCAGGCGCTAACAACTCGATTCTCAAGGCCCAAAGGGCTTTTTCGTTAGAAGGTGGACAACTGGATTTGGATGTCGTTGTCTTCATCGTCTTCCAGCCAGAGCTCATCTTCGGTGAGTTTCTGGATGTTGAACTTGTCGGTTTGAGTGTAGGTTACGCCCAGGATGGTGTACTGGAGGGTAGTTTGCAGCGTGGCGCCGTCGTCGAGGAGATCCCATTCGCCGGTGAGGGTAATGTCAGCACCCGTAAAGGTGGTTTTCCATTCTGCGGTCCCGTCTTCGGAGAAGATGTAGCGGTCATCGGCAGCCTGATCCGTCACTTCAGTTCCGTCTTCGTCGGAGGCATAGGATACCCGCCAGGTGTTGGCAACGCGCTTTTCTTTGGAGCTAAGGGCGAGCAGCGGGTTTTCAGGGTAAATGCTGCAAGAACTGATGGCACTGGCCAAAATCAGGAGGGCTGCGAAAATAGGTGCTTTGTAGAACATGTTTGCTAGGTTTAGTCTAACTTCAGGTAACTGAACGATGTTGAACCTGATTTCATTGTAAACGACCTCCAATGCGGCAGCTCCGTTGCAGCTTTTCCATCCTATTTTTTGTATGAAACCCTTCCTGCTTCGATTCTTTCTCCTCGTTTGCCTCGGCTGTGGCTTCTTGTCATCTTCTTTCGCCCAGGGCTATCCCCGTCCCGAGCCTGGAATGGACGTTGGGCATTACCAGTTTAGCATCAGGATCAGCGATGAAAGCGATGTCATCCAGGGAAAAGCCGTCCTCCACGTTCATTGGCAGGACCCTGTTCCGGCCAGTATCAGCCTCGACCTCATCGGCCCCCGCAAAGAATATCCTGGCTTTGGCATGGAAGTGAGCGCAGTGCTGTGGAATGATGCTGACAGCCTGACCTTTTCTCAAAACGGCCTCGAAGTCCTAATTACGCTGCCCGCCCTTTCTGCTGACAGCAAAAGCACCCTCACCGTGCTATACAAAGGCAAGCCCGCAGATGGCCTCGTGATTTCGGCAAATGCCTACGGCGAGCGCACCTTTTTCGGCGATAACTGGCCCACCCGGGCCCGCTACTGGCTGCCCGTCATTGACCACCCCGCCGAAAAAGCTACCTGCGAATGGCTCGTTGAGGCACCCGCCCATTACCAGGTTGTGGCCAATGGCACCTGGAAAGAATCCCGCGACCTCCCCGGAAATTACCGCCTCCATCATTACCACTGCACCACCCCGCTGGCTCCCAAAGTGATGGTGTTTGGCGCTGCCCGCTTCGCCGTGGGGGAAGTGGGTCGCCTGCGAAATATCCCCGTCACAGCCTGGGTCTATCCGCAATCGCGCGACGGAGGCTTTTATGACTACGAGCTGGCTTTGCCCATTCTCGCCTTTTTCGACAGCCTCGTGGCTCCCTTTCCCTATGAAAAACTGGCCAACGTGCAAAGCACCACGCGCTTCGGAGGAATGGAAAATGCCTCCAACATTTTCTACGACGAGCGCTCCGTGACCGGCCAGCGAAGCTCCGAAGTGCTCATTGCCCATGAAATTGCCCACCAGTGGTTTGGGAATTCTGCCTCTGAGGCCGACTGGCCGCATTTGTGGCTCAGCGAGGGCTTTGCCACCTACTTTGCCAGCCTCTGGATGGAGCACGCTCATGGCGAAGCCAAGCTCTGGCAGGAACTGGAAGCCGATAAAAGAACCATTTTCCGCACCGCACCCAAAGGGCCGCTTGTTCCGACAGTGGTGAAAGACCCCATGGAACTGCTCAACGCCAACTCCTACGAAAAAGGCGGCTGGGTGCTCCACATGCTCAGAATGGAGCTCGGCGACGACCTGTTTTTTGAAGGAATTCGCTCCTACTACGCTGAATATCAGGGAAATAATTCCACCACCCAACAGTTTCAGGCCATGATGGAGGAGGTATCGGGCCGAGAGCTCGATGACTTTTTTGCGCAATGGGTGTTTGGGGAAGGCAGCCCGCAGCTGAAAGCTACCTGGACCTTGCAGGACAGCGCCCTGACGGTGAACCTGCGCCAAACCCAGGCCGCGGGCCAGCGCTGGAATGTGATGGTGGAACTGGGCGTGGTCATCGAAGGGCAGGCAGACATGCACTATCTGAGCATCCGCTCAGATAAACGGGCTGTAACCGAAACCTTCGTGCTGCCGGGTAAGCTGAAGGAAATCGTCTGGGATCCCCGCAAAAAGCTCCTGGCAGAAGGGAGCATTTCGCCGGAATAAGGCTCAGGCACTTTTTGCAAAACGCTGATACACCGGTTCCAGCTGTGTATCCCCAAAGCCGTAAATCCCTTCCTGCTCGCAGAAAGCGCGAAATACTTCCTGAAAGGAGGAAGTGCCTGCCTGCAGTTGGGCGAGAACAAACCGCTCGATTCTGTTGAGGCCGGAGGCGTCGGGCTGGCGATCCAACTGAGCCTGAACGACTGCAGGGAGTTGCTGAAAAGCTTTGGAAGAAGTATTGCCCAATTGAGCAAGGCTTTCCCGGTCGTCTTCCAGAAAGGCATTCCACAAGGCCGTTCCAAGCTGCACATCTTCCGGGCTCATTGCCACGCGGCCCGAAAATGCTGTTTGCAGGTCTGCGGGGCTATTTGTCCCAAAGCCGCCCCATGGATTTGTTCCTTTGACCTCAACAGGAAAAGCCCTGAAGGCCCTGGTTTCGGCTGGCAGCAGCGACAGGAGGTACCAGAAGTTTACCTGGCAGAAGAGGTCATTTTCAAACCAGAAAACCACCTCTTCTGCCGGGGGGAGGCCCATAAGCTGCTGAAAAAGGGGCTGAACATCCCGCTGATAGAGGATTGGGGCCTTGGGAAAGGCATTGCCGAGCCAGGCGGCCCGCAGTTTCCATCGGGCGGGTTCATCCACGGCCACGAGGGGGCCATCCACGAGACATTCCCGGCAAATGAGGGCATGGCCGGGGAGGCGGGCCTCCGTCCAGGCTGTTTGAATGGCATCTCCATTGAGCACGTGGATCATCGTTTCAGCAAAATTGTTTAACACAAAACCGACGGTTACAAAAACTTAACCTACCGGGAGGATTGAATTCGATTCTAAGAAGTTATATTAAAATCTGAACTCCAAACCCAGACAACTCTTTTGGAAAAGCAAGGCATTGTTGCAGAACAATGGCGGCAACTTTTTATTTAATCTTACTGATTATCAGCAAATTAATCTACTTGTTTTCTCCGCTCCATCCTTGCCTGCCCGGAAGCGCTGATCGTCCCTGCCAACTGCCCGCATCCGTCACCACCAATCACACCATCGCGATTTGACATTTTGCGCAAAAACTCAGTGGCAACCTGCCTGACTATTTCTGAAACGCAACTCGAATTTCTCTTTCCTTCTTCCCTCATTTTTTCCAACAATTTCTCTATGATCCGTCCCTACTTCGACTCCGCCCTGCGAACCTGGGCACAACCCTTGCAACGAACCCTTGCATTGTCGTTTCTGGGCCTCTCGGCCCTGGCCACCCAGGCCCAAACCACCCTGTGGTCGGAAAGCTTTGAAACCGATGGCAATGGTAGCCGCTACACTGCTACTGAGTTTAGCGATGGCTTTTCCGACTTTTTCACCCGCACCAACGGCAGCAACATCGCTAGCGATTACGTTGTGTCCGGCGCAGACGGCGGCTTCTTTTTCGCTGCACAAGACACTGACGGCGACAACCCCGGCCTCACAACGGTGACGATCACTTTTTCTCCGGTCAACATCAACGGCTATACCAGCCTGAGCTTCTCCGGCCTGTTTGCCGAAGATGACGCCAGCGACGGTGCCCAGGACTGGGATAACGACGCACTCGTATTTGTAGAGGCCCGCATTGATGGCGGAGCCTGGGCCAAAGTTCTGCAATTTGCCCCTCAGCAGGGCACTTTCAACACCGAGCCTGGCCTCGACGCCGACTTCGATGGTTTGCGCGACGGCGCTGCCCTCACAGGATCCTTTGCTTCTTTTGGCAACAGCATTGCCGGTACAGGCTCTCTCCTTGAACTCCGCCTGCAAGTGGTATTCCTGGAAGCAGGTGATGAAGACATTGCCTTTGATTTGCTAACAGTAAAAGGCGTTGAAACTGGCGGTGGCTGCACCGATGTGAGCGCTCCCGTGGCTGTTTGCCAGCCAGCTGTGCTCTACCTAGGAGCCAATGGCACTGCCACCCTCAACCCTGCCGACCTCAACGGCGGCAGCAGCGATGATTGTACCCCTGCCGCACTGCTGGGTTTTGGCGCCAGCCAAACGAGCTTCACCTGTGCCGACCTTACTGGTGCCCCTGTGGTTGCCTCCGACCTGTTCATTTCTGAGTATGTGGAAGGAACTTCTTTCAACAAATACCTCGAAATCTTCAACGGAACTGGCGCAACAGTGAACCTTGCCGATTACCAGATCCGCTTTTTTGCCAATGGTGCCACCACTGCCAACACCACCAATCCATTAAGCGGAACCCTGGCACCTGGAGCCACCATTGTGTACAAAAACAGCAGTGCTGCTGTGTTTGGCGGAGCCGCCACCAACGCCACTGCCATCAACTTCAATGGCAACGATGCCATGGGCCTTTACAAAGTGAGCACTGCCTCTTATGTCGATGTGTTCGGCGTGATTGGCGAAAATCCAGGAACCCAGTGGGTAGTGGGTGGAAATGGCACATTGGACAAAACCCTGCGCCGCAAGAGCAGCGTGACCAGTGGCCGGATTCCTGCTGCTGGCTTTCCTGAACTGGCTACCGAATGGGAGCAAGCTGCCGTGAATGACGTGACTGGATTGGGCAGCCATTCTTTCGGCACGCCAGGCATCTCTGTTGTGCTGACTGTGACTGACGAATCTGGCAAATCCAGCACCTGCACCACCGAAGTGTTTGTGGTGGACAACCTTGCCCCTGCTGTTGTTTGCAAAAGCGCTACAGTAGTGCTGGATGCAAATGGCCAGGGTAGTCTGACGGTCAACATGATCGACGGCGGAACCGTCGACAATTGCGGCGCTGTGACCCTGAGCCTCGATAAAATGAGCTTTGATTGCGCTGATGCAGCTTCCATCGTGTCGGCTGAAGAATTGTTCATTTCAGAGTACGTGGAAGGCAGCGGTTTCACCAAATATGTGGAGTTGTTCAACGCCACTGGTTCAACTGTGAATCTGGCTAATTACCAGTTCCGTCTTTACAGCAATGGTTCACCTGCCATTTCTATGGCACAAACCCTGAGCGGAATGTTGCCCAACGGCGGGACAGTGGTTTTGGCTAACCCTTCCGCTCTTGCCTACTCTGGTCAGGTCATTACCCTCGGCGCAGTCAATTTCAATGGCGACGACGCTGTTGAAATCTACAACACCGCCACTGGCAAAACCGTGGATATTTTTGGTTCCATTGGCAATGACCCAGGCACCGCCTGGACCGCTGCCGGTGGCTATTCCACCGTAGACAAGACCCTGCGCCGGAAGCCTTCTGTGCTGGCTGGCGTTACCGTTAACCCAGCAGGCACTGGCCCTGCAGCTTTCACTACCCTCGCCACCGAGTGGGATGTATTCAACAACAACGACGTGAGCGGCTTGGGCAACCACAGCGTGAGCGCTCCTATCGGCATTCCGGTTACCCTCACCGCAGTAGATGAACAAGGCAACAGCAGCTCCTGTACCGTGCAGGTGAGCGTAGTGGACAACACAGCTCCTACGGCTATCTGCCAGAACCTCAACATCCAGCTTGACGCCACCGGCGTGGCCACCATCGCCGAAGATGCCGTGAACAACGGCTCCTCAGACAACTGCGGCATCGTGAGCATCGACACCGATGTGACCAGCTTCACCACTGCCAACATCGGCGCCAACACCGTGACCCTGACCGTAGCCGACGCCAGCGGCAACACCAGCACTTGCACCGCCACCGTGAACGTGTTTGCTGCCGGACCTGCCGTGTTTGGATTTGTGCTGTACAACGCCAAGACCGACCAGCCTATCATGATGCTGACCAATGGAGCTAAAATCGATTTGACTACCCTGCCTACCGACGACCTCGCCATTGAGGCCCTGCCAGGCAATGATCCAGTCGAGAGCATGAAGCTCGTGCTGAATGGTCCGGTGAAGCGCACCCAAACCGAGAGCAACCCGCCCTACTATAGCTTTGGCGACAACCAGAGCAACGGCGATGTGTATGGCAAAGACTTCAAACCCGGCATGTACACCTTCGCTGCAACCCCATATTCGGAGGACGGCCTCAAAGGAACTGCCGGCGCTACCCAGACCATCAGCTTTGAACTGTTTATCCCGCAAGCTGAGGTTCTCACCCTGAGCCTGATCAACCCAACAACTGATGTGGTGGTGGTAAGCGAAATGGCCAATGGCGAGATCGTAGACCTGAACGCACTCGGCGGTTCTTTCAACATTCAGGCGAATGTGAACCTCGGTGTGATCAAAAGCGTGAAAATGGTCATCACTGACGCATGGGGCAACGTTGTGGCCGGTATGACCGAAAACAACGATCCCTACAGCATTTTCGGCAACACAGGCGGCGACTTCAACCCTGGAACCCTGGCTCCGGGCATGTACACCATCACGGCTACCCCATACAGCGGCGACTTTGGCAGCGGAATGGCTGGCATCGCTCTTTCCCGCGACTTTGTGGTGACCATGGCAGCACCTGTGGCTCCCGTTGCTGGCGGCCTGAGCAGCCTCGACGCCGCTCAGATCAACCTGAACCTCTACCCCAACCCGGCTTCTTTTGTCCTCTATGCCGACCTCTCTTCCTTCCTGGGTGAGAAAGTGCAGGTGAAAGTGATGAACGAACTGGGCCAGACCGTGTGGCAGCAGGAAGTGAACGAAGCTGGCAACCAGCCACTTCAGCTCAACCTCGCCGGCGACCGCTACACCGAAGGCGTTTATCTCTTCCATGTTTCTACTGAAGCTGGAATGCAGGTGACCCGCCGTTTTGTGATCAGCCGGAACTAACCGGATTGGTCGATAGAAAAAAGAGTCTCGTCGATAGACGAGGCTCTTTTTTTATTTACCCGGTAAAGAGCCATTGCAGCAGAACAGAGAATGTTTTTCAATGTGTATATTTGACAAGAAGAAACCCTGTCACCTACATCTACTCGTCATGTTCCAACCACTTCATTTGATAAGGTCAGCTGTCGCTATGCCGATCCTGGCCTTTCTTGCACTGACTTTGTTCAGTTGCAGCAAGGAAGAAACCCCCAGCCTGCTTGTATTTTCCAAGACTGCCGGTTTTCGCCACGCTTCCATTGAGGCAGGCCAGGAGGCGCTGCGCAAAATGGCTGAAGCCCAGGGCTGGAAAGTGGAGTTTTCGGAGAATGACTCTGTCTTTTATGAGGAAAGCATCAAGCGGTTCCATGCCGTTGTATTCCTCAACACCACCGGCGACATCCTGAACCCCGAGCAGCAGAACAATTTCGAGCGCTTCATTCAGGCTGGCGGGGGCTATGTTGGTATCCACGCCGCTACCGACACAGAATACGACTGGCCCTGGTATGGCAAGCTGGCAGGAGCCTATTTCCGCTCCCACCCCAACAATCCCAACGTAAAAGAAGGGGAGTATTATGTCGTGGATCACAACCACGAAGCCTGCGACTCCCTTCCCGACAGGTTCATTCGCACCGACGAATTTTACAATTTCAACGACATCAACCCCAACATCAAGGTGCTTGTCAACATCGACGAAAGCTCCTACACCGGCGGGGAAAACGGCGACAACCACCCGATGTCGTGGTACCACGAATATGACGGCGGCAAAGCCTTTTACACGGGCATGGGCCACACCGACGAGACCTTCTCCGAGCCATTATTCCTCAATCACCTCCTCGGCGGCATCCGCTATGTGCTGGGGAGCAAGAAAATGGCCAAGCCGCTGGATTATGCCAAAGCCCGCACGCCAAGAATGCCGGAAGAAAACCGCTTTGAAAAGGTGGTGCTGGAAGATAACCTGAACGAGCCCATGGAACTGGTTGTGCTGCCCGACGGCAACATCCTCTTCATTGAGCGCCACGGGGCCATTAAGTTGTTTGACCAGGCCACAGAAGAGGTGAGGGTGATCGACAGTGTGAGGGTAAGCACGAAATACACAGACAAAGAAGGCAGGGTTTCAGAAGGAGAGGACGGGCTGCTGGGCGTTACGCTCGACCCCAATTTTGCCACCAACCACTGGATATACCTGTATTATTCTCCTGCCGGAGCCGATGCCAAAAACGAGCTGGCCAGGGTCGAATTCAAGGATAATACCTTTGACTGGAGCACCAAAAAAGTAGTCATCGAAGTTCCTGTGCAGCGGGAGCAGTGCTGCCACACAGGTGGCTCCATGGCCTGGGACCGCGACGGCAATTTGTTCATCAGCACGGGCGACAACACCAGCCCCCGCGACATTGCCTACGCGCCGATCGACGAGCGCCCCGACCGCGGCCCCTGGGATGCCCAGAAATCCTCCGGTAACACCAACGACCTGCGCGGCAGCATCCTGCGCATTCACCCCGAACCCGACGGCAGCTACACCATCCCCGAGGGCAACCTCTTCCCCGTTGGCACAGCTGATACCCGCCCAGAAATTTACGTCAAAGGAACCCGCAACCCCTACCGCATCAGTGTTGACGAGAGAACAGGCTTCCTATACTGGGGGGAAGTGGGCCCCGATGCCCGCGCCGACTCAGCCACCCTCGGTGCCCGGGGTTACGACGAGCTCAACCAGGCCCGCAAAGCCGGTTATTTCGGCTGGCCTTATTTCGTCGGAAACAACTACCCATATGGCGACCACGATTTCGCAGCGATGCAGGTGAGCGCCAAGTTTGACCCCAACGGTGCTTCCAACAATTCGCCCAACAACACCGGCCTGAAAACCCTGCCCGCCGTTTCTCCGGCCTTTATCTGGTATCCCTATGCCGCATCGGAGGAGTTTCCCCTCGTTGGCAGCGGCAGCCGCAACGCCATGGCAGGGCCCGTTTTCTACAGCGCCGACTTCAAAAATGCGGAGCGTCCCTTCCCCGGCTACTACGACGGTAAGCTCCTGATCTACGACTGGATGCGCGGCTGGATCATGGCCGTGACAATGGATGCCGAAGGCAACTATGAATCCATGGAGCGCTTCATGCCAAGCTACAAATTCAGCAACCCCGTTGACCTCGCCTTCCACCACAATGGCGACCTCTACATGCTGGAATACGGTTCCGGCTGGTTCTCGCAAAACGAAGACGCACGCCTTGTCCGCATTCAGTATACCGCGGGCAACCGCAACCCCAAGGCGGTAGCCACCTTCGACAAAACACGCGGTGCCCTCCCCCTCACAATCAAGGCCACAGGCGCAGGCACCAAAGACCCCGACGGTGACGCAGTTACCTACTCCTGGGTCGTGAAGGATGCCGCTGGCAAGCAGATCTTCTCTGCAAATACCGAAGCCACCGACATTACCCTCGACCAGGCTGGTGTGTATCAGGTGAGCCTCATCGCCAAAGACGGCAAAGGCGGCGAAACCATCGAGACCACCGACGTGATGGCTGGTAATGAGCCGCCGCAAGTCGAGATTCGCATCACTGGTGGTAACAGCGGCTTCTTCTTTATGGGCACGCCCTTCAACTACGAGGTGGTGGTGAATGACAAAGAGGATGGCAGCACGGCGGATGGGAAAATTGCTCCCGAGGCTGTTTCTGTTACCATCGACTACCTGCCCGAGGGCTATGACGAAACCTTCGTGGCGGCTGGCCACAAGTTTGCCGACGACCAGGGCGTCGCTGCCAGCGCAGGCCTCAAGCTGATCCAGGGCAGCGACTGTATGTCCTGCCACCAGATCGCGAAAAAATCCGTTGGCCCCACCTACCAGGATGTGTCGGCACGCTACAAAGACGACCCCAAGGCTGTGGCCTATCTGGCTGGAAAAATCAAAAACGGCGGCAGTGGTGCGTGGGGCGAAGTGGCCATGGCCGCTCACCCAACCCTCAAGGATGAAGAAGCGATGGCCATGGCCAGCTACATCCTCTCCCTGGGCGAAGCCACCAGCTCGTTGCCCCTTGCCGGAACCTTCACCCCTGCCGTTGAAAAAGGAAAACCCGAAGACGGCGTCTTCATCATTCGCGCTGCCTACACCGACCAGGGGGCCAACGGCATCGAAGGCCTGAAGGGTGAAAAGGTAATGGTGCTTCGCAGTGCCGTGCTGAGCGGCTACAGTGCCGATGAGGTGCAGGACATCATGAAGCTGGCCCTGCCTGGTATGGCCTCCAAAATCGCCATTGCCCAGAAAGACGGCTCCTGGCTCAAATACAACCAGGTGGACCTCACCGGAATGGGGATGACCACGGTGGTATCTACCGCGAGCGCCGCCTTCGGCATGGTTGGCGGGAAAATTGAGGTACACATTGATTCGCCCACCGGACCTAAGATCGGCGAATCCGCCATGATTGCACCCGCTGCACCCGTGCCGGGCGCTAACCCAAGGCAAACGCCACCAACCGTGACCGTCATTCCGCTGGCAGCCACTGAGGGTAAACACGACCTTTACTTTGTCATCAAAAACTCCGCTGCAGGAGATGCCAACCTGATGGTGTTTGTGCAAGCCATGTTCACGCCTGGCGGCAAGCCATTCTGATCTCCCGGCAGATAAACGATCGTCGTTGATTCCAAGCCCCGTCGGCAGCCCTCCCGGGTTTGCCACGGGGCTTTCCCTTAGATCATCAGGTCGAGGATCTCGTAGGTGTGGAGCGAGGTGTAGCGGCTTTGGAGAATGTCGCCGATGCGCTGGATATAGAGCTCATCCAGTGTTTCGGGCAGGTGAATGTCAGCCCGCAGCATCATGGGCCGGGCCAGGAGGGAACCGTTCATGCGGCGGTCTATCGGCTCGAAGGCCCCGCCTGTGAAGAGGGTGTTGATGAACTTTTTGATATCACTTTTGGGCTGGGCCTGGCCCAGGTATTCGAAGGCGAAGTCGAACATGTCGCTCATGGACATGGCCTGCTTCTTCTGGAAGCCTGCAATAATCGCGGAGGCCATCTGGAGACGTGCGCTGTTATCAGTTTGATAGCGAAGGTTTTTCAGCAAAAACTGATGGGCCAGATCGCGGGAACCTGCCCCGTTGATTTCCTCCGGTATCTCCGGAACTGATTCTGCCAGGTGAACGAGCGGCAGAGAGGGGTCGGAGGTGTCGAATCCCCGCACCAGATCGCCCTGGAGCGACAACAGCCAGTGCTTGAAGGAAGGAAAGCCAATGTCGCGCTCGGAGAAGGAAGGGTCGAAGCGAAGCAATTGCTGCTTGAGCTTGGCCATGAGCACGGGCCCTTCGTCTGTTTTCGAACGGATGAACCTGGCCAGCAGCCTGCGGCCATAGAGGGCATCCCGCTGCTCTCCAATCCCCGGCGAAATCGCCTCCGACTCCGGGGCTCCCAGCAGCTTTTCCAGCGGAATGAATTCCGCACTGTTTCGCTTCACAAGCGTGCCCACAGAATGCTCAAAGCCCATCACAACCACATTCTTGCCATGGGAGCGCAGCCGCTGAATCAGGGGAATGAAATCAGTATCCCCCGACCCGATGATCACCGTTTCGATCGCCG
This sequence comes from Bacteroidia bacterium, assembly GCA_041741415.1. Classification (GTDB taxonomy): domain Bacteria; phylum Bacteroidota; class Bacteroidia; order J057; family J057; genus JANQTF01. Next base: position 4,397 of record JBGSKC010000027.1, on the reverse strand, counting down.
GAAACAAGGCGATGTACTCCATCACATCAATGGCCAGGCGCACGTCGGAGCCATTTTTGCCCTGGGAATTGGTTTCCGGCAAATGGATCAGCTCGAAGCCATGCTCCATGAGCTGGGTTTGGTAGCGGTTGAACGCCGAGCGGGTCCAGTCGCCATAGGCTCTGCGCAGCACCACGGCTCCTTTCGTGCTGGCATAATCGAGCAAAGGCTCAACTTTGAAGGGATAATCGCGGGATGGATAGACCGTCTCGGCTGATAAGGCGAGGTTTTCGAAATCCAAATACATCGCTACCGAGGCTTGATCCATGCGGAAAGGCGTTGACCCTGTTTGATGATGAAAACTGACAACCAGACGAAAGGCAGCAAACAAATGCACCTGCCGCTCACCCTGGCCTGTTAATGCTGGTTCGGGGCCTGGACAGGTTCTCCAACGATGGCCTGCAATTTTGCGACCACAAGCTCAATTTCCGCTTGCGTATTTTGCCAACCGAAAGAAAAACGAACTGTCCGGCCAATTTCTGATGGCGGCATGCCGATTCCCTGCAGCACATGCGAGCCCGACTGTGCTCCCGACTGGCAGGCAGATCCCGCCGACACCGACACGCCCTCCAGGTCGAGCTGGAAGAGGAGCATATCTTCGGCCACATGGCCGGGGAAGGTCACGTTCAGCACGGTGGGCATGGCCAGGTCTCCGGCTGCGCCGTTGATGCGGATGCCGGGCACTGCTTCGCGCAGGCGCGCGGCCATGTGGCTGCGCAGGTGGCTCAGGTGCTGCCGTTTTTCCTCAAAATGCCCGTAGGTGTCGGCCAGGGCCGCTGCCATTCCCACCACCGCGGCCACGTTCTCGGTTCCGGCCCGGAGGCCACGCTCCTGGCTGCCGCCATGAATCAGGCTCGGCAGGTGAATGCCCTTCCGCACATACAAAAAGCCCACGCCTTTGGGGCCGTTGAATTTATGGGCACTCGCTGCCAGCAGGTCCACCGGCAGCTTGCTGAGGTCGTACCGCAGGTTGGACATCGTCTGGACGGTGTCCGAGTGAAAATAAGCACCAGCCTCCCGGCAGAGCTGCCCGATGGCTTCGATGTCGGTGATGCTGCCGAGCTCGTTGTTGGCGTGCATGAGCGAGACCAGCGACTTTGGGTGCTGCTCCAGCGCCCTGGCCACCTGATCGGGAGAGATGCTCCCATCGGGCCCGGGCTGAAGCCACAGCGCCCGGATGCGGCCTTCCTTTTCGAGGGCTTCCACGCAATGCGTCACGGCGTGGTGCTCAATGGGCGAGGTGATGACAGTGCTGAGCCCGTAGTGTTCCACCATGCAGCGGATGGCCATGTTGTCGGCTTCGGTGCCGCCGCTTGTGAAGATGATCTCGGAGGCCTGGGCCCCGAGCAGTCTGGCAATGGTTCTCCGGGATTCTTCCAGGGCATTTTTGAGGGCTCTCCCATGCGCATGGGTGGAAGAAGGATTGCCGAAATGATCCTTCAGGAAGGGAAGCATGGCTTCCCAGGCCACCTGGGAGAGGGGCGTCGATGCAGCGTGGTCGAGGTAAATGCGCTCCATGAGAAAACGTTGGAGGTGAATGCCTGCTTCAAATATCGCAGGGAGAGGATTGAGAAGCAAGGTGGGGTGCTGGGCGACATCCTGAGCAGGCCTCCAGTCCGTCGCAGAAGGATGCGCGACCTGTCCCTGCCGCTGGCTTCGCCTTTCGGGAGACGTGAAAAATCGCGTTCCTACTATCGTTTTTGTTTCGCATCTCTCAGCGCAGCGGTCTTTTTCCCTGAAACCCACCCCTAAATCCCCTCCCAAGAGGGGACTTAAGAGCCCAGGCGATGCCACGAATCACTTTCCCCTCCTGCGGAGGGGCCAGGGGTGGGTTCCTGCGAACCGGCGAAGCCTTTCCAGTCTCGGTTCCCGGCTCTCGCCTTCCAAGCCCTGACAAGGGAAAGGCGAAAAATATTTCTTCACACGCCGGCATCTTTCAGGGGCGAACGGGCAACCCGCGCAACAGCTTCGGACTGTTAATCGCAACAGATCTGGACGAACAGGACAGGACCTGGCAGGAAACGGGCACGGCTTCGCCGATCTGGGTCATGAAAATCCGCTCGGCGGGTGCCCCCTCGCTTTCATTTGTGTTTCGGGATGTATATCTTCCGAAAAAAGCTGAGATGTATCTGTTTGCACCAACAGGCTTTATGGTGATGGGGCCGATTCGCGCTGAACATATTCATGGCGGGGTATATGCCAGCGACCTGATCTACGGCGAAGAAGTGGTGCTGGCCGTGCGGATGCAGAGCAACGAAAGTGCTACCTTTCGGCTGCGGATGGACAAAGTCATCCATGGTTATGCCGGAAGAGGAAGCCGGGACTATGGCGATGCTGCCGCCTGCAATATCGATGTGAACTGCGCGCCTTTTGGAAATGGCTGGGAGCTGGAAAGAGATGCAGTGGGGTTGATTATCTATGGAGGTAATGAACTATGCAGTGGATCGCTTATCAATAATGCTTGTGAAAGCTTGGTTCCACTTTTTTTAACTGCTCTTCATTGTATAGATGGGATAGATGGCACAAATAAAGACCAAGAAATTAGTCAAGCGGAGCAAAACGAGTTAAGTAATTGGACCTTTCGCTTCAACTACGACAGCCCCGACCCACTGGCTGGCCTTCCTCCTGGAGGAAACAATTGCCGGGGCCTCGAGCCGACGAGTTGGCTCACCTACTCAGGAGCACAGTATCGGGCAGGCTGGTCCAACATGGATTTTGCTTTGATCGAGCTGAATGGCAGCCTGCTGGGGCAGAGCAGCCTTGCGCTTGCGGGATGGGATCGGAGAAATATTTTTCCGGAATCTTCTACATCGATTCATCATCCACGGGGAGATGTGAAAAAAATCTCTCATGATGACGACCCTGCGATTTCTTGGTCACAAACCAACCCTGCCTTGCCAGATTATTACGAAGTGATTTTTGATGCAGGCATTGCTGAAAGCGGTTCATCGGGATCTCCATTTTTTAATCCTGAGCACTTGATTATTGGACAGCAATTGAGTGTAGATCCATTTTTAAATTGTTCTTCTACATTTAATACAGTTTACTTTCCTCGCCTCTTTCATTCCTGGACAGGAGGCGGCACTTCGGATTCAAGACTGAGTGACTGGCTGGACCCCAATGGAACTGGCGTGGAGCAGGTGCCCGGTGTTCGCGTTCCCTCTATTACCACAGCTGGCGGGAGTGGTTTCAACCTGCTTTGCGAAGATGACGAATTGTTGGTCACGCTGAATGCTGCCTTTTCAGGGGGAGCCGAGGTGAGCTGGGAGGCGAGTCCGAGCGACTTTTTTCGCACTTCAGCAGGGCAGGGGTCGTCGGCTACTCTGTCTCCGAACCAAGGAGTAAGCGGCCCTGTCTCTATCGCCTTTTTGATTGTACTGGGCAACGGATGCGGAAGCCTGACCCTGAGCCAAAACTTTTTTGTGGGCCCTCCGCTTGAGCCCGAATTTATCACAGCACCTGATCCTATTCCGCCCAGCACAGTGGTTCAGCTTGCCGCCGGAGAAAAAATCCAGGTTTTTTTAACAGCAACACCAGGCGCTACTCCCAGCTCAGCCCAGTGGTGGAAATCCGGCAGCCTGGTGGTACAAGACGCTACCAGTGGGATTAAAAGCACCTTCACAGCAAGTGTCAGTCCTCTGGTTGGAAACACAGGGCATTTTTACGTCCAAACATCCAACACCTGCGGCTTATCACCAGTGGCCGAAGGGGAAGTGTGGGTAAATTATCCTGAACAGATAACCGCTCAGGAAGCAACGTCGAGTCCGGGCCACAACTTGACGATCACCATTCCTGCCATTTTCCTTGATGGTCCGGGAACCTGGCAGTTGCTTCATTTACAGGGGCAGGTGTTACAGGAAGGGCCTATTTCAGGGGCAGAGTTGAAGCTTTCTCTTAGCCATTTGCCTGCTGGTCTGTATTTTCTCCGCTTAGCAGGGCCACACGACCAGTCCATTCACCGGATTCGGGTGCTGGGTAATTGACCACTCACCTTAATTGAACAAATGATGGAAAATAAAATATTCAGAGGCGCTACCTTAATTTGGCTGCTATTCTGCGGGTGGTTGCCGATGATAGCCCAATCCTTCGATTCAAAGGTCAGAATTACGTTGGGACTTGCAGGCCAGGTACAGGACCAGAGGCTGTATGACTGGCCAAAGCGATCAGCCGACAATATTATCAAGAACACCAATCAATTACCAACTTTTCAAGGGGGGCTGTAGGGCTAACGCATCTCCAAACCTTGTAATATCTCCTTCCTGAAACTTGCATTTCGTGCAGCTTGTTTTCGCATCCGTTTCATGCTCATTTTCGGGTAGAAAGTTTTCATTGCCTTCAGGAGGTTTAGGGCGGCTTTT
>JBGSKC010000026.1:0-3169 GCA_041741415.1 Bacteroidia bacterium | reverse complement strand
TTTCAGGAAGAGGGTAGCGCACCTGCGAGGCGTTGCGGGGATCTGTCATCTGGCCAAAGTAGCTCGAAATCGACTCCAATGGGCTGTTCATCTTCTTTTTTCAAAAAGATATTCCATTTTTTTGGAGATGCGTTAGCCCTGTCAACACCTGGCCACTGTTTGAATAATAATTTTCCAATCCAATTGACAGCAGACCAAGCCTGACAAAAGAAAGAGCAGGTCTAGATGGGCTTCTCCCTGTGAAATTACCAGAGAACCTGCCCACCTGGTTTCCTCCCTCTTCAAAGCGCAAGGCCAGGACGGGGAAGTTCCATAACCTGCCTTCGGCAATTCCGGTCTCCCCTCGCCATCTCCCGCTTCTCAGCATCTCCCCTCTCAACGCTCCCCTTCCGATTTTCACATTTTTTTCCCATCATTGACATGCAATTCCATCTGTTTTCCTATCCTCTCAACGCTTTTCCCTATGCTCAGCAACTCGATGCGCGCGCGGCTTTCCACCATGATGTTCTTTAACTACTTCACCTGGGGAGCCTGGTATGTCACCATCGGAACCTACATGGGCACAACCCTCGGGTTTTCGGGATTGCAAATTGGCTCTGTCTATGCCTCCAATGCCATCGCGGCCATTATTTCGCCCTTCTTCATCGGCATGATCGCCGACCGCTTTTTCCCTTCTCAGCAGGTCCTGGCTGCCCTCCACCTGATCGGCGCCGCCCTCATGTTTGCTGCCACACAGGTCACTGATTTTGGCACTTTTTACTTGCTCATTCTCGGCTACAACCTGGCCTTTATGCCCACCATCGCGCTCACCAATTCGCTGTCTTTCAACCAGATGAGCAACCCGGAAGAGCAGTTTCCCGCCGTCAGGATGTTTGGCACCCTTGGCTGGATCGTCGTGGGCCTCGGCGTCATCGGCCCGATGAAATGGGACCCGACCGTGTACCCGCTCATGATCGCTGCCGGCGCCTCGCTTGTGATGGGTTTCTATAGCTTTTCGCTGCCTCACACACCGCCCAAATCAAAGGGAACTGTGGCCTCTGTCCGTGATATTCTCGGCCTCGATGCCCTCGCTCTCATGCGCAAGCCCAGCTTTGCCATCGTGGTGGTGGCGTCTGTGCTCATCTGCATTCCGCTGGCGTTTTACTACAGTTTCGCCAACAACTTCCTCAACGAAATCGGCTTTGAGAATGCCTCGGGCCGCATGACGATGGGCCAGATGTCGGAAGTGCTGTTCCTGCTTGTCATGCCCTTCTTTTTTGCCCGCCTGGGGGTAAAATGGATGCTCGCCATCGGCATGGGGGCCTGGGCGCTTCGCTACGTCCTCTTTGCTTACGGTGATGTGGCTGCTGGCGAATGGATGCTCCTCGGCGGCATTGTGCTCCACGGCATTTGCTACGACTTCTTCTTTGTCACCGGGCAGATTTTCGTTGACAAAGAAGCTCCTGCCACCCTGCAAAGCTCTGCCCAGGGCATGATCACCCTCGCCACCTATGGCCTGGGCATGTTCATCGGGTCGAATGTGTCGGGGCTGATTGTGGACCGTTACCTCACCGGGGAGGGAGCCCACGACTGGACCGCCATCTGGCTATACCCGGCTGCGTTTGCCCTGGGCGTGCTGCTGTTGTTCCTGGTGGCGTTTCGGGAAAGAAAGGTCGTAGCAGCATAGAGACAGGGGATCGCTTGTTTCTTTGTCTCACTCCACCATCAACCGCACAAACCCGCCTTCCAGCCGCAGGACATACAAGCCCGGCGGAAGGGCTGCGCCCTTCCAGCTCAGTTCCCAGTGCCCCGGCCCAGCCTCTGTTTGCCGGAACCTCCCCAGCACCCGGCCCGAAAGATCCGTCAGCTCCGCTGCCTCGCGGCCAGGAGTGCCTCCCGGCAACCACGCCTCCAGGCTGCCGCTGCCCGACCAGGGGTTCGGCCACACCACCCAGGGTTGATCCTCCTCGTCCGGCCACAGGCTCAGGGGCTCCACTACTTTCACAGGGTTTACCAGAACCATGCCCGTGTCCAGACCGCCCTGTGCATCTGCTAGCTGGTACAGGATCGTGTCGGGCCCGATGTGCAGCAGCGGGTAGTAATAAATGCGGTTGCTCTGGATCAGAGCATTGCCGCCCGGATCGTTCAAAATCGCGGTAAGCAGCAACGGGTCACCGTCGTCGTCCGTGTCATTTATTAAGGCCTCTGCCAGCACGATCGAAGGTCGGCTTTGAAACCGAACGGTGTCAGTGGTGGCTTCTGGGGCCAGGTTGTTGACTCTTTTGTGCGGACCAGCCAGACTGACCACAGCTCCCGGCACCGACAGGGCAGGCATCGGGGAATAGGCGTAGGCACCCGATGAAGAAAAAGGACTCCCATAAGTTTCTTTGTCGCCTGTGACGAATTCGTACAGATTCCCCGAAGCCGCCATGGCCGGGTTGCGAATGCCCTTCCCAATGTCGCGCACGATGTGCGGGTGGCGGCTCGACCTGAAAAAGTTGTTTTCCACCACCACCTCGCTCTCAAAAAAGGCACCCACACCGATTGCCGACTCTTCCATTGAGGATGATTGGTAAGAAGTGGAAGCTCACGGTCCATACCTACCCTTCACCCCTCCCACAACTCCCACAGCCGCAGCTCAAAGCCAACGAGCACATTTTCACCGGAGAGCGGCGTCTGGAAATTATCGACATGGGCGGTGCTGCCGTCGGCGCGGTAGATCCACACCTGCTGTGTGTGGGGGTCGATAAGCCAGCCCAGGCGCACGCCATTGGCCTGGTACTCCGCCATTTTGTCCTGCAGGCGGTCGAGGTCGTCGGTTTCGGAGCGGATTTCGATCACAAAATCAGGGGAGATGCGGGCAAAACGCTTGCGCTCCTCCAGCGGCAAGGCCAGCCAGCGCTCCAGGGATACCCAGGCAGTGTCGGGCGAGCGGACAGCTTTGTTGGGGAGGGTGAAGCCTGTTTGGGGGCCAAATGACTTTCCCGATTGGGTTTCCCGGTTCCAGTTGCGAACCTCCGAGCCTATCTCAAGTTCAAAACTGCCGGTTTCTGCTCCTGTAGGTTCCATAATGACAATGGTGCCGTCGGCATCCCGCTCTACCTGCACCTGGTGCATGTCCTGGCAGAAGAGAAAAAACTCCTCCTCATCAAGGTCCAGAAAGCGGGTGCGCAGGGGAATGATCATGGCT
>JBGSKC010000025.1:0-53264 GCA_041741415.1 Bacteroidia bacterium | reverse complement strand
AGCGATTACCCGCACACCCCATCAACCGCATTCACGAACTCCTGCCCTACAACTTTAAAGATGAAACAACCTCCGTCGAGCTGCCTCAATCTTTGACTCAAGAATAAATCTGCAGCAATACGCGGTTGCTTGGGCGGATACATTTCTTTTGCAAGCTCCGCAGCCTCTTCCCCAAAACCTTTCGCAGTGTCCATAGATTTCTGGAACGCAGCCAGGGCGTTCAGTTGATTTTGATTAAGCCCTGTCAAATCTCTGAAAGCATCGCCTTTCCCGATCAGCGCAAGCGCTGCCTGAAGCCCGGTTGGGTCAGGCACATTGGGGGCATTCTGGATATTGATCATGGGGTTCGGGAAGTTTTGGGGCTGCAGATTGCCTGGATCGGCCCGGCGAGAGTCCGTACTCAGCGGTAAGATCGGCGTAGTCGGGCTATCCGGAATCGGTGACTCCTCCCAGCGCCAGAAACGGGTCTCATCTTTTTCTTCACAGCTGTTGCACTGGCCCATCACCGCCTCTGCATATACCCCCCGTGTAGGCAGGGAAAGCCGGAAAGGGTCGTTAATCTCGGAATAATACATAGCCATGAGGTTGAGGTCATCACTGATCGTCGGGTCAAGCTGGAAGCCCTGTGCCACAGGCATTACCAGGCAGTTGCCCACAATCCCGATCAGGCGGTTTTCCACCACCGAAGCCACACTCCGGCCATTGGCCTTCCCAGGCGCCACCATTCCATCCAGGAGCATAAACCTGCGTTCAGAGGTCATCCCAAACCAGATGGCTTTGTGGTAATACTCCATGTTCTCATTGAGGTGATCTACCAGGCGGTTTGCAAAGTCCAGATCCTCTTTGCGGGGGTTTCGAAGTTCTTCTTTGTTGAGCGGCGTAGGAATATATACTCCATCCCCAACAAACAGGTCATTATCGATTCTTTCCTTAAATAGGAATCCTCCAAAGTTACTTGTTCGGTATGAGAGTGAGCCATTACGTATTTTGATTTTCATGTATTTATCTTTCAATTGGTCAAAACTATCAGTTTCAGAATTGGTAAGATTGGCCAATCGTAATACAATAGCTTCTATTTGATCTCTTTGAACGGAGGCGGAAGTAGATGCAGTCTGCCGTAGGGTTACGCGAAGAGGAACATTAGGCCTAAAAGTTGATATCAGCGATGAATCCAATTTAAGATCTGTACCTTTATCTGTCCTTACAATTAATTTATCAAGAACAAACTCAATAATTCGAGGGCCGATGAGTGTCGCAAATTCTAAATTAGTTAACTTCTTATCTACATGTGTACTTAAATCTGCTCCCAGGTTGTTAAACAAGCTTACTAGAATGCTTGTTATCTTATTCTCTGGGTTAAAAAAGTTAAACTCCATTTCTAACTCTCCAGCATATATCTCAATATTCTGTTCGGCATAGTTTTTCTGCGGAAAGCCAATGCTGTCGTAATAATTTGTATAGAAGCTTTCCTTTTCTTTCTCAATTCGAGCAAGGGCCTCAAAGCCAGGAAAGAGGTTTTGTTTAAGCAGAACTTGCTCCAGTATTGTCCGCCACCGAAGGCTTTTTTCAATATCGAAAGGAGTGATTTGCAAAGGAATGAATAAGCACTCCTGCACACTTACCAGCCGGGTCTGAATGGCCCAATGCCGCAAAACCTGAAAATATTGAATGGTAAGGGCGTGACAATGGTTATAATTTGCAACTGACTCTGTTGTTGCACTCACAGACTCGCCCTGGCTAATTGTTTGAATTACGGTGGATCGCTGTGAACGAACTGCATTTGCAGCCTGTATCGTCCTATCATTGATGGACTGGCTGCTATTTGCGGCAATTTCTCGACTGGAATCCTGATTAGCACTGCTGGAGCTTCGACCTCTGCCACCAGAAACGCCCATCAGTGAACCAAAAGTTCCAACCCCGGGAATTACTCCCATAATAGCACTTCCATATCCAGCGCCAATACCTTTAGTTTTAGAGCTGGAACTGGCTGAAATACTTTCTGTTAGTGTACTGTTGACAATTTCGTTGATGTCGCGATCCCGGGATAGCTCGTTATAAAGGCTTTCTGAATAGTCCAATGATTGCGTGTTAGCAGCACTCTCGCGCCGCTCCCAGTCCAGCACCGCTATTTGTTTTTTCTGTCCGGGAGCCAATGGCAGGGAATACAGCAGGTCTCCGATAGAGTAGCCATCCGGCATCCATTCTTGCTTGAATTGCAGCAAATGTCCATGCGCGATGCTGGCAGCCTGGTAAATAGTAGGCTCATCATCCCAGTCAATTTGATTTATGGGCGAGAGATTGGTGCGGCCTTTGAAGGTACGATTCTCAACTTCTTTGATGATTTTTTTGGCTTTTTGCTCTGACAATAAGTTTTTCAGAAGTGTAAATGCGTTGTCACCCCTGCCTATTACATGATCAGCCTTACTTGTAATATATTTAAACTTCCTGAATACACTTATTGGGATTCTCTCTCTAATGATCAGTCCAGATAATGCGTCTGCCTGTATCCCGATTCCGAAAATAGAATTAAAATCTTCGATGGTAATCGAGGCTTCGTCCTCCAACACATCTGCGACCACGCTGGGTTCAGTCGTCCGCACAACCGTATGAAAGCTAAACACGTCTTTAGCTTTCTTTTCGAGAAAGTTGAGCTCATTGCAGCCACAGTCTTTATCATTGCCGCCAGCAAGATCATCTTCAAGAACCAAAATCAGCCTGTCTGGAATTTGGGGTTTATTATCATCCAGCAGAGGTTGAATAGGAAATTCTTTTTTAAACTCTCCCTTTAAGACAGTCGCCTTTGCTCTCTTTACGTCATCAATTTTCTTTTTGTCTGGAAAATGGAGAAAAGTGGTAATAAAATATCCATTGGTTTCTGTTTCTCCATGGGCAACAGGATAAAACTCATGCTCTCCGCCTGGCTGAGGCTCATCTGTACTGGCCCATATAACGACCTGAAACCCTTCTGTCTTTCGAGCATCCAGGTTGGAGATCAGCTTCCCTTTGACCTGGTAGGACTCCCGAAGCGGATCAATCGTGGTTGCTTCTGGCTCTACAATACCGACCTTTATGGAAGACGTGGACAGTTGAGTTGGGGTTATTTCGATGAGCTTTTCTTTCGAAGGATCATCCTGAGCTTTTGCTATGAAGGCTAATTCTCCTGTTGGGGACTTTACTTCATACTTAATTTTGCTGTTCGCCTTGAATTGACCTACCACGTATTCAACGTAAACACGATTGTCTCCCACTATCGGGAACGACTCTTCGACCGTAAAACCTGACAGGTTTATGTAGGAAAAAATAAATTGATAGCCCCAGAAATATTTTTGAGGATCAAAATCAGCGATGACTCCGGCTTGATCCTTCGGGCCAATAGCAATGGGTTTAAATTCGATTTCAATTATTTTAGTTTGTTCCTCAGGGGCAGAGCCAGATGGTGAGGTAGCCGGAGTTCCGAAGCCCATTACATCTCCTACTAACCTTGCATCTACTTCAAGAACATTTAAAAGCTTTAGATCATCTTTCTCTTTCAAGACCAATCCACTCTCCCGAGCCTTTTCTATCTTTTCTACTGCTTCAAGAGACACACCCGCAGCAAGGAGGGTTTTCTTGATCAGAGGAGCCTTGAAGCGATCGTTGATGTTGAGTCTCATCGTCTGTATAATTATTTATTAAAGTTAGGGGGTGGAAAGGTTCTGGTTCCTTCACGATTCTCCCAGGTTTCTTTATGATTGTCCCAAAATCTGCATCGCCCGTATCCCTCAAATCGCGGTCAACGATCGGCTTGGTTCGCCTGCATTGAAAGCAGCGAGGTATCCAGCAGCCATCAAAAACCAAAAAACCACGCCTCATGACGAGACGTGGTTAACAAGACTTGGCTTTTGCTCTCAAAGCTGGATATCCACCCGAACTTCCTGTGGGGAATTTTTCAAAGGTCCGACTTCCTTGAGGAGCTCATCCTGGCGATAGACGTAAACTTTGATGTCGGCTCCGCCGCTTTCTTTCCCATCAATGATGAAGTCAGCCTCCGTGTAGGAGATGCGGTAGTATCCCTGCTTATCCGTTTGGACGGGTTTGCCGAGCGGGTTTTCAGCAGTGAAGTCGAGGTCAACCGCTAAAATGGTTAACCCTGAAAGGGGCTTCCCTGACTCATTGGTAACCGTTCCTTCTACAAAGTAGCTTTTCCCGGCAGCCTGCTTTTCAGAGCCAAACCGAGACCAAAAAGCTGCATTGCTTTTGAAGCTTTGCATACCATCTTGGAGGCCTTTCCGAAAACCTCCCTCGAACGCTGATTCGATCTCTGACTCAAGCTTCTCCGTGAATTCCGCATCTTCCGAACCAATTTTATCTCGCACAGCAAGCATCCCCGCTCCCACAGCGACATTGAATACCGGATCTAAGTTCACAAATGGGAGCTGGGTGCTATCAATCCTGGCCTGGCTCCAAGGATCGATCCGGATGGCCCATTCCGGCATAATCGTTTGGATTTTTTCAAGCACAACTTGTAGCTTCCTGCACTGCCCTGCGGCTTTCCCGATTACGTCACGGGCGTGGGTTCCTATGCTGGCAAGGGTTTGCAAATCAACCAGATCTGCCTTTATGTCAGGATTCAGCATAGCGGCCTCGTGCACCCTGTGCTGTTTAAAAGCAATCACGATGAGGCGGGTTGTAAAGCACTTTTGCTTCGCAGGGGGGGCCAGCCAAACACCAATATTTACGTAGTAGTGCTTGATTTTGTCCAATGCGGCCCGGCCACTTGGGGTTGACATAAATCCCCTTTTTTGGAAAATAAAATCCCTGTCCTTCGTGTAGTGCTCCGGGGAACCGGCCGGGTCATTATTTCCAAGTTCCCCAATTAGGTTTACATTCACAAAGTGGTGCCAAGTAGCATCGGTTACTACCCTGCCTATTCCGACCTTATGTCCGTCATAGGCACAGATCCCCCCAAAAGAGTGTGCCTCGGTGGCAGCCTTCTGCCCAGATGCGTCATTACCGGCCTGAACGAAAGAGGTGGAAATAACCTCAGGGGCTACCCGATTCAAAGGGAAGGTAGTAGGCAAAATGTCTAGAGGCCGGAGTTCATCGATATCGTCCAGTCCAATATCAGGTAAATAAAAAAGAGCTGGGTACTCGTCCTTCCCCAGGTGATCCTTGGCAGTATATGAGCTGGGAATTCTGCAACCACCTTCGTGTGGATGGTCAGGCATCACATCGATAACCCCCAGCGGACTGCACAGAAGTGGATGTGGATACCGTTCCCTGAGCAAGGCTGACAACCTGCTATTGTACAGCCTAGGCTGGATTGTCTGAGGAACATCATCTGACTGGTCATCAAATTGTGACCCGGCATCACGTCCCAGACGTGTCTCATTGGTATCATTACGCCGAGGACCATTCATTGACTGCTCTTCCCCTGGATTTTCAGACCAGTAACGCATGGACCGTACCCTTGGAATTTCACTACACAGAGCTGCACCAAGGTTGCCATGGTCGCCTGTGGCGAAAACTCCGCCTCCTTTATTCATAAAGCGATTAATCTGAATCAGTTCGGTCGGTGATAAAGGCAAGGGATTCACCCTTTCTATTCCAGTTTCTACTCCAAAAAGCCAAACCTGATCATAGGTATCAGGGGGGAAATGGCCAGGATTATCGAATCTGAATGCTGGAATTCGCCTGATGATTTGGGGGTGCTAAGGGACTCATTAAGGTCCCCTCCTCTCCTGTGAGCCAATGTGAGCGAAAACCGCACATAGCTGCGAGAGTCATTGAGGAGGATCGAAACAAATGTGGACAGACCAAAGTCGCCCTCGCCAAAATTTAATCCACCATCTGCCAGTAGTAGAACCCTCACCGTACATGGCTTAGGCCACCAAGGGTACAGAAGCTCCGGCTGATTGCGGAACAATTCCTGGCGCTGGATAATCGAATCCAAAATGCGCTGATTACTCAAGCTAAGAAACTCAGTTTCCATAGTTAAAAATGTTGAATTAAACTCTGTTTAGAATGATTGAAATTTTTGGCCCATCCGCCTCCACGCACCTGGCGAGTGGCCAAAACGCTTCTTGAAACGGGAGGACAAATGACTCCCGCTCCTAAATCCACACTGTTCGGCGACAACATCTACCTTGTGTGGGGTTTCAGCGAGGAGGCGTGCTGCTACCAGGAGTCGCGTGAGCCATAGGTAGTCCATTGGGGTCATGCCCAGCATGTCTTTAGTGCGCGCGTGAAGTCGGCTTTTGCTGGTGCCCAGCGAATCGCACAGATCCTCCACCTTGCAGCCGGGCCGGGTCATTGTCTCCCTCACCACCTCCTCAAACCTCCTCACCCAGTCCGTATGGTGGGTGCCGCGCTCCGCCTGGCGCTTGAGCAGCTGAATCGCACTGATCAGCTCCTCAGCTTCTGCCAGGTTCAGGTTGCGGCCCTCGGCCAGGGCCCTGTTTGAAATGGTCACTATCCTGCTGATCAGCTGACTGATTCCGTCGTGATTTACAGGCCGCGGACTATCCTGGCCCCACGAAGGGCCCTGGTTCATCTGGTTTCCCATGATGTGTGTGATAAAATGGTGTTGTTGGCGTTGGCTGTCAGAGAACCCAGGGCTCTCTCTTTCTCTCCCCCTCCCAGCCCTCAGAAAACCCGCTTCCCGGGCCCGGCTGGTGTGGTACGCTGCGATGGAATTCGTTGTGCGATCCTTCATCTAAGAGAACCATATTTTCCCTCTCCCGCAATCATCCTTTCTCATGAAATATTCTCCCATCCGGAACCAAATACTTTCCGGATCGCGTCAACCTTGTTGTTTACGCCCAGTTTGGTGTAGATGCTGTTGATCTGTGTCTTGATGGTGCCGATGGCCACGCAATGATCATCCGCGATCTGGAGATAAGTCCGGCCACGGCGCAGGGCGTCGAGCACCTCAAACTCGCGACGACTCAGGCCAAAGTCGCCCGGATTCACCGGACGCCCGATCTGGGAAAGGCAATGCTCCACCTCCTCCCGGGCTAATCCGGCCTCAATCCAGACAGTCCAGGGTGAATTGGCCCAAATGAGCAACAACCCGCTTTTCTGGTAATCCTGCGGATGCAGCAACTCCATACTGCGGATTTCCATCTGGCGGTCATGCGGCAATTGTGTCTGCAACAGGCCCCGGCATCGCTCCGGATCGCTCCCCCATGCCTGCAGCGAGATGAGAATACAGCCACCCGGTTGGGGCAGCATCCGGGCTTGCAGCCGCGTCGTGCCGGCCCCCGAAACAGGTTCCAGGAGCCGCTGGCAAACCTCATGAAAGATGGACCAGGTCCGGGTTTTCCCGAGCAGATACAGCACGAATTCCGGACCGGAAGCGGAGTGATGGGTCGTCGTGTCCATGGCGAACAGTGTCAGGGGAGTGGAAAAAGGAGGAGAAGGGCTCCCCGCGCCGCCTGACAAACCTTGGCGAAAGCGCGGGGAACGGTGAAAAAATCGATCAGCGGCGCAGGTCTATCTTGCGCCATGTCTCGCGCTGGCCATCGATGGCGCGCAGCAGGTACAGCCCGGTCGGGAGCGGTGGAAGCTCCAGCGTCACGTCTGAGCTGGCAGCAAACTGCCACACTGCCAGTTCCTGCCCGGTGAGGGTAAAGAGAGTCAGTTCGAGGCTGGCAACCGGCTCGGGAAGCCGCAGGCGCAGGTGGTCGCTGGCCGGGTTGGGAAACAGTTCGAAAGGCAGGGACAGGTCCTCCCCGCGAATCGACACGGTGGAAAACAGGCAGTCGCTGGTGTCGGCGCAGTCCCCGACTGTTACCACCACGGCGTAGCTGCCCCCCTCCGTTGGCACGAACCACGCCTGGGTGGCCCCGCCGATCAGGATAAAGCCATCGCTGCAATCGAGCCACTGATAAGCATCCGCACCGGAAACAGCCACAAGGGTATCTCCTGATTGCGTCAGGCTGGTATTGGGCTCGGTGATGCTCAGGGTCAGCGTCACCACCGAATCGCAGCCGCTGGCAGAGGCAAAGGTCTCATTATACACACCAGCTGTTGTCAGGGTCTGGCTGCCGAATGGATAGCTCTCGCCCTGGCAAATGCTGGCGCTCAGGCTGCTGGTTTGGGTTGGGATGACGCTCAGGATCAGGGTGACCACCGAGTCGCAGCCGCTGGCAGCCTGGAAAGTTTCGCTGTAAGTGCCTGCCGAGGTAAGCATTTGACTACCAAATGAATAGCTTTCTCCCTGGCAAATGCTCGCACTCTTGTTGCTGCTAAAGCCGGACAGCAGGAAGAGCGTCAGGCTCACGATGGAGTCGCAGCCGCTGGCCGCAGTAAAGGTTTCGTTGTAGGTGCCCGCAGCTGTCAGGGTCTGACTTCCAAAGACGTAGCTGTCGCCCTGGCAAATGCTCGCCACCTGGCTGCCAACAGCATTCGCCAGCACCACCACCTGAACCGTGTCGCAAGGCCCGTCTCCGGCGCAGCCGCCTTCGCCCCGAACAAACCAGGTATGAGTTCCCGGAGCCAGGCTGCCTGTCTGAAGAACGCTCCCGGATTGCAAAAAGGTGCCACCGCAGCTTCCCTGGTACCAGTTCCAGGCGCTGGCGCCTTGCAGGTCGCCGCCCGTCACCGTCAGGATGGCGCTGTCGCCCTCGCACAACACGAGGTCCGGGCTCAGCAGCGGAGGGGTGGCTGTGATACAGGGGTTTCCATATTTGGCCACAAATCCTTCATGTAAAAAAGTTCCTGCGATGAACGCGCTTGCCGGGGAAGGATCGAAATCAGTATTCGACCAGTAATATCCGCCCAAAATCAGGTTGTCTTCGTAGTCAAAATCGAGGCAAAGGCCTTCGTCATCTACTGTTCCGCCCACATGAAACACCCACTCAAAATCGCCGGAGGAGGTGTAGGTACCCGCGAACAGATCCCGCTGATCGGAAATCTCTATTGCACTGCCCGCGCCCGGGTTGAAGTCCACGGTTCCGCGAAAGTAGCCTGTGATACCGATGTCGCCGGTGCTTGTAAACGACAGGGCCTGCCCGGCATCATCGAAGGTGCTGCCAAATCTGTGGGACCAAAGGTGACTGCCTGCGTTTGTGTAACGCGCCAGGAAACCATCGGTGAGACCTGCGGAGGTGTGGCTGGCGCTGCCGCTGCCAAGGTTGAGGTCCACGGTATTGGAGAAAGCCCCTGTCAGGACCACATCGCCGTTGGCAGCCACGGCCAGGCCGAGGCCTTTTTCGGTTCCGGCGCTGCCCGCGCTGCCGACCCAGTCGAGGGTGGTGCCGCCTGTGTAGCGGGCGAGGAAGAGGTCGGTGAGCCCGGCTGAGGTGAGGGTTTGGCTGCCGGATCCGGGATCAAAGTCGGCGGAGTTGGAGAAGAAACCTGTCAGAAAAATGGCGCCGCTGGCATCGGAGGCCAGGGCCATGCCGTCGTCTTCGCCGGTTCCCCCCAGGCTGATAGCCGAGAGGAAAGTTCCGGTGGGGCTGTAGGTGGCGAGGAAAATATCTTTGTTGCCTGCCGAGCTAAGGTTGGCCGTGGCAGACGAAGGGTCGAAGTCGGCGGTTCCCTGAAAATGGCCTGTGATGGCGATGTTGCCGTTGGCGGTGAAGGCGATGGCATTTCCCATGTCGGAGAGGGTGCCGCCGAGGTTCTGCGCCCAGACGAGCGTACCCTGGGGGCTGTACTTGGCAAGGAAAATGTCGTTGTTACCCACTGCCGTGAGATTGAAGGTGGCGGGGCTTGGGTCAAAGTCGATGGTCACAGAAAACCAACCGACGATGTAGCTGTTACCCGCGGAATCCACTACGAGGCCGTTGACCCGGTCGCTTTGGCCGCCTTTGATGTGGGCCACCCACTGGTAGGTACCGCTGGGGCTGTATTTCACCAGGAAAGGGTCCTGGCCAGACAAGGTATTGCGCAGTGCCTGTCCGGTTGAGGGGTCGAAGTCGGCCTCGCCTGTAAAAAATCCCGCAGCGTAGATATTGCCGGCGGCATCGGTTGCGATGCCCCGGGTTTCGTCGTAGTTGGCGTTGCCCGACCCGCCGCCACCGGCGCCCTGGATCGGAATCACAAACTGAAAATTGGGAACCTGTGCCTGCACAGCGAGGCTGGCAATCAGGAGAGAAAGAAGAAAGCAGCAGCGAATCATCATCTTGGGGTTGTGTTGAACAGAAAAGGGAGCAAGAGGGTGGTTTTCGCGGAAAAGGAATCAAAAGCCCCTTCGCCTCATGCGGCGAAGGGAGCATCGAGACCAAAACCAAATCCACATGTGAAAACCTTTCAGGGAACAGAAGCAAGTTCCGCTTCTGCTGTGCGAATCGCTTGTAAAAACCCGAAGGAGCCAGGCGTGGCGGGAGGAAAATTTCACCCCCTTACCCCACAAAAAGCGCCAGCATCCCGGAGGAAACTGGCGCCTGCTTCATGTGCTATCGGGGTCCGTTATTCTTTCACGAGGGTGCGGCTCGTTTTGCCGGATTCATTGCTGATGGTCACAGAATACATCCCGGCGGGGTAGCTGCTCAGATCCAGTCGGGTGTGGTAGCTCGTCACCACTTCGGTGGCTTGCTGGGAGAGCAGGCGGCCCTGGCTGTCGTGAAGCTGGATCGCATAACGGCTGGGCTGGGGTCCCTCCAGGCTCAGCTCCACCACATCACGGGTGGGGTTGGGGCCCACGGTGAGGGTCACGTTCAGGTCGCGGTGACCAAAGAGGCCCAGCAGCGGACTCCCCGCGTAGCTGTACATTTTGCCTTTCCGGGTTGGATGCATCCACTCTCCGGCGAAGCCGGTGTTTTCATCGATGAAATCCGCCCAGCCGGCATTTTCGCCCGTGCCGATCTGCACCCAGGTGGCACCCAGGTTGTAGCTGGCCCAGGTGTAAAAAGGACCGGCATTGTTGCTGTTGCGAACATCCATGACGATCACCCGGGTTCCCGGCACAATGTCCAGACCTGTTACAAGGTAGGAGCTGTCCTGGGGAGTGATTTTTGCCCATGTTTCGCCACCGTTGCGGGTGAGAAAAACGCCAATGGAATTGTTGGGAAAGTTGAAGCCGCCAAAAACCCCGACCTCATCATCAGCAAACCCAATTCCAGCGATTACCCCCAGATAGCCTGTTTCCGTCATGGCCCAGGTAATGCCGCGATCTTCAGAACGAAATACCCGCCCATTGGTGGAAATGAACCAGATTTTGTCGCCAAGAACACAATAGCCGTTGCCAAATTCACCAGGTTGAGAGGGAGCCAGGCTGGCGCGTTCGACACGGGTCCATGTTTGCCCGCCATCGGTAGTACGCTGGATCTCAAAGCTGAAGAGGGTATCATTTTTGCCATGAGAAGGGTCGCCCATGGCAATACCGTTCTGGGCATCCCAGAAATAGACATAATTCAAAAAGCCGCCAGGGGTATTGAATAATGTGTCAAGGAAACGAGTCCAGGTCTGACCTCCGTCGTCGGTCCGGAAACAGTAGCCTGTAAATGTGGTGAGGTCTGTTCCATTAACCCACGCTGTGTTGGAGTCAAGCGCAGTAACGTTGAATGAGAAAGATTCGGCGCTGATGCTGGGGAATGTATCACCATGCCAACTGGCTCCCCCGTCTGTCGTTCTGAGCCACCAGGTACTGAGCGTGTCAGGCCTGTCATAAAAGCTGTCCAGCACGGCATAACGCTGCGAAACAGCCCAGGCCACCTGGTCGCTCACAGTAAATACTTTCGCACAGCCTACTTTGTCGGGAATGTTTGGCGTAACGCCCAGCCAGGCCTGGCCCTGGGCCAGCGACACGATGCCCGCCAGCAACAAAAACAAGGTAAAGGTTCTCATAGGAGTAAATTGGTTAATAGGAAGGTTTGACAAGGCCAAGGTAGGCGGGCCGCCATGCCTTTTCCTTGTAAAAACCCGAACAAACGCATGACGGATTGCCCGCTGCCAGCCTGAGGGCGGGGAGGCGTATTTTTTCGAAAAAAGCGCGTCATGCCTAACATCTCCCCTTGATTTTCAGCAAAAGCTTGGGTAAAATTGTATGCTTGCATAACATTTTTTTCAACCCGGTTCCTTCACCCATTCATTTACCCCAGTGGAAGTACGCATCCAGGAAAAAAAGCGCGCCATCGACTTCGACATCAAGGTGGCCTGGCTGGCCATCGCCAGGATGTATAACAGCAAGGCTGCAGATTTTGGCATCACCACCAACATCGGCTTTGTGCTTCTGCATATCGACGAGGTCAATGGCACCCCTGCCACCAAAATTGCCCCCCTCATGGGCATGGAGTCGCGCAGCCTCACCCGCATGCTGGCCCGCCTGGAGGAAAAACAGCTCATCTACCGGCAGGACGACCCGACAGACCGCCGCGTCGTGCGGATCTTCCTCACTGAAGAAGGCATCAAGGCAAAAGTGACAACCAAAGAAGTCGTCATCAACTTCAACAAAGCTCTTTACCAGCATATCCCCCTCGAAGACCTGGACACTTTCTTCCGGGTCATGGACCGCATCCACGACGTGATCAATTCCTATGAACATGCAGACAGCTGAACAAACCCTCCCCTCCACACGGTGGCACCGCCACGTGAAAAAAATCGCTGTTCTGGGTTCCGGTGTCATGGGCTCCCGCATCGCCTGCCACTTCGCCAACATTGGCGTGGAGGTGCTGCTGCTCGACATTGCGCCCACCAGCCTGTTGCCCCAGGAAGAGGCCGCCGGCCTCAGCCTCGCTCATCCCAAGGTGCGCAACCGCATCGTGAATACCGCGCTCGACGCCGCCATCAAGGGCAAGCCTGCCGCACTGTATGACGCTTCCATCGCCCAGCGCATCAAAACAGGCAACTTCGACGACGACATGGCCAGAATTGCAGACTGCGACTGGATCCTTGAAGCCGTTGTCGAACGCCTCGACATCAAGCGCCAGGTGTTTGAAAAGGTCGATGCCCTCCGCAAGCCCGGTACCATCGTCACGACCAACACCTCCGGCATTCCCATTCACATGATCGCCGAAGGCCGGAGCGAAGATTTCCGCCATCATTTTTGCGGAACACACTTCTTCAACCCGCCACGCTACCTTCGCCTCCTGGAGGTGATCCCCGGTCCCGACACTGACCCCGGTCTCACCCGTTTCCTCCTGCACTACGGCGACCTGTTCCTCGGAAAAGAAACCGTGGAGGCCAAAGACTCCCCCGCTTTCATCGCCAACCGCGTGGGCGTTTACTCCATCTCCCGCATCTTCCGGCTCATGCAGGAGCTCGACCTCACGATCGAAGATGTGGACCGCCTCACCGGCCCAGCCACCGGCAAACCCAAAACCGGCACCTTCCGCCTCTCCGACCTCATCGGCCTGGATACCACGGTCCACGTTATCAACGGCATTCGCCAAAACTGCCCCAACGACGAGCAGATCGACCTCTTCCAGGTGCCCCCTTTTGTTCAGCACATGATTGACAACAAGTGGCTGGGCGATAAAACCGGACAGGGTTTTTACAAAAAAGCAACAGACGCCAGCGGCGAGCGCGTCATTCTCTCTCTCGACCTCAACACCCTGGAATACCGCCCGGCAGCCAAGGTGAACATCCCCAGCCTGGGCCAGGTGAAAAACACCAGCAGCCTCGCCAAGCGCATGAAGGTGCTGTTTGGGGCTGAAGACATCGGCGGACAGTTTACCCGCAAAAGCAACCTCGGACTCTGGGCCTACTGTAGCCACCGCCTGCCCGAAATCGCCGATCACCTCCACCAGATCGACGACGCCATCTGTGCGGGATTTGGCTGGGAAAAAGGCCCCTTCGCACTCTGGGACATGGTCGGGGTGAAGGAAACCCTTTCCCTTTTCGAAGGCGAAGGCCTCCACGTGGCTCCCTGGGTGCCTCAGATGATTGCCAACGGCTGCGACACTTTCTACAAAGTGATCGGGGGCGTTCCTCATTTTTACCAGATCGACAGCCAGCGCTACCAGCCCGTTTCCGGGAAGGAATCACTCATCATCCTGGACAATATCCGGGAGGAAAAAAGGGTCGGTGGCAACAGCGATGCCAGCATCATTGACCTTGGCGACGGCGTGCTGAACGTGGAGTTTCATTCCAAAATGAACACCATCGGCGAAGGCGTGCTCAAGGCCATCCACCAGGCGCTGGACATGGCCGAAACCAAAGGCTACAACGGAGTGGTGATTGCCAACGAAGGCGAAAACTTCTCCGTGGGTGCCAACCTGATGCTGATCCTGATGATGGCGGGGCAGGGCGAATGGGACGAGCTGAACCTGGCCGTTCGCACCTTCCAGAATACCTCCATGCGGCTGCGGACTTCCTCCGTGCCGGTGGTGATTGCGCCCCACGCGATGGCGCTGGGCGGCGGTTGCGAGTTTACCCTCCACGCCGACATGGCTGTGGCGGCTGCCGAAACCTACATCGGGCTGGTGGAAGTGGGCGTCGGGCTGATTCCGGGCGGTGGTGGCACCAAGGAGTTTGCGCTGCGCGCCTCCGATCAGTACAACCAGGCTGGGGTGGCGGGTGTTGCTGTGATTCAGGAGTACCTGATGAGCATCGCCACGGCGAAAGTGGCTACTTCGGCCCACGAGGCGAGGGCCATGCACATTCTCCGCCCTACAGACCGCATTGTTGTGAACCGCTCGCGGCAAATCAAGGAAGCCAAGGCCGAAGTGCTGGCGCTTGCCGAAAAGGGATACACCCCGGCAGCACCCCGCACCGACATTCCGGTGCAGGGTCGGCGGGCCCTCTCGACCCTCTACGCCGGCATCGCCGGGATGCAGTTTGGCCACTATGCCTCGGCACATGACGCCAAGATCGCCCGGAAAATCGCCTTCGTCCTCTGCGGCGGCGACCTCACCGGCGAGAACATCCAGGTTTCGGAGCAATATCTCCTCGACATCGAGCGCGAAGCTTTCCTCAGCCTCTGCGGTGAACGAAAAACCCAGGAGCGCATCCAGCATATGCTGCAAACGGGGAAGCCGCTGAGGAATTAGACCGAAGGGATTGGGAGCCGGGAAACGAGAACCGAGAGCCGGGACAAGACATACCTTTCCCGGAACGCTCACTACTCTAACCTCATCACAAATAAGACACAATTTTGAACAGTTGGTGGCTTGGAAAAAATCGAGGGCGTTCGTCAAACGAATTTATGTGGCGACCCAATCATTCCCTTCTGAGGAAAAGTTTGGTCTTACTTCACAAATCAGAAGAGCGGCGGTTTCAATTCCATCCAACATTGCAGAAGGTTGCGGTTTCGAGAGTGATAAGCAAGTGATTAGGTTCCCCGAAGTTGCTGTTGGTTCCAGTTGCGAACTGGAGACACAACGGTTCCTCGCTTTCGACCTGGAGTACCTGGACCAGAGCATCTTTGATTCACTCAAAGAAGACCTGGTTCATCTGAGAAAAACAATCATTGGCTTCCAGCATGCTTTGAAGTCAAACCTCAAAAACACGCAAGACTAACCTGCGCCTGACTCTGAGCCGTCAATGTCTGAAGAACCTTCTCTGGTCTCGGTTCTCGGCTCTCGGTTCTCGCCTCCAAAACACACTCTTATATGCAAGACGCATTCATTATTACCGGACTCCGCTCCGCAGTCGGCAAGGCTGGCCGCGGTGGACTTAGAAATTACCGCCCCGACGACCTGGCGGCGGATGTGATCAAGGCGCTGATCGCCTCGGTGCCGCAGCTCGATCCCGAGCGCATCGACGACCTCATCGTGGGGTGTGCCGTGCCCGAAGCTGAGCAGGGCATGCAAATGGGCCGCTGGATTTCCCTGCTGTCGCTGCCGCAAAGTGTTTCAGGCGTGATCGTGAACCGCTACTGCGGCTCAGGACTGGAAACCGTGGCCATGGCCGCCGCCAAAATCAAGGCTGGCATGGCCGATTGCATCATCGCCGGTGGCACCGAAAGCATGAGCATGGTGCCCATCATGGGCCACAAAACAGCCCTGAACTACAAAATCGCCGCCGAACACCCCGAGTGGTACCTCGGCATGGGCCTCACTGCCGAGGAAGTCGCCGTGGACTACAAAGTGAGCCGCGAGGACATGGACGAATTTTCCTTCCATTCTCACCAGAAAGCCATCCGCGCCATCGAGGCAGGCTATTTTGAGAGCCAGATCGTGCCGGTGGAAGTGGAGGAAGTGCTGGTGGCGGCAAATGGCAGGCCCGTTTCCCAGAAGCACGTTGTGAAAGTGGATGAAGGCCCCCGCGCCGACACCAGCCGCGAAGCCCTGGCCAAGCTCAAGCCTGTGTTCCGCAACAACGGCACCGTAACGGCCGGCAACTCCTCCCAAACCTCCGACGGAGCAGCCTTTGTGCTGCTGATGTCGGAGCGGATGACAAAAGAACTGGGCCTCACGCCGCGCATGCGCATGGTGGGCTACGCGACCGAAGGCATCGACCCGAGGATCATGGGCATGGGGCCGGTTAAGGCAGTGCCCAAGGTGCTGAAGCAAACCGGCATGAAGCTCGCCGACATTGACCTGATCGAGCTGAATGAGGCCTTTGCCTCGCAGTCGCTGGCTGTGATTCGCGAGCTGGGCATGGACCCCGCGAAGGTGAACCCCAACGGCGGCGCGATTGCGTTGGGCCACCCGCTCGGATGCACCGGTGCCAAGCTGAGTGTGCAGGTGATGAACGAGCTGGAGCGGACAGGCAAAAAATATGCGATGGTGACGGCCTGCGTGGGTGGCGGCCAGGGCGTTGCCGGGATTTTCGAATCACTTGTGTGATTTTTTGGCAATATTCCTAAGGTCCGGCAGATACAATCAGCCGGACCTTATTTTTTCTGCGCATTAAATCAACGAAGACACAACAGGAGAGGGAGAGCTTTTGAAAAAAATAGCACAAATAAGGAATTCATTGAACAATTCTCACCAAAGCAGCCCGCACCTTGCCCTTTCACTAGACAAATCGCGTGTTTTTTAGTAAGTTGGATCATCCTAATTAACATTCTGTTTCATTCTTAAACCTCTGGCTTATGAAAGCGCGGCCTACTTCCTCTGCTCGTTCCAAGATCAAATCCGCCCAAGCTCGCATTGAGCCGATCGTCAATGCAGAAGAGCACGAAGCGCGCCTGAAAAAGCTGCTCAAGCCAGTTTCTTTCAAAGAAGACTGATTACGCTTCTGCACAGCGACCCCGTTTCGCTCTGTTTTATGAAAGAAAATAAGCCCGACGCCTTCGTTTTCACCTGCACCAGCCTCGTTTTTGTGGATATCTTTGCTCATCATATTCGCACAAGAACCGGGCCTCATGAATGCTGACAAACAGGCTTCCGTTATCGTAACAGGTGCTTCTGGTGCCTTAGGTGGCACTATTTCTCAGGTACTAAAATCCAGGGGCTACCGGGTGATTGGCACAACCAGTTCCGGAAAAAGCATTGGGCAGCTCGCCAGTCTTGGCATAGAGCCTGCTGCACTTGACCTTGCCAACGAGGCGGAAGTCGAGGAATTTGTGACCCGGAAAGCTTCAGGAGCCACTGCTGCAATTTTGACAGTGGGCGGGTTTGCCATGGGAGGCTTCACAGAAACCGACGGCGAAGCCCTCAGGCACATGTACAGCCTCAATTTCGAAACAGCCTATTTTCTGGTCCGCGCACTTCTGCCGCAGTTCGGGCAGCAAGGTGGCGGCCATTTTATTTTTATTGGATCCCGGCCTGCACTGGAGCCGAAGGCAGGAAAAAACCTGATCGCCTATTCTTTATCAAAGAGCCTGATTTTTCATCTAGCTGAGCTGGTGGAAGCCTACGGAAGCGACAAGAATATCCGCGCCACGGTTATTGTTCCGAGCATCATTGACACACCCGCCAACCGGGGCTCCATGCCGGATGCCGATTTTTCCAAATGGGTGAGCAGCGACGCCATCGCAGAAACCGTGGCCTTCCTGCTCAGTGAAGCCGGCCAGCAGGTGCGGCAGAGCGTGATCAAATTGTACAACGAGGCCTGAGAAAGAGCCTCCCCTGTGAAAAACCAGCTCAACAGCGCTCCGGCAGAAGAGGCACAGCCGAAAATTCAGGTTAGCACCCCTGAATAATGGCAACTGTGTCGCCTGGCTGGCATAACCAGCTTCAGCCTGGTCGGGTACAAGTACTCCAAGCCTTTGCAGGAGGAAAAAGCAGCCTGCTTTGGCAAGGGCAATCCATTCAAAAAGTCTGATATATAGCCATTGACATTCCCGGCAAGGAATGCCAACTTGCTTCGTGCGACAAGGTCAACAAGCAGGGCCGGGGTCGGGTGGTTTCAGCGTTTTTCCTGGATTGCAGCGGAAATCAACAAGAAAAGAGATGCCACGAAAGATCTGGTTTTTTGAGGAAGTGAACCTGTTCAACATCTTGTGTCCGTCAAAGATGGAGCGGCACGTGGAGGAACACCCTTTTCTGCATGTTCAAAAGGGAGAATTCATTTTTATGGCAGGCGACCGGGCGCAGGAAATTTACCTTGTTGCAGAAGGCCGGGTGAAAATTGGATTTTACGACGAAAGCGGGAACGAACACATCAAAGTTATTCTGGGTCGGGGGGAGATTTTTGGCGAGAAATCCTACCTGGGCTGTACCCACAGGACCGATTTTGCCCAGGCCATGACCAACGACACCCAGATCTGCAAGATGAGTGCGGAGAAGGCACTGGACCTGTCGAGAAGCTACGTTCCCTTTGCCCTGACCATTCACCGGAAGATCGCTGACAACGAACTCCGGGTTGAGCGCAGGCTGGAGATTTTGTTTTTTAAGGATGTTCAGACCCGGTTAACCGAGTTGCTCAAAGACCTTCAGGCCACCTATGCTGTTGAGACGGAGGAAGGAAGGTGGGTGAAACACGAGCTTTCCCAGGCCGAAATGGCCCGGCTCATCGGCAGTTCGCGGAAGACCGTTTCCCTGCTGCTCAATGCCCTGGAAGACGAGGGCGTTCTGGAGCAAAAGCCCGGCATGTTCAAAATGATCAAAGGTCTGAGCCAGGCTTCGGTGCCCCGCTAAGGAAGGCTCGGCCCTTTTGGCACCAGTCTGCAGCGTATTTCTTCAAAGATTCGGGGCAGTTGCTACCTGCGTAACACCTGCTGAGGCTGCTGGTATGTTAATTCGGCTTCCAGCCGGAGAAATGGCTGTCTGCGAACCTATCCACACTAACCCTTGTAAAGATGAAGACCAAAACCTTGCTGTCCTGGGGCCTGCGCCTCGTGGTTGCCATCATCCTGCTGCAAACCCTCTTTTTTAAGTTTGCCGGCGCAGAAGAAAGCGTCTATATTTTTTCCACCCTTGGCATTGAGCCGTGGGGCCGGATCGGATCGGGCATCGCCGAATTGATCTTCGCGGTGATGCTGCTGATTCCGCGAACAGCCTGGATGGGCGCGGTCGGGGCAATGGGGGTTATTTCGGGAGCCATTCTGGCGCACCTCACCAGTCTGGGAATTGAGATTCAGGGGGATGGCGGCACCTTGTTTTGGTTGGCCGTGACGGTGTTTGCCGGGAGCCTCGGCATTTTATTTCTCCATCGCGAGGAAGCCATTGCCTTTGTGAAGAAGACGCTGGCTCCAAAGGGAGCTTAAGAACGGCGTTGTATTCATCTTTTTGAGAAGGTCTGTTGCGGAAGGCCCTTTGCTTAAGCTGCTCACAGCAGTACTGATTTGACTTTGTCCTTCATGTTGATCTCTATGAGCTTGCTTTCGATTGTTGCTTCGCTTTTTGCAGATATGAATGTGTATTTGAAAGCGCTGAACAAACCTGCCTACAGCCAGCCTTTGGACTTGCTCTCAGGGGCCAGCCTGGGGCAGCACACCCGGCACATTCTCGAATTTTTCCAGTGCCTGGTGGAGCAGGCACCCAGTGGAACCATCAATTACGACGCAAGAAACAGGGCCAGTTCCCTCGAACAGGATCCCACTTTGGCGGCCCTGATCATGAAACAACTGCTGGAACAGCTTCAAGCCTGTGACCTGGAGCTTTCTGTGCGACTGGATACCAATTTTTCGACGGAAACAACAGATCCGGCAGAAACGGTGCAATCCAGCTTTGGTCGGGAACTTGTGTACAACATCGAACACACGATTCATCATCTTGCCCTTATTCGCATCGGGCTGAAGGCCTTATGCCCTGAATTGACGATTCCGGAGGGATTTGGCGTGGCTCCTTCTTCCATTCGCTTCCGGCAAACGCAGCCTGAGCGTTTGCCGTCCACCCCAGTTGCTTCTCACCCCTGACCTCAATATGCACCCAAGACTTCCCCTTCGGCACAGGTTCCTTTTTTTGATTCGGCTGCTCAACTGGGAATACTGGCCGGCAAAGATCGCGAATCTGCCCGTTATTGCCTTCTGGCTTTATTTCAGTGCTAAAGCGCGGCATCTGTTCTTTTTTTCTGCGGCGAATCCTGCCATCGAAACAGGTGGCATCCTGGGCGAATCGAAGATCAACATCCTGAACCAGCTGCCCGCTGAGCTGAAACCCAGAACCCTTTTTCTCGCTGCAGGAACCCCACCTGAGTCCGTTCTTCAGGCAATGAAAAACCAGAACTTGTCTTTCCCAGTCATCCTCAAGCCCAATGTGGGAGAGCGGGGAAGAGGGGTGGAAAAAATCTCTGATCAACAAGCGTTGGAAGCCTATCTCAGGCTTCGCCAGGTGGACCTCCTTGTTCAGGCATTTGTGGAAGGGCCGGAGGAATTTAGCGTGCTGTATCACCGATTCCCGGGCGAGCAAACGGGGCGAATCAGTTCGCTCTGCCACAAGGTTCCCCTCCACGTGGTGGGCGATGGCAACAGAACAGTGGAAGCGCTTGTGATGGACAGCCCGAGGGCAAGGTTTCAATGGAAAGCCCACAGCAGCGAATGGCCGCTGAATCGGGTTCCTCTCGCCGGGGAAACTGTGCTTCTCTGCCCGATTGGCAATCATGCCCGCGGTGCCAAATTCCTCAATGCCAACGAGCACATTGATGAACAACTGGTGAGGGTGTTTGATAAAATCAGCCAGGGGCTTCATGGAATTTACGTGGCGCGCTTCGATCTGAAGGCCGGAAGCTTAGAATCCCTCAAGGCTGGGGAAGGGATCTCGATCGTGGAAATCAACGGTGTTGGCGGCGAGCCTGCGCATATCTACGATCCCGGATATCCTGTCAGAATGGCCTACCGGGATTTGTTTCAGCATTGGCGAACCATCTATGAAGTGGCACTGGAGGCAAATCGCCTTGGTGTTTCCTACATGAGCTGGCCAGAGGCTGTGGCCCGGTTCAGGGCATATCTTCAGCATATTCGCCATTTTACATGAAGCTGGATCCCATGTTCTCCGTGTTGCAGAGCAGTTGGACCTCTTTCCTGGCAGGTTTGTTCCTGAGTTTTGTGGGTTCCCTCCCGCCGGGTATCATCAGCCTGAGTGTGGTGAGAACCACCCTGAGGCAGGGGTACCGCTCCGCGTGGATGCTGAGCCTGGGTGCTTCTCTTGTTGAAATTCTGCAGGCGGGCCTTGGGTTTTTTCTCGCAGTTTCGGCCCTTTCGTGGGTCAATACAATCAAATGGCTTTCCGGGGTTTCCGCCGTCATCCTGATCGCCGCCGGGCTTTACGTCATGTTCGCCCCGGCAAAGCCGCCCTCTGCAGAAACCGGAACAGCGCGATCCTATGCCAGGGCTTTTGTGAGAGGGGTCTGGGTGAGCGCGCTGAACATGATTGCCATCCCTTACTGGTTTTTTTATGCCGGCTACCTCTACACCACCGGCATGTTTCACGGCACAACCGCTGAGATTGGCATGGTGAGCCTCGGCGCGGGGATCGGCACCTTTGCCGGGCTGATCCTCTACGCACAGGGCAGCCGCCTGGCCATAGAGCGCTGGCAGTTCCTGACACGCTGGCTCAGCCGCTTGTCGGGGGCCATTTTGCTGGGACTTGGGCTGTACCAGGCCTGGCAGGTGTTGGGGGGATGATGCCAGACTGTTTGCTGCCTGGGTTAATCATTTTGCCCCAAACAAAAAAGCGCAACCCATCTCCACGACGAGTTGCGCCAAATAAGTTCTGACGCTGATCAGGCAACAGCAGCCAGAAGGAAAGTTCAATGCTAATTTAAGAAATTTTTACGTTCAGTGAATTCGTTTTTTAATAAAATCCAATCACTGTATTAATTTCTTTTCCCCTGCCCTCCCCTGCATCGGAAAAGGAATTACCTTCGCAGCGATAATTGTTTTCCCTCTGCCGACCCACGCTCCCTTTCGCATGAAAACAAAAGCGCCTCTCATTCTGGCATCTCAGTCGCCGCGCCGCCAGGCTCTGCTGCAGGAACTTGGCCTCGAATTCACCACGCTTGTACGCTCCGTTGAAGAGGTTGTCCGGGAAGATTTTCATCCCCGCGCCGTGGCCGTCATGATCTCCGAAGACAAGGCCAAGGCCTACGATGACCTCGACAAAACCAACATTATTCTCACAGCTGATACCGTGGTGGCGGTGGGCAATGAGATTTTCGGCAAGCCGGCCAACGAAGAAGAGGCCGTGGCCATGCTCAAGCGCTTCTCCGGCATCACCCACACCGTGGTAACGGGCGTCACCATTTTTCATAAAGGCCGCTTCAAGAGCTTTTCCGAGGAAACTTTTGTAACCTTCCGCACCCTTCGGCAATCCGACATTGTGCACTACGTTCAGCACTTCCGGCCCTACGACAAAGCTGGCGGCTACGCCATTCAGGAGTGGATTGGCATGGTGGGTGTTTCCCGCATCGAAGGAGATTACTACAACGTGATGGGCCTGCCAGTGGGCCGGCTGATGGTGGAATTGCAGGAATTTATGTAAGAACCTATGCTCACCATCCACACCGACGAGCATTTTATGAAGCAGGCCCTCAAACTGGCAGCGCAGGCCGCCGAGGAGGGGGAGGTTCCCATCGGGGCGGTGGTGGTGAGCCAGTTTCGGATCATCGGCAAAGGCTACAACCAAACCGAGCGCCTTCAGGACCCGACAGCCCACGCCGAAATGCTGGCCATTACAGCTGCCTGCGAGCATCTGGGCAGCAAATACCTCCAGGACTGCACCTTGTTTGTGACAATTGAGCCCTGCCCCATGTGCGCAGGTGCCATTCGCTGGGCACAGCTCGACCGGGTGGTTTTTGGCGCCGGAGAAGAAAAATTCGGGTCGGTGCACATCCGCCCCTCTCTCTTTCACCCCAAAACCACGGTCGAAGGCGGCTTGCTGGAGACCGAGGCAGCTTCGCTTATGAAGCAATTTTTCCGGTCGAAAAGGTGCTAAAATCCATATCAGCCTGCGCTGTAAACCGCGGTGAGGAAATGCCGTTATGATTTGGCGAAGCAGCAAATGTGGCGTTGCTTTGCAAGGCTTTCGGCCTTTGCCGATGTACCAAAACTTTGTATGAACCTTTCCTCGCGCTGGAAACATTTTCGCCAGCACCCCAGGGCCAACAGCATCCTTGCCGGGGCCATTCTTCTTTTCCTGGCCCTTGTCTGGGGAACTTCTTTTATCCTGATCAAGCGGGGGCTCGACAGCTTTTCTGCCACCCAGGTGGGAGCGCTGCGCCTTGTGATCGCCGGTGTGGCTGTGATCCCGCTGATCTGGGGCCAGGCCCACCGGATAAAGCGGCAAGAATGGAAATGGATCCTGCTGGTGGGCGTGATCGGCAACGCCCTGCCCGCAGTGCTGTTTCCCCTTGCCGAAACCCGCCTCAACAGTGCCAGTGTTGGCACCATCAATGTGATGAGCCCGATTTTTGTGCTGCTGTTCGGAGTGCTGATGTTTCAGCTGAAAGTATCCGTGGGGCAGGTAGTGGGGGTGGCCCTGGGTCTGATTGGTGTGCTGATGCTGATTTTGATGGGCAGCAGCCAGTCTGTGAGCCTGAGCGAACACCTGCTCTACGCCAGTGCCGCCCTTGTGGCCACTGTTGGGTATGGGCTTAGCACCAACATCATGATGCGCTACTTGCTGACAGTGCCTGCCACCCTCGGCCCCAGCTATGCCTTGTTTTTCATGGGCATTCCCTACGGAATTTATCTGCTGGGGTGGGGGGATCTGAAAACGGTTTTTGACACCCACGGCCAGGAAGCCTGGAACTCCTTGGGAGCTATTACCTTGCTCGGTTTGCTGGGAACGGCCCTGGCGTTGGTGTTGTTTTATAGATTGATTCAGCTCACCAGCCCCATCGTGGCTGCCTCCGTGACCTACCTGATTCCGCTTGTGGCCCTGGCCTGGGGCCTCAGCGACGGCGAGTCGCTCAATGTGTGGCAGTACCTCGGCATGGCCGTTATTCTGGTAGGGGTTTACCGGGTTAATTTCAGCAAACCTCCCAAAAGCGACCCCATTCCAAAGCTTCAGCCGGAGGCGACCTCAGCGCCCTAGCCAGAAATCGTTTTGCGTTTTCGCAGCTGATTTCTGCCGGAGATCATTCTATTTTTGCCAACCATCTCCTACCTTGCTTCCATGCAAATGACCCTCCTGCTGCTGTTTGTCGTGCTGGCACTCACCGTGGCCGGTGCCATCGGGCTGGTGATGGCCCGGCAGCTCATGCATGCCGCTTTCTGGCTGCTGCTGGTGTTGCTGGGTGTAGGGGCTATGTTTGTGTTTGTGGGAGCCGAAGTGCTGGCCCTTTCCCAGCTGGTTGTCTATGTTGGCGGAATTTTGATCCTGATATTGTTTGGGGTGATGCTCACCCAGCGGCAAGGAACAAAAGGCCAGATAAGCCGGATCGGCAACAGGTGGCCTGCCTGGCTGCTGGTGTTTGGCCTCGGCATGGCGCTGGCCCGCTTGCTGGTTGATTTTCCGGTAGATACTCTTCCTCAAAACCCGCCCCTTGCAATGGGAAATGTAGAAATGGCAGGCCTGGAACTCATGACCCACTGGGTGTTGCCATTGGAGGTGGCTTCGCTGCTGCTGCTCGTGGCGTTGGTCGGGGCGGCATTCATGGCACGGCCCGACAAGCGGCTAAAGCCCTGAAAAACACCGGCGGCCCGGACAATCGTCGGGGCCGCGGCAGCTCAAATAGGAACGGAACAGATCAAATAGGCAAGAAAAAAGAACGTGAGCTTTCGGGCTCGGGTACATCCATTTTCATTCGACAGTATCCACCAGGAAAGGGGCTTTGCCATCTGTGATGATGACTTTGGTGCCTGGTGAAGTAGCTAATTGCCGGAAGGCTTCAATGCTTTGCCAGGAGATAACCTGGGGGGTGAGCCCGGCGCTGATGATCTTCTGGGCATCCCGGATCCCCTCAGCTTCTATGGTTTTGCGCTGTGCTTCCATTCGTTCGCGCTGCAGCTCAAACTCCATTTGCTCCGCCAGCTGCTCGGCTTCCAGCTTTTGCTCGATGGCGCGGGAAAGTCCGGCAGGCAGCTGAATGCTTTTGAGAAGAACAGCTTCGATTTCAAACCCCCGGGGGCCAAGCACACGGGCCATTTGTGCCAGAATCTCACTTTCAATCACCGCACGGCTGGCGGTGTACATGTCTTTGGCGAGGAAGCGCGAACAAACATCGGCGGCGGCGGAGCGAAATACGCTGAGAATCACCACTTGCTCATAATTGGTGCCGATGGTCTCGATCACTGAAGAGGCCATATCGGCCTTGATGCGGTAAAGGATGGAAATTTCGGCAGCTACATTTAACCCGTCTTCGCTCGGCAAATTGAGCTTCACCTCCAGATTCACGGTCCGGGTTGGTACCCGCAACACCTCCGTCACGAAAGGGTTATAGCCGATGAGGCCGGGAGGATAAGTGGTAGGCTGGAGGCGGCCAAATCGCTGTTTCAGGCCTACTTCGCCTGGTCGCACTGTTGCGCAGGAGGAAACCAGCAAGCCAACCGTCAGGAGAACAAGGGAGAATCTGAGGTATCGCATATGTTTGAATGTTGGATATCAAAAGTACGATCACTCATTAAGATAGTTTTACTATTGAATTTACATTTCCCTTCCGCGCATCAGAAAAGTGGCATGGTAGAAAATGCTCAGCAGACAAGCTATTAGCGAGATGGCTTTCAGCTTTCCCTCATACCGACTTGAGGCAGATAATGGCCTTAATACCCAGCTCCCAGTTTGAGCGCCGACATGGCAAACACAGCTGCAGTTTCTGCGCGGAGGCGAAGCTGACCCAGGTGAACACCCTGCCAGCCTTTTGCCAGGGCAAGGTCGATTTCTGCCTGGCTAAAATCTCCTTCCGGCCCGATGGCCAGGATAATAGGCTTTTCGGGCTTCCACCCGGCTTGCATGATGGGCAAAGGCTGATCGGCCTGGGCGAGCAGGCAGGTGGCTGCTGCCGGGTTGATTTGCTGAAGGAAAACATCCGCCGCAACTGCAGGATTCAGGGCCGGGATGCGGGAGCGCATGCTTTGCTTGGTTGCCGCCCGGATGATGTTTTCCAGCCGGGGCACTTTCACGGTGGCTTTGTACTTGTCGGTGTGCTGCCAGTAAATGGGGGTGAGCTGCGAAGCACCCAGCTCTACGGCTTTTTCGACAAGCCATTCCTGCCGGTCGGCAAGGCGAAGGGGGGAAAAAGCAAGGTGAATATGAACGGGCGGCTCGCCATAGCCAGGCAGGGTTTCGAGAATTTGAAGGGCTACTTTGTCGGCGGAGGCAGAAAGAATGCTGGCGCGATAAGCCTGGCCCTGACCATCGGTGGCGAGCACTTCATCGCCGGGCTGGTGGCGAAAAACCTTGAAGCAGTGGCGGGCTTCCTCGCCTTCAAGCCAGGCCCGCTGGGGCGATTCTACCCTCGTGAGAAACATGTTCATGTGCGGCAGCCTGAAAAAATGAAAAAGTTGGCATCCGCAAAATAGCAGAGTTTCTGCCAGGTTTTGCGAATGCCAACTGTGCCGGAACCCGGAAAGTTATTCCTTGTCGGCTTCCTTTTTGGCCTTGGCGGCGGGCTTTGCGGGAGCTTCAGCCACAACAGCAGGAGCCTCGGCAGCGATGCCCAGCTTGGCTTCAATGGCGGCGAGGCGATCTGCCAGCGCAGAAAGATCCTGCTTGGTGGCGAACTGAGGCAGGCTCAGGCTGCTGGTCATGCTGTCCGCGGCTTCCTTGAGGCGCTCTTCGAATTCGTCGCGCTTGGATTCCATTTTTTCGACGAACTCTTCGACAAGGCGCTTGCCTTCGTCTTTGCTCACTTTGCCTTTGCCGACCATTTCATCGACAGACTCCTGGAGTTTTTCAGCGGTGAGGGCCACGATGCCGACGCCGGTGTAGAGAAATTTGCGAAACAGCTCTTCCATTTTGCGTTTGTTTTGAGGGTAAAAATGAGCGGCAAGCTTGCCGCAATTTGTTCTTTCCGGGATAGCAGCCAGCTCTGTGCCATCAAGCCAAATGGCATCCAATTGCTACAAAAACTTCAGCTTAGTGGCAGATGTTCTCGTTTGCAGAGTTCGCTTGCTAATGAAACTGCTGATCCGAGGAAAAAGACCTCTCCTAGCAAATGCTTTGCTGTCAAAATCTCCGGTTTAAGGCAAAAAAGAAGAGCTTTGGTCAGCAGTTGCTGCAAAAATCTCTGTCTCTGCCAGCTTGTCAGCCCTGAGAATGAATTCTGGCTGGCGTTTCGCCTGACCTTCTTTTTCCTTACCTTTGTGCGGTCGTACATAGAAGAAGAAGGTGAGTCGGGCTGTGTGTTTTCATGAAGGCATTCTTCCACCACTCCCAGGATACTTCCCAATGCGACCCAAACGCATCGTTCCTCTATCCCCGGTGACACCATTGTTCACGTTGTCATCTCTGTTCCCACTGTCATCTCTGTCATCTCTGTCATGATTACGGTTTCCAACCTGTCCCTCCGCTTTGGCAAACGCGCTTTGTTTGAAGATGTCAACCTTAAGTTCACCCCTGGCAACTGCTATGGGATCATTGGGGCAAACGGCGCGGGTAAATCAACTTTTCTGCGCATCCTTTCCGGCGAACAAGACCCGACCAGCGGCCAGGTGAGCATTCCCAACGGCCAGCGGATGTCTGTCCTTCGGCAGGACCACAGTGCCTTTAACCAGTTTCCTGTTCTGCAAACGGTGTTAATGGGCAACGAAAAGCTTTGGCGCGTGAAGGAAGAGATGGAGGCTTTGTATGCAAAAGCTGATTTCTCGGAGGAAGACGGCATCAAGGTAGGCGAACTGAGCGCTGAATTCGAAGACATGAATGGCTGGAACGCCGAGTCGGAAGCGGCTGAGCTGCTCTCCAGCCTTGGCATCCGCGAAGACCTTCACTACCGGCAGGTGGCCAGCCTCGACGGCACCCAAAAAGTGCGGGTGCTGCTGGCACAGGCATTGTTTGGCAACCCCGATATTCTCCTGCTCGACGAACCTACCAACGACCTCGACGTCGAAACGATCGTGTGGCTGGAGGATTTTCTGGCAGAATTTAAAAACCTGGTGCTGGTGGTATCGCACGACCGCCACTTCCTCGACGTGGTTTGCACCCACGTGTGCGACATCGACTTCGGCAAAATCCAGTTGCACACCGGCAACTACTCCTTTTGGTACCTTGCCTCCCAACTCGCGTTGCGCCAGCGGGCCGACCGCAACAAAAAGACCGACGAAAAGCGCAAAGAACTCCAGGAATTTATTCAGCGGTTCAGTGCAAACGTCGCCAAATCCCGGCAGGCCACTTCCCGGAAAAAGATGCTCGAAAAGCTCAACATCGACGATATCCAGCCATCAAGCCGCAAGTATCCGCACATTTTCTTCCAGTCGGAGCGCGAAGCTGGCAGGCAGGTTCTTGATGTCAAAGATCTGGCGGCCAGCCTGGATGGAGAGCCATTGTTCCGCAACGTTACTTTTGACATTCAAAAGGGCGACAAAATCGCGGTCCTGTCCAAAAACTCACTCGCAGTTTCCCGCTTCTTCGATATCCTGATGGGCCAGGCCCAGGCCGAAAAAGGAGAGTTCCGCTGGGGTGTCACCATCACCCCGGCCTATTTGCCGATGGACAACCATTCCTTTTTCGATACCGACCTCAACCTCGTGGAGTGGCTTCAGCAATACTCCAGCAACTCCGAGGAAGAATTCGTGCGGGGTTTCCTGGGCAAAATGCTGTTCTCCGGCGAAGAATCCCTCAAAAAAGCCCGCGTCCTCTCGGGTGGTGAAAAAATGCGCTGCATGATTTCCCGCATGATGCTTCAGCAACCCAATTTTGTGATCCTCGACGAGCCCACCAACCACCTCGACCTCGAATCCATCCAGGCCTTTAACAACAGCCTCACTGAATACACCGGCACGGGCATGATCCACAGTTCCGACCACGAGTTTATGCAGACCGTCTGTAACAGGATCATCGAACTGACGCCAAACGGGATCCTCGACAAGCTCATGAGCTTCGACGATTACCTCGCGAGCGAGGAAATCAAGGCCCAGCGGATGGCGATGTATGGCCTGGCAGCCGTGTAACGAGGGGAGGCCTTCTGGCTGTGATCCTGGCATCCCGCTTCGGCGACTCCAGACTTCGTTATCACCCCAAAAAAATGTTGCATGACCCTTCGCCTTCCTATTTTTTTGCTGATCAACGGATTCATCGTCTGGCTGGCCTCTGAATGGTTGCCCGGTGTGACGGTGACGAATTTCTGGACGGCAATTTTTGCAGGACTGGTGCTCGGGTTGGTAAATGCTTTCATCAGGCCCGTGGTGACGTTGCTCACCCTGCCCCTCAGCCTGATGACATTCGGCCTTTTTTTCCTTCTGATCCAGGGCGGCATGGTGCTGCTGGCCGACTGGCTGGTGCCTGGCTTTCATGTTGATGGCTTCGCCTGGGCCATGGGATTTGCCCTTTTCCTAGCTTTGATTAACTTCCTGATTGGCAAGGTGCTGGAGCCGTTTAAGGAGAAAAAAACTGCTGAAGAGCAGGGGTTTTGAGTTAGGAATAGTAAGATCAGCTTCGCCTCCAGTCTCGCCTCTCGGTTCTCGCTTCTCGCTTCTCAAACCGGCTTCGCCTCCAGTCTCGCCTCTCGGTTCTCGGTTCTCGCTTCTCAAACCGGCTTCGCCTCCAGTCCCCCCTCTCGGTTCTCGCTTCTCGCTTCTCAAACCGGCTTCGCCTCCAGTCCCGGTTCTCGGCTCTCGGCTCTCGCTTCCAACCCTCCCTATTTCTTAAACACCAGATAAACAGCCAGCACAAGGCAGCCAAAAGCAGCCAGGTGATTCCAGCGGAGGGCTTCCTGTTTAAATACCAGCAAGGTGAACACCGAAAATACAAGCAGGCTCAGCACTTCCTGAATCACTTTCAATTCCACCAGCGAGAAAGGCCCGCCATAACCTTTGAAGCCAATCCGGTTGGCAGGTACCTGCAGGCAATATTCGAAGAAGGCAATTCCCCAGCTGATCAGGATAATGCCGCCAAGCCCGATTCCTGCCATGACCTTCCAGTCCTTAAACTTCAGATGTCCATACCAGGCCAGGGTCATGAAAGCGTTGGAAAAGGTGAGAAGCAACAGGGTTTGAAAGACACGCATAATCTGCAACACAGGTTAAGGGTTGATGAGAAGGAGAAGGCTGCCGGGACTAAAAATAAGGTTCAACAGGAAATGGCTCCGAACCCTCGTAAGAAAAGCCCGGCCTTTGTCGAAAGCGAAAGAAGGTGAAAATCACTGGTTTTGCTAGATTTGCCGAACCCTGACGAAGAAACATGCTCAAAAACTTTTTTTCCAGGCGAATGATTGCCCTGGTCTGGACCTTGCTTCTGGCTGCCGGAGGATTTGCACAAACACCTGTGCTTCCCGGCGAGGTGCCCGCCAATCAAATTCCGATCCCGGAGCTGGAGCGAAAAATCCAGGAAATGCGCGATGCAGGCATCCCTGAAGACCGGATCCTGGAGCTGATCAAAGCGGAGGTATCTGCCCAGCCTTCGGATGATCCCAATCTGCCAGCGCCATCTCCCCGGGAAGAATTGCCGGAACCTGCCCCTGTTCCTTCAGGTGTGCCCACCCCCGAACCTCCTGCACAGCCGATGGCCCCCCAGCCAGCCGTCTCCGACAATCCCGGCCCCACTGTCAGCCCTGTCGATATGGCCATCCTCACAGAGGAAGCCAAAGAACTGCCCACTGATATTTTTGGCCACGATATTTTCCGGCGAGAGCCAGCACCCGATTCCATTGGCCGCCTCACCCCACCCAAAGGATACCTCATCGGCCCGGGCGACGTGTTTGTAGTCTCGATCTACGGCCCCAGCGAACGATTCGAAAGCCTCCCGGTTCGTGATGACGGCGCTGTGATGCGGCAATTTTTCGGAAAAATTTACCTCGCCGGCATGACCTACCAGGAGGCAAAAGACCTGCTGCTGGTGCGTTATCAGCGCATTGTGGACCCGCGATCGGTAATTGAGATCAACCTCACCCCCAACCCCAGGACCATCGGCGTCAACATTGTGGGGGAGGTAAGAAAACCTGGCTATTACCAGATTCCTGCCTCGCTTCCCGCCTTCCGGGCCATCATCCGGGCCGGTGGCATTTCTGATATCGGCACCGTGCGGAACATCCAGATCAAACGCAACGGTGTGGTGGTTCACACAATCGACATCTATAAATACCTCCTTGAAGGTAGCGACGAATCATTTTACCTGCAGGAAGACGACCTTATCTATGTGCCGACCCAGGGCAGGATCGTGCGCGTTTCGGGAGCTGTGCTTCGACCGCAGCGCTATGAATTGTTGCCAGATGAACAACTCAATACCCTGATTGCCTTTGCGGGTGGCCTCACGACCTTTGCCAAGGTGGACCAAATGGAAATTACCCGGATTGAGGAAGTGCCCTCCACCCAGCCCGGGGCTCCCCGCCTGGAAAAGAAAGTCGTGGTGATTAACGTCAATTATGACGAAATTCGCAACATCCCGCCCGGAGATTATTTCATGTTCGACAATGACGTTCTGATCATCCGGGGAATCAACACCAAGCTGGTCAACGAGGTAAACATCTATGGCAGTGTGCAATTCCCCTACAAATACCAGCTCATTGAAGGGGAACGAGTCAGCGACATCATTACCCGGGCCGGTGGCCTCACCCAGGATGCCTATCTCGACCGGGCTTATGTGGTGCGCCGGGACCCTGCCATCCGCGAAGCGCAATACATCCCCATCGACCTGCGCACTATTTTCCCTGATTCCCTCACAACCAACCTCCAGGCGGCAGACAACATACAGCTCCAGTTCAAAGACATTCTGCTCATTTTTTCAAATTACACCTTTCTCCAGGAGCGAAAAGCCCAGGTAGTGGGACAGGTAAAAAAACCGGGTAGCTACACCATTTATCCCGGCATGTCGCTGAAAGACCTCTTGTTTTTGGTTGGCGGCCCCAGGGAAAATGCCGACCTGAGCATTGTGGAACTATCGCTCGTTTCCACCCCGGATGATGTGGACATTGACCAGTTTGACGGCGAGGCCGGGGCGATGAACCCATTGGAGCCAGGCCAGACGGAGGAAGGCGAAGGCGATAAAAAGCTGATCCGCCGTGTTGCAATCCCCGAAAACTGGCGCGACGCCCCCGAGCTGGATACCATCATGGTGTTTGGGTACAACCGCGTTCGGTTTTTCTCCAAGTACGACTTCATCTTCACCCGCAACCTCGTGGTTCAGGGCGCAGTGAAACGACCTCTCACGCTTGCTGTTACCCGTGGCATGACCCTGCTGGATGTACTCTACCAGGCAGGCGGCCTTTCGGAGCCGAGCATCGCCAACGAAGTGGAGCTGTACCGGGTTATTTCGGTGGCAGAGAAGGGCAACTACGGCACCCGTGAAACAGAAGCCGAAATCCGGCGCATCCGCATCCGTGGCGACTGGCGAAACGACCCGATGCTGGATACTCTCGACATTACCAGCTACTACAAAGTGGTCATCCGGTCAGAATCTGAGTTCTTGCAGGAAGGGAAAGTGGCCATTAAAGGCCTGGTAGGTGCCCCCGGCACCTATAGCGTGAGGCCGGGCATGACCCTCTACGACCTGCTTTACATGGCCGGAGGGTTGCAGCTTTCCGCCGATGCAGACCGGATTGAGCTGACCCGCATCATCGAGGTCCAGGGAGAAGATGGCACCATTTACCCCATCCCGACAGACCTCAGGCTGGTGAGCACCTCACAAAGCTGGATGGAAGACAGCGCATTGAAAGCGGTTCCGATCTTCTCCTTTGACCAGGTATTTGTGCGGGCCGACCCGGATTTCAAGCTCCAGGAAAGCGTGTTTGTAGAGGGCGAAATCATCACCCCTGGCGAATACAACAAGTCGTTTCGCTATGAGCGCCTCTCTTCGCTCGTGGCCCGGGCAAATGGGATCACTGAGCTATCCTATCTGGAAGGAGCCTATCTTATCCGGAGAAATGTGGGAAAAGTCTCCATCCAGCTGGACAAAGCTCTCCGTCGGCCCGGTTCGAAATACGACTTGCGCTT
Organism: Bacteroidia bacterium; assembly: GCA_041741415.1. Taxonomy (GTDB): domain Bacteria; phylum Bacteroidota; class Bacteroidia; order J057; family J057; genus JANQTF01. The sequence goes on along the minus strand of JBGSKC010000025.1, from coordinate 20,047 downwards.
GCTGGAGGGAGATGTGCTGATGATTCCGGCACGCACCGATGCGGTCACCATTCAAGGCAATGTGCTGCAACCGGGCACAATCGTCATGTTTGAACCAAGCCACCGGCGGTTCAAGTATTACACCGACCTTGCGGGTGGATTTGCCAAACGAACCCTCAAGCGCAATTGCACCGTGACCTATGTGGATGGCAGGGTGAAACGCGCCAAAAAAGTGTTTTTCATCCGCTTTTACCCCAAAGTCAAGCAAGGTGCCTTGCTCACTGTGGCAGAAAAGCCTGCGAAACGTGGCCAGGAAGGGGATGGTGGCGAAAGGCAGCGCTTCCGCTTCAACCTCGAAGAAGTGCTTTCTTCGGCCACGGCCATCCTCATGTTCTGGGTACTGCTGGAAAGAGTAAATCCCTGATGATCAACTTGTAAGCCCTCCTTTCTGTGAATATTCAGGAGATTCTCGATCGTTTATTGGTGTACTGGCAGCAGTTAATGCGGTTTCGCTGGCTGCTGGTTCTGGCATCCTTCCTGATGGCAGGCCTCTTTGCCGTGAGGGCCTTTCTGTCTCCGGCATTTTTTACTGCCAATGCCCTCATTCACCCCGAAACCAATGGCGGTGCCGAGGCTGGCGGTATTTCCATCCCCGACCCTATGAGCCTCCTCCTCGGCGGGGGCATGACCTCCGATGACGGCGAGCAAATGATCGGGGTGCTCAAAAGTCGACATATTTCCGAGGCAGTGATGCATGATTCGGTGGAATGGGAAGGCCAGCAACACCTCGTAGCCGATCTGGTTATCGACCATTTGCCCAAGTCTTTTTCTCCCGTCGGATGGGCTGTTAACCTTCTTTTTCCTCCCGATTCCCTGCCAACTGCGGAAGATAAAGCCATCATGACTGCTAAAATGATGCGCGAAAACATGCTGGTGGAAGCCACGGAGGAGGGCTTCATCTCCTTTTCGCTCGGTTATTACCACGCTGGCTTGCTCCAGCTTGTGGCCAACGGCCATCTGGAAGAACTGGAAGAATACTACCTGAAGCAAAAAACGGCCAAGGCCCAGCGAAATGTGGTCTTTTTCACCGAAAGGGCAGATTCCGTGAAACGCGAACTCGACAAGGCAACCTACACCCGGGCCCGCATCGTGGACCAGCAGCAGTACCGGATTTTTGCCCAGGATCAGGTGTACAATTACGAGCTGGATGCCCAGATGGAATTGCTGAAGGAAATGTACATCACCCTCGTTACCTCACGGGAATCGGCCATTGCCCAGCTCAAGCGGGAAACGCCCATGATCCAGGTCCTGGATCCGCCCCGTCCTCCATACGATGTCCAGAAAAGCTCATTTGTCGTGATGGGCCTCCTTGGCGGGTTTCTCGGGTTGTTTTTGCTGAGCATCTGGCTTACGCGGCGACTGTGGAGAGAAGATGTGCAAAACATGGTGGCGCAGTTCATTGCCGCTTCCTCCCGAACCGACTATGAGGATCAGTGACCCGGAAGGGCGTAGAGGGGAATATTTCCGAACAGGTTGATGGGCATGTAGGGATGTTGCCGACCCTCGGTAAGCTCCTTGACCCGCTCACTGAGGTAAAAATTGAGCTCTGCCAGCGTCACGAGCAAGTCCTGGTTGATATCCGCGCTGCCATTCAGCCCTTCCAGCAGGGCCTTTGTAAACGCACCGTGGCCCCAGTCGGGCCGCTCGTAGGAAAATTCCTGGCCGCTCGAGGAGGTCACCACGGTGATGCCATTCTCTCTGTTGGTAAGCTGTTCGATCGCCTGGTTGAAATCGAACGCCTTGGGCGTGCCGAATTCGAGGAAGTCGCGGCCACTTTGGCCGCTGTGGCAGGCATCCAGAAAGATGAGCTTTTTGCAGGGGGTCGCGCTAACGCCTTCGGTGAGGTCGCGGATGTTGAGCCCGGTAGCGAAAAGATTGTGCGGATCAAAATCTGAGGGGAGCAAATAATGGCTCCCTTTGTGGTCAAGGGCACCGTGGGCAGAGACAAACATCACGACCAGATCATTCTGCGTAGCCTGGCGCTCGAGCCAGGAAAGACCTTCCTTGATGTTGACGAGGCTGGCCTCTTCATTCACCAATACCCGCGATTCCACCCTTTCAAACAAAGCACCTTCCTGCTTTTCAAAAGAAGCCGCTACCGACCTGGCATCCTCATGGGCAAACCGCAGGCTCATGCCGCTTTCTTCGTAGCTGGAAACCCCGACTGAAAGCAGGTACAGGGTGGGTTTGGCAGGCCCCTGGCTTTCCCTGGCCACCAGGGGTGGCGCGGCGATATCTGTTTCAAAATCAAGACTTCCATCAAACCGGCCCATGCGGTCGGTTTTGAGCAGGCAAAAATCACTGCCCCCCTCGCCCAGGCTGTGGGTGCCACCTGCAATGAGGAAGCCGCCATCTGCAACGGGCACTACCACCTGGCCTATATCGTCTTTAGGGGCTTTGGTTTTGCTTTCCCACACGGGGTAGAGGTCGGCATCCAGGCGCAGGAGCCACACGTTGGCGCTGCCATTTCCTTCTGATTGCCCGACGGCCACAAAGCCTCCCTGAGGCACTGGTTTGAGGTCGTAGAGGGCATCCTTGCCGTCGCCGCCAAAAACCCGCTGGCGCAGCACTGAGCCGCCGGGACTTAGCTCGAGGATCAACCCCTGGAGGCCACCCTCCGGCTGCTGGCCCCAGCCTGTTGCCAGCACATTGCCTTGCGGCGTTTCCAGCACCGACTCAATGGCATCGTGGCCGGGAGAGGCAATCACCCGCCGCCACAAGCCCTGGCCTTTGCGGTCCACGCGGGCCACGAGCAAATCTGCTTTGGCCGCCGGGCCTGCTGTCTGGAATCCACCGATCAAAAATCCTTCGTCGCGGGTTTCCACGATGCAATGGCCCTTTTCAGCTTCCTGGGTGCCATAGTGGCGCTGCCAGAGCTCGGCACCCACGGCATTGAGCCGAAGCAGCCACACGTCGCTTTTGCCCCGGGAAAAGGAGTGCGAGTAGCCTACCACCGCAAACCCGCCGTCAGAGGTTTGTGTGAGCGCCTTGGCCTCGTCGCCCTGCTCGCCGCCATACACGTGTTCCCACATCAGGTCGCCGTGGCGGTTGAGCTGAAACACCCAGGCATTGCGCTGGTTGGTGAGGCTATCGCGCTGGTAGCCGGCTACCACGAGGTTGCCATCGCGGGTTTCCACCAGGTCGTTGGCCCAATCGTAGTCGGTACCCCCCAGGATTTTTCTCCACATTTCCTGGCCCTGGCTGTTCACTTTCATGACCCATACATCACTTCGCCCGGAGCCAAAGGAAAAAGTAAACCCAGCCAGGGCGTAACCTCCGTCGCGGCAGGGAACCATGGCAAGGGCGTGCTCATCGGCAGGGCCGCCAAAGACCATGGTGAAGGTGCCCTGGGCACTGGCGGCAAACAAGGAGAAAAAGGACAAGAGGAGCAGAAACAAACGTTTCATGGGAGAGTGGACCAAGAGGTGAGTCGGGAAAAGGAGACTGAGTTCATAACGAACGACGGGGAGGTTGAATATAAGGAATGCCATTGGCAGGAAGCAGTTTTTTCCGCCTTCGTTGAGATTATCGCCAAATTCGCGCAAATTCACAGACAGGAGTGGCCTTTGAATTATTGACTTCGAGCTATTCTTATTCAACCCTGGCGCAACCAAGCCCCTGTTCACCTCAATTTTTTCTCCATGTATCGATCGATTGGCTACCTGAGCCTGTTCATGAGCGTGTTTTTCATCGTTGCCGCAGGGTATGTGGCCGTGAGACAAATCCTTCCGCCGCCGCCGCCCATGTTTGGCAGGGAGTGGACCTATTTCATGGAAAACCCCAGTCATTTCAATTTTCTCGTGGCATTCCTGCTAGGCTCCTATGGCATCTTCAGGTTTGTGCGCTCGTACAAGATGGTGAAGAACAACGAACTTTGACACCATGATATCCAGATTTTTGCTCCTTTTGCTCGCCTGCGGAATGGCTCAACCCTTGTTGTCTCAGCGTATCGATTCCCGGCTTGACCTGGGTCGGAGGCAGCCTAAACCGACCTTTTTTGAGCACTCCCCCGCTGACGGAGGCCTGATCACCTTCGGGCCGATGAGCGTGGCAACCACCCGTTTCCTCGGTATTGTGAAATATGATGCCGCCCTTAAGGAAGAGTGGAAAAAAGAAGTAATCGAGCAAAATGGCCGCAAGCATGTGGACCTCGTCTCCGTAATCGGAGAGTACATCATGGTGTTTGTTTCGGAGTTTTTTCCCGGCGAAGGCGTTATCAAAACTACCTATTCCTCTTTCGACCTGCAGGGAAATCCTGTGGTGGAGGAGGCCATCATTTCGGTGGTCCCTAATCAAAAGGAACAAAAGGTTGAATTGCAATACGTTTACTCTCCCAACAAACGTCGCCTGCTTGCCTATAAAAACCTGGCCAACCGCCGCGAATCTGAAACTGTTGTTTATTTCCTCTTTGACGATGAGGGGGAAATCGTGCAGAACGGAGAATTCGACCTCAAATACCCTGACAATCGCTTCACCATCAGCAATATCCGGGTGAGCAACAACGGCAACATCTTTGTGCTGGGCAAATTCACGCGAACGGTTCCAGTGGTAAACCCCGACGATTTTGAACACATCATTTACCGCTATGATCTTCAGCAGCGGGAGGGCAATGAGATTAAAATCGACATAGGGGGCCGCTTTATCTCTGACCTGGCCTTCCGCCTCGACCGCGACGAAAACATGTACATTGCGGGCTTTTTCTCCAACCGCGGCGTTGACATGCAAGCCGGTACCCTGCTTCAAAAAATCACCCCAAACGGCCAGGTGGAAGTTCAGGCGCTCAGCGAATTTGATGCAAGCTTCATGTCAAACTACCTCTCTGCCGGGCAAATCGACCGCGGAAGGGAGCTGCGCAATTTTTTCATCGACCCCGAAGACGGGATCGTGCTCCGCTCCGACGGCGGCGTGCTGCTGATTGCAGAAAAATTCTACGTCACCTATCAGTCCTACCGCGACATGTATGGCACCTGGGTGGACCGTCCGATTTATCACTTCGAAGACGTGATTTTCACCTCCGTTTCCTCTGACGGGCGCATCGAATGGCATTCCATCGTGGACAAACGGCAAATGTCGGAATCGCCGGAGCCTTTGTCATTTTTCGGGGCCATTGGCGCAGCGGGAAGCTATGTATTCTACCAGTACAAGCCCCAGCGGGGCCCTATCAACGTCTATGTCAACCAGGTGGGCATCAGCGGGGAAGTATCGGAGCGCCGCCCGCTATTTGACGACTACCGCTATACCGACGCGTTTTTTCCGCGCCAGTCTATCCAGATCAATGCCAGAGAAGCCCTGCTCGTTTGCCTCACCAATCAAGGCAAGGGCCTTTCGGTAATCAAGGTAAATCTCGACGAATAATCTGTTTCCTCCAGACATGCCCTACTGGTTTTCACAATGGTATCAGAACACGCTGCCCAGGGTGCACCGGCATCTTGGAGATCCTGATCAGGCAAGCGAGGCTTTGATGGACGCGATGAAGGAGGCAGGGTTTCCTGCCGGGCCTTCAGAAGAATGGACAGCCCGGGTGGAGAACATGGTAATGGCGCGGCTGGGGCAGGAGCCTCCACATCCCCCTGCGCGGCTGGCGCTTCTTTCCAACCATGAGGAGCTGGGCCCATTTCGCAACGGCAGGCATCAGTTTGGAAAAAAGAAGGCGGCAGAGTTGGAAGCGCTTTTGTTGCCATGGCAGTTGCCCCCGCTGGAACCCAAATGGTCAGCAGAGGTGTGGGCTTACTTTGCCGGGCAGTTTTGGCCGGGCGATGATTCGGTGGTTCGCTATTGGGTCGATGAAAACCCTGCCCATGCCGAAGCTTTTGAGGCTCGGTTTGCTGCCTGGGAAGACCTTGGCTGGCTGCCTGATGCATTGGTCGTGAGGCCTGAATCAGCCTGGGAAGAGTTATCAGCCATCAAGCCTGCCGCCCTTCCCAAAAAAAGACCGGGCTTACCAGCCACCCATTGGCTGTTGCGCCTGGCCTTGCCGATCATCCGGCGGGCAGCAGTGCCTGCCTCCGCCTATGAAGTTCAGCCACACCTCAGGCTGGAGTGGAAAGGCAGGGAAATGATCTGGCGCGGAGAGGGAAATTTGGTGGTGAAGGCACCGTTCTGGGGCATCGTTGCAAAGGATCGGCTGGAGTGGCAGCCGGGCATATATGGCATTTCTGCCGGTCTGGACACAAACGTTGAAATCAAAGTGAAGCAAGGCGAGGTGTTGCTGATTTCCCGGTGGGAGCGCTTCCAGGCTATCAGTGGGGAAGAGTTGAAAAAAAGCGGGCAAAGGTGGTTCAAAAACGACTAATGGTTTGAGCAGACAAAGATTTGAAAGGAATATTTGCTAATTTTTTCCGTAGCCATTACCTTCATTGAACCATTGATAGTTAAACAGTTTCACCTTTCCGGCTGTGACCCGCTTCGCAATTGTCGATATAGAAACCACAGGTGGCGACCCCAAATCGGATCGCATCACAGAAATTGCCATTTACCTGCATAATGGCCAGGAAATACTCGACTCTTTCGTGTCGCTGGTCAACCCTGATGTGCCTATCCCCGAGTTCATTACCCGCATCACAGGGATCGACAATGAAATGGTGAAGTCGGCGCCCCGCTTTTACGAAATTGCCCGGCGTATCGTGGAAATTACCGACCAGGCCGTGTTCGTGGCTCATAACGTGCAATTCGACTATGCTTTCGTCCAAAAGGAATTCAGAAGCCTGGGGTATACTTTCATCAAAAAGCAGCTCTGCACCGTCAAGCTGAGCCGAAAACTGCTGCCGGGCCATGCCTCCTACAGCCTGGGCAAACTCACCCAGGCCCTTGGCATCGTCAACGAATCGGCCCACCGTGCCTGGGCAGATGCCAGCGCTACGGTCAAGCTTTTTGAAATCCTGCTGCAGCGCCAGCAGGGCAGTCAGCTCAGCCTCAATCTCCAGCAGGAAATTGCTGAAGTGAAGCTGCCCAGCCACCTGGAATTGCAGCTCCTCGACCAGCTTCCCGAAGAGGCCGGGGTGTATTATTTCCATGGCAAAGATGGAACGGTGATCTATGTTGGCAAAAGTACCAACATCCGCAAGCGGGTATTATCTCATTTCCAGGGAGCACATAAAGCCGCCCGGACCATGGAAATGATCCAAAGCACGCACGACATTTCAACCGAAATCACCGGCTCGGAGTTGGTCGCCCTCCTGCGTGAAAATGAGGAAATTAAGCGCCTGCAGCCTCTCTACAACCGTGCTCAGCTCCGGCAAACATTCCGCTACGGGGTTTATCTGCAATCGACGGAGGCAGGTTATTTGCGCTTGTTTATCGACAAGTACAAACTCTCGCTGCAGCCTGTGGCAGGCTATGTGAGCAAGGCATCTGCTGAGTCCACGCTTCTTCGGCGCGGCAGGGAGTTGGAGCTTTGCCCCAAGCTCTACGGCGCGGAGCAGGGCCCTGGTCGCTGTTTTCACCGCCAGCTACACATTTGCCGTGGGGCCTGCGCGGGCGAGGAAGCAGCAGATTCCTACAACGACCGCGTGGCTGAAGCTGTCCAGGCCCTGAGCTTTGGCCGAATTTACAGTGAATCCTACGTGATTGTGGGCCAGGGCCGCCACGAAGAAGAACAATCGGTGGTGTGGGTGCAGGATGGCATCTACCAAGGGTTCACATATCTGGATAAAGCCTATTTCTCTGGTGGATGGGACGAAATTCTTTCCCAAATTCGTTCCAGACATGAAGTTCCTGACGTGCAGCGCATCATCCAGGCTTATATCAAAAAACACCCGCGTGAGGTTCACCCGGTTCCACTTTCCTTTTCTACTTAAGGCCCTCCCGATTTGGTTGGGCCTGACCTGGCTGTTGCCCCTGCCAATGGTCGCCCAGATTTACAGCGTGGACAGCTACACCACTGCCGACAACCTGGTACAGTCGCAGGTCATGGCCCTGATGCAGGATAAGAAGGGCTATTTGTGGTTTGGAACTCACCGCGGCGCTTGCCACTACGATGGTCAACGCTTTGTGGCCCTGCCAAAAGACAGCCTTGCCGGCACCTTTCTCACTGCCATGGCCGAAGATCCTGCCTCCGGCAAATTATTTTTCGCCACTCAATCTGGCCTTTCCAGCTTCGATGGGCGCCACCATGCCCTTCCTGTAGGTCCCGACTCCCTGCTCCGGCTGCCTATTTCTGCCATGGCGCCAGCGAAGGACGGCACTCTTTGGCTCGGCACTTCCTCCCATGGCTTGCTCCAGTTGATCCCTGGGGTCAGAGACACCATTCGAACTCCTTCGATGACGCAATCGCTCTTGCTGCATCAGGATCTCAAAATCCAGGACCTCGCTGCAGGGCCTCGTGGGGAGCTGTGGATCGCGACGAGCCAGGGCCTTTTCGTGGGAATGGATCAGCAGGTGCGAAGCTGGCAGGAGGCTACCCTGGGCCGGCAAGACATTCGCTGCCTGTATTGGTCGCCTCGCAGCAGGAGGTTGTTCATCGGAACGAATGAAGGTGCTTACCTTTGGAATGGTTCGGCCCTGCTTCCTCTTTTCCAGCGCGGGAGTCGCAGCGGCTCCGATCAAAGCGTGTACTGCTTCACCGAAGATCACCAGGGCCAGGTGTGGATGGGAACCGGAAACGGACTTCGGTATTTAGATTCAGAAGGAAGTTTGCAGGTGCTGCGAAAAAACGATAACAGCCTTAACTTCAGGATGGTATCTGCCCTCACCGACAGGGAAGGAAATATTTGGTTTGGCACAGACGGCGGCGGGGCGAGAAAAATCAGCCCGGGTGTTTTCCAGGCCTACACCATGGAAGAGCGCCTGAGCAGCAACCAGGCAAAGTCGTTTTTGCGGGATGAAAACGACCAGATTTGGATGTCCACCCGCGACCGCGGCATCAATGTGCTCCAACCCGACGGAGATGATTATTCCCTTGCCCAGGTGTTCAACAGTGAAAACAGCAACCTCGGCGGCGACGATATTTGTTACAGCTACGAGGACCGGCGCGGGCGCTTTTGGTTTGCCTCCTACAACGGCAGCCTGAGCCGCTGGGATCCCGACCGCCGGGATTTTGTTGTGTATGGCAAGGAAGAAGGGCTCGAATGCGGAGATGTGTATGTGGTGAGTGAAACGAAAGAGGCCATGTGGATCGGGACCGACAACGGCGTGTTCCGGATGGAAGAAGACCGGATAGCGGGCAGAATGAGCACAGCAGACGGCCTGCCCTCCAATGTGGTGTACTCCTTTCTGCAAGATCCCATTGATGGCTCTTTGTGGGCGGGAACCTCGAAATCGCTGGCCAGGCTTCGGCCAAACGGCCGTTTTGAACCCTTTGCTGCCGACTCCAGTGTGATTGGCCCAACAGTGATCAGCCTCGCGGCGGATGCCAGTGGCAAAATATGGGTTGGCAGCGCGGTGGGCCTCGCATGGATCAGGGAACAGGAGGCTCACCGGGTTCACATCAGCAACACAGACGGCGCACACACCATCATCGGGCTGGCGCTGGAGCGCGATCGCTTTTTGTGGATCACCACCGAAAACGGCGTTTATCGCCTGGATTTGACCCAGATCGACCAACCCGGCGGGCAGGAGCCAGTGTTCGAGCATTTTACCCAAAAAGACGGGCTGCCTTCTATGGAATGCAATGCCAACGCGCTTTTTGTCGATGGCCATAGCGGTAATATCTGGGTGGGAACTGCCGAAGGCGCCATCCGAAAAAGCCAGGGCCAGGCAAGGGTGCAAGACAGCTTGCCACCGCTGGTTTATGTTACCGGGGTCAAGATTGAGAGTCAACCCAACGGCTGGCAAAACAGCGGTTTTGCCCTCGATAGCAACGGCCTGCCCCTGGACCTGAAGCTCCCCTTTACCCAGAACCGAATCGAATTTACCTGGATCGGAATTAGCCTCAGAAGCCCGCAGCAGGTAGAATACCAGTTTTATCTTGAAGGCCTCGACAAAGGCTGGCCTGGACAAGGCACCCGCCAAACCACGTTTTCCTACCCCAACCTTGACCCCGGCACCTATACCTTCCACCTTCGCTCCAAAAAGGAAGAAGAGCCATGGGAAAAAGCCAGCGTGGCAAGCTTCCGCTTCACCATTCTCCCGCCCTACTACCGTTCGTGGTGGTTTGTGAGCCTCGTTGTGCTTGGATTGGGAGTCGTTGCCTGGGGGTCATACCGGGTCATTACCCAGCGAAGGCGGCAGCGGGAAGAAGAGCAAAAGATTAGGGACACGGCCGAAAAGCTTCAACTGGAACACCAGGCCTTATATGCGATGATGAACCCGCATTTTACCTTCAATGCCCTGAATGCAATCAAGTTATTTATTCACCGGCAAGACAGAAAAGCAGCGGACAAATTCCTCTCCAGCTTTGCGAAGCTCGTGAGGATGAACCTGGAAAGCACCAAAAGCGACTTTATCTCCCTGGAGGAAGAATTGCAGCGACTGGAATTGTTCATGGAGCTGGCCAAAGTTCGGTTTCCTGAAAAACTGGAAGTCTTTCGGGTAACGGTGGCACCGGAGGTGGAGGTCTATGACACCCGCATCCCGCCAATGTTGTTACAGCCTTTTGTGGAAAACAGCATCGAGCATGGCATCAAACCCCTTGCCTCAGGCGGTGTGATTGAGGTGCTGGTGGACCGCCTGGATGACGACTACCTTCGGGTGGTAATTCGCGACAACGGTATCGGGATGGAGGCCAGCAGAGCCGCAAAGGCCGACCGCCCCAAAGACCACGTGTCGAGGGGGATGGAGATCACAAAAGACCGCCTGAAACTGTTTGCCCGCATGACGGGAAAGCGCTACTCGCTGGAATTCAAAGACTTGCATCATGCCGACAACAGCTCGGCAGGCACCGAGGTGGAGATGATTCTGCCGATCAGCTATGGCAAAGGGCTCAGAAAATGAGAGCCCATGGACGAGCAAAGGTGTAACAGGTTCATTGGATTTTTGAAATGCCACAGGTAGCGATTTAGGTAAATCAACACCTGCGACACATTTTATGACACACGCCACAAATAGGATACTCCAAAAAAAACGCCTGCCCCACCGGGCAAGCGCATATCGCATAAGCTGCTGACTAAGGTCTACTTCACCAGCCGCCGTTCGTCTTCGAGAATGTTTTGCAAATAGGCACCGTAGCCGCTCTTGACCAGCGGCCCTGCCAGGCGCTCCAGCTGGTCGGCATCGATGAAGCCCATGCGATAGGCGATTTCTTCGATACAGCCAATCTTGAGGCCCTGGCGCTTTTCGATGATTTGCACAAAGTTGCTTGCCTGCATGAGTGAATCGTGGGTTCCTGTATCGAGCCAGGCTGTTCCCCTGCCCAGGATCGAGACCTTGAGCTCGCCCATCGTGAGGTAAATGCGGTTCACATCAGTGATTTCCAGCTCACCGCGGGGCGATGGCTTGAGGTTTTTGGCGATGTCCACAACCTGCTGGTCGTAAAAATAGACCCCCGGCACAGCGTAGGGCGATTTTGGCACCTCGGGCTTTTCCTCGATGCTGATGGCGCGGCCCAAAGAGTCGAATTCCACCACGCCGTAATCGCGGGGATTCGAAACGTGGTAGGCAAAAATGCGGCCCCCGCCGTTGAGGCGAATGTCTTCTCCAGCTTCCTTGAGGGTTTCTGCCAGTTGTTCGCCGTAGAAGATGTTGTCGCCGAGGATGAGCGCAGCGGCGTCATTGCCCACAAACTCTTCGCCGATGATGAATGCCTGGGCAAGGCCTTCGGGGCGCTCCTGCACAGCATACTCAAAGCGCATACCGAGGCTCTGGCCGTCGCCGAGGAGGTCGCGGAACAGCGGCAGGTCGCGCGGCGTGGAAATGATGAACACCTCCCGGATTCCAGCCTGCATGAGGGTGGAAAGCGGGTAATAGATCATCGGTTTGTCGTAAATGGGCATGAGCTGTTTGCTCACGGGGATCGTCAAGGGGTGGAGCCGGGTGCCGGAACCTCCGGCAAGAATGATTCCTTTCATCGCGCGTTCTGGTTGGGAGGAAAGGACTGATCCCTGTTCTGCTGAGTTCATCATGCTTTGGTTTTCTCTTCGAAAGGAACAATCCCTGTGGAAGCTTTGCAACAGGGAAATAATTTTCCTGTTTCACGATACCATGTTACCGGGATTGCGCAGGATTCCCAACGCTGCCTTTTCGAAAATCTTTCAAGGGGTGGGTAGTGTCAGGCTAATATAAGGCGAGGCCCCATGGCACTCGTTTCCAGGGACTGTTGGGGCTGTTAACAAGTTGATCATAAAGTTTATGGCAGGCGACGCCGTGAGCAGCCATGTCCACCACCGACCAATATTCCCGCGCTGCGAGGTAGGCAGCGGCACAGGCTTCCCATGAGTCGTAGCGGCTTTGCAACACCTGCGAAACGGCGAGCATGGCATCCCAGGCTTCTTCTTCGTCGAGGTATCCGGCCAAAAAGCCTGCCCGGCAGAGATCGAGGTAGCGAAGATAATCCCAGGCGAGAAAGCCCGCTTCCGTGAGGGCTAAGCCACGCTCGCGTGCAATGGCTACCCTGCCCTTCAGCTCTTCAATTTCCTGCGGGCTGTCGGTGCCTTCGAGCCCTTGCTCAACCCTAAGCAGGAAGCCTGCGGTATATTCGTCGGTAAAAAGCCTGAAGCGCTGAATTTCTTCGAAAAACTCGGTCCGGTGCCCGGGTTCGAGCAGCCATTCCTGAATTTCTTCGAGTTCTTCGGGGCCATCGACCTCCCAGTTCTTTTGAAGCCATTTCCGGGCGCGGCGCTCATTCAGGCCGGAGAGTGCCCTGCCAGCCAGCGTGTTGGGATCCACCCCTCGGAGCAGACCCGGCAAAGCGGCAGCGGCCAGCACCCAGCTTTGCGGGCTTGGTCCGGCATCGACTTCTTTGCTGGTCATTTTGCCGGAAGCCTTTCGCGGGCGCAGCATGGAGACCACCCCTTTGCCCACGCCCTGCCTCACTGCCCTGATGCGAAGCAGCAAAAAGATCACCCCACCCGTGAGCAGCAGATAAATCGACAAGCTGCCCCAGCCCTGGAGCCGTTGCAACTGCATGGCTGCCAGCAGCAGCAGTACCGTGCCAGCCAGCCAAAACCCGCCTACCCGCAGGTAAAAGCCAGGATCGCGGGTGCCGCGCATAGCACCCGTGCTGCCCATGATCTGCTTTTTTTTCACCGCCCGGTACCCGATGAGCAGCATCACCACCCCTGCACCAGCCAGCCAAAGAGGAGAAACCTGTTCCATGGGGAAAAGGTACACGGCTTTGCACAAGGTTGCAAGTGCCTGTTGCGAATCGGCCCCGGGAGCGAAGGTATGCGGCAATTCCGGCGATTTGCCTGGTTTGGAACTGGCATATCAGCGGGGAAAGCCTACTGATGAGCGAGCAAATGAAAATACGCTGTTCCTCAAACTTACTTTACCGAGACGAAACGACCTTCCATAATAACTGCCATCCCGGGAACATAAAGCCCATTTGCGGCGACCGTATTTTTCCATCACCAGGAAGGTAACCGGATCCGGAATTTGGGGAGGTATGAGGGGGAGGATAAATACAAGACCCCTATTGGAAGAGGCACTCGCGGCTCAAATATTAACCAACAGAAACGAGCAGATAAATTTTATATCTCATTCCCTGATTTTTTTTCATTCATCGCTAACAGAACCCGCCGACAAGGTTGACGATGGGATAACAAGCATCAAGTAGGTTTGAGGCAGCTTGAATGCTGTGTTTTTCATGCTGTGAAAACCGGCACGCGGCTACCCGGAAGCATTAGCGGAAGGGCTGACAATCACCTGTTTAATACTTTTTTTCATGAAACTCTTGTTACTGAAAACCCTCTGTGTGGGCTTACTGGTGGCGCTGCTTGGCCACGGTGAGCTTTCTGCGCAGCAGGAAGGCGCAAAGGAGATCAGCGGTGTGGTCACCAGTGAGGATGGCCAGGGGCTGGTCGGGGCCAACGTCGTCGTAAAAGGCACACAACGCGGTGCCGTTACGAGAGAAGGCGGCCAGTTTGTCGTTTCTGCTGCCAAAGGAGAAACCCTGCTCATCACCTACATCGGCTATGGCGCCCGGGAAGTGCAGGTTGGCGACCAAACCCGCATCGAGGTGGCCCTCACAGAGGAAGAAACCTCCCTCGACGAAGTAGTCGTGGTGGCCTACGGTGTGCAAAAGCGCTCGGATGTGACCGGTTCTATTGGCTCAATCAACTCCGAAGAGTTCAACCGCGGCATTGTGGTGAACCCTGGTCAGTTGCTGCAAGGCAAGGTGGCCGGCGTGAACGTGTCCAATGTGAGCGGCGAGCCAGGTGCAGCCCAGGATGTGATCATCCGCGGCATCGGGAGCTTGCGCTCCGGAACGACCCCGCTCTATGTTGTGGACGGCTTTGTGCTGGATAATTCCACTATCGGTGTGTCGAGCAACCCGCTTAACTTCATCAACCCCCAAGACATCCAGAGCATCGACGTGCTGAAAGATGCCTCGGCTGCCGCCATTTACGGTGCCCGCGCTGCTAACGGCGTGATCGTGATCACAACCAAAAAAGGACAGGCCGGCAAAACCGAAATGAACGTATCGGCTACCACAGCCTGGTCCACTATCTCCAATAAAATTGATGTGTTCACAGCTGAAGAGTTTGTGAGCCAGGTAAACGCGATTGGTGGCAACCTCTTTGATGCCGGTGGCAACACCGACTGGCAAGACGAGCTGACCCGGACTGCCCGCTCCAACAACATCAACGTGGCGATGAGCGGCGCGGCCAGCGACCGTTTTTCCTACTACATCTCTGCCGGTGTGGAAGACCAGGAAGGCATCCTGATCAACAGCAACCTGCAGCGTTACTCCGGCCGGGTCAACCTGACCCAGCAGGCTTTCGGAGGCCGTCTGAAGGTGGACTATAACCTTACCGGTGCCCGTACCGAAAACAGCCGCCCCAACCAGGGTGTGATCGTGGACATGATTCAGCTCAACCCCACGATTCCGGCCTATACCAACGGCGAGCCCACCATCGTGGATGACATGCTCAATCCCTTGCTGCGCAACGAGATCTACTCCGATAACGCCGACAACAGCCGTCTGCTGGCCAACATCGCTCCGTCGATTGAGATCGTGAAGGGCCTGACCTACCGCCTCAACATTGGTCTCGACTACTCTACCACCAACCGCGATATCCAGTGGAAGCCCTACGCCCTGCTGGAAGGCTTTGAGCTCGGCTCCCTGACAACAGTTGCCACCCGCAACGAAAACCAGCTGACTGAAAATACCCTGACTTATGCCCTGGACGCGGGCAAGAGCAGCTTCACCGTGCTGGGCGGTCATTCCTACCAGAAAACCCTCGTACAGGAAAAAGCCCTGAGCATGAGCGGTTTTGCAGCTAATGGCGTGGAGCCACAGTTCCAGGACCAGACCAGCACCCAGGACCGTCCCACGACGCTCAACTCTTTCGCCGTGGAAAACGAACTCCAGTCCTTCTTCGGGCGGGTGAACTACCAGTTTGACGGCAAGTACCTGGCCACTGCGACGCTGCGTGCCGACGGTTCTTCCAAATTCGGTGAAAACAACAAATACGGTTACTTCCCCTCTTTCGCCCTGGGCTGGAACCTCAGCCGGGAGTCTTTCATGACTGGCTCCGTGTTCAACAACCTGAAGCTGCGTGCCAGCTGGGGTCAGACAGGTAACCAGGAAATTCCTTCCAAAATCACCCAGCTGAGCTTTACCGAAAGCAAGAGCAGCAACGACACCTATCCGCTCAATTCCACCGCCAGCTCGCTGGATGATTATCCATTTGGCACCATCTTTACCCGTCTGGCCAACCCCGACATTCAGTGGGAAGTGTCCACACAGTTTGATGCAGGGATCGACTTTGGTATTTTCAACGACCGCCTCGTGGGAACCGTGGATTACTTCAACAAAGTTTCCGGCAACATCCTGCTGGAAGTGGTACCTGCCGACCCGATCCAGCCAACAGCTACCTACTGGACCAACGTGCCTGACATGGAGATTGTCAACTCTGGTGTGGAACTCACCCTGGAGCTGCGCAACAATCCCGCCAGCGAGTTCAAATACGGCATCGGCGGTAACTTCACCTACATCGACAACGAGGTGCGCAACTCTCCCTTCGCCGTGCTGACAACAGGCAGCGCCTCCGGAGCCGGGCAAACAGGTGCGACCATCAATGGGTACATCAACGGAGAACCGATCGGCGCTTTCTACATGAAGGAGTTTGTGGGCATCGGCGACGACGGCCTCAACCAGTTCCGCGATACCAACGGCGACGGCCAGGTGCTTGAAAATGATCGTTTGGTCGTAGGAACTGCTCTGCCCAACGTTCTGTATGGATTCTACACCAACTTCGGGTTCAAAGGTCTGGAGCTGTCGCTGAACTTCAACGGCGTAGCCGGCAACCAGATTTACAACCACACCACCATGTCGCTCTTCCAGAAGGGCAGCCTGGCTTCTTCGTTCAACACCACCGCTTTCGCCGTGGAATTCCCCGAAGAAGACATCACCAACTCCAACGAGGTTTCTACCCGCTACCTGGAAAACGGAAGCTTCCTGCGCCTCAACAACGCCACGCTGGGCTACACAGCCCGTCCGGGCCAGTGGGGTCTTGGCGACTGGATCAGCCAGGTGCGCTTTACCCTCACAGGCCAGAACCTCTTTGTGATCACCAACTACACAGGGTTTGATCCTGAAGTGAACACCGGCAGCTCCACCGGGGGGGTCCAAACCTTCGGTATCGACCGGTTTACCTACCCAACAGCCAGAACCTTCCTCGCTGGTATCAATGTGTCGCTCTAACCCATCCACCACAACCCAATGCGGGTTGATCAACCATTTCGACATCATGTATAAGAACATTTTCGCCTTTGCAATGGTGGGCGTCCTCACCCTGATGAACTGGGGATGTACGGACTTACAGGAAAATATCCTCGACGAATCCCTGTCGGGCCTGGGCAAGGCTGAGGCTGTCAGTGGTGCCATTGCTCCCGCCTACGGGCAGGTTTCCCGGGTGTGGCTGCACACCAACAACTTTGGCCTTCAGCTGATTGCTTCCGACGAAGGCATCCTGCCTTATCGCGGCGGTACTGACTGGTTTGACGGCGGCAAATTCATGGCCGTTCACCAGCACCTCCCAACCTCCGGCAACGACCTCGTGCGCAGCACCTGGAACGACCTGACCAAGAACATTTCACGGGCCATTTCGGCAATTGAAGTGCTGCGCCCCCTGGCCGACGAAGGCAACACCGAAGCCGAAGGAGCCCTGTATGAGATGATCGCCCTGCGCGCTTACCTCAACATGATGATGCTCGACAGCTGGGGCCTCGTGTTCCAGAAGGAAAGCTCCAGCGACCTCTCCATCGTGCTCCGTGGCCAGGATGCCATCACCTACATCGAGGAGGATCTTCTCTCTGTCGTGAACGTGATCAACAACGACAAAGGCCCGGGCCGCATGACTCAAGGTGCTGTGTGGGGCCTGCTGGCCAGGTTGCACCTCAATGCAGCTGTGTACCGCGACCCTTATGGCGTACCTTCTTTCACCAACGACGACATGAACAAGGTGATCGAGTACACGGGCAATATCATCGGGTCGGGTAAATTCAGCTTCTCGCCTGAGTATTTCGAGCTGTTCAACGACGGCAACAACTCCAACCCGGAAGTGATCTTCGCGCTGGATCAGCGTGGTGTACTGAGCGGTGAGCACAGCCGCTGGACCTACTGGTCCATCGCTGGCTCTCAGTTTGCCCGCCCCGAGTATCCCAGCTCCGACGGTACCGACGGCCCGGCACTGACTCCGGAATTTTACCAGACCTGGGTGCAGGCCTATGGCGCCACCGACCCTGCTGTGGCTGATGCCCGCTTTTTTCAGCAGAACATCTTCATCCCCGACTCTCTGCAGGACCTCACCGGCGTGTCGCCCGACAACGACGAAAACCATTTCTACTGCATTGCCGACGAAGACTTTCAGATCAACCGGGGCATTCTCCGCGGGGTGATCTGGGGCCCTCGCAAAGGCAACGACGGCGCTTTCCTGCGCTGCGACGACGGCACGGTGCGCATTTACCCGATCATCCAGACTAAGGGCAATGGCCCCGACAAAAACGTGGATTATGTGCGCCACACCGAAGACATTGACTTCACCAACGAAGGCCGTCTTCACAACAAAGGCTACCGCTGCTCGAAGTACCAGTTCAGCTACACTTCGCCTGATGGCAACAACTTCAGCAGTGTGGACCTGGTGCTGATGCGCCTGGCTGAGATCTACCTGATGCGTGCCGAAGCCAAAATGCGCCTTGGCGATGCCGCCGGTGCCCTAGCCGATGTGAATGCCGTCCGGACATCCCGCACTGCCCGTCCTGCCCAAACCCCTGCTGCTCTGGCTTCTGTGGACCTGGAAATTCTCTTCCGCGAGCGCGGCTTTGAGCTGTACTGGGAAGGTTTCCGCCGCGGCGACCAGATTCGTTTTGGCAAGTACGAAGGAACCTGGACCGAAAAAACTGATTCCGACGTGAGAAAGCGTCTGTTCCCGATCCCGCAAAGCGCGATTGACGGAGCCTCCAACATTGAAGGTTTCCTGGTCCAGAACGAGGGGTATTAGGCACCTACCTGGGGAAAAGCAAACTTATCAGGCCGCCCAATTCGGGGGGCCTGATTTTTTTTATCCAAAAAAACTGCGCATCAATCTCCTCCCAGGTGAGCTCGGGATTCTGGTCGAGCCGGGCTTTCCAACGCTCGGCAAGGGGGAGCGGGATATTAGTGAGCTCTGCCAGCAGGCCCATGCCAACACCTTTTCTGAGGCCGTTGCGGAAAACAAGGAAGGCTTCCTGAATTTTGCCTTGCTGCAGTCCCTCCTCAATACCTTTTTGTTCGGCACTTTTTTCTACATCCCCGAAGAGGACTTCGTACATGCTGACAAACTCCTCAGCGGTGTCTTGTCCGATTTTGGCGAGTTCAGCTTCTATAGCAGGTTTCGGTTGCAGGAAATCATGATAAGGAAACATCTTCTTAACCGGGCCCTTATCCAAAAAACTGCGCATCAATCTCCTCCCAGGTGAGCTCGGGATTCTGATCGAGCCGGGCTTTCCAACGTTCGGCAAGGGGGAGCGGGATGTTAGTGAGCTCTGCCAGCAGGCCCATGTCAACACCTTTTCTGAGTCCGTTGCGGAAAACAAGGAAGGCTTCCTGAATTTTGCCTTGCTGCAGTCCCTTCTCAATGCCTTTCTCGATGCCTTGCTGCAAGCCCTTCTCAATGCCTTTCTCAATGCCTTTTTGTTCGGCACTTTTTTCTACGTCCCCGAAGAGGACTTCATACATGCTGACAAACTCCTCTGCGGTGTCTTGTCCGATTTTGGCGAGTTCAGCTTCCATAGCAGGTTTCGGTTGCAGGAGATCATGAGATGGAAACAACTTCTTTACCAGGCTCTTATCCAAAAAATTCCGCATCAATATCCTCCCAGGTGAGCCCGGGATTCTGTTCGAGCCGGGCTTTCCAGCGCTCGGCAAGAGTGGGCGGGATGCCAATGAGCTTGACAAGCAGGTTGATATCTATGCCTTCTTTGAGCCCGTTTCGAAAAACGAGGAAAGCTTCCTGAATTTTGCCTTGATGCAGTCCCTTCTCAATGCCTTGCTGCAGTCCTTGTTCAATGCCCTCCAGCTTGGCATTTTTTTCTACATCCCCGAAGAGGACTTCATACATGCTGACAAACTCCTCTGCGGTGTCTTGTCCGATTTTGGCGAGTTCAGCTTCCATAGCAGGTTGCGGTTGCAGGAAATCATGAGAAGGAAACATCTTCTTAACCGGGCCCTTATCCAAAAAACTGCGCATCAATATCCTCCCAAGTGAGCTCGGGATTCTGGTCGAGCCGGGCTTTCCAACGTTCGGCAAGGGGGAGTGGGATATTAGTGAGCTCTGCCAGCAGGCCCATTTCAACGCCTTTTCTGAGTCCGTTGCGGAAAACAAGGAAGGCTTCCTGAATTTTGCCTTGCTGCAATCCCTTCTCAATACCTTTCTCAATGCCTTGCTGCAGTCCCTTTTCAATGCCTTTCTCAATACCTTGCTGCAGTCCT
>JBGSKC010000024.1:0-44502 GCA_041741415.1 Bacteroidia bacterium | reverse complement strand
TCAGGATGACGGTGCAGGCGACGCCGCTCTTTGTCATGGTGAGCAGGCTGCTTCAGCCGTCGTCGAACCATGACCGCCCGTCCTCCTTCGGCGACGGCCCCAGGGCCTGCTCAGGATGACGGTGCAGGCGACGCCGTTCTTTGTCATGGTGAGCAGGCTGCTTCAGCCGTCGTCGAACCATGACACATCCTGCGACCTTGCAAGGTCGCAGGATGAGGAAAACAACGGGCGTTGCGCGCTATTGACATGGCGCCCCTGCCGGGGCTGTGCGGCTTGTAGAGACGCGATTAATCGCGTCTCTACAAGCCGCAGCAGAGGACCATCTTCATTGCCGCAGGCACGAGAAGCGAGAAGTCAGAAGACAAAACCGAGAACCGAAACAAGAACAATTCCCAATAGAAAACTCCCAACTCAAAACCTCACTTGCCAGCCTCACTTTATCATAATTTGCCGCTTGGCAGCCTGTTGAATCTCCTCGCGCAGGAGGGTTTCGACCTCAGCCCCGACAGGGTGCTGCGGATCGAGCATGCCCTGCTCAATATGCCTTTCGACCCCGCTCAGGACCCTGTCGGCAAGCTGGAACTCTACCTCGCGCCGCTCGTGGCGCAGGACGAAAGCTCCCAGGAGAGGTTTTATGCCTTGTTTAAGGTTTGGGCGGATAGCCTTGTGCCCAAGGAAGACAGCGCTCCCGTTCCTCGCAACAACGAGGTGGAACAGCGCAAGCGCCGTGAACGGCGCGCCATTGGGCTGATCGCCAGTGCCATCGCGCTGCTGGTAGTTGGGCTGGCAGTGTGGTTGATGTGGCCCAAACCCGTGCCGCCCCGGCAGACAGCCGCCTTCTCCGCTGACTCTACCTGCCTGGCCGTCGGCTCGGAGGTACAGCTTCGCTACCTCAGCCCCGATACCACTGCCACATTCCGCTGGGACTTCGGCGATGGCCAATCCGACACGACCACCCTGAATCCAATTCACCGCTACCGGGAGCCCGGCGAATACATCATCTCCCTCAACCTCCTGGAGCCTGGCCGCGAAGACACCGCCACCCAGTTCATCTATGTGCGGCCCGAAGGCCCCGCCCCCCGCGCTGATTTTCGCATCGACAGCCTTGGCGACAACCGCTACCGCCTCGTGCCGCTTAGCCCCGATACCCTTGCCTTCACCTACACCTGGGGGCTGGGCAAAGGCGAATCTGACAAGCCCGACGCCCTGGAGCCGCTGGTTCGCTTCGAGCCCAACCAACTCCATTACCTCAGCCTCACCGTGGGCGTGAAAGGAGCCGGGGATGCCTGCGCCGTCAAAACCACCCAGCGGCTCGACCTTCGCAAAGAACTCATCACCCTGGCACCCGCCCTCTCTGCCCGGATGGAAGATGTTCGCAGCACGAACTGGACCCTCCTCGCCTGGTTCCTGCCCCTCGCTTTGGTCCTGCTCGGCTGGCTCGGCTGGCGGGCCTACCGCCTTTGGCAGCGACGCCTGCCCGGCGGCCCCACCCTCAGCGAGGCCCTCGACCCCGGCAACGGGCCGCCCATCTTCCTCGATTTTGCCGACACCGCTGCCCTGCCCGTGGCCAACGACACCTTCCATGCCGTGGCCAACCGCATGAAACAGCGCAGCGAGAGCGAAACAGAACGCATCGACCTCTCCGCCACCCTGCGGGCCACCATCCGAAACGCCGGTTTCCCCGAGTTTCGGTACCAGCGGCCCAGCCGGGCCACCGAGTTTCTCGCCCTCGTCCAGACCCAGGGCGAGGAAGACCAGCAGGCCCGCCTCTTCACCCGCTACCTGCAGCGCCTCCAGGCAGAGCAGGTGGTGGTGGACATCTGGTACTTCACCGAAGACCTGAGGGCCTGCTTCCGGCCCGGCGGCGAGCGCGCCAGTCTTTCCCGCCTCCTCGACACCTACTGCAACGCCCGCTTGCTCGTCTATGGCGACGCCAGCACCCTGCTCGCCCCCTTCAGCTTTGAGGTGCTGCCGGGGCTGGAGCGCCTCCTGGCTGGCTGGGAGCACAAGGCCTGGTTCACCCCGCAGCCACCCGCAGACTGGGGCCGGGCAGAGCGGCAGGCTGCCAGGATGTTTCTCCTCCTGCCCGCCGATCTCAACGGGCAGCTCGAAAGCCAGGATGCCTGGCAGGAGCAGCAGGACTTCGATTTCCGGGCCCTGCAGCGGCATTTCATGCGGCAGGAGCGATTCGATGCCCTGAGCGACTACGACTTCCTGCGTGTGGCCGACCTCAAAGCATGGCTCGGCGAAGAACGCTTCCAGTGGCTGGCTGCCACCGCGCTTTATCCGCGGCCCGTGTGGGAAATCACCCTGGCCATGGGCATGGCCCTCTCGCCCGGCAGCGCCGGATTCGACGATTTGCTGCGCCTCACCAGCATTCCCTGGCTGCAAAACGGCGACCTGAGCGAAACCCTGCGGGCCGAACTCGTGGCGGAGCTGAGTTCCGCCAACGAGCAAACAGCCCGCGAAGTGCTGCGCGACCTCCTCCGGCGCACCGACCCACCGGAACAGAGCTTTGCCGCCCAGGAAAAAGCCATCCAGCTCACGGTGCAGGAAGCCTTCCTCCAGCCCGGCGACCCCGGCAAGCAGGAAGCCCTGCGCCTGCTCTGGGAACAAGGCCTGCTCGACCCCCTGCCGAGGCTGCACCTGCGGCGCGAGCAAGCCGCCCGTGAAGCCCGGCAGCGTCGCAGCCTGCGGCTCGCTGCCGCCTGGACCCTGGGCCTGCTGCTGCTTGGCTGGCTGGCCATGGGCCTGGGTGGAAGCCCTGCGGGCAATGCCTGGCAAACCCTGGGCCTCGTGCAGGAGCGCCCCGCCGACAGCCTCGCCTGGTATGTGAACGCCACTGCCAAAGCCCTCGATGAAGAAGACACCCTCGCCGCCAGCACTTTTGCCGCCAAGGCCAGCGCCCTGGCCCCGGAGCAGCCCGAAGTGCGCTACCATCTCTTGGCCCTCGACTACCTGCGGGGCAGGCTCCGCTACCAGCGCTGGCAGTTTGCCGCTGCTGAGCCCTGGTTTGACCGCGCGGCAAGCGCCGCCACGGAAGGCCTGGAATTGAACCTGCCCGGCTACGAAGCCCTGCCCGGCGGGCGTGACGAAACCCGGCCGGATGCCACGTACCTTCTCTTCCAGCACAGCCTCCACGGCCTGGGCCTGAGCCGCTATTACAACCGCAACACGGCGGGGGCCGAGGCTATCCGCGACCAGATGGACCCGGCTTATTTCCGGGCATACAGCCCCAACCTCCTCACCCTGCTGGGCGGGAAAGCCCTGCGGCAGCAAGTGGCCGAGGCCCTCCGCGAGGCTGACAGCCTCTATACCCTGCTGTGGCCGGGGCTGAAGGAGGCGCGGGTACTGGAGGAAACAACCGAGACTGATTTGCGCCGCATACGGGAGGCCTACGAGCGGGTGCTGGCCCTGGAGGCGGAAAATGCCCGTGCCCTGGCGCGGCTGGAAGAGCTGCGGGTGTTGCGGGCAGGACTGCTGCCGACCTATGAGCTGAACGGCCAAGTGCTGGACGACAGCACGGGCCAGCCTCTGGCGGGGGTGCAGGTGGACTGGTGGGATGGCCAGGGCCAGACCGACGCCAGCGGCCGCTTTTTGCTGAAGGTACAGGAAGAAGATGGGGGCAGCGGCCGTGTAGTGCTGGCGCTGCAAAATGATGGCTACGAACCCCTTACAACGGAAGCCAGGCTGCCCTCCGGCGGGCTGAGCCTGCGGATGAAGCGGCTGCCTCCGGTTCCAGACCAGCCAGACATGGAGGCCCTGCACCTGGCCCTCGACCTGGCCCTGAAGCAAAGCCGCTGCGCAGAGGTGGACAGCCTGCTGGCTTTGCTGGATGCCGCCAACGCCCCGGACATATACGACTACCGCCAGCAGCGGGAGGAGGTGTGTGGAAAGCAGCAGGAAGTGCCTATCATCCCGCCCGAGATGGTGCGCGTGCCGGGCGGGACTTTCCAGATGGGGAGTGAGGATTACGATGATGAAAAGCCCGTACACCCTGTCACAGTGAGCGACTTTTATTTGGGGCGCTATGAGGTGACGAACGCTGAGTATGCGGCGTTTTTGAATGCGAAGGGGAACCAGGAAGAAGGAGGTACTACCTGGTATAACGCTGAAGGGGAAGGCTATAACGGTTATGCCGCAGCAGCGATCCGGCAGGAGGGGGGCCGTTGGGTTGTGGAGGCTGAGCGGGCGAACCACCCTGTGAACTATGTGAGCTGGTATGGTGCGAGGGCCTATGCGGCCTGGCTGAGCGAACAAACCGGGCAAAACTGGCGGCTACCCACCGAGGCAGAATGGGAATACGCCGCCGGAGGCGGCCTTGCTGACCGCAATCCTGATGGCACGAGGAAATTTGAGTATGCTGGCAGCAATACCCTGGACGAGGTGGCCTGGTACACCAACAACACGAATGATACAGGAACCCGGCCTGTGGGAACGAAGAAAGCCAACGGCCTTGGCCTCTACGACATGAGCGGCAACGTTTTTGAGTGGTGTGCCGACTGGTACGGGGAGAATTATTATGCTACCTTAGACAAGCGAAACCCAACCCAAAACCCGAAAGGTCCAATTAGTGGAATATCTCGCGTATTGCGCGGCGGCTCCTGGAACGGCTATGTCAACCACTGTCGTGTCTCCGACCGCAACTACAACCTCCCCGACTACTGGTACTACAGCCTCGGGTTCCGTTTAGCCCGAGATTAACCCTTGCGTTCTTTTACCCATTTGGGATGCGAGAGCTGAGAGCCGAGAACCGGGACGGGAGGCGTCGCCGTTCCTGAGCTCCGGAGGAGCGGGATGTTAATAGCCGCAGGCGATCCCAGCTGCCACAGTAGAGACGCACGGCCGTGCGTCTCTACTGTGGCGAGATCCTGCCATGACATTCCCGGCGACCTGGAGGTCGCAGAAGGGGGAAGAACATTTGTCTGGGGCATTCTATTGACATGCCGCCCCCGCTGGGGGCTGGGAGGCGAAGCCTGCTTTTGGGAACCGGGAACCGGGAAGCGAGAACCGAGAACCGGGACGGGAATATTCAACAACTTTAGGGGTTTAACCCGGCCCTCCCCGCGTGTGTGAACCCCGCCCGGCCTCGCCCATTGCGAGCGAGGCGGTTTCCAACCCCTCGCTCGCAACGGGAGGCGGGTGTGTCATGGTTCGACGACGGCCCTCAAGGGCCTGCTCACCATGACAGACGGGAGACGTCGCCGTTCCTGAGCTCCAGAGGAGCGTTATGTTAATAGCCGCAGGCGATCTTAGCCGCCACAGTAGAGACGCCCGGCCGTGCGTCTCTACTGTGGCGAGGTCCTGCCATGACATTCCCGGCGACCTGAAGGTCGCCGAAGGGGATTTTTCGCGGGCGCTGCCGTGGCTACAAAGCTTGCACCCCGCTGGGGTGCGCCCCTCCCCTGCGATGCTGAGAGGCAAGACGGAAATAAGGAGGCGAACGCCCGTCCGGCTCTCACTCACCGCCCGTAGGCTGCGAGGAGGCTGTCGAGCATCACATTTTTCCAGACCTCATACCCCTTGTCGTTCATGTGCAGGGAATCGGGGCCAAACAGCTCTCCGCGAATGCGGCCATCTGCGGTGAGCATCGGGGAGAAGACATCGAGGTATTCGGCCTTGGGGTTGGTTTCGCAGTATTCGCGAAACAAGCGATTGGTTTCCAAGGCTTTGGGCAGCAGCGACCGGCGCGAGGGAGAAGGTTTCACCGCCAGCATGTACCAGCGGGCGTAGGGCACCTTTTGCTCCATCAGCTCGCCGAAGCGCTCCAATTCTGCCAGCACCTCTTCCGGGCTGGTTTCGGGGTCCACAATGTCGTTGTCGCCTTCATACACCACCACAAAGCGCGGGCGGTAGGGCGTCACCAGCCTGTCGAAATAATGGTTCAACTCCCGGAAAGTGGAGCCGCCAAAGCCGCGGTTCAGCACGGGCAGGGGTTTGAGATCACCGGCTACGTCGGTCCAGAGCCGAAGGCTGGAACTTCCCACAAACAACACCAGACCCGAAACCGGCCTGCTGCTGCGGTCTGCTGCTTCGTAGGCTTGCACCTCTCCCTCGAAGCGCAGAAGGCTGGAATCTATGGCAACTGCCTGTTCAGCGGCGGCATCTGAGGAGGCAGAACCGGGCTCACAAGCGGCCAGGAGGAGGAAAAGGGCGGGAAGGAACCAGCGAATCGTCATGTGGAAGGGGATGAGGGAGGCAAGGTAGAAAAAAATGCGGGAGATGCCTGCCAGAAAGGCATGGCGAGGTGGTGCAGGGCGATGCCCGCGGCGACCGATACATTGAGACTGTGCTTGGTGCCAAATTGCGGAATCTCAAGACAAACATCAACGAGATCGAGGATTTCCTGGCGAACGCCATGGATCTCATGCCCGAGGATGAGCAGGTATTTTTCGGAAGGATCTGCCTGAAAGTCGGAGAGAATGCAGCTGTTTTCCGTTTGCTCCAAAGCCAGCAGCCGGTATCCCTGCGCCCGGAGATCCTGGCAGGCTTCGAGGGCCTCCTCTGGTCCCTGCCATGGCACTGTGAGCTCGGCACCGATGGCAGTTTTGGTAATGTCGCGGTGCGGAGGGCGTGGCGTGATGCCAGCCAGGAGGATTCGCTCCAGCCGGAAAGCATCTGCGGTGCGGAACACCGCCCCGACATTGTGCATTGACCGCACATCATCCAGCAGCACCGTCACAGGGATTTTCTCAGCCTGCTCAAAGGCCTCCCTGCTCAGTCGGCCAAGCTCGTCGATATGGAGTTTGCGGCTCATGGAGAGTTTTGGGTTTTGGGTTGGAGACTTTGGCAAATAGTTTTTCGGCCTCGGCTCTCGGTTCGCGGTTCCCGGCTCTCCTCTCCCATCAGGCAAACTTACTTCCCAATTCCTGCAGCACAAAACCTTCGTCGTCGAGGGGTCAGGGGTCGGAAGAGAGAAATCAGACAGGAGAAGGATTGTCTCAAGTCTCGCTTCCCGCCTCTCAACGTCTTTCAGTGCAGCGGGCAGGCTTTTCGCTACTCAAACCCTTGTCAGGGCCGGAGCCAAACCCTGTCAAGGGTGGGAAGAGCGGCTTCGCCTTTCGGTCCTGTCTTTACCTAACATAGGTTGACCTACCAAAGCTAAGACCTATGTCACAAAACGTGCAACAACAATTTGAGCCTGATGCTCGGCGGAACCGTTATTTTAGCGAAGAGTTTAAGCGGGCGCGGGTAGAGGAACTGAGCACCCGCAAGGTTCGTGTCGGGGAGGTTTGCCAGGTGTACGGGGTGTCACGCGCCTCGGTTTATCGGTGGATTTACGAGTATTCAGGTGCCAAGCGGGGCACCAAAACAGTTGTCCAAATGGAAAGTGAAGCGTCGAAGGTGTTGTATTACCAGTCCCAGATAGCGGAAATGGAGCGTCTGTTTGGTCAAAAGCAGATGGAGCTTGACTACCTGAATAAGGTTCTGGAGCTGGCCTCCGCAGAATTGGGCTATGATTTGAAAAAAAAACACGGCCCGACGCGCTGGAATGGTTCCGGACCCACCTCAGCTCCCACCCCTACCAAATGAAAGAGCTCTATTCAGTGGCAGGCATCAGCAAGCAGGGTCATTTTCAGGCCCTGGCCCGGCAGCGGGACTGGGAGTCTCGCGTGGCTGCTTATGTGGGCTTGATCGTGCAGACGCGCGATCTTCACCCTGCTATGGGGCTCAGGGCGATCTATGAAGAAACCCGGCCCGACGGCATCGGCCGCGACGCCTTTATCGCCCTGGGGCTTCGCGAAGGCTTCCGCCTCAAGGCCTACCAATCACCCTTTATCACCACCAGAAGAGGGCCAGGTGCCTGTTTTGACAATTTGCTCGGACAGATCGAAGTGACAGGTGTCAACCAGGTTTGGGTCAGTGACATCACCTACTTCCCTATGCCAGGAGCAACATGGTACCTGACCTTTCTGGTTGATCTTTACTCGCGTTTGATCGTCGGCTACTCCGCTGCTGACAACATGAGGGCCAGCAACAATGTCGCTGTGCTCAAAATGGCTCTGGCCTACCGTAAAGCCAGGAAGTTCAACTTCTCGCTCATCCACCACTCCGACAGAGGATCGCAGTACACCTCCCACGAATACCTTGAGCTCCTCGCCGGGGCTGAGATCAAAGTCAGCATGTGTTCCAATGTCCTTGAAAATGCACATTGCGAGCGGGTCAATGGATTGATCAAGAATGACTACCTCAGACCATGGCTCGTCGACACCCCGGCTAAGCTGCTCAAGGCCTTGCCTAAAGCCATCCATAACTTTAACCGAAGAAAGCATGGCGCTTTAGGCAAAATCTCTCCCATCGAGTTTGAGCGAAAGCTCCCCTCTATTCCAGCCAGGGACAGAGAAGTTCTTAAAGTCTTTACCATGCCTAAAGACCAACACAACCCCAATCAACTTCGACTTTTTTAGCCTTTTGAGTTTCCATCCCAGGTCAACTTATTCTAGGCAAGGACAACTCCCAACTCAGAACATAGAACTCCTAACTCCTAACTCCAAACGCAAAACTCCCCATGACACCTGTCGCCTCCATCGAGGCTTATCATGCCGGGTTTCCTGCTGAAGTGCAGGCACGGCTGCAACTGGTTCGTGAAACGATCCGGCGGGAAGCGCCTCTCTCCGGAGAGTGTATTAGTTATGGCATACCGACCTTTCAGTTGCAGGGAAACCTCGTTCATTACGCCGCCTACGACAAGCACCTGGGGTTTTATCCGGGTTCCTCAGGCATGGCAGCATTTTCGGATCGTCTGGCACAGTTTAAGCAAGGGAAAGGATCAGTACAATTTCCTCATGATCAACCGATTCCATTAGAATTGATCGCTGAAATCGTTCGTTACCGGATGCAGGAAAATGAGGAAAAGGCCAGGGTTAGAAAGTCAAAAAAGAAAGGGTAGCGTGCTATTCCTCCGGGGTTTCGGGTAATGGCATCGGAATGGGCTCCAGCGGGTCGAGGCTGTAGAGGCCGAGCTCCTGGTTTTTGCCGCGCAGGCGAATGTTGGTAATGTATTCGGAGGTGTATTTGTTGCCGAGCTCCAGCCTGTTCAGCAGGGTATCGGAGAGCAGAAGCCTGCGGTTCCAGACGTTGCATTCCATCTGGATGCGGGAAGCGGTGTTGACTGTATCGCCGTGGAAGACGATGTCGCGGGTGTAATCACCGATTTCACCAACAATCACCTTTCCTACATGATAGCCCGCCTTGAAAACGGGTTCGTAGCCATATTTTTTGAGGTAGTATTCCCGGCGCTGGTACATCTTGTGCCAGATCCAAAAAAAGCACTGAATGCAGTTGAGGTGTTTAATGCCCACTTTGGCTGGCCAGGAGATCACGACTTCATCCCCGACATATTGGTACACTTCCCCTTTGGCCTTGCGAATAGGCCGCCCGATGTCAAAGAAAAAGTCGTTCAGAAACTGATGCCATTTCACGTGGCCCAGCCGCTCGGCAATGGTGGTGGAGGCCCGCAGGTCCATGAACATGAAGATCCGTTCTTCTTCGCGGGGGGTGTGGTAGCGGCCCACGAGGTAGTTGAGCAACATTTTGGGCCCTAACAACCTGGAAACGAGGGTGATAAACTGAAGCAGAATCAGCACCACCAGGGCATAGAACACGATGTAGAAAAAGCTGCCGTCCCGCACCCAGCCCACAAGCTCGTTGCGCAGTGAGAGCCAGTTGGGGTTGCCCATCACCGCTGCATAGCTGCTCAGTACCAGGAGAATGGACCCCACAATCACGACAAGATTGGCGAGTGAACGCACCACCAGCACCACCATGAAGCGCTGGCGACGGAGGCGGGTCATCGTGAGGCCGCGGTCGAGCATACCGGTAAAAAACCCGATGCTAAAGCCGATTGTCATGCAAATCAAATACAATTCTGTGCCGCCACGCAGGTTGATCCATGCGTAAATCAGGCCCACGACGACCCCATAAAATCCCCGTTCCAAAAATGTGCTGAGGGTCTCCCGATTCATGTGTGGTAGCTCCGAACGCCAGAGGACAAAGGTATGGCGGAAAGATACAGAAAAGCTAGAACCCTCCCGATGGAATTCGGGGAAGGCCTTACTTGTCGGCTATGCCGATCCCGGTTCTGGGGGGTGCGACAAGGGAACACCACCCTGTATCGAACCATCAACCAGACCATTAGCCAGCCCTTATTTATCTGAAAAGCGCACTGTCCAGGTTTCAAGCCAGGCATCAATCCGGTCATAGTCGAGCTGACCAAAGGCTTCCTCCATTTCCGGCCCCAGCCAAATGCCGGCGGGCTGCCAGTGAGAGGTCTCAATGAATTCGAGGCTGGCTTCGGGCGTGGAAAAATGAAGAATGATCGAATACGTTTCCTCCAGGCCTGGGGGGAGGATGTCTGCATCCATCAGCAACCTGGCTTCGAGCTTCTGCTGTGCGGCGAGGGAAACTGCTTCCTCCACCAGATCAAGGTCGCCGGGATGCTGACAGGCAAGCCAGATTTCTTTTCCCTGGATTCTGCCGCTGAGCTGCATGCGTTCTTCCGGGCTGAGTTGCACCCAGTCTTCTGCCGGCATCACCACTGCTGCGATGGCGAGGCTGCCCTGCAGGCCTTCCAGCTCGGGAAGAGAAGCGCCGTTGAGCTCCAGCACCAGGCCCGGGCCCGAAAGCCAGTTGGCGATGCTCCAAATGCTGCTGGCGGGGATCATGCGGTGGCTGCCCCTGGCGAGGCTGAAAACTACATAGTCAAAGCCCACAGCTGCACAGGAGCGCGCATCCTGCAGGTTGGTAAGAGGGCCGATGGCGAGGGAGGGAAACATTTCGGGGATTGAGTGAGCTGGCAAATTTATCGAAAAATGGCCCGCGGGAAAATAGCAGTCAAACCTGGAAATCTCATCTCCCCTGGGTTACTTCATTAAATTCATCTCCGCAATGTTCTTGATCCGGTTGCGCTCCAAAAACGCATCAATCGTTTCAAAATGCTCGATCACCCGCTGGTCCCTGAACTCAAACACCTTTTGCGACAAGCCCTGCAAAAAGTCCCGGTCGTGCGATACCAAAATCAGGGTGCCGTCAAATGCCAGCAAAGCCTCCTTCAGCACATCCTTTGATTTGATGTCCAGATGGTTTGTCGGTTCATCAAGAATCAGCAGATTCACCGGCTCCAGCAACAGTTTTACCATGGCCAGGCGGGTCTTTTCACCCCCCGACAGCACTCCCACTTTCTTGTCGATCGCTTCGCCGCTGAACATGAACGCCCCCAGGATGTTCTTGATCTGCGTCCTGATTTCACCCTTCGCCACCTCGTCCACCGTCTGGAAAACAGTCAGCTCGGGATCCAGCAAGGAAGCCTGGTTCTGTGCAAAATAGCCGACTTTCACATTGTGGCCAAGCTCACAGGTGCCTTCCACCCCGATTTCGCCCATGATGGCCTTGATCATCGTGGATTTTCCTTCGCCGTTGCGACCTACAAAGCATACTTTCTCAACCCGCTGAACCGACATGCTGGCGTTGCGGAAGACAGTCTGGCTGCCATAGGATTTTGAAACGTCTTTCACGGTAACAGCAAACTCCCCCGAGCGCGGCGCGGGCGGAAAGCGAAGCCGCAACGCCGAGGTATCGACCTCATCCACCTCGATGATTTCCAGCTTTTCGAGCATCCGCTCCCGCGAGTTTACCTGGTTGGTCTTCGAGTAGGTACCCTTGAAGCGGTCAATAAAGGTTTGGGTTTCAGCAATGAACTTTTGCTGCTCTTTGAATGCTTTGATCTGGTGCGACCTGCGGTCTTCCCGAAGCTGCAGGTATTCGGAGTATTTGGCCTTATAATCGTAGATTCTGCCCATCGTCACCTCCACGGTGCGGTTGGTGATGTTGTCGATGAAGGCGCGGTCGTGCGAAATCACCATCACGGCGTTGGCCTTGTTCACCAGAAAATCTTCCAGCCAGATCACCGACTCAATGTCAATGTGGTTGGTGGGCTCATCGAGCAGGATGAGATCGGGTTTTTGCAGCAGAATTTTGGCCAGCTCAATGCGCATGCGCCAGCCGCCGGAGAATTCTTTGGTCTGACGGGTAAAATCTGATTGCCTGAAACCAAGTCCCTTCAGGGCTTTTTCCACCTCAGCGTCATAATTGACCTCCTCCAGGGCGTAGAATTTATCCCCCAGGTCTGTCACCTTCTCGATAAGCGCCATGTAATCGTCGCTCTCGTAGTCGGTTCTGGTTTCCAGCTCCTTGTTGAGCCGGTCCATTTCGTCGCTCATGCTGTGAATGTGAGCAAATGCCTTGGCCGCCTCCTCAAACACGGTGCAGTGGTCTTCGGTGAGCAAATGCTGGGGCAAATAGGCAATCACGGCATCTTTCGGCGCGCCGATCAGACCGCGGGTAGGCTTTTGCACCCCCGCCACAATTTTCATGATGGTTGACTTCCCCGCCCCGTTTTTGCCCATCAGGGCAATCTTGTCCGTTGGGTTAATCACAAAAGACACCCCGCTGAACAGGGTTCTTCCATTAAACTCTACCGCTAAATTGTCAACCGTAATCATACTTTCGATGTTGCGGCTGCAAAGTAACGAAGAAGTCCACGAAACTCCCGGCTAAGTTCTGCAATAATGATCATGTAGCGGCCTTTCAACCGCTTCTGGGGAAATGAAAAATCCTTGCTACCTTCCCTCATGAACAAGCGAATCCTCCTGGCAAAGCGCCCCGAAGGCCTGCCAACTGCCGATACCTGGCAACTCGATATCCAGCCCGTTCCTTCCATCGAAGAAGGGGAAATCCTGGTCAGAAATCATTATGTCTCCCTCGACCCCGCCATGCGGATCTGGGTCACCAATGCCCGCTCCTACCTGCCGCCTGTCCAGCTGGGCGATGTAATGCGCGCCGGAACTGTCGGGGAAGTTGTCGAAAGCCGGGACCCTCGCCACCCGGTTGGCACTTTCGTGCAGACCTGGGGCGGTGCCCAGCAGTACAGCGCCCTGCCCGGGAAGCAAGCCTACCGCGTGGATCCCTCGCTGGCGCCGCTCACGAGTTTTATCGGCGGCCTTGGCATGACAGGGATGACCGCCTATTTTGGCATTCTGGAGGAAGGCCGGATTCAGGCTGGTGAAACTGTGCTGGTCTCCGGCGGAGCTGGCGCAGTGGGAAGTGTGGCCGGGCAAATCGCCAAAATCAAGGGCTGCAGGGTGGTAGGGGTGGCCGGCGGGCCCGAAAAATGCCGCTACATGAAGGAAGAACTTGGGTTTGATGGCGCCATCGACTACAAATCCGACAACCTTTTCAAAGCTGTCCGGCGTGAATGCCCCGAAGGAATTGATGTTTATTTCGACAACGTAGGCGGCGATATGCTCGACATTGCCCTGGCCAACCTGCGCATGCACGCCCGTGTGCTCATCTGCGGAGCCATTTCCCAATACAACGAACCCGTTACCCAGGGGCCGAAATTCTACCTCAATCTCATCAACATGAGGGCCAGCATGAAGGGCTTCCTCGTGCTTGATTATGCCTCCCGCTATGCTGAAGCAGCCAAAGAAATGGCGGGATGGATGGCCGAAGGCAAACTCCGCTCCCACGAAGACGTGTATGTGGGCATTGAGCAGTTTCACGACACCTTCCTGCGCCTCTTTTCGGGAGACAAGCACGGCAAAGTGGTGCTGAAAGTGCTGGAATAAGGGCAGAATGGCTGATTTAGCCAGGCTCAGGCGCCGATTGTGGCGAGGATCATCCGGCCATCGAGGTTGCCAAGCAATGGATCGGCGGCCCGCTCTGGGTGGGGCATCATGCCGAAAACATTCTTCGCAGCATTGCTCACCCCGGCAATGTTGTGAATGGACCCGTTTGGATTGGATTCGGCAGTCACCTCTCCTTGTGCATTGCAATAGCGAAACAGCACCTGATCACCGTCTTCAATGGCCTTCAACTCATCGGGCAGGCAATAGTAATTGCCCTCTCCATGGGCAATGGGTACTTTGTAAGCGCGTGGTCCGAGGCCCCGGGTGAGCAGAGCCGACTGGCTTACCGGGCGAATGAAGACGTTTTTGCACTGGAAGGACATGCTTGTGTTGTGGAGCAAAGCCCCTGGTAGCAAACCAGCTTCGGTAAGCATCTGGAAGCCGTTGCAAATGCCGATCACGTACCCGCCTTTGACTGCGTGGGCTGCAACCTCGTCCATGATGGGCGAAAAACGGGCAATCGCGCCGGATCGCAGGTAATCGCCATAGGAAAACCCGCCTGGCAGCAGCACCACATCACAGTCCTGGAGGTCATGATCCTTGTGCCACAGATGAACGACCTGGCGACCAAGGTTGGTTTCCAATGCGTAGATCAGATCCTGGTCACAATTGCTGCCGGGGAAGGTGATGACGCCGAATTTCATGGGAAGGGAGAAGTTGAAAGGTAAAACGGGCAAACGCCACGTGGTTCAAAGTGCCGATGCGGCTTCAGGGAGCAGTGTATAGGGTCCAGGTTCCGACTTTCAGGGCTTGGTATTCGCCGAAAATGCCGGGAAAACGCTGCTGCAAAGATGGAAAATAATTCCCGCCGTCCAGCACCATCGCTGGCTGATCGCCCGAAAATGTTCGGAACATCTCGCGGGCAGGAACTACTTCGGAGATCATGAGCTTACCGCGATGGCCGGGCAAATCCTCCAGCTTGTAATAAGCCATCCGGAAATCGACATACGGAACGGCAGGGATGCGTTTGCTTCGCAGATAAAGGTCGTTATCGTTGCTCATCACCCACACTTGCTCCCCTGGCGGCAAATCAGCCAGCGGTCCGAGCAAGCCAGCAAATTTCTCCTGATTCAATTGCATGCCCCCATCGCGCAGCGGCACTGGCAACGGTGCCACCCACCCCCACTGGTTGGGAAACAGCATGGCAGCATAGGCAGTGTATTGCCACACCGGAACCATGACGAGCAGCAGCAGGGCCAGCACCCGGAAGCGGGTCATCAGGGGAAAATCAAAGGTGCGGGCAATGTAAAAGGCCAGTGGTGGCACCAGCAGCAGAAAATCGGAGATTTCCAGCCTTCCCAGCTTGAACAGCAGCACAATCAGGACTCCCACCAGCCAGATGTACATCATCGTTTCGGCAGAGCGGGCCTTTTTGACATAGCCGTAGAAATTGAGCCGATAATGCACAAACCCTACCACTGCCAGGACCAGGAAGGAGCCCCAGCTCACCAGCAGCAGCAACAGCGCCTCGCTGGTCCGGATCTGGTACATAGCCTCATTTGCCAGCCCAAGGTAGTCTGCATAGTATAGCAAGCCCTGGTCGAGCCAGGCATCCATGCCGCCCCAGCGAAACAGCCAGAACAGCATGGCAGCCGCCACAGTGAGTAAGCCCCCGATGAACGCCATCATTTCCTCCCAGCGGAAAGGCTTCAGCACCAGGTAAGCAAAAAAGACCCCGATGAGCAGAAACACTGTTTTGTAGGTCGCCATCATGGCCACCATCATCCACACTCCGGCAATGAACACATGCCGCTGGTTTTGAGGATTTCGGTCGCCAAGTTGGTTGATGTGGGAAAAGGTGAGGATCACGGGCAGCAGGGTAAACAGGGTCGCATTCATCTGCTGGGCAAACCAGGGGGTACAAACCAGCAGCACAAACAGCACCGAAATAAGGCCCGCGTTGCGCCGGAAAGATTTGTATTCGGCCAAAATCCCATTGAACACAATGGCCGAAGCATAAATATACAAACAGCTGAAAACCCGGATCGCAGGCATGGCCCAGTCGCCAAAAACCAGCGAAAACAAGCCGTAGAGCCACACCATCAGGGGCGGCCCCCCAAACCACGCATCCTGATAGAGGCCCCCGGTGGCCACCATTTTCTGGGCAGTGACCAGCAACAGAGATTCCTCCGGCAGGAAAAACTCAGGATGAAAGGTCGGCAGCCGCAGCAGGGGGATGACGATGAGCAGTCCAAGATGGACCGGCAACGGGGTGTATGAGAGGAGGCGTAGCAATGCGGCGGGGAAACAGTATCTTTGGCAAAACTAATACAAAAACCGGATCACATGCTCCCCGAAGCCCTCTCCGACCTTATTCGATCGAAAAAATCATTCCTCTGTGTGGGCCTCGACACCGACCCCGCCCTGCTGCCCCGCCGCTTCCGGCAGGAAGCCGATCCGGTATTTGCCTTCAATCGCGCCATCATCGAAGCCACCGCTCCCTACGCCGTGGCCTACAAGCCCAATCTCGCCTTTTATGAAGCCCTCGGCCCTGGCGGCTGGGAATCCCTCCGCAAAACCCTCGACTTCATCCCCCGCAATCTCTTCACAATCGCAGACGCGAAGCGCGGCGACATTGGCAACACTGCCACCCGCTATGCCAGCGCCTTCTTCGAATACTTCGGCTTCGATGCCATCACGGTTGCCCCCTACATGGGTGCCGATTCGGTGAAGCCTTTCCTCGCCTTTCCCGAAAAATGGGTTTTCCTCCTGGCCCTCACCTCCAACCCCGGTGCTGCCGACTTCCAGCACTTTGGCCCCGAAGGCAGCCCGCTATACCGCGAAGTACTGCGCAAAGGAGAACGCTGGCAAACCGAAAGCCCTGGCCATTTGGGCTACGTGGTGGGTGCCACCCGCGCCGAATCCCTGCAGGAAGTGCGCGCCATTGCCCCGCAAGCCACCCTGCTCGTGCCGGGTGTAGGTGCCCAGGGTGGCGACCTCCATGCTGTTTGCCAGCATGGCGCCACGCCGCAGGGAGGGCTGCTCATCAACGCCAGCCGCAGCATTCTCTACGCCAGCTCTGAAGACGACTTCGCACAGGCCGCCGAAGCTGCCGCCAAAGACCTTCAGCAGCAAATGGCCCCCTATTTGTCAGCAACTCCCGCCAGATGAACCGCATTTCCAGCCTCCTGATCGCCACAATCTGGGCCGCTCAGGCCTGCCAGGCTCCCCCCGCTGAGCTGGTCACACTCCAGGGACCGGCCCAGGGAACCAGCTACCTCATTCAGTATTACGGCACCGGCGCACAGGCATGGCAGGCAGAGCTGGACTCCCTTTTCGAGGTCGTCAACTTCGCTTTGTCAACCTATCAACCGGGCTCACTGATCAATCAGTTTAATGAAAAAGACAGCCTGCTAACTGATAATGAACACTTTGCAGAAATGATCCGGCAAAGCCGGGCGATTTATCAGCTCACCGGAGGCAGCTTTGACCCCACCGTGATGCCCCTCGTGAGGGCCTGGGGTTTTGGCCCCGAAGGGGGAGCGTGGACCGGGGCCCTTTCGCCAGACAGCCTCCGGGCCCTCGTGGGCATGGAGGGCGTGCTGGAAGATGTGCAGGGGCAGCAACACTTGTATCATAAAACCCGGCCCGGCGTCCAACTCGATTTCAACGCCATTGCCCAGGGCTACACCGTGGACCTCATCGCCGGATGGTTGAAGGCAAAAGGAATTGAAAACTTCCTCCTTGAGCTGGGTGGCGAGGCCCTCGCCCACGGGGTGCATCCAAGCGGAAGGCCCTGGACCTTGTCGATCGAGCAGCCAGACGATCTGGTGGGAATTTCAGAAGAAATGGTGCTTCTGGAGTTGACAGATGAAGCCGTGGCGACCTCAGGCAACAACAAAAAATTTTATGAAAAAGACGGCATCCGATACACCCACACCATTGATCCGGCCACTGGCGCGCCTGTGGTTCACTCCCTGATCAGTTGCACCGTTTTGGGTCCCACATGCGCCACCGCAGATGCCATGGCTACCGCTTTCATGGTCATGGGAACCAGAAAAGCCATGGCTTGGCTCAACCAGCATGACGAAACAGGCCTGAAAGCTTTGTTTGTAGAATCCGTTGCCCCGGGGCGCTTTGAGCTGATAGCCAGTCCCGGAATGGAAGCCAGAATGAAGCCCCGGTAAAAAAAGAGATTTTTTTTTCCCTTTCATGCAACCAACTTTTGGGCACCCCCCTCTACCCCCCGGAAGACTGGAAACAAGATCCCTATGCTGGTAGCTTCTACTTACTCCGAGGCAGAACTGGTCGAAGGATGCAAACGGGGAAACCCGGTGTATCAAAAAGCCCTGTATCAGCGGTATTACCGCCTGATGTATGGCGTTTGCCTTCGCTACACAGACAATCGCGACGATGCTGAAGATATTCTGCAGGAGGGATTTGTGAAAGTCTTCAAATACCTGGACACTTTTCAGGGGAAAGGATCATTCGAAGGATGGGTTCGCAGGATCATGGTTCACACCGCCATCGAGCATTACCGAAAAAGCTCACGGTATTTTTTGGTGGATGTGAACAGCGCCTACGACCTCGAAACTGACAGCGACATCATCGGAAGCCTTAACCGGGAAGAAATCCTCTCCCTGATTCGGAGCCTCCCCGTTGGCTATCGCACCGTGTTTAACCTCTTTGCCATTGAAGGCTACTCCCACCAGGAAATCGGCGAGATGCTCAATATTTCTGAAGGGACATCCAAATCACAGCTTTCAAGGGCAAAGAAAATTCTTCAGGAAAAAATCCTCACACTGAACAAGTGGGCACAGGAAGGATAAAACCAATTTACATGTCGAGAATGGAAAAGCGAGAAGACATGTGGAGCCAACCGTTGCAGGAGTCTTTCGCCAATTTTGAGGCGGAAACGGAGCGCGACCTTTGGCCTGGCATTGAGGCACGACTGGAGCGGAAAGCCCGCCCCATGTACCTCTGGCGCTCGACCTGGCTCGTGGCAGCCTCTGTGGTGCTGCTCTTCGGCCTGATCTGGCTGCTAAAAAATCCATGGAATGAACCTAAGCCAGTGATGGCTGGACAAGAACCCACACAACAGCTTCCTCCTGGGATCACAAATCCAGAGCCACAAGCCGCCCTTCCTGAAACAGAATTTGCTGAGGCAGGTATTGCACCGGCTGGACCCTCCAAAGCTGTGATTGACCAGCTCAACGCTCCATTCCAGGGTCAATCTGCTGATAATCAGCCCATTGACAACCAAGATATTATCCCTTCAGCTTTGCCTCCGTCCAGAATCATCCGGCAGGTGGGGCCCATGAACCCCCTTCTGCCGCCACACCTCCAGGATGATCCACGGCAGGTTGAGCGACCCCAAGCCATGACAGTGGCCAAACCGGCTCAATCTGCAGCTCCAAAACCGGCTGTCGTGGTGCAGGGTGAACGTCAAACCCTCGATCTGAACAACATTAGCCTGGGAACGGTCGTGGGCCTCGCCTCTGAAGAACTGGGAAAAATCGTCAAAACGCCCTTCGAAGTCTATCGCGAAGACCTCGGCAGCGAAGAAGTACGAACCTACCAGGTGGACCTGTTTAATCTCCGAATTACCAGAAAATCTCACCGACGCACTGTCAACAACGAATAAGCAATGAACATGAATGCCACTTTCCCTCGCCTGTTGAGCCTGATGTTGCTCCTTCTGATGAGCGTTACCATGCTCCAGGCTCAGCCTGAACCTGCTTCCAGCGATTCTTCTGCCCAGGATTCCCCCCAGGAACCCGTCGTAGTGGTCAAGAGCGATACCACTGAAATCGCCTGGCGCGACCGCAAATTTGTGATCATCTCCGAAGACGGCATCAAGCGTGTCGAAATCATTGAGGTACCAGGATCAGAAGGCGGCGATGACGACGATGATTGGGGGATGGATGACGGCGATGAATTCGACCCGGAATACGACGCCAAAGAAGATGTTGCCCACAAATCACGCGGCTATTCTAAGGTTGACCCGATTGGCTTCGACCTCGGCCTGATGAACTACTACAGCGCAGCAGGATTTGGCACAAATGCCATCGCGGGCAGCCCAGACCTCGAAGTGCGTGATTTTCGGGTTGGTTCTCACGTCGCCCTTCACCTCTTCCCCACAACCGTGAGCATCATCGGCCGCGGGGCCGTGAACCTCAAAACTGCCGTCACCATCGACTGGAGTAACCATTACTTCACCGGCGACAATGTGATCGTGGAAAACGGAGAAAGCTTCGCTTTTGAAGACCGCAACATCGACTTTGAAAAGAACAAGCTCACCGTTCGCTACGCCCAGATTCCACTCCTCCTCAATTTTAACACCGCTCCCAGAACCGACGACGGCGTGAGCATCTCTCTTGGCGGCTATGCCGGGATTCTCTGGAACGCCAGAACCAAGCAGGAAAGCGTGGAGCAGGGAACTGTGAAAGTAGATGGCGATTTTGGACTGAATACCTTCCGGTATGGCCTGATGGGCCGCATCGACTTCAAGTGGTTCGATTTCTATGTGATGTACAACCTCACCCCCATGTTTGAAGATGGCGCCGCCACCGACGCTCAAACAGTGATGGCTGGGGTGAACATCGTCAACTTCTAGAGAAAGCAGCCTGG
Source organism: Bacteroidia bacterium (assembly GCA_041741415.1). Lineage (GTDB taxonomy): Bacteria > Bacteroidota > Bacteroidia > J057 > J057 > JANQTF01. The sequence goes on along the minus strand of JBGSKC010000024.1, from coordinate 24,247 downwards.
TTGCTGCAAATTTGCCTGCCGCCGAGGGACTGGACCTTTCCAGGACCCCGGCGGTTTTGGTTTTGAAGCAAAGAATCTTTGCTAATTTTCCGGCATGGAAATATCGCCCAAGGAATTTTTGGCCCTGCGCCCCAGGCGCACCAAACGGCAAAAGGCTGATTTGGTCATGAGCACCCTCGAAACCCTCTATCCGGAAACACCCATTCCCCTCGTCCACTCCGACGCCTACACACTGCTCATTTCAGTCCTGCTTTCCGCGCAATGCACCGATGTGAGGGTCAACCAGGTTACGCCCCATCTGTTTGCCAAAGCCAGCGATCCATCCACCATGATCACCCTGGAAGTGGATGAAATTCGCGAGATCATCAAGCCCTGCGGACTCTCGCCCCGGAAATCCAAAGCCATTCATGAGCTTAGCCACATTCTTCTGAATGAGCACAACGGGCAGGTGCCCGCCGAATTTGAAGCCCTGGAGCGGCTGCCAGGCGTGGGCCACAAAACTGCTTCCGTGGTCATGTCACAGGCGTTTGGCGTGCCGGCCTTTCCCGTTGACACCCACATTCACCGCCTCATGCACCGCTGGGATTTGTCAAATGGCAAAAACGTGGAGCAAACCGAAGCCGATGCCAAAAAGCTGTTTCCCAAAGCAGCCTGGAACAAACTCCATCTGCAAATTATCTTTTTTGGCAGAGAATACTGCCCCGCCCGTGGCCACAGTCCCTTTACATGCCCCATTTGCTCTCAAATCGGGCGAAAGGAGTTATTTTCCTGATATTCAAATAGTTTGATCAGTCTGGTATGCTATGATAATCCTTCACCCCTGCCCTGACAGCCACGGGAAGGCGGTTGGCATCCGGCGGTAGCGGGCATGACCAGCCGTCGCTGCGGTAAGCACAGTAGGGGTTGTAGGCAAGGTTAAAATCGATCTCCATGGTCTCCCCTTCCGCCACCTCCAAATCCAGGTAGCGACCGCCGCCATAGGTTTCCTCGCCCGTTGTGAGGTCGGTAAATGGAAGAAACAAATGATCCTTGTACTTGCGCTGCCCGGCCAGAGCCATGCTCCTGTACACTTCCAGTTGCAGCGGCTGGCCCTCCAGTTCGAAGTGCAAAATGGCGTATCGCACATAGGTTTTTTGCACCGCAGGGTTGCTGGTGGGAATTCGAAAGGGCTCGCCATCGGGGGTGAGTTCTATCCGGGCGGTCACTTGATAGGCCTCATCAATGGGGAAATAGGTATTCCCGGTAAACTCCCACACCCGGTCCCGAAACGGAGACTTGCCGGGCTTGCGGAACTCGCGCTCCGTTTTGGCGCGATGCCGGAGAATGTCGGCGGAGTATGCGTCCTGTGCAAAGCCCATCCGGGCAATCAGCAACAGGATCAATAGGCTGATGATTCGTTCCATGAGAGTAGTTGATCAACGCTGGTAACGGCAATTGGATGATAGCGGGGGCGTGCTTCGGCATAGATGCTGCGGGCAGTTTCCTGCCAGCCAGCCTGTTCCATCATGGCACCATATAAAGGCATGAGGAATTTCCTGCGGCCCACAGCTGTGAGAAAGCTCCGAATTGCCGGGATGGCCATTTGGTAATCGGATTGAATGGCCCGCTCATACCAGGCAGCCTGTACCTCGCTATTGGTGCTGGCTGTGAGGTCAAATGCCGCATCAAGCCGGGCGAGGTCGGCAGGGCTGGTGGCTGGCAGGCTGTGAATGAAATGGACCCACTCGTGCGAGCTCCAGGCTTCGCTGCCAATGTCGCCTTCGGCCCAGGCTTTCGCCGCTTCCTCCACCCTCGCAAAGCGCGTGGAAGCCGGAGCAGGCAAATTCTCCGGAATCCCTGTCCCATACACCCAGTTCTCCACCCCAATCTTTTCCTCCGCGCCGGGGTGATCATTGAGCAAATGGCCGCGCAGGTAGGTCAGAAAGCGCTCCGTGGTCATGGTCTGGAAGGCGTTTTCGGCAAAATAGGTGGATAAAAACATGTCAAATGCTTCTCTGCCAACGGTGTTTTCGATGGTTTTCAGGAAAAAGAAGCCCTTGTCGTAAGCGATGGAGGTTACGCCGTCGTCGGGATCAAAGCCCCTGAGGTCAATGGCCAGACGGGTGTGCGGGTGATCGGCTCCCATGGCTTCCACCTCGGCGAGGAGGTCGCTGCGGGAAATCCCGGCGAGCATCTGAGCGTATTCGGCTCCTTGCAGGGCCTCCATGATGCGGTTTTCGACATACACCGTAAAGCCTTCATTGAGCCAGAAATCGTTCCAGGTGGCGTTTGTCACGAGGTTGCCCGACCAGGAATGCGCGAGTTCGTGGGCCACGAGCGACACCAGGGAGCGGTCTCCGGCGAGGATGGTAGGCGTGGCGAAGGTGAGCCTTGGGTTTTCCATGCCACCGAAGGGAAAGCTGGGTGGCAGCACCAGAATGTCGTAGCGCTCCCAGCGATAAGGGCCATAGAGGTCTTCGGCAATGGCGATCATGGGCGGCACATCCACAAACTCAGCGGCAGCTTTGGCCAGCAAAGTCGGTTCGGCATACACGCCGCTGCGCTCGTCGAGGGCCTGAAAGGAAATGTCGCCAACGGCCAGGGCGAGGAGGTAGGAGGGAATGGGTTGATCCATTCTGAAGCGGTATAGGCCATCGGGGGCAATAGAGGTAGGGTTGGTGGCGCTCATGAGCGCCATGAGGCCCTGGGGCACCTGAACCTCAGACTCATAGGTAAAGCGCTGGCCGGGGCTGTCCTGGCAGGGCACCCAGGAGCGCGCATGAATGGCCTGCGACTGGGTGAGCAAAAAAGGCGCTTTCCGGGAATGGGTCTGGGAGGCGGGAACAAACTGCAGCGCCGAAGCTTCGGGGCTGGTGCGGTAGCGAATGTGAACAAAGCGGGTGTCGGCAGCAAGGCTCACAATGAGGGCGCGGCCGAGGATGCTGTCGGGCTGGCCCAGCACAAAGGTGGCTGGCGAAGCCGTTTGCCCGTTATCCGATACCTCCACGGAAAGGATCTCCATCGTTTTGGTGTCGAAAATGATGGAGTCCGCCCCCGGGTTTCGGCGAATTTGCCAGATGGCTTCGCCTTCCAGCTGCTTGCCTTCCATGTCCACGACGAGGTTCAGGCGCAGGTGTTCGGCTGCTGCTTCAGCGGGGCGGGCAAACGAATGCGGATCTGCCGACGCTGCGGAGTCGCTGGTGGGCGGGGCTTCACTGCGGGGGGAGCAAGCGAAGAGGGTGGAGAGAAGTACAGCAAAAGGAAAGAGGGGGAGCCTGGCCATGTTGGAAAACGGTTGATCAGAAGCCGAAAAAGGAGATTCAAACGGCAAAAGCAAAATGAACAATCAAAAATTGTTAAATTCCGCAGAAATGTGGGAGGCTTGTTGGGCGTTAGATCGGGAAGCCTTTCGAATCAACTCTGCTTATGAAGCGAATTTTCCTCTGGAACTTTTTGTTGTTGCTGGCCGTTGCACCGTTGCGGGCGCAATTTACCATGGTAGGATCTGCCACCCAAACCAGCAACACCTGTTACACCATCACCCCAAACCTCACCCAGCAGGGCGGCGCGATTTGGAACAACACCCCGATTGACCTCACCCGCCCCTTCGATGTGTTTGCCGACTATTTCCTCGGCTGCAACGATGGCGGCGCAGACGGGATCGTGTTTGTGATGAAATCGACGAACGGCGGGCTTGGCACCACGGGGGCCGGAATGGGTTACGCAGGCCTCACGCCCTCCATCGCCGTGGAATTTGATACCTGGATGAACACCTGGCTCAATGACCCCCCCGGCGACCACATCGCCATCATTTCCAACGGAAACAACACCCACAACACCCCCACCAACCTGGCAGGCCCGCTGGCTTTGCTGGCCAATGGCGGCAACGCCGAAAACTGTACCTTCCTCAATATCCGCATCAGCTGGGACCCCGCCACCCAAACCCTGAGCGCCTGGGTCAACTGCAATTTGCGCATTAGCTACACCGGCAACATCGTCAACACGATATTTGGCGGCAGCCCCAATGTGTTCTGGGGCTTTGTCGGATCCACCGGTGCCGCAGCCAACCTGCACCAGGTCTGCGTCAATTACGCCAGCAACTACCCGCCCCAGCAGATGTGTTACCCAACTTCGGTCACCCTCAACGCCGGGCCGGGAACCACCTTCGCCTGGACCCCCACCAACGGCGTGAGCAACCCCGCCATTGCAGCTCCTGTTGTGACCCCGGACACGACCGGGCTTTATACCGTGACCGTGACCGATGTTTGCACCGGCACCCGCACCCGAAGCTGGGCGTTTGATGTGGCCTACGATTCCGTTCTCACTGCCGACCTCGGCCCAGACACAGCTATTTGCAGCGGCCAGGGCATAAACATCAACCTCGACCGGCCAGGCGTTTCCTTTCTCTGGAGTGATGGCCTTACGGATTCGGCACGCTTCCTTACCGTGCCGGACACCTACTGGGTAGAGCTGAGCAATTTTTGCGGCAGCCGCCGCGATACCCTCGTAGTATCGCAGGAGGTCGTTCCCACTGTGGACCTCGGCAACGACACCACCCTTTGCGTTGGAGTTACCATAGGACTTGATGCCACCAACGTCAATGCCACCTACCTCTGGCAGGATGGCAGTTCAGCGCCTACCTTTCAGGTAGCCGGTCCGGGCCAGTACTGGGCTGAAAGCCAGAACATTTGCGGCACCTCTTCCGACACCATTGAAATCGCCTATCTGGGTCCGCCCCAGCCGTTCAGCCTTGGAAACGACACCGTACTGTGCAACAACAACACCTGGCTGCTCGACGCCACCCAGCCAGATGCCACCAGCTACCTGTGGCAAAATGGCAGCACGGCACCGCAATTTACCGTGCAGGCTCTTGGCTTATATTCTGTGAGCATCTCCAACCAGTGCGGCAGCCAGGCAGATACCGTTGTCGTGGAGTATGATTCGACCCCGCAGGTGGACCTCGGCCCTGACACGACGCTCTGCGAAGGCACGCCCTACATTCGGAACGTGGTCTGGAGCCCCTACACGAGCTATCTGTGGCAGGACAATTCCGCCGGGCCCTCTTACACCATTACCACGGCGGGAACTTATGTGGTGAATGTGACGAATTCCTGCGGCACAGCCAATGATGCCCTCAGGGTGGATTATCTCGCCCCGCCGGTGGACCCCAACCTAGGACCGGACACCATTTTATGTGGTGATGCAAGCCTTTTGCTCAGCTCCGGGCTGAGTGGCTACACCTTTGCCTGGCAAGACGGGTCTACCAACCCGACTTTCCTCGTGGAGGAGGCGGGCACCTATGTGCTGTCCATTTCCAACCGCTGCGGCACCCAGCGCGATTCTGTTTTGATTCGCTACGACAACCCGCCCGTGCTGGAGCTGGGCAACGACACCACCCTGTGTGAGGGGCAAGCCCTGCTGCTGAACGCGATCTGGTCGAGGGCTTCCTACCTCTGGACAGACGGCTTTACGGGTGCCTTGCGAACCGTGCAGGACGCCGGGCTGTATGAAGTGACCGTCACCAACCTTTGCGGCACCGCTCGCGACGGCATTCTGGTCGATTACCTGCCTAATCCGGGAAATGTGGACCTCGGTCCCGACAGGACCTTGTGCGAAGGCGACACCCTGCTGCTCGATGCCACCCAGCCGGGCTTTACCTACCAGTGGCAAAATGGTTCTCAGGAAAACAGCTTTGTGGTGCGATTCTCGGGAACCTATTCAGTGCGGGTGGGGAATGAATGCGGAACGGAGGTGGACCAAATGACTGTGATCTACCAGGAGCGCCCTCAGGTTGACCTTGGCGGCGACGGCATTTTGTGTTACAGCGAGCCGCTTCGCCTGGATGGCACCAGCTCTACACCCGGCGTTGCCTACCGTTGGGAAAACGGCACCACGTCGCCTGTTCGCATGATTGAGGAGCCGGGCACCTATGTGCTGACGGTGACGAACGGCTGTGATGTGATCTCAGACAGTGTGAGCTTCATCGGGCGGGAGTGCAACTGTCTGGTTCATGTGCCGAGCGGCTTCACCCCGAATGGCGATGCCGCCAACGAGACCTTCTCCTGGGCATACAGCTGCGATCTTCAGCAGGCTACCATGCGGATTTTCGACCGCTGGGGTGGCCTTGTGTTTGAGAGCAGCGACCCGGCGGCAGGCTGGGATGGCCGCCTCCGCGACGGGCGACTGGCCCAGGAAGGGGTGTACATCTGGGTGCTGGATTATGGCTTCATCGGCATTTCGGAGGGCCTGACCCAGGACCAGCAAACCGGAACTGTGACCCTGCTTCGCTAAGATTTGCGCCGGGCAGCAAAAATGGCAACGGCCTCTGGCCGGGCTGCGGTGTGTCCTGATGGTAAAGAAATCGAAAACTTCGGCTGACAAGGTCAACGTTTCGGGCCCTTTGAGCGTCTTAAGGTCCGTTCCTTCCGCCTTTCCTCTTTTGGAGAGCAAGAGAACTAACAGGCAAATTGAACATTTTTGCCTTTCAGTTGTCAAAAGAAGGAGCTGTACATCTTATCCCGGTATCCATCCCAGTCTCATGATTCGTAGCCTTTACCTCTTCCTGCTGCTCAGTCCTGTGCTGTTGGCGGCCCAATCGCCCGTAACTGTTTCGGGCTATGTGCGCGACGCAGAATCCGGGGAAACCCTCATCGGGGCATCAGTGGCCCTGCCAGCATTTAAACAGGGAACCTTCACCAACGAATATGGCTTTTTCAGCCTCAGCCTGCCCCGGCAAACAGATAGCCTGGAAGTTTTCTTTTCCTATTCCGGGTATGAAAAACAGCGTTTTCTGCTCGTTCCCGGCGAAAATATCGTGCTGAATATCGAGATGCGCTACCAGTCGCTGGATGAGGTCGTGATCTCGGCCACTTCGGTGAGCGAGCAGGTTAACTCCAGCCAGATGAGCGTGACACGCGTGTCCATGCGCGAAGCCAAGGCCCTGCCCGCCTTTCTCGGGGAGGTGGACATCATCAAAACCCTGCAACTCAAGCCCGGTGTTTCCACAGGTAGCGAGGGCAGTTCCGGCATTTTTGTGCGCGGCGGCGGCCCCGATCAGAACCTGGTGCTGCTCGACAACACCGTTCTCTACAACCCCAACCATTTGTTTGGCTTCTTCTCCACCTTCAACTCCGATGCCGTGAAGGATGTGCAGCTTTTTAAAGGCGGATTCCCGGCTCAGTATGGCGGGCGGCTGTCGTCGGTGATTGATGTGAAAATGAATGAGGGCAACAGACGGAAATTTTCAGGTGCAGGCGGGCTGGGGCTTATCTCCTCCCGCCTCACCCTGGAAGGCCCGATTGTGGAAGACAAAGCCTCCTTCGTGGTATCAGGCCGCAGAACCTATGCAGACATCATCACCTCAGCAGTGAACCGCAGCCAGGCCGATAACCCCGATTTTCTCCAGATTCCCGACTACTTTTTTTACGACCTCAACGCCAAAGTCAATTATGGGCTGGGGCCGAATGACCAGATTTTTTTGAGCGGATATTTTGGCAAGGATCGCTTTTTGTTTGATGATGAGGACTTTGACTTCAACTTCGACTGGGGAAACACCAACGCCACCCTTCGCTGGAACCATTTGTTCAGCAGCAACCTGTTCATGAACGTGTCGGCGTTTTTCACGGATTATCAGTACAAAATCCAAAACCAGTTCGACATTTTTTCCTTTGAACTTGGCTCTCAAATAACCGACTGGGGTGGCCGCACCGATTTTTCCTGGACCCCCAACAACAGCCACGCCGTGAAATTCGGGGTCAGCGGCATTTACCACACTTTCGGCGTTGGCCGTTTGGATGCAGGCTCTGCCGACAGCACCTTTAGCTTCGATGCGGGTGACACTTACTACGGCACCGAACTGGGGGCCTATATCTCCGACGACTGGGAAGTCAACAGCAGGATTACCCTCAATTTTGGCCTGCGCCTCTCGGGATTCGCCGCCGATTCCACCACCTACTGGAACCTGGAGCCGCGATTCGCCTCCAAATTCACCCTCGCCCCCAACGTGTCGCTCAAGCTCAGCTATGCCCGCATGGCGCAATACCTCCACCTCGTGGCCAACAGCGGCACCTCGCTGCCCACCGACGTGTGGTATCCCTCGACCCAGGGCGTGCCGCCGCAGTTGTCGGACCAGATCGCGCTGGGCATCACTTTCGGGCTCGGAGAGAAGTATCTGGTGAGCAATGAGGTGTACTACAAATGGTTGCACAACCAGATTGACTTCCGCGACGGCGCGAATTTGTTTGTGAATGACGACCTGGAGTCAGAGTTTGTCTTTGGCAACGGATGGACCTACGGAAACGAATTTTACATCGAAAAAATCCAGGGCAAGCTCACCGGCTGGATCGGCTACACCCTGGCCTGGTCGTGGCGGCGCTTTGATGGCACGTGGCGAACTGGAGAATTCATCGAGGAAGACGCCATCAACGAGGGGAGGCAGGTTCACCCCCGCAACGATTCACGGCACACCGCCACGGTCGTGGGGATTTACGAAATCAACCGCCGCCTGAGCGCCAGCGCTGCCTGGACCTTCCTCTCGGGCACCCTCACCACCCCACCGATCGGTGCCGCATGGCAACTCGGCCCCGGTGGCACCTCGCCTGCCCTGATCCCGATTTATGGCGACCGCAACAGCCTGCGCATTGCGCCCTACCACCGCCTCGACCTCGGGTTTGTGATCCGCTTTTTCCCCAAATGGGGCGAATCCGACATCACCATCTCCGCCTACAATGCCTACAACCGCCGGAACGTCTATTTCATTCGTTTTGACCGAAACAACGAAACGGGCCGCAACTTTGCCGAACAGGTGACCCTCTTCCCCATCATTCCCTCGATCACCTACAACTTCAAGTTTTGAATGCCCTTTCAACACCCTGCCATATGTTTGCGAAAATACTTCCCATCCTTCTCCTTGGTTTTGTGCTGAGCGCCTGCGACCTTACTCAGGAAATCGAGGTGGAACTCCCTGAATATGAGCCTGAAGTGATGGTAGAAAGCTACCTGGAGCCAGGGCTGCCCTTCAGCGTGGTGCTCACGCAGACGGTCGGCTATTTCGACGACCTGAAGCTGATTTATGTGAAAGAGGCAACGGTCTCGATCAGCTATGGCAATCAGACCGACACCCTCACCGCCATTGAGCTGCCCCTCTCCACCCCCGGGCTGGAGCTGCTGCTCGACACTGCGCTACTGAATACCATCAGGCAATTCTTAGGTGAAACGATTTATCTGTACGGCTCGATCACGCCGGTACCGACCCTCTACGAGACCCCTTTCACCCTGAACATCACGACCCAAGAGGGCAAAACCCTCAGTTCGACCACCATCATTCCCAAGCCGATCACATTTGAAGAGCCTGTGGTGCGGTTCAACGAGCGCGACAAGGCCCTGCTGCTCACCCAGTTTATGGACGATGCCGGGCAGGCGAATTTCTACCGGCGGGTGCTGGACAAGCGTGAACAGGAAGTGACAGAACAACCCGACGGCAGCCTCGACAGCGCCTGGGTGACGAACAACTATCAGGATTTTCTGGTGGATGACGAGTTGGGGAACGGGCAGCTGCAGGTATTCGGCACGGCCTTCGATTGGGTGGAAGGCGACACCCTGATCCAGACCATTTACTCGGTCACCGCGGATTACTACAAGTTTGTTACTTCCCGCGATGCTGCGATTGCGGCGAGCCTGAGTCCGTTTGGCCAGCCAGCCAAGCTGCGCGGCAACATTGTGGGCGGCCAGGGCATCTTCACGGGCCAAAGCCAGGCGACGCAGGAAGTGGTGGTGAGGAGGTAGGGGGGTTGAGTTATCGGACAACTGGGAGTTGTCCGATAACTCTGCCTGATCGAAAGATTCACGCCATTTTACCGATTACAATCGAATAAATCACGCCGTTTTGTCGATTAGGCCGGGAGAGGTTGGTTTAGCCTCAATTATCGGACAACTTGGAGTTGTCCGATAATTGAGGCTCCATTTCGGGCCTTTGGAAGGAGAAAGACATCGCCCGGGAATCTTTGCGAAAGCAAGCGTGGGGGTGGTTATTTCTTCCAGTCGGACCGCGCATCGCGGACCATCAGAATCCGTAGTTCGGTAGTCGTTTCCAGATACAAAAATATGACAGGTAAACGGTTAAGAGCGCCTCGACGGATGCACTCCTGTTTGGTACGAACAAACTGAAATCGTCGTGGATTCATCAGCAGGTCGTTGAAACAATCTCCCAACTCATCCATAAAGCGATCTCCTAAGCCAGGACGTACCTCTTCATAGAAACGATGTAATTCATCAATCTCTTCAACTGCCTCAGGTACAATGATCAGACGAAATGCTCTACTTTCCCCCACGCACTTGCCGGTTTACTTCCTCCCAGGTAAGCTCCTGGCTGCTGCTCTCTGAATAGGCCTTGTTTCGGGCCAGAGCTTCTTCCACCCAAACATCGGGAATACCGAAGGCGGCGGACTGCACAGCCTCGGGCGAAAGGGAGGAAGCAATAAAGGCAATCAGCTGCAAGCGGTCTGCCACAGGCAATTGCAGAATTTGTTCATGAAGGGCATTCATACAAACCAATATACGCAGAGTTATCGGACAACTCCAAGTTGTCCGATAACTAAGACTGTCCGATAACGTTTGCTGCCATTCAGGCCCTGGGCTCTGTTGTGCGCGCAAACCACGCGATGCCCATCAGCAGAAACTGCATGGGAATTCGGATGATGGCGGCGGTTTGGGAGCCGATCACGGGTTGGTCGCGCAGGAGGTCGAGGATGTGGATGGGCAGCAGGGCGAAGAGGAAGATCACCACGCCGAGGAGGGCCTTGTTGCGGTAGCGGGGCAGGAAGACGCCAATGCCGAGGACGGCTTCCACGATCGCTGTGACGATGTGAACGGCAGTTTTGGGGAGAAAATCGGGGATCATCCCGGAGGTGAGTCCGGGATTCAGGAGATGGCCGAAGGCGGAGGCAATCAGCAAAGCGCCCAACAGGCCGCCGAGGAGGTATTTGACAAGCTTCATTGCAGAGGAGTGGGAGATCAAGGGAATGCGGGCTTTAACATACAGGCGGGGAGCGGGAAATCCTAGGCAGAGTTATCGGACAACTGGGAGTTGTCCGATAACTCTGACCCAAACCCTTACCTCAACAATCTCTCCAGCTCCTCCAGGTTAACCCCCGCATCAAACATCGCCTCGATGCGAATCTGAAAGCCCGGAATCGCCTCGCTGCGGATAGAGCCATTTCCGGATTTGAGGATGAGTTCGTAGTGCTGCCCGGCGTCGAGGCGGTACTGCTCCACCGAGCGGGCGAGGGGGTCTATGAGCCAGTATTCCTGTACACCGTGGGCGCGGTAGTCCTCAAATTTTATCCCCCGGTCGTTGACGGCGGTTTTTTTGGAGAGTACTTCCACCACCAGGTCGGGCGCGGGAAAAAGGCTTTGGCCTTCCACAAAATGCTGCGCCTTATCCTGTCCAAAAAAACAGAGGTCGGGTTCGTAGTCGTTGCGGGAGAGGGTGATCATGACGGCCAGAAGGCCGACGTATCCGAGCTGGTGTTTCTGCACGTAGGTATCCATCAGGACAAACAGATGGCCCGACACGTCATTGTGTTCCTTGGTAACGGGCGAATGAATGATCACTTCCCCATTGATAAACTCTGCGTGATCGTATTCGGAGTCGTTGTAAAACTGCTCGCGCCGCTGCCGCTCGTCCTCCAGGATGCGGCTCGCCTGCTCCACGATGGCTGGTGCCGAAGGGAGGGATAGGATTTCGTCGATCAGATCCTGGCTCCTGCGAAATTTCATAGGCCAAGGTGCTTGTATCCTGATCTCAAGATATGGAGATTTTAGCAGTTGTCGGACAACCGGGAGTTGTCCGATAACCGATCCTAACCCTGTAATTCCAACATCCAATTTTGAATTTACAGGGTTATTTGCTGCCAGCAACCAGCAAGGCAGGCTCCGGTGGTGGTGGTGGGGTGGTGTTTCAGTTATCGGACAACTCCAAGTTGTCCGATAACTGAAACACCAACAAATCAAATCGGCCGAATCTCGATCTGGCGGTAAAACAGCTCCGCGCCCTCTGCCTGGAGGAAGATCGCGCCTTCCTCGAGCGGCTGCCAGTCCCAGTCGCTTCCGCCGGGCTTCAGCCAGCGCATGTGGCGCGCCTCGTTGACGAGCTTGCCGTTGATCAGAAACGTAGCATTCACCCCCTTCACGATCAGTTCCACTGTGTTCCAGCCGGGAGTTTCCCAGGACGCGCCCCGCGGCACGCGGATGCCGCCCGACTGCCCGGCACCGACTGTTCGGAGGTCTCCGTTCAGGTCGAAGCCATTCGACAGGTGGTGGATGGGGGCGGAGGCACGGGTGTTGCCGATGACCCACAGGTCGCCGCAGTCGCCCTCCTGGATCTGGCACTCCACGCCGGGCGGCCAGATGCCGGGGTTGCCGTGCAGGTGAAAGAGGACGCCAGCGTCGCGCACGGCCCCGGTCCGGGGTTCAAACTTTCGCTCCCCCCATTTGAACTGGAAACGCAGGTGATAGTCACGGTAGGAACGCTCCGTCATCAACCCTGCAAAGGGTTGCAGGCTGCCGTCTTCTGCATCCGGGTACACGTGAATCATGCCGTCGCGCACCTGGAAAATGGACTGGCCAACTGCTTGGTCCTGCTCTTTGACGATCACCTTCCAGCCACTGAGGTCCCGGCCATTGAAGAGCGGCGTAAATTCGTCTTGCTGCGTGGCTCGTGCTTCGCCAGCAGGTGCCTGTCCGGATTGTTGCTCAGCGAGGGCGATGCCGGAGGGCGTTTTTTCTCCGGAATCGAACGAGGAGCCGGAGAGCGTGAAGGCAGCGGCAAGCAAGGCCCACAAGCTGAGAAAAGGGAAGCGTCTCATAGGTTCGCGCATTGGAGGAGGAGTCAAGTACGCGAGGAGCGGGGCCTCCCGCAACCCGTCTCAACTGAGGCGGGTTTGGGCGGGGTTAGGGGGAATCGGGAGGCGTTGGGGGTGTTCGGAAAAGGCAAGCTCATTTGAGGATTGAGCCTCTCGTGCAAACGACAAAGGTGCTGCGTTTCAACAGAAAATCGATTAAGTTTACAACCCAGGCTCTGAAGGTTGTTTCTCTGTCTCCACTCTGGCAAATTTGGCAGGTCGATTAGCAAGAAGATGGAAGAACTGCACCCATACCTAACCCCGGAAAACGGCTATCTCTTCCGGATTACCCACGAGAGCAATTTGCCGTTCCTCCTCCGGCATGGGCTGGTTTGTCCCAATCACCCAAATCAGGACCCGGATTTCCGGATGATTGCCAATCAGGAGGTAGATGAAAAGCGGGAGAGCCATCAGGTTCCGATTGAGCCGGGCGGAGTTTTGCACGACTATGTGCCGTTTTATTTTGCGCCACGCTCACCGATGTTATACTGGATCCATGAGCGGGGGCACTGCCCGCAGGAAGAGATTGTTTATCTGGGCAGCAGGGTCGATAAAGTGGTCGAGGCAGGTCTGCCGTTTCTTTTCACCAACGGTCATGCCATCATGAGCTTTTCTACCTGGCACAATCAGGCACAGGACCTCTGCGAGGTTATTGACTGGCCCGTGATGCGCGGAAAATATTGGAACAATTCGGATGCCGATGCCGACCGGAAGCGGCGCCGTATGGCCGAATTCTTAGTCCATCATCATGTTCCCCTGTCTTTGATCGGGGCAATTGGCGTAAAAACAGAACAAAAGAAAATGCAGGTTGAGGGCCTCCTTCGCAGCTGTTCTCTTCATGGCCCCGTTGTAATTGTGCGCCCTGACTGGTACTTTTGAATAGCTGTCTTCACCAAATCCATCATGATCCACCACCTCCAGGGCTCCCTTTTTGACACCAGCGCAGAAGCATGGGTCAACACGGTGAACACCGTGGGGGTCATGGGCAAGGGGATTGCCCTGCAGTTCAAAGATCGCTTTCCGAAGAATTTTGAGCTCTATGCAGCTGCCTGCAAGCGGGGCGAGCTCCGCCCCGGAAAAATGCTCATGACAGAAACGGGGTTATTGACTTCCCCCCGCTTCATCATCAATTTTCCCACCAAGGAACATTGGCGGGAGAAATCAAAGCTGAGCTACATCGAAGAGGGGCTGTCCGCGCTGGTTCTCCTCCTTCAACAGCATCATATTCAGTCTGTTGCGCTGCCTCCCCTGGGTTGTGGCAACGGAGGGCTCGACTGGGAGGTAGTCAGGCCAATCATCGAAGCACATCTGGCCCCGCTTGAGCAGCTCACAGTGTATCTGTTCGGCCCGTCTGACCAGGCTTATGAGGCTCCGCGCAAACGGCAACAGACAGCCCCGGAGTTAACTCCCACCCGGGCCATGATTCTCCACAGCCTCTACCGCTACCAGCAAAAAGGCTACGAAATCACCCTGCTGGAGATCCAGAAGCTGGTGTATTTTCTGCAGCGCTTCGGTGTTGATTTCGGGAATTTGTCGTTCGGACGAGGCCCCTATGGCCCTTATGCCCAGCCCCTTCACCACGCCATCAACGACCTCGACGGCCATTACCTGGATGGCATGAAATACGGCGATGCCAGGCCCCACAACATCCTCACCCTCCGCCGCGAGCATCTGCCTGCCATCAACGACTACATCGAAGCCCATTTTTCCGACAAGGAAAAAGCAGCACTGGCCACCATCGACCGGCTCATCAACGGCTTTGAAACACCCCTGGGCCTCGAAATTCTTTCCACCCTCGATTTTCTCATCCAGGAGCAACCCGCACTCCGCCACCAGCCCGAAGCCCTCACCCGGGCAGCCCACGCCTGGAACCAGCGCAAAGCCACCGTCATGAAGCCTTACTTTCTGGAGGTCAGCCTCCGGCGGCTGGAGGAGATGAGTGAGGTGTTGTATGGGTGAATGCCGCCTGGAATCCTTCTGGAGTCATGGCCGGGTTAGATTGAACGAGCCTATCGGGGGGTAATGTGCTTCGTGAGTGCCAGTGGTGCCAGAGGAGGTCTGAACGGATTGAGCCTCTCGTGCAAACGACAAAGGTGCTGCGTTTCAACAGAAAATTGATTAAGTTTACAACCCAGGCTCTGAAGGTTGTTTCTCTGTCTCCACTCCAACTGATCACGATGGCCTTCAATGAGAATACACGCGTAAAAATTCCCGCCATCCTGCACCTGTGCAGGTTGGGCTATCAATACTTGTCATTTGCCAAAGCGGAGCGGGACGCCTCGGCCAACCTCTTTTCCGGCATTTTTGAGGAGAGCATGCTGCGCCTCAACCCCGGAATGAGCCCGGAAGAAGCCCGGCGGCTTGCATATATTACCGGAGGAGATACAAAAGCAGCAGAAACACCTTAGCTATGCCAAAACCCAGAACTGAAACAGAGCATTTATTTGAGCAGATCGCCAGCTTGCTTGAAAGAGCCCGGCATCACGTTATGGCTGCTGCAAACATAACGATGGTACAAACCTATTTTGAGATAGGCAGGCTTATCGTTGAAGAAGAGCAAGGCGGACAAGAGCGGGCCCTATATGGCAAGAAAACATTGAAAGAGCTATCCGATCGCTTACAGAGCCGTTTTGGTCGGGGGTATTCGGTAGATAATCTCACGAACATGCGCAGGTTTTATCTGGCCTACGGAAAATCCGAGACACTGTCTCGGAAATTGAATGACCAAAGAGAAAACCCCGCCCAATTTAGCCTCTCCTGGTCTCATTACCTCAAACTGATGCGCATCTCCAACCCCGATGAGCGGCAATTTTATGAGATCGAGGCGATAGAAAACCGGTGGTCGCTGAGCGAGTTGCAGCGGCAGTGTGACTCGGCACTATTCGAACGGTTGGCGCTGAGCCGGGATAAGGACGAGGTGAAACGCCTGAGCAAGCATGGTCAACAAATCTTTACGCCTCAGGACGCCATCAAGGACCCGTATGTACTGGAATTTCTCGGCTTGCCTGAAATGCCCCACTACAGTGAAAGCGATCTGGAGCATAAGCTGATTGACCACCTGCAGCAGTTTCTATTGGAGCTGGGCAAAGGATTTACGTTTGTTGGAAGGCAGGAGCGAATTACGTTCGATGAGAAGCACTTCAGGGTGGACCTTGTTTTTTACCATCGTTTTTTGCGGTGTTTTGTGCTGATCGATCTCAAAATCGGGGAGGTGCTGCACCAGGATTTGGGTCAGATGCAAATGTATGTTCATTACTATGACCGATATGTCAGAACGCCGGAGGAGAACCCCAGCATTGGCATCATCCTTTGCAAGGAAAAAAACGACAGCCTTGTTGAAATCACCCTGCCGGAAAACAATCAACAGATCTTCGCCAGCCGGTACTTACCCATGCTGCCCAGCAAGGCAGAACTCAAAGCTTTATTGGACCAGTATGAAATGGAAGGTTGATGTGTTGGGGAACAGGTGTTTTTAACCAAAAATGGTTTGCGGGTTGAGGGGAGAATATCTCAATAAACGATGGAAGAACTTCACCCATACCACCTCCAGGAGTACCCCGCACTCCGCCACCAGCCCGAAGCCCTCACCCGGGCAGCCCACGCCTGGAACCAGCGCAAAGCCACCCGTCATGAAGCCTTACTTTCTGGAGGTCAGCCTGAAGCGGCTGGAGGAGATGAGTGAGGTGTTGTATGGGTGAGAAATGCCAGGCTTGAATCCCCGGTTTTGTCAACACGGTTCTGCCTGAAATGAACAGGTTGGCCTAATCGTAAGGAGGCGAATCAATCCTCTTGCCCCCGAATCTACCACAATCCGCTCCACCCGATGCCCAAAAAAGGACAGAACTCACCCGGATAAAGTTCTTGGCGAAATCAGGTAAAAAGGGGATCTTTCAGAGCGTTTTTCCTCATTTTCCTGAGCCTGTTTGCCATGAGCATCGCCTTTTTTTCGTCCGATCCTCACATTGATACCCAAAAAAATCGGGTACGTGTTCTCGAATTGGCGGAGCAGGCTGCCCTGTCGCTGCTCGATAACCAGGAGGAAGAGGACCTCGTGATGCAGGGCGAGCTGGACCCGGGCCTGATCCAGTTTTACTTCTGCCTGGATGGCGAGGCGAGCTTTGTTTTTTACCGGGGGCAGTACCGCAAAAGCCTTCAGGCCGGCAATTGTTTTTTGCTGTATCACCCGGAGGGACATCTCGCCTACCAGCTTCTCTGCCCGCCGCGCAGCAAGGTGGTGGCCCTCTTTGTGCCTGTCAAGCGGCTGCACCAGTGGTTTGTTCAGGACGACCAGGAGCTGTCGTTTCTCTCCCAGGAGCGGGCTGCCCAGCGCCTCTATCTCGAAACCCCGGTGCAGGCGCAGCTCGGCATGGTGCTGGGTGGTTTGTTTCTGCTGCCGCCGCCTTCGGGCACCAGGCATTTGTTTTTTCAGGCGAAAGTCCTTGAAATCCTGAGTTTGTATTTTGCCAACAAAGAGGAGGAGCCAGCCTCCAATTGCCCTTTCCTGCACGATGAGCGCAATGTAGCCAAGATCCGCGAGGCGAAAAAGATCCTCAAAACCCGGCTCATCGACCCGCCCGGCATCCCGGAGCTGGCCCGCCAGATCGGCCTGAACGAATACCAGCTCAAGGTTGGCTTCAAAAATATTTATGGCACCACGGTTCACCGCTACCTCACCGACTGCCGCCTCGACCAGTCGCGCAAGCTCCTCGACAGCGGGCAGTTGCTCGTGAACGAGACCGCCTCGGAGGTGGGCTACAGCAACCCCAGCCATTTTATCGCCGCTTTCAAGAAGAAATTCGGCATGACCCCGAAGAAGTACCTGAGCCTGCTGCGGGGGCGGGTGGTGCAACGGGGGTAGCAGGGCCGGGGAGTGCTCCCCATTTGTCGGGTTCAGCAGGCTTGCGTTCCGGGGAACAGTTGGCGTAAATTGGAAAGAAGATCCCGGGTTGTAGCCATGAAACGGTTGGCGGTGAGTAAAAAACGCCCCCGGACCTAACCCTCTCCCAACATGACCCTCACCTACAGAACAGGAACTCCCCAGGATCTGCACAAGTTGAAAGAACCTGGGCTCCTACCCCACCCCGGCAAGCGGGATGAGGCTCAGGCAGCAATATCACGTTTCGGACAAGGAAAAACCCTCTGCAAACCAGTATGATTGACTATCACGGCAAAATATTCCGGCCTGTGGCCAACTCCGTCAATGGCGAAACGTCAGGCGACACTGTTTTTCATTACCGGCAGACAGGAAACATTCTGACGGCAGAATACGCGGGCGGCAACATTGAAACCGGGCACCTGATAGGACTTGTCGATGAGCAGGGAAACATCGACATGCGCTATCACCAGGTCAACAAGGAAGGCAGGATGATGACGGGCATGTGCAAATCGAGGCCTGAAATCCTGGAGAATGGCAAAATCAGGCTTCACGAAAGCTGGGAATGGACCTCGGGCGACAAATCGGCGGGCCAATCGATGATTGAGGAGCAATGAGGAAGGGTGACCCCAAAGCTGCGAAAGACAGCACCTGCGGCGTGCAGGGCTGATCCAGCTGGGTGAGGGCGGGCGGAGAGATTCTCCGCAGATTGAAAATTGGATTTTCAATCTGCGGATTATTTGCCTATCTTGCTCTATGATTCAACGACATTTGGCGACCCGAATCCGCGATGCAGCCACCCAAATGCCTGTGGTGAGCGTGACTGGGCCGAGGCAATCGGGCAAGACAACCCTGTGCCGCCAGCTTTTTCCCGGATATTTCTACGCCAACCTTGAAGACCCCGAAACGAGATCATTTGCCCTCAATGACCCACGCAACTTTCTTGCTCAGGGTCCCAACGGGATGGTCATTGATGAAGCCCAGTATGTGCCCCTGCTGTTTTCCTACATCCAGGTGCTGGTGGATGAACAGAAGCAAAACGGGGCTTTTGTGCTGAGCGGGTCGCAGAATTTTCTGCTCATGGAGCGTATCACCCAAAGCCTCGCGGGCAGAGTGGCAATATTCTATTTGCTGCCTCTCAGCTTTCACGAACTCCAGCCTACCGACTTTGCCACAGCGTCTGCCTGGCAGCTGATTCTCAACGGAGGGTACCCCAGGATTTTTGATCAGGGAGTAGATCTTAATCTGTTCTTTTCCAGCTATTTACAAACTTACATAGAGCGGGATTTGCGCCAACTGATCCAGGTCAGCGACCTACAACAATTCCAGCTCTTCACCCGGCTCACCGCCGGGCGGGTAGGGCAGTTGTTCAACCAAAGTGCCATCGCCACCGAGGCCGGGATTTCTCACCCGACAGTGAAAAAATGGTTTTCCCTGCTGGAGACCAGCTTCATCGCCTTCACCCTGCCGCCTTACTTCCGTAATTTCAGCAAGCAGCTTGTCAAAACGCCCAAGGTCTATTTTTACGACACGGGCCTGGCCTGTTACCTGCTGGGCATCCGCACGGTTGGCGAGTTGGAGACCCACTATGCGCGGGGTGCCTTATTTGAGAACTTTGTGATCGTGGAGGCGCTCAAAAGTTTTTACAACCGTGGCATCCGCATGCCGCTGTATTTCTGGCGCGACCGCAGCGGGCATGAAATTGATCTGCTGTTTGACACCGGTGGCCATTTGCACCCATTCGAAATCAAATCAGGGCAGACCATCCAGCCTGATTTTTTCAAGAACCTGGCATTTTTTGCAGGAATTTCCGGCATGGACACGGCCGAAACCGCCCTCATCTACGGTGGCGACCTGCAACAGGCCCGCAGCCAGGGCCGGGTAGTGGGGTGGCGGGGGTTTCCGGAGCATCTTGCACCGTTTTCCGCAGATTGAAAGTTGGATTTTCAATCTGCGGGGGCGCGGCCGCCACTTTACGCTTCCCCACACCATCCACCTCCGCCATCGTACAGCTTCCCAAAACAGCCCGAACGGATCGGTTCCGCAGCACTGCTCCTGTAGGTGCCCGGATTACCAGCGGGGTCGCAGATTTCCCTGCGCTGGATGCGGTTGCCGGCAGCATCATAACTGATCACAAGCTGCGGCGTGCAGGGCTGGTCCACCTGGGCGAAGGCGGAGAGGGGGAGGAGAAAGAGGAAAGGGAGGAAGTGGCGCATGGGATTTGTTTGTTGTTTATATGTTGCCATTCATAGTGCAAGATTTTTGTAGAGGGGCGGCAACCATCCTCGAACATCGTCTTGTAGCGACTTCGATAGTTTCAAATGTTTCATAAACGTAGCAGTTAACTGAGGCTTGAAGCCAATAATATCCAATGGATAGTCATAATCATTGGCTGAATATTTACCCCACTCTCCATTTGAACCCCAAACATGATATTGATTATAGTTCATTTCTAACAAAACAGCAGATATATAATTTCCACTTATCAATTCCTCCCAGGTAATATTTACCGGATACTTCATTCGAAACATTGGTTCTCCCTCTGTAAAGTCTTGTGTATGTTGAATGACTACAAAATACTCTTCTCCTGTAGTTAACATTATATTTTGGAGTTGAAGAAAATCATGTCTTTGAAAGAGACAGCCTCCTTGAAGTACCACCATTTGAAAATCGGGTTTAAATACTAAACCAGGTAGCGATTCATTTTGGAATATTTTGTATTCCATGTCTTTCCACACTGCTAGATACTCTTCCTCCGGAAGCCAATACTTTTGTAAATATTCCTCTGCAAGGACTTTATTTCCCCATTCATGCTCAGAAACGAGTTTTGAGAAGGATGAAAAAGGGTAACTTGAATAAGTATCAAGATGTCTCCGGTATTCTTTCATGGTCTAATTCTGATTTTAAATATTTGGCCAAGCTTGTTTATGTCAATCGTAAATTCACCTGTCAATTTTGAAAAATGATGGAACAACGTTGTACCGTCTGGCATGACAACCGTAGCAGCCCGGCTCCCTGAATTAAACTCTCCACACTGTTAACCTGATTCAACAGTTTAGGAGAAGATGCATAAAACGCCCCTCCCACTGGTTCATCCACCATCCCAGCCACCGTGCTTTTGACTCTTGGGTTACGGATGCGTCCCCAGGCATCGAAGCGATGCCCTGAGGCTCCCGAAGGTTGCCCGGCGACAGAGAGCCCGCTACTGTTGCTGGAGGCAACGGCCAGTGGGGTAGCACAGAGAAAAAGCGACGCAAGTGCCAGAAACAGATACAATCGGCAGCGATCTCTCATGCCTCAAGAAATGGATTGCGAATCTGCATACCACGTATCACTTGCCCGTGATGGAGGTCTTCCGTAAACATCACCCCGCAGTTTGTCTCTATTCCCGCAGCCAGCATCAGGCTGTCATAAAACGAGAATCCTGTTTGTTCAGCCAGTGCAGTAGCAAGTTCCGCTGTATCTACACTGACATTCCATATCTGGAAGTTTGCCCTCAACTCTGCCAATACCTTCCGTACAGATGGCCAGTCCTGCCGGAATTTGCGAAACAGAATATGGGAGAGCTCATTGCACACCTGCGTGCTGATCCACGCATCAGGATAGTTGGCAGCCATACGTGCCTTCCTCTGTTTTTCTGGTTCTGTAGAAGTGTAGCAATACACCAGCACATTCGTATCCAGAAACACACTATCGCTCATTGGCTTCCTCCCGGTTGAACCTGAAGCCGCGGGTGTCCAGAGAAATAGCCTCGAACGTGCGTACGGGCTTGTTTTTCTGATCGAAAACAAGACGCTTCTCTTCGCGCAGGCGAATCACCTGCAGCGATTCAAGGGCACGAAGCAGGTCAAGGGCCCGGCTGTGGAGGATTTCGATCACGAGGGTCATGGCAAGAATATATCTGGCATAACTTACATATTTACTCCCGCTTCACCAACTTTTTCTCCCATACCAGCTCCCCGCTGCGCAGCCGCAGGAGGTAGAGGCCGTCGGGATGGGCGCTGAGGTTGAGTTTGTGGGCCTGACCTTCAAATACTTCTGTGCGGATGAGCCTGCCATCGGGGGTGAAAACCTCGAGTAGGGTTTGCCCCTCTGTGCTGCCGGAGCGCTGGATCAGGAAGACTGTGCCGGGATTGGGGCTCACGCTGAACAACAGGCTGTCGGGAGACTCCAGGCGGAAGTTCTCACCGCTGCTGCTGTAAGTGCCCGGATTACCAACGGGGTCGCAAGCTTCCCTGCGCTGGATGCGGTTGCCCGCAGCGTCGTACGCAATAACAAGCTGCGGCGTGCATGGCTGGTCCACCTGGGCGAAGGCGGAGAAGGGGAGGAGAAAGAGGAGAGGGAGGAAGTGGCGCATGATCATAGATGATGTTGACTACTCAATATACGGGCTTGTGCTGTCAGGCTTTTGCTGCAATGGTCTAAAATAAAAAGTACTATTAGGTGTTTCTAATAGCTTTACCTTCCCATTATCCCGGTATTCCCTGCGGGTAATAACAATCATAGTATCGTTTAATATTATACCAAGCTCATAAATTGTTTCCTCACAACCATCAATCCGCGTAAGCCATCGCTCTATCTCGATCACATCTCCTTTTGCCTGAAACAAGCCCCACAATCCTTTAATTTGCTTACCATAGCTATTCTCAATATCAACATCGATTGTCCCCTTTTCTGCCCTATCTAAATCTTCCGCCTCGGATGTAAAAAAAATACCGTTACGATATAGAAAAAAGATATTAGCGTAGGCTGTATTACTATCTGGACTTGTATCACCAAAGAAATATCCATCAATTCTTAGCTGAGTATCCTTGTAATCTGATTTTGCAATCGTCAGCTCATCATCTTGGCATATGCCAAGTCTTCCGCAACTACAAAGCAAGGCCACTATAGAAGCGAATGCTGAAATGTAAGCTGTCCTTTTCATATTCAAAACCCTCCAAATTGAAATGTAAAACGTGGGGTGCGCTCCAAACGGAGCATCCATGGATACCGATTTCCATTCTGAGGTTGTCTGCTTAAAGCATCGTGTGCAAGTCGGTTCTGCAGTCCATGACGAATACCTTCAAATACTTCTGTCCGAATGAGCCTGCCATCGGGGGTGTAAACCTCGAGTACGGTTTGCCCCTCTGTGCTGCCGGAGCGCTGGATGAGGAAGACTGTGCCGGGATTGGGGCTCACGCTGAACAACAGGCTGTCGGGAGACTCCACGCGGAAGTTCTCCCCGCTGCTGCTGTAGGTGCCCGGATTACCGGCTGGGTCGCAGATTTCCCTGCGCTGGATGCGGTTGCCGGCAGCATCATAACTGATCACAAGCTGCGGCGTGCATGGCTGGTCCACCTGGGCGAGGGCGGAGAAGGGGAAGAGAAAGAGGAGAGGGAGGAAGAAGTTTTTCATGAGATAAATAATGAGCTCGGCAAGCAGAGAGAACTAGCGAATGAAACAGGCACAGCGCTCATATTCCTTTTCTTCGGCCATGATACGCTGCCACCTTTCGAGCCCTTCGCGCTGATTGATTCCTTTAGCGCACTCTTCCTCGGTGAAGGTCTCGCCGTCTTTTTCGCACTGACAGGTCGAGCAAATGGTGCAGCTTGTGGAGAGTAACAACAGAACCAGGCAAAACAAGGCAACTTTGAGCTTTTTCATGAGAAAGGGGATGAAAAGTTATTCAGGGCACAAAATCATTGGTACTGTCGGGTTTGGGGTGGAAGAACTCTTGCGGTATTAACAACTCAGGGATTCTGATACTATGGGATAAAAGATACCACACTATCTGGTTTGGGAAAATAAGGCACAAATCTAAATTCAGCATCTACCATTTTAACTTCATCATCGTCTGTTGAGTAGAATTGGGTTATTACAAACACCGAATCATTCTCAATTACCCCTTTCTCAACTTGGACTTCATGGCAATTTTTGCTTGGCAACCAACTTTGAATTTCTAAGTTGTTTCCACTAATCATATAGACACCCCAACCTGTTTTGGCATTAAGGCGGGCGTCCTGACCACCTAAATCTATCTCCCCATTTTGGGCATCTTCCAGCGGCCGTTGCACGTCATAATAGAAGGTGCCATTTTGGTAAAAAATATAGATGCCAGGATTATCTGGATTTGACCCAATTAAGTCTCCATAATAATATCCACCGATCCTTAAAGCATCAAGATTATTTTCAACTCGATCAAAACCGAGTTCTTGATCTTTGCAAAACCCTAATTTTTTACACGAAAAGCAAAAACAACTGATCGTGATAAATACAAACACAAGGTTTTTCATAACTAAAACCCTCCAAATAGCAATGTAAAACGTGGGGTACGATCTAAGCGGAGCTATCGATTCCCATTCTGGTGTTGTCTGCTTAGACCATGTTTGGAACCTAACTGGCTGATTTTTAGACGATTTTAAAAAGTGGGGCCGCTCAGATAATTTGGAGGTACCAATCTTTCAAATTATGCAAACAAAGTTTACCGAGCTGAGCGACTCCCAGTGGCAATTTA
>JBGSKC010000023.1:0-99494 GCA_041741415.1 Bacteroidia bacterium | reverse complement strand
CCTGCGTCCAGCTTGGCGACGATCGCTTGTCGCTGACTTTCACTAAATTGACTCTTCCGCATGGCGGGTTCTTTTTGAATGTTGAAATGTACATGTTTCTTTCTACTTTTCAGCGGTTACGAGCAATGGGAAGAGGACAACAGCATGAGCTTTGCTACTGCCGTTGGCTGCTTTGCTACTGTCAGCGCAAGCAACAAGGTCCGGATCGGCAGCTCCACAGTCACCGTCGTGGAAGGCCAGGTCGGCTATAGCTTCCCCTCCGATGCGCGGTTCAAAGAAAACATCCAGAGCGATGTGCCCGGGCTTGCCTTTATCATGAAGCTCAATCCGGTTTCCTATCACTTCGACCACCTGCGATATGCCCAGCACATCCGGGAGAACACAGAAGGCCGGGAGGAGCAATTGAACGAGCTCTCTCTTTCGCGTTCAGCAGGATTTCTCGCGCAGGAAGTGGAAAACACCGTGATGGAAACGGGCTTCACCTCTTTTCAGGCTGTGCATGCGCCCACGAATCCTCAGGACACTTACAGCCTCGGCTATTCCGAATTTGTGGTGCCCCTCGTCAAAGCTGTGCAGGAGCAGCAGCAAATGATTGAAGACCTGAAAAAAATGGTGGAGGAGCAGCAAAAACAAATGGAACAGCAGCAACAGATGATGGAAAACCAGCAACAAATGATAAAAGCACTGCAGGCTAAACTATGAGAATTGGATTGCATCCTTCGTTCGGCCGCTATCTCCAGATAGCCTACACGACCATTTCCGGCTCCGGTGGCAAAGTGAGCCAGGGAGTGCAGCAAGCCTACGAGATCTATTCGGTGGGGATAGAAGATTGGGTCGCAGGAATAGCTTTCAGCGTTTTTCCCAATCCCACAACTGATCAGGTCACCCTCGAAGTCGAAGGCTCTCACCCTCTCCCCATGGCCTGCAGGAGCAGCAGCAAATGATCGGGGACCTGAAAAAAATAGTGGAGCAGCAGCAGCAAATGCTTGAAAAACAGCAACAACTGATCGAAGCATTGCAAGCAAAAGAGTAATTGACAAACCACAACCCACTATGGAGCCGGCGGCAGGATCATCGGGGTTGATTTGGCCTGTTCAGAACCGAGTTATTCTTCCCACACCACGTTCCGGTACAAGTCCGACATGGTTATTTCTCCATCGAGGCTGCGCAGTGGCAGTGTTGCCTCCATTCCCTCCCAGGCCTCAAAGTGCCACCCTGCTTCGTCGTGGAAAAACACTTCCACCATCGGCCGATGCTGGCTGATGAGCACGTACTCCCGCAGGGAGGGCAGGGTTCGGTACAGCCGGAATTTTTCTCCCCGGTCGAAGGCCTCAGTGCTTTTGGAAAGTATTTCTGCTATGAGCACAGGGTTAGTGAGGCAGTCAGGATCTAGTGGAGAACCTTGCTCCGGTCCGCACACTACCGAGGCTTCTGGGTACAAAAAGCAATCTTCTTCCTCAATGCGGATGCGCAAATGTCCATTGAAAGGAATACACTGGTTTTTTCGGGTAATCAGATTAAGCCCTGTAGCCAGGTTTACCCCCAACCTGCTTAGATTTAAGGTCCCTGGCGCCATTGTAAATCTCTCACCGTGAAGGTATTCGTGGCGCTCCTCGGCTAAGCGCTCCATGTCGAGGTATTCGGCAATGCTCAGGCGGATTTTGACGGCAGCTTCTCCCATATTGATTGTCTTGCAGGTGAATATACGGGAAAAACCCCGGAACCACTGCTGCCGGAAGTCTCACCAGCTCATTTCTGTGGCGGGTTTGGGCCTGTAGAATGCCTTTTCCTGGTAATTAATCGGGATTTATTTTCGGCGGTTCAGCTGAAAGGCGGTGAACTTGCTAAGATCATTAATCATTCGCCTCTTCCTGATTTCCGGCAAACCTTTTCTTTCGTTAGGTGCTTGTAAGCAAGCCTGATGAACCTGATGTGCGCGGCTGGTCAGAATTCAGGGCCTGAAGCTCCATGAAACGATTCTTCAGCCGGGAGCAAAATCAAACCCAATGTAAGCGAAAAATGAAAAAGTGTACCCTCATTGCCCTGTTCCTTGTGCTGTTGTACCCGGTCCAGGCTCAGCCTGGCGGGTTGTTCGGCATCGTATCCAAAAACTATTATTCGCAGGTGCCTGATCCCTTTAATCCAGGTCAAACCTACGAGCAGTTTGATTCCGCCACCATTCGGCTGGGCATCCTGAACCTGAACACGGGCTTTGTAGCCAACCAAGGCAATAACGTCTACCGGGAGGCCATTAACCTCACCGGTGCCGCCCTCAATCCCTACGACAATACCTACATTTTCATTGGTGCTTCCAATTTGAATACAATCGATTTGTCGAGCGGAGCCATTGTGAACCAGGTGCCCCTGAGCAACCCGTTGGGAGACAGTTATTTCGATAATTTCAGGTTCAACCACTCCGACAGCACCATGTATGGCCTTGCCCGCCGGTACATTCCCGATCCCAACGGCCCGTTTGGCACCGGAGAAGTTTTCCTCGCCAAGGCCAATACCACTACAGGAGAAATCACGCAGCTTTCAACCACTTCTGTTGGTCAGGGATTTGCCCTTTCTGGGAGTGCCATTGATTCGTATGAAATGGTCTATTACTTTTCCACCGGAAGCACCCTTGTAGGACTGGATCTTTACGACGGCTCGGTGTACAGCGAGGTTCCATTCGGTCTCCCAACCGGTGCCATGTTCAACAATTTTACTTACAGCTGCGCCGACACGGCACTCTATGGGTTGGTAAACCAGAGTTTTTACACAAACGTAGCCGATCCGTTTTTTCCGGGAGATTCCATTCAGGTGCTCGACTCTTCCACCGTCAGGCTGGGTAAAATCGACCCCAATACCGGTGCCGTTACCATCCTGTCTCCCTACTCTGTGGCACCGCAGGCAGGCTTCAGCCTCAATGCCGGGGCGGCCATCGATCCTTTTAGCCTGACCTATTACTACTCCAACGGCAGCCACCTCGTCGGCATATCGATGATCACAGGGTTGCAGACCAGTTACCTGCCTTTTTCGTTTGCCATGGGAGATTATTTCAACCTCATGCGCAATACCGAGAACTGCTATTTTGCACTGGCCAGGCGCGAAAACTCCAGAACCTCCCTCGAGCCTGAAAACCAGGCGATCGTGTCGCTGTATCCCAATCCGACCTCCGGTTTCCTGCAGATCAACAGCAGTGAGCCGATCCGTTACGCAGACATCACGGCTGTTGACGGCAAACTTCTGCGATCCTTCACCGGCGGCGAGATCAGTGGAGGGCTGGATATGTCGGACCTCGCTCCGGGAATGTATCTGATGAAATTGGTGCTTCAGAACAAACAGGAGGTCGTCCGGAAGTGGGTGAAATCCTGACGGATCTCTGATTTTTCCGCAACACGAAAAAACGGGATCAGCATGCGGGCCTTCCGGACAACCCTGTCCGGAGGGCCCGTTCTCATTCCACAGAACGGGCTTCCCGGTGGCAAAGCGCAGGTTCTCACGGAGATTTTGCAAAATTTCACCCCTGATCATTGCAGCATCATCAAAAGGCAGGTATTTTTCCGCCCTCCGACCCCGGTGCCCTCCGTCATCATTTTCTTCTCTGACCATGTCATCTTCCAACCACACTTATACCTTCCAGGAAGAACTTGCCAACGCCCTGAGTCACGGGCTGGGAGTCATTTTTGGAGTGGTAGCCCTTCCTGTTCCCATTGCAATGGCAGCGGCACAAGGCAATATGCCCGGACTGATCGGTTCAGCCGTGTTTGGCCTCGGCTTCCTGCTGGTCTTTTCTTTTTCAACGCTTTACCACGCAGTCCGGCATCCCGCTACAAAGCAATTTTTGCGTGTCATGGATCATATCAGCATCTATTGGCTGATCGCAGGCACCTACACGCCGTTTTTGCTGGTGACTATGTGGAATTCAACGGGCTTTGCCTGGCTGGCCGTGATGTGGGCCGCGGTATTGATCGGCATGGTGTTCAAGATCTTTGCCACCGGCCGCTGGAACCTCGTTTCCACAGCGATGTACCTCGTTATGGGCTGGGCCATCATCGCGATTCCGGGCTCGTTTTTTTCTGCTATGAGCCTGCCTGTGATGTCCCTGGTGGTAGCGGGTGGCGTTTCCTACACAATCGGTGTGCTGTTTTATCGATGGCATTCCCTGCGGTTTCACCATGCCATCTGGCACCTGTTTGTGCTCGGAGGGGCTGTTTGCCACTATGCCGCTGTGCTATTGGTGGTTCAATAACCGGGCGTTGAACTGCGGCGATATTCCACGATAGGGCCCTTTTCGTCTTCCAGGGATTGAAAAAAGGAAAATCCAGCCTTGACAAGCACATGGTGAGAACGGTGGTGGTCAGGGCTGGCGATGGCCCGCAGGGTGCTGAGGGCAGGCAGGCTTTGTGCGTGCTGCACCAGGGCGAAGGCAATCTCCGTGGCAAACCCTTTTCCCCAGGCCTGCCGGGCAAGGGCATAGCCCAGCTCCGCCACCCCGGGCGACTGGAGATCGAGCTTACCCATTCCAGCAAAACGGCCTGTTTCTTCCTCCCAGGCTCCAAAGAAACCCGACTGATGTTGGGCCTCGTTTTGGCCGAGCACCCACTGAAAACGGGCTTCTGCAGCTTCCGGGAGCATGGCTTTGCCTGTAATGAAGCGCATGACTTCCTCATTAGTTAGCAGAGAAAGGTATTCTTCCCTGTGTTGAGGGCGAATCTTGCGCAGTTCCAGACGAGAGGTAAGTATTTGCAAAACAAGAGGATAAGCCGTATTCGGAGAAGAAAAGGCAGTTAGTCGATAGCACAAACAAGCTTCCAAGGTTCAAAGAACTCAATCCAGGGATAAATTCCACCATTTTGCCTTAAATCCTACATGATGTTTGTACTTCCTGACAATGGGCATATCTTTCGAAAGTGGAATTGATCGAAATCAGGACCACCTTCCTACCCTCTTGTGATTCCAGGCTCATGATAACTGTTGTGTCGAGTGACACCTAAGGAAGAACGCATGAACCTCTACAAAATCGTCAATCAGCTCACAGAAGAAGAGTATGCCGAGCTGCATCAAAGTTTGAGTGCCAACCAGGCTCTGAAGACCATCCGTTTTCTTGAGTGTATCAAGGAAGATCCCATTAGTCCGGACAAACTCTTTCTGGACCGTGAGGACATCAATGCGGCGGCTTTCTATGTACTCAAGTCTCGCCTTGCCGACCGCATGGAGGATTTCCTCCTCCGGCGTTTGGGTGGGGAAAATCTCGCCCTCACTCACCGGGTATTTACGGTGAGCGACCTTGTGTTTGACAGCACCCGCGAGATTGCCGAAGCCGCACTCGGCAAGCTGGAAAAGGAACTGATCCACAAGGATTTTCCTTACGGCCTGATGCTTGTGTATAAGGAGATGCAGAACATCACCAATTTTGGTGAAGAGCACGCCTACTACAAGCGCCGTTACCAGCAGCAGGTGGCCTATGCTGTGGCAATGGACAAAGCCGAAGACCTGGTGCGGGAGTTTTTTAAGCTCTATGACGAATACGACCTCAAGCGCCGGGAAAAAGACCTTTCCCAGATGGTGCGGATCATGGAAAAGCTCAGCAACCTCACCGATCTCTACGATTCTCACCGCCTCTACTTCCACAAAGGCGTGGTGCACCTGTTTGCCCTGTTGTTCATCGATATTCCGGAGTCCATTCGCTGCGACCTCGAGCCCGCAGAATCGATCATGGATAACCTGATCCGAATCCAGGATGAGTTCAAAGATGACCCAACCTACCGCCGCCTCGACCTCATTGTTAACTTTCTCCGCCAAAGCCTCGACGAGAAAAAAGGACGGATCGACTCCTCCCGCCTTCGCTTTGGTATTCTTGACAATGCCATCGAATCCCTGCTAACCGGCTTCCATTTCAATGTGAATGCTTCTCTGTTTTTGTATGCCAAGCTGCGCCATCACATTCGCCAGCAAACCATTCCGCAGCTCCGCAAGGAAGTGGACAGCTACATCAGCAAAATTGAAGTTGACACCTACCGGTTGAGCTACTACGTCAACTTCCACCTGTTTATCGCCTACACCTATGTGCTTGACGGCGACTACCATGCAGCTTCCAAGGTACTGTTCCATCTTCAAAACGAGGAAAACCTGAAGAAGCACCGTCGGGCCATGCTCGAGGTACGCCTCCTCCAAATTCTCTGCTATGTGAAAATGGAGGATTTTGACCTCGCCAACGCCTCGATCCTGGCCATGCAGCGAAAGCTTCGCCAGAACACATTTGAGCCCTGGGAAAATGCCAAAACCTTCCTTCGGATCATGAATGTGGCCCTCGGAGGGCGCCCCAAAACAATGGATAAAAACCTGCGTGCCTCCATCGACAAGTGGAAAGAGGAAAACCAGGGAGCCTTTTCCCTCCTCGAATACATCGACATGGAGCAATTGTTCCACGTCAAGCCGATGGCATACAGCAATTAATGCTCCCTGCAGCCAGATCTCCATCTGACTAAGCACAAGATTCCACCGCTTCTCTGGCCTGGCCGGAGGAGCGGTGGTCCGGTTTGGCAGGGGAAATAAATGACTTTTTACAATCTGGCGAAGGAAACTGGAAGGCAGATGGCCCTTCCGCGCTCGCTTTCGTACATTTGTTTTCCAGAACCAATCTGAAAAAGATGTCCGTAGCTGTTGCTGAGCATATAGAGTTGAATGTCAAGGGAATGACCTGCACCAATTGTGCACTGGGAATTCAGAAGTACCTGGAAAAGGAAGGCCTTGAAGGTGTCTTTGTCGATTTTAGCTCGGAGGAAGTGATTTTTGATCTTGCCCGGCCTGAACGGCTCCCCATCATTGTACAGGGAATCCGCAAGCTGGGCTATGAGGTTTCAGACCCCGATCAAATCCAGGAAGGGCGCTTTTCCAGGGTGGAAATCTTCTTCGCTATTTCGGCGGTGTTTACGCTGCCCCTGCTTCTCCACATGTTTCTGAGCTGGCACTGGCTTCACAACCCCTGGGTACAGCTCGGGCTTACCGTTCCGGTTTTCGTGCTGGGAATGTACCATTTTGGCAAATCCGCTATCAGCTCCCTGAAATCGGGCGTCCCCAACATGGATGTTTTGATTGTGGTAGGCGCCGGTGCTGCTTTTGGGTACAGCCTCTTTGGCACCCTCACCCAGGCTGGCCCCGATTTTTTGTTTTATGAAACGGCAGCCAGCATCATCACCCTGGTGCTGCTGGGGAATGTGCTGGAACACAGGGCTGTTCAGCGAACCACAAGTGCCATCAGAGAGCTTGCAGCCTTGCAGCCGGGCGTGGCCCGGCGCTATTTGCCAGATGGCAAGCTCGAAACGGTACCGGTGGCAAAAATTCGCAGGGGCGACGAGCTTCAGGTTAATCAAGGTGACCGCCTGCCGGTAGATGGCAGCATCCTCGACGGCGAAGGGGCTGTAGATAGCTCCATGATCACGGGGGAAAGCCTGCCATCGGAGTTGCAAACCGGCGATGCTGTCGTAGGAGGCACCGTGCTGGTGTCGGGGCAGGTGAGAATGGCCGCCGGTGCCGTCGGAAAAGACAGCACCCTGGCCAAAATCATTGACCTTGTGAAACGGGCACAGGCTGACAAGCCCACCCTCCAGAAATTGGCCGACCGCATCAGCGCGGTGTTTGTGCCCGTGGTCCTGGCCATTTCCCTGCTCACCTTCCTGATTTCATTTTTTGCAGTGCAGTTGCCCTTGTCTGACAGCATCATTCACGCCGTTGCCGTGCTTGTGATTGCGTGCCCGTGTGCCATGGGGCTGGCCACCCCGACAGCCGTTGTGGTGGGCCTGGGCAGGGCCAGCAAGCTCGGTATGCTCATCAAAGGAGGGCGCACGCTCGAATCTTTTGCCGGCATCCGGCGGATTGTATTCGACAAAACCGGCACCCTCACCACCGGGCGGCTAAGTTTGCAGAAGTTTCAGGTGTTAGAAGGAAGCAGGGCTGAGGCCGAGGCAGTGATCCATTCCCTGGAGCGTCATTCTTCGCACCCTATTGCCAAGGCTTTGGTCGCAGCATTTCAGCAGACTGCAGCGATGGACATCACCCAGGTGCGGGAAACCAAAGGTCTTGGTCTTCAAGGCTGGGACAATGCTGGAAACCAGTACCAGCTTGGCTCCTTCCGGCTGGCAGAGGGCCTTACCACTGACCTAAGCCATGATTTGTTTTTGTTGAAAAACGGCCGCCTGGCGGCTGTGCTCGACCTTGAAGATGAAATCAGGCCGGAGGCCAGGGAGGCAATTGCTTATTTTCAGGAGCAGAAGATTGAAACTGTATTGCTTACGGGCGACCGGGAGGCCAAGGCCAGGAAGGTGGCAGCGGAATTGGGTATAAAAGAAGTGTTTGCGGAGCAAATGCCGGATCAGAAACTCGCCCACATTGAGCGATGGAGCCAGGAAGCCGCTACCGCCATGGTCGGCGATGGCATCAATGACGCTCCTGCACTGGCCCGCTCTACAGTTGGTATTTCCCTCGGAGAAGCCACCCAAATCGCCATTCAGTCGGCGGAAGTGGTCCTCCTCTCCGGGCGGCTCGATGCCCTCATCAACCTTCACAAGCTCAGCAAACAGACCGTCCTGACAATCCGGCAAAATCTCTTCTGGGCCTTCTTTTACAACAGCCTGGCCATTCCACTGGCAGCTTTTGGGTTCCTTCGCCCCATCCTCGGCGCAGCCACCATGGCCCTTTCAGACGTGGTGGTGATTGGCAACAGCCTTCGCCTGAGATCCAAACGACTTTGATTTCTTATTTGACCAACAAACTCACAATGAAACATCAGTTCAAAACCAATATCAACTGCGGCGGCTGTATTGCAAAAGTGACGCCCTTCCTGGACGGAGAGGGCGCCATTCAGTCGTGGAGTGTGGACACAGAAAACCCCGAGAAAATTCTTATGGTGGAAACCGATTGGGACAGCAGCCAGGTGATTGCGCTTGTAGCGTCAGCGGGATACAAGGCCGAAGTCAAAAAGAAAGGGGTGCTGGGAAAACTGTTTGGCTAACAAACCACCTTCTTAATTGCTCGTGGTGAAGCAGTTGGGGAAGAAGGCAACATCAGTAAGCCGTTCGTCTTCAACAGTCTGAAAGAATTCATTCAGGTAAGTCAGGGTTTCTTTTTTGGCCTGCGGCGACAGATGCGGGTTATTGGTGGCAATGTCTATCCATTGGTCTTTCACCTGCAAGAATTCATCAATGCAAAGAGCGATTTCCGCTTCGGAATAACAGCGACCGAGGAATACCCGTGTTCTCACGTTGGGAACCATCAGGGCGGGATCCGGGGTAGCGTACGGCGCATTTACAAGGCCTGAAAAATCGAAATCATACGGGATGAGATAGGCCGAAGTTCTCTGCACGTCTGAAGGTTTCAACACCTTAAAATTATGCAGGTTGGTGATCTGCCAGTCGGTGTTGCCGATAGCATATTGGAAGAGCGTCATTTGGAGAGTTTGATGCCTGTCGGCCCAGGAAGCAGCCATGCGTTCAGGCTCTACTTCAAAGGCATCATTTCTGGCGGCTACATCCTCAATTTCTTCGATGAGAAAGCCCATTTGCTCAACATCCGGGAAGCGTTCCTTGCTGTCGCGGAAGGTAATGCTCACCAGCCGGGTCTGAAAACTTCGTGGCGTGAGGGTTTCATAAAGCTGGTAGGCTATATATTCTTTGATGAGCAGGTCGGAAAAGGAGGCAGCTGATTTGCAGGTCGTTACGAGCTTCACACTGCCGAGCGTGTCCCATGCTGGGTAGCCGAGATCAATTTTTTTGAGCTTGAGCTTGAGCGGAGGAATGGCGCAGTAATCGTTGCGGAACACCCCGCGGGTTTTCACTTCAATGTTTCTTATGGCTGCGAGCTGATGCGGATCGAAAACGAGGGTGGCTGGCTGGTATTCCTCGGCTTCCTTTTTCCGGAAGACTTCTTTCATATCGAGGGTAATGACTAGTTCTACAGGAGTCTGCGGACCAAACACTACCTGGAGATCGGGCGAAAGACCCGCAGAAGGATGCGAACTGCTCTGGGCGACAAGGAGGGAAAACCCGGAGAAGAGACAATAAAGAAAAGGGCTGATATTCAAAGCTTTCATATGGAAGTCGATCGGGTGACACAGGGCTTAACGTCGGTTTCCGTTGCAAAGGTTTGGTTGTTCTGGCTAAAATTCCAGACGGAGGCTGCCACCAATCCAAGGGTTTTTTAATAAATTCGAGGGGATTGTGGTGTCCGTCCAATTCCGTTTCGTTTTGGTGAGTGAGGATGAAGTACTTTCCCAGTCGGTTATGCTAAAGAAAACGTTTGCTTGTGTTGGCCTGATCGTAATCGGTTTCGGCCAGCTATACTCCCAGTTGTACATCCCCAACGGAGATGCCGTTCAGCAGGGCAATTGCTTTCGACTGACGCAGGATGCGGGGTTCCGCAACGGCTCGGTTTGGTACCTTGATAAGATCAACCTCAAGGAATCCTTCGATCTGTATTTTGATATATTCCTCGGCTGCAAAGACACAGACGGAGCAGATGGAATCGCCTTTGTGCTGCAGCCCATCAGCACCAATATCGGAGTGGCTGGTGGCGGCATCGGCTACCAGGGAGTTACGCCTTCAGTCGCTGTTGAATTGGATACCTGGCAAAATGGCGATTTGAACGACCCTGGTTTCGACCACATTGCTGTTCAATTGAATGGAAACACCACCCATGGCGCCGGTGGTGGTACCGTGGCGGGACCCTTCCCTGCCCTTGCCACAGGTGGAAACATCGAAAATTGCAACTGGCACAAAATGCGCGTTACCTGGAATGCCGACACCATGGTCCTGCGCGCATACATCGACTGTAACCTCAGGATCAGCTATGTAGGCGACATCATCACCAATGTCTTTGGTGGCGATTCGCTCGTCTTCTGGGGCTTTACTTCTGCCACCGGCGGCTTCTGGAACGAACACCGATTTTGCCTCGATTATATCTCCTTCACCGAATCCCAGCAGGATACCGCCATTTGCAAGGGGCAATCTGTGCCTCTCTCCGTAGGCAGCGGTGATACCTTCCTTTGGAGACCCGGAAGTTCCCTCAGCGATTCTACCGCAGTCAACCCCATCGCCACCCCCGATGTCACGACTACCTACACTGTCCGGGTAACGGATGCCTGCGGCAATCTCCGTTTCGACACCGTCACTGTCTTCGTTCAAACCGACACCGCGCTGAATGTCCTCCCTGACTTTTTCGATCAGTGTAAAACCGGGCAGCCAGTTACCCTCACCGCTACTTCCCTCCCTTTCACCAACTACGTCTGGTCTAATGGTACAACAGGAAATGTAACAACTGTCTCTGGGCCAGGCACCTATGTAGTGGGAGTCAGTAATTTTTGCATCAATTTCCTCGACACGGTTCAAGTCACCCTGCGCCCTGCGCCCTCGCTGTCCGTGCAACCACCAGACTGCGCCGGCAGCAACACTGGCTCCGCTACCTTTGTCAATACCGGCGTTCCGCTATTCAGAACCTGGTGGTACAACCTCGTGGGAGGCACCCTTCTCCAAAACCAAACCTTCGGCAACCCCTCCGCCACAATCAACAACCTTGGTCCGGGTGCCTATTTGCTGGTTGCGAGCAACGGCGCCCAATGCCGGGATACCATTCCTTTTCAAGTTACCAATCCGCCTCCGCTTCAGCTCCAGGTGCTGTCCAGTATCTCGCCCAACTGCTTTGGCACGACCACGGGCACCGTTACGGTAACTGCAACAGGCGGCACAGGAAACAAACAATACCGGCTCAATGGCGGGCCGTTCCAGCTTTCGCCTACCTTTCTCAACCTGGCGGCTGGCACCTACACCATCGTGGCCAGCGACCAAAATGGTTGCACCACCACAACCACTGTTACCCTCACACAGCCCCCACAGATACAGCTTCAGGCACAAACGATCAAAGGAGTCGACTGCTTCGGCGCGAATTCAGGGGCGGTGACCATGGCGGCCTCTCTGGGGAATGCCCCTTACCAATTCTCCCTTGGCGGCGGGCCTTTGCAACCTTCGCCGACTTTTTCAGGCCTCGTGGCAGGAACGTATCCGGTTACTGTGCAGGACCTATTGGGCTGCCAGGCACAAACCCAGGTCACCATTAGCCAGCCCACAGCCATTACCGCGAGTTTCCAGGTGAACCAGGTTGACTGCGCCGGGGATGCCAGCGGAGCCGTCACCGTGACGGCAGGCGGCGGTGTGCCGGGCTATCAGTTTGCCATCCAGGGAGGTGCTTTCGGGGCTAATCCCACTTTCGGCACCCTGACCGCCGGGAATTATACTGTTTCGGTCCGCGACGACAGCGCCTGCGTGTCTCAGTTCCCGGTGCAGGTGCAGGAGCCGATAGCTTTGAATTTGTTGGCAAATGTGCAGGATGCCCTGTGTTTCGGCGACAGCAGCGGCTTTGTGCAGTTGCAGGGCCTGGGTGGCTGGGCCCCCTACACCTATGCTTTGAGCGGCGGGGTTTTCCAGGTAAATGACACCATTTTCGGCCTGGCAGCGGGCAATTACACCCTCGTGGTTCGCGACGACAGCCTCTGTGAGTTCAATTTGCCTGTTACAGTCGGTGAACCGCCGCTCCTTGAAATCACCGTAACCGACCGCATTGATGTGGACTGCTTCGGCAACAACAGCGGGGTGCTGGCAGTGAGCGGAACAGGCGGCACCCAGCCCTACGAATTCAAGCTCAATTTCCAGCCTTTCCAGGCTTCCGGCACCTTCCCTAACCTGTTCGCAGGGCTATACACCCTCACCGTCCGCGACGACAACGGCTGCGAGGCCGAGGTGGATACCTTCCTCACAACCCCCACCGGCCTGGCTGCCGGGATTGACTCCCTGCGGGACGTGGGTTGCTTTGGCGACAGCACAGGCTGGGTGCAGATGACAGCTTTCGGAGGAAGCGCCCCCTACAGCTATGTGTTCCAGGGAGATACCACCCAGAATCCCGTATTCGCCAACCTCCCCGCCCTCACAGATACCCTGATCATGTTTGACGCCAACGGCTGTCTGGTGCCCATTCCGCTTGTCATTGCCGAGCCGCCTGTGCTGGATCTTTCCCTGGCGGCCTTCAAGGACCTGGCCTGCTTTCAGTCGGCGGATGGCGAAGCGCGGCTCGTCTCCTCGGGCGGGGTAACGCCTTATGCATTTTCTGTTGGCGGCGCTTTCCAAAACTCCGGGCAGTTTACCGGCCTCACGGCAGGCAATTTCCTGGCAGTAGTGGAGGATGCGAATGCCTGCACCGACACCATCCCCTTTGTGCTGAACGAACCACCCCGGCTCCTCCTCGACACCCTGATCTGGAGCCAGGTGCGTTGTTTTGGCGAGGATAACGGCCAAATTTCTGTGGCGGCCAATGGCGGAAGCGGCGCTTATGAATTTCAGTTTGAAACCCTTGGCTGGGGTAGTCAGACGACTTTTGCCCAACTGGCCCCGGGCAGCTACCTCGTGCAGGTGCGCGACGACAGCGCCTGCGTGGACAGCGCCATTTTCCTGATTGAACAGCCCGACAGCCTGATCCTGAGTCCGGCGGACTTCCGGGATATTGCCTGCTTCGGCGGCAGCACCGGAGAAGTACTGGTATCAGTTTCGGGCGGGCGCAGCCCCTGGCAGTTCCGCCTCAATGGCGGGCCGCTGCAGTCCGACTCGCTTTTCACCGGCCTCAATGCCGGGGCTTATGTGGTCCAGGTTCAGGACGACAGCCTGTGCACCGACACTGCCTCCTTCCTGCTGAGCCAGCCCACAGCCCTTGAAATTGACCTGGTGCTGCAACAGGATGTGCGTTGTTTTGGCGAAAATAACGGCCGGATTGTGGTGACGGCAAATGGCGGCGTGGCCCCCTACCAGTTTCAGCTCTCCGGCGGCGCTCCGCAATCCGATACCATCTTCGCCAACCTTGCTCCCGGCCTCTACCAGGTGATTCTGTCGGACGATTCCGCCTGCCAGACCGTGCTGCCGGACCTCCGGATTCAGGAGCCTGCCTTGTTCACTGCCACCACCGGCTCTGAGCAGGTTCGTTGTTTTGGCGAATCGAATGGGGTTGTTTTTGTGAACCTTGCCGGAGGAAACGGTGGCTATCTCACCGAGTGGTTTACCAACCCGGTCCAAACCGGCGACAGCGCCCTGGGACTTCCTGCAGGGAGCTATGGCTTCCGGTCGGTGGATTCGCTGGGCTGTGAAGTGCTCGGAGAAGTCGAACTCACCGAGCCGGCTTTGCTGGAAATGGCTATTGATTCGATCCGGGAGGCATTTTGCAGCTGGGAAAATGGCGCAGCCTACCTGAGCGCCACGGGCGGCACAGGTGCCTATCGCTTTGAATGGCCCGGCCTGCCCGGACTGGAAGGCCCCGCTGCAGTGGATGTGCTGGGCCTCACCTATCTCGTCCGGCTGCTCGACGAGCGCGGCTGCGAGGATACCCTCACCGTCGTGATTCCAGACACCCCGCCCGCCGACACCCGCTTCACGACCCTGCCGGATCCTTCGATGCCCATTCTGGAGTCGCAGAACCCCATTCGCTTCCTCAACCAAACGATTGGGGGCGTGACTTATCTCTGGGAGTTTGGCGACGGAGCCCTGGAGGATGAGGAAAATCCATTGCATCAGTATGAGCTTCCGGGCGAATACACCGTGACGCTCACCGCCTGGAACGCCTTTTTCGTTTGCCCCACGACCTTTAGCCTGACCCTCACCATCATCGCTGACGGCCAGATTTTTTATCCCAATGCCTTCACCCCGAATGGCGATGGCGAAAATGATGTGTTTGTGGTGAAAGGAGAGGGCATTGCGGAGCTGGAAGTGCTGATCTTTGATCGCTGGGGCCGCCTGATCACGCGTTGGACACAGCTCGACGCAGGCTGGGACGGAAGAATTCCCGGAGGTGGTGTGGCTCAGGAAGGAGTTTATACCTTTGCTGTGAAAGCCCGGACCAATGCCGGGGCGCAGATCAACCATGGAGGAACCGTGACCCTGATCCGATGAATCCTACCACTTTTCAATTTGACCAGATCGCAGAGGATCTGGTAGCCTTCAACTACTTCAACGCCTGGGCCAAGCCCGCAAAAAAAAGCCAGCGCCGCCGCTCTCAGATCCAGGTGCTTGTTATCGCGGCGCTGGCTGTGGTCATTGTGCTGGTGTTTCTGGACCAGCCCGACTGGACGCTCATCAGCCTGCTGGCGGGGGCCTCGCTGGCCTATGTGGCCCTGCTGGGCTTTTTTGTGAAGCTGCGCGTGAGCAATCACATCCAGGCAGTTGTGAAAAAGAGCCCTCAGGTGATCGGTCCGCGCACCTGGCAGGTGGACGACAAGGCCATCAGGGTGTTACTGGAATCAGGCGATCAGGTATTTCCCTGGCGCGAGGTGAAGGACATCGCCGAAACTGACAAGCACTGGATGCTCTACCTCGACAACAAGCAGGCACTGGTGCTGCCCAAGCGCGCCCTCAGCAGTCCGGAGCTCAGTTCCCGCTGGGCAGGATGGATGGAGGGAGTGGGGAGGAGCTAACGCCCCATTCCCAAAAAATTCTCCAGCACCCTGGCACCGGCTTCGCCGCTTTTTTCGGGGTGAAACTGGGTGGCAAAAAAGTTATCCTGCTGCATGACGGCGGAAAAGGGAAAGCCATACTCGCAGGTGGCCACCGTTGCGGGGCCGGTTTCGACATAGTAGCTGTGAACGAAGTAGAAAAACGGCTCGCCGGGCAGGTTTTCCAGCAGGGGGCCGCCGGGCTTGCTCAGGCGGTTCCAGCCCATGTGGGGCACCTTGCCAACTGTCGCGGGGAATTTTTTCACCGCATGATCAAACACGCCCAGACAGGCCACGTCGCCTTCTTCCGAATGGCGGGCCATGAGCTGCATCCCCAGGCAGATGCCCAGAAAGGGCTGCTTCAGGCTGGTCAGCACCTGGTCCAGGCCCCGGGTACGGAGGTAGTTCATGGCAGAGCTCGCCTCGCCCACGCCGGGGAAAATGACCTTGTCGGCGCTGCGCAGCAGCTCGGGGTCGTCCGTAAGCACCGGGTCCACGCCCAGGCGCTGCAGGGCGAAGGTCACCGACTGGATATTGCCGGCGTTGTATTTGACGATGGCCAGGGTCATGTTGATGGGTTGTTTCGCCGCAAACTAACGCAATCTCGCGGACAGAAGCGAAGCCGCAGCCCTGCGCTTTCACATTCGACAACAAAAAACAAGAGCCAGACTTTCGCCCGGCTCCTGTTCATCATGGCATTTGACTGATCAGTCTTTTCGCAGCTTCCAGATGGCCTGGCGGTCGCCGTCGCGCACCTGAAGGAGGTAGAGGCCCGCTGGCAAGTCGCTGATGTTCAATGTGATTTCATTAGCCTGAGCCCGATCCCAGGTCCGCACCAACTGGC
Source organism: Bacteroidia bacterium (assembly GCA_041741415.1). GTDB lineage: Bacteria > Bacteroidota > Bacteroidia > J057 > J057 > JANQTF01. Next base: position 83,148 of record JBGSKC010000023.1, on the reverse strand, counting down.
CCTGGGTGGTGAACAGCATCAGCTCCAGTTCGCTCGCCCACTCGTTGAAGGCCACGATTACCTCGCCATGCGTCGGGTTGGGATAGAGCTTCATTGAAGCCTGGAATTCATCGTCAACACTGATGAGGTCGCCCGAAAGGAAAAAGCACTCGCTCGTGTCGGAGCAGGTTCCATCGCTCACAATCACAAAGTAATTCCCAAACTTGCCCTGACCTACGCTGAAAGTGGCCAGGGTATCGCCGGGCTGGTCCTGGACGAGGGTTTCACAATTCACCCAGGAATAGCTCACGCCGCTGGCCTGGGCGGTTACTGTATTTACGTCTATCCGCACCACGCTGGTGTCAAGGGTGGTGAGGGAAACGTTGAGCACAACGGTGGAATCGCAGCCGAGGGAAGTGCTGAAGGTTTCAACAAAGGTCCCGGCGGTGTCGATGGTTTGGGTGCCAAACACAAGGCTTTCCCCGGGGCAGAGGTTAACAAAAATGCTGCTCAGGGCTAGTTTTCCTACCGTAAGGACGAGGGTGAGGGTGGTGTCGCAGCCGCCGGAGGTGGAGAGAATCTGGCGGGTGTAAGTGCCAGCAGAATCCAGCAATTGGCCGCCAAAATCAAAGGTTTCGCCCACACAAATGGTGGCTGTCTGGTTTTTACTGAATCCGGCAGCAAAGCTCAGTTGGATGGTCACGACGGAGTCGCAGCCATCTTTCGATACAAACGCCTCCGTGTAACTGCCAGGCAGGGTGAGGGTCTGGTTGCCCAGCAAAAAGGTGTCGCCATCGCAGAGGGTGACGGGCAGGATCTGGTTGTAGGCGGGGAGAATGGTAAGCACCTGGGTGGAGCTGTTCTGGCAGCCGGTTCCGGGGGTGGTGTAGCTTACCTGATAAATTCCGGGCTGGCTTGCTGCGAGGTCAATGGCTCCGGTGCTGGCGTTGAGGGCAAGGCCAATCGGGCCTGCAGAGAAAGTCCCTCCGGTCACGCCCGAGATGGTTGGCAGCAGGGTAGCCGAGTCCTGACAGATCATGGAGAGAGGCCAGCTGAACCCTGCATTTTCCAGCGGCAGCACGGTGATTGTGATGGAGGCACAGTTGCCGGGCGTTACGCAACCGCCTTCCCCGCGAACGAAATAGGTGGTTGTGACAGAGGGCGCAACTGAAAACTGGCCTGATGCACTGCTGGCCACGAAGGTTCCGCCGCAGGAGCCCGTGTAGAGGCGCCAGGCTGTTGCGTCGTTCAGGGCTCCGGTGGCCAGGATGGTGGTGCTGCTACCCGGGCAGATAGAGGTGCTACCAGCCGAGAGGGCCGGAATCGCAGGAGCCTGGCAGGGAACGGTGTAGCTGATGGTGAGTTTGGGCCTGGAGGCTGAAGCGCCTTCGCGGCTCACAAAGCGCTTGGCACTCGGCGTGAGGCCCTCGTTGCCTAGCAGGATCCATCCAAAATTGGTGGCAGGAGTGCTCAGCCAACCCTGCACGTCGGCGGCGAGCTGGGCGCTGGTCCAGTTGTAGTTGCCGTTGCCGCCCACAGAGGTGTTGGCCGAGGAGGTGGCAGAAAAATCACCGCCGGGCGTGGTCCACAGGGTGGTGGAAAAAGACCTATGCAGCCAGGTGGCATCACCAGGCTGGGAATTGGCACCACCGCCCTGCTGGCCCGAGGCAATGGAACTGCCTTCGCCCCAGGATGCACTGACTTTGTGGAGGTTCATGGTAGTGGCTCCGGCAATGCTCTGGTTCATGCTCAGGGTGAGGGTAGCGGAGGTGATTGTCGCGTTGGCGGGAATGCTGCTCAGGTCAAATTGAAGCAGGGCCCTGCGTTTTTCTCCGTTATTGGTGTTTCCGGCAAAAATGGCCGTGCCCGACCCGTTGCTCAAGGCACCAGTGGGATCTTCGTAGAGGGTGTTGTCCTGAGAAGGGTTCAGCACAACTGTCTGCGCCCAGGCAAAGTGGCTGAGGCAAAAAAGGAGAAGGAGAAGACGTCTTTTCATAATCATCACGTGGTTAGGAGGAAAGGATGCTTTATTATTAAAACAAATGAACCTGCATTTGCCCTCCGGATACGGGAAAATCAGATTCACCAAAAACTACCCACAAACAAAGAATCCTCTTTTTTCATCTTTCCCAACCCGGCGATGAACCCGCTGAACGGGCGATCTGGGGCACCGAACAACCGGCTCAGACGCTTTCCGGTCCCGGGCTCATGGCGCTCCAGCCACCATCGACGATGATGGTTTGGCCGGAGATGTGTTTGGCCGCATCCGAAACCAGGAAGGCTGCGGTTTTCGCGATATCTTCCACGCTGGCCGCCCTGCCCATGGGTGTGAGGCTGGCCCAGGTGCTGGCGTAGGACGGGTCGGAGAGGGTGCGTTCCGTAGCGGTGGCACCGGGTGCTATGGCGTTGACATTGATCCCGGCGGAGCCTAGTTCGAGGGCCAGGTGGCGGGCCAGGGCTTCGAGGCCTGCCTTGGTCATGCCATAGGCGGCAAGGTCGCGGTGTGCCCGGGAGGCTGTGACAGAAGACATGAACAGAATAGAGCCGCCCCGCGCCTGGATCATCATCTGGCGGGCAGCAGCCTGGGCAAGGAAAAAGGATCCTCCGAGGTTGACCTCGGCCACCCGGCTGAAGTCTTCCCGGTTATAAGCCAGGAACTGACCAAACAGGGTAATCCCGGCATTTGCGATGACGATGTCCAGGCCGCCAAAACGGGAAACAGCACCAGCAACCATCTCGTCAATGATTTCCTGACGGCTGGCATCACCGGCAACTACAAGCACCTTCCCGCCCAGAGCAGCTCCGGCAGCTCGGGCCAGTTCAGGGTCCATGTCGTTGAGGACAACATTCGCCCCGGAGGCTACCAGGCTGCGGGCAATGGCCAGGCCGATTCCCTGACCTGCGCCTGTGATGATTGCGGTTTTTGGAGACATGAGCGCGATGCTGAGAGGCGAATGGAGGAGAAGCTAAGCGATTTCAGCCGCAGGGGCAAATGAAATTAGGTGTTGCCGGATCCACCGGCAACACCTGATCAAAGAAGGTTTTCACCCATTCTCAGCTCCTGCTTCACAGCAGGGTCACTGCCGCATCAGCCGCAAGTATCTGCGCTCGCCACCTTGCCAGGTAACTTCGAGCAGGTAAACACCGGTGGGAACAAGGGCTTCAAACTGTGCCTGGCCAGGGGCACCTGATAGCATGCGAAGCGGGACTTCCCGGCCTTGCAAATCAAACAACCTCACTGAATGCCATGGCTCATCGCCGCGCAATTCGAACCTCCCTGTCATGGGGTTGGGAGACAGGTCGAGGCCAGGTCCAAATCCTTTTTCCAAAGAAGTGGGGATCCCCAGAAAGCAGAGGTCTTCCACTTCGCCATGAGCTGGACTGGCACAGCTGTTTGCCAAAGGATTTTTGCTCACTGCCATCCGGATCCTGCCACCCAGCACGGCTATTTGCTGAGGAACCAGCCAGGCAATGTTGAATGAATCTCCCGCCTGAACCCAGCCGCTGTTGATGGTTTCAGCTGGCAGAAAGATGCCGTCGCCATTCACGTCAATCCACATTGCTGCCCAGGAAGAATCGAGTCCCTGGCTGGCAGGAAGCAGCCATCCGGATAAAAAGCCAAAGGCGTTCAGGTCAATGGTGGCATTGTCGTGAAGCAGATAGCCATTGTTGTTGTTGGAAATTCGCTGGATCTGGTTGAGTTCAAAACCCCGGATCCAGAGGCTGTCGGAATCGAGCCCAAAGGCAGCGCAATAAGGAAGATCGAGGCAGGCACCGCAGCCCGTTGTCTTGAGCGTTTGCTGGGTCGGCAGGCTGATCAGGGTGCTGCATTGTGCTTGCACAATTACTGTGTAGAAGGCACAGGGATCCAGCGGAATGGTGAATTCGGCGACCGGCCCCGGGCTGCTGAGCTGGATGCCGTTGGGAAAGCCAGGACCGGAAATATTGATGAGGTACTGGCTCGCTGTTGCCACGGAGTCCATAACCAGGTTCAATTTTTCGGTGTCCGGGGCGTAGGTAAGGGAAAGAATCACCGGGGCATCGCAGGCAATTGTACTTGAGTCGGCGATGAAAACGCAGTAGTCTTCTACTTCTCCTTCCTCAAAACTTCCGCAGGGTTCTGGCCCGGAACCCTGCCCAAAGCCAGGGAATTTCATCGAAACCCGCATCCGCGTTGGACCGGATGCTGCCTGGGGGGGGATGCTGAAGCTGCCGGTCACGGTGTTGAGCTGGCCGCCCTGGGAGTCGAATACCCGCTCAGCAGGGTCATCAAACTGGCCATTCTGGTTCCAGTCTACCCAGATTCTCCACCATTCTTCATAGGCAAAATCAGAGAACCCCGGCACCAGGGTCACCGCTATGCTGCTGTCGGGGTAGAGCAACAAGCCGGATGAGCTGTTGAACGAATAGCCAAGGTCATTTCCGCTGGCAAACACCAGGCCGCCGATGGTAACGCTGTCTATCCATTCAAATTCGGTATTGCCTCCCCGGCTTTCGCAATAGGCTGAGTCAAGACAAACCCCGCAGCCGAGGGTTCTGAAGCCTGTCCATGCACTGAAAATGCGGTCGAGGCTGTCGCAGGCGGAGGCAATCTGGTATTCATATTCCACGCAGGGCATGAGGCCGGAAATCACGAGGCTGGTGTCGGCGGTGAAAAGGGAATTCTGGCCCGCTCCTCCGGCTTCCCGCCAGCGAATTTCATACCCGTTTGCTCCGAAAACCGGCTTCCAAAACAGAGCCAGCGCACTATCGCCCTGCACGGTTGGCTCCACGCCTTTGGGCGGTTCGCAGCACCCTTCCGTTCGGAATTTGCCCAGCGCAAGGTAGTCAACAGTGTCTTGCCCACAGATCGCTTTCACCTGAAACTCATAGCGCTGGCAACGCTGCAATTGCTGGAGTTGGATGCTGTCCTGGGTGGTGCTCAGCGAATCAGTCCAGATGGTGCTGCCCTCCAGGCGATACCTGACCCAGAACAGGCTGGCCGAGTCTCCGCCTTTCCATGAAAGCAGGGCACTGCTGTCGGTGAGCTGGCTGGTACTGAAGGAGTAAGCAGGCAGGCAGTCGCTGGATAACGTTGCGCAAAAGGTGTCGGTTTCCAGCAAGGCACCGAGGAGGTTGAGTCGGCCGGAGGTGGCCACCAGCCCTGTGAGAGAGCCCAGGCTGTCCACGCCATCAAGGAGAAATTGCCGCAATTGCAAAGCTCCGGCAGCGGGATCGGAGAGGTATTGCGCATAAAAAGCCGGGCAGGCCCTGCTGTGCATCACGGCCACGGCTCCGGCCACCTGGGGCGAGGCCATGGAGGTGCCTGTCAGGTCGCCGTAGGTATCGCCGGGCAAAGCAGACAAAATACCGGTGCCCGGAGCGCCGAGGTCAATGTTCACAACCCCAAAGGCTGCTCCTCCTGATTTGACATCCTGGCGGGTGGTATTGGTGATGGAAATGACATAGGGGCTGGGGCAGGCACTCGGCACATCGTTCACGACATCTACATTCTGGCCGATGTTCATCGTGGACACCGCAGATAGAATGCCATGCTGGCCAAGCGAATCGTACAAGCCGCACCAGAGCGGGTAATTGTTGGGATCGGCAAAATCCACCCCGAAGCTGGAGTTGGTAGCCACCACATAGGCACCGAGGGCGCCGCCGGTTTGGTCATAGAGAATTCGCTGATCAAGGACATAGCCGTAGGCTATGACCAGCTCTGCTTCATTGGAGGTGCCAATCTGCACAGGCAACACCCTGGCCCCCCAGGCCACTCCGCTGATCCCGGTTGCATTGTCGCCATAGGCCGCCGCAATTCCTGCGACGTGGGTGCCATGGACGTCGTTGGTGATGTTGCCGTTTTGGCTAAAGGAATTGAACCCGTTGACATCGTCGATATAGCCGTTTCCATCGTCGTCGAGGCCGTTTCCGGGAATTTCATTTGCATGTACAAAATACCGGATGTCTTCATGATTGAGGTCAAACCCGGCATCGACAACAGCCACCACAATGCTGTCGCCGAAAGGGGTAACGGTGCCATTGGCAAGATCCCAGGCCTCGGGGGCATCCATGTCGGCATCCGGCTTGCCACCGTTCTGGCCCGTGTTGTTGAGGGCCCATTGGTCGGAAAACAGGGGATCTGAAGGCGTGGTGGCTTCTATGGAGCGATGCTGAATCTGGTGGTTCCATTGGGCCTGCAACACCTGAGTGTGGCGCTGCAGATAGGCCAGTGTACCACGACCCTGGTTGCTGTCGTGGACCTTGATCCAGTATATATCCATCCGGTGGGAGAGCAAACGACTCCGGTAGGCGAGGCTTGCGGGCATGACCTGCTCCGGCGTTGTGCCTGGAACAAGCTGTATGAGCAATTCACCCGGGATGGCATTGGGCTCCTGAGAAAGCAGAAAAACTGGCAGGAACAGGAACGCGAAAATTAGAGAAAGCAATCTCATGAAAGCAACGAATTGAATGAGAGAGTAGGGCAGAGGCTTGCCCCTGAAAAGTCTGACTCATAGAGGCAGCCGTGCAGTTTTGTCCACGAGACGAGCCACAGAAATTTTTCGCTGGGATGTTTCGGAGAATTGAATTTGACAGGCCTCCGGATGGGCATTTAAACAACAGACATTCAACGCCAAACCCTACAATTGCCAGCAGTTTTTTGATCCTCACCACCACCTTCCCGTCTCAAATCATCCTTTGACACGCCTCAGATCTTCATTTGGAGCAACTGAGAGGCAGAAGCTCCCGAATCTTGCTTTCGAACGCCACCTTCACCGGCGGCGCTCCTTCACCCTCACAACATGCTTATGCGCCCATTCGCTCAACTTCTCCTCGCCCTTCTGACGGGTTTCCTGCCTCATGCTCTCCTCCGGGCTCAGTCCGGAGATTCGGTGGAAATCCACTTTCTCCTGGATGCCCGGCAGGCGCTTTTTTCGGCTCCGGTCGGCATTCGCGGCAACACCCCGCCGCTTTCCTGGGAGCACAGCCTGCCACTCACCGACAGCAACGGCGATGGCCTGCTGGAAGGCAGTTTCTTTGTTTCTGCCACTACCCGCGTCCTGGAGTTTAAATTTGTAGCCGGAACCGAGTCTTTACAGTGGGAACTGGAAGGGGCTAACCGCTGGATCGTACCCAGCCAACCAATGAACGACCTCGGCATCCTGACCTGGGGGCAAAAGCCGCCGGTAGACATTGCTCAACTTCCTGTTCTGGAAGCTGAAGCCCTGCTGGAAGATCTTGCCCTGGCCAGAGAGGCCTTGCTAGCCATTCATCCGGGCCTGTTTCGCTACCGGAGCCCGGAAGCCGTTGACAGCCTGTTTGGTGCTTTTCAGGCGAAATTTTCCCGCGACATGACCCACAGGGAGGCCTATCTGCTGTTTTCGGAGATGATGGGATTCTTTCAGTGTGGCCACACCTATGCCAATTTTTTTAACCAGAACAGCTTCATCCAGGAAGTGGTGTTCAGCCAACCAGACAAGCTCCCGTTTCTGTTTCGGTTTGTGGAAGGTCAAATGATCGTGACCCTCAACCTGAACGGAAACCCGGCGCTGGACAAGTTTCCCGAGGTGCTGGCCATCCAGGGAGTGCCGGTGAGCGACATGCTGAGCCGTCTGCTGCCGCTTGTAAAGGCTGATGGGGCGAATAACGCCAAACGCATCAATGACCTCAACCTGCTGGGGGTGGGCCCTTTTGAGAGCTTTGATGTGTATTTCCCTTTGCTGTTTCCGCCAGTGAATGGGGAGTACCAGCTTGAGATTGAGGACGCAGAGGGACGGAAACAGCGCATTGTTGTGGACGCTATAACCCGGGACGAGCGAATAAAGCGGTCCGCAGAAGAAGGCATGGCAACGGATGTTTCCTCTTACTGGAAGCTGGAGTTTTGGGAAAACAGCACGGCTTATCTGCAACTGGCCACTTTCGATGTGTTTCAACTCGGCTTTGAGTGGAAGCCCTGGCTGGATAGTGCCTTTGCCGACATCCGCGACCGGAAAACGGAGCGGCTGGTGATCGATGTGCGCAACAACGAAGGCGGACAGGATGAGATTTTGCTGTACCTGGGCCGGATGCTGGCGAAGGAGCCGGTCCGGCCAGTGGCCAGGCAGGTGCGGGTGCGCTATGAGATCATTTCCGAAAAGCTTCGACCCTTTCTTACTACCTGGGTGGAGGATGCCTACGATTTCCGGGGCAGGGTGAAGCCGCTGGAGAATGGGTTTTTCGAGTATGAGGAGGAAGAAATCGTGGTAAAACCGGCCAGAAAAGCCTTCCAGGGCGAGGTGTTTGTGCTGGTGAATGCAGCGAACAGTTCCGGCACCTTCTATTTCGCTGAAATCGCCCGCGAAAACAAGCTGGCCACCCTCGTTGGCGAGACAACCGGCGGCAGCCAAAAGGGCCTCAATGCCGGGCTGATCTTTTTCCTTCGCCTGCCCAATTCCGGAATCGAGCTCGACATCCCAGTGTTTGGCAGCTTCTCCGAAGACCTGCCCGCAGGCGGCATCCAGCCTGATATTCTGGTGCAGGAAACAGTGGAATCCCTCCGGGCGGGACGCGACCCGGTTCTGGAAGCTGTGAAAAGGTAACTGCTCAGAACTACTTTCAATTCATTCATTTTCAACTCATTAACATTTACGGTTATGCATTCGATTCTCACCTCATGGCGGGCGGCTCTCGCAGGCACCGGCTCCTGGCCTCAGGACATTTCCTACGCTCTTTTCCGCTTCTACTGCGGCATCAGCATCGCGATCGGGGCCGGCTTGTCAAAAGTCTTTCATTTGATTGACGAAGAAGGCGGAAGGGAATGGAGCAACCTCGCCTTTGGGGTTCCGGACTGGTTTATCACCCAGGTTTCTGACATCGGTTTTGCCTTTCCTTCTCCTGTGTTCTGGGCTTATCTGGCAGTGTATGGCGAATTCATCGGAGGCTTGCTCGTGGCCATCGGCTTGTTCACCCGGTTGTCAGCCTTCCAGCTTGCCTTCCAGTTTTTTGTGGTTTCCTTCATCTGGTACGACGAGCCCGGCCTGCTCGACATGTACTACCAGCAGCTCATTTTCTGGAGCTTTGCGGTGATCACCGGAATGGGCGGCGGCAGGATTTCCCTGGACCGCTGGCGGGCGGGTCGAAAGGCACCTTTACTTCCCAAAGCCGCAGTGGCCGGGATGTTGTTTCTGCTGCCGGTTGCCATTTTTGCACAAAATCCCGCACCGCGTGTCGCATTTACCCTTGTCAACCCCGGTATTTCGATCCGGCAGGTGGACATTCGCTACATAGACCCTGAAACCGGACAGCGGGCAGGCTACGGCTACGACCTCGGCGGGCTGGCCTCCCACGCCGTGAACATGCCGGTCGGCACCCGTTTGTACCTGAAAAAACAGGGTCAGTGGACGCTGTTTCGCCTGATTGGACCACAGGAAGAAGGTGCTGAGGTGTCTGTGTCGGAAAGCGAGGAACTGAGCCGGGAAGAATGGCTCTGGGTGAAAGTATGTGAACAGGCTGAGCAAACCGGGCAAACTCTGGAGGCCCGCCTCGGCGACGACCTCGAAGCCAAAGCCAAAGCGCTCGGTATCCCGATGGTGACGATGTGGGTGAGCGGAAAAACGCCCTTCAGCCGGGAGGTGATCGTGCGGGCCGAGCTGCCTTTTGATGCGGATGCCGGAACTGTGGGATTTTGCCAGCGGCTCAACTGGTTCAGCAACCTGGCCGTTACCTACCCGCTCGGAACCCGGCTTTACCTCTGCGAAGCGCCCTACTGGGAAGGAAAAACGGTGCCCGAAAAACTGATTCTGGAGATGAACGAGGACTCGGGCAGCGGGGTGTTTCGCTTCTGAATTCTTGGTTCGCTGACAAACAAACAGCCAAAATTTGCATCTTCCCCTGCATTCGCCTGACGCTCCATTTTTCATGGCTTTCGACTTCAATCTCTATTCCACGCCTCTGCTGTTTGGCTTTGTTCAGGCCTGGGTCTATGCTGTGTTGTTTTGGCTGAGGGCCTGGCGGCATGAACGCCTGTCGGATGGCTTGTTTGGTGCTTTGCTCGTTGTGTTTGCTTTTGAAATCTGGGAATACATGCTGGGCTTTGCCGGGGTGGAGGTGCTTTGGACAGAGCTGGAGTTTTTTCCGCGAAATTTCACCTTTCTCCTTCCCGCCATTTCCTGGCTGTACCTGAAAAGCCAGTTCAACAGCGAATTCCGGCTCGGGAAGCAGCACTGGATCCATGCGCTGCCCTTTTTGCTGTATGTGGTCTACCACGTGGCCGTGTTTGTTCAGGGGGCAGAATTTGTCGAATGGTGGAAGGAGAACGTGCATTTCGCCTGGCACCTTGACTATGCGGAGCTGCTGCTGAGCCTTGGTCTTCACATCGGGTATTTTTACAACGCAATCCGGCTCTATCAGCAGTACCGCACCTGGGCTCCCACGCAGTTTTCCAATGAAAGCAGCGTGAGCTTCGGCTGGTTCCGTACCTTTCTGATCTGCTTTTTCGCTTCGAGTGTGCTGGGCTGGGGCATGACCCTTGTTGACTTGTGGCTGGACCTCGATTTTTGGCACGACTGGTGGGACGAGCTCTTCAATTCCGGGCTGATTTATTACCTCTGCATCGCGGGCTATGCCCAAACCCAGCTTCCTCACCTTCGGTTTGAACCCGCTCCTCCTGTTGTTACCCCGCAGCCTGAAACCGAAGAAAAGCTGCCAACCGAAGAGCTGGAGCGCTGGCGACAACACATTGAGCGGGTGATGAAGGAAGAGCAGCCCTGGCTCGACCCTGAGCTGAGCCTGCCCGAGCTGGCCCGGCAACTCCATACCAACGTATCTCTGCTTTCGGCAGTGATCAACGGAGCTTTTGGCAAAAATTTTAACGACTACATCAACAGCTACCGGGTGGAGGCTGTGAAGGACATGCTTCGTGACCCCGGTTCCGGTCATTTGTCGCTTGTTGGGGTGGGGTTGGGTTGTGGGTTTAATTCAAAATCCACTTTCAACAGAGCTTTCCGCAAAGCAACCGGAGTTTCGCCGAGCGAATGGAAGCAACGTGAGTTTTCGCAGAGCTAAGGCGGCAGAAGGGTCTACAAAAACGGGCCAGCCTGCGGCTATTGACATGACGCGCCTCCGGTGCTAAGACCGGCTTCGCCTCCGGTCCCGGCTCTCGGTTCCCGGTTCCCGGCTCTCGCATCCACTACCCAAAACCCTTGTCAGGGTCGAAGCCAAACCCTGACAAGGGTGCTAAGACCGGCTTCGCCTCCGGTCCCGGTTCTCGGTTCTCGGCTCCCGCATCCAAACTCCCCGCTTCTTATTTCACCATCGGCTCCGGCTTCTGCTGCACGGGTGCTGCCGGGTTGCCTGCGCCGAAGCGGGGGCCTCCGTGACGGGCGATCGCCTTCTCAGCCCTGCGGTGCATCAGGTTCTCCTTAAAGTTGTACCAGCGGGTTGTGAACCAGCGGTTCATCAGCTTGTCAAACGGCATCGTGACGCCCATGAACAGCCCGCCCTTGGTCCAGTTCACCAGGCTCGGGCTCAGGTGGCGGTGCGAAACGCCCATCCCGCCGTTGAGGTAGGTGATGAAGTGCCAATAGTTGGAAGGCATGTAAATCGAATCGCCCTCGTCGAGGATCACATCGTAGCCTTTCACAAACTGCAGGGCCGGATATTTGTCGTAGTCGGGGTTGGCGACGTTGACGAAGGAGTGGGTGTTGAAGGGAACTTTGTAGAGGTAGGGGGTATTTTCGGGAGCGAAGATGATCACGCGCTTTTGCCCGAAAATCTGGGTTAGCAGCACGCAGCTGCTATCCACATCGTAGTGGCCGCGCACGTCGGTGTCTTTGCCGCCGAGGAACATGAAGCCCAGCTTGCCGAGGAGGTTTTGGTACATCGGCGGGCAGGAGAAGTCCTGGCGGAGCTCCGGGCGCAATTTGTAGAGGTCGGCGAGGAACATCCGCAGGTCGGTGGGTTCGTCCTTGCTGATGATGTCGAGGTAATCGCCAAACTTCATCTGGATATCGGGCACGGTGGTGGTGGACCACTTGTGGCGCTCGACTTTGTTGTCGTAGAGGCCGATCATTTCATCGCCCATGAAGGCTTTGAACCACTCGCGGGTCCATTTCTGGCCGGCAGGCTGCTGGTCTACCAGGCCTTTGATCACGACCGGGCACTGGGGTTTGTGGTATTTCTCCAGAAACTCTTTCCGGGAGATGTTTTCCACCACGTCGATTTTCAAGCTCAGATCAATCGCCATAACAAGGTTGGGTTTTGCAATACTCAAAGCGTCGGGAAACAGGGGGATCGGGGTTTTGCCTATTCGAAGAGTTGAGGTTTGCGGCGGTAAAGATAAAAAAGCCCATTCTACGAGACGCAGAACAGACTTAATCGCTGTGGTAGCGAACTTTCCGGACCGACATTGAGGGTTTCCCTTTTTGAACGTTGACAGGCCATGGCTGAACAGGGAGAGGCTCAGGCCGGGGGCTAGCCTACCTCCACAAACTCCAGGCGACTGGCTGAGATTGGCAACTTGCCGTAGGGCGGATGCCGGTGAGGAACGCGCTTCACTGAGGATTCTGCCTTTTGGTGAACGGGCTGAGCCTGAAGCTGGTACTGGTGCATGATCCGAAGTGGTTCGGCAATGCTCCATGCCTGGGCGTAGCAGCCTCTGGGGGTGTGTGGGGCGTCTCCATCAAAGATTTCCGACACGGAACCCATGCCAGCCTGGTACAAATGCGGCATCAGGGCATGAAGTACTTCCAGGGCCTGGTAGCGCCCCAGGTCTCCCCTCACTTTGATGAGGGCCTCCATGAAAGGCCCAAGCAGCCATGACCAAACGGTTCCCTGGTGATAAGCCCCATCGCGGGCCACCCGATCCCCGATATAAATGCCGAGATAGTCGGGGTCCCGGGGAGAAAGGCTTCGGAGGCCGTAAGGGGTGTAAAGCTCCTCTTCTACTTTTTTCAGGGTTGATTCTGCCTTTTTTGGCGTAAGAAGCTGAAAGGGAAGGCTCAGGGCGAAAATTTGGTTGGGCCGGATGGAGGCATCCGGTTTTCCCGGAGCAACATTGTCGTATAAACAGCCCAGGTCCGGGTTCCAGAACAGCTCTGTAAAAGCCCGCTTGATGTTTCTGGAGCGATTATCCACTTCGGCAATCTGGTCACGGTCGCCAAACTGGCGGAGGAAGTAGCCGTAGATTCGCCAGGCATTATACCACAAAGCATTGATTTCCACGCTTTTGCCGTGGCGGGGCGTCACCACCCAGTCGCCCACCTTGGCATCCATCCAGGTAAGCTGAACGCCGTGCTCACCGCCTTCGAGCAGTTCGTCCTGATCCATGCAAATGCCGAAGCGAGTTCCCCCCACATGGGCATCCAGGATCAGCTTCATGCTTGGCAGCAGCACTTCACGGGCAAATTCTTTGTCACTTGTTTCCTTCAGATACTGATAAGCAGCCACGAAGAGCCAGAGGCTGGCGTCGATGGTATTGTATTCGGGCGAGGCACCATTGTCGGGGAAGCGATTGGGAATCATTCCCTCCGAGATGTGGGAGCAAAACTCCTGCAAGATATCTCTTGCCACTTCCTGCCTTCCAGTAGCGAGGCAAAGTCCGGGCAGGGAAATCATGGTATCGCGGCCCCAGTCGGTAAACCAAGGATAGCCTGCGATCACGGTGTGGTGGCCATCGCCACGGCGCACGATGAACTGGTCGGCGGCGAGCACAAGGCGCTGAGCCCAGCCTGCCTTGATCGGTGCCTGCTGAATCAAGCCTTTGCGACGGGCCAGCTCTTCGTTAATCAGGGATTGAGGGGATTCCTGTACCTGCCCCGACCCGGAAATAACAAGGCCCCAGGAGGTTCCCGGCTGAAGGGTTTTGGTAAAATGGCCGTAGGTAAACAAGTCTTCGATTGATTCCATGCCGCGCTCCTCTTCTTTGAGGTAGGCGAAGCGGTAATACCATTCGGGAGAGTGGTGATATTCAGCTCCTTCCATGGTGATGGTCACGGTATTGGTGTCATCGTAGGGGCTAACCTCCCAATTCTTACCATCCCAGTTTGCCTGCTGCCTGATGTCAGGATTGGCAAAGGTGAGGTCGTGAATGTTGCGGGGAGAAAGCAAGGGCCGAAGGTCGAGCTGAACGGCTTCCGGGGCTTCCAGCAATTCATACAGCACCACCACACAATCCCTCCCGTGGGGCATGCAGATTGTCTTTCTCAATTTTACACCCTGCATCTGATACTCCCATACCGGAAACCATCCGATCTGGAAGCCATGCTGAAAGATATAGCCGCGCGGGTAAATGGCTCCTTCGTATTTGATGGTTGTCAGCTCCCATTTTTCGTGACCCATGCGAATGGTTTCATCCAGTCGTGACAAAAGCACCTGCCTGTCGACAGGCGGTTTTCGGGCACTCACAAGCAGCCCGTGATACCTTCGGGTATGGGTACCTAACACCGAAGAACTGGCGTATCCGCCCAGGCCGTTTGTTTCCAGCCACTCATATTCAATGGCGGCGTCGAATCGATGCAACAAGGTGGGAGAAAGATGGGCTGCGGTCATGGTAACAAAGGTCCGTAGGGAGGTGTAAAACGGCAATGATGAAGGCGTAAAGAGACTGTGACTTTTCGCATTTCCAGGCCCTGGGGCACTACGAAATCGATACCGGAAAAATCGCAAAGGTTTCCTCCATCCAGAGGTCTGCCTTGCTAATTCTCCTACACTAAACGCAGCAAGATCTGCATCGTTTTCCGGATATTTTTTCCTGAAAACCTTGCAGATCTGTTGACAAACACGGGTAGGAAAGAAGGAATTTAGACTTTTTACGAAGCGGAAACTGTCATATTTCGGACAAATTCGCCTAAATGATTACATGAAGGCAATTTCCGGGGGAGAGAAAAAGGGAATGCCAAAGAGCGTGGGAAAAGCCTTATCGCCAATCATTCAGGAGGTAAAATGCATCCCAAAAATTGACCGTTTTGTTTGGGTTATCGTGGTTGCTCAGCACAATCACGGTCTGGTCTGCCTGCAAATCGCGGATGAAGGCAGTCCTGTATCCACGCCACCACCCAAAATGATAGGCCAGGCCCAGCCAGTTTTCTCTCATTCGCACGCCAAAGCCATAGGACCTGCCTTTGCCTGTTGTGGCCACCGGTTCATAGGCCATGGCCATGGTTCCGGGATTGAGCACACGCCCCCCGGCAAGGGCCCTGTCGAAACGATACAGGTCCAGCACATTGGAATGCAAGCCCTTGTCGCCAAACACTGCATCAATCGGGTCGCCTAAAGCCTCCTCATGGCTTCGACCAATCTTTCGGTAGCCCCTCGTGTGGTTGGGCCGCTGGATCCGGTCTTCGTAGGTACAAAAATAGGTGTTGGTCATACCGAGTGGCGTAAACACCCGGTTTTCCAGATACTCCTCAAAGGGTTCGTGTGCCAGGTACTCTACCAGGGCAGCCAGCAACACATAGTTGGAATTGTTATAATCGAAATCGCTTCCAGGCTGAAAATTCAGCCTCGGTCGTTTGTCCAGAAACATCTCCAGCACCTCCCTGTTGCTCAGCCTGGCATAGCGCTCAGGGTCCTGCTCCGCCATGGCATCGTAGCGGGGAAGCCCGCTTTGGTGGGCCAGCAAATGCCGGATGGTCATGTCTGGATACGGCCATGAGGATACCAGGCTCACGATGGGATCGTCGAAGCGAAGGCGCTTTTCATCATACAGCATCATGATGGCGGTGGCGGTGAACATCTTTGTTACAGAGGCCAGCTGGAACACAGACGAGAGCCCGAGGCTGTCATGGATATCGCGGTTGGCATAGCCATAAGCACCGGCATGAACGATGTGGCCTCCTTTGGCTACCAGCACAGTTCCTGAAAATTCCAGGTCACGCTGCCATCGTCGTATCAAAGCATCCATTTCAGGCTCAAAGGCTTTATTTGCCTCTGTTTCCACATCTGGCAGAACTGGCTGGGCTTTGAATTGAGGCTCGGCAAATAATTGCTCCTGGTATGATGGCTGTGGGGAGATTGGCCTTGGCAATTCGGGATAGGCGGGCAGGGACAGGAATGTGCCGCCCAGTAAAGGCAACCCAATCACAGCTAAAATCAAGAACAGTTGTCGGATAGACTTGGAAAAACGCAACATGGGAAAAGCATCGGAATCGTGGACGCCGGAGGCAAAATTGCTCCGAAACAGTGCATAATCGCCTTGCGAAAGGCGGTCATTCGGGACAGGTTTTCATGGCTTCAGCTCTTCGCTAACCGCAAACACCTTGCCGCAAAAGTCCTTCTGCTCCTCTTTCCCGCTACAAAATGCCCAGGGTTCTATCATCCATGGCCCAATGTGCCTCCCGGGGTCTCAGCGATTGGTATCAACCCCGTAAACGACCGAAACATTGTTGTAGGAGCCGTTTTCGTCGATGTAAAAAATAAAACTGGCAGTGCCACGACCGAGCTCCCGGGAGGCAAATACCCCAATAGAAACCTCCTTACTTTGCCCGGGCAGAATGTCGCCAACCTGAATCACGTTGTCCAGACGAATCCCCCGGATGTTGTTCAGCTCCTCGGGCCGGATCTGGACATTTTTGGCGGTCCACCTGCCCGTGTTTTTCAAGGTGAATGTGATCAAAGCCGCCTCTCCCGGGTCAATGATGTTGTTTCCATTTTCGTCCAGAAAGGCCACATCGTCCTGATCGTCCAGCACCGGGTAGCCAAAATCCATAGAAAATGGCTTGGATTTCGCCACAAAAACCTGAGAAAATCCAGCTTGAGCTGCGAGCAGCAGGACCGTGAAAATGAGGATTTGCTTCATGGTCAATGTATTTTTTGAATTTTGATCGAATGGAGGATTTTCCCGGCCTCGGTGGTGAGGGTCAGATAATAATTTCCTTCGGCCAGGCGGGATAAATCAAACACGGTTTCCACGGGCGCTTGTACCCGAAGGGTTTGAACGGGCAGGCCGGTAGCTCGTCCCAGCAAGTCATAGATCCCCGCATTCAGGGTTAAAAGCCGGTCGGCTCCAATCCTCACATGCAGCTCGGTGCTCGCAGGGTTGGGCCAATACTGAAAGTCCAGCATCGCAAATACGCCTTCCTCGATCGAAACAGGGTAAAGATTTTCCTGCTGAAAGCCCTGTGTGAGCACAAACTGGCCACCGTTGCTGATGGCAGTTCTCACCACAGGTTCTCCCACAGAAAACTGTAAACTGAATCCGTTCACCTCCGAGAATCCCCCCAGGCTGCTCACCAGGGTTCTGGAGAGGGTGTCGGGGGTTTGTGCCCTCGCAGACAGGCAGGCCACTACAAAGAGAAAGAAGAAAAATGGCTTCATGATTCGTTGGGTAAAATCCCGCCGGGCTGGTTCACCAGCCCGGCGGTGTATGTGTCATCTTTGCTCCAAAGCCTCCACCCGCTGCTCCAGCTTTCTGATCAGCTCGGCCTGGGCCTCAATGAGTTGCTGCTGGGTCTGGATCTGGCCCTGTTGCTCCTGCATACCATTGATCAGAACAGGGACAAGGTCGCTGTACGACATGCCGTATTGTGGCAGTTCCACCTCGGTGGTGATGCCTGTTGCGGGGTCGGTCACAACCTGATGGGTTCTCACCACTTCGCTCACCACCGGAACCACTTCCTGGGCAATTAAGCCAATTTTGCGGCCCTCTTCCGGGCGGCTGATCCAGCGGTAGCTCACTGGGCGCAGTGCCATAATTTCTGCCAGGCCATAATCCAGGTTCTCGATGTCGCGCTTGGCACGCATGTCGGAGGTCTGGATCGTGGCATTCACCGCCCAGATGTCGTTCCACTTCAGGGATGCAGACCCAAGGTCATATACATCGGTGGTGGTGGGGACCCAGGAGGCATCCACCCGCACATCAGCTACATTCAGGCTATCGCTCACCCAGGTGGTTCCATCGAAACGGAGATACTCGTTGTTTTCGGGCGCAGCAGCGGAAATGGCATTCCCTTGGATAGCCACTACATCCAGGCCGTTGGTAAAGTCGCCGGTCACATCGCCAGTGGCGGGGGTGGTGAGCAATACATCATCGGCAGCGTCGGTGTCTCCGGTATTGGCAAAGGTGGTTCCCGTGAGAGAAAGCCCTGTTCCAGCCGTGTAAGTGGTATTTTCGTCGGCACCAGCTTCCCATTCGGCAGCCACGTTGTTCCACTTTAACACCTGGCCGGTGACTGTCGGTGCTGTGGCAGAAACAGCGGATCCCCGGATGGCCACTACGTCAAGGCCGTTGGTGAAGTCGCCGGTTACATCGCCAGTGGCGGCGGTGGTGAGCAACACATCGTCGCTGGCGTTTATGTCGCCAGTATTCGCAAAGGTCGTTCCTGTGAGAGAAATGCCGGTTCCAGCCGTGTAGGTGGTGTTTTCGTCGGTGCCCGGTGCCCATTCGGCGGCGCCATTGTCCCACTTCAACACCTGACCTGTGATGGTGGGAACTGCAACGGAAACATCATTTCCCTGAAGACCAGTCACCGTAACCGGAGCGCCATAGGTTCCGCTGAGGTCGCCGGCAGCGGCAGTTGCGGTGGTAATATCGTCAGCGGCATTGGTATCGCCAGTGTTGATCACCACGTTGCCACCGGTGATGTTGATCCCGGTTCCGGCTGTGTAAGTAGTGTTGTTGTCGGTGCCAGGCTCCCAGGCCGAAGTAGAAGTGTTCCATTTCAACACTTGCCCGCTGGTGGTTGGGGCCGCTGTCGAAACATTGCTTCCCTGGAGGGCGGTCACGGTCAGGCCGTTGGTGAAGTCGCCGCTTACATCGCCAGTGGCTGCAGTGGTTAGCAGAACGTCATCGTTGCCATTGGTGTCGCCCGAGTTGTTAATTGTTGTTCCTGCAAAGGAAATACCCGTTCCGGGGGTGTAGGTGGTATTGTTGTCTATTCCCAAATCCCACACGTTGTTGATGGCATCCCATTTCAGCACCTGGCCGGTGATGGTGGGGATCGATGCAGCCACAGCATTTCCTTGAATAGCCGCTACTGTCAGGGCAGAGAAGGTTCCCGTTATGTCGCCGCCTGCTGCTGACACGTTGGTGATGTCGTCACCAGCGTTGGTGTCGCCCGAGTTGATAATGGTATTTCCTGAAACGGTGATACCTGTTCCCGCCTGATACATGGTCACTGTGCCGCCGCCAATGGATAGCGTTAATTGGTTGCCCGACTGGCTCAGGGTTTGAATTTCGTTGGTGGCGTCGGCATCGGCATCGTCGTTGGTGCCTGGTTCCCATTGGGAGGCAGAGGAGTTCCATCGCAGCACCTGCCCATCCGAGGTAGGCGCAGAAGTGGAAACCGGGCTTCCTTGCAAAGCAACAACATCAAGGTTGGTGTACAACCCGCTCACATCGCCGCCAAACACGGTTCCCGTCGTCAAATCATCGAAAGGGTTGAGGTCGCCGGAGTTGGAGATAATAGGCCCCACAATGGAAATTCCAGGACCCGCTGTGTAGGCAATTCCAGCATCAGTGCCTGGCTCCCACTGGCTGCTGGCTGCATTCCATTTCAACACCTGGCCCGAGAAGGTCGGAGCCGTCGCCGAAACGGTCTGGCCCTGAAGCCCCACAACCGTAAGACTTGAAAAGTTGCCATCCACATCCCCGCCAGCCAGGTCGGTGGTCAATACATCATCCGAACCGTCAAGGTCTCCTGTGTTGGCAATGGTGTTCCCGCTCACAGAAATGCCGGTTCCTGCCTGGTACATCGTGATGGTGCCGCCACCATTCGACAAGGTCAGTTGGTTACCTGTCTGGCTCAGTGCCTGCAATTCGTTGCTTGCATCGGCATCAGCATCATTCACTGAATCTGCCGAAGCCACCCACTGGCCATTAGTGAACTTCAGGACTTGTTTGTTGGCGGGAATGAGGTTGACCACCGGGTAGCCCTGTAACCCAACCACGGTAGGGTTGGGATAGTTGCCATCGAGATCGCCGCCTGCCGTAGTAGCAGTTGTGATGTCGTCGCTGGCATTCGTATCGCCAGTATTGCTGATCACGTTGCTCGTCACGCTGATGCCGGTTCCGGCGGTGAACAGGGTCACGGTGCCACCACCATTTGACAGGGTCAGCTGGTTGTTGGTTTGGCTAATGGTCTGGAGCTCGTTCGTAGGGTTTGCATCCGCGTCGCCTGTAGCATCAGTTCCCGGCTCCCATTCGCTGGTTCCGCTGTTCCACTTCAGCACCTGGCCGTTGGTCGTAGGCACGTTCGGCGAAACACTTGTTCCCTGCAAAGCCACCACGCTCAAAGTCGGGAAGGTGCCGCTCACATCGCCTGCAGCTGCCGTGGC
The DNA here is from genome assembly GCA_041741415.1 of Bacteroidia bacterium. Classification (GTDB taxonomy): domain Bacteria; phylum Bacteroidota; class Bacteroidia; order J057; family J057; genus JANQTF01. The sequence goes on along the minus strand of JBGSKC010000023.1, from coordinate 62,940 downwards.
TGTCGTGATATCGTCGCTGGCGTTGGTGTCGCCGGTGTTGGTGATCACGGTTCCGGTCACGTCAATGCCGGTACCGCCGCTGTAGTTGGAGCCGTCATCGGTTGCGGGCTCCCATTCGCCGCTCAGAAGGTTGTATTTCAGCACCTGGCCATTGCTGACGGGGGCAGTAGCCGATACAGGGGTTCCCTGCAAGCCGGTCACGCTCAAATTAGCGAAAGGCCCGGAAGCATCGCCGCCCGCCGTGCTGGAGGTGGTGAGATCGTCGGCTGCGTTGGTGTCACCAGTGTTGGTGATTGTATTTCCTGAAACGGAGATCCCGGTTCCTGCCTGGAAAAGGGTCACGGTCCCACCGCCGTTCGACATGGTCAGCTCGTTGTTGGTTTGGCTGATTGTCTGGAGTTCGTTCGTAGGATTGGCATCGGCGTCGTCCACAGCGTCGCCTCCTGGCACCCATTGGCCACCAGCTGAGTATTTCAGAATTTGACCAGCAACAGGCACAATGTTGGCCACTGGCTGGCCCTGGATCGCCGCTACTGTCGGAGCCGGGTAGGTACCGCTCAGGTCGCCGGTTGCTGCCGCGCCGATGGTCAGGTCATTGCTCGGGTCGGTATCCCCGCTGTTGATGATGCTGTTTCCCGACACGATGATGCCGGTGCCAGCGGTAAAGAGGGTCACGCTGCCGCCGCCATTTGACAGGGTCAGCTGGTTGGCGGTTTGGCTGATGGTCTGGAGTTCGTTCGTTGCGGAAAGGTCGCCGGTGTTGGTGATCACAGTTCCGGTTACGTCGATGCCGCTGCCAGCCGTGTAAACATTTCCATCGTCAGTGCCTGGCTCCCATTCGCCGCTCACGCTGTTGTATTTCAGTACCTGGCCGTTGCTGCTTGGGGAGGTCGCCGAAACGGCTGTTCCCTGCAATCCGGTCACAGTCAGGTTGGCAAACGTGCCGCTGGCATCGCCGCCCGCCGTGCTGGAAGTGGTGATGTCGTCAGAGGCGTTGGTGTCACCGCTGTTGGTGATGGTGTTTCCGGAAACAGAGATCCCGGTTCCGGCCTGGTACATCGTAACCGTTCCACCGCCATTGGACAAGGTAAACTGATTACCGCTTTGACTTACGGTCTGGAGCTCGTTGGTTGCAGACAAATCGCCTGTGTTGGTGATCACAGTTCCGGTCACATCGATGCCTGTTCCTGCGGTGTAGGTGGTTCCGTCATCACTGCCGGGTTCCCATTCGCCACTCACGCTGTTGTATTTCAGCACCTGGCCGTTGCTGACTGGGGCGGTAGCCGAAACAGGGGTTCCCTGCAAGCCCGTCACGCTCAAATTAGCGAAAGGTCCGGTAACATCGCCGCCCGCCGTGCTGGAGGTCGTGATGTCGTCGGCAGCGTTGGTGTCACCGCTGTTGGTGATTGTATTTCCTGAAACGGAGATCCCGGTGCCTGCCTGGAAGAGGGTTACCGTGCCACCGCCGTTTGACAAAGTCAATTGGTTGGCGGTTTGGCTAATGGTTTGAAGTTCATTCGTTGGGTTGGCGTCGGCATCATCTACGGCGTCGCCTCCTGGCACCCATTGGCCGCCAGCCGAGTATTTCAGAATTTGACCAGCAACAGGCACAATGTTGGCCACTGGCTGGCCCTGGATCCTCGCTACGGTTGGGGCAGGGTAGGTGCCGCTCAGGTCGCCGGTTGCTGCCGCGCCGATGGTCAGGTCATTGCTCGGGTCGGTATCCCCGCTGTTGATGATGCTGTTTCCCGACACGATGATGCCGGTGCCAGCAGTAAACAGGGTCACGCTGCCGCCACCATTTGACAGGGTCAGCTGGTTGGCAGTTTGGCTGATGGTCTGGAGCTCGTTGGTTGCGGAAAGATCGCCCGTGTTGGTGATCACAGTGCCTGTTACGTCGATGCCGGTTCCTGCAGTGTAGGTGGTGCCGTCGTCGCTGCCGGGCTCCCATTCGCCGCTAATGCTGTTGTACTTTAGCACCTGGCCATTGGTACCCGGTGCTGTTGCTGAAACTGGGGTTCCCTGCAATCCGGTCACTGTCAGGTTAGCAAAAGTGCCGCTGGCGTCGCCGCCTGCCGTGCTGGAGGTCGTGAGGTCATCGGCGGCGTTGGTATCTCCCGTGTTGGTGATCGTATTTCCGCTCACCGAAATGCCATTACCAGCCTGAAACAGGGTCACGGTGCCACCGCCATTGGACAGAGTCAGCTCGTTGTTTGTTTGGCTGATGGTCTGGAGCTCATTTGTTGAGGACAAATCCCCGGCGTTGGAGATCGTGTTGCCGGATACAGAAATACCCGTTCCTGCCTGGTACATGGTTACCGTGCCACCACCGTTTGACAAAGTAAACTGATTGCCACTTTGAGAAACGGTCTGCAATTCATTGGCGGGGTCTGCGTCGGCGTCATTCACCAAATCGGAGGAGGGTTGCCAGATCCCGGCGATGTATTTCAGCACTTCGTTCGAATTTGGCACACCCGGCGAAACAGTCTGGCCCTGAATCCGGGAAACCGTCGGGGCCGGATAGGTTCCGGAGAGATCGCCTGCGGCCGCTGTGCCAACAAGGATATCATCCGAAGGGTTGGTATCCCCGATGTTGGTAATGACATTTCCCACAACCGAGATGCCGTTGCCTGCCTGGAAGAGGGTTACGGTGCCGCCGCCATTGGACAGTGTCAGTTGGTTATTGGTTTGGCTAAGGGTCTGCAACTCGTTGGCAGGGTTGGCATCTGCGTCATCCACCAAATCATTTCCCAGTATCCACTGTCCCGCCGTGTTGTCCCACTTGAGGAGTTGGCCTGTGCTGGTGGGTGGGGTATTGGCAACAGGGCTTCCCTGGATTCCCGTGATGGTGAGGTTGGAAAACACCCCGGTTGCGTCTCCGCCTGCAATCGAGCTGATGGTAACATCATCCGAGGCATTGGTGTCACCGGTGTTGGTAATCACAGAACCGGTGACATCGATCCCCGCTCCTGCTGTGTAGGTTGTATTTCCATCGGCGCCGGGCTCCCATTGCTGGAGAAGGCCGTTCCACTTCAGCACGTCTCCATTGGTCGCCGGGGTAACTGCCGCCACAGGATTTCCCTGCAAGCCGGTCACAGTCAGATTGGAGAAAACGCCCGAGGCATCGCCTCCGGCATTGGTTGTTACATTTACATCATCGTTTCCATCGAGGTCTCCGGTGTTGTTGATTGTATTTCCGGTCACGCTGATGCCGGTTCCGGCCTGGTACATGGTCACAGTTCCGCCACCATTAGACAAGGTAAACTGGTTGCCGGTTTGGGTCACAGTTTGTAATTCATTCACCGGATCTGCATCGGCGTCTTCAAAAAGATCGCTTCCTGGTTCCCACTCGGAGGTAGTGTTATTCCATTTCAACACCTGCCCATTGATGGTGGGGTTGGTGGCGGCGAGGTTATTGCCACGAAGGCGAATGACGGAGAGGTTGGCGAAGTTGCCTGTGACGTCACCGGCGGCGACAGTAGACAGAAGCACGTCGTCTCCGCCGTTCAGGTCACCGGTATTGGAGATGGTGTTCCCGGTCACATTGATGCCTGCTCCCGCCTGAAAGAGGGTAGTGGTGCCGCCTCCCAGGGAAAGGGTGAGTTGGTTGCCGGTTTGGGTGAGGGATTGAATTTCGTTCGTTGGGTTGGGGTCGGCGTCGTCTACAAGGTCCTGGGCCGGTGTCCATTGATTAGACAAAAACTTCAGCACCTGGCCTGCAACGGGGTTTTGGGAGGAAATATCCTGCCCCTGAATGGCTGCAACAGTGGGGGCGGGGTAGGTTCCGCTCAGGTCGCCCTGAGCAGGTGTGCCAATGTTGATGTCGTCGTTTCCGTTGAGGTCGCCGGTGTTGGCAATTGTATTTCCCGTTACGCTGATTCCGGTTCCGGCCTGGTACATGGTAACAGTGCCGCCCAGATCGGAAAGGGTGAGTTGGTTGCCATTTGCAGAGATGGTTTGGAACTCGTTGGAAGGGTCAGAGTCTGCGTCTTCGGTTTCGTCAATGCTGGGCACCCATTGACCGCCGATGAGCTTGAGGATGTCACCAAAGCCAGCCGGGATGTTCGCGACTTGCACGCCTTTGATTCGCTCCACCGAGGGATTGGGGTAAGTGCCGCCGAGGTCGCCGCCTGCGGCGGATCCGATCAGCACATCATCGCCGGCATTAAGATCACCGGTGTTGGTAATGGTGGTCCCTCCCAATCCTGTGAAGCTGATCCCGGCTCCAGGAGTATATGTTGTGTTATCGTCAGCGGCAGGCTCCCATTGGCCAAGGGTCGCGTTCCACTTAAGAATCAAGCCATTGGTTGACAGAGGAGCGGGGCTGATGGGATTTCCCCGCAGGCGGTTGACCTGAAGGTTGTTGAAGGTGCCCGACACATCGCCGCCGAAGGGCGTTGTTTGCAGCACATCGTCGCCGCCGTTGAGGTCTCCGGTATTGGCAATGGTATTGCCTGTGAGGGAAAGGCCTGCTCCGACCTGGTAAAGGGTCACTGTGTTGCCGCCATTGCTCAGCGTCAATTGGTTGGCGTTGGCAGTCAGGGTTTGGATTTCATTGGTTGGGTTATTGTCAGCATCGTCCACCAGGTCATTGGCAAGGGCCCACTGGTTGTTCTGGTATTTCAGGATCTGATTATTTGATGGGATCTGATTGGTCACCAACTGACCCTGGATTCTGGCAACAGTAGGTGCCGGATAGGTTCCTGTGAGGTCGCCGAGCGCTGCCGATCCGATGTTCACATCATCGTTACCGTTGAGGTCTCCTGTGTTGCCAATCACATTTCCAGTCACGCTGATGCCGTTTCCTGCCTGATACATCGTAATGGTACCTCCATTGTCAGAGAGGGTAAGCTGGTTGCCGATAGAGGAAATGTTCTGAAACTCATTGGAGGGGTCGGAGTCGGCGTCTTCGAATTCATCCTGCGCGGGCACCCACTGCCCACCGATGAATTTCAGCACTTCGCCAAAGCTCGGGGTGAGGCTGGCCACAGGGGTTTGCTGGATCCTGGTCACAATGGGGTCGGGATAGGTTCCGCCCAAATCGCCTCCCGCGGGCGAGCCTTTCAGTACATCGTCGCTGGCGTTGGTGTCTCCAGTGTTGTTGATCACATTTCCAGAAAGCGAAATGCCCGTTCCCGCCTGATACAGGGTCACGGTGCCACCGCCTTTTGACAGGTTCAACTGGTTTCCACTTTGGCTAATAACCTGGATTTCGTTAATCGGGTCAATGTCGGCGTCATCCACTTCGTCATCTTCGGGTGCCCATTGCGCACCGTTCCATTTTAACACTTGCCCGGTGCCTGGCTGGTTGTTCGATACAGGCCTTCCCTGGATTCGCTCCACCCGCAGGTTATTGTAAAGTCCTGACACATCCTGGCCAAACTGGGTAAGAACGGTGAGGTCATCGCTGGCGTCGATATCGCCGGTATTGGTGATGGTGGTTCCGGTGATATTGATGCCTGCACCGGCCAGGTAGGTGGGAGGTGCAGGCAGGGTCACAGTTGTGGGAGAGTTGGTTAACCCCAACTGGAAGCCGTTGAGTGTCAGGTTCTGAAGTTCGTTTGTGGCATCAGCATCGGCGTCGTTGTTGGTGCCGGGCTGCCATTCTCCGTTTTGAAAGCGGAGCACCTGGCCAACTGCAGGCGTTGCCGCCGCTACTGCCCGGCCTTGAATACGGATCACACTCAGGCCGTTTTGGAAGGTGCCGGTTACGTCTCCGGAGGCAGGCTGAGAAGTGAGCAACACATCGTCTGCGCCATTCAGGTCACCTATGTTGCTGATCTGGAATCCGCTGATGTTGATTCCCAGTCCGGCAGTGTAGCTCGGAATGGTGGCAGTGCCGCCGCCTTTGCTTAGCTGAATGGTTGTGGGGTTCGGCTGAGAAAGTACTTGTATTTCGTTATTGGGGTCAGAATCGGCATCGTTAACTGCGTCATTGGCTGGTTCCCATTGTCCGCCAATAAACTTCAGCACCTGGTTATTGGTGGCTGGCACAACCGAGATGCTCACTCCCCTGAGGCCAATAACCTGGGGCGTGGGCATAGGGCCAAATAAATCGCCGCCGGCTGGCGACCCCACCGTCACGTCATCGGATGGGTCGGTATCTCCTGTGTTGGTAATCAAGGGCCCCGCTATCTGAATGCCATTGCCCGCCTGGTAGCTGGTCACCGGCAGGTTTACCGAGCCACCGCCTGGGGTCAGTGAGAGTATTGTACCAGTTAAAGAAAGGGTTTGAAGGCCGGTGTTATCGGTAGCCGGACCCCAGAAAAAGCCGTTCCACTTGAGGACTTGCCCCACCGTCGCATTTTGCTGGGCAATGTCCAGTTCGTTTCCTATACCGCCATCGCCAGAAATCCGGGCGGTGGTGTTGACCCCGCCGCCTGTGGTTACGTTGTCAGGGGCTGGTGCCCATTCGGTACCGTTCCATTTGAGCACATAATCCTGGCTGGGAGCCGTTGCGGCAACGGGGTTTCCCTGAATTCCCGCCACGTCCGGGTTGGGGTAGGTGCCAGTGAGGTCGCCCCCTGCGAGGCTGCCCACCACAATGTCGTCTGAAGGGTCGGGGTCACCAATGCTGTTTAGGGTATCTCCGGAGAAAACGAGCCCGGTTCCGGCAATCACACTGTTGCCGCCATCAGGCGAGGCTACCCACTGGGTGCCATCAAATTTCAGAACGTCGCCAGTATCGGGCGCGGGGGCCACTACATCGACCAGATCGCCGATGCTCATGTTGTCCACACTGGAAGCTTTGCCCGCATACTGGGCAAAAGGAACGCTCTCCAGCTGGTTGGTTCCCAGGTTAAAAAATCCGCTGCCTGTATTTACCTCCACCTGCAAAAACCAACTGCCCGTAGCCCAGTTGAGAGTGGCAAAGTTTCCTGAAATTACCTGCCCCTGCCCAATTACGCAGGAAAACACGCCAAACTGGTTGGTGGTAACTGCCTGGGTTTCCTGATACCTCGGGGTTCCTCCTTCAAATAAGGTAAACCGGACCGTGAAGGTCTCATCTGCCAGTAAGGCATTGTTGTTTCGGGCTACCGCCTGGTAGGTAATCCCTTCTGGTACTCCCTGAGCCCGGGCCGATGGCAGCCACAGACAAAGAAAGCCCAGCAGCAATAGCAGGTTTCTGGATTTCATGTGCGTTGGGTTTGGTAATGAAAAGGTGCTTTCCCGGGCTATTTCTGTTTTTTCCCTCAATTAAGAAATAACCCTGTGTGAAATGTTTGGTGAAAAAACCAAGCGGATCCCTGGTTTTTCCACGCTCCTAATTTACTGATTTCAAACCGGGAATGAAAAGGTCAACTTCTGTCTCTTTGACAAGCACTTGCTTCTTTCCTTTTCCGGCAAAAAGACATCATTGCCAGCGCAGTTTTCCGACCTGAGCTGCCCCGTCCTGGTTGCGAACTTCCAGCCTGTACAGATAGAGTCCGGCAGTCACTGGTCGCCCGGCAGCATCAAGGCCATTCCAGGTGATTTCATGAAAACCCGCTGCCCAGACCCCTTCACCTGCCACCGCGATTTCCTGTCCAAGGTGGTTTAGAATCACGATGCGAAGCTGGTAGGCTTCCGCACTGGGCGGCAAACTTACCGGGATGCTCACCGCCTCACTGGCGGGGTTGGGGTATGCCTCGCCAAGGTGAATCCGCTCAGGCTGAATGGCTTGAGCCAAAAAGGCTTCATCACCAAAATACAGACGGAAGCGGCGCCGGCCTTCCGGGTTCAGGCTCAGGTATTGGCTTTGCTCCTGCAAATCGATTACTACCTGGCGGTCTCTGTCGAGCAGCTTCCAACGCTGGCTGCCTTCTGGCAAATGCGCCGGGTTCCAGCTCAGGGTCAGGAGAGGGTCGCTGAGGTTGGCTTGTACCTCAAACTCCCAGCTGTGCGATTTTGCCGTAGGAACGACGTCGCGGGTGAAGTCCTCATAAAAATATTCGGGATGATGAATTGTCATGTGGACGAATTCCCCGAAGGCTGGAGGAGCCATCCGATCCAGGGGGTCGCGGCCAGCCTGAGCGCCGGGGGCCATGCCCAAACCGCCTAACTGGAAGGTTTTTTCTCCCTGGGAAACGGTGAAAGGCAGCAACCACCGACTCATGTCGGGGTTGTCAAATACCTCGGGCATCAGCCAGCCGTCGCCACGCTGAACCGCTGGGTTTTTTCTCACCGGCACTCGAAGGGTCACTGCGCTGTGGGCAAACACAAAGCCTCCTCGCAGATACCGGAGCCTGTCTGAGCCCTGATAGGCCGTTTCATAGGCCAGAGCATCTTCCACGGCATCGCGAACTTCCTGGCTGTTGGCAGCCAGAATATCGCTCCAGCTCACCGCGAAGGGGAAAGGCGTGCCAATTTGGTTGTAGCCCTGGACCAGATTCATTTCATAAGGATGGGCATCATTAGCTTCTACCACCCGGCCACGACCACTGTTGAAGGATCGTTCCTCCTTGCTGATCAGCCAATAGCCTTTGCCAGGCTCAAAGCTGCTGAAATTGCTCTGGGTGTACTCATTTAACTGACCCCCTGAATAATGCCACAGCCGCCAGATCCGGTCGTTGTATTCGCCATATTCCTCGATTACCTTGTCAACACCTGGCTCATTGAGCACGAGCGGAATAGCAACAATGTCGTAGTCGTCATATTTTTTCCCAAACCGTAATCCACTGACATTGAAGCCATTAGGGTAAAGCATGTAGCTGTAGCCCGTGTCGGAGAAGGCATCATAGCCAAATGTGCCGATGACCTGGAAAAAGTACTCGAGGCCCATTTCATCCACCATGCTTTGGTCGATGTCAAAATGAAAGGTGCCTCCCGAGCCAGTGGTGGCAGCCACCGACCAGTTGCCTGAGGCGATGCCTTTGTAGTGAATCAGTACCTCGTCCACAATGTTGGGATCCTCCACATTCACGGAGGCTCTCACTGCGGCTCCGTCCTTTTCATAGGTGGCTGGGAAGGTTTCGGAGATGATTTTCGGAACAGGGCTTTTGAAGGAAAACCGGATCGGATCGGTGAAGGCAGATCCTTCAAAGTCCTGATCGACCGTTTGCACCTGCCAGAAATAATCGCCGTCGTCTAGGTCGCGGAAGGTCCGGCTGAGGTTGGCCCCCAATGCTCCCTGTGCCACGATCCTGCGGTAGCCATTGCTGGAATCCGATTGCGGAGAAGTGAGGTAGCGGGAGTCTCCCAATTTTACCAGCAGCAGGTTGTAGGATAGGCCTGCGCGCTTGTTGGCAGGCAAATAATTCGGGGCATCCCATTGAAGGGTAACATCCCTGCCGAGAACGCTGGAAGAGGGGTCCAGTGGTTGTACCGGGGTGACGTTGGCCACCGTGTCGATGTTTTCAAACAGCACAAAAGTATAGGCCGAAGGACTGGCTCCGGTCCGCCCCGTAAGGAAAATATCAAGTTTCTGGTCGCCATTGTAATCTCCCCATGCCGCAGCACCAAGGTCCACATTCACCAGATCCCCCGAACTGGTAAGGTCCTCGACAAAGGAGGTGCCGCCCTGGTTTCTGTACAAGCGGGTGGCGCGGGAGGAATCGTTATTAGCAAATTTTCCACTCACCAGGATATCCAGCCAGCCATCATTGTTGAAATCTCCCCAGTTGGCAGATCCCTGTGTCAGGTCTACAAAGGTCTGGTTGGTAAACTCAGTGAAGCGGTCGTCGCCTTTGAGGTATTGATACACCACGGTATAGGGCACAAAAACAGACTGTGTGGAGTTGTCGCCAGTCATGAGCAGGTCCATGTCGCCGTCGTTGTCAAAGTCGCCCCATGCCAGCCTGCTGTTTCGGGCCGGAACAAGCTCGCTATACAAGCCAATGCTAAAGCGGCCCTGGCCGTTGTTTTTCAGCACCCGGGTCACGGGCCCAATGTCGGAGGTGCCGGCAATAACAAGGTCAATGTCGCCGTCTGCGTCAAAATCGCCCCATGTCAGGTCGCCGTCCACCACGGCTGCGTTGTTGATGCCCGCCAAAGCTTCGGTATCAAGCTCCCATTGGCCAGGGGTGGTTTGTCGGAAAATGCCGGTAAACCGGCTGCCGTCAGCCCGGAGTCCAGCCAGTGCCAGGTCCAGGTCGCCGTCTCGGTCATAATCAGCCCAGTCGGCCATGGCTCTGTACAAATCCGGGAAAGCTGTGCCAATTGCTTGCTGATAATTGCCATTCTGATACAAATAAAGCCTGCTCAAAGGCGTGCCGTCATTTTGCAGCCCCGCCAGGAAAAGGTCCAGAAAACCATCTCCGTTCACGTCTTCCCATGCCAACGCAGGATTTTTTACCGGCACAAGCGCTTGGGTCACGGCAGTGTCAAGCACGAATTTACCGCCGTTAGCCTGCGTTGTTTCATTCCTGAAGACCGAGACGGAGGCCATGCCAGTCTCTGCTTCGCCCACTGCTATCAGGTCGAGGTCGCCGTCAGCGTCATAATCGCCCAAAGAAATACGGGCTTCGGCCACGGGCCTCGGCGGGTCATTGGTAAATACAATCGGGGTCTTGTCTTCGAATGCCGGAGGCTCAAACGCAAAGGCGTCTTCAGCAGAAAATGGCGATCCTTCGTAGTCCTGGCCGATGGCCTGCACCTTCCATCGATATACTGCCCCCTCCTCAAGGTTGGAGAGGAGCAAGCTGCTGGTCTGGCCTGCCGCGCCGTGAGCCACCACCTGCCGGACTCCCTCTTGGGTGCTCAGCCCAGAAACCCTGGTGCTGCCATCCGACACACGATCCAGCGTCACAGCGTAGGTCAATCCTGCCCGCTGGGCTGCACTCATGCCACTTGGCGCCTCCCACTCCAACTGAACCGACGCCCCCACAATGCTCCGGCTGAGCTGCTCGGGGGCCTCCAGTTGAAAATTCGCTACTGGTAACTGGTTCTGGTACAGGGCCATAGAAGTGCTGTTTCCGCTTCCGCCCGAAACCATTAAATCAAGCTTGCCATCTCCGTCGAAGTCGCCCTGGGCCAAAAAGACGCCCGCACCAACCGGCACAAAATCGGAGGCAAGCGCCAAGTTGCTTTGCAGGCTGCTGCCATTTTGATTTACATATACCCTTACCTGGGCCTGGCCGCCAGCGTTTTCGCCAAAAGCAATGATGTCGCCATAGCCGTCTTCGTTCACATCACCCGGCACAAGCTGGCCTTCGCCGATTGGGTCCAGGGCCGAGGTCGCCGAAGAAAAGGTGCCATTCTGCTGGTTGAGCAAGCGCTCAGACACGGGTTGGCCGCTGCTGTTGGTGCCGCTCAAAGCCAGGTCCATCCAGCCGTCGTGGTTGAAATCCATCCACCCGAGGCTCGCTTTTCGAATCGGGGTGGCGTTGCCAAGGTCACTGAAGGCAAAGTTCCCTTGCACATCACCAGTGAAGAGCAGCACCCTGGGGTTGGTCCCGTCAAATCCTGCCACCACAAAATCCTGGAAACCATCGCGGTTGATGTCAACTACTGCCAGGGCTGCTTCTTCAAGGCCTGGCCAGTTGGTGGTTTTTCGGGTAAATACCCCGTTGTTGTTCAGGTACAAATGAAGCACGGGCCCGCTGTTTCCTTTCCCTGTAAGCAGCAAGTCGGGGTCGCCGTCGTGGTCTGCATCAATCCAGGCGAGGTCGCCGAGGGAAACTGCCTCAAAGGTGGAGGCGATGGCCTGGAAGCTGCCACTTTGGTAACGGAATACCCTGGTTTGGCGGCCACCAGAACCCAGACCGGCAATGGCCAGGTCCAGATCTCCGTCGGCATCAATGTCGTGCCATGCCACTGACGATTCTCTCAAGGCTGGCAGCCCGACAGCTGTGGCTCCCTGTGGGCGAAGGCTATGCTGGTTATCGTTGAGGAAAAATTCGGTGAAGAAATTTTGGGTTTGGGTGCGGCCTGTCACAATCAGGTCCAGGTCACCGTCGCCGTCAACGTCGCCCCAGGCTGCATCGCCATCTTCCATCCCAGGCAATGCCTGATCGATCCAGCGGCGGGTCACATTCACAAAGGAAGCGGGGGTATAGGTAAAAGTATCGGGGCTGGTGAATGCGCCGCCTTCGAGGTCCTGGTCAATGGCTTGCAAGCGCCACTGGTAAGAACCAGCTTCCAGGTTGCGCAGGGTGATGGCAAGCGAATGACCGGCATTGCCGTAAGCTGGCAGGCGTCGCAGGCCTCCTGGCAAGAAGGAAAGGGGCGATACAACCGTTCCGCCGCCGATTTTTTGCAAAATCAGGTTGTAGGAAATACCGGGCTGCAGGTTAGCCGGTGCCGGCGAAGCCACCCAGCTTAACCTGACTGTGTCGCCACTCACCGCGGAGCTCAGGCCGGTTGGCAGTCCGGGTGTTTGGTTGGGGCTGGGTTCTGCGTTGCGATAGACCTGCAAAGCGCGGCGCGGGGCAGCATCAGCCCGTTGGCCTGCCAGGGCGAGGTCGAGCTTGCCGTCGTTGTCGAAATCTCCCATGGCCAGAGCGGAACCATTATCCGCTGCTGCCAGGTGGTTGGTGGTTGCCTGATGAAGGGTGAAGGCTCCGGTGGAGGAACCCAAATACAGGGCTGTTCTCCGATCCGAGGCGGTGGCACCCGTTTTTCCGCTTACCACCACATCGGGCCAGCCGTCGTCGTTAATGTCGCCCCAGGCAATGTCGCCATTCCGGAACCCGGTAAATGGAAGGCCGGGAACAGCGATAAAAGCATCGCTGCCAGGGTTGTATCGGTACAGCCTCACCTCCGGCTGGAACAAGGTAGGGCTTGTTTCGCCTGCCACCATGAGGTCCAGGTAGCCGTCGTTGTTGTAGTCCACCCAGGCCAGGGCCGATTCTTTGGTTTTAATCATGCTGATCTTGGTGCCGGGCAGGGCCTGAAACTCCCCTCTTTCGGGGTTGTTTCTGTACACGATTCCATGAAAGGTGTTGCCATTAGCCCCTGCCAGGGCCAGATCGGGGTCGCCGTCGCGGTCGAAGTCGCCGAAGGCCAGTTTGCCTTCCTGCACCGCCTGGATCTGCCTGCGGCGGTCACGCACAAAGATTCCGTTTTCGTTGAGGTAAATAGCTCCAATCAATCCAGTTGCGGACTCGCCCGTAATGGCAATGTCAGGGTCGCCGTCGAGGTCCACATCGGCCCAGGCCACAGAACCAATCCTGACCTGCGGCAAAGAGTCATTAATGGCGGGAACAACAACAAAAACGCCGTTGTCATTCCGGTAAAGACGAGTCTGCCGGAGATTGGTAGCTGTTCCCGGCTGTCCGCATACAAGGAGGTCGGGGTCGCCGTCGAGGTCGTAGTCGGCAAGGGCAATAGAAGCGAATTTTAGCCCCGCCAAATTAGCTGAGGCTGCTATGTCTTCTTCGAGCTTACCGAGTTTCTGGGTATACACTTTGAGAAAAACGCCCAGGTTTTCCCCTTCTCCGGCCATGACCAGGTCCAGTTTGCCGTCGCCGTCGATGTCGGCCCAGGCCACATCAGAACGATTGACCCCTGTTGATGGCGGGGTCGAAAAGGCCAGGGAATTAGCCTGAACCAACAGCGGTGCCTGGTAAACAAGGGGCGTTGCGGTGGCAAAACCGGAGCCTTCATAATCCTGGTCCACCGTCTGTACGGCCCAATGATATGTGGCACCCGGCAGTCCGATGAGTTTGGCTGTAGTGGCTTGTTGCTGGCCGCCCCATTGAACCACCCGGCGGTAGCCGTTGGTGAGGTTGGCATCAGGCGAGAGAACGTTCACTGCGTTGGCGCTGGTTCCCACCACCAGCTGGTAGCTGTAGCCATTTACAAAAACGGCATTACCCGAAGGAGCCGTCCAGGTAAAAATGAGGGTATCGCCTGAGCTGGTAAGGTTCAGGTTGCCGGGCAGGCCAGGGGCTTGGTTGGGGCTGGGATCTACGTTTCGGTAGAGGCGCAATTCCCGGGTGGTAGGGCTGCTGATGCTGCGACCGGTCACTGCGAGATCAAGTTTGCCGTCGCCGGAGAAGTCGCCAAAGGCCAGGGAGGGTTGGTCAACTGGCAAAATCGGCAAAGCTGCCACCGGGATGCTGGTGAGGGTGGTACCCGTGTTGCGATGATAATGAACCACCCTGCCCGAGCCGTTATCGCCGATCACAATCAGATCAGGACGGCCATTTTCGTCCACATCTCCCCACTGCAAATCCCCGAGCAGGGTACCCGAGAAGGAAGGCCCAAGGGTGAAGGAACCGCTGCCATTGTTGAGGTAAACGCGGCCAGATGCGGTAGTGGTTCCGGCCATTAAGGCAATGTCGGGGTCGCCATCGCTGTCATAATCTGCCCAGGCAGCTTTGATATTGCTGCTGGCTGGCAGCCCTGAGACGGTTTCCAGCACGCTCCCGGTACCGAGGTTCCGATAGGTTTTGATGCTCCAAACACCAGCCGTATTTCTCCCTGCCACAAATAGATCGGGCAAAAGATCGCCGTCGAGGTCGGGTGTGGCCACCGAGCCGCCATACAAGCCCTGCAGGGCCAGGCCGGCAGCAGTGAAGGCTCCTGCTCCGTTGTTGTAATACAGCTCAGTAATTGCTCCGCCACTGCTCAGTCCCGAAATCAGCAGGTCATTGTCGCCATCGCGGTCCATGTCGGCCCAGGCAAGCTGTGCTTCAGAAATGCCGGGCAGCCCGGATGTGTAGGAAGTAAAGCCAGTGGTTTTGTTGAGATAGGCAACCGTAGCAGGTTGATTCGATGAATTCAACCCGGTGAGGATCAGGTCGGGACGATTGTCGTTGTCAAGATCCACCCAGGTAACCGTGGCTTTGGTGAGGCCAGTGAAAGTGGCGGGTGCCGGGGCGAAATTGCCGCCCGTGTTGCGATACAAAGTGGCGCTGGCGCCTGCTGCTGCATTCCCTGATACCATGAGGTCGAGGTCGCCGTCGAGGTCATAATCAGCCCAGGATAGGTCGCCTTCACTCAATCCAGCTGGCAGGGTCGCAAATGAAGTGCTGGTAACATCCTGGAAAGTTGGTGCTTCGTAGGCAAAGGAGGTGCCGGTTTCAAATGGCCCTCCCTGCATGTCGGTGTCGATGGCCTGCACCTGCCAGAAGTAGGTCCCATTGGGAAGGCCCTGAAGCGAGAAAGAGGTGGTGTCGTAGGGGGTGCCAAAGCTCACGATGCGGCGGTAGCCGGTTGTGAGGTTGGCCATGGGCGAAAGGCGGTTGGCAGTATTCGCTGCAGACCCGACAGAAACCTGGTACGAAATCCCTTTGCGGAAGGGCTGTGAAGCTACATTCGCCGGAGCCTGCCAGCTAAAGCGTACCCGGTTGCCGATTACCTGGGCGGCCAGGCTCTGGGGCTTGCCTGGCAGGAAGGTGGAGTTTGGGTCGAGGTTTTTCAACAAATCGAAGCGGCGCAATGGTCCTTCGCCCAGGGTGAGCAAATCAATTTTGCCGTCGTTGTCTATATCGCCCCAGGCGATGGAGGCGCCTCCGCTCAGGTCGGGGATATTGGGGCTGGCAAGCGGGTCTTCGACCAGCTGCCCGGAAACGGAATTGTATTTATACATCACGCCGCCGCGGGTGAGCGGAGCTGCGGATCTTTCGCCTGCGATTACCAGATCGGGGTATCCGTCATTGTTGCAGTCGGCGAATGCCATATCGCCATCGGCCACTCCGAGGATAGATTGGGGAGCGCTCCAGGTGCTGCCACCCAGGTTTTTGAAGACAAAGCCCTGATAAGTGCCTCCATTGTTTACCCCGGAAATTGCCAGATCCGGGAAGCCGTCGGAGTTCATGTCGCCCACAGCCAGGGTGCTGCGCCTGAGGTTAGCCAATCCGGGTACGATAACAAGGGTAAAGTTCCCGTTGCCCTGGTTGCGGTAAGCAACGGTAGATCCTGCACCACTGCTGCTGGAGACGCTGCCTGTGAGGACAAGGTCGTTGAATCCGTCCTGGTCGAAGTCTGCAATGGCGATATCACCATCGGTAAGGTTGGCCAGGCTCAGGGTTTGAGGCACAAGGCCGCCAGCGCCATTGTTCAGGTAGATTTTGGTAAAAGCGGTTCCGGCGGCATTTTCTCCTATCAGCACAAGGTCGAGGAAACCATCGCGGTTGAGGTGAGCCCACTGTGCAGAACTGGCCTTCAGCGGGAAAAGCTCAAGGGTGTCGATGGTGGTGAAACCGCCAGAAATGTTTTTATAGATCCTGGTCACTGGCCCATTAGCCGATTCTCCGGTCACCACAAGGTCGAGGTCGCCGTCGTTATCAAAATCCCCCCAGTCGAGGTCGCCATCAGCCACATCCACAATGACACTGCTATAGAACGGGTCTTCGAGGAAGGTTTGGGTGTTGGTGTCGAACTGATAGAGGCGGGTGTCGAAGGAGTTGGCATTGCTTTTTCCTGAAACAACCAGATCAAGGCTTCCATCAGATTTGTAATCTCCCCAGGCAATAGCACTCAGGCTGAGGCCAACCTGGTCGTTGTTGGGAAAGAAAGTACTGGTTACCGAAACGAAGCTTGGATCCTGGTAAACAAATGATCCCCCCGGCAAAAAAGTCGAGCCTTCGTGGTCCTGATCAATGGCCTGAACGCCCCAGGTATAAGTTCCCGGGGTGAGGCCGGTAATGCGGTAGGGGCCGGTTCCCTTTATTTTGCCCATGCCCACCTTTCTGCGATAGCCGTTGGCGATGGTTGCCCCGGACGAACGCTTGTCCTCGTTCCCCGCCGCAGGGCCATCAACATACAGCTCGTAGGTGAAGCCGTTGATGCGGTTGGGGTTGACAGCAGGCGGCAAAGGCTCATCCCAGGTGAGGAATACGTCAAAATTGAGGACAGAATCCTGCGGGTTTTGCGGAGGGTTTGGGGTAGAAACGGGGGCCGGATGATCGTTTCGGTACAAACGCATGAAGCGGTTGGTTCCATCTGTGCCGACGAGGGCCACATCGAGGCGGCCGTCGTTGTTGTAGTCGGCAAAGGAGGCTTCGCTATCGCCCATCACATTCACCAAATCGGCGGAGGCAAAGGGATCTTCTGTAAAAACTCCGTTACCCTGGTTTTGCAGCAGCACGCTTTTGGGGAAGGAGGAGATGTTGGACCCGGATTTTCCGGTAATGAGCAGGTCGATGAGGCCGTCCTGGTTATAATCGCCTGCCTCAATGGAGCCCTCAGCAAATCCAACGCTTGCCAGGTCGGTGGCCAGAAAGCCAAAGCCCGCATAATATTTGAACATTCTGAGCCTGGGCGTGAAGGTGGAGGAGGTGGAGTTGTTGCCCATTACAACCAGTTCCATGGCACCGTCATTTTCAAGGTCGGCCCACAAGAGGTTGCTTTGCCGCAAAAAGCCGGTGGAGGCAATGGAAAAGGGGCTGGTGAAGGTTCCGTTACCGTCGTTGACGTATATCTTGAACAGGTTGGCAGAGGAAGTGGCTCCGATGATGGCAAAGTCGAGATCGCCATCGCCATCAAAATCGCCGAATTTGCCATCGCCTGTCTCCACCCCATCGAAAGTGTTGGTAGAATTGGTAAACCCAACTACACCGGTTTGGGCAAAGCTGTTGAGATACACCCTCGTGAGGTTTCCGCTGGCGGCTTTGCCTGTAACGAGCAGGTCTAAATCGCCATCGGCATCCACATCTCCCCAGTCTGCCGAGCTTCTCGACACGCCAGTGAGCACAATGGGCGCCCCAAAGCTGCAGGTTCCATCATTGAGAAAAACCTCGGTAATCGGGTTGCCCGCAAAACCCACGTCTTCGAGGCCGGTTACCACAAGGTCCTGGTCACCGTCGTTGTCCACATCACCCCACGCCACAGCGCCCTGGTAAATTCGCGGAAGGGTGGCGCTTTTCCCCGCCTGAAACAGAAAGTTTCCGCCACCCTGGTTGGTATAAAGGTTCAGGAAATTGGTCAAAGTGGGGCTCACACTGGAATTGCCGCCATACACCAGATCTTTATCGCCGTCGTTGTCGCAATCACACCAACTCACAAACCCCAAATTGGGGCCAATTGGGGTGCTGGGGAAGGAGGTGGAGGTGACATTGGTGAAAACCGAAGCTGTAGAAACGCTGCCGATAACGGGAAATTGAATGGTGGCAGAAAATGCTGATCCTTCGAAGGCCTGGTCCACGGCCTGCACGGCAGCGAAGTAGTTGGGGTTGGCAGGCAGGCCCACGATGCTCCAGGTGGTGTCCTGGATGTGGGTGATTCGCTGGAGGTATCGTTTTCCGGAGGGAATAGCCGCCATCGCCGGGTCGAGAGACTGGTCGGTGGAAGCGCCGGTGCCAATGTAGAGTTCGTAGCTCAGGCCTTGCTGTGTGCCAGCAGCAAATCCGGTAGCTGATGGGCTCCACGTAAACTGGGTGATGTTGCCGAAGGTGCTGTAGGTCAAACCCGTGGGCTGGGAGGGCACGAGATTGATGGCAGTGTTGACGTTGTTGTAGTAGTTGAATGTGGTCAGAATGGTCGAGGCTTTGCCGGAGGTAAAGAGGTCGAGCTTGCCGCCCGGACTAAAGTCGCCGTCGCCGAAAGCAAGGGCAGGGTCGTTGTTCAGATTCACCAGGGCCGTGGGGCTGGAAGTGGCAGGAACAAGGCTGCCCGACTGGTTGTTGAGATACAGCTGGGTGAGGCGGCTGCTGTTGGTCGGTCCGTTCTGCCCGGCAATTACCAGGTCAGACCAGCCATCGTTGTTGAGATCACCCCAAAGTACTTTTCCATCCGCAATGCCAGTGAGGGATTGGTGCAGAACAAAGGGAACGGCAGCATTGGTGGCGGTCTGGTTGAGGTAAATGTGGGTAAACCTGTTGCCAAAAACATCCTTTCCACACATCGCGACATCGGGGAAGCCGTCGTTGTTCATATCTGCAACGTCCACAAAGCCATTGGCCATTCCCTGAAAACTGGCACCGGGAATGTTGACAAACTGGGAGTTGCCCGCGTTTTGAAAGAGATAGGACACGTGCTGGCCGCTGCCATTGCGCCCGGTGGTAACAAGGTCCACCAGGCCATCCTGGTTGTAATCGATCCAGGCCACGGAGGCGGAATCCATGCCCACCAGTGTGGCAGATGCTGCCACGTCTTCGATAAATGTCCCGCCCTGGGGCACCTGGTTTTCATAGATTTTGGCAATGACCCCACTGCCAGTGTTCCCCACCAGCACCAGGTCAAGGTCGCCGTCGTTGTCGTAATCGCCCCAGGCAATATCCCCGTTGTTAACCCCTGTTAACCCGCTGGCTGCAGGCTCCTCCTGGAAAGTGAGAAGTCCGCCAGGGGTGGTAACCCGAATCACCCGGGTAGTGCGGGCAAGGCCGTTGTCGCCACAAATGGCAATATCCACGGTCCCATCGTTGTTAAAGTCGCCAACGTCAAGTCGGGAATTGCTCAGCGACATGATAAGCGGCAGCCCAAGAACACTGTTGAACCCAACTACGCCCCGTACATAGACTTTGGCCGAAGGCGTCAAGCCTGCAAGTTGCCCGGTCACAATCAGGTCCAGCCGGTCATCGCCATTGAAATCGGCAAAAGCGGCGTCGCCCCGCGAAACTGCAGTGCCAGCGATGAGGAGGGAGCTTTGGTCGCTATACTGGGCATGAATCAAGCCTGTGTTGGCAAGAAAAAGGACCAGCAGGAGTGCAACAGAAAGTGCGGGCCTTTGCCAACGTTGGGGTAGGGAAAAGGGTAGAGGCCGAAGCATAGGTGCGTTAGGTTGAGTTCTATTCCGGAACGAAAGTAAGCGGGGAAAGGCGGGGTAAGCAGTCAGCGAACAGGGACCGGCTCCGGCGGGTCAATGCCGTCGAAAAGCAGCCAATAGGTGAGTCCTGCGGTGAGCAGGGCCGCAGGAATTGCGATCCAGACCCATTTTTTTTTCCTGACCCTGGTCACAGAAAAAGGAGGGCTGTCATATACGATACCTGATGTTTTCCCGATCATGCGCAGGGAATACCCTTCGCCGGGTTTGATGTTTTCAGTAATGGGAAAAGTTCCCGACAGCACGCCGAAGAGCAATTCGGTGGTGTCAACGGGCTGGTTTCCCTGGAAGAGCACCACGGAGAATTGCTCGTTCATGGCGTTTCCGCCATACCAGCGGAGCTTCAATTCCTGGCCGTGGCGGTAGGAGAGTTCGGGGGGGCTGGTAACACGGAAGCCGGGCCGGGCGGTCACAAGGACCTGAAGACTCCCGCGGTACCGGCCCAAGGCCTGAGCCGCATCCCAGCGCATCCGGTAGCTGCCTGCTTCGAGGCTGTCGGTTGGGTAGCCCGGGCTGCCAGCCAGCGACAGGGTGTCATTTCCGGCGATGGCAAAAAGATCAACGTGAAAGCGAAAGCCCTCCAGACTGTCTGAAATGCTATACACAATGGAGACCTCCGTATCGAGGTTAATGAGCGAATCTACCCTGACTACCTGGGCCGGGAGCAGGGAAAATGTGCCAAGAAGCAGGAAAAACAACGTATAGCGTCTGGGCATAGGCCGTGATTCAGTTTCTCTGTGAGCGGAAACCCCGGGTTGCACCCAGGGCAAATTTCACCTTGTTCTCTCCTTGTTCAAATAGCCTACCAATTCCGGCTTGTTGATTCAGAAAAAGTCAAGCTTTCCACCTTTAGATGAGACAGACAAAAAGCGGGTCACCCTCCCTGCCAAAGAAGAAGAGATTGGCAAATAGGGGGATTGCATAAAATCAGCCTGCAAACTTGATGTTAATTTTTGGGAATCGGGAGCCGTGCAGGGATACGAGAATCAGGAGCCAGGAGCCGGAACAAGGCCCAACGACGGTGCCTTGGGAGACCGCTTCGCTGTGAGGCTGGAGATGGAGAGGATGGTTTCCGTTGCGGCTGATCCACCCCTGCAGAACAGCGGGGGCTGAGGGCCGTTAGCGCACCAGCGTACAAGAGCCTGTTTGTCGCTGCTGCCGCCCGATCAGGTCCACTACTTTCAACTCATAGAAGTACACCCCCTCCGGACAAGGCCTGCCTTCAAAGGTTCCATCCCAGGCGCTGGGTCCCTGGTACATTTTTCGCCCCCACCGGTCGAAAATCACTACCTCAAACCCTGAGATGTCTGTCAGGTCAAAAGGCTGGAAAAAATCGTTGATCCCGTCGCCATTGGGCGAAAACACATTCGGCATCTGCCACTGTGGCGCAATGGGCCCCAGGGTTGTCAGGCGCAGATGGTCCAGGTTCACATTCCCCAGCACCGCAACCCCATCCGGAAAAGCAGCCTGGAGCATCAGATAATTGTAGGGCCCTTTCAAGGGCAGGAGTTCGGCTTCATAGGTGCGCCACTCGGGGTGGTCGATCACAGGGCTGCGCCACAGCAGTTCACCGCTGTCGCATTCGCCAAAGGTTCCATAAACTTCCAGTTGCATGGGGAAGGGATAGTCAACGTTATCGGCCAGGCTGTAGGAGGTAAATTCGGGCTCATGAGCCAGGTCGATTTCCAGCTTGTAAAACACTCCGGCCTCGAGCGGGCTGCTAAGCAGGGTCCGTGCGTCTTCTACTGTGCCATTATAGGCCAGCCCGTAAGGGACAGTAATGCCACCCCTGCCTACCAGGCCCAGGTAGCTGCTTCCGTCGGTGGGTGGGAGGTCCACATCGTGAAAGCCAGGCTGGGTGTCGGGGGTACTCAGGTTAAAACAGAAGAACCAGCCCGAAGGCAAAGTGCCGATTCCCGGCGGACCTTCAAACGACGGATTGGACAACTGCGGCTGGGCCAGGGCCAACAGCGGCGTGAACAGCATCAGGCAAATGGAGAACACGTTGTGCATAATAGGTTGATAGATAGTGTACTAATAGGAATGATCTTATAAAAAATAACGCTTTAGGTCGGGGTTTTGTTGAAATATGGAAAACTATTTATGCATGATCTCCCGATCCACAACCTCCGTGGAAAGTTCTTCATGCAGCCTCAACCTCCTTTTTCCACCACCGCGGTTTCCTTCTTAGTGAGCCCGTAGAGGGCGTACACCAGGCGCTCTTTTTCGCTTAGCTTTCTATTCAGGATTTCCGCTTGTGACGACCCTCTTCCTCCGGGTTTCTTCTGAAACATACCGCTTCATGCCTCTCCAGAGTAAGCTTTGATCTTCGCCAGACGGCTGCCAGGTCTGCAACAGCCGCGGAGGGTTTCCGTAGGGGTATGAGGTGTAACTGCTTGCTTCACGCAAGAAAGGGAAAAGGCAGGGACTTTGGACCAGAGACATGAAAACCCTACCTTTGAAAAAGCTTAACTTGCTAAAGATGCAAAACCCACAAGGAATGAGCAATTTGCAGTTGGAGCTGTTGAAAATGTTCAGCTTTAACCTGAGCAAACCCCAGCTGTTAGAGATAAAATCAATGCTGGCTGCCTATTTCGCAGAGAAAATCACGCAGGATATTGACCAACTTTTTAAGGAAAATGGGTGGGGCCAGGAAAAAATGGAGGAGTGGGCAAGCGAACATATGAGAATTCAGGGTTGAATGAAAAAGGTCGTTTTTGATACGAATGTGCAGCTGATGTCTTTACCCAAACGTTCGCCATACCGACCGATCTTCGATGGGTTGATCAAGGGAAAATTCCACCTGTTCATTACCAGGGAAATCTTTCGGGAGTATGGTGAAATTATTTCATTGAAAGCAACATTGGAAATAGGGCAGACTATCAGGGGATTTTACGCTGCCTGATATTTTTATCGCTCACCACGCTGAACTGTCCTTCAAATTCAAACTCGCCGGTTTGGATCAACTCATGAACCAGTTCTCCAGGAAAAACGGGATGAAAATCCTGTAAGCGAAGATAAATGACACCGGGTGGACGGTGCCCGTCCCGAAAAATCAGGACGCTATAATCCCGATCAAAAGTCAAAATTACCCGACCCTGCTCAACGGCGAAGTTCATCACTTCTTCATCTGTAATTCCAGCTTTAACCTCGGTAATGTGCAGGAT
Organism: Bacteroidia bacterium; assembly: GCA_041741415.1. Lineage (GTDB taxonomy): Bacteria > Bacteroidota > Bacteroidia > J057 > J057 > JANQTF01. Next base: position 40,146 of record JBGSKC010000023.1, on the reverse strand, counting down.
ATCGTACCCTACATGAGTGAGATAATGACTGCTTTTGATCGGAATATTCTCGTTAGCCAGTAATTTTATGCGCTACGTTTATTGACAGGATAAAGCAATCCGTCGTTCAGGCTATCGAGCGCATAGGCAAACAGTGCCTGAATATCATGAGCATGAAGCTGAGGATAGTTCTCCAGCAACTCCTGGGGGGGCCAGCCACTGGCCAGTCGCTCCAGTAAAAACTCAACTGTGAGGCGGGTGCCCTTGATAACGGGTTTTCCCACCATGATTTGTGAATCTGAATGAATACGTTCCTGCCAGTTGATCATCTTACCTTACTTTTCCTCAAAATACAGATTTTTTCCATGTGTGTTGAAAATCGAGCACCGGGGACATAGGCAAACAATCACCCGGCTCCCGCATCAGCTTTGATCTTCGCCAGGCGCAGCAGCCGCTCCAAAACGATGAAGTGGTCGGGCTCGTCCTTTTCTTTTGCCAACTCAATTCCCCATAAAGCCAGACACAATTTCGGGCTTTTGAACGAACAAAAATAAATCGATATATCGAAGCGGCGAAGGATCATCGAGTGGAATTGAGGGAAATTCCACCTTCAAAAACGGTCAAAGGGAGCTGGAAAGCCGGATTCAGGACTCAATTGATTGCTCAATCAATTGAGTCAGAAATTGTTAGGGAAAGAAGCAATCGAAAATTGTTTTTGGAGAATCCGAATCTTCCTGCTATGTTTGCCAAGTTCTGCTTGTCAGCCTTAGCCTGAATCGTTGATTGATAGTGTTTGCTCGCCTGCTCCATTTCCCTTCTGAAATACCAGCTCGATCAAGTCTATCCGCCTCTATCGGGCCCCACTGCCGGGTCGAATGTCACTGTTTTATTTTTACTTTTTTCTCACATGTCAGTTTCATTGTACGTTGGCAACCTCCCCTTTAATGTAACGGAGGAAGAATTGTCAACCCTGTTTTCCGACTATGGTGACGTGGACAGCGTCAAGATCGTGCTGGACCGGGAGACTGGTCGCTCACGCGGCTTCGCATTCGTTGAAATGGATGACGACGGCGCTGAGCAAGCTCAGGAAGCCCTTGATGGTGCCGATTTCGGTGGCCGTCAACTGAAGGTCAATCCTGCTAAACCCAGACAACCCCGTCCATTCGGTGGCGGCGGCGGAAGTGGTGGCGGTGGTGGTTTCCGTGGTGGTGACCGTGGCGGCGACCGTGGCGGTCGTAGCGGCGGTGGCGGCGGCGGCGGTGGCGACCGCGGTGGTCGCAGTGGTGACCGCGATCGCGGTGGCTACGGAAGAGATCGCTATTGAGATCGGGTTTCCAACCCTGATAGAAAAGAGGCTGTTTCCCATGGAAGCAGCCTCCTTTTTTTATTGTGGTGTCTTAACCTCCGGCAACGGACTCCCCATATACGCTCCCTCTGCTACAATCCCCTCCGGAAGCCCCGGCTGGTAATCCTGCAAATTCCTCACCAGCCCGGCGTAGGTAGTATCGTCTGCCGCCCAGAAAAACACCTCCGGTAAGGAAATGATGAAATGGTCGGGGATCGTCCAGCTTCCTGCACAGCGCCACTCAGGCGGCATCACATAGCCCATCCACCCCTGTTGGATAACCGCAAGCTTCACTCCCCTTCGTTCCAGCAGGCGCTCTACTCCTTCCGGAGTAAACTCGCCGCCAGCATACATCCGGTACACTTCCAGATCTGAAATGGCTGCCAGGTCGGTGAGGGGGAAATCGCCCAGATAGGTCGCCACGCCAATGTCGTGCATCGCCACCGGCGTTTCCGGGTAGTACGTGGCCAAAAACTTCCCAACCTGCACGCTTTGGTGGTAAATGTTCTGGACCGCCAACGGGTAATTTGCCGTGAAAAACAAAGACCGGATCATCAAGGGAATGCCCAGCCAAATTCCTGCCATCAGCCATGGCATGGTTATTTGTTTGCCCCATTCTTTCAGCAACAAGGCCAGCAACAGGCCATGGGTGAGGAACAGATAGGCTTCATATCGGTAGCCGCCGATTTCGGCAAACAGCACATGGCCCCATGCCGCCAGTTGCAGCACCCATGCTGCAGCCCTCAGGCCAGTTGGCAAGCCACGGCCCAGCCAGGCCCCCACTGCGCTGATTGTGAGCAAGGAGAAAATGAAAGGGTGGGTGTACAATTTGTCGAGCACTCCCATTCCCCATTCCACCCACGAAGATAGGTCCCCTGCGGGCCGGTGTCCCTTCATCAGCAGAGAATTGGGCAGCCATTCGCCGCCCTGCGAAACAGAATAGACCCCGAGCAGGAACAGCGGCAGCAAGCCTGCAACGGCCAGGACCACCGAGCTGCGCCATTGCTGGTGCCAAAGCAGCCAGGCCCCTGCAGCGCCCATCAGAAAAAGGCTTTCGTATCTCGCCAGCACCATTGCCACCGACAACCCCACCCACACCCAGGAAGGCCGCCCCTGGTCCCGGATCCAGTTGATCAGCCACCACAAGCAAAGAAAACCATGCAGGGCGTGCTCCATGCCCATGAGTTGAACCAGGTGAAGGGGCGTGAGCAAAACAATCGCCCAGAGCCACAAGCTTCGCTCAAGGAGAGAACCGGAAAGGTGGTGCCACAGCAGCCAGATGGTTCCGGCAGCAGGCAGCAGCCCCAGCAGCATGGGCCAGCCCACCCATTCGCCGCCAAGCCTGATCAGGCAAGCCAGCAGCAGGGTGAACAGGGGAGAGGAAGAAGAAAATTCAAACCGGTGCGGAACCGGCGACCAGAGGCCTTGTTCGGCAAGGGTTCTGGAAATGGAAAGATGGATGTAGCTGTCGTCGAGCGGGTAGGGCCAGGCCATTTGCCCGGACTTGGCGAAGGCTGCCCAGAGGAGGGCGGCCCCGAGCAGAAGCAAGCCTGTTGCATGTAGGATCGGAATCCAGAAGCTGGCCTTTTGCATGGCTAGGAGGGAGGTTCGGATGGGGCATCCTGGAGAATAGAATGGCCCATTTTGAGCTTTTTTGTGAGCAGGTATTGCTCGTTGTGCTGGTTGGGCTGAATTTCAATGGGCACGTTCTCCACGATCTCGAGGCCATAGCCGATCAGCCCGGCGCGTTTGGTGGGGTTGTTGGTCATCAGGCGCATTTTCCTCACCCCGAGGTCTCGGAGGATCTGGGCACCCACGCCATAGTCGCGCTCGTCCATGCTAAAGCCCAGTTCGAGGTTGGCTTCCACGGTGTCGCGGCCCATTTCCTGGAGTTTGTAGGCCTTGAGCTTGTTGAGCAGGCCGATGCCGCGGCCTTCCTGGTTCATGTAGAGCACCACGCCTTTGCCTTCTTTTTCGACGAACTTGAGGGCGGCTTCGAGCTGGGGGCCGCAGTCGCAGCGGCAGGAACCAAAGATGTCGCCGGTCATGCAGGAGGAGTGAACCCGGGTGAGAACAGGCTCATTGGGTTCCCAGGTGCCTTTGACAAGGGCGAGGTGTAGTTCGCCGGTATCACGCTGGCGGTAGGCATACAGCTCGAAATCGCCGTGCTCAGTGGGCATTTGCACACTGATTTCGCGGTCGATGAGCGATTCGTGCCGGAGGCGGTATTTGATGAGGTCTTCGATTGTCACGAGGCGGAGGCCAAAGCGGTCGGCCACCCTGCGCAGGTCGGGGAGCCGGGCCATGGAGCCGTCGTCGTTCATGATTTCAACGATCACAGCGGCGGGTTCAAGTCCGGCGAGGAGGGCGAGGTCGATGCTGGCCTCTGTGTGGCCGGATCGCCGCAGGACGCCGCCATCACGGGCTTTGAGCGGGAAAATATGGCCCGGGCGGGCAAGGTCGCCGGGCTGGGTATTGGGGTCAATCAGGGCCTGGATGGTGCGCGAGCGGTCGGCAGCAGAGATGCCGGTTGTGACGCCACCTCCGAGGAAATCCACAGAAACGGTGAAGGCTGTTTTGAACTGCTCAGTGTTTTTGCCCACCATCAGGTCGAGCTGGAGCGCCTCGCAGCGTGCTTCGGTGAGAGGCGCACAAATAAGGCCCCGCCCGTGGGTGGCCATAAAGTTGATGGCTTCGGGGCTGGCAAATTGGGCTGCCATGACAAAATCGCCCTCGTTTTCCCGGTCCTGATCATCGACCACAATCACCATTTTGCCTGCGCGAATATCCTCAATGGCACTTTCAATCGGATCAATGAGAAGGTGATCATCCATAACAAACTTCACGTTTCCTGCCTTTTTGGGAGTAAAAAAACATTGCAAAGCTACGAAAAGGAATGGCGGGAAGAGGAGAAAAATGGTCAAAAGCCTGCCTGGAACAAGAGCGCTTTTTGTTGAAAGGGCAGGCGGGGGAATGTTGAAGAATTGACTGAAAAATTTGGGAAAAAATTAAACAAAAAGGCAGGAGTGTTGAATAAGCCACAGTTATTTTTGTATCATTACGTCAGAAACAGGCTATACAGAAAGCGTTTGTTTCAACTGGTCTTTTAAGCCGAATCGGAGGGCACATGCAGACAACTTCAACATTTCTTGAAAAAGACGCGCTGGAACGGACTTCCGCCAGCCTCAAAGCCATTGCTCACCCCGTGCGGCTCGCCATGATCGACCTCCTGAGAGACGGCAAGCGGCTCAATGTAACCCAGATTTACACCGCCCTTGGTATGGAGCAGGCAGTTGCTTCTCAGCACCTCACCATCCTCAAGTCCAAGGACATCCTCGATTCCCGCCGTCAGGGAAAGCATTCTTATTACTTCCTGAAGCATCCCCGCATCATTGAGATCATCAGCCTGATTCTCACTACCTAGCAATCACTCAGGAACCCTTTCTTAGCAGCCAGCCCCGGGCCTCAGGCCCCAGCGCGAAGAGCAAATCCACCACCGACATTCCCTCAAGAAAGCCTTCATACGCTTGCGAGTAAGGGGGAACGGAATATTCTTCCGGCGTTTGGCCTGGCTTTGCGCCAAAGGCATCCCGCAAATCCAGGCCCGATGGCGCCTGGTCATACTCTTCCGTTAGCCCGAACCGCGGCACCACCCCCAGCCACCGGCACACCATTTCGTGGCCTCCCTGCAGCCATTCCAGCAAATATTCCCATTCCTGCTGGTAATACACGATCAGGTCTTCCTCCCAAAATTCAAAATATGGCGAGTGCCGGTAGTTGTTTTGCCAGCTTTTCAAATGCTGGCCGCGCCAGTCGGCCTGAAGGCTCACCCGCTTTTCCTGCAGCGGGGCCTTGCTGCTTCTGCGCTCCACGTGAATGGTGAGTGCCAGCGGCCCCTGCGCCGTTCTCATCCAGCAACGGCTGCTAAGCTGCTGCTTTTGGTACCAGCCACACACTTCCACCCGGGCCTGCGGGTGGTGCAGCCAGGCCGCATACCAAGCCGGGGGTGCCAGGTAGCAAGCTGGTAACAGCACAGCGGGATCAGGGCGATTGCCGGAAAACTGAGTCATGAAATCAAAGGCTTGATCATGGCGAAGCCGAACAATGCAGTTATTTTGCAAAAGAAAGCGATCCACGGAGCAATTCCCGGGATTTTCAATGCACAGCCAACAAAAAAATCAGACATTCAGCCCTATGAACAAGATCGCCGTTGTAGCCCTGCTGAGTTGGAGCAACTTCTGCTCGCCCCTGATGGCCCAGGAAAGCAGGCAAGTGCTGTTTTTCATGGATGTGTGCCGCTTCCAGGATGCCAGGGTGGAAGACCCTACCGCGGAAATTTATTTTTCCGTTGATGGCAGCAGCGTGGTACACGCCAGGCGCGACGACAACAGGTTCCACGCAGCGGTGAAGATCAACTGGTTTTTGCAGCGAATTGAAGGAGAAGACAGCGTGGGCGTGGCGGGCGACAGCTTTGTGCTGGACTGGCCTTCGGGCGAATTCCCGGAAGACACCGCTCAGGCGCACCTGAAAAAGCATCTGTTTCACTACCACCACCTGCAACTGGTGCCGGGGCGCTATCTGCTTCAATCTTTTGTTTCTGACCTCAATGCGCCCATTTCCCCCGCTTCGGTCGCCTATCAGGAATTTGACATGCAGCCCAAGCGGATGGATGAGATCGTTTTCTCCGACATCAAGTGGGTGGCCTATCAGCGCAGCGAAGAGGCCGTGAACCGAAGCCGGCAGTCCCTGTTACCGCTCGTGACAAACGATGCCTTCCTCAACCAGGACTCAATGGTGTTTTACCAGGAAATCTACAACGTGGCACGGGTTCGGGAGGGGAAATTCGTGATCCGCGCCCGGATTTTGCAGGGAGATAACATTCTGTATGCCTACGAGACCTCGGTGGCGCGAATGGCTGGAACCATCAACGCCTATTTGTTCATGATTCCCGGCCTTGAAAAACTGCGATCGAATACTTATCACTTGCAAATCGAGCTGCTGTCCATTCGCAACGAACCATTTGCCACTTACCGGAAGAAGTTTTACATCTACAACTCCCGGCTCGACATGGACCTCGAGTCGATCTCTGCCTTCCAGCGGGAGGCCGATTTGTTCAATGAATATGAGGAGGTGGAATTAACTTACTACCTCGAAACATTGGCCTGGATCAGCACAGAGCAGGAAAAGCAGTTTGTTCAGGTGCTGGAATCCTATGAGCAGAAGAAAAATTACCTGTACAGTTTCTGGGAAAAGCGCCGCCGCTTCCCAGAGCAAAAAGTGGAAGCCCTGTGGCGCGGGCACCTCATGGCGCTCGACTACGTCAACCAGCAATTTAAATCTGACCTCAATCCCGGATGGAAAACAGACCGCGGCCGTGTGTTTCTCAAGTATGGGATCCCCAACGACGTTGAGCGGCATCCATCCGACAACCAGGCGGTTCCGTGGGAACTGTGGCGATACAGCCGCCTTGGTACCCAGTCGAATGTGATTTTCGTTTTTTACGACCCCGACCTGACCCTGGAAGAGTATCCGTTGTTGCACTCTTCCAAGTACGGGGAGCTTTACAATCCCCGCTGGCAGGAGCAAGTCATGAACCGCAACAGTGTGAACACCCCCGGCTCAATTGATTTCGAGCAATCACCAAGTGGCCAGCGGGTAAATGATAAATTCGACCCCAACGACTGAGCGGGTATTCATGAGGACGAAAATCATGTGGACCCTGCTTTGGCTGTTGAGCCTGCTTCCCTGGCCCGTCATGTGGGGCATTAGCAGGGGAGTGGCATGGCTGCTGCATAGGGTGATCCGGTATCGGCGCAGGGTGATAGAAGGCAACCTTTGCCGCTGTTTTCCTGGTGCAACAGAGGAGGAGATCCGGGGTTGGATTGGCCAGTATTATCGCCATTTGGCAGATCTGGTAGTCGAAACCCTGAAGAATTTTTCCATGACCCGCGAAGAGGCAAAGGCCAGGATAGAACTGGATGATAATGGCCTTGCGAAACGATTGGCCGAAGACCCTCGCGGCGGCATGATTCTGGCCTCGCACTACGGCAATTTTGAGTGGTTACTGCTGAGGCTGGATGTGATGAGCCAGGAGGACAACATACTGGGAGCAGCCGTATTTGCTAAAATTTCGCGCCCCGGCATCGGGCAGGTGATGGAGCGAATGCGGTCAAAAGGAGGGCTGATCCTCATTCCGCGAAAGCAGGCTTTGTCGATGAGCATCCGGCTGATCAAATCAGGGTATAAAATCGGGTTCATTGTGGATCAGTCGCCGCACAGTGGCGGAAAAGTTTTGTGGCAAGACCTTTGCGGCCAGCCTACGCGCTGGATGGTGGGCCCGGCGAAGATGGCCATCCGGTTGGGTGGGCCCATTGTGCTGGCGGCGATGGAGCGCCTGGGAAGGTCGAGGTACCGGTTGAAACTGTGGGAATGGAAGCCCGCTCCCGGCGAAGCCGCCACCGAGGAAAACCTGATGAAGGCGTATGTGGAGGTGCTCGAGAGACAGATCCTGGCGGAGCCACCTTTCTGGTTGTGGTCGCACAGAAGATGGAAAGGAATGGAAGCCGGTGCACCATTTTCCGGTGAGGCGCAAGATGAGCCAGAGAGCCGGGAAACTATGTAATTGGAAATGTTGAAATACAAATGATCGTCCTTGATTGCGACAAGGGCAAATCGCGATTTTCGCAATTCAGCAGTTTTGAAAAAATGGCTTCAGAAATGCAGAGAAAATCCGTTCCGTTTAGGCAGGAAAAGTAACTATTGGCGGGAAAAAGTCCGTCTTAGTGCCAGAGCAGAGGGTAGTAGGCTTGTATTCATTGAACGATCATCCTATGTTTGGACTTGGGTAACCTGTAAGAAATTTCTTCATTTCGTACCAAAGATTCCGCTTCGTTTTTCCTCATCTGTTTCATTCCATTGTCTTCTTCACTCCCGACACTGCCTCTACTGAGGGCAGCGGGGCTATTCGTGTTCATTTTTAACCCTACCAATTTTATGTTGAGTTTTTCCCCCAAAGCTCTTTCCTGGTGGCAGCCGATGGCGCTCCTGATGATGCTGGCTTTTTGGCCAAATCAGGAGGCGCAGGCTACCTGCTACGTGTGGATGCCGACCCTGAATTCCAACGGGTCGTGTATTCAGGCTTCCTACTACCCCGCAGCATACGGGACTGTAGTTACCATGTGGGCCAAGAATGTGAACGGAAACATTTACCCCGTTACCAACTGGTCAACAAACACTTCTATGACCTTCTGCCCCAGCCAGCCAGGCGCTTATCGCCTCTGCGCAAAGCGGATTGGTTGTTCCAAAGTTTACGAAACGGGCGATGTGTACATCAGCAGTTGTTCGCCGATCACCAATGGCGGAACGATTTCTGGTGCAGGAGGCAGCTACTGTGGCTCCTTTAACCCACCAGCCTTCTCTGGCACCCAGGCCTCAGGTGGCTCTGGTGGCAACATCGTGTATCAATGGCAGTATCGCACTCCAGGCGGCGTGTGGTACAATGCCCAGGCCACAGGTTGCAACAGCCAGACTGGCTACAACCCTCCCACCCTGTACCAATCCTACGAATTCCGACGCCTGGCCAAGCGCTCCGGCTGCGGCAACTGGGTGGCTTCCAATGTGGTGAGCTTCACAATCACAGGTTCACTCTCAAATGGCGGTACCATTTATGGCCAGGCCGGCTATTTCTGTGCTGGCTATGATCCAGGCCCCTACAATGGCTCCAAGCCAGGCGGCAGCAACGGTGCGACAGTCGAATACCAGTGGCAGTATCGCAGCCCCGGTGGCCAGTGGATGGACAGCAATGCTCCTGGTGCTACTTCTGAGGACGGTTTCGATCCAGCGCCTGTTACCAGCTCTGTGCAGTATCGTCGTTTGGCCCGCATCCCCGGCTGTGGTTACTGGAAATGCTCCAATACCATTTGCATCTACATCAAGCCCGCTCCGGTTGTGAATGCTGGCAACGATGTGGCCCTCTGCGAAGGGGAAAGCGCCACCCTGCATGCTTCTGCCACCGGCTGCGGTCCCTACACCTACCAGTGGAACCAGGGTCTTGGCTCCGGAAAGGTCAAAACGGTGAACCCCGTCCTCGCTGGCTATGCCAATGAAGATTTCTTCTACCAGGTGACCGTAACCGATGGAAATGGTTGTACTGCCAGCGATGAAGTGAAGGTGAGCGTCCTTTCCACCCCACAGGCCACCATTTCAAGCACCAATCCTTCCTGCGGATCCGCAACTGGAAGCATTGTGCTGACATTCCCCAACCATCCCAACCGCAGTGCCATCGAGTTCAGCCTTGACGGAGGAGCCACCTGGCCAACTACTTACAAAGTGAACGACAACGCCGGATCACTCACCATCGGCAACCTGGCCGCCGGTGATTACGATGTGGTGGTTCGCTGGGGCAATAACCAGTGTGCTATGGACCTCGGCACTGCCAACCTCTCCGACAACGGCGGACCTGTCGTTCACGCTGGTGCTGACGTTACTGTCTGTGAAGGTGAAACTGCCAGCCTGATGGCTTCAGCCACTGGTGTGACCCCATTCACCTTCGAATGGAACCAGGGCCTGGGCGCAGGTGCAGCAGTTTCAGTAACCCCAACGCTGCCCGGCTTTGAAAACAAAACCTTCTCCTACACCGTGACGGCTACCGACGGCAATGGCTGTACCGGAACTGATGTGGTGAAAGTGGAAGTGTTGTCTAAGCCTGATGTGACGGTGAGCAGCACAGATCCCTCCTGCGTTGGCAATGATGCCACCCTTACCTTCACCTTCCCTGATCATCCTGACCGCTCTGAAATTGAATTTAGCCTGGATGGCGGTGCCACCTGGCCTGCAAGCCTGAAAGTGGGCGACGAAACTGCCTCTCTGCTGGTGAACAACCTCGCTGCAGGCAGCTACGACCTCAAAGCGCGCTGGAGTAACGGTGAATGTGCTGTTGATCTCGGCAATGTGACCCTGAATACTGCTGCGGGTGGCTGCGCTTCCCTCGGCGACCTGGTTTGGGACGACAAGGACCGCGATGGTGAACTGGATTTGGGCGAACCTGGTGTTCAGGGTGTGAATGTGACCTTGTTCAAATGTGGCGAAACCACCCCGATTGCCTCTGTTGACACCGACTCTTCCGGTGCTTACAGCTTCACCAACCTGCTGCCCGGGATGAGCTACTACGTTGTGTTCAACCCTGTTACCCTGCCCATGGACTATGTGTTCTCCGGTAAAGACCTCGGCGGCAATGAAGCCACTGATTCTGATGCTGACGCCAACGGCGTGACCGACTGCGTGACCTTGAGCGCTGGCCAGAACTACCTCGACCTTGATGCAGGCATCAACAAGCCTGCTGCTTCTTTGGGTGATTTCGTCTTCAACGACGTGAACAAAGACGGCGTGCAGGGCCCATCTGAACTGGGAATTGGCAATGTGCTGGTGACCCTCACCGACTGCAGCGGCAACTTTGTGGCGCAAACCACCACCAACGGATCTGGCTTCTACTCCTTTACCAATGTGGATCCAGGCTCCTACAAAGTGACCTTCGCCATGAACACCCTGCCAGCAGGATTTGTGTTCACCTCCCAGTTCCAGGGCGGCAATGACAGCAAAGATTCAGACGTGAACTCCTCTACCGGAACCACCGACTGCATCAACCTCGGCCCCGGCGAGAACAACATGGACATCGATGCCGGTGCCTATGTGACTGTAACCTGCAACGCTGATGCCGGTACCCTGAGCATGAACTGCCCAAGTGCCACCTACTGCCGTCAGTTTGGCCGCGCCACTATCATCGGCGTGAACAACAACGACGAAATGGTGCCAAGCGGATACTCGCTCCTGTACGTCCTCACCACTGGTCCTGCCAAGGTGATCATCCAGACCAAGTCCACCCCGACCTTCGAGGTGACTGCTGATGGCAACTACGCAATCCACAAACTGGTGTACAACAGCACTGTTGGCGATGGTAACTTCTTCAACGTGAGCAACATCGTGCTGGGAACCACAACTGTATCCAGCCTGTACACGACCTTTACTTCTGGTGGCGGTGTGCTTTGCGGCGATGTGGATGTGGTGGGCGAGCCCGCTACCGTCATTACCTGCGTGGACCCAAGAACCCAGACCGACTTCTATAACACGGTGAAAGACACCCCTGTGAGCGGTAACCTGCGCGACAACGATGAGAACCCCTACAACAACCCGTTGTGGATTTCCATCCTCATCCGTCCGGCAAAAGGCACGATGACCCTGGCCGAAGACGGCAGCTTCACCTACACGCCGAATGCCGGGTTTGTGGGACTCGACTCTGCCCGTTACCGCCTGCGCGACACCACCCTGTGTAACCACCGCAACAGCTTCTCCTGGGTGTACTTCACAGTCACCGAGACTGAAAGCGTGGAGCCAGGCGAAGAAAACCTCTTTGCCAACGGCCCCGCAGTGTTCCTGGAGCTCAGCGTGGAAAAAGAAGGCCTCAGCAACGTGCTGACCTGGACCACCCTCGAAGACACCGTTGACCTGATCTATCAGGTGGAGCGTTCCTTCGACCAGACCCTCTTTGAGCGGGTGCTGGAAGTAGAGGCCCGCGGCGAGCCGGGAAGCCCCGAAACCTATGAGTTTGTGGAAGACAGCACGCCGTACCAGGAAATTCCCCAGATCTCCTACCGCATCCGCACAGTAGATCCACAGGGGTATTTCACAATCAGCGAAACCGTTGTTCTCTATCAGAACGAGATCGACCCGCTGATCATGGAAGTGTATCCTGTGCCTGCCCGCACGGAAGTGTTTGTGACCTGGAGCCTCCGCGACCAGCCAGCCAAAGTGCTGCTGCTCAATGGCCTTGGCCAAACTCTGGAAGTGGAGGACACCGAGACCGGTGCCTTCGAAACCAGCTTCGATGTCAACAGGCTGACCCCAGGGGTGTACTACCTCCAGGTGCAGGCTGGCGGCTACTTCGAAACGAAATCCTTCGTTGTGGAGCGCTAATCAACAAGTACTCTGCTTCGTAACAACCTGCTGCCCGGCGAAAGCCGGGCAGTTTTGGTTTTAAAACAACCTCCTGCAACTCTGTGTTATAATGAGGAAGCGTCTCTTCTAAGTTGCATCCCAGCCCGTCAGGCCGTAATTTCGTCAGGCGTTTTTATCAGACAAATCACTCGGCTATGTTCAATTTCGGCGACATGATGGGCAAGTTTCAGGAGATGCAAACCCGCCTGAAGGAAGTGAGGGAATCCATGGAGCACCTCACCGTGGATGCTGAGGCTGGTGGGGGCATGGTGAGGGTAACAGCTAATGCCAATCGCCAGATTCTGAAAATCGAGATTGACCCGGTTGTGATCGACAAAGACGATCCCGAACTCATGGCCGACCTCATCACAGCGGCAGTCAACAAAGCCCTCGACAAGGCCGAGCAGGTGGGCCGCGAGGAACTGGAACGCGCCACCAAGGGCATGCTGCCCAATATCCCCGGCCTCGATCTCGGTAACCTCGGCCTCGGAGGATGAGTCCCTCCCCCCAATTGCCAACTGTCACGGTCGTCATCCTCAACTGGAACGGCCGCCGCTGGCTGGAGGCCTTTCTGCCTTCGGTGTTCGCATCCGGCTACCCGGCCCTGACTGTGCAGGTGGTGGACAATGGCTCGACCGACGATTCTGTGGCCTGGCTCAGAGCTGCCCACCCAGGGGCTCAGGTGCTCGAACTGGGACATAACCACGGGTTTGCCCAGGGAAACAACCTTGCGATCCCGCATATTCACACGCCCTATGCCATTTTTCTCAACAGCGATGTGGAGGTAAGCCCCGGCTGGATCGGCCCCCTCGTGCAGGCCATGGAGCAACATCCCGCCCTGGCTGCCGTTCAGCCGAAGCTGCTGGCCTTCCACCAAAAAACTCATTTTGAATATGCCGGAGCTTCTGGTGGCTGGATCGACCGCTTTGGCTATGCGTTCTGCCGTGGCAGGTTGTTTGACGAACTGGAAGAAGATCACGGGCAGCACGATGAACCCGTGGATTGCCTCTGGGCCTCAGGTGCCTGCCTGATGGTGAGGATGGAGGTGGTTCGGAAAATAGGCCTGTTTGAAGGGGAATTGTTTGCCCACTGGGAGGAGATTGATTTTTGCTGGCGTGCCTGGAACCTCGGCTACCGGGTAGGGGTGGTGCCGGCTTCGGTGGTGTATCATGTTGGCGGTGGAACCTTGCCGCAGGGAAATCCGAGAAAGACCTTTCTGAACGTCCGCAACAGCCTTTTGTGCTTGTGGATGCACCTGCCTGCCCGGCGGCGGCCGGGGGTGGTGTTTGCCAGGCTGGTGCTGGACGGCGTCTGGGCGGTCAAAGCCCTTGCAGAGCGCCAGCCAGCCACGCTGTGGGCCATCCTGAAGGCGCACTTCGCTTTCTATGGCATGGCTGCTGCCTGGGGAAGAAAGCGCAGGGCTTTGTTCGGAAGCCAGGGACCGGCTGCCATGCCGCCCGCAGGCTACTGGCCGGAGAGTGTGGTCTGGGCATATTTCATCCGGAAGCAGAAGACCTTCGGGGACCTGACGGGGTCGAAGTAGCGGAGATTGACCCAAAACGGAACATTAGCGAAGAGCATTTTTTATCAGATAAGGCGGGCATATTTTTCCATAAAGGTCCTCAAATCGACCAAATTCGGACTCTATCTCAACCTGATGCCGGTGCCTGCCAGCAGCTCCACGGTATATTTGCTGAACGAGCTGGGTCAGGTGCTGAGAACCGCCAACCTGCCCGCTGGCGTGGAAGGTCTCCGCTGGGAACTGTCTACCCTGAACGAAGGTCTCTATTTCCTGCAACTGCAAAGCCAGGGCAGGATGGTGTCGAAAAGCCTGCTGATCCGGCGGTAAGCGACTCAAGAGCTAATAACAGAACGGCCCTCCCATACTCCGGGAGGGCCGTTCTGTTTGTTGATGCTGGTGTCATGGTTCTGTGCTCACCGTGACAAAAGACCGACAGAGGCTATTAACCTGCCACTCCGCGGGAGTTGGGGATCGGCTTCGCCCGGCTTGCTGATCCCCTGCCCCTCCTTGTCCGCGCGCAGGGCCAACCCGAAGGAGGGGAGCCCTGGCTGGGGCCGGAGGCATATGGCTTCGCCTCCGGTCTCGGTTCTCGCAGCGCAGCGGTCTCGCCTCTCGCTTCTCTGCCTCTACCGAATCCGTTCTGCCACCACCCTGAAGCCCAGCCAGGGAGCCGGGGCCTCATAGGGTTCCTGATGATCGAGCCGGAGGGCGTAGGGCAATGACTTCCAGCTGCCGCCTTTGGCGATTCCGGGCTCCGCCACCATTTCTGATACATTTCCACCGAGGTGATAGAGGCCCAGTTTGCTGGTGGGAAAGGATTGGACCGGCGCTGTGATCATGTAGCCGTCAACGGCATAGTCGTAGCTTTTGCGGGTCGCTACGGCTCCTTCCGGCGCGGGCTCGAGGTGCAGGAGGCTCGGGTAGCAGAGGTTGAACAGGAAATCTCCGCGTTCAGTGCGAAGGTCGTAGGTTTCGTAGATCAGCTTTTTCCTGGCGTGAGCGGGAAAAATGGCGCTGCTATCGCCAGCACGGGCAGCTTCGATCCATTCGGCTTCTGTTGGCAGGCGGAACAGGAACTGTTGCTCTCCCTCATTCACCTTGTGGGTGCTGGTGAGCCACTGGCAATAGCGATTTGCCTGCGCCTGGCTGATGCCCACCACCGGATAGACAGAAAAGGCCGGATGCTGGAAATAAGAAATGCCGAAGGGAACGGGATCGCTGTAGGAGGCAAATGATTCATTCCAGACACTGGAATCGGGCTGGAAGAAAGAAGCTGAATCGCCCATAGCTGTGAGAAACTCACGGTAATCTGAAACGCTTACCTCCTGGGTGTGAACCCAGAGGCGGTCGTTCATTTGCCGGAATTCCTTTTTCGAAAACTGGCCTTCAGCCGTCAACCCTGACAGCGCCAGGACAAGCAGACATATTCTCATCAGCGTGAAAGTTGGTGGAACCTTTCTTGCTAACTGAAAAAACAGCGGAATGGTATGAGAAGGTCTCCTACTTTTTCTTTTTACCTGCGCCTTTGGGAGCTGTTCCCTTGTCGGGAGCAGCCTTGGAGGAGGATCCTTTTGGTCCGCCCCGCTTGGGCTTGCTTTGCGATTCGATCTGCAATCGCTCAGCATCTTCCATCGTGATCGTGGCGGGGTTCACGTCCTTGGGAATCTTCACGTTTTCGCCGCGCATTTTCAGGTAGGGCCCCCAGCGACCCTGCAGCACCTGCACATCAGGCGCCAGGGTGGCGATAATCTTGTTGGCCTCTTTTTCGCGCTTGAGGTGGATGAGTTCAATGGCGCGGCCGAGGTCGATGTCGTTAACATCGTCGGTTTCTTCGAGCGAGACGAACAACTTTCCAAGCTGGATATATGGGCCAAACCGGCCAATATTCGCTTTCACCACCTCATCTTCAAATTCACCGAGGGTTCTGGGTAACTTGAAGAGTTCAAGGGCATCTTCCAGCGAAACGGATTCGAGGCGCATGTTTTTCCGCAGGCTTGCAAAGCGGGGTTTTTCCTCGTCTTCAGAGCTGCCGATCTGCACGATTGGACCAAATTTTCCCAGCCTGGCAATCACTGGTTTTCCGCTTTTGGGGTCAATACCAAGATCGCGGTCGCCGCCAGCGCGCTCTGCTGTTTCGGAGATATGGTCAACAGTGGGGGAGAAGTCTTTGTAGAAATCATCCAGCATGGTGCGCCATTCCTGCTTGCCCGTAGCGATGTGGTCGAATTGCTCCTCCATTTTCGCCGTGAAGTGAAAATCGAGGATGGCAGGGAAAAAGTTGGTGAGAAAATCATTCACCACCATGCCCAGGTCGGTCGGGAAGAGCTTGGATTTCTCTGCGCCCGTGATCTCTGATTTGGTTTGGCTCTTAATGCCACTTTTGTCTAGCCGCAGCAAAGACAATTGTCTGGGCGTTCCTTCGCGGTCTTCTTTTTCGACATAGCCCCTGTTTTGGATGGTCGAAATGGTGGGGGCATAGGTGGAAGGCCGGCCAATGCCCAATTCTTCCAATTTTTTTACCAGACTTGCTTCGGTGTAGCGGGGAGCGGGGCGGCTGTATCGCTCCAGCGCTTCCAGGTAGGAAAGGCCCAGCACTTCGCCCACTTTCATGGGGGGCAGCACGCCTTCCTGTTCTTCTTCTTCCTCGTCGTCAGTTCCTTCCAGGTATAGCTTCAGAAAGCCGTCGAACAGCAGCACCTCGCCGGTTGCTTTGAACAGGGCTCCGTTGGTGGAGGTGGTGATGTCGACTGTGGTGCGCTCCAGTTCGGCGTTGGCCATTTGGGAGGCAAGTGTGCGTTTCCAGATGAGTTCGTAGAGTCTCTGCTCGTTTCTGGGCAGGTCGTCTATCTGGGGAACGTTGAAATCGGTGGGGCGAATGGCCTCGTGGGCTTCCTGGGCGTTGGCGTTTTTGTTTTGGTACTGGCGCGGGTAGCTGTATTTTTCCCCGAACCGTGCGGTAATGGTCTGAGCCGCTTCGCCCCTGGCCTGGTCGGAGAGGGCCACCGAGTCTGTCCTCATGTAGGTGATTTTCCCGGCTTCGTAGAGCGTCTGGGCCACACGCATGGTTTGAGCTACAGAAAAGCTCAGCTTTCTGGAGGCTTCCTGCTGGAGGGTGGAGGTTGTGAAAGGCGCTGCCGGTGATTTTTTGGCGGGCTTTTTCACCAGGTCGGTGATGGTGTAGGTAGCACCGATGCAGGATTCGAGGAAAGCCCGGGCAGAGGCAAGGTCGGGAACTTTGCTGGCCAGTTCGGCCTGAAGTTTGGCTCCCGAGGGAAGAATGAATTCGGCAGAGACTTTATAGGTAGAGGTCGCCTCGAAGCCCATGATTTCGCGCTCGCGCTCTACAATGAGGCGCACTGCCACCGACTGAACGCGACCCGCAGAAAGGCCTGCCTTTACTTTGCGCCACAACACAGGAGACAGCCGGAAACCTACGATCCGGTCGAGGATGCGGCGTGCCTGCTGGGCGTTTACAAGGTTGTGGTCAATGAAGCGGGGGTTCAAAATCGCCCGCTGGATGGCTGTTTTGGTGATTTCGTTGAACACAATCCGTGGCGTCGTGCTCATGTCCAGGTCCAAAGCCTGAGCCAGGTGCCAGGAAATAGCCTCCCCCTCGCGGTCTTCGTCAGTTGCCAGCCACACCTGGTCGTGCTTTTTGATCAGGTCTTTTAACTCCTTGATTACCTTGACCTTATCGGCCATGACCTCATAGTGGGGCTCGAAGCCATTGTTGATGTCAATGGCCTTGTCTCCCTTGGGCAGATCCCGCACGTGGCCGTAGCTCGCTTTGACCGTGAAATCCTTGCCTAGGTATTTCTCGATGGTTTTGGCTTTGGCAGGGGACTCGACGATCAGCAGATTTTTGGACATGATGTTGAAACTAGGAGAGGCACTATGGCCTGCAATAATAAAAAGATATCCGGGAATGGGGCCATTCTCAGGAACATTTCGCTTTTTGGTGTTGTTTCGACCGCTGCAAGAATTTCTGCATGATGGAGGTATTTTCCAATGACGAAGCGCTCCCTTCCCTTCACATCGAAGTAGCCGATGAGGATACGGTGTTCAACGATGTTTTCGAAATCAGGACGGAAATATTTGTTGGAGAGCTGGGCGTGGACCAGGAGGATGAGTTTGACGGGTTTGATCATCTGGCCACGCACTACCTGGCGCGCTGGGACGGCAGGCCTGTGGGGGTGGCGCGCAGGCGAAGAATGCTAACCGGCGATATGCGCATTGAGCGGATCGGGGTGTTACAGGAGTTTCGTGGCAAGGGGATCGGCAAAGCACTGGTGGCGATGACTTTGCGGGATCTTCCGCCGGGGCAGCAGGTTCGAATTCATTCTCTGGCGTCGCTCGTGGAGTTTTACCAGCAAATGGGATTCCGGGCTTTTGGCGAACCCTTCGAAGAAGCGGGCCTGCCACATCAGGAAATGCTCCTCGTGGTGGGACAAGGCTGATGCCTGTTAACGGTTGCCTTGTTTTTTCGCGAAGTAAATGCAGCGAAGAATGTCCATTTCCATCTTTCCTGCAACCGATTTCGGAAGGTGCCGACAGTGAGCCAGCAGGAATTGTATATCTTAGGGGTAGTCAAGATATGCTGCATGCATACCAACTCGCGAAACGCCGTCATTCTCTCCACCGGAGCCTACCTTCCCAGCCGTGTTCTTCCCAATGCCTATTTCGATAGTGCTTTGGGAGAGCCTGTATCTGACTGGCTGGAAACCAACCTGGAAATCTACGAGCGCCGCTGGTGCGAGGAAGGGGAGTCAACTGCAGATCTCTGTGTCCATGCAGCCGAGCAGGCCCTGGAGCGCGCAGGCCTGGAAGCCCACGACCTCGACCTCATCATCGTCGCCACCGACACCCCCGAATACCTCACGCCGTCCACGGCAGCAGTGGTGCAGTATCGCCTCCGGGCAGGGCATGCCGGTACTTTCGACCTCAATGCCGCATGCGCTGGCTTTGTGACCGGCCTGGATGTTGCCGCCAAATACATTCGCACCGACGAACGCTACGAGCGGGTCCTTGTCATCGGGGCCTATGCCATTTCCAAATACCTCAATCCACACGACAAAAAAACCGTCACGCTCTTTGCCGACGGGGCCGGGGCCATTGTGCTGGGTGTTGAAATGAACAGCCAGCGTGGCTACGTTGACAGCGAGCTCATTACACTGGGCCAGTACTACGACGGCATGGGAATCTACGGCGGCGGAACCCGTCACCCGCTTACCCACGACAGCCTCGAGCGGGGAGACCAGTTTATCAAGCTCAACTACCGGTTTCCGCCGGAGCTGAATCCGCAAATGTGGACCCACATGGCCCGCAACATCATTCAGCGAAACCACCTCACCGCTGAGGAATTTGACCACTATTTCCTCACCCAGATCAACATCAACTCCATCCGCATCACCCTCGACAACCTCGGGCTTGACCACGGGCGCGCTCATACTTCGATGCAGAAGTTTGGCTACACCGGTTCGGCCTGCATTCCCATCACCCTCAACCAGGCGGTGGAACAGGGGAAAATCAAGCGCGGCGATTTGATCATGATGATCGGGTCGGGGAGCGGGCTCACGTTTGGGAGTGCGGCGTGGAGATGGTGAATGAAGAAGGGACAAAGATGACAGAGTTAGCCGTTCATATTCAGCACACATTTGGCATTCCCACCGAACGCCTGAACGTTGTTGCCGAATTGTTCCGGCCCCAGCACCTCAGCAAAGGGGATTTCTGGCTGCGCCAGGGAGAGTATTGCCAGGCCATGTCTTTCATTCAGGAGGGGTATCTGCGAATTTTTTCCCAGACCCGGGATAAAGAAGTGACACAGTGGGTTTCTGGCCCCACCTATTTTGTGACGGAACTGCCCAGCCTGCAGTTTGGGTCGCCCGCCCGGTGGAACATCCAGGCCTTAACTGATTGCGAGCTGCTCACTATTCACCTCGACGATTATCGCCAGATCGGAAGGTTGGTTCCGGAATGGTACCACCTGGAGAAGTTATTCATCGCCAAATGCTTCGCGATCCTCGAAGACAGGGTCTTTGGCTTTTTATCGCAGACGGCAGAAGAGCGATATGAGCAGCTTTGGAGCCAGCAGCGGGCGTTGTTTCAGCAGGTGCCGCTTCAGTACCTGGCCTCCATGCTGGGCATGACCCCGGAAACCCTCAGCCGGATCCGCAAAAAGCAGCTTTCTTGATCTGGATCAAGTGGACGACAAGCTCACCTCGCCATGTTTGTAAGGTCAGACAACAATTTCACCTTACCCATTTCTGCTATGGCGACCCAGTTATTCACCGACATTTTGATCCAGGCTTCCAGTGAGCGCGTGTGGAGCGTCCTCACCGATTTTAAAGGCTACCCCGACTGGAATCCATTTTTGCTTTCTCTGGAGGGGGAAGTTCAGGAAGGAAAACGCATCACAATCAAAATCGGCAACATGACCATCCGGCCCAGGGTCTTGGTTGTGGAAAAAAACAGAAAGCTGGTGTGGCTGGGCCACTTGTGTGTCCGGGGTCTGTTTGACGGCCGGCACGAGTTCAGGATTGAGCCACAGCCGGACGGCAGCACCCGGTTTATCCACCGCGAAACCTTTGGGGGCATCCTCGTTCCTCTGCTGAAAAACATGCTGGAAAAGGAAACAAAACCGGGATTTGAGGCCATGAACCGGGTTGTGAAGGCGAAGGCTGAGCAAGGCTGAATTGGTCCTGCTCACCATGACATAGGGGAGGCTTCGCCTGCTTCGCGTCATCCAGAGGAGGCCTTTGGGCCGTCGTTGCGTCATCCTGAGCAGGCCTTCAGGCCGTCGCCGAAGGATGGCGCCGGGTTATCATGGTTCGGCGATGGGTCTGGATGCCCTGCTCATCATGACAGGAGGGGGCTGAAGCAGCCAGCTCACCAAGCGAAAGCCCCCCGAGGGGGCGACATGTTAATAGCGCTTCAAGCGCATGATTTTCCCATCTTCCGGCGGCCACCTGGCCGCCGGAAGATTTACAAAAATGGGGGAGCCGATGGCTATTAACATGCCGCTCCTCCGGAGCTAAGACCGGCTTCGCCTCCAGTCCCGGTTCCCGGCTCTCGACTCCCGGCTCCCGCAGCAGTCTCCCAAATCCGTTTTTTAACCCACATCTCTCAAATCTGCTGCTTATTTTTGCAACACACCGAGAAGATGAACATGAACAAAAAGCTCGTTTCCGTTGGTCTCGTCCAACATGCCTGCTCCTCCGATGTGGAAGCCAACCGCGCCAAGGCCGCTGAAGGTGTTCGCAAAGCCGCTGCCCAGGGCGCGCAGATCGTTTGCCTGCAGGAACTGTTTGGCTCCCTGTACTTCTGCGACATTGAGCATTATGACAATTTCGGGCTTGCAGAAAGCATTCCCGGGGGGCCTTCCACCGACCTCTTTGGTCAGCTCGCCAAAGAACTGGGCGTCGTGATCATCGCCTCGCTGTTTGAAAAACGCGCCGAAGGCCTCTATCACAACACGGTGGCTGTGTTTGATGCAGACGGAGCCTACCTCGGCAAATACCGCAAAAACCACATCCCCGACGACCCCGGCTATTACGAGAAGTTCTATTTCACCCCCGGCGACACCGGCTACCGCGTGTTCAAAACCCGGTTTGCCACCATCGGCGTGCTCATTTGCTGGGACCAGTGGTATCCCGAGGCTGCCCGAATCACCAGCCTCATGGGTGCTGATATGCTGTTTTATCCAACGGCCATCGGCTGGGCCCTTGATCAGGACGAACTCACCAACCAGCAGCAATACCACGCCTGGCAAACCATCCAGAAAAGTCACGCCGTGGCCAATGGCCTGCCCGTCATTTCCGTCAACCGCGTGGGCATTGAAGGCGGAATGAAATTCTGGGGAGGATCCTTTGTGGCCAATCCCTTCGGCTGGGTGCTCTACCAGGCTGATCACGAGGTTGAAACCGTTCACGTCGAAACCCTCGACCTCGCTCAAAGCGACTTTTACCGCACCCACTGGCCTTTCCTCCGCGATCGCCGCATCGATACGTATCAGCCGATTTTGAAGCGGTATCTGGATGAGTAGAGACGGGAGCAGGGAACCGAGAACCGAGAACCGAGAGCCGGGACCAAAATATTCCCAGCACAGAACCCCCAATTCAGAACCCCCAATTCAGAACCCCCAACTCAGAACCCCCTACTCAGAACCCCCAACTCAGAACCCCCAACTCCTAACTCAGAACTTCCAATTCTAACTTTCCCTTCTGTCATCACTGCCATCACCGTCATTATTGCCAAATGGATTATACTCCTCAATCTCTAGGCTACCGCTTTCCCGCTGAATGGGAACCACACCTGGCCACCTGGCTGAGCTGGCCGCACAGGGAGGCTTCCTGGCCCGGCAAGCTGGAAACGGTGTTTGCGCCCTATGCGCAGTTCGTGGCGCTGCTGTCGAAAGGGGAGGAGGTGCACATCAATGTGCTGCATTCCGGAATGGCGGAGCAGGCCCGGGACTTCGTGGAGGCCGCAGGAGGACAAATGCACAGGGTGTTTTTTCACCTGCACCCCACCAACGACGCCTGGTGCCGCGACCATGGCCCCGCTTTTTTGCTCAGAGACAGCCAGGAAGACCGCAAAGCGCTCGTCGACTGGAAATACAATGCCTGGGGCGATAAGTACCCGCCCTACGACCTCGACAATGAAATTCCCCGCCTGATCGCCGAATTTCGTGGTATTCCCCGCTTCCAGCCGGGCATCGTGATGGAAGGCGGGTCTATTGAAGTCAACGGCGCAGGTACCCTGCTCACCACCCGGGCCTGCCTGCTCAATCCCAACCGCAACCCTCACCTGAGCCAGGAGGAGATTGAGCGTTATTTGATGGAATACTATGGCCAGGACCAAATTCTCTGGCTCAATGATGGCATCATCGGCGACGACACAGACGGCCACATCGACGATCTCACCCGCTTCGTCAACCGCGACACCGTGCTGACAGTCGTGGAGGAGAACAAAGACGACGAGAACTACGCCATTCTCCAGGAAAACCTGGAACTGCTTCACGGACTTCGTTTACCCGACGGCAGCGCGCTGAAGGTGATCGAACTGCCGATGCCCGATCCCGTGGAGCACGAAGGCCAGCGATTGCCCGCTTCTTATGCCAATTTTTACATCGGCAACGAGGTGGTCGTGGTGCCGACCTTCCGCTGCGACAAAGACAAAACAGCCCTGGAGATCATCCAGAGCTGTTTTCCTGGCCGGGAAGCGATTGGCATCGACTCCACCGACATTATCTGGGGCCTGGGGAGCTTCCACTGCCTGACCCAGCAGGAGCCCGCTTGAGGACTTATTTGGTTTCGATCGTCGTCAGCAGCTGAGTGAGCCAGCGGATGTTGCCTGTAGCATAGCCAGCTTCGTTGAGTGCGTTCACTTTGCCTTCAATCTGCAGGGGAATCTGGACAAAAGTAGCCCCTTCCTCCTGGCTGTAGTTCCCGGCGCTGCATCCGTTTTGTGTCAGGTGTTCTTCGGGAAAAGCGTAGGTGTAAAATGCAATGGTTTCAGTGGCACGGGGGTTCCGGCCCCGGACGTTGAGCTGGTGGTCGCGGGAAGCAGCAATCGCTCGGACGCGGGTGGCGAGCTCTGCAGGGTCGAGGCGAACAGCTTCTCTGGTGGATTGGCGGGTGAGCTGGCGAAGGGCCTCCGTTCCGACCCGGGTGATTTGGTATTGTTGAAATTCAAGGGGTGCCTGGCGGAGCGAATAGCTGCGTACTGTGCCTTGCTGGTCAATTAAAAAGCCGGAAAACAAGCCCGTTTCTTCGTTGTGGATGGCCACCTGATACAGCACAGGCGGAATTCTGCTGCCAGAAAGATAGGCAGCTGCCTGTTCCTGCTCAGTGACTGCCACTGCGGTCACGGGTGCGACTTCAACCTGTGGGGCGCAGCTCCAGGCCACCAGTGCCACGGAGAGCATGAGCCATTTGGTAAGGGTCCGATTCATAGGATGGGTGTTTGGGGTGATGGACAAACAGGAAGATAAGGTAAGAACTTATTCCCTGAGAATCAAGCGAAAACAACCAGTGTTGCAACATCTTGTTTTGCAACAAAACAGCTGAGCCCAAAGTATAGGTCAGAGGTTTTACCCGCCACCCCGATTTCATGGAAGATTCCTTTCTCCGCCAGCTTTTCCAGCAGCATCAGGCCTGCCCCGAATGCCCGACATCTGAGGAAGTAGGCCGTTTTTTTGGCGAACTTCTCGGGGTGCTTTTCCCCGAACACGCCAGCAAGCGCTTCGATTCTCTGGCCCGGTTCGAGCTGCATGTGCTCAACCTCAAGGAGGCACTCTACGAAATGCTGTACATGAAGCCCAACCGGGAAGACATTCATAGTTCAAATAAGGCAGAGCTGTTTTTTCAGCAATTATCCGAGATCCATGAAAAGCTCCTCGAAGACATCGCCGCGATGTTTGAGGGAGACCCTGCGGCACAAAGCGAGCAGGAAGTGGTGCGAAGCTATCCCGGCTTTTATGCCATTGCAGCCTATCGGGTGGCACATGCCCTGCATCAGTTGGGCGTGAAAGTGATTCCGCGAATGCTGGCCGAGCACGCGCACAGCGAAACGGGCATCGATATTCACCCTGCTGCCAGCATTGGCCGCAGCTTTTGCATCGACCATGGCACGGGCGTTGTGGTTGGCGCCACCTGCATCATTGGCGACCATGTGAAGATTTACCAGGGCGTCACCCTTGGGGCCCTGAGCGTCAATAAAGAAGACGCCGACGTCAAGCGCCACCCTTCCATCGAAGATCATGTCGTGATCTACTCTGGTTCGACCATTTTAGGCGGAAAGACCACCATTGGTCATCATAGCATCATTGGCGGCAACACCTGGATTACCCAGAGTGTGGAACCCTACAGCAAAGTCTATTATCAGGTCTCTGGCAATCAGGAAGCTGGAACCGGGAAGCGAGAGCCGAGAGCCGAGACCGGAACACTTACTACATTTCCAGGGTTTTAACCCGGCCTCACCCGCTTTTGTAAGCCCCGCCAGGCAGCGCCTATTGCGAGCGAGGCGGCTTCAGCCCCTCGCGAGCAACAAGAACCGAGAACCAAGAATCGGAACAAGAAAACTCAACTCCCAACCCACAAACCCAGAACTCCCAACTCCCATGCACCTCTTTGACCTCATCGGCAACACGCCTCTGGTAGAAATTCGCCACCTCAACCCCAACCCCGCTGTCAGGATCTTCGCTAAGCTGGAAGGGCAGAACCCCGGCGGCAGCGTGAAGGACCGCGCAGCGCTCGGCATGATCAAAGGCGCGCTTGACAGAAAGGAAATTCAACCCGGCGACCGCCTCGTGGAAGCTACCAGCGGCAACACCGGCATCGCCCTGGCCATGATTGCCCGACAACTCGGCGTTCACATGACCCTCATCATGCCCGACAATTCCACTGAAGAGCGAATCAAAACCATGCGGGCCTACGGCGCCGAGGTCATTCTCACCCCCGCCGCCAAAACAATTGAATATTCCCGCGAACTCGCCGAGGAAATGGTGGAGCAACAGGGCTACCGCATGTTGAACCAATTCGCCAATCCCGACAACTACAAAATGCACTACCGCACCACCGGCCCGGAGATCTGGCGCGACACCGAGGGGAAGGTCACGCATTTTGTGTCGGCCATGGGCACAACCGGCACCATCATGGGGGTTTCCCGCTATCTGAAGGAGCAAAACCCCGATATCACCATCGTAGGTACCCAGCCCAGCGAAGGGTCCAGCATTCCGGGCATCCGGCGCTGGTCGCCGGAGTTTTTGCCCAAAATCTTTGAACCCAAACGCGTGGACCGAACCGTGGAAGTGAGCAGCGACGACGCCACCGACCTAACCCGCCGACTGGCCCTGGAGGAGGGTATTTTTGCCGGGATGAGCAGCGGAGGCGCTTTGTTTGCCGCCAGGAAAATTGCCGGGGAAATCACCGAAGGGGTGATCGTTCACATCGTCTGCGACCGTGGCGACCGCTATCTCAGCTCAGATTTGTTTGACTGACAAACAAGTTGCCCGGCTTACCCGGCCCGCTCAATGGTGAACTCGTGGGTGATGTCCACGCTCTTTTCCAGCATTTTGGTGACAGAGCAATAGGTGCCCATGGAGAGGTCAATGGCCCGGGCCACCTTGCTGTCGTCGAGGTTGCCTTTGAGGAAATAGTGCAGGTGAATGTGGGTAAACACCGCCGGGATTTCGCCTTCGCGCCGCTTGCCGTTCACCTCTACCCGAAAATCTACCAGCGGCTGCTTCATTTTTTGCAGAATGCTGATCACGTCCATCGAGCTGCAGCTTCCCAGGCTCATGAGCAGCAGTTCCATGGGGCGCACGCCCAGGTTTTCTCCGCCGATATCCGGGCTGCCGTCGATCGAAACAGTGAGCTGGTCTTTGTTGAAGCCGTGAAGGTGAACGGCGTCGTTTTGACGGGCGAGGGTGATGTTCAGATCTGCCATAGGAATTGAATGAGAACACGAATGAAGGAGGCCTGATAACGAAAGGGCAGGAGAGGAGGTTTTTCGTTTAAAGGGTCTCGGCTAACGGTTTCTTTCTCCCACCCGCAAGGCCGGAAACAGATAGGCGATGCTTAGTTCCGGGGAGAGGTAAGCGAAATCGTGCAAACCCGCCTGGAAAGCCACCCGAAACCGAAGGTTCCCTGCATTGCGCGACAAGCTACCCCGATATACCACCGGTTTGTCGCGCTGGTTAAAATATCCGAGATAGCCATAAATGCCTTGTTCCAATAGCCATTTCTCCCGCTGCCAGGCTATTCCCGCGCCAAAGGTTACAGCGTCGTTCTGGCGGTAAGCCGCATAGCCGCCCTGGGTTTGGTAGACGAAAAAACCTGCCGCCGCAAACAGTTCAAGCCGATTTGAATCCGTTTTTGGGACCATTTGCCACCCGGCAGATCCCTCCAGCAAATAGCCGGGGCTGTCGGTGAAGCGCGCGGCTCCCACCATGTTTGAGCTGGGGATTTTGAACCCGGCACGAAGTGCCGCCTGCCACCTTGACCGGTTCACGATCTGAACGTTCGAATTCACATACACATCGCCGATGGCAGTTTGCCGGTCTTCAAAAAAGGAATAGACATTGCGCGCTGCCTTCACCGAATCAGACAACCGGAAGTATTCGACCGGAACGACGAAAAAGTCGAATGAAACGAGATCTTCCACCAGGGCAACATTAGCAAACAGGCTGGCATTCACCGTGTTATCTCCCTCAGAAAAATGTCCGACAGCTCCCAGCTGAAAGAAATTTTGGTTATCGATGCGGCCTTTCTGGGCAAAAGGAACGGGAAGAGCATTGGGCCCCATGTACCCGGCTGTGAAAATGATGAGGTCTTCCCAGTGAGGTGTGTTCTGGGCAAATGCAACGGATTGACCGAAAAGGCCCATTATACAGATCAGCAGAATGGTTCTCATGGGGTCAGCTTTTTCGTTTAAAGATCCCCGATAGCTGGCTAAGCCCCGGCACCGGCAGGCTGGCCAATCGTTCCAGCACATTGCTTAACGCCGGAATAATGGCTGCCACCGCCGTGAGCAGGCCCAGGGTATCGTTGAACCAGTCGGCCTGGAAGTAGAAAATGAACACGGCGAAAGCCACAAGGATCAGGGAAATGGGTACGCGGATGCGGTTCCAGGTTCCCTCCTGCCTGATTTTTCGCTCCATTTTCAACGCCTCGGCTTCATCAACAACAGTCAGCACAAAATTGCGGAAGCTCTGATTGAGCAGCAGCAGGGAGTCTGTTCCCCGTCGAACCAACCCCTTGCGGATCAGGTTGTTGATGCTGGTTCGGTTGTGGGTATTTACCAGTCCATCCTGCGCGAGGTCGTAGATCAGGTATTGCTCGGCCTCGGAGCAGGTGTTCCAGAGGGCCTGATAGTAGAGGTGTGCTTGTTGCTCTACCTCGACGATCACGGCTTCGCGCAGGGCGCGGTCTCCGGCGCGGCGGCCCTCGTCGAGCCGCAGGTTGAGCCGCTGGTCCAGGCGATACAAATGCTGGCGCATGAACCGCTGCAGGCCCTGCAAAAAAGGATCCTGCATACACTCTTCCCGCACGATTTCCGCCACCCGTTCCTCTACCGGCACCTGCCGGAACTCTCTGGCCAGCTCGATGAATTCGGAGCGGTGCATCAGCCGTTCCCAGTGCCGGATTGCCTCCTGATCTGGCGTTTCCTCCTTGATCAGGATTTGGTGGAGCTCCTGGGTTGTAAGGGTTGAATAAACAATAGCCGGGCCTTTCTTTTTAGCGGACTTTCCGGGTACCATGCGGGCAAGGAAGGTTTTGATCTGGCTTGCGCTGGTAGTATCGTCAAAGAGGAAGGTGTCTTTTCCTTTCTTGCCATCTTGCCATTGAAGCACACTGCGGCCTTCATTGGTGCTAATGTCGAAATCGACCAGTTGTGCCAGGGGATGCTGCTGCCCTTTGTTTTGGCTGGCCTGGCTGTCAGCATAATTTTTGATTTCCAGATTGAGCACCGCCGGGGTGAGGAAAAAATGGCGGAACAGGACAGGGCTGTCAGAATTTTCAAGGGCAGATTTATCCAGAATCTGCTGAAGGCGGGTCAGATCCTGTTCATGGCCATATTGGACGATACTTCGGACAGGAAGCGGGTAATCCATTCGGGTGAAAGTGCCAAACACCCGGCTGCACCGGGCTTCGTCCATGGCTTTGGTGCGGCCTGCGGGCGCAGCGTCCTGGCCCTGCTGAAGCTGTGCCACAATGGCTGCCTGCAAGTCAACCGGTGTTTCGGTGCTGATCAGGGCTACCAGCGGTCCGAGCTTGAGCAAAGCTTCCAGCAGATCAAGCAACTGCCTGCACCCTTCGGCTGTTTCCATGCTGCTTTCAGGGTGGTCAATGAGCAGGAAGGGCAGGGCCGGGGCCTTGGTTTCTGTTTGAGGGTCAATGATGCTGGAAAGGCGCTCCCAGTCTTCTTTGCGGCGCAGGTCGAACAGGTATGCCTCTCTCGGGAGGGTCAGGGCTGTTTCCCATGGAATGATGTTTTCGAGGAACCCTACATAGGTTTGAGCCATGGCCCTTGGTGGAATGGTGAGGAAAAGATGATGCTGCGCCCGGGCAAGGGCCAGGGTGGAAGCATGTGGCGAAGGGTCGGTTTGCTCCACGAAGTCGATGGCGAAAAACCGCCGGACAGTGAATTTGATCAGGAAATAGATGGATAAAATGAATGCCAGGGCGAGGCCCCAGAAAATAAACTTGGATCCGGAAATGAAGGAAAACGGCCATGGAAGGCGATAAAAGGGGAGGTCGGAGCTGATGCTGATTTGATCGCCATTCTGAAGCTGAATGATCCTTTTCCGTACCAGGATGCTTTTCACCTGTCGCTTATACCATTTCTCCGTGGCATCTATGGGCAAAATGTCATACTCCTTCCAGATAAGGTTGCTCTCCGGGCTGGTATTGGAGGGGAGGCGATGGGTGAGCCTCGCTTCGTTGGTGTAATAAGGCCTGAGAATTGACAAAGCACTATCAAACACCTGATAGGCAGGCAGCAATTGTGAGCTATCCCGGTCCTCAACCCTGAGCGCCTCCTTTTTCATTCGCCTGATTGACAACTCGGAATAGTGAATCAGTTCTTCCTCTCTGTTTTCCCGGGTTGGAATGGTGGCATGGAGCAAGGTATTGTAAAAGGGTTGGGTATAAATGCCCAGCTTTGCCAAAGGCCGCTGCTCAAATGGCTGGTTGACACTGTCGGGTTTTCGGGACCTGTGAATTTGCTCCCAGGTAGCTTTCATCTCCGCCTCACGTTCCTTCGCCGCTTTGATGAGTTGGATCTGACCGTACTTAATTAATCGCCTGCTTTCCTGGTTATAGGCAAACTCGTAGAACCGGATCACCGGAAACACGCTCAGGATGATCAGCCAGCTCAGCAGAAAGATCCGGTAAGACATGCTGGCGTGGAAAAAGGCAAACACATCCCGCGGTGCAATTGTCTTAAACCCTGCCTCTATCGCCGCGCCAGCTTTTTCCAGCCACTTATTTGCCCACCCTATCATTCGATAAAACTGATATCGCCACCCTCTCATCACGCCTTTCTTCTGCATGATGTCCCGGAGGGTTTTTTTGTTCTGATCCAAAGACGATTCCCATTCTTCGGTAGCCTTTTTCCTCCTGATGCTGTCCGCTGCCAACACAGCATCAGGTCGCAAAATGATGCTTACCTCCCGGACCAAAAAAATGAACGGCACCAGTTGAAACAGGAACAGATTGAAGTAATTCTCAAACTCTAATAAAACCCAGAACAGCATGTTGCTCACCACCAGCAGGATCCCGGTGGTAATGACAATTCGCTTGTGTTCTTCCCACATGAACTCCTGGTGAGCATTCCGGTTGAGCTTGAGAAAGGCCAGAATGAAGGTGTAGATGTATAAAAGGCCAATCATGAACAGGACTGGCAAGCCATGCTGGTAGCTAAGGGAGCAGATGATGGCCAGCGCCAGGTTGCAGATATTGATCAGGATCAGGGCCCGGTAGGACTTTTTCTTGCTGCGGTCGGGCCTCAGCCAGTCGAACACAAACTGGTCGTTTTTGAGCAATGGCGACCTCGGGTTTACCAGCGACTGGATCAGAATGAAGGAGATCCCCGCCAGAAATGCCGCGAGGATCAGGATCAGGGTCGTGCTGAGGATCTGGGCATGGGTGGAAAGATATAGCCCCGTTTCCCTGAATACCACCAGATGAAGTGGCATTCCTTCAAGCGGCCTGAGGTAAAAATCGTGGTCTTTGCCGAGATAGGAGCCGCTGATTCTCAACGGAGCCCGGTTGTTCATCGCCGCCTGGAGGGATGGCTCGTCGGTTTCGTCAAGAAAATTCTCCTGGAGGTTGCGCCGCGAATCTGAATGAAACCATACATTCCCTGTCTCATCTACCACCGCAAAGCCAAACGACGGCGGGAGAATAGGGTCGTGGAGAGACAGGAGCCGGGTGGTGAGGAAAACGGCGTTTGCCGCTGGCTTGCTGGAGGGGATACTCACCACAGCAAGCTGCTCTCCCGTTGTGCGTGCCACCAGGCTTTCGAGCCGGAAAGCGGGCAGTTGGTTTTCTTTGTCTGTGGGGAGTTGCCAGCCCCGGCCAGCCTCCAGTTCAGTGAGATAGGTTCGGTCGGATAGCCGGATTTTGGGTGCCAGCTCTGGCCCCGTTGCCCATTCCTGCATCAATTGAAACCCAGGCCCGGTCCAGTAAATCGACTGAAAATAGGGGTATTTGCTAAGGTTGTTCGCCAGGCTGTCATTTGCCCACACCAGGGTGTTGTCTTTCAAGGACGTGTTCGTTGTTGCAAGCGTGTCGGCCTGATTCAGTTGCAGGCGAATTTCCCGAAGCTCGGTCTCCAGGCCTTTTGTTACCTGATTCGACATCTCGATCAGCTGCTGGTTGCGCCGTTTTCGATCGGGTCCGCCATAGCCATAGCCATCGATCAGCAATTGAGTCAGGACAAACACGCCCAGAATGGCCGACATGACGGCGAGGACGAGGTCTGAAAGGCTCAGTCGTTCGTAATTGCCCATCGTCACGAGCTTGAGCAAAGGAAAGCCTAGCAGCACGAGCAATGCCAAAAGGCTCATGGTCAGTACGGCCACAGTAGAAATCCCCAGCCGCTCCCGGTCCATTCTGTCTTCAGCGGCAAGGCCAATCAGGAGCAGCTTGCTGCCCTGAAACACCATTTCAGCGTCGTAAATCCGGTAGGGGAGATCGGTAAGGGGGCCAAGCCTGGCCGAGTCATTGGCAGCATAGCCCAGCAACCGGTCGGATTCGTTGACGAGGTAATTGGCGATCCTGGGTTGATCGATGGAAGAATAAATGAGGTCGGTTCTGGTTTTTTTCTTGCCGTCGGGGCCTTCCACGTCTTTTTTGCGAATGAGGATCATGCCGTCGAAAATATCGGGGCGCTCCAGGGGAGCAAAAAATTGACGCAGGCCAATGGACATGGTAATTTTGTAGGCCTCGCTGCGCTGGCCGCTCACGGTATCTTTCACCCACACGCTGTAATTCACCTGCCAGGGCGTGAAAGCTGCCATGGTGTCGCGGATGGAATCGAGCACAATAACGGGGTCTCGCTGGAAGGTGTCGGGGCTGATCAAATAGCGCAGCTGGTTGAGGCGGTTGGAGCGGGCCTGCCATTCTTCGAAGGAAAGGGACCGGGTTCTCTGCGTATTTTGAATCGTTTCTGTTACCACAAACGCCTGTTCCTCCCGCCTGACTTCCACATTGGCAGCTTTGGAAAAAAGAGATTCCTGGTAGGGGCTGGGGGCAGGTACAGAGTCCCGGCGCAGCAAAGGCACTTCAGCAAGGGAAGGCGAGCCTGCGAGATCCGGATTAGGAGGGAGAACCGGCAGGGCAGCATACCTTGCGTTTTCACGGCGAATGTCTTCATTGATCAGGTCGATCACCCGAAACTTTAGGTCGCGGATATCGCGGGGCGAGTTGTTGACCGCATTCTGGACGTAGGTTTTGTTTTTGCGAATGGCGTTGTCGCGAATCTGAGACAGCACCCGGTGGTTGCGCTCATCGAGCTTTTGGTCCTGGTTCTGAACGTAGAAATAATAGTACCCAACGAACGCCAGGGTGATGGCGGCCAGGGTTGACAATGCGAGGGTGAGGTTGCGAATTCTGGGGCTGCTTTCGTTCATAAGGAGGGCAAATAGAACCGGGAAGAGAAGGATTCGGACTCAATATCGAATTCCCTTCAAAAACTGTGAAATTTTTGGTAAACAAAAACAAATCGTTCTTTAAATGAGCAAAGCCTGCGTAGTGGGTTTCCCGCTTCCGGTTCGTCCCGATTCTGTCCTTGTTCATCTGTTTAAGGGGCAATTCAAAGGGAAAGAGCTTCTCTTACAGGCGGAGAAACGGCATTTATTTGCTTATTTTCAGGGCAAAATGCACGAATTCCCTTTTGTGCTGCCTTGCTCCATTGTTTACCACCCTCTATCCGCACCTTCTCATGTTCACCTCATCTGCTGACAAAACCAGCTTTTTTTCATCGTTGGCCTGGCTTCGGATCGCCATGGCCAGCCTGATGATCCTCACTGCTCTGGGCACGAGCAGTTGCAACGGCAAAAAGAAGCGGGCCGAAGAAGAAAGAGCCCGCCAGGAGGCCCTTGCTGCCGCCGAGCGGGAAGCCTATCTCAATGGCATCCGCCGTCAACTCGACGGGATTATCAACTACTCTGCCCGCGACTTCAGCGACCTGGCTGCCAAGGAAGCCGAGCTGCGCGACATTGAGTCTCTGGAAGACTGGCAGGAGAGCGATATCCTTCTCCAGATCAGAAAGGCCAGATTTCACCTCCAGGAGGAGCGTGACCGCCTGCAAAAAGCCGCCGACCAGGCCAGCAGCCAGCCGCAGCCGCAGCGCCCGGCTCCCAATACTCCTGAAGGCAGGGCCATGGCAGCACTGGAGCAAGCCTTTTCCGAGGTATCCAATGCCACCACCACTGCCCAGGCCAATGCCGCCATTCAGCGGGCCCAAAGCCTTTTCAGCTCCGAAAATGCGCCTGTTCTCATCATCATCTCCCAGGCCGGAGATTTTGACCGCCCCACCACCATTGCCCGTTACCTTAACTACCTCAAAGACCAGCAGCGCAATCCCAACGTGGTGGAAAAAATTGTGCTGGACAACCAGGGCAGGATCACCGAACTTGAACTTATCAAATCACAATTGCGTCCATGAACCTCCGAATCGCCTTCCCGATGAGAACGTGGCTGTTGGCCATCGTCCTGCTCCTGCCTGCTGCGGCTTCCGCCCAGGCTTCCATCCAGTCTGATATTTCGCCCGAACGAAAGCGTGCCATTGACTCGCTGGCCCTCGAAAAGGTGAGAGACCTGAGCCGCTACATTTCTATCATCGGCAACAAGCAAACTCCCTTCTCCGAAGGCAGCCGCGTGATCGACAGGGCCGTGGAACTCTTTGCCGACGGAAGCGAAATCGGCGTTTCGTCGATCTTTCGCAATGAAATCCAGTACTTTGGCGTTCGCCGGTACTTTGAGCGCTTGATGGCCCTGAACTACGATAATGTTTCGGTCAAGTGGTTCAACATCCAGTACATCTCCGACCTGGAGCTTCAACCCGACGGGCGCTATGTGGGGGTCATTACCATTTATCAGCGGTTTGAGGGAACGACTGAGGATGGCCTCCAATATAAAGACACCACGAAAAAGGACATCACGGTCTATGTGGAGCGAAAGCAAACCCAAATTGGCGGTCGCCTGATCGAGTTTTGGGATGTGCTTTTGGGCGACATTCGCGTGGTGGAAACCACCCAGTGATGATCTCCGGATGAACTTCAAAGAGACAGGCAGCGAACCAATAGGCTGCCTGTCTTTGTTGCATCCTGCCGCCTGCACCCAGGCAATTTGCCTTTTGGCCCTTTCCAACTCCTTAGCCTCTTCCGCATGGACCGTGCCTTTCGACTTCTTTTGCTGTGCTGCTTCCTTGTGAGCCTGTCCAGGGCTCAGGGAACACGCGAGTACCTCGGCGACGAAAGCGTGTTGTATGCTGAAACGAAGCAATTGAACCAGTTTTTCCGGCGGTTTAATGCCGAAGAAAAGGTCGATGGGCAAAGGATGTATCCCGGCGACAGTCTGTACCACAATCCAAGGCTGCGGGCATTTTACCTGAATATGCTGTTTGATCAAAGCAGCGCCACCCTGCCCGACAGCCTGAAGCGTGCCTTCACAAGCGATGTGGTTCGCTCGCCGTTTTTTCTCGACTTTCACGGCGGCAACTGGGTCGCAGAAGTGCAGTGTACTTTCCGCTATCAGGGTGTGGATCAACCTCTCACCCTGTTCATGGAGCTCGAACAAGCGGAGGTTGGCTCAAAATGGGTCTTTCGCCACGTGCTGTTTGAGCCTTACCGAAAGCAATTTTATCAGCCCCAGCTCGAAACCGGCGAGCCATTCCTGCATCCTCTTTCCCACGAGCTCGACTTCATGAACCTGAGCAAGGTCTTTCGTGAACCCTCCCAATCTGACCGCTTCGCCAGCGATGCTTTTCGCCCGGATTACCTCACCCTGTTTTTGTTTGAAGCGAAAAAAGGATACTTCACCTTCCAAACGGTTAACAAGGTCCGGTTTCACTTTTACCAAATGTCGGGTTGGTATTTTCAGCTTAACGACGTTCAGCGGGAAGGCCCCAACCGTGGGTGGTTAATTTCCCATCTGTTTCGGGTGCCCGCGAGCCAGGAGCAAAAGCTCCAGGATTTTATTTTCCGTCGCTGATAGCCACTCGCGTGGGGAAGCTTGCCATTTTCCTTCCATATTTAACTGTTCAAGGAGAGGCGGTTTCCTTACTTTGGCATGTTTTTTAATTAACACTCCCTTAACTCGATTCTTGTGCTGTTGCCGGAATTGCTAACGTAGGTTGTGTTTGTGAAATCTGTCTGGTACCTCAACATTCGGCGAAGCTTTGCACCTTTCCTTCTCTTTCTGACACTGCTCATTTGCTTTTCGGCAAAGGCTGACCCTGTAGTTACTGGAGATAGCCTGAAGATGGGGCACATTCACCTTCGGTTCGACAAGGAGCTGCATCGTCATGTTGTATTGGTATGGGGGCGAAGCCATTGGCAAGTGTTTCCAGACTCGCTTTGGCCTCCTGGTACTGTTGAGGTAAACGGGCACCTGGAAACGCCCCTGCTCGGATTAAGGCAAACCTATTTTACCGATCTTCACCTGCCTGCTCAGGATACGCTGAATTGGGGCCTGATGGGTGTGCAGGGGGGACAAAAATGGTGGATGCCCCTGGACAGCCGCCTGGTCGGATCTGTTCCAGACACCCTTTTTCTCAGCAAGCCCATCACAGCTGACCTCCTCACCCGGCAAGTAGAAGATCTGCTGGGATTTTATGCCTGGGAATGGCTCCCGCCCCTCGGACTGCTGCTATTGTTTTTGGGCTGGACGGTTTGGTCTGGTAGTCCTGCCAGTTCTGCCCAGCTTGCCAGGTTCCGGTTGCCCGATGTCCGGCGGAACCACCACAGTATGCTGTATTTAGCAACAGCTATTTCTTTGATGTTTTTGGTCTGGACAGGTGTTTTTACACTCTATTTCCGCGCTTTGGGCGAATCCTGGGATACAGGGGGCTGGGCCAAGCACATACTGGTCCAGGGAAGCCTTCGCCGGGAAAATGTGCTGGCCGTGTGGTGGTCATCCGTGCTGTTATTTCTGGTAGGGATACTGGCTTTGCTGGTTGGGACCTGCCAGGCTGAAACTCCATGGTGGGTCCGGTTTTCGTGGTGGATACTTGGCCTGGGCTTTGTGGCACTTTCCGCCGATGAGCAAGGCTCGATCCATGAACGGGTTTTTATGCTTCGGTACCTGTTTGGGAAAAACCAGCCCGAAGACGATGGCATTCCTGTTCTGCTAATCCTCGCAGGAATCGCTGGCCTGAGTTTGCTTCCTGGCTGGTGGCACCATTTCAGGAGCAGGCCTTCCTCCCTGGCTTGGTTTGTTGCAGGTATTTTGTTTTTGCTGAGTGTGCCAATTCAGGAAGAGATAGAAATGTCTCTGGTAAAGGCCGCGGGCGGTGGACCCTGGCAACGGCCCATTTGGCACATTTTGGTGGAGGAAGGCAGCGAATTAGCCGGTTCCATTTGTTTTCTGGCTTCATTGATCCCACTTGTCGGAAATTTACTGGCGTCCCGGTCATTCTTCCTTCGAAGGCAAACCGTGCTGGCAGCAGTGGGAGCTGTTTTTGCCCTGCTTGCGGTGGGGGTGCCAGTGAGCCGGCTGGCCCTTGAGCAGGTCTTGCGGGTAGGCGATACTGGCAGACTGTCGCACTGGTTTCCTGCAGTGGCGGCCCTCGTTGCTGCCTGGCTCACCTTGTGGGCCGGCAGGCAGGCCAAACGCAGCGGCCAGAAGCGGTGGCATTTTCTCCTGCTGGCTGCGTGGGCTTTGATCCTGAGCTGTTTTCATGGGGCAAATATTCGCATTTGGGGTGAGCTGACAGACTGGCAGGGTCATTCAGGGGCCTTTTGGGCTGAGGCCGGTCTACTCCTCTGCGGCTGGGGGGGATGGCTGGCGGGAGGGCGTTATGCCGGGTTTTCTGGAACGTGGAGTTTGCTTGCAGGCCTAGCAATGGCTTCAGCAACTGTTATTTTCGTGCTTTCTCCGGGAATGGCAATTGCCGCGGATGTAGCCCCGGCTTTGTTCATCGCCTGGTCAGCCTGCCTCGGAATCGCAGAATCCAGCGTGGAGAAGGATTTTCATCCCTGATTGCTTTGTTCAATCAGGAATTCGGACAAGTATTGGTAAATTAGACCTGTCGGAATCGGCAGTGCGTGCCTTTTTCTAATTCACTTGTTCGAATGACTTCTCTGTTGAACCGCAGGCCCTGGCCTTTTTTTCTCCCCTTTCTGGGCTTTATGCTCATGTTTGTTCCGCTCAAAAGCCAGATCCAGACAGACTCTGCCCGCCTTGCCAGCTTCAAGGAGGATGCCCGGGGACTGGTTCAGTTTCTGCAATTTACCCTGAATACCATTGGCGATCCTTCCACCTCAGCCAGGGAAAAAGACATCATCATTCAGGACAGCTACCTGAAGGTGTTTTTGAATGCTAAAGTTCAGGTCGAGGATGACCTTGTGCCCGATCGGTCCACCGTAACCAACAAGGATGTTCAGGCTTATCTCAAAGACCTGGACTTTTTTTATGTCAGGGCTTCGGTAGAGTTTGAGAACATAGAAGTTGCGCATCAGGTAAATGACCGGGGGGAGCTGTTTTTCCTGGTTAGCTTTATTCGCTACCTTCAGGGGGTAACGCTGGATGGCGACACGATCCGGAACTCACAGCCAAGGTTTGTGGAGGTGAATCTCGACCCTGAGTCGCGGGTGCTGAAAATTGTGAGCATGTACACCACCCGGCTGGGAGAAGAAGAAGCCCTGATCGCCTGGTGGGATGGATTGGGCCCCGCATGGAAACAGCTTTGGGCGGGCGAGATCCGGGTGAATGACAGCCTGGCCCTGCAGGATTTGCTTCTGCGCTTTCCCGCACTGTCTTTGCGCGACAGCCTCCAAATGCCCGCAGCTGCATCGGCTGGTGAAACAACGGGTTCTTCTGCCGAATGGGTGGGCCATGTGTCTGTATTTAACGGCGATGGATCCACACTTTCCACTTTTCCTGCTGGCAACAAAGCCCCTGTGCTCACTGCCGCCCTGCTCAACGACCTCAAACGCCTCGTTGCCACCAGAGAACTGGACCTCTCCGGAATACCCGACCTCGACGATCTGGAGCCTCTGAGCCAGTTTCGCGAACTAAGAATCCTCAATCTTTCCGGAACTGCTGTCTATGACCTTAGCCCTTTGAGAAATCTCACTCACCTCGAAGTGCTTACCTGCGCTAACTCCCAGGTCCGCAGCCTTGAGCCGCTTCGCTATGCCACTGAACTGAAAGAACTGTATCTCAGCCATACAAAGGTAACGCAGCTACAGCCTATTACCCGGTTTTCTCAACTCCGCATCCTCGACCTGAGCAACACCAATATCACCGACCTCACGCCACTCGCCTCCCTGCGTCAGCTCAAGGACCTTGATGTATCCGGAACCCTCGTTACCGACCTCCAGACCCTGCGCTCGCTGGGTGAACTGAAACGGTTGTCTTTGTCAGGAACAAGGGTGTCGAATATACAGGCCTTGTCGAGCCTGCTGGACCTTCGCCATCTGGAAATGGAATCCTGCCCGGTGAGAGACCTTTCCCCTTTGGCGGCCTGTATGAGCCTCCGGCTACTTTTCCTCGACCGCAGTGAAGTGCGCAGCCTCATGCCGCTGAGTGCATTGCCAGAGTTGAGCAAGATTTACTGCGACCATACCATGATCGGG
This sequence comes from Bacteroidia bacterium, assembly GCA_041741415.1. Taxonomy (GTDB): domain Bacteria; phylum Bacteroidota; class Bacteroidia; order J057; family J057; genus JANQTF01. The sequence continues at coordinate 1,506 of JBGSKC010000023.1, read as the reverse complement.
CAGCAGGAGGTACTGGCTTTTAACCGGCAGCGCCCCGAGGTACTGGTGGTGTATGAAAGCGGTTTGTTACGGAGCTGGTGGGCGCAACTGGATCCTGCCTGGCAGGCGGTGTTTCGGGGCCAGGTACCAGCCTCCGACCAGCCCGGCAGAGAAGAGCTTCAGCAAATGGCCAATTTGCCAAGCCTCGACATCAGCCAGAACCAGTCCATCGTTACCCTCGACGCCCTTGCTGTAATGGCTAATCTAAGGAGCTTGCGCTGTTCATTTACCCGTATTCAGTCACTGGTTCCGCTCCGCGATCTTGGCGACCTTGAAAGTCTGGACTGTTCTCACACTGCCATTTCCGACCTGAGCTCCCTGGCAGGGCTTTCGCGCCTGTCGTCGCTGGACGTATCCTACACCAGCGTTCGCACCCTTGACGGGCTGGAGGGAACCTCTTCGTTAAAGTACCTTCAGGCCGACAGCCTCCAGGTGCAATGGCTTGCGCCGCTCGATTCCCTCTCTCGCCTTCAGCGTATATCAATGGAAGGTGCGCCCTTCACTCAACAGGAAGTTTCCCGGTTTTTACTTCACAAGGAAAATGTGCTGCTGCTGTACCGAAGCGGCAAACTCCAGTCCTGGTGGGCTCAGCTTCCTGCTGCCTGGCGGGAGCAGCTTACCCGTTTTGCCTCTTTACCTTCTCAGCCGGATGCCGAAGCCCTTCATAGGCTTACCCAACTTAGCTCTCTCGCTTTTCAGGATGCCGGAGCCCTTACCGACCTGAGCCCGCTCCAGATGTTTGAACGACTGCGGCACCTTAGCATGGAAAAGTGCATGATCCGGGACCTTAGACCACTGGCCGGATTATCAACCCTGGAGACTTTAATTTTGTCTCAGAACCCAATCGAGGACCTGTCGCCCCTCTCGGGCCTCGCGCGGCTGGCGCACTTGCAATTGGACAATACCCTCGTTTCAGAGCTGGAGCCATTGACCCCTTTGAAGCAGTTACAGGTGCTGAGTTGCAAAGGAACGCAGGTAAAAAGGCTGAATGCACTCTTGTATGTGAATGGGTTGAGGCAACTAGATATCTCCAACTCAGAAGTAAAAAGCCTTTCTCCCCTGGACGGCTTGCAGCAGTTAACCCTCCTGCAATGCTATAATACCCGGCTGACAGCGCGGGTTGTGGAAAAATTCAAGGAGCTTCATCCGCAGTGCGAGGTGGTTTTTTATTGATGCAAAGCGAAAAACAGGGATTTAAAAAACCTGACAATCAGCATGTTAAACTCCAATGTGGATAACCATTGTCGAAACAAGCATATGAACTTCTGCGAATGTGGAAAACTAAAGTAAAAATGCATTTGGAGCTTTGACCGAAGGCGTACTATGTTTGCCACCCCAAACGGAGCGAAAGTGAAGGAAGGGGAGTTCGTTGAGGGTTGAATGTTGGGGTTTTCGGATTGGCCTTCATTTTTCTGAAAAGAAATTTTCAAAAAAATTTGGAGGATAAAAAAGAAGCTCAGATATTTG
>JBGSKC010000022.1:0-19680 GCA_041741415.1 Bacteroidia bacterium | reverse complement strand
TTGGGTTCCGGTGCGCGTGAGCCAAAGAATGGCATTGAGCATCGTGCGCATAGAATGAATCTTGGGGCGGTGGTGGACAAAGAATTTTTCAATAAATTGCCACTGGGAGTCGCTCAGCTCGGCAAACTTTGTTTGCATAATTTGAAAGATTGATACCTCCAAATTATCTGAGCGGCCCCACTTTTTAAAATCGTCAAAAAATCAGCCAGTTAGGTTCCAAACATGGTCTAATTGTTACCCACTACTCACAAAAAACGAATTATGAGTCTCATTAACAATCATCTGCCGCCACTTTTTTTAGCCAACCACTCAAACGGTGAACGTTTCTTTTCAAGATCAACTAGTTATTCTCAAAGGCGTTATTCCGAAACTGCAACTATTGAGGCTATGGAAGAGCGAGATTCTGCCACCGGCGAATGCCTCCGCACCTTCCACAACATCCCCGGCCTCAACGTCCAGGGCTGGGATTTTCGGGGGGCGGTGCATGATTTTACAGAAGAGGACATTGAGCTGCTGCGCATGTACGGGGCCATCTTCAACGAGGAAGATGAGGCCCGCTGGCGGCAGATCATGGCGGAGGAGGAAGCCTATTACGGGCAGGAGGCATAAGCCTGCCGGCGTTCCTGCCTGCTGAATAGTTGCTGATTAATTGCTGCTCAGGGTGTGATTTTTCACGCATCTGTACTATCTTGATCCCTATAATCCAAGCTTTTATGTCACTTCCTGCTATTTTGCTGGGCTTTGCCAACGACAGTCAGGGCGCGCAGCCCCTTGCCGAACTTGAGCGCGAGCAGCAGGCCCTGCTGGACCTGTTTTCGGGCAAGATGGAGCCTGTGCTGCTGGTGCAGGCCACCCTGGATCGCGTCCGCAGCCGCTTCAACGATCACCCTGGCCGGATCCGGGTGTTTCACTTCGCGGGGCATGCCCGCCCGGAAGCGCTTCTGCTCGAACCGGACACCGAAGGCTTCAGCACCGCCTATGCCGAAGGATTGGCCCCCTTCGTAGGCCAGCAGGGCTCGGTGGCCCTGGTCTTTCTGAACGGCTGCTCGACCCGCGCCCAGGTAAGCCTGTTTCTCGAGGCAGGCATCCAGGCTGTGATCGCCACCGTGCACCAGATCCAGGACGATACCGCCCGGCGCTTCGCCACGGATTTTTATACAGGCTTCTGCGCCGGCAAATCTATCCGGACCGCTTTTGATGAGGCCTTCTCCCTGCTAAACACCCGGGTGTCAAGGCCGGAAGAGGTTTTTCGCAGGATAGGCCTTGAGAACCAGCAGGACCTGAGCCGCAACCCTTATGAGCTGCACCTGAAAACTCCGGCAGCAGGGGAGATCCGGCTGGCGGACTGGATCGAAAAAAACCCCGGTACACCAGGCGGAAAGACCTACAACCAACAAGCGAATACGATCATCAACATCGACCGCATCGAGAATGCTAATTTCTCCTGAGCATGGCCAACGACGCCAATATTTCCGGCTCGCATAACATCGTCATCCAGGGCGTGAACGACAGCACCATTGTTGTGAAAATCGGGACCGAGGTGCAGGAGATCCGCAATGACCTGGCTGAGCTGAAGGCTCTGCTGAGCAAGCAGCAGGCGAGCCGGATTCAGTATGCGGAGAAGATTTACAATATCGAGCATATTACCGAAGCCAACTTTGGGATGATTACCAGTGGCGGGGTATTTAATGCGGTTTTACTGCGAAGGCTCGTCAATATGCTGCGGGAGTTACCTGAGATAAAATCGTTTCTGCAGGATAGCCCGGCAGATTGGGAAGGGAGTCCTAATCTTGTGAAAGCTGCACAGGGGCATGTAGAACGCAGCTATAACGGGCTGATCGGGGAACAACTTCGTCGCTTGTTTGCGATTGGAAAAGATACAAAAGAGGGGATAGAAATCAAAGTAACAAATTATATGAGTGAGTGCTTTAAGACCTACAGATTGTCACTACAGTTGATGATTTTTATTCTGCTTGCGCACTTGTGGGATAATCAAACAAACGGAGCCGGCCTGGTGATTAAAAATCCCATAATCCACAATTTTTTTATCCTGAGACGGCCGTTTTCCTTGGCAGAATTGCGCAAACTTCTTATAGAACTCATTCAGGTATACACTGAAAACAGGTTAGCCTTTCCACTTACTGAGCAGGATACCAGGCATCTTCCCGAAATAGCAAAACCCGATAGCGCCTTTCAGGTGGCAGGACAAGAACTGGAGCGACTTGAAATGCTCAACCTGAACAAAGAGAGTTATGGCATTGGGCATTGTCACACGGCAGAAATTGAGCTGGCAAACGTTCTCGTGGCATTCCCCTTCTTTGCAAAGTATGGCCTGATCACCATGCAGAAGATTGTATTTGAAGGTTTGCGCCATTCTGCCCCCTCTTACATTAAGGATTACCAGAGACTGGGAATTGGCTTTAAGGATCAAGCCAGTCAGGAGGCGAAACTCAAAGTCAAGTATGATGAAAAACCGGCCTTCAGCTATGCGGTTTCACTCAGCAACAACCAGGCCAGCATCAGCCTCTTTCCCTTTATCATAGATTACGGAGCCCTTGAGGATAACGAACTGCCCAAAATTCTTACCTATTCATGTAGAAGTAATCCAAGCAGTCTCTGCTATGCCCCGATAAGTGCAGACCAGGAGAACGAAAAGCTTCTCAGCTATCAGGGGATTGATCGCAACAAAACTTTTGATAAACCAGCCTACAATCAGGCAAAAAAAGCCATTCGAACTGATCTTGTTATCAAGCAGTTCGAGCAAGCGATGAATACCTTGCTTGGTACCAGCGAGCGATTTGTGCCTGCCATTGCCGACGAAACCGACAATATCTAACGGTGCCCGGAAATGACAACTCGCTACCCTTTCAAATTTCTGGATGCCTATACGAGGGAGGACCGCGAATTCTTTTTCGGCAGGGATGAAGAAGTAGATCAGTTGTACAAACTGAGCCAGCAAGGAAACATTATCGCTCTGTATGGTGCGGCGGGCACTGGCAAAACCAGCCTCATCCAGTGCGGGCTCGCAAGCAAATTTAAGACCTACGACTGGATGCCCCTTTTCATCCGTCGGGGCAAAGACATCGTTGCATCGCTTGATATGGCTCTTTGCGATGAAAGCGACGGTGCGTTTTTTTTCGCAGAACAGGAGCAACCGGAAATCCCGGATCTTGCTGCAAAAATCGAAGCGGTCTATCTGGCTTCCTTCAAACCCTTATATCTCATTTTTGACCAGTTTGAAGAGCTGTATATCCTTGCTGAAAAAGCCGAGCAAACCCGTTTTATCCATACCTTTCAGCAACTGCTTCTGGTAGATCAGCCTGTCAAGCTCATCCTCTCCATCCGCGAAGAGTACCTGGGTCACCTCTACGACTTTGAGCGGGCTGTGCCGGATCTCCTTCGCAAAAAGCTCCGTGTGGAGCCGATGAACCTCGACAAGGTAACGACTGTGATCCGGGGGGTGGGCAGCCGCCCCAGCAGCAATGTGGGCCTGCTGCGCGGCGAAGAAGACGCCATCGCGCAGGGCATTTTCGACAAAATCCGGGGCGGGGAAAAATCCCTCAGTATTCCACTGCCCTACCTCCAGGTGTTTCTTGATAAGCTCTACCTGACCATCACCGGCGACGAAACCCGCCAGGAAGCTGCCACCTTCACCAGTGCTGCCCTGCAGCAGATGGGCGACATCGGCGACGTGCTGCGCGCCTTCCTCGACGAGCAGGTGCTGCTCATTGCCGGGCAAATGGCCCAGTCGCCCGACACGCTCTGGAGCATCCTCTCGCCCTTCGTGACGCTGGAGGGAACCAAAGAGCCCCTCTCCGGCGAGCAGCTCCACAAACGCCTGCCCGACCAGTCTTCCTCCCTGATCACCGGTGCGCTGGGAGCTTTTGTGACCCGGCGCATTCTGCGCTACACCGAGCGCGACCAGCTCTACGAGATCGCCCACGACTCCCTGGCCCGGCAGATTCATGCCCGCCGCAGCGACGAGGAGATTGCGCTGCTTGAGGTGCAGCGGCTGGTGAAAGGCCAGACGGCCATGAACGCCGAAGCGCGGGAATACTTCACGGAGAAGCAGTTGCTATTTATGGATCCATACTTGGAAAGGTTGGTGCTGGGGGAGGCAGAAAAAGACTGGGTCAAGGCAAGCCGGGTACAGGTGCAGCAGGAGAAGGAAAAAACGCAGGAAAGGCAGGCACAAGAGCTGACGGAGACAAGGCGGCGGCTGCGGGTGGTAAGGGGGCTGCTCTTCGCCGCCTTGCTTGCCCTGCTCACTGCGGCATATTTCTGGAATAATGCCCAGCAGGAGAAGCAGCGGGTTAGCAGCCTGCTCCAAGAGAACCTGCGCAAGGACAATCTCAACCAGCTCGAAAAATACAATCGCTTCATGGCAGAAGGACGAAATGCACAAAGCCAGGCAGCATTTGAGCAGGCCATCGAGAAGTACGGGCTAGCCAAAGAGTTTGCGCGGGATACCCAGGAAGTAGCGAGTGCTATTGCCGCCTGCCGGGCGGCAGCAGACAGGCAAAAACGCTTCGAGGAACATCTGACCCGTGCAGCTGAAGCCCGCAACCAGCAGGATTATGAAGTTGCCGTCGCCGCCTACGAGGCCGCAGCACCACTGGATGTAAATACCTTGATGCTCCGGAACCAGCTGGCCGACCTGCGCACCCAACTACAGGAGCAGGCAAACGATGCGCGCGATGCAGCTGAGGCTCTTAGCTTCAATCCTATCCGCGCCGATTTCTATCGTCGTACGGCAGCGCGTGTTGAATCTTTGATACGACGTAACAACATACTTCAATCACAGTTACCATGAAAATAATGAGACACGCTGCAACCCTTTTTGCCCTTTGCCTTCAGCTATCCCAGCTTCTGGGGCAGGAGTATGTGGAGGTCTTTGCAGAAGGACAAAAATTGTACACGCAAGGTTCGTATTACGAAGCCTACCTGCGCTTCAATGCCTCCTATATCCTCGCTGATATTGCACGCAACAACACCTACCGCGAGCGTAGTAGCGAGGCAAGAGACCGGAGCGCCCGGAGCATACTGCGGCAGCAGCAGGTAGCCGACAGCCTTCTGCTGGCCACCCGCAAACTCACCGATGCCTTTTACTTCTACCAAGGCCGCCTTGCGCTCGCTTACAAGAATAACCGTTTCGGCTTCATAGACCGGCAAGGACGGGTAGCGATTCCCTACCTATACGCTTCGGCTACGTCATTCGATCCGCAGAGCGGCTATGCTCGGGTTCGTCGTCCCAGTAATCCTGGTGACGATAAAGGCGAGTATTATTGGCTGGCACCCGATGGGACAGAATACCCAGGCACCCTCCGGTCTGCCGAACTTCCTGCCATTCAGCCAGTTCCCTACGAGACGGATGACAGCGCCGCATTTGTGGCACCCGATCTTTCTGCCTATCGCAAGAGCGGGAATGCCGGCTATGTGCGGGATTTCAATGAAGGGATTGACCTGTACGCGGCAGGAAAATACTATGAAGCCTTCCTCCGGTTCAATGCCGCCGCTGTTCTGGCCCGGCAGGCCCCGCAAGGTACTGTGCTGGCTGCCCAAGCCAGTCAGTTGAAAGACAGCGCCATCGTCACCCTTCTGCGCCTCTTCGGCGAGGCAGAGCAAGCCCTGCGCATCGCGACCTCGATACGTGAGGCGTTCTTCTTCTATGACAGCAAATTCGCCCTCGCCTACAATGACCAGCGATTTTACTTCATAGACCCTGCGGGCAATCCTGTCACTAAGCTAGGCCGCTGGGCGCAGGCCCAGCAGTTCGATGGATTGGGCCATGCCAAAGTAATCTCCCCTATCGATAGTCAGACCTATCTTCTCGACACTCTGGGCCATACCTACCGCGCCGCCTTCAGCCTTGCTGAACTGACACCCGAAACACAGGCCCTGGACCTCTCCGACATGGGCCTGACCGCTGTCCCCGGAGAAATATGCGCCTATACCCGGCTCGAAATCCTGATGGTAAACAACAACCAGCTCGATAGTCTACCTGTCGATCTGGGCAGGCTCCTAAACCTTCGGAAGTTGTATGCCCATAGCAACCGACTACATAGACTGCCTGGAGGCCTGCGGGAACTCTCAGAATTGATTAAACTTGTATTACAAGGTAATCTCCTTAGCTCCTTGCCCGAGGAGATCGGGGCCTTGAGTCAGCTACAGGAGCTGGACCTGTCAGACAATCAACTTAACATCCTTCCGTCTGAGATCGGGGCCTTGAGCCAGCTACAGTGGCTGGATCTGTCGGGCAATCAGCTTAACATCCTACCGCCCGAGCTTTGGGTCTTGAGCCAGCTGCGGGGGCTGGATCTGTCCCGCAATCGGTTCAGCAGCCTTACGCCGCAGATCGGAGCATTGAGCCAGCTGCAGCGGCTGGATCTGTCGGGCAATCAGTTCAGCATCCTTCCGCCGGAGATCGGGGCATTGAGCCAGCTGAAGGAGTTGGATCTGTCCGGCAATCAGTTCAGCAACCTTCCGCCGGAAATCGGGGCCTTGGGCCAGCTACAGGAGTTGGATCTGTCTTTCAATGGCCTCAAGGTCCTTCCGCCTGAGATCGGGGCATTGAGCCAGTTGCGTAGGTTGAGTCTGTCGAGCAATCAGCTCATCAGCCTCCCGCCGGAGCTTTGGGTCTTGAGCCAGTTGAAGGAGTTGGGCCTGTCGAGCAATCAGCTCACTAGACTTCCACCAGAGATCGGGGCCTTGGGCCAGCTACGGCAGTTGGAGTTATCCCGCAATCAGCTCATTAGCCTTCCTCCTGAGATCGGGGCCTTGGGCCAGTTGCAGGAGTTGGATGTATCTGGAAATGATAGTCTTGGCATGATTAGTCTGATTACTGCGTTGAAACCTATTGATAAGAACCTGTTCATTGTAAGTAGTCATTCCTATTCTTTTAATTCAGATCATCATCTTGTGGTTATTTTTGATGCCAAGCTCAGCAATCTTCCGCCGGAGATCGGGGCATTGAGCCAGTTGAGCTATTTGAACATGTCCGGCAATCAGCTCATCAGCTTTCCGCCGGAGATTGGGGCATTGAGCCAGTTGCGTAGGTTGAGTCTGTCGAGCAATCAGCTCATCAGCCTCCCGCCGGAGATCGGGGCATTGAGCCAGTTGAGCTATTTGAACATGTCCGGCAATCAGCTCATCAGCCTCCCGCCGGAGATCGGGGCATTGAACCAGTTGGAGCGGCTGGAGTTGTCCGGCAATCAGCTCAGCAGCCTTCCGCCGGAGATCGGAGCCTTGAGCCAATTACAGGAGTTGGTTGTTTCGGGAAATGATAGTCTTGACATGATTAGTCTGATTACTGCGTTGAAACCTATTGATAAGAACCTGTTCATTAGAAGTAGGTATGCCTTTTCTTCCAATTCAGATCGTGATCCAAATCAGCTTGTGGTTATTTTTGATGCCCAGCTCAGCAATTTTCCGCCGGAGATCGGGGCACTGAGCCAGCTACAAGGGTTGGACCTATCCGGCAATCAGCTCATCAGCCTTCCACCGGAGATTGGGTCCTTGAGCCAGTTGCAGGAGTTGCGTCTTTACGTCAATCAGCTCAACATCCTTCCACCGGAGATCGGTGCCTTAAGCCAGTTACACGAGTTGCATTTGTCCGGCAATCAGCTCATCAGCCTGCCGCCGGAGATAGGGGCATTAAGCCAGTTGAGCTATTTGAACGTGTCCGGCAATCAGCTCAGCAGCCTTCCGCCGGAGATTGGGGCATTGAGCCAGTTGCGTAGGTTGAGTCTGTCAAGCAATCAGCTCATCAGCCTTCCGCCTGAGATCGGTGCCTTGAGCCAGTTGGAGCAGCTGGAGTTGTCCGGCAATCAGCTCATCAGCCTTCCGCCGGAGATCGGAGCCTTGAGCAATCTAGAGTGGTTGAATCTGTCCGGCAATCAGTTCGGTAGCCTTCCTCCTGAGATCGGGGCTTTGAGCCAGTTACAGGAGTTGGATGTATCGGGAAATGATAGTCTTGACATGATTAGTCTGATTACTGCTTTGAAACCTACTCAAAAGAACCTGTTCATTACAACTGGGTCCTACTATTCTTCCAATTCATTTCGTGATTCAAATCAGCTTGTGGTTATTTTTGATACCAGGCTCAGCAATCTTCCGCCGGAGATCGGGGCATTGAGCCAGCTACAAGGGTTGGATCTGTCCGGCAATAGGCTTAGCCGCCTTCCGCCGGAGATCGGGGCATTGGGCCAGCTGCAGGAGTTGGATCTGTCCTACAATCAGCTCAAGGGCCTTCCGCCAGAGATCGGTGCCTTGAGCCAGCTAAGGCAGTTGGAGTTGTCCTACAATCAGCTCAGCAGCCTTCCTCCGGAGATCGGAGCCTTGAGCCAGTTACAGGAGTTGTGGCTGTCCGGCAATCAGCTCAGAAGCCTTCCACCGGAGATTGCGGCCTTGAAAAATCTGGCCTATCTCGATCTCTCTGGCAATCCCATTAGCGAGGCCGAGCAAGCCTTAATCCGGCAGTTGCTACCAGAGCGTACTATACGCTTCTAAGCTCTGAGATGCTAAAAGAGGCGTAAAATGACAACTCTTCAACGTGGCTTGCAGGAGACTGGCCGCTCAAGAGAATGTATTACAGACGGACAGGGCAATTTACCTGTATTAGGGTAGAGGCGCACTCAACCGTCCGGAGGATGAGCATACAATCCACCTGGGCAGCGGCAGAAAAACCCGCCAAAAGCAGACAACAGCAGAGGAAGGTGTTTTTGGCTTTCATAACACGAGGGTGTATGCACAAAAATAACCCGAAAAAGGGAATTAACAAGATTCCCGGAGGGTTCGGGTTTTTACAATGATTCATTGATTCTGATTTTTTGTTTTGAGGTTGGATATAAACCGAACTCTCTTTATTTTTCATATGCGAAACCATGTTTTCACCTTTTAACCCCAGCACGACATGGCTACTGGCTATTCGCTCCACATCGGCGTTAACACGACCGATCCCCGCCACTATGGCGATGAGCTTTCTCCACTCAAGGCCGCCGTCAATGATGCCCGCTTCTGGGCTTCTTTTGCCACTCAGCAAGGATACCAGGCCAGCAGCCTGCATGATCAGGACGCCACCAGCACAGAGGTACTTGCTGCCCTGAACCGGTATTCCGGCGTCATGAAGCCAGGTGATATCCTGCTGCTCACCTACGCAGGCCACGGTGGCCAGATCACCAACGAAAAGCCCGCAGCCCAGGACCCGGAAGGCTACGACCAGACCTGGTGCCTCTATGACCGGCAGCTCCTCGACGATGAACTCTATGAGGCCTTCATGGCCTTTGCCGGAGGTACCCGCATCCTGGTCGTGTCAGACAGTTGTCACTCAGGAACTGTCACAAAAGAACTGGCCATTGACCTGACCGAAGCTTTTTCAACAGGCATGGCTGATGCCGCCATGCACCGCGGTATGCGCTCCCGCCAGTTACCGCGGTCCGTTGAGCAGTTTGTCATGATGCTGCAAAGCCACATCTATCAGCCCCTGCTGGATAAGTTCCGCTTCCAGCCTGACAATTGGGAGGTGAAAGCTTCGGTTAAATTGCTGGCCGCCTGCCAGGATGAGCAGCAAACCCTTGACGGGAAAGAGCATGGAATATTCACCAAGGCTCTCAAGGAACTGCTCAGCGACCCCGCCAATCACAAGATGAATGCCGAAGAACTGCTGCAGGCTGTAGGGGAGAAATACTACTATCCGCACCCCAACTTTTTTCAGTACGGAGGGATCATTTCCACGTTTGACGAGGCTTTCCCATTTCAGATCGGGTTGCCGCACACGCGCGTAAGCGGATACCGCCAGCCGGAGAGCAAGCCCGTGAAGAACTACTACAAGCAGGTCCAGCCATGGATAGCGGAAACCGCTGAAGTCAAAGCGGCTGCAATCCTGCTGCTGGAGCTCAGCTCAAAGCCAACTGACCAAATTAAAGGTGGTGCCGAACTGGTTATTCTCGACGAAAGAGAGGAGGACGGGCGATACCTGATCACAGTGGAAGCTCCTTCTGTGCCTTACCAGCAGGGCTGGAGCGCAGCGCATGCGCTGGGCACTTCCCTCCGGAAGCGGGGGATTGAAGCCCGGGTAGAACCTGTCCTCTCGGCCAACCCGGTCGCTCCTGTGGCCATAGAGCTAAGGAGCTCCAGAGACGGCCATTACATGCCCCACTGGCCTCCTGCAACGACAGACCCTGCCTCCCATCCTCCCGTGACCTGGTACCTCGGCAAGGGCCACTCTCAGCTTGCAGAAGCCAGAGACCTGGTAAAACAAAAACTGGGAGCGGAGCAGCCCGTCATCAGGATTGCGCAAATCGACACCGGGTATGTTCCTTCCCACCCTGGGCAGCCTCTTTTCCTGAACCTGAACCTCGACAAAAACTTTGTCAAGGGGAAGAATGAGATCAGCGACTTCGCCCTTGACAAACCTGACGGAGCTTCCGGCCAGGACGGCCATGGCCTCAGCACAGTGACGATCCTGGCAGGCAGAAAGCCCGCCCTCAGTGAGGACACCTATCTGGCCGAGGAATTAACAGAGGAGGTGGGAGCCATTCCTTTCGCAGAGGTTGTGCCTTTGCGGATTTCCGACAGTGTGGCCATCCTGAACACAGAAAATTTCTGCGAGGCACTGAAATACGCTGTGGACATCAACTGCGAGGTAGTGACGATGTCAATGGCTGGAAGGCCAAGCAGGCGCATGGCAAACGCCATCAATGAAGCATACGAGGCTGGCGTTGTGGTAGTCTCGGCAGCAGGAAATAACTGGTACAAGGGAGTCAAAAATGTGCTTCCGAAGTGTGTGCTGTTCCCCGCTGCTTTCCACCGTGTCATTGCGGCTACGGGGGCGATGCATAATCACCTCCCTTATGACCAGGAGTATCTTCTGGATGATCAGGCAGAAAGAGGAGGAGACATTACCCGTCATATGCAGGGTTCCTGGGGGCCGGCCTCGCGCATGACCAGGGCGCTGGCAGCCTACACCCCCAACGTGCTCAGGGCCCATCATGATCCTGAGGGCAGGCGGCCCTTCATGCGCGATGGAGGGGGGACGTCCTCTGCCACCCCACAGGTGGCCGCTGCGGCAGCATTATGGCTGGCATATTACAGAGACGACTTGGAAGCCAAAGGCTACAATGCTCCCGGCAAACGCTGGATGAAGGTGGAGGCTGTACGCCATGCCTTATACCAAACCGCGGCCAAAGGCCAGGTGTTTGCCGACTGGAAGCAGTACTACGGAAACGGCATTATCCGCGCTCTCGATGCCCTGCAAGTAGCTGTGCCAGACGCTTCGTTGCTGAAAAAGTCGCCCGAAGCCGAAAGCAGTTTCGCGGGATTGGTGGAGACCGTTGAGTTTTTTTTTCTCAACCGGCCCGGCTTCAGGGCTGAGGGCCCAACAACTGATCGCCTCGCGATGGAGCTCCTGCACCTCCTGCAGACGGACCCGCAATTCTATGACCTCTACGCCAGCCTGGACCTTGGGGATGGCGCTGCCGTCAGGGGAATCGTAGAATCAGACGACTTCCGTGAGCAGGTACTCGACTCACCTTACGCCTCCGATTATCTCAAAGCAGCCTTTGGCGAATAAGTATAACCTGTTATGGCACGAACACTTTTTGCGACACTTGTCGGGATCAACGCCTATCCCGGCTCCAAAAACCCCCTGAATGGCTGCGTCCGCGACGTGGTGGAGTTGAACCGGTTTTTGACCAGCTTTTGCCAGCAGCAGGAAAGTCTGGACTATCAGCCGGTCTATTTCCTGGCACCCAATCCGGCAGATAAATTCCTTCTGGAGCGGGATCTGCCTGTGTCTTACGACGAGCCAACTTTTGCCAACCTGTCGGGAAAGGCGTTTGCGCACCTAAAGCAGGCGAAGCGTGATGATATATGCCTCTTCTATTTCAGCGGGCATGGCTCTCAGGTGCCAGCTCCACCTGAATTTCTCCAAAGCAAGCCCGATGGAATGAACGAAACCCTGGTCTGCGTGGACAGCCGCAACGGTGCCAGAGACCTGATAGACAAGGAACTTGCTTACCTGATCTGGGATACGCTCAGAGAGAAGGAAGGCGTTCACTGCCTCTTGATTGTGGACAGTTGTCATTCGGGGAACAATTTTCGCGAGGAGTCGGATCAGGTGAAATACCGGCATGAGTCTCCGACAGGTGAGTCGGTGCCCTTTTCGCAGTACCTTGGGTATGGCCAGAATTTCTATGTACAGAAGCCGGATGGCAGCTATGAACCGCCCGTTGTCCGATACATCCATCTGGCTGCTGCTGCTGCGCACGAAAAAGCCCTGGAAATCAATGGTGCCGGGCTGTTCACCTCCCGCCTGCTGGATACCCTCAAAACTGGCGGCACAGCCTTCAGTTACCGTGAGCTGATGCAGGCGGTTCAGGCCAGCGTTCGGAACCGGACTGTGAACCAGAACCCTGTGCAGTTTTCGCGGGTTGTGGAGGATCAGGATATGACCTTTCTCGGCACCGGCATCAAACCCTACAGGCCCACTTATGAGCTGCGCTACAATGGGCAGCACTGGATCCTGTATGGCGGAGAGATAGACGGCCTGCTCAGCACTTCTGTGGTTAGGGTGGAAGGTACAGAAGTACGGGCTACGATTGAAGAGGCAGGGGGCAATCAATCGCTCCTGTCCGGAGAAGGACTGGGTGCCCTGGAAGTGAGCAGGGCCTACCGTGCTTATGTGGTTGGCAGAGCCGGGCGAAAAATTCAGGCGGGATTTTCCATAGCATTAAAGAAGTATCCGGAAATTGTTGCGCAGCTCAAGTCTGCCTGGGGAGAGACGCAGCGCCTGTACACCGACCTGCTGGAGGCAGAAGGTAGCAGCCCCGGCTATCTGGTCCGCCTGACCAGAGACAATGCCTTTGTGCTGACCCATGCTAACAACCCCAATTATCCGTTGTTCAAGCGGACGCATGACCCCAAACTGTTCTGGGAGCAGGTCGAAGCCGTAGGCCGCTGGGTCAGCATATCTGAGCTTCGGCAGGAAAGCGACGTGTTCCGGGAAGAAGACTTTGTCTTTACCTGGGAAATCATTGAGGGGCAGGAGCTAGACGAGGTCAACCTGGATGCAGTTAGGGGGGACAAAGAAACAGGCATGGTATCTGAGAAAGTACTTCGCTACAAGGGTAGGTTTCAGCCTGCTTTCCGGCTGAGTATCTCACTGCATCCCCAGTCCAGGATCAAGGAATGTTTTGCGGGGGCTTTGTATCTGCAAAGCAAATACGGCGTGATGAGCAATCTGATAGAAGGCGACGACCAGCTTTTGGTCAGGGGAGGGCCCCCCATCTCGTTGGGCTACTACGAGGGTGCTCGCCGCCGCTCTACCTTGCCAATCACGATCGACCCAGACTATAAGGCCTGGAATATTCACGAGATCGTAGAGTATGTGAAGATCGTTGTCTCCAGCCGCCAGTTGGATCTGAGCCGGTATGAACAGCAAGACCTGATGCTGGACAATGATCCGAGAGGCGACTTACGAAGCGTTGGCCTTGAAAGGAAACGCGCTTCTGCGGTTAGCGGTCTGGACTGGGCTGTGTTCACGGCCAGGGTTCGGACGGTGAAATGATTGATTTACATGTTAATTGCCATTTTTTTTGATTTTTTAACCATTTAATCTTTCAGCATCATGAGTCATTTCATTTTTTCTTCCAGGAGATATTCTATTGTCTCTTTTTTGGTCATAGTTTTAGCTCTATCCGGTCTCAACACGGGGTGTAAGAAACTACCTAATACAGAAGAGGGTAACTCAATAGAACTTACTCAAGCAATAAAAGCACCTGTAGGAATTGCTTTTATTGATGCCAACCGGTTTCTCGACGCCCAAATTCCTAAACTAAAGGTGACCATCATTGACCCTAATAGTATGGTATTAACCTCAAATGGGTTGCCGATAGCATCAAACTCTGTGATTGAAATAGAGGGCGGGGTAATGAGCCTGGGACTAAGTCCCAGAGCCAATATTAGTGATACATTACCTTACAGATTTACAATCATGGCAGAAGCAGAAGGATATGTTTCTAATTTTCAAAATATCCTTATTTCTAAGGATGAGGCCCAGTACGTTCCTGTTTACTTGGCAAAGGTAGATGATCTGCCTGCTGGTATGGCAGCCGCTAATGGTACACTTCCTATTTCGCAAAGCACTACAACCGAGGACTTATTGATTACTCCAGAAATTTCTAATGGGGTAAGCCGTCTAATAAGTGTATCAATCTTAAAGGGTACCACTTTTACAAGTAAGAAGGAGCGACTCCCCGATAATATAGACAAGTTGAGCTACCAGATTTCTTTTGTTGCTCCGGGTAACGTAGCCTCAGGCAGAACATTTCCAGGAGGGCCACTCGTTACCGATGCTGTTGACCAGATCGGTCAGGTATTAGCCAGCCCTGGTTCTCCCTTTTATTTTGCTACAGCCGGGTGGGTTACGATGGAGATAAAGGCTGGAGATGAGCTTGTTAGCGACTTTGATAAACCTATCACTGTCGCATTGCCTATTGGAGATACGCTGATTAACCCTCTTACCAATGCTCCTTATCAAAAAGGAGACACCATAAATGTGTGGAGTAGTAATAAAGGTATTTGGAAGCTGGAGAATACATCTATAGTTGAAAAGGGAGATGGGGGGCTTTGGGCAAAGTTTAAGATGACCCACCTGTCTACCTGGAATCTGGATTTTAAACAGAACCAGTGCCTAAACGACATAACTGTAAATTACTCAAATCCGGGACCAGCTTTTTCGGCTTACAGCGAATTAATCAATGGAAACACGGGAATTGCTTATGGGGTTACAAACTTAGGAGATGTGGACGACAATATACTTTCATACGTCAGCGATGAAGGCAGCTTCACGATTGCCAATGCACCCGGCAATACCGATGTCGAGTTTCGAATGTATAATAGTCAGGACGGTCCTGTTAACTTGCGGGCACAATCAGGAATATTTACAACTTGTTCGAACCCTGCCAGTGTGATGAACATACCCAGCGCCGGGACTCAGCAAACAACAAAACTCGTTTTTTACGTAACACTAAACAACGTTGACTACGCTCTTTGTCAGAACGCAGTATGGTATAAGTCTTGCCCCGGATGTCCAAATGCAGCTTCATGCCTTGCAAATACGAATGCGTACAATTTCGGGGGGGTGCTCAGTCCCGGGAATACCACTGCAGGATCTGTGACACTCAGAAAGTTTAGTTCTACAGACTTTGTTGGCCCACATTGCATCAGGTTGTGGTACGGGCAAACCGCAAATGGGAATAAACTCATACAACAAGCTATTGACTTTTCAGTTAATCTTTCTGCATCCGATCCAGTTTCGGCGATCCCTGCTGGAGTTACTATTGTACACGACTACGATGAAGTAACCGATACTCATACATTCAGAATCACAGCTGGCGTTACAGGAATAGATGCAGGATCCTGTAATCCACCGATTCCAGTACCTTGATACTATGAGGAATTTCATCACTGTATGCAAGTATGTACAGTGATGAAATTTCTATTCTAAGGTTATTTTGGCTATGGTATGCTTTGATTCGTCAGAAACATATAATATTGAGTGGACAGCATCAGCAGCAATGCCTGAAGGCATTTCAAAAGCATCATACTGGGTGCCTTCACCTGCTATTACCTCATAATGGTTGTCGGGATAGATAGCAATAATTTGTTTTTTGCCCTGATCAACGACGAAAACAGCACCATTCTGGTCAATTGCCATATCCACTGGCTGACTTAGGTAGGTTGGTGATCCAATAGAGGTTGTAGTGGCACCGACCCCCAAGATACGGTTGTTACTTCTGTCTGCTACAAAGATCGAATACTGAGCACTTCTATTTAGGGAAAATGCTACCCCTACCGGAAAACTCAAGCCTGAGAAAGAAGGAGTACCGTCTCCTACAAGTGTGGTTACTGTGTTAGCACCAATATCTATCTGACGAAGCCTATGTCCTATGTAATCTGTAACAAAAATCTTATTAGTCCCATTAGTGGCAATACCAATGGGGAGATTATAACGCGCCTCGCTAAGCGAAGTTTGGGCCTGCGTACCGCCTGGCTCATTTGGATCACCCGTAATAGTTGTAACAGTCCTGTTGATGTTTTTGTCAATCTTCCTGATACAATAATTGAACTCGTCTGCCACATAGATATTACCGCTTTCATCGAGGGCAATGTCGCTTGGTGCATTGAAAGTTGAATATATTCCCAAGATATCATCGGTAGAGCCAGACAAATTCGTCCTTCCAGCTATTATGGTTGGTTTCTGCGGGACGCTTTGATTGTAGGGAATCATTTTTATTACATGGTGTAGTCTGTCGACCACAAACAGGTTGCCGCTTGGATCGACATCAAGTCCTCTGGGAGAGTCAAAACACTCTGGGCAGGAGGTTGTGAAGGCTGTACCTGCAAATGGGCTGAGTGTTGCAGTATAGTAATAGGTAAACTGAGGGGCGGAGACACTATTTTCCGGCTCGCAAAAATTTGCTGGGTTTCTCAACCTTATTGATAATAATCCGCCTTGCTGACCTAATGGAACAAGGAAAGACAATGTTTGGGCAACTGTATCCACATCCTCAATACTACCTTCCGGCAGTGCAACGCCATTTATCAGCACTTGGTATTCAGCTATATCATCCAAATACAAATTCTCACAATTCACAGTTACCACTTCCCCGAAACGTGCACCTGTGGGGGAAATGCTCAGTACCACCGGACACTCAGGGTCTGTGCGATCATATGGCAAGATGGATTCACAACCTGCAACAGCAAGGAGGGTCCAGGCAAGGGCGACAGAAGCAAATATCTTTTTCATTTTTATGGGCTTAACGAGGTGAAGAAAAGCGGAATGTTACGCCAGCTTGAACATGGCCCAAAGAAGTTGTGCTGATGACCGGTGTTAAACGACCGAAGGCAGCCTCATCCTCCAGTTTTTTCCGATGAAAATCCAATGCGACCCCTCCGGCCAGGGTCACGACGCTTGCTCCATATGCAATGATCGCCCCCCCTCGCAACCGGTTGGCTGTTTCAAAATCAGCTTCGCGTTCTGCATTGCTAAAGTCCAGGTACCGATCGTAAGATTGACCTGCACGCAGGTGCATGATGCCTCCAGTTATGGCAGACGCCCCCCCGGCAGTGAATAGCATGGCACTCCACGGGAAACGGCGAGCCCGGGTTAATTCAACTTTGTACATGACAGGGGTTCCGTCTCCGGGCAAAGTTGGGCGAAAAACGAATGTTTGGTATCCTGGTTTCTCAAAAGTAAATACATGCTCCTTCCCTCCATATTCCCAGCGAGGAAATTTGATCAAGACTTCGCCATCTAAGTCGGTGAGGGTGTCCCGTAATTCCCCGAAATATTTGTAAAGTATTTTAGTCTCTGGAATACGCTTTCTCTTTTTAGGATCTATGACACGCAGCGTTACTTGAATATACAGATCTTCATACCTTGTGAGGTAGAAATCTTGCTCCGTATTATCAATACTTGGGTCAATAATAACACAATCTTTTTCATCCGGGACATAAGCAGGGGGAGGACTTACCCTGATTTTAACCTTAGCTCCTCTATCAAAGCTAGACTTAAACTCATAGTATCCCTCAGCGTTTGTTTTGGTCGAATATATTTTTTGACCAGAACTGTTGATGTAGGAAATGTCAGCGCCAGAAATAGGGTAATGGGTAAATTTATCTCTAACGTACCCACCAATAGTGATTTTACTATCGCTAGTCTTCGTAATTTCGAAGTCGAATGCGTACCGGTTGGGGCCAGGGATCCGAACTTCTTCTTTCCTTTCTATGAGGGGATATAGCGGATGATTTACAGTTATTGTTATGATTGCCTCTTGTCTAACCTGGATCGTGCACCGATATTCGCCATTACTGCCAGTTTTAACGATTTTTGTTTCCTGACTTGTAATTTTAAGAGAAACAGTTGCGTCCTTTACAAATTGCCGGGTAATAGCATCTGTAATAACTCCAGAAATGATTACTTCTGTGGGCCTTTGAGCCCATGCCGTTGTGACCTGCCCGAGGGCCAGGATCGCGAATAGCAGAATGCTTGGGTAGGCTGCCATAGGAAATTTAGTTAAAGTTGGGGGACAGGAATCGGACTCCCGGTGGAAAAGTCGAGTGTTTTAGTGACTAAAGGACGTCCAGCTTTAGCAAAATACACTGCTACATTCTCGCGATTTCGCAAAGATGCCGGGACCTTGAATATGAGAGCAGGTTGTCCTTCCATGGTTGTTTGCTTATATTCTTTTCCCTCATCATCATAAAAGGAAATGCTGATCCCTTCTGCTCCTCCGGTTGTGAATGTCACAGGGTAAAGTGTTACTTCAGGCTCAATTACTATTGGAGTATCCGTCGTTGTTTCGGTACGCGGTTTTTTGGGGGGGGGAACGATTGGGTTTTCGACATCTGGACCAGAATTCGTTTCAGTTGGCGGCGGTTTAGTTGTATCCTGGGCTGTGTCGATTACCTCGTCATTGGTATCGACTATGGTTGAATCTGATAGCCCACTAACAGAAGGCGTGTTTGGGAACCAGCTTCCTGAAAAAATGCTGAGAACGAGCACCACAAGAACTCCTGCACCGATCCATAAGGCTTTAGGGGGCTTGAAGCCCGGTTGAGATGGTTTCGGGGGTTTCGGGGGTGGCGGGGTAGCTACGGTCCCCTTTTTCCTGAAGACAAACTCTCCTCCCATGTGGTTCACATTCTGAAGAGGTTCACAGCGTGGCATTTGTTGGTAATTGCTTCCAACGGCTTCCTCTACATGGGCGAATAGCTTTGAGAGGCGAATGGATTCGTCAGGTGTCTCCTGAAGGAAAAGGAGCATACCATGGGCCATCGGGCTATGGGTACCAGGAGGACCGTCGCTAACCAGCTCATCCCGGCCAGAGGTTATTGCCCATCGGGATGGGATGTTTTCGAGGCGCCCTGCGAAAGAGGCGTTCTTATTTCGGGAAAATAGCTTGCCTGAGTAACATGAATCGGCAATGATCAGTGTGTGAAGGCTTGATATGTTTTTGACATCTGCGAGTATCTCATTATTGGAGTAGTAGGTGGAAGTATCGTTGGGTTTTCCGTCCACAGGAATCCAATAGCCATCATCCCTGGTTTGGTCATAAGCCCCATGTCCTGAAAAGTAAATCAGCAGGGTATCGCGTTTTCCAACGCGCTGTGCCAATTCGCCGAATCGTGCGTGAATCTTGCTGCGGGTGGCATCCTGGTTGATCAGCTTGATGACTTTGGAAGGCTCAAACTGATATTTTGCGGTAAATAAATCTACCAGGGTGTTAACATCCCGGACTGCATTGTTGAGGTCAGGCCGAATATGATCATATTTGTCGATGCCAATAGCAAAAATGTAATGGCTTCCTGCCTCTGTAGAAGGGGAATGATTCGGAGCTTCTAGACCTATGGATCTAGTACTGTCTGTCATGGCGACTGCGATTTAGCTGGAATCTTTCAGTTCAACGTATGTTAAACTGATCTGGTACAATTTGCGAAAATATTTTAATTTGCAAAAGGACTTGCTTTCAGAAAGAATAAGACCATGTTTGGAACTCTCAGCGGCAAATTCTGTTCAGAATGATACTGATGAAGGCCAACTGGATGAAAGCGGCATGGGACTCGGGAAGTTTTTCATAATCGCGATTGAGTCGCCGGAAGAAGTTGAGCCATCCGAAA